>CAWAMQ010000004.1:0-75444 GCA_963783125.1 uncultured Chitinophagaceae bacterium
GTCTCACCAAGGTTATGGTTCATGAAAATATTTGTAAACTGCATTATTAAAAATCCTTGCGAAACGCTTCGCAAACAATATTCGAAATCTACTTCATCTATAAATAATTTTTCATCAAATCCGCCGATCTTAAAATAAAGTTCAACGTTAAGAATACTTCCGGATGTTATTAAATGATTTACCCGCGCAGGATTGCAAATGTTTAGCTCAGGTTTTTTTTCTGAATGATTAATACCAAACATACTTACATTTTCCTTCAAATAAAATGCGCTAAAACAATCCAAATATTTATCAATTATTCCTTCTTCAAAATTGGAATCCTGGTCCATTGTGATCAGCCATTCATATCCAGCCTGCTTGGAAAGCCTGCATATTTCGTTGAGTCGAATTGCTATACCTTTATTTTCTCCATCATGTATGTATACTGTTTTCTCCAGGTGCCCTATGGATTCAATAATTTGGGGTGAAGCGGTTTTTGAATTATCAACTATATATAATTTTTCAACCGCTTTTATATAAGACTGTATATTACTTACTACAACTTCAGTAGGATTATAAAGTATAACGGTTGCGGCAATTTTCATTCTTGATTTTCTTCATGTTCCTTTAAAAGAATCGTATTTATTTTTTTAAGGCAGTTATTCGTTCTCCTTTTTAAAGAGTGATAAAGAAACACTTTCTTTGCAATATTAATTATAAATAATGAAGTTTTTCCAATACGTAATAACGTTGCTTTCTTATATTTCAAGGCCGCAAAAAAGGAGGTTGATCAGGATCAGTCACAGTTTGAAAAACAAAGTAGGGATAGAAATTGGAGGTCCCAGTAAATTTTTTGATTTGAAATCTTACTTCCCTGTATATCTTTTTGCAAAAAGAATTGATGGGGTAAATTTTAGTACAGAAACGGTTTGGGAGGGGAAAATTGAAGAAGGCAAAAATTACCATTATGGAAACGGCAAAACCGGTTATCAATTTATTTCTGAAGCAAGCGAGCTGGAAAATGTAAAGGATGGTCATTATGATTTTCTACTTTCCTGTCATAGCCTTGAACATGTTGCCAATCCTATAAAAGCCCTGAAACGATGGAATGAGGTGTTGAAAGCGCATGGAAAAATCGTATTAGTGTTGCCTGATAAAGACTACACGTTTGATGTAAAACGCCCCTACACATCCTTTGAACATTTATTGGAGGATTACGAAAACAAAACCACTGAAAATGATGCAACTCATTTTGAGGAAGTGATAAAACTTCATGAATCGGCGAAAGATCCGAACCCGCAAACTCCCGCGGAATTTGCAAAGAGAGTGGAGAATAATTATGCAATCAGGTCTGTTCATCATCATGTGTTTAGTCTTGATGGATTGGAGAAAATGTTGCAGCATTGTAATTTCAAAGTGATTTATAAACAGAAGGCTGCACCTTTTCATCTCGTTATTGTTGGCGAAAAAAACAGGTGAATTAAATAAAATGATGCGCAAGGTATTTCCATTATTCCCGCAAATGAATTGGTGTAAACGGCTTTTGTTCTCAGACAAGTGTTACCATAATTTTGATTGACAATCATGACCATTTTCTAACGTCACCTAAGCGTCGGGTTTGTTTACATTTATTGCTTCAACTAACTGCCTCATCAGATATTCGTTTATAGATAATAGTTTTCACCTGTTTGCCTTATACCAAAAGCAGGGTTGCTTCGTTAATGATATACTCCCACTGCGTTATTACTGCGTTGAATAACGTAGTGGAAACATTGCATTATATAATGAAACATGAAGAAAGCATATATCAACCATTAAGCAAACTACTATGGCAAGGATAGACGACGTATTTGTGAGCGGCACGTTTGGCAATATTGTCTTTTATAGAAGGATGGGTAAAGCATGTGCCAGAATGAAAAGACCAGGTATTAAGCAAACGGTTGCCACTAAAAAGAGAGGTGTAAATTTCGGCATAGCTGCAAGAGCCGGTAAAGCTTTGCGCATGGGATTGAGCCCGGCAATGCCTAACCCTACAGACAGGAGTATGCAAAGCCGGTTTTCGGGAGCTATTGCCAGGTGGCTCGGAACGAAAGACGTGGATAGGCTGTTACCCTCAGATCCAATACCATTCGTCAGTTCGTATTCGTTTACAACGGAAGAGAGTTTCACCGACAGATGTAAAGTGCCTTTTCGGATAACTACCAGAGATGACGTTGCGGAGGTTACGCTGGCTGCATTTGTTCCTTCACAAAATATCAGCACACCCGCGGGTACACTTGCCGTAAAGCTGGTGATAGCTGTCGCAGGTTGCCGCCTCGCTACAGGAGATTTTACCGGTGGATCGTCTCAAACCATCTATATTCCTTACGACAACCTGGAAATACCAGAACAGACTTTACGTTTTGACGTAGGGGGTGATAAGGGCAACATGATCGTAACAGCCGCAAGACTGATTTATACCGGCATAAAAAATGGTCATCCATGTATTATTGATAAGAAGGGCTTTAATCCCGCCGGTGTAATCAATGCGGTTTATTGCTGAGAAACAAAGCTGACGGGATCATGCTGCAAACCGTATTCTGTGATTGATTATCTTAACTTTGCGGTATGCAAAAAAATAAACTTCGTTCCGTTTCTGCATTCAATAGTGAACTTAAGTTAAAAGGCTTTAATGTTTTTCAAATTGAAAGTGATGGAGCCGAAACACGTGTGTACAGCCGTAAAGATTTTTACAAAATATGTCTTACTACCGGTAAGAGCCTGATACATTATGCGGATAAAAGTTTTGAACAGGAAGGAACCATATTGTTTTTTGGCAACCCCCATATTCCCTATTCATGGGAGACGATTTCAACAAAGTATGTCGGTTATACCTGCCTGTTTTCAGAAGAATTTTTAAAAGTATCTGAGCGTTCAGAAAGTCTGCAGCATTCACCCTTGTTTAAAATTGGAGGTACTCCCGTTTTAAAAATAAGTGAGCAACAACGAAAGTTTCTGAACACCCTTTTTCAGAAAATGATTGATGAGCAAAAGACGGATTATACTTATAAAGATGAACTGATTCGCAATTATATCCATTTGATTATTCATGAAGCGATGAAATTGCAGCCTTCAGAAAATTTTGATGAACATAAAAATGCTGCTTCACGAATTACCAATGTATTTCTTGAATTGTTGGAAAGACAGTTTCCTATTGAAAGCCCTGACCTTCCTCTTGAACTCAAAGCAGCACAGGATTACGCAAACCAGTTATCGGTTCATGTGAATCATCTGAACCGGTCTATAAAAGAAGTAACAGGCAAATCAACTACTACCCATATCGCAGAAAGAATTGTCAGCGAAGCGAAAGCATTATTACAGCATACAGACTGGACAATTGCAGAAGTGGCTTATGCGCTTGGCTTTGAGTATCCTACTTACTTCAACAATTATTTCAAACGAATGACAGGTACCAATCCTACCTCTCTGAGATCTGTTGCTGTTTGAAATTCTTAATGATTGGTTTGATAATCGTTACCGCAAGGCATGTTATTATGTGACCTTTGTGTTATGAAATCAGGACAGCATAATAAAGACATTTTTGAAAGGTTACGAAACGGAGAAACCATTTCGGCAAACGATCCGGATGCCTGCAAAATGCGGGAGGCTTCTTTTGCTACTAAGAAATTGTTGGTTCAGATGAACAACTCTTCTGATCCGGCAGAGATCAGGGATTTACTAAGCCAAATCACCGGTTCAGAAATTGACGAAAGCGTTGATCGTATTTACACCGATTGTATATCAACTACGGAAAGAACACAAAAATCGGCAAAAACGTCTTTATCAATTTCGATTGTGTTTTCCTGGATTTAGGAGGAATTACCATTGAAGATAATGTAATGATTGCTCCAAAAGTTAGCCTGTTATCCGAAGGACACCCTGTTTCGACGGAAAACCGGCATTCACTTGTCCCGGCGCATATTCACATCAGGAAAAATGCCTGGATTGGCGCTGGTGCAACAATACTGCCTGGTGTTACTGTTGGCGAAAATTCGATAGTTGCAGCCGGTGCAATAGTGTCTAAGGATGTGGCTAATAATACAATTGTTGGTGGTATTCCGGCTAAAATCATCAAAACAATAAGTTCATTATAAACTGTGCGTGGTAAGGAATTAAGTAAAACGTAAAAATGATAAACATGAAACGATTATTGATTGGAGCCCTCCTTTTTTCAGCAATGTTTACAATGGGTTGTAAAGACCAAACTTCAAAGAAAGCAAGTGATGTTGAAGGGGACGCCATTTTCCCGAAAGGGGAATTAGGAGCTGCGGAAAACTTTACAGGAAAAGCGTGGCATACCACACTTGTGCCGAATGATACGGTGTACAAAACACTTGTGGGCAACGTGTATTTTGAACCAGGTGCAAGAAGTAATTGGCATACACATCCCGCAGGTCAAATCCTGGTTATAACAAGTGGGGTAGGATATTACCAGGAAAAGGGTCAACCGCCACAAACATTAAGAAAAGGAGATGTGATAAAGTGCCCGCCGAATGTAATGCATTGGCATGGGGCAAGTCTTGACACCGGTTTACAACAGATGTACATTATTCCCAATACCCAAAAAGGCATTGTTCAATGGATGCAGCCTGTTACCGATTCGGAATATAATGAAGTAGTAAAACAATTATCAAAAAAACAAAATCATGAACAATAACGTAGAAGGAAAAGTAGTAGTCATCACCGGCGCAAGCAGCGGCCTGGGCGAAGCTGCAGCAAAGCATTTGTCAGAACTTGGCGCAACAGTTGTACTTGGCGCAAGAAGAGCCGACAGAATTGAAAAGTTGGCAAAGGAGATAGTTGAGAAAGGTGGAAAAGCATTGTCCATCGCTGTTGATGTAACACAGCGGGAACAGGTAAAGAAACTGGTCGATAAAGCTGTTGAACAATTTGGGCGTATAGACGTCATACTTAACAATGCGGGTGTGATGCCATTATCGCCAATGGATCGACTTAATGTTGATGAGTGGGATACGATGATAGATGTCAACATTAAGGGCGTTCTTTATGGTATTGCCGCCGTTCTTCCTTACATGAAAGAGCAGAAGTCAGGTCAGATTATCAATACTTCTTCTGTAGCAGGTCATAAGGTATTTAGCGGCTCTGCAGTGTATTCTGCCACCAAATTTGCGGTGCGTGCATTGACAGAAGGCTTACGAATGGAAGTGAAGCCTTATAATATTCGTACAACAATCGTTTGTCCCGGCGCTGTAAAAACAGAGTTGCTGGAGCATATTTCTGAAGCCGATGTGCGGGACGCGAATGAAGATTATGTGGGTGGGGTAGGAATTAGTCCGGACAGTTTTGCACGGGTGGTGGCTTTTGCAATCAGCCAGCCTGAAGATGTAGACATCAACGAAGTTATCTTCCGTCCTACATCGCAGGAAATGTAGAATAAACCGTGCTGGCAGCGGTAATATTTGTAAAACATAAAAATTGAAAACAATGATTTTAGAAGAAACGTACACGTTATCTAATGGCGTAAAAATTCCAAAGCTGGGTCTTGGAACCTGGTTTATAAAAGACAAAGATGCTGCACAGGCAGTGAAAGATGCTGTAAATATAGGTTACCGGCATATTGATACAGCTCAAGCTTATGGCAATGAAAACGGCGTCGGTGAAGGCATCAGGGAATGCGGTGTGAAAAGAGAAAATATGTTTGTAACCACCAAGCTTGCAGCAGAAATAAAATCTTATAAAGAAGCAGTTGCATCGATTGACAAATCTTTGCAAACATTAGGACTCGATTACATCGACCTGATGATTATTCATAGTCCGAAACCGTGGGCAAAGTTTAACGGGCAGGATGCATTCTTTGAAGGAAACCGCGAAGCATGGAAGGCGCTGGAAGAAGCTTACAATGCCGGCAAACTCAAAGCCATTGGCCTATCCAATTTTGAAAAAGAAGATGTGGATAACGTCCTTGATGCTTGCACTATACAACCAATGGTGAACCAGGTATTGGCGCATATTACCAACACACCTCAGGAGTTGATAAGCTATTGCCAGGATAAAGAAATCCTTGTGGAGGCTTATTCCCCGTTTGGGCATGGAGAATTATTTAAGAACGAGGAAGTAAAAGAGATAGCAGAAAAATATGATGTGTCTTTGGCCCAACTGGCTATTCGTTATTGCCTGCAGCTTGATATGCTCCCTTTACCAAAAACTTCCAATCCGCAGCACATGAAAACGAATGCAGAAGTGGATTTTGTTATCTCTGATGAAGACATGATGATATTAAAAAACATGCAGCCAATTGAGGATTATGGAGAGAACAGCAAATTCCCGGTGTATCAAAAGAAATAAATATAAATTCAATAACAATTAATTTAAACAAGATGAACATTACAAGAATTGGTTCTAAACCTTCAATGAAAGGACCGGAAGATTGGTTTACAGGATCAGTGAGAATTGATCCTTTATTTGATGCGAACGACGCAAGACGCGGGGCCGCAGCTACAGTTACTTTTGAACCCGGTGCAAGAACGGCATGGCACACGCATCCGCTTGGTCAAACTTTAATTATTCTATCGGGCTCCGGATGGGTACAAAAAGATGGTGAGCCCATCCAGGAAGTTCATCCGGGCGATGTAGTGTGGATTGAGCCAAATGAAAAGCATTGGCATGGTGCCACTGCAACAACAGGAATGTCGCATATCGCAATACACGAAAATTTGGATGGTAAAGTGGTTGATTGGATGGAAAAGGTGACCGATGAACAGTATGAAAAGGGGAGGTAACAGGATGGGCTCTTCCATGGTGGCACACCAAACAGTTTACATGGGAGTAAATTCCGTTTCGTGGAGGCACGTACCGGGGGTGAAGTGGGACACAATGATTGATGTGGCTTAGACCGGTAGTAAACGAAGAAAAAAGCTTCATTTTTATTTCCGCTCAATCTTTATTTCAATTCCTGCTTGAAAAATTCGTTGATAAAAGGCTCTACGCAAGGCCTTTCTCTGCCTGTCCTGAATGGGAATACCTGCCTAAAATGCTTTCCATGAAAGAATACAAGAACCCGTATAAAGTATTTGGTAAGTTTTTTAAATACCAGCCGGTAGAAAAATGGCGGCAGGATATAGGATTGGTACTGGATTACGCTTTGGGCGCTTATACAGATAGCTGTGATCTGAACCTGTTAAAGATGTATTTTCACCTGTTTAAACTTATGGAGGCAGCGCATATCGTTGATGTGCGGGAGGTAACACATGTTGCCGGTTATCTAAAGCCAGGATTGCAGCCCGTATCAGAATTGTAAGTTATTATTGCATCTTTTCGGGGATTTTATGGCTTTACAAAAACGTTTTACTTTACGCCTTACTTTTACCATTAATTATTCGTTGTATATAGATGAACAATTCTCCCTTTATTTCCATTTGTATTCCGGCTTATAAACATGTTGAATACCTGCAACGGCTGCTGGATTCTGTATTGATGCAAACCTATACTGATTATGAAATTGTGATTACAGACGATAGCCCGGATGGCAGCGTCGCAGAGCTTGTAGAAAAGTATCAATCCAGGAAAGACATACGCTATTATAAAAATGCACAACCGTTAGGCACACCCGAAAACTGGAATGAAGCTATAAGAAAGGCAAATGGAAAATGGATCAAAATAATGCATAACGATGATTGGTTTGCTACAGAAAATGCGTTGCAGGTGTTTTATGACAATATCCAGCAACATCCCGATGCGGTTTTTTTCTTTTCAGCTTTTCAAAACATAGAAGCTGATTCAGGAAAGGCAGAAGTAGTAAAATTATCTTTTGCTGATAAAAAGTTTTTTGAAAGCAACCCATATCATCTTTTGAAAAAAGTGTATGTCGGAAACCCAAGTTGTACCCTGGTGAAAAGAGATTTGAATATATGGTATGATAAACGATATAAATTTATTGTCGATTTTGATTATTACATCCGTGTGATTCAACAAACGAAAATGCCTGTTTATATTGACGAGGTTTTATTAAATATTGGCTTTCATAGTGAACAGGTTACCGGTTATACTAAATATAATCCTGCTGTTCAGCTGCCTGAGAATATAACTTTCCTTAACGAACAAAAAACAGATATATTAAAATACATAGTTGTGTTTGATTATTACTGGCGCCTGGTACGAAATTTAAAAATCAATTCGGAAGAAAAACTGAAATCGTTTCTTGGCGATATAAAGCCCAACCGGAAAATCAGTTTCATGGTTAATTTCCAAAAAAGAATTCCTTATTTTTTGTTGAGGGCAGGAGTAGTTTCGAAGTTTTTTATGGCCGTTTGTTATTTGATCAGCACTCTTGGGGTTCAACAGTAAACCAATAAATTCACCGGATTTTTATTTTATCTAACGGAAACCTGTAAACGAAATGAATTATTTCTGCGCGGTCACTTCAATTATTTTGGCATGTGATTTCGTGGGGATGATCATGCTAAGCTCCAGTCCTGCAGCTTCAAACAGGTTGCAATATTCTTTTTCAGTTCTTTCTGCTCCACCGAGCATCACCTGCATGTGCAGGTCATAAAAAAGTTCTCTTGCATTAAATGGTTTTTCCACTACCTGTTCTATGAGAAGAATGGTTCCATCCTCCTTTAATGCCTTTCGGCAGTTCATCAATATTTTTATGGCATGTTCGTCATCCCAGTCATGAATGATTGATTTAAGAATTAAACAATCAGCCGGGGGAATATTGTCAAAAAAACTTCCAGGCACAATTTGAGTGCGTCCCGACATGTCTCCCAGTACATTTTCTTTCATCGCGCTTTCCATATCGAACAAAATTCCTTTTGCATTGGGCGCCGCTTCCAATACTGCTTTTAGTAATGTACCCTGTCCACCACCAATATCGCAAATGGTGTCAAATCCGGAAAAATCGTAAACAGCCATTATAGCCGGGATGACCCGGTTAGTCATTGCCGTCATGTAGCTGTTAAACTGGCCACCGAAATCTTCATGTGTGTCGAGATATTCAAAGTAAGGTATTCCAAATGCATGATTAAAAGCAGGGTGACCCGTTTGGAGGCTATAATGGAAATTGTTCCAGGCTTCACGCCAGGGAGCAGACCCAATTAAGGAACCCGGAAACTTAAGACTTTCAGTATTGTTTGCCAGAAAACAACGACCCACATCTGTTAATGAATATCCGTTATCATCAAAGTGTAAGACTCCCATAAAGGAGGCATATCGTAAAGTTCTTGCCAATACATTTTTATCCAAATGGCATTCCGATGCCAGTTCTTCAACATCTTTTGCACCGTCAGAAAGAGATTCAAAAACATTGGTCGTAATCAGGTTGGTGATAACCTGCGTATTGGCTACCCCTGTGACTAAAGAAAAGGCCCGGGCTGCGGGAGAATTATGATGTGGCTTTTCCATGTATGCTTATTTGATGATGCGGGTATTTTGCGTGCAATCCCCGGTTTCAAAGTTAAGTTTTTTAGGCAGTTAAATATTAAACGATATATACTTCCCAGGGTTTTACAAAACGAAAGGGCGAAAACAATTTTGCGGGATACAAGACTGTGCTACATCTTTGCACGTTCATGCAACAGCCTTACACAAAACATGCTCCTTTAATTAAAGTTATCATCGCTTTTGCGATTGTTTATATTGTTTGGGGATCTACTTACTTTTTTGTGCAAGCTGCCGAAAGAGATTTCCCCCCGTTTATTTTAGGTGCTTTCCGTTTTTTTGTTTCCGGGTTTATACTTATGGGATGGTGTGCTGCCAAAGGTTTCAGGCTGATCGACCGCTCCCAGATAGGAACATCTCTAATCGTGGGTAACCTGTTACTGTTTATTGGTAACGGTTCCATCATCTGGGCGGAAGAAACACTACCCAGTTCATTGGTGGCTGTTTTGGTTTCTGCAGCGCCCTTGTGGTTTGTTTTGTTTGACAGAAGAAAATGGAATATCAATTTCAGGAATAAATTTATCATTGGGGGCGTATTCACCGGTTTCGGGGGCGTCATCCTGCTATTCAGCGAAAAAATATTTTACAACATTACTCCTGCATCAGGGGGGATACAAATAATTGCACTCCTGGCAGTGGTTGCGGGTAATATCAGTTGGTCTGTAGGATCCCTTTATTCTAAGTACAACAGCAAAGGAAATACGTCTGTAGGTGCCGCGTGGCAAATGATATTTGCTGCTATTTCTTTTTTAATATTATCCGGCTTTACACACGAAATCTCAGGTTTTCATTTCAGCCAGGTTCATATTCGTGCATGGCTTTCCGTTATATACCTTATCTGCCTGGGATCACTCGCGGGATATAGCGCTTACATCTGGTTATTACAGGTCAGGCCTGCTACACAGGTAAGTACCAATGCTTATGTAAACCCGGTGGTGGCGGTATTGCTCGGGGTCTTTTTTGGCGGAGAGATGATCGATGGTTTGCAAATTGTGGGCCTCGGGATCATTCTCCTCAGTGTTTTCATCATCAATTATGAAAAATATAAGATTAAGTAGATATTAATAATTGTTTTTTATTTGCCGGTAATAGTCGTGCATAATATACCAGGCTTTCTTTTTTAAACCTTTATTGCTTAGCAGGCCTTTGCGGTTCCAGCCTTGCTGGTACAGGGGCTGCATCCGGGTTTCTGACCGGAAATCTGCGAGAACCCAGGGACAGGTTCCACGTAAAAAAGGAATATGTTGAAACATCGTAAGCTGATCTTTATAGATCTGCGCCTGCCGCTCTTCTGTCCAGCAGCAATTGCTGTCAGCACTCCCGTGTTGCCCGTACAATGCTTCTGCGCCAAATTCTGACATGATCAAAGGTTTATTATATGGATTTTTCCAAACCATATCTTCGGGCTTTGCAGGCCAGGGCACATACCATCCTAAATATTCATTTACCCCAACAACATCAAGCGCCTTACACAACGAATCATCAATGGTGATTACATTCCCGTTATATCGTACATGGTTAAGCGCAGAAGTGATCAGCCTTGTACTATCCAGGCTGCGTGCATAATTTGCCATTGCTGTGAGGGTTCGATCACGATCCGCAGACGGAGTAGTTTCATTGGCAACGCTCCACAAAATTACAGAACACCGGTTCTTATCTCTTGTGATCATTTCTTTCAACATGGTATCTGCTTTATTCAAAATGTCAGGATTACTAAATTGAATATTTTGCCACAGCGGCACTTCTTCCCAAAGCATAACACCCCATTTATCTGCCAGGCGCACCATATGTTCGTTATGGGGATAATGAGTAAGGCGGACAAAATTGCAGCCAAGGTCCTTCGCCCATTTCAGCAGCATCTCCGCGTCTGCTTCACTGTAAGCTCTGCGCTTTTCCTGCGGAATTTCTTCATGTATATTGATGCCTTTTAAAAATACAGGCTTACCGTTTAGTAGTATTTCGGTCCCTTTCACCTGTATCGTTCTGAAGCCAATCCTTTCATGGATAGTGTCGCCTGGCGAGCTTATAATCACATCATACAATTGCGGATCGGCGGGCGACCATAGGTGAGGTTTTGCCGCAATTTGAAAGAAGGCTTTCCCATCTTTTGATGTAGTGGTACTATAATTTACATGCAGTTTTGGGATGCTTATCGACACTTTTTCTGAAAGATCATTGCCGCCCACTTCAAGCCACCCGGCAATTGTGTCAAAACTATTTTTCGCCAGTTGTACGTTATAATCTTTAATATAATTTATCGGCGTTTCGATTAAGGAAACATCCCTTGTAATGCCACCGTAATTCCACCAATCGAAATTTACAGCAGGAATATTACCAGGCTTGCGCTGGTTATTTACCCTTACAATCACAGAGTTTGTGTCCGACAATCTTCCGGTAATTTCAAATTGAAAAGGCGTAAACCCTCCTTCATGACTACCCACATATTGATTGTTGAGATATACATCACATTGATAATTCACTGCGCCGAAATACAAAAAAGCTCTTTTATTTTTTCGTGGCGGATGTGTAAAAATCTTTTTATACCAAACGGTTCCTTCGTAATAAATAAGTTCCGGTTTTTGGTGATTCCAGTCGCCGGGAACCTTTAATGTTTCGGACGGAACAAAACCGTATTCGTAAAAATCATATTGACCTTTGGGCTTTTGATCTTTCCAGACCGGCTTCCAATTTGCACCGGCATTAAAGGGATCAATAATTACCTCCCAGTTGCCATTAAGGCTTTGAAGTTGCCGGCCATGCACGTTGGCTAAAAGAGAAGCATACTGCGCCTTCGCCGCAAAAGAAAACAAAACAAATAAGCTAAAAGGTATAAGTTTTTTCATTTTACTAATCTATACAAAATACAGGAGATCGGAATCGCCTGATCGAAAATAAACAGTAGAGCAACAAAAAGTACAGGTTTTTATTTTATAATGTTTCCAGGTGCTCCACCATTTTCTTTTGCAAATCCTGATCAGGTAACGGATCTTTCCCTGCATTCACATTTAAGGCTTCGTGACTGGGATTTGCTGTTGCCGGAATCACACAAGTTACAGCCGGATGTGCAATTATATATTTTAAAAAATAAACGGCCCAGCTTTCGATGCCATGCTCCCGTGCCCACGCCGGCAACGGCTTCCCTTTTACCAAATTGAATAAGTTTCCTGTACCAAATGGCCTGTTAATAAGCGTGGCAATGCCAAGATCCCGTGCAGCATCCAGCAATCTTATTTCTGCATGACGGTTCGTGATCGAATAATTGAATTGAACAAAATCAGGCTGCTCATCTTTCATAATTCTTTCAAGTTGTTCATGATGCTCATCTGTGTAATGCGTGATGCCAATGTACCTGATCTTGCCGTCGGCTTTCCAATCACGCAAATGCGCCAAATGTGTTTTCCAATCCACCAGGTTGTGAATCTGCATCAGGTCGATCGTTTTCCTTTGCAACTTTTTCATAGAAGATTCCATTTGCCGAAGGCCTTGCTCAGCACCGGTCGTCCATACTTTGGTAGCATAAAAAAAATTATCCGCTTTATCAAGGTCCGAGGTGACATCGCCGATTGCTTTTTCAGCCCTGGCATACATTGGCGAGGTGTCAATTAAAGAAGCACCGTTCTTGTGAAGCACATCGAGCACTTTTTCAAGCACCGGGTATTTTTCAGGCGTAACATCAAACACCTGCCACGTTCCTATTCCGATTACAGGTAGCTCTTCTCCGGTAGAAGGTATTTTTCGCTTTATCATATGATAAAATTACCAAAATCTGTTTTAGCTTCTTCCTGATTAGAAAAATTGCAAGCCAGTAAACAAATAAATAGCCGGAATTTTTATTTTGGTGACGGTATTATCAGTTAAAAAAACCTGGAAAAGAAAAGCATAGAGTCGATCGCGTGTTCCTGCCAGTAAGCCCATTCATGTCCACCGGCATATTCCTCATAATCGTGCCTGATATTATTAGCTAATAGTTTCTGATGGAGAAGCCTGTTGTTTTCCAGAAGAGCATCGTCGTTCCCACAATCAAAGTAGAATGCCGGAAGGTCTTCTTTATATTTTAAAATTGTTTCCAAAACATCTTCTTCTGTTTTATCTTCCTGGGAAAAATTATCCAGGCTTTCTTCAACCCGAAGTTCTAACTGGGCAATGTTAGTAATAGCAGAATGAGCCGCAACCGCAGTAAAGGTGTTATGATATTTTACACCGATCTTAAACGCGCCAAAACCGCCCATCGAAATGCCTCCGATACATAATGGAGATTGATCATCTATTTCAGGCATCACTTTTTTAATGGTTGCGGGTACATCTTCTGCGATCCATTTTTCAAAGTCAAGTTGGTTATGCGCAAGATACGCAGAACCGTCTCCCCACAATCCATCTGAAGGCATCGCGATGGTTACAGGAGAGATCAGCTTTTTACGGATCAGATCAAGCGTTAAAATATGAATGCCACCGCTTAATGCCCAGCTCCACGAACTTCCATGGACGCCATGAAGTAGTATTATCAGCGGACAGGATTTCATATCTTCTATACCCGGTGGGGAAAAAACACAGATATCACCACGGCCCTTTAAATTTTCGCTTTTGACCGTGATATAACGTAAAAAATCATTTTCAAACCGAGGATTGGAAATTTCAATCATTTTGAACTCTTTCATTTTTGTATTGTTTGAAAATGATTAGTAAAAAGCAACGCCTGGTAAAAGGGGGTAATAGAATACTTATAAAGTTATCGAATATATAGCAGTTTTAATTATTGTTTTATTTCCAGGTTGAACATTAAAATTTGACAACCCCTTTTGCATTTTTGCCCTGCAGCAATTCATCAAATGCTTTGTCAAGCTGCGACAATGAATATGTTTTTGTTACCAGTTCCTCCAAAAAAAGATTTTTTTTGTCATAATGATCAATGATGGCAGGAAAATCCACCTGGGGTTTACATTTTCCATAAAGGGGGTTAATATATTTTTTATCCCACTCAAATAAATTCATATCAATACTTATTTCTTCTTCTATTCCGGTTACCTGCACAGCGGTGCCTGCATTTCTTACCATCGCAAGTGGCGCTGCTCCTAAAGCGGCTACGGCAGTGCATTCAAACGCATAATCAGCTCCACGGCACTCCGTTAATTCTTTCACTTTCAATGAAGCCTTTATCAAGCCTCTGTCATTTTTATCTGCAAGAATCGTATGAGTAGCTCCAAGTTTGTTTGCCATTGCAAAACGATTTTCATTTATATCAATAACGATAATACTTTTTGCCCCGCAAAGTTTGGCGGCTTGTATCACATTCAACCCTACACCGCCGGCACCAATTACCACTACGGTAGATCCGCGTTTTACCCTGGCGGCATTGACTACAGAACCATACCCTGTCATAACTCCACAGCCGATAATGCTTGCGGCTGCAAATGACATTTTTTTGGAATGATTTTTTATCACGGCGCTTTTCTTAACAAGGGTATAATCGGATAAAGTGCCGAGGTTAAAGGAGCGGTCAATATTTTCACCTTTTAATGTTGTAGCCTTGTAATGTGCATGGCCGCGGTTGTTTTTGCCCGTAACAGGAGAATTGTTTTCACAAATATTGTGATGGCCGTTCCTGCATTGAAAGCAACGGCCGCAGGGGATAGCCCAATTGAGAATAACAAAATCTCCTATAGAAAAGCCTTTTACATTTCTGCCAATAGCAGCTATGGTTCCGGCACCTTCGTGTCCCAGGATACAAGGCTTGCCCCAGTTCATTGAATCATAATCGGTGTGGCAAATTCCGGCAGCCTTTATTTTTACGAGAATTTCATCAAAAGCGGGTTCTGCCACTTCTACACGTTCAATAGAGAAATTTCCTTTACCATCGGTAACGGCCGCTTTGCATTTTATCTTTTCCAATTTATAGCAGGGTTTGTTAATAATTTATTTCTCTGTTACAATACCATTGGGTTTAATTCAGAATCCGCAAAGGATCCCGGTTCTTTATTCATCAACCACGTTTTTAAATCATTCTCCTGCCATTTGTTTTCCGGCTGCTTTATCCGGGCATTTTCAGCAATGTATATAATGGTAAACACTTCACGCATCTTATTGGATTTATTGCCGGGAGCATTGTGAATAGTAAAGCCGGTGTGCCAGGACGCATCACCAGCCTTCATGGTTTTTGCACGACTGATTTGATAATTATTTGCTTTTACATATTTGTCAAATACAACATCTGACTGATCGGATATTTCGTAGTTGAAAACACTTCCTTTTTTTTGAGACCCGGAAGCGAAGGTGATCATCCCCATATCTGCATCAATGTCGACGAGTGGCATCCACATTGTAACGGTTTTGTCCGTGTCAATAGGCCAGTAGTATTGATCCTGGTGCCATGGCGTAGGACCACCACCAGGTTCTTTAAACAGAGCCTGGTCGTGGTAAATCCTTACATTTTCTACACCCAGAAGATCGGCGGCCACTTTCGCCAGCCGCCCCGACAATACAAGTCTTTTTACCTTTTCATCATGTCGCCAAAGGTTCATGATCTGCAAAAAAGCTTTTCCATAGGTGTCACGATCTTCAATTTTTCTTTTCTCGGTATTGTATTTTAAAGCGGCATTCGTAATCAAAGAATGATAGACTGCTATTTCCTTCGGCGATAATAATCCCTTCGTGATTGTGTGTCCGTCTTCCCGAAATTGATCAATTTGCTCACCGGGAAGGGGCTTAAAATCGCTTAGATCTGGCAACTTATATTCTTCAGTTTCCATAGATTTAGATTTATAACGAAGGAAGTGGTAAATTTTAAATATTAAAGGGATCAAATTGGTAAAATATTGGATTATATTATCCTATTTTTACATTTTTTATAAACGGAGCACAAAATAAGCCATGTTAAAAGCGTCATTTGAAATAATTACTGCTGCAAAGAGGGAATCATTTGTAATTAAAAAATTTGACAAAAAGGGCTTTGCCGCGCCATTCCATTATCATCCGGAACTGGAATTAACTTTTATTACAGAAGGAAAAGGAAAGCGCTTTGTAGGAAACAATATGTTGGGATTTGAAAAATCGGACCTGGTACTTATCGGACCAAATCTTCCCCATTGCTGGAAATTATCCGGATCAAAAAAAGATAAAGCCGGCTCCATGGTTATCCAGTTTAACTATGATTTTTTAGGAAAAGATTTTTTCGAATCGCCGGAGATGTCCAACATCCGCAAAATATTGAAACGAAGTGAAGCCGGAATTGAGTTTCGGGGAGAAATAAAAGAACAGATTGGCCGACAAATGAACCTTCTTTTTGAGGAGAAGAATCATTTTAAAAAACTGATACTGATGCTGGAAATTTTAAACGCGATTTCTGCCTGGAAAGAATATGGCCTTTTAAATAAAAATAATTCCATTTCCGTTCAAACGGATGACAACCGCGAGCGGATCAATAAGGTATTTGCCTACATTGTTGAGAATTTTCATGATGATGTTTTTTTGAATAAAGCCGCATCGATTATTGGAATGACACCTAATGCCTTTTGTAAATTTTTCAAGAAGATGACCCGGAAAACTTTTATGGAAACGGTTATCAATTATCGTATTAATTTTGCTACACAACAACTAACAGAGACCGACAAAAGCATCGGAGATATTTGTTTTGAAAGTGGTTTCAGGGATCTGTCTCATTTTTACAAAACCTTTTCATCCCATATGCAACTAAGCCCTCTTAATTATAGAAAACATTTTTTGCAGCACACAACGATCCATGAATGAACCTGGCTATTTTTTTGCGATTGACAGTAGACAAATAAATAAATCAGATTCCTGTTTCCTCCTATTTTTCTTCGATAATTAATTTTGGTTCTTCGTGAAGTTGTTTTTTTATTAACGCGGGAACGTGTTTATGTTTAAAGAGGAAAATAAATAAAATGGCGACCACCAGCGCGTACAACGAAAAAGAGATCCAGATGCCATGCCAGTTTTTGCTTTGATCTGCGTTGGTAAAAAACCGGTCGATTACAATCCCGCTTATAGAACTTCCCAAAACGGCACCAACTCCATTGGTCATCATCATGAAAAGGCCTTGTGCACTGGCTCTTATAGAAGCGTCGGCCTGCGACTCTACGAAAAGAGATCCCGAAATATTGAAAAAGTCAAAAGCCATTCCGTAAACTATACAGGAAAGAATAATCATCCACAGCCCACTGCCGGGATTGCCATAAGCAAACAGGCCAAAACGCAGAAACCAGGCAAACATGCTCATCAGCATTACTTTTTTAATGCCAAATCTTTTCAGGAAAAAAGGAATAGCAAGGATAAACAGCGTTTCCGAGATTTGAGAAATACTCATAATGATGGCCGGGTATTTTACCGCAATTGAATTTTGATATTCGGTAATAGTTTCAAAGTCGTGGAGGAAGGTGTCGCCGTAAGCATTGGTAAGTTGCAAAGCTGCTCCAAGCAACATCGCGAAAATAAAAAAGATCGCCATCTTCCTGCTTTTAAACAAGGCAAACGAATTTAATCCCAACGCATCAACCAACGATTTTTTTATACGATTGTTCAGTAATGGCGGGCATGCAGGTAACGTGAAGGCATAAATACCCAACACAAATGCAGCAACCGATGCAACGTAGAACTGTTCTGAAGTTGTTTCAATATGCAGTAAACTTACTACCCAAAGCGCAACTATAAACCCGATCGTTCCCCACACTCTTATGGGTGGGTAATAAGTTACAACATCGAGGTCTGCTTTTTTTATAGCTGAATAAGAAACTGCAATCGAGAGTGAGATTGTTGGCATATAAAACATCATGTTCAGAAGCATTACCCAGAACATAATGAAGGGGTCATTGATCATGGGGATTGTAAAAAGAACGATAGCTCCGCAGATGTGTAAGACCCCGTAAAGTTTTTCGGCGTTCACCCATTTATCTGCAATAATGCCCGCGATGGATGGCATAAATAATGAAGCGATGCCCATTGTAGAAAAGATGGCTCCAAACTGGGTGCCTGACCAATGCATTGTCTGGAACCAATAAGCGCCGATTGTGATTAACCACGAGCCCCAAATAAAAAACTGTAAAAAACTCATTACAATTAGGCGCAGCTTGATGTTCTTCATCTGTGTAATATTTATTAGAAATGGTAATAAAAAGGCCTCAGGGGCAAATAAAATCCAAATCTATCATTTTTTAAAATTGCCATCAGGATAAATTATTTGAAAGATAAGCGAATTAATAAATCTTTTGTGAGCGGTTTCGATTTCAACTTAAAATTCTACTTTGCATACTTAAAAATTTTCCGCTATTTTCACCCTATAATTCATCAAAATTTTTGCGAGTGTTGAAAAAAACCCTTTTAATAACCTTAGGTTTATTTTTATTTGTTTTCAACGGATTTTCGCAAAAAACGAAGAAAACACAATCGTTTTCTAATCCCGGTAAACAACTTATCAGATGCGCTACCGAACAGCATGTTCAAATGTTATTCAAAGCGTTTCCGGAGAGAAAAATATTAGCCGAAAAACTTTCCCACCTGCCACCCAATACTGCTTTACGCGCGCCTAAAAGATTACAAAGCATTGTGTATTTACCTGTCGTTTTTCATATTGTTCTGGCCAATCCCTATTCAATTACCGATGCGGTAGTTAAGGCCCAGTTGGACGCGATGAACGCCGATTTTTCGGGGCTTAATTCCGACACCACCAATATACCTGCGGCATTTGAAGCAGTGAGAGGACATTCGTCCATTCGGTTTGTTTTGGCAAAAAGAACGCCTGCCGGCCAGCTTACCAATGGCATTGACAGGGTTTTTAGCACTACTACCGGGAACCCTGACAATATAGTAGATTCAATAAAAAGAAGTTCTTTGGGCGGCGCGGATGCCTGGGATCCCGGCCAGTATATCAATATCTGGGTGGGGAAAGTTTCCAATGGCGGCGGCGTACTTGGTTATACACAAATACCCGGCAGCGGTAATCCTGCTGACGACGGCGTTTTTGTTAATATTTTGGGATTCGGTATCAGCTCGTGCAACGTAGCTGTCTATAATAAAGGGCGTACTCTTGTGCATGAGTTGGGGCATTATTTCGGACTTAACCATATATGGGGTGATGATGAATCATCTTCGAATACCTGTAGTGGAGACGATTTCAGGGCCCTAACAGCAGATGGCTCCACGTATTCACTTCCTGCCAGTCTCTACAATCCTCCCGGCAAGGGCAATACATCACAGGATATTGGCGACACGCCCAACCAAAGCATCGCAACTACTAATTGCCCTTCAGGAATTGCTTCTGATTCCTGCACTTCCACACCACCCGGCAAGATGTACGAAGATTATATGGATTACACCGACGACGATTGCTACAGTATGTTTACCAAAAAGCAAGTGGAAAGAATGGAATATGTATTAAATAACTATAGAAATTCGCTTATTACTTCATCAGGCGGAACACTGCCTTCCAATCCTGTAACTATTGATGCTTCGCCCGTTGAATCGATAAACCCCGGTGGTTTCGAGACTACAGGATGTAATTCAGTTTATTATCCGGCTACTTTAAGTTGCGCAGGAAATTTTGTTCCTAAGGTGCTTATTAAAAATAACGGGCTCAATACGATCACTTCGATCACGGTGGGCTATGTATTGAACAATGGTTCAGCAGTTACTATAACACTCACTACAAATCTAGTGAGCGGCTCAACCCAAATGGTCACTTTCCCGGCTACCAATGTGGGTAGTGGCAACAACGTATTTAAATTTTTTACTAAAAATGTGAATGGTAACACAACCGACCAGGTGCCGTCAAATGATACGCTGGCAGCTAATCTATCTGTTCCTGATCCTGCATCGTTACCTATTTCCGAAGGTTTTGAGAATAGTACGTTTCCTCCTGCAGGCTGGTCGATCATCAACCCGGGAAACGATGTAACCTGGCAAAGGGCTACCGCGGGTTACAACAGCGCCCATTCCATGTTTATTGATAATTATGATAATAACTCGCCGGGCGAAGTAGATGAAATAAAAACACCGAAGATCATTTTGTCCTCAACAGACCCGGTAGTGATCTCTTTTGACCTGGCTCATAAAAATTATACGGATGCAACCTATAATGATAGTTTGCGGGTTTTGGTGTCTACCGATTGCGGCGCCACCTATAAAACCTACTTTAATAAAGCCGGTGCCGCACTTGCCACAGCAGGATCCTCAAATACGGCATATACCAACCCTGTAGCTTCTGATTGGAAAAATCAAAAACTGGTAGTAGATGCTGCTTCCGGCAGTATCATCGTTGTATTTAGGAACACGAGTGATTACGGCAATAATATTTTCATTGACAACATCAACATCAAGCAGGAAACCTCGAGAGATATAACGGTAGTATCGGTAGATCCTCCTTCGCCCACAGAATGTGCGCAGCCCGTTACTCCTGTGGCAACAGTAAAAAACGTTGGTTTTTCTACTATCACCGGTTTTGTTATCTCTTACAATATTGATAACGGGACATCAGAACAGACAACAGTTTCCGGGATTTCTTTATTGCCGGATTCTACGATAAAAGTACCCTTAACTATATTTACACCAGCGATCGGTGCCCATACTATTACGGTATTTACTTCGGCACCCTCTTCTTCCGCAGGCACAGGAGATCAATCTCCGTTAAATGATACACTTCATAAATCTTTCAATGTACTCGGAACAGTAAACCTCCCGGTTTCGGAGGGGTTTGAGAGTTCGACTTTCCCGCCGCCCGGTTGGTCGGTTGAAAATCCGGACGGAGGAGTTACCTGGCAAAGGACCACTGCGGCCGCAAAAACCGGCACGGCATCCATGTATATAAATAATTACGGTTCTGCCTTTACCGGTACAACAGACAAATTTGCTTCTTCAATTATCACCGGAACTTCCACTTTTGATTCACTTTATGTTTCGTTTGACTACGCCTACAATGCTGGTAATTCTTCTTCGGTAGCAGACACGCTCGAATTGCAGGTTACAACTGATTGCGGTCAGACGTTTACAACTATTTGGGAAAAATCCGGGACTGATCTGCAAACCGTGACCGGTTATTCGCCTGCATTTGTTCCATTGGCAAATGCCTGGAAAAATGTAAGTCTTAATTTACTCAGCTACGTTGGTGCCGGCAACTTTCAGCTCTATTTTGTATTTAAAGGAAACAAACAAAATAATCTGTACGTGGACAATATTAATCTTTATGGAATCACCGTTCCTGCAAGGCTAAAAAAGCAGGGATATTTGATTTATCCCAATCCGTTCCACCAACAATTTATTATCAGGAATTACGAAGTTCCTGTTACGTTGCAGTCAGCTACTATTTATAATTCAGTGGGGCAGCAGGTGTGGACTAAAGAATATAACGGTAAAGCGTATACGCTTATGAATGTTGATTTCAATGGCCCGCCCCCCGGCGTATATATTTTAAAATTGCAGTACACCGACAAAACTGTGGTTCAGAAGATCGTAAAACAATAAAATAAAAATTTACTTTATTTATTTGTTTACTGTAGCTGATCTTTATCATACCTGAAGATTCTAAATTCATTATTTGTAATTTTGCCGGATGGAAAAAATAATCAGTGAAGAAGAGCTAACAGGATTAATAAATGCTTTACCACAGGGAAGATCATTTGGAAAAATTGCTGAAAAAGTAGCCGCAGGAGAAAGGATAACAGACGAAGAAGCTATGTATCTTTTTGAAAAGGCGAGCCTTGGTGTAAGCGCCACTTTAGCCAATTATATACGCGAAAAAAAATACGGTGATAAAACCTATTTCAACAGGAATTTTCACATTGAGCCGACCAATGTTTGCGTGTTTGCATGTAAATTCTGTTCCTACTCCCGTTTGTACGCGCACCGTGACGAAGGATGGGTGCTGAGTAAAGATCAGATGATGGATATTGTAAAAAGTTACGATGGAAAGCCCGTAACCGAAGTGCATATTGTAGGCGGTGTTCATCCTAAAATGGATCTTAACTTCTTTTGTGATTTTATTTCGGAAATCAAATCGCACAGGCCTGACCTTCACATAAAAGGTTTTACAGCGGTAGAACTTGATTATATGTTCAGGAAAGCTAAACTTTCAGTAAGAGAAGGAATGAAAAAATTGAAGCAAGCAGGTCTTCAATCAATGCCAGGTGGCGGTGCTGAAATATTTGATGAAGAAATCAGGAGCCAGGTATGCCATGATAAGGTGGATGCAGAAGGTTGGTTAAAAATTCATGAAGAAGCCCATTTACTTGGAATGCACACAAACGCTACGATGCTCTATGGCCACATTGAAAATTATCATCATCGTATAGACCACATGAGCAGGTTAAGAAATTTGCAGGATAAAACCGGTGGCTTTAATACGTTCATTCCACTGAAATTCAGGAACCAAAATAATGATATGAGCAACGTTCCTGAATCATCTGTGATAGAAGACATGAAAATGTATGCCGTCGCAAGGATATATATGGATAATTTCCCCCATTTAAAAGCTTACTGGCCAATGTTGGGAAGACAAAATGCCCAACTTTCTTTATCTTTCGGTGTAGATGATATTGACGGCACCATTGATGACTCTACAAAAATATATTCAATGGCAGGAAGCGAAGAACAGAACCCCGCGATGACCACAGAAGAACTGGTTACACTTATTTCACAGGCCGGTCGTGTGGCTGTAGAAAGAGATACTTTATATAATGAAGTAAAAAGTTTCGCATCCAAAAAGGATGAAGAGTTTGATGTTACCCTGAATTAGCAGGCATCTTTAGCAGCGTTTATTCACACCTCCAATAATTACCAATGGGAAGATTTCTATTGAGAAAGGGATTTTTAATTTCTGTATTATTTACGCTTTCTGCAACAATAATTTACGCACAGGACAACTACGAGATACAGGTGTATGGGTCAGACCTGGTTGATCCTAAAACCACGATGCTTGAGCTGCATAGTAACTTCACTTTCGACGGGTCAAAAGAAGAAATGAATGGCGTTTTACCTACCAACCACGTTTTTCATGAAACGGTTGAGATTACGCACGGTTTTAATAAATGGCTTGAAATAGGTTTCTATTTTTTTAACTCTATCGGCGATGAGGGACGGACAGGTTATGTGGGCAGCCATATTCGCCCAAGAATCTCTATCCCAAAGAGTTACAACCTACCCGTTGGATTAAGCCTTTCAACAGAAGTGGGCTTCCAAAACAGCAAGTTCAGCGAGGATACCTGGTCCATAGAAATCAGGCCCATCATTGATAAGCAATGGAGCAAATTGTATTTGTCTTTTAATCCCACTTTTGATAAAGCTTTGAAGGGGCCGGGCACTGCCGGAGGCTTTGGGTTTTCTCCTAATTTCAAAGCGAGTTACGCGGTTACCAAAGCCTTTATTCCGGGTATCGAATATTACGGTGCTGTCGGGCCTCTTAACAATATTTATAAGTGGGACGACCAGCAACAGCAATTATTTCTCGCCGTTGACCTGGATGTGTCTCCCAAATGGGAATTCAATGCCGGATATGGTTTAGGCCTTACTTCCTCTACCGATGGAAATATCTTCAAAATTATTGTTGGAAGAAGATTGAAATAATGCTTACAATATAGGGCCGTGAATAAATAACAGTATTACAACGTAGTAATCACGGCAGTTAGCTAAAACCTGTGTTTAATTTCTTAATTTTGCCCGCTTAAAAATTTACAGGAATTTGTTCGTTTACTGGTTCCTGCTTCCTATTTTATTTTAATTATGTTATTAGGTTTACAGAATCTTACGTTTGAATTTGGTGCAAGGGTGATCGTTAAAGATGCCACATGGCATATCCAGCCCAATGAAAGAATTGGTCTTATCGGCTACAACGGAACAGGAAAATCAACTTTATTAAAGGTTTTAACCAACCAATATCTTCCTTCTGCCGGCACAGTTGAAAAAGGAAAGGAAACTACGGTTGGATTTCTGCACCAGGATCTTTTGAGTTTTGACACTGAAGATTCTATTCTGCAGGTTGCCTTAAGTGCTTTTGAAAGAGTGCAGCAACTGGAAAAGGAAATTGAAGAACTTGGCCACGAATTGGAAAGAACTTCGGATGAATCACTCGCCCACCTTTACGGTGATAAATTGCATGAGCTTGAAGTGTTAGGTGGTTACGACATTCATCATAAAACCGAAGAAATTTTGCAGGGACTCGGTTTTTCCAATGCTGACCTGCAAAGGCCTTACAAGGAATTTAGTGGTGGATGGCGCATGAGAGTTTTGCTTGCTAAAATGATCCTGATGAACCCTGACGTTTTATTACTCGATGAGCCCACCAACCACCTGGATCTTCCTTCCATTGAATGGCTTGAAAAATACCTGCAACATTATAAAGGTTCTGTGGTAATTGTTTCGCACGACCGTTATTTTCTCGACAGGATGGTTACCAAGATCGTTGAACTTTACCAGCAGGAATTGCATTTTTACAGTGGCAACTATTCTTATTACTTACAGGAAAAGGAACAACGAATCGAACTTCAAAAAAGGGCTTACGAAAACCAGCAGGATTACATTCGCCAGCAGGAAAAGTTTGTGGAACGGTTTAAGGCAAAAGCTTCAAAAGCCGCCCAGGCCCAGAGTATCATGAAACGGCTGGATAAAATCGAACGAATTGAAAGTACAGAACTTGAGCGGCCGGATATGCGCATCAATTTTTCCATAGGCCATCAGCCGGGAAAAATTCTTTGTACGCTAAAGCATGCCAGTAAAAGTTTTGGAGAAGTAAAAATTGTAGAAAACACAGGCGCTGAGATCAATCGTGGAGATAAGATTGGTTTAATTGGGGCAAATGGAAAGGGTAAATCAACCTTGCTAAGAATGGTTGCCGGTGTAGAACCTTTTGACGGAGAAAGAATAGAAGGCCATAATGTGAAAGATGCCTTTTATGCGCAACACCAGTTGGAGGCATTGAATCTTGATCATACGGTGCTGGAAGAATTGAACTATTCCGGGAGCGGGAAAACGGAACTGGAATTACGGAGCCTGTTGGGTTGTTTTTTATTCAGCGGGGATGATGTGGACAAAAAGATAAAAGTGCTAAGCGGGGGTGAGAAGGCGCGTGTAGCTCTTGCAAAAACTATTGTCAGCAAGGCCAACTTCCTGCTGCTGGATGAACCTACCAACCACCTTGATATGCATTCGGTTGATTTGTTGATCGAGGCGCTGAACAAATACGAAGGAAGTTACATTCTTGTAAGCCACGACCGTTATTTTGTTAATAAAACCGCCAATAAGATCTGGGAGATTGATAATTATAAGATTAAAGAATTTGCGGGTTCCTTCGATGAATGGGAACTATGGAAGCAGGAAAGGAAAAGTGCTGAAAACCAGGTTTCAGAAAAAAAGGAAACGCCAAAGAAACAGGCAAATACCGAAAAGAAAAACAATAATCAAGCTGCTGAAAGCCGGGAGCAACAAAAAGAATTGCAAAAAGTAAAACGACAGTTTCAACAACTGGAAGAGATGATCGCAAAAAATACCGAAGAAAAAAAGCAGCTTGAGGCCAACCTGGCGCTTCCGGAAATTTATTCTGACAAAGAAAAATTTATCGAGGCAGAGAAAAAGTATAATCAAAAACTGGCGGAACTTGCCAATAACAATGCTGAATACGAAAAACTTTTCGACAAAATGATGCTAATGGAAGAACAAATAAGTTAACTTTTTTAAAAGTTATCATGTAATCAGCTGCTTATCAATAAAAATAAAGGTTATAAATTATTGTAATTTACTTTCTAAACCGAAAAATAAAACTTGCAAAAGCCAGAATATTTTTTAACTTTGTATAAATCCCCTCCCTCGAAAAGCTACTGAATCGTTAGGTTTTTTTCCAATTTTCCTTTCAAAGCGCAATTTTTTTGTTAACATTAAAATGAAAATTATGAAAAAAATTAACTCTGTAGAACTACATGATACGATGGTTGCTATTGGGATCGTATTAGGATTCATTGCTGTAATGGTTGCACTTGCATTCCTTGCAGGCATGTAAAAATTATTTGAATTTTTGTTATCAAAGGCACGGGATATTCCTGTGCCTTTCGTTTTGTAACCACCTTTAGTTGCAATCAATTTTTCTTACTGATATTTGCAGAAATTTTTTTAATGAGAATAGCGATAAATGGAATGGGACGAATTGGCCGTGTCCTGTTTAGAAGACTAATTGAAATTGAACACTTTGAAGTGGTAGCGGTAAATGACCTGATGCCTGTAAAAAATCTTGCCTATCTTTTAAAATATGATTCAGTATATGGTACCTACCCGCATAACATACAGGCTGGAGAACAGGTTCTTAAAGTTGACGAAAAAGAAATTCCCGCTTATCAAAACCCTGATCCTCTTCAGCTACCGTGGAAGGATCTGCAGGTAGATGTTGTGTTGGAATGTACGGGGAATTTTAAGAATAAGGAAGGCGCTTCGCAACATTTAAAGGCCGGAGCAAAAAAGGTTTTATTGTCTACTACCGGTTCTGAAGATATTGATTTGCGCGTGTATGGATACAATCAAAACGGATCCACAGCCAATATAGAGATTTTGTCGCCCGGTGGGTGTATGACTAATTGCACGGTGCATATTCTTTACATTTTAAATTCCATAGGAATTCAATCCGCTCATCTTAATATTCTTCATTCTTATACCTCGCGCCAGGCGCTTGTTGATATGCCTAATGAGCAATTCAGAAGAGGTCGTGCCGCTGCTGAATCCATCATTCCGGTAGCCATCGATCTTCATAAATCATTAAACCGGCTGCTGCCAGGTTTGCGGGATAAGATCAATGTTTTTTCAACGCGGATACCCGTGGCTAATGGAGCGATGGCTTCTTTTAATGTTCAGTTAAAGGAAGAAGTTTCTGCGGATCAGATCAATAAGATGTTCAGAACGGCGGCGCAAAATGATTACAAAGGTATTTTGGACTTTACCGGGGAACCTTTGGTGTCTCTCGATATAAAAGGAAACAGCCATTCATGCATTATAGACGGTACACAGACTGCGGTAATCGGGAATCATGTGCGCGTAGTTGCCTGGTTCGATAATGAATTTGGTTTTACCAGTCGCCTCATTGATTGGCTAAACTATTGGAACAAATAATTTACAGTAAACGAAGAAAAAACGGGGATTTTTAGTTTGCTTTGAACGATCAATGCACGTTTCCAAAAAACAGGTACGCCAAAAAGATAGAAGTAACAATTCCTACAAGATCAGCAAGCAACATTGCACCAATGGAATATCGTGTGTTTTTGATAGAAACGGCGCCGTAGTAAACTGCCACAATATAAAAAGTAGTGTCTGATGTTCCCTGCAAAATGGAGGACAAATCTGCCGCGAAAGAATTAGGGCCGTACGTAGTCATAGTATCGATCATCATACCACGGGCTGCGCTGCCACTCAACGGTTTTACCAACGCGGTTGGTAAACCGGCAACAAATCTTGTATCGGTTCCCAATGCGCCAAAAAGTTTACTCATTCCATCAATAATTACTTCAAAAGTGCCGCTCGTGCGCAGTAAACTGATAGCCACCAACATCCCAACCAAATAGGGAATTATTTTTATCGCCACCTCAAAACCTCCTTTGGCACCTTCCACAAAGGAATCAAAAATGTCAATATTTTTATATAACGCGCCAAGTATGATCAGGAAAAAAAGTGATAAAATAAGTCCGTTGCTCAGTACACCGGAGAAAGTCTGCACCCCGGTAAAGTTTAAGGTTTTTAGATAAATGACCATTGCGGCGATCACTGCAGAAATTCCTAAAACCCACAACAAAATCACCGGTTGAAAAACATTGATTTTTTGTTTGTATGAAACAATAAGCATCGCCGCCATGGTGGCTGCAAATGTGGCAATCATGCAGGGGATAAATATTGAAGTTGGATTGGCCGCATTAAGCGACGCCCTGATCGCAATGATGCTCACAGGAATTAAAGTAAGGCCTGAGGCGTGCAAACATAAAAACATGATCTGCGAATTGGAAGCAGTCTCTTTGTGGGGGTTCAATTCCTGCAAACTTTCCATGGCCTTGATGCCAAAGGGAGTTGCCGCGTTATCAAGCCCCAATAAATTAGCAGAAAAATTCATCACCATGTGCCCCATGGCGGGATGGTTTTTCGGAAGCTCCGGAAATAATTTTGAAAAAAAAGGCCCGATTATTTTTGATAAAAGTCTTATGCCGCCTGCTCTTTCAGCAATGCTCATAAAGCCCATAAATAAAGCCATGATTCCTATCAAGTTGATAGAAATGTCAACTGCCGTCTTGGCTGTAGCGATAATGCCATCAGCACTTTGTTGATGATAGCTGATATAATTTCCGTCAGCAGCTTTCGTATATTTAAGTGTGCCATTGCTGTACGTTTGGCCACCTTGTAATTTTTGCAAAATGGCGGGGGCAATTGCCTGCGAATCCAGCTTTTGGGTGTAAGAAGTATCGCCTGCGTTACCCACAACCATCCGGCTGTAAATGTTCGTGTTTCCTTTAATGAAGATGCATTGGAAAGTGGCTGCAAGAAATGCCACAACAATAAATGACGCCCAGATTCTGCTTAATGCCATAGTTAGTTAAAAAAAACTAAGATAGAGCTAATTAGCTGATTAGCCAATTAGCTGATTCGCCGATAAATATATTTGAAAATGTGAAAATAGGAAAATGTGAAAATGAGTAATGATTTTCGGCATCGCTCTTGCGGCTTTTATAGATGTTGAAGAAAATAATTTTTAAACTTAAAAAATATATTATTATGCGAGGAAAATTAGAGAAAGAAGGTAAATACGAATTGTTTGAAACCAATCACGGCCATGATGTCCTGGTATTAAATGACAATGAATATTATGCAATAGTAGATACCAGCCAGGGACATTTGCTGGTTGATACCGATTCGGATCATAAAAAGGATCATACCATCGATAAGGGCAAATTTTACCTGGCCGATTTTGACGACGATCCTGCTTTTAAAGACGTGCCGCATCTTTTTTTGAAAGAAGGTAAAAAGTATAAGGAATTTATTTTACCAAATGATCTGCCTGGTGAAAATAATACACAAAAAAAGTTAATAGAAACGGATGAAAAGTTGGGAAAAGAAAAAGTGATGGATCATGTAAAGGGATCGGGAAATAAAGGAAGTGAAAAGCAGTATGAGGGAACGAAAGAGAGCCTCCGCGATAAAACAAAAGATGAACTGTATGATATGGCTCAAAAGAAAGACATCAGCGGCCGTTCTGAAATGGATAAAGAAGAACTGGTTGACGCGATTGAAAAATCAAAAAATAAAAGTTAAACTCAATTCAATTGAATCTACAACCCGGAATGGAAGTGTTCCGGGTTTTTTATTTCATAAAACAGGAATTCGTAAAATTGATTTGTTTACTCTTTGATTATTTCACCCTTCACTATTGCCCATTGACTATTCACCATTCACTTAAAATCATTTACTTTGCTTCTTAAAAGAAAAAACGCTTCATGAAGAATTTTAATTTCAAAAAAATACTTCCTCACATCATTGCGGTTGTTGCTTTTTTGGTTGTCGCAGTAATTTATACAAAACCGGCCCTGCAGGGGAAAGTAGCCATGCAGTCGGATACACAGCAGTGGCATGCAATGGCCCAGCAATCATTTGAGTTTAAAGATAAATACGGGCATTTCCCATTATGGACCAATAGTATGTTCAGTGGAATGCCGGCTTACCAGATAGCTTTTGATCCAAGAACTAAAATTACAGTTGGATATCTCACTTCGGTTGTTACTCTCGGCCTGCCGGCTCCCACCAGTTTTTTCTTTTTAGCGTGTATTTGTTTTTATTTTTTGTGTGTCGTGGCCGGGGCGAATCCGTGGGTGAGTATTCTTGGCGGCCTGGCATATGCCTATTCGACTTTCGACCCGATCATTGTTTCAGTCGGCCACAATACCCAGATGATCTCTCTTGGTTATGCGCCGGCAGTATTGGGAGGACTGCTTTTGGTATACAAGAAAAAGTTTCTCGCAGGTTTTACCATCACGGCACTTTTTTCTTCTTTTCTCATAGCCCAAAATCATGTGCAGATCGTTTATTACACACTGATGATCGCAGTGATAATGACGATTGCCTATTTTATCAGGAGCTACCAGGAAAAACAATTTCCGAATGCGATAAAAAGCGCTGCTCTCGGGCTTTTGGCGGGTATCGTGGGCCTTGCCTGTTGCGCCGTATCAATGATGCCAACCTACGAATATGCAAAAGAAAGTATGCGCGGCGGTAAATCTGAATTAACACAGGAAGTACAGGGAAATAAAACGCAGGGAGGCCTCGATAAAGATTATGCTTTCAGGTATAGCCTTGGATTTGGAGAGACGTTTACGTTTATGGTTCCCGGTTTATATGGCGGAAGTAACTGGGTGGCGAAGAATACAGCGCTCCGACTAAATTTTCAGATCAGTTTTCACAATTAGGCGCCCCGGAAGACCAGGCCATTCAAATGGAAGATCATTATTCTTATTGGGGTGATCAGCCCATTACTTCAGGACCGGTTTACTTTGGTGCGATCATTTGCCTGCTTTTTATTTTTGGAGTTGTCTATTTAAAATCGTGGTATAAATGGTGGCTGATTGCGGCGAGCGTACTCGGCGTTTTGCTGGCGTGGGGCTCTAATTTTCAAACTTTCAATTATTTCCTCTTTGATTATCTTCCTTTCTACAGCAAGTTTCGCGCGCCCACGATGGCGCTGGTAATTCCGCAATTGTGTTTTCCGTTGATGGCGGTTTTGGTTGTCACCAAATTTATTTCGAAAGATATTGATGTTGCTGAAGCATGGAAAAAATTGAAGACGACTTCGATTATCACAGCTGTTGTTCTTGTCTTGCTCGGACTTTTTTACATGATGGCTTCTTTCAGTGGACCAAATGATAAAGCGATAAGGGACAACTTCAAGCAGAGTATGTTGCGTGCTCCTGCCGGTCAGCAGGTTCCTCCACAAATGGAACAACAGGCAGATCAGACGAGCTATAGTCTTATCAGCGCCATACAAACCGACAGGAAAAATTTGATGGGGCGCGATCTGCTCAGATCATTTATCTTGATCGGCCTTTCGGTACTTTTGATGGGCTTATATCTAAAGAAAAAACTTTCTGCAAAATTATTGGTCGGTGCCCTCATCGTGTTGAATGCTTATGATCTCATCGGCGTGGCACTGCGATATTTAAATTCGAATAATTATGTGGAACAGGAAGACTACGAATCAGCCTATATTCCTTCGCCTGCAGTTAATCAAATCCTCAAAGACCCTGATCATGCGAACTTCAGGGTATTTAATGAAACGGTTGATCCTTTTAATGATGCCACTACTGCTTATCATCTCAATTCGGTAGGGGGCTACCATCCGGCCAAACTTGGGCTGTACAATGATATCATTACGAGGCAACTGAGCAAGGGAAATATGCAGGTTTTCGATATGCTGAATACAAAATATTTTATTGTTCAAAATCCTCAAACCGGAAAACCTGAAGCCCAATTAAATCCGGGCGCTTTTGGTAATTGTTGGCTGGTAAAAGGAATAAAATACGTGGATAATGCCGACCAGGAAATGGCCGGGCTTGACAGCACAGATCTTAGAGACACTGCTGTGGTAGAAAATAAATTTAAAAGCCAAATAACTTCGGCTCCTAAATATGATTCAATAGGTTATATTAAACTGGTGCAAAATCTGAATGATAAGATCGATTACAGGTTTTCATCTGCAGCACCTGAATTTGCTGTGTTTAGTGAAATTTATTATCCTGAAGGATGGAATGCTTACATAGATGGAAACAAGGCTGATTATGTGAAAACGGATTATGTGCTGCGCGGCATGTACATTCCTGCAGGTAATCATGAAATAGAATTCCGCTTTGAGCCTGAATCATTTACCGAGGGAAGGATGATAAGCATTATTGCTAATATCCTTGTAGCCTTATTGATCATCGCTACCATTGTTTATTATGCTGTAAAAAAGAAGGAGCCGGATGCGCATTTACTTTAAAATCTCAATTTCTTTTTTATAAATAATTGATCAGCGACTTGACGAAATTATCTATCATAACCATTTGCTTTAATAATTTAAACGAAGTAATCGACACTTGCCGTTCGGTGGATGAACAAATTGTTCTTCCGTTTGAACACCTGGTGATTAACGGATCCACCAATGATGAGATTGAAAAGTATTTTGCAAATGCAAATGCATTGCCTTACCGAAAAATTTTTAATGGAAGTGATAAAGGCATTGCCGATGCATTTAATAAAGGCATTGCAAAAGCAACCGGAGATGTTATTTTGTTATTGAATTCAGGTGATCTTTTGTATGATGAAAATGTATTAAAAATCGTTTTATCAAAATTTGATGAAGACAAAACGTTGATGTGGCTTCATGGAAAATATCGATACCAGCGTAGTGGTGTGTGGGTTACGCTGGGCAAACCATTTGATCCTGAAAAACTATACCGTGGCATGCGCAGTCTTTCGCACCAAACGATGTATGTAAAAAAGGAATTGCATAATAAATATGGTTTGTACGACAATTCTTTTAAAATAGCCATGGACTTTGATTTCGTGGCACGCATCCGTTTTGAAAAATTTATATTTCTTAAGGATATTCTTGCCATCAATGTTCCCGGTGGCATTAGCACAGAGAGATACAATCTTTCTCTAAAAGAGGGTAGCAGGGTAGTGCAAAAATATCTTGGCTATAGCTGGAAAAATAAATTGTGGACACTCAGATTAAAAACTTTAAAAGCGATACAGGATATTCCCGTGCTTGGAAAAATTCTTTATAAAATAAAAGCAGGTTTGGGATTGGCAAATGCATAGAATAAAAAAAATCTGAATTTGTTTATCTGCTGTTGAAGTTGAATTGTAAAAATGCCAAAAACTATACAATATGAATGAGGAAAAAATAACGTTATAATCTTGCTACAATCAGTATAAATAATTCCCCGCTTTGTTACTAAATGCCTTTAAATCAATAGGTATATCCACTTTGGCATGATGATTTCACTATATACGACCAAAGAGGATTTTATAACCTATTTAAATCATTAAATTATGAAAAAGATTTTTTTAACAGCATGTGTTGCCGCCGCACTAACGGCATGTAACAGCGCCGAAACCAGCGACAATACAACGGCTACGACCGATACTACGACCAATACAATGATGGCTTCGACCACAACCTATACGCCATCAGAGGGAGATGTGACTTTTAGAAATGATAAACTGATGGTTTATCGGAATAATGAGTGGGTAGAAACCGACAAGGAACAAACCGTTGGTAATGGAATTGTGGTCCATACAAATGGTGCAGTAAGCCAGGGCGATAAAACGGACACGCTTACCGACGGACAGGTAGTTTCCAGTACCGGTACTTTTTTTGATAAATCAGGAAACGCTATAAAAGATGCGTGGAGTTCAACAAAACATGGTGTAGGAGAGGCCGGAGAAGCAGTAGGTAAAGCTGCAGGCGATGCCGGAGAAGCAGTTGGCCATGCAGCAAGTAGTGCCGCCAATGCAGTTAAAAATACTGTAGATAAGGATAAGAAATAAGCGCGGAACATAATCTAAAAAAAAGTTTGAGTGTAAAAGCTCAAACTTTTTTTTATGCGAAATAAAAATTTAATTTTTTTGTTGATTTACTGTAGCGTCAGCAAACTACAGCCCCGCAAATCACTCATATCTCTTCTTCCCATCACTTCAAAACTGGCGTCTTTATATAATCTGCCTACATCATCTGTTGCAATAAAACTGCATGAATACAAATTGGCAAGATCAATAACATTGATCAATCCGCTTACAGGTTTTTCGCTTTGGCCCCGTGTGGTTATTGCAAATGGATCATTGTATTCACGGACGAGCACTTTCATCCACGGCGGACAATGAAACCTTCCTTCACCTTTTGAATACGCCTGCGAAAGTAATTCTGTCATTCCATATTCGGAATGGACGGATAATAATCCCAGTGTTTGCCTTAATTGCCCGTGAACTTCATCTCGTGTAATTTCTTCGCGTTTGCCTTTCATTCCCCCGGTTTCCATCACGTGCGTATGCTGCAGTTTCATGGAATAATTTTCTGAAAATTCCAACAAAGCATATGTCACGCCGATCAGCAATGTGGGCTTTTCAACAATTTCATTTCGCACCAGCGCCTGGTAAAGTTTATGATGATCATTCAGGTAAAAACCGCTTCGGGAATCGCGGCTTTTCTTTATTAGTTCATTTACCATGTAAACCAATGATGAGTTATTTCTCTCCAGGTAGCCCGGCAATAAAGCAAGAATGCACCATTCCGAAGGATTTCCGAAAAATAAATTAAATGCTTTTAAAAAACTTCTTTGATAAAGCGCGGCATTTTTTATGTAGTGCCGGCTTGTATTGTCGCCTGTAGTGCCGCTGCTTTCAAAAATAACTTCAGGTTCGAAAGTAGTGGTAGTTACTGTATGTGTTTTAAAAAAAGAAATGGGCAAAAAAGGAATTTTTTCGATGCTATCAATAGTTGAAGGATCAACGCCAATTGAGTTTACAAACATTTGATAAAGCGCATTATTCTGGTATTGAAATGAAAATATTTCCAATGCCAGTTCATCAAAATTATAATAGGTGGCATTGAAGATTTTATTTTCCCATTCTGCTATTTCTAACTTATTATTCAGTTTTTAATAATTAAATTTGAAAAATTAAACCACAAAGATGCGATACACTGTTTTATTTTCAATATTAATATTAGCAATTTTAACGGGCTGTAAAAAAGATAAGTTTCAATCTACTCCTTCATTAAAATTTAAATCGGTTAGCACCACCAATCTTCCTGCTAACCAGAATATTCAATTTACATTAACCTTTACAGACGCGGAAGGAGATATAAATGACTCACTGTACATCGAAAAATTTGAACCGCATTGCGTTAACAGCAATTTTACTGATTATTATACGATTCCATCATTTCCGACTTCTAAAAATGAACAAGGAGATATCCTGGTTGACTTCAGATATTTTGATATTGCGCCTAAATGTGATCAGAACGATACTGCTGTTTTTCGTTTTGCCATAAAAGATAAAGCCAACCATGTGAGTGACACCGTATCTTCACCGCCAATTATTATTTATCATTAATAGAAGTGTATTTTAAAAAACTACTGGAATTTATATTATTCAGCAGCATTTTTATTGCTGCGTGTGCGGTAGGTTTTTGTATTGAAACGAATATACTATTAGGCCTGCCTCTTAATAATTTAAGTTTTTATTGTTTTGTTTTTGGTGCCACTTTACTGCAGTACAATCTGCATTATTCAACTAAAAAAATTGCCGTAAAAAATTCAGAAAGATTAAGATGGTCCCTCAATAACAAAAAAACTCACTTCCTCCTGTTGCTTATCGGCGGGCTTTTGATCCTCTTTAGTTTATTTAGTTTTCATCTGAAACATTTTATTATTCTCGCCTGCCTTGGAGCAATTTCTTTTTTGTATTCTTTTCCTTTTCTTCCTGTAGGGAAAAAAAGAAGGATCAAAGATTACGGTTTATTAAAGATCCTTACCCTGTCTCTTTTATGGACGCTGGTTACCGTTTGGTTTCCGGCAAGCAACAGGCCCGAAGACTTAATGCTTTTGATATTTGTTTTTGTGGAAAGATTTATTTTTATGTTTATCCTTTGTTTGATGTTTGATTTGCGGGATATAGAAATCGATCTGAAAGAAAGAATAAACACCGTGCCGGTGATGCTTGGCAAAAAGCAATCCTATAATTTGTCTTATATTTTGCTGGGTTTGTTTTTGGCGATAGCCTGGGTGCAATTTTTATATCTTCCTCAACTGAACATTTTTTTAGCAATGTTGATTTCATCGGTTGTTACCTTCCTTATCATTGAGCGTACTAAAAAAACCAATTCAGATATTATATACCTTGCGGGCATTGATGGTATGATGTTGTTGCAGTCAATCCTCGTGTACCTATTCAGTTTAAACCTTTAAATTTGCAGCTACTTAAAAAAGATTCAAAAAATAAATATGGCAAAAAGTAAAAAAAACTCCTTCGGGATTTCTGATCAGTCCAGGGAATTTTTGAAAACCTACATGAATACGGCATCACCGATTGGTCATGAATTCAACGGTCAAAACGTTTGGCTTAATTATATAAAGAAGTATGTAGATTCTACTTTTACTGATCCTTACGGAACAGCCGTGGGTGTAATAAATCCTGACAAGAAATTTAAAGTTGTAATTGAAGCACATGCCGACGAGATCAGTTGGTTTGTAAATTATATCAATCCCGAAGGCTTTATCTATTTAAAAAGGAACGGAGGAGTTGATCACCAGGTGGCGCCTTCACAACGCGTAATTATTCACGGTAAAAAAGGGCCGGTAAAAGCCGTGTTCGGCTGGCCTGCTATTCACACCCGTTCGGGAAACGGAGATAAAGAAAATCAACCTAAGGTAGAAACCTTGTTCCTCGATTGCGGTGCTAGAAATAAAAAAGAAGTGGAAGATTTGGGTATTCATGTGGGCGCTGTGGCTACCTATACCGAAGGTTATGATGAGATTGCTCATGATAACCTGATTGGCCGCGCATTCGACAATCGTATCGGCGGATTTATGATTGCTGAAGTAGCGCGTTTATTGAAGGAAAACAAAAAAGCACTTCCTTACTCACTGTATGTCGTAAACGCAGTTCAGGAAGAAATTGGATTGCGTGGCGCAGAGATGATCGCAAGAAGAATAAAGCCGGATGTAGCAATCATTACAGACGTTACCCATGATTCTACAACCCCCATGATCAATAAAAACAAAGAAGGCGAATGCGTATGTGGCAAAGGCCCTGCATTAACTTACGGTCCTGCTGTTCATAATAAATTACTTGCGCTGATTGAAAATACTGCGACTAAAAACAAGATCCCTTATCAATTATCGGCTGTCAGCCGAAGCACCGGAACCGATACAGATTCTTTTGCGTATGCCAATGATGGTTGTCCTTCAGCATTGATTTCAATTCCTTTGCGTTATATGCATACAACTGTAGAAATGATCAATAAAGCAGATGTCGAAAATACAATCAGGCTGATGTATGAGAGTTTGCTGGCGTTAACGCCTAAAACGAATTTGAGTTATTTCAGTTAGGAAACAGAAATATGTAAAAAAAGTTTGTTTACTATTAACCATTCACTATTTACAATTTATGATAAGAAACGATTGGACGAAAGAAGAAATTTCAGAAATATACAATACCCCTTTACTGGAACTAATTTATAAAGCGTCTGTGGTTCACCGTGAGTACCAGGAAACGGGGGAAGTACAGGTGTGCACTTTACTGTCTGTCAAAACGGGAGGTTGCCCTGAAGACTGCGCTTATTGCCCACAGGCAGCGAGATATAACACCGGAGTGGATGTGCAGGCATTGATGAAAAAAGAAGAAGTGCTGGCATACGCGCAAAAGGCAAAAAATGCAGGATCTACAAGATTTTGCATGGGCGCTGCATGGCGCGAAGTAAGAGACAACAAGGATTTTGACCGTGTGCTTGACATGGTAAAAGGGGTAAATGAATTGGGAATGGAAGTTTGTTGCACCATGGGCATGCTTACTGAATCCCAGGCCGAAAAATTACAGGCAGCTGGCTTATATGCTTACAATCATAATGTTGACACATCTGAAGAACATTATTCAGATATTATTTCTACGCGCACATATGATGATCGTTTAAAAACATTAGGCAATGTACGCAAGGCTGGTATCAGCGTGTGCAGTGGCGGTATTATAGGTTTGGGTGAAACACACGAAGACAGGATTGGAATGTTGCATACGTTATCGACTTTACCTGCGCACCCGGGAAGCGTGCCAATCAATGCTTTGGTAAGAGTAAAAGGAACACCACTTGAGGAAAACAAAAAAGTTGATATTTGGGATATGGTACGAATGATCGCGACCGCACGAATCATTATGCCGAAGGCAATGGTGAGATTGAGCGCAGGGCGAACTGAAATGTCTGTTTCAGAACAGGCACTCTGTTTTATGGCTGGCGCTAACTCTATTTTTTCAGGAGAAAAATTGTTGACAACGCCCAATCCTGGTTTTGATGAAGATAAAATGATGTTTGAATTGTTAGGTTTAAAGCCAAGAGAATCTTTTAAAGATTCAAATGTCGCTGCTCAGGGTAGTTTTGTTGAAGTGCCTTAATTAGCTAATCGGCTAATTGGCTAATCAGCTAATTAAATTATGGACAAAGAAATTCTTCTTAATGCGTTTCGTTTGATGTGTACGGCCGGCGCTATGGCCAATACTTATGAAGCCAACCGGCAGGTTTGCAAATATGTTCATTCTACATCACGTGGCCATGAAGCAATTCAACTCGCAACTGCTTTCCAATTGTTACCCTGCGATTTTGTGAGTCCTTATTATCGTGATGAAAGTTTACTGCTTGGATTGGGTTTTACACCCTACACTTTGATGTTGCAATTGCTGGCAAAAGGTGATGACATTTTCACTGGCGGCAGGGAGTATTATTCTCATCCCAACTATCGTGGCGACGATAAGCCTACTATTATTCATCAAAGCAGCGCAACCGGAATGCAGGCAATTCCCGCAACAGGAATTGCACAGGGATTGCAATATTTACAAACGATCGATTCTCCTCTTTATAAAAAAGGAAAAGAAGGCGAAACGCCGATAGTGATTTGTTCACTCGGCGATGCAAGCCTTACAGAAGGTGAAGTGTCTGAGGCAATGCAGGTAGCGGTTTTAAAAAAACTGCGTATCATTTATCTTGTGCAGGACAATGGCTGGGGCATAAGTGTTACTTCTTCGGAAGCAAGGACGATGAATGCCTCCGAGTTTGCAAAAGGCTTCAAAGGCATGCAGCGTATAAGCATAGACGGTAGTGATTTTTTTCAAAGCTGTGAAGTAATGAAAAATGTGGTGGGGCAGGTGAGGGAAAATTCAGAACCGTTTATAGTACATGCAAAAGTGCCGCTGCTAGGGCATCACACGAGTGGGGTAAGAAAAGAATTTTATCGTTCAGACGAAGACCTGGCCAAACATGCAGAAGAAGATCCTCTTCCTAAGTTAAAAAAACGATTGCTTCATTTGGGATTTGCAGAAAATGATTTGAATGAAATAGAGGCGATCGTAAGTGAAGCTGTCACAGAACAGTTTGAAAGCGCGAAATCGGCTCCGGAACCCGATCCTTCAAAAGTGGACGAATACATTTTTGCACCAACCACAATTACGCAGGAAAAAGGAGAGCGTTGTCCTAAAGGAAAAGAAAAAGTGGTGATGGTGGATGCCGCTTTGTTTGCAATGCGTGAAATAATGGAAGAATTTCCGGAGGCCATTTTATATGGCCAGGATGTAGGACAAAGACTCGGCGGGGTTTTCAGAGAGGCGGCTACTTTGGGCGCACAATTTGGCGATCATCGTGTTTTTAATACTGCCATCCAGGAAGCCTATATCATTGGTTCTACTGTCGGGATGAGCGCCGTTGGCGTTAAACCGATCGTGGAAGTGCAGTTTGCTGATTACATTTTTCCCGGGTTTAATCAATTGTATACAGAAGTTGCCAAAAGCTGTTTTTTAAGCAACGGAAAGTTCCCGGTGCAAACTGTAATCCGGGTGCCTTGTGGCGCTTATGGCGGAGGTGGACCTTATCACAGTGGGAGTGTTGAAACTTTCTTGCTTGCTATTAAAGGAATAAAAATTGCATATCCATCCAATGCTGCCGACATGAAAGGTTTGATGAAGGCTGCCTTTCTTGATCCGAACCCCGTTGTCATGCTGGAGCACAAAGGCCTTTACTGGAGCAAAGTTCCGGGAACTGAAGACGCAAAAACCGTGGAGCCGTCCGGCGATTACGTATTACCGTTAGGTAAGGGAAATATTGTGCTGGAAGCTGATGAAAAAAATATTCGTAATGGCGAAAGTTGTTGCATCATTACTTATGGAATGGGTGTCTATTGGTCGAAAGCTGCTGCCAAAAACTTTGCAGGTAAGGTTGAAATTGTGGATTTGCGAACACTATTCCCATTAGATGAAGAAGTGGTTTTTTCAACAGTTAAAAAACACGGAAAATGTTTGGTTCTTTCAGAAGAACAACAAAATAATTCTTTTGCAGAAGCGCTCGCAGGCCGTATTTCAAAAGAATGTTTTCAGTTTTTGGATGCGCCGGTCAGGGTGTTAGGTGCATTAAATCTTCCTTCCGTTCCAATGAATGTAATTTTGGAAAATGCTATGTTGCCCAATGCTGAAAAGGTCGGTGAAGCAATTATTGAATTATTGAATTATTAATTATCGTTCAGCATTTTTTGTGCGCGCGGATTATTGTGTTGATATTCCTTTTTCCGTTATTAAATGATAAAGTACTGGGATTGCGAGTAGCCTTTCATAGTAAACGAAGAAATTTCCTTAATTTTTATTTTCCTTCAAAGCACCTACAGGCATGTTATTTGAGATTTAAAAAGTCTCAACCTCAAGCGATATGATAGAATGGCACATTGGATGTTCCGGGTTTCATTATAAAGATTGGAAAGAGGTTTTTTATCCCAAAGGTGTTCCGCAAAGGAAATGGTTCGAATATTATGGCGAACATTTTAAAACGCTTGAACTGAATGTTACTTTTTACCGGTTTCCGCAGGTGCAAATGCTGAAGAGTTGGTACGAGAGAAGTGCTCCCGATTTTTCTTTTTCAGTCAAAGCGCCACGTGCCATTACTCACTTTAAGAAATTGAATGATTGTGATAAGTTTCTTCGGGATTTTTATAACACTGTGGAAGAGGGACTGAAAGAAAAAACAGGATGTGTTTTATTCCAGTTTCCTCCGCGATATAGCTTTACTGAAGAGCGTCTTGAAAAAATAATTGAAAGTTTATATCCTCAATTTCCCAATGTAGTTGAGTTTCGACATGAAAGCTGGTGGAACGAAAAAGTATACAAGGAACTTGGTCAAAATAATATCACCTTTTCGGGTATGAGCCATCCGCTATTGCCGGGGACAGTTGTCGAAAATAATTCATTGCTTTATTACCGGATGCATGGTGTGCCACAGTTGTATCGATCGCCGTATTCAACAGCTGATTTAAAAAAATTGGTTACAAAGATCCGTTCTTCAAAAAAAATTAAAAAGGTTTTCATTTATTTCAACAATGATATCGGTTGTAACGCGGTAACGAACGCGGCAGAATTGCAGGTTCTTGCAGGGGGGAAATGAATTGTTATCATCTATTCAAAAGCATTATAAAAGTTGCAATAGCAGCAGCTGCCATTGCCAAAAAAGTGATCCACAAAATAATTTTTGAAAGAAGGCCGCTTTTGTAGTTGCCCATAATATTTTTGTTGCCGGATATTTTTATCAATAAAAAAATGAGCGGTACTGATGCGACACCGTTTAAAACCGCGGTATAGATCAGCGCTTTTACCGGAGGGATGCCAACAAAGTTTATGATGAGTCCAACAATAGTTGCGATTGTGATCATACCGTAAAACCCATGTGCTTTTTTTAATTTTAAATTAAATCCGGATTCCCAGTTTACGGCTTCTGACACCGCGTAAGCCGCCGAACCTGAAAGTATCGGTACGGCTAAAAATCCAAGGCCAATGATACCAACAGAAAAAATCAGCTTGGATAAATACCCTGCATGAGGAAACGAGTGTACCAAAGGTTCTAAGGCTTTTGCCGCATCAGCAGAACTTTGTATATCGGTAATCCCGGAATTATGCAAAACAGTTCCGGTAACTACTAAAATACACCAGGTGGTAAATTCAGAAATAAACATGCCGGCATTGTTATCGATCCGCATTCGTGTGATATTGCTTTTCCTTATTTGGGGAACACCTTCTTTTACCCATTGTCTTTCCCTCACATCTTCCACCTCTTGTGATGTTTCCCAAAAAAACATGTAGGGTGAAATGGTAGTTCCCAGCACCCCGGTTATGATAAAAAAGAAGGCAAAGTTGAATTCGATGTGAGGAATAAAAGTGGCTTTTAAAACTGTAAGCCACGGCATTTTTACAATAAAAACAGTTACCGGGTAAGCAAGTAAGGAAAGCGCCAACCATTTCAAAATCCGCGCGTACACTTTATAGGTTGTAAAGATTTCAAGAAATAATATGCTGGCTGTAAAAATTAACGTCCATACGGCGAATGGTAATGGAAGAATTAATTTTGCTGCTGCAGCCATTGCGCCGATATCTGCGCCGATATTAATTACATTGGCAATTGTTACCAAAGCAACGACAGTGTATAACAATTTGCGGTTGTAATGTTGCTTTACAATCGCGGCAATTCCTTTGCCGGTAACCATCCCGATTCTTGCTGCCGCTTCCTGTACGCCTATCATAAATGGTAACATGTACAAGGCGGTCCACAACTGTCCGTAACCAAACTGAGCGCCCGTTTGAGAGTAGGTGGCAATGCCGGACGGATCATCATCTGCTGCGCCGGTTGTGATTCCTGGGCCGAGAATGGAAAAAAATTTCTGTATTTTGTTGCGCTTAGCTGTTGGCTTTTTTTTCTCAGCCATTGTTGGTAATTATGAATGTAAGTTACTCCATTTTGAAACGATCAATTGATGAACTTTAAAGAATCCACAGTAAACAAACGAAAAGCCAGATTTCTTATTTTTTTTAATCCGCCTGGTAAATTTTAGTTTTTTATTTTAAATTCTTATGTGGGAAATTTCAAATCATTTAAGTTTGAAGAAAAAGAATGGGATCACAAGTGCATAAAAAACAAGAGAAACAAAAAGTCAAAAGCGAAATCCAGTTTTTTGAGGAACCTCAAAGCAGGTGGAAGAATTTTAAATATGCAGTCAATGTTTTTTTCGAATTCATAAAAGGTTTCAGGGCACTGCATTTCGTGGGCCCGTGTGTTACAGTTTTTGGATCGGCACGTTTTAAAGAAGATCATCCATTTTATAAACAGGCACGCGCATTATCAGGAGAAATTGCCAAACTTGGTTTTACGATCATGACCGGTGGCGGTCCCGGTATTATGGAAGCTGCCAATCGCGGCGCTAAAGACGTTGGCGGCAGAAGTGTAGGTTGCAATATTGTTTTGCCTCAGGAGCAACATCATAATCCTTACCTTGACAAATGGGTAGATATAAGATATTTTTTTCTGCGGAAAATGTTGTTGGTAAAATATTCATATGCCTTCATCGTGATGCCCGGCGGGTTTGGAACGTTGGATGAATTTTACGGAACCATCACGTTAATTGAAACCAGGAAAATGAACATGTTTCCCATTATTATTTTTGATAAGGATTTTTATCAGAATATTGTTGAACACAATCAAAAAATGTTGGAAGCAGGTACCATATCGGAACACGAAGCAAAACTTTATTACGTCACAGATTCCATTCCTGATGCTATAAAATACATCAGGGAAAAAAGTATCATGGAATTCGGTTTGAAATATATGAAACGTAAAAAAGCTTTTTGGGGATTTTTGGAAAAAGGACTTGCGGAGATTATTTAAAAATCCGTCTGCATATTTTTAATGGACTATTTAAAATAAAATATATGGAAGTTAAATGGAAAGGTGTCTATCCTGCATTAACTACAAAGTTTACATCTGATGATGAACTTGATTTTGATCTGTTTGAAAAAAATCTGCAAGCGCAAATAGCTGCAGGTATTGATGGCATTATTTTGGGAGGTACATTGGGGGAGTCTAGTGTTCTTTCTACAAGCGAAAAAGAAAGTTTGGTAAAGTTTGCTCTTGAAAAGGTGGATGGAAAAATCCCTGTGATCTTAAATATTGCCGAAGGAAGTACGAGAGAAGCCTTACAACAAGCAGCGTATGCCAAAAACTGGGGAGCGCAGGGTTTGATGCTATTACCCCCGATGCGATATAAAAGTGATCACCGTGAAACCGTTGAATGGTTTAAAACGCTTTCAAATGCAACGGATTTACCTATAATAATTTATAATAATCCTGTAGATTACAAGATCCTGATCACTTTGGACATGTTGGATGAATTAGCTGAGTGCAAAAATATCCAGGCCATAAAAGAATCGACAAGGGATGTTACAAACATTACCAGGTTACGAAATCGTTTTGGCAGCAGGTATAAAATTTTGTGCGGAGTAGATACCCTGGCAATGGAAGAGCTTTGCCTTGGCGCAGATGGTTGGGTAGCCGGGTTGGTTTGTGCCTTTCCGAAGGAAACAGTAGCCATTTACCGGTTGGTCAAAGCAGGACGCATAGACGAAGCAGCCAATATTTATCGTTGGTTTATGCCTTTGCTCGAAATGGACATTCATCCGAAACTGGTACAATACATCAAACTGGCGGAATCTAAAACGGGGATTGGCAGTGAGGCGGTACGTGCGCCACGGTTGATGCTGGAAGGCGAGGAGAGAGCTACTATTTTAAAAATTATCGATGATGGAATCGCATCACGCCCAAACCTTCCCGATTATTTGGCAGTAAAAATTTGAAGAAAAGATTTTAATCAATAAAAAATAAAAAAAATGTTTGCAGATGCCACTTCAGAAGAAATTAATAAAGCGATGGAATATGCATGGAATGCGTTTCATGAATATAGAAAATTGCCGCTACAATCGCGGGCAGATTTTATGCGCGCTATCGGCGAAGAATTAAAAAATCGTGAAGATGAATTGGTGCAGTCGGCGATGAAAGAAACCAACCTGCCCGAAGCCCGTTTAAAAGGAGAATTGGCAAGAACTATTTTTCAATTAAATCAATATGGTGAGGCAGCAGCAAAAGGCGAGTGGCTTGAAGCAAGAATAGACACCGCCATTCCGGATAAAAAACCTCCAAAGCCCGACATAAGGAAAATGCTGTTGCCGCTTGGCCCTGTGGTAGTTTTTGGTGCAAGCAATTTTCCGTTTGCTTATTCCACTGCCGGCGGTGATACCGCCTGTGCTTTTGCAGCGGGCTGCCCTGTGATTGTAAAAGCCCATCCTGCCCATGCGGAAACATCCCAAAAAGTTGCGTCAGTTATTTTGCAAGTGGCCGATAAATACAGTATGCCAAAAGGGATTTTTGCCCATCTTCATGGAGCTGGAGTGGAAGTTGGAAAAGCTTTGGTAATGCATGAGCATACAAAGGCAGTGGGTTTTACCGGTTCTCTTGGAGGAGGAAAACAATTATTTGATTGGGGAAACCAGCGCAAAGTTCCAATACCTGTATTTTCAGAAATGGGTAGCGTGAATCCTGTTTTTTTACTCCCTGAAAAATTAAAGGAATCTTCTAAAGCGATCGCTGAAATGTATGCGGGTTCTATCACGCTTGGTGTGGGGCAGTTTTGTACCAACCCCGGTTTGGTCATAGGTGTTGACAACGAAAGCCTTCAAAATTTCATAAAGGTTTTGGGCAAAGAAATAGAAAAAGTGACTCCCGCTAAAATGTTGCATCCTGGCATAGCAAAAGCATTTGATGAAAAAAGAGAAACCGCATTACACCAGAAAAATGTTACTACCGTTGCTGTTTCCAATGTGCCTAAAAACGAAAACGAAGGAACGCCAACCATTGCTACTGTTACGGGAAAAGATTTTCTTGCCAACCCTGTTTTGCACCAGGAAGTTTTCGGCCCTTATTCCCTTGTGATCCGTTGCGCTGACCTGGGTGAGATGGTGCAGGTAGCTAAACATCTTGAAGGACAACTGACTGCAACCGTAATGGGAACAGAAAACGAGATTACATCTCAAAATGAATTGGTGGAAGCAATAAAAGATATATGCGGAAGGTTAATCTTAAATGGAGTACCAACAGGTGTTGAAGTCTGCCTGGGTATGCAACATGGCGGCCCTTTTCCGGCCACAACGGATTCAAGATTTACTTCTGTTGGTGCTGACGGGATCAAACGTTTTGCAAGACCGGTTGCTTTTCAAAATTGGCCTGATAGCCTTTTGCCGGATGAATTAAAAAATGCAAATCCTTTGGGAATCTGGCGAACAGTTAATAATGAATTGACAAAGGATATCATTCAGTAATTTTCTTTAAGAGATGCTGTCAAAACCCATTTCAAAAAAATATCCCAATTCTTCTTTGCAAAGATTTGGCGGTTACGTTTTTCATTGCGTGGATGCGCATACATGTGGCAATCCCGTTCGTTTGGTTGCAGATGGCGGTCCTGCCCTGGAGGGAGCTACGATGAGCGAACGGCGGCAACATTTTTTGGAAGAATATGATTGGATCAGAAAAGGATTAATGTTTGAACCGCGTGGTCACGACATGATGAGTGGTAGCATTTTGTATCCGCCGTGCGACCCTGCGAATGACGTCGGCGTATTATTCATTGAAACAAGCGGTTGCCTTCCCATGTGCGGCCACGGTACGATTGGAACAATCACGATTGCCATTGAAGAAGAAATAATAAAATCAGAAACGCCCGGCATAGTACGTATGGAAACGCCTGCCGGCTTGGTAACGGTTACGTATAAACGAAAAGATAAAAAAGTTTCTTCAGTAAAATTTATCAATGTTCCCTCATTTCTTGCTGCAGAAAATATTAAAGTTGATTGCCCTGGTTTAGGTAAATTACAGGTAGATGTTGCATACGGAGGAAATTTTTATGCAATTGTTGATGTACAGGAAAATTTTTCGGGCATTGAAAATTTTTCCGCAGGACAGTTGATTGGCTGGAGCAGGGAATTGAGAACAAGGATTAATGAAGCAAACGAATTTATTCACCCTGAAAATCCAACCATCAATTCCTGTTCACATATTTTATGGACAGGCAAAGTGTTGGATAAAAGCTCATCGGCGCGCAACGCCGTTTTTTACGGTGATAAAGCAATTGACCGATCACCTTGCGGCACGGGCACTTCGGCGCGTATGGCTCAATGGTACGCAAAAGGGAAATTAAAAAAGGGGGAGGAGTTTATTCATGAAAGTATCATCGGAAGCAAGTTTACGGGGAGAATTGAAGAAGAAATATTGGTTGCCGGTAAACCTGCAATACGACCGTCAATTGAAGGCTGGGCTAAAGTTTTTGGCTATAACACTATTTCCATTGATAAGAATGATGATCCTTATGCATTTGGCTTCCAGGTGATTTAATGAATTTGATTCTGCATCAAAATAAAAAATACCGCTATTTGTTGGTTTACTGAACTGTAAACCGGTTGTCAATTTTTTAGATTAAATTTATCTGGTATTTATATACCCGTTGCTGCTAAACATGGGTATAATTATCAAACGCATTGTTACTTTTAAAAATTACATTTTATGATAGTTCTTTTAATTATTCTGGGCATAATAGTTTTATTGGTGCTCTGGATCATCGGGATGTACAACAGTCTTGTGAGGTTGAAAGTGAAGGTTGAGAACAGTTGGAGCGATATCCGGGTTTATTTAAAAAAACGCTACGACCTTATTCCTAATCTTGTAAATACAGTAAAAGGTTATGCCACCCACGAGCGTGAGACTTTTGAAAGAGTTACTGAAGCGCGAAATGCAGCAGCAGCCGTTCCTCCGGGCGATGTGCAGGGTGCCGCGCAAGCCAACCAGGTATTAGGCGGCGCTTTGAGAGGGTTGCTCGCCGTAGCCGAAAATTATCCTGAACTGAAAGCCAATCAAAACTTTTTGGAATTACAAAGCGCACTTCAATCTATCGAAGGCGATATTGGGAATGCCCGCCGTTATTACAATGCAACGGTTAGAGATTATAATACTGCCATTCAGCAATTTCCCGGTGTGATCATTGCAAACATGGCAGGATTTAAGGCAAGAGAATTTTATGAACTGGAAAATGAGGATGAAGCAAAAAATGTAGAAGTTAAGTTTTAAATATCCCGGATGAAAAAGGTTATTGCACTTCTTTTCGTTGTCATTCTTTTCAAGCATTCCTATGGACAGGAAGCGTTTACGATTAATCACTATCAAATTAACGTAAAAGTAAACAGGGACGCCTCGCTGGATATTTCTGAAAAATTAGACGTCCATTTTACTGAGCAAAGGCATGGAATCATCCGGTCAATTCCATATCAATATCCGATGGAGCAACTTCCGGCAGGTGTTGAACAATCAGATCGGCAAATGCACGCCAACGGATATACGCGCACCTTTATTGAAAATATAAAAGTGCCGGGCCATGCGTTCAGTACCAGCAAAAGCGGTGATTATGAAAATATAAAAATCGGCTCAGCCGATAAATATGTTGATGGCGATCAGCAATACGTGATAAGCTATACAATCCTAAATGCGATTAATTTTTTTAAAAATCACTCTGAATTTTATTTCAATCTGATAGGTGAAGGATGGTATACGACAATCGATTCTGTAGATTTTGAAGTTGAATTACCCCAGGCTCTTCCGGAGACGCCCTATTATTTTGTTGCCACCGGTGTACGCGGTTCAAAGGAAAATAATACTGTTACACACTGGCAGTCGAACAAAATTCTTTACGGGCGTACAACCCGAACTTTAGATCCACATGAAGGATTAACTGTTGGCATCAGCTTTCCTGGTGGTTTTTTAATCAAGCCCAATTATACCTTGCGTGGAATATGGTGGTTGATTTTGCCGGTGTTGGTTTTTTGGGGCATGTTTTCCATTTGGAAAAAATGGGGCAAAGATCAAGAAGTGACTGTTCAAACTGAATACTATCCGCCTGAAAATATAAGTCCTGCAGTTTCGGGATATATCATTGATGATAAACTAAACCGGCGCGACCTTACAGCGCTTGTCCCCTATTGGGGTGCTGGTGGCTATTTACAGGTACATGAAATTGAAAAAAGTTCTCTGCTGGGAATTATTAAAACAAAAGATTATGAGTTTACAAAATTAAAAGATTTACCCCCTGGTGCTCCTACATTTGAAAAAACTTTATTCAATGGCATTTTTGGCTCGGGTGAAAAAGCAATACTGAGTCACCTGAAAAACGTGTTATATACAACTATGAATGAGTCGAAGTCGCAATTGGAGGCAGAGATTAAAAGAGATGATTACTATGTTCCTTATTCCAGGGGGATGGGATGTGTGTTTCCGATCCTTGGCATGATTTCAACAGCAATTGGATTTTTTGCCCTGGTGGATGATTGGCAGGAAAAACTCTGGCTCGGCGTGGCACTCATCTCAAGCGGGATCATCCTGGCTTCATTTGGTTTTTTTATGACGAAGAAAACAAAAAAGGGAACCTTGCTTTATCAAAAATTATTAGGGTTTAAAGAGTTTATCAAAAGCGTTGAGAAAGATCGCCTGCAGGAATTTCTAAAGCAGGATGAAAATTATTTTGATAAAGTTTTACCTTATGCGATCGTATTTGATATGGCCGATAAATGGAAAGATAAATTGAAAGGTCTTGACGTGCCGCCACCTAAGTGGTATTCAGGATACTATGCCGGAAACAATTTTAATACGCTTATGTTTATGAACAGCCTGGACCACTCGATGACTCAAATGACACAAACATTTTACAGCGCGCCATCCGGCAGCGGCACAAGCGGCGGTAGTTTCAGCGGTGGTGGAGGCTTTTCAGGTGGAGGCTTTGGCGGTGGTGGTGGAAGCAGCTGGTAATAAATGTAAAGCATTAAACAGAATATAAAACAGGGTTATTTGTTGCTTTACTGTAACGAACGAAAGTTTTTTCCTCAACTCTGCAAGTCTAAAAACTTCAAATCAGTATTGCCAGTTTATCTGCTTCTTTACTTCTACACGAATAAAAAAGATTACTTTCTTGCTTTTAATGCCTGTCTTTTTACCGGGATTCTTGCAGGAGCAACAGGTGCAGCTTTTTTTACCGGTGCTGCTTTGGTTGAATTTTCTTCCTGGGTTGTTTCACCGGTGTCTTCATCATTAGGAGAGACGTCCTGGCCGTCGAAAAACTTTTCCATTTGTTTTGCCTGGTAGATATTGCGGTTGTACTTATTTCCCAAAACAATGATGGTTACAGAATCCTGGATCATTCGTATAAAAGCTGCATTATTACCGTGCCACCAGCCGTTGTGATAAATTATTTTCCGGCCGTCGGGGTACACGTTCATTCTCCACCCATAACCATAATTTCTGATACCTGGCTTTTCATTACTGTAAGGCGTATACGCTTTTTCCAGTGTTTCTTTCGTGAAAATTTCATTGGTATAAAGCGCCTGGTCCCACTTTAGCAGATCTTCAGGTGTGCTGTAAATATTTTTATCGCCAAATCCGCAATCTAAAAAAGTGAAAACTTCCTGTCGCCCGCGATAATCGTATGAAGGCATGGCAGTGGCGCTATCACTCATATTCCAAACATAAGTATCATTCATATGCAATGGCGTAAAAAATTGCCGTTGTAAAAAATCAGCATAAGATTCCCCTGAAGCTTTTTCAATTATCAGGCCCAGCAAAGTATAGTTGGTATTACAATAAGTAAAGTGAGTGTTAGGTTTTGTTGCCGGCGGTTTGAATTTTACGAGGTAATCAAGTACATCTTCATTTTTTACATGTTGTTTTTTATCCCAGCCCAACCTGTCCATAAAGTAAAGATAATTGGGTAAGCCGCTTCTGTGGCTCAAAAGGTCTTTAATTCTAACATTGTCGTAAGGGAAAGTGGGAAGAAATTTTTTCACATCGTCATCAAGAGAGAGTTTGCCCATTTGAGCCAGTTTCAAAGTGGCCATTGCCGTGAAGGTTTTTGAAACCGAAGCGATATGAAAGGCACTGTGTTTATCCAGTACAGAATCTTTTTTCTTAAGGTTAAAATATCCGTGATAATCTTCAAAGATTACATGTCCTTTTTTAGCAACCAGGATAGCGCCATTGAATCCCGTTCGAAGCAGTTTGTTATTATAAAAATCTTTTACTTCATTTTTGTAAACTGCCATTTGGTTAGCGGAAATTTTGCCCGGATCGGGCGCTACGTAACCTGTGGTGTCTTTCGATGTAGGTTTTGCTTTTACGTTGTGCGAACTGCAGGAAGAAATAAAAAAAAATAAAATTATAAATAAGGCAACAAAATTTCTATGTCTCATCAAAAAATATTCAAGTATTAAGGGGCTATATTTGCAATATTACATTACAATTTTAATATGCCAGAGAAAAAAGTCACCAGTTATCCTAAAGAAAAAATAAATATTCTTTTTTTGGAAAACATCAGCAAAACAGCTGCTGAGAGATTTATTGAAGCCGGATATACGTCCGTTAAAAGATTGCCCGGTGCTATGTCTGAAAGTGAGCTGATTAAAGAAATAAAAAACGTTCATCTGTTGGGAATCCGGTCAAAGTCGAAAATTACACCGGAGGTGTTAAGGAATGCCAAAAAATTACAGGCAATCGGTTGTTTTTGCATCGGCACCAACCAGGTGAATATGAAAGAGGCCATCAACAAAGGGGTTGCTGTTTTTAATGCACCCTATTCCAATACCCGTTCCGTCGCAGAGCTGGTAATGGCTTCCTCCATTATGCTGATCAGGAAAATCCCTGATAAAAACAGGTCGGCCCACGAAGGCGTATGGATGAAAGATTCAACCGGCAGTCATGAGCTCCGCGGGAAAACGTTAGGAATTGTTGGTTATGGAAACATAGGCTCACAGGTAAGCGTACTCGCAGAAGCTTTCGGGATGAAAGTGATTTTTTATGACACGGAAACCAAGATGCCCCTCGGAAATGCGGAGAGCAAAAAAACCTTAAAAGATGTTCTGAAGGAAGCTGATATTGTAACACTGCATGTGCCGGATCTTTCTTCAACGAGGAACCTGATCAATAAGAATAATATTAAATATTTTAAGAAAACAGGTATCCTTATTAATTATGCACGAGGTGGTGTGGTAGACCTTGATGAGCTAAAGAAGGCGCTTGAAAATAATGAAATGGGTGGTGCGGCAATAGATGTGTTTCCGAAGGAACCTGCGAAAAACGGCGAGGCTTTTTCTTCCCCTTTACAGGGACTGAGCAATGTAATTTTAACGCCTCACATTGGAGGTTCTACAGAAGAAGCCCAGCAAAATATCGGAGAGGATGTGAGTAATAAACTGTTCAATTTTTTAGAGAAAGGTATTACAACCGGTTCGCATTCTGTTCCGCCGTTAAATCTTCCTCCGCACGAAAACGCGCACCGCATTTTACATATTCATAAGAATGTCCCGGGCGTGCTATCAGAAATTAATACCCAACTATCGTCGCATAAGATAAATATCCTTTCGCAATATTTAAAAACCAATGACGATATAGGTTATGTTGTTTTGGACGTGAACAAAAGCCTTTCGAAGGAAGCGCTAAAATTATTAAAAGGAGTTAAAGATACAATTAAGGTAAGATTATTGTATTAGGAGAAATTGCCGGGTACCGCCTTATTGGGTTCCGGGGAAAAAACCTTTTACAATGAAAAGTTACTTTTTGCGCGCTGAATGGAATAACCTTATCATGGCAAATTATGCAGTTCCTGAAGAATTGCTATTGCCATATCTCCCTTACAGGACTGAACTGGATTTATTTGAAGGCGAGGCCTATGTAAGCCTTGTTGCCTTTATGTTTTTAAATACAAAAGTTTTAGGTTTCAGTATTCCGTTTCATGAAGATTTTGAAGAAGTGAATTTGCGTTTTTACGTTAACTATAACGACAGGGGAAGCCGCAAAAAAGGGGTTGTTTTTATTAAAGAAATCGTACCCAAGCGGGCGATTTCCTTTGTAGCAAACAACCTGTATGGAGAGAATTATGCTACGATGAAAATGAAAAATTATCATCTTGATAACGGACATGATTTAAGAATAGGGTATGAATGGCATTCTAAAAAGAAGTGGAACAAAATAGATGCAGTCACTGATAAAAAGGCAAAAAAAATAATAGAAAACAGTTGCCAAAGTTTTTTTGCCGATCATTATTGGGGGTACACAAAACAAGGGCACACGAAAACTTTCGAATATCATGTAGAACATCCCCGTTGGGAAACTTTAAAGGTGCTTTCGTTTTCTATTGATTGTGACTTCGGATTACTGTATGGAAAAGATTTTTCTTTTCTTAATGATCAGACACCAAAATCAGTTTTGATGACAAAAGGTTCAGAAGTGAAGGTGCACCATAAAAAAGAGCTGGGATCTATGTTGTTGCATTAGTGTCATTTTGGTATTTATCTAAAAGGCTTCTCATATTTTTTACAGCCTCTTTATTTACGGTAACATAAGCGAGAGACTCTTTCATTTCTGTATTCACGTAATTCATTTTACCTTCTTTTGAAAAAGTAGCGGAGCTGTGAAACTCTGTTGCACCAGTGTTTTCAGCGATTGAAATAATATTTTCTGAATTAACTCCCGATCCCGGCATAACGATAATTCTTCCACCTGACTTTTTTATTAATTCAGAAAGGAGTGGAATACTTTCTGCTGCTTTTGGTTGTAAGCCTGAAGTCAGAATTCTTTCAAATCCCAATTCAATAATGTCTTCGAGCGCTTCAAAAGGATCTTTTACCCTGTCGAACGCCCGATGAAACGTAGCTTCTAATGGATATGCAAGTGCCAGTAATTCTTTACATCGTTTTTTGTCCACTTTTCCTTCTGCCGTTAAGATGCCTGTAACGATTCCGTCGCAGCCTGCTTCTTTACAAATCACTACGTCTTGTTTCATTATCTCAAAATCTTCATCGCTGTAAAGAAAATCTCCTCCCCGTGGACGAATCATCGCATAGAGATCAATCTTTAAATATTTTCTCGCCAATTTTATAAATGCATAAGACGGAGTTGTGCCGCCTTCGCCGGGGCCTGCACACAATTCGATCCTGTCTGCGCCTGCATCCTGCGCCCCGATGCAGCTTTCGATGTTAAACCCAATGATCTCTAATTTCATTGCTTTTTTTCTCTCCAAAGGAGAGGCAACCGCAAACTGATATTTAATACGGTTGTGTTTTATTTATTGTTTGTAAAATAATTTTTATGTTTTGAACTAACGGCATCCGGTCTTAGGTTACTCCCAGGTCATAAAAATATTTAGCGGGATAAATTTTTTCCTCACCGTTGCTTTTTACCGCAAATACAAAACCTTTTTGAATGGCATAAGCGCCGTATTCTCCTTTATTATTTAATGCTAAAAAACCAACCTGCACTTTTTTAGCCTTCTCTTCACTTCTATGTATGATTCGTTCTATCGCTTTTTTGCAGGCTGTTTCAGGAGAGTAGCCTTGCCGCATATATTCTACAACAACATGGGTTCCGCAAATGCGCATTACTTCTTCTCCCATTCCGCTTGAGGTGGCTGCACCTACTTCGTTGTCTACAAAAAGTCCGGCGCCAATTATGGGGGAATCACCCACGCGACCATGAATTTTAAATGCCATTCCACTGGTAGTAACTGCACCGCTCATATTTCCCGATTGGTCAAGGGCCACCAATCCCATTGTATCGTGATTAAAGGATCCGTCATCAAAAAATTGCGGCGCAAAAGGACCGTTGCTTTTTTTATCTTTCTCCTCAGCTTCTTTATTTTCGATATTTATTTCCGGCTTGTATTCACTTTTTTTCAACCAGTTTTCATAAGCTTTTTTGGCAGGGTCTGAAAGTACCTGCGGTTCGAGTGGAAAACCGTTTTCAACAGCAAACTGCTGTGCGCCGTCACCCACCAACATGATGTGCGGCGTGGTTTCCATTATTTTTCTTGCCACAGAAACGGGATGTTTGATTCGTTCAATTGCTCCTACAGAACCGCAATTGGCGTCTTCGTCCATAATGCATGAATCGAGGGTCACAATTCCATCCCTGTCGGGATATCCGCCCAGGCCGATGCAACAATCAATCGTGTCTTCCACATAGCGCGCGCCTGTTTCTACAGCATCAAGTGCCCGGCCGTTTTTCGAAAGTATTTTCCAGGCTTCTGCATTTACTTCTTTGCCGTTATTCCATGTTGAAACAACAATCGGTTTCGTTTGTGGCTTACCGTTATGGAGCATGTTTTTTAGAGAGAGTAAGGGTGTAGCTAAGGTAGAAACCTGTAAAAATTTTCTTCTGTTAAGCATGTAGCATATTTTACCAAAAGTAAAAAAGAATAGTGAACAAACTTTTTTGCAGAAATTTCATTTTATAAAATAAAGTTATAAAGAGAAGTGTTTTTATCACTAAATTCAATTTTTTAAAATGAGTTGGCACTTATATTTTTCAATCAAATCATTTTATGGCTGAATTGCATAGAAGGCTCGGTTTGTGGCAGGCGTCTGCCATCAATATGACAGACATGGTTGGCATCGGGCCCTTCATCACGTTACCAATGGTAATTGGAATGATGAATGGTCCTTATTTTTTGTATGCATGGATCGCTGGTGCATTTTTATCAATTGTCGATGGAATGGTTTGGAGCGAACTGGGCGCGGCTTTTCCGCGTGCCGGAGGCAGTTATAACTTTTTAAAGGAAGCTTATGGAAACAAAAGTGCCGGCAGAATGATGAGCTTTTTATTTGTGTGGCAAACCATGATACAGGCCCCACTGGTAATAGCTTCCGCGGCAATCGGGTTTTCAAAATATTTCTCTTTTATTGTTCCGCTGACTCCTTACACCGAAAAGTTAGTAAGTGGTGGTGTTGTTATTTTGATCGTCATTTTATTATATAGAAAAATTGAGGCGATAGGAAAGATCAGCGTGTTTTTGTGGAGCGGCGTTGTAGTTACGATGTTCTGGATCATTGGCGGCGGAATTTTACATGGAAATTTTTTGATGCCCGTAAAACAAATTAACAATGGTCTTACCATTGACTATGCTTTTGTTACCGCAATTGGTTTTGCAAGCGTCAAATCGGTTTACAGTTACCTGGGTTATTACAATATTTGCCACCTTGGCAGCGAAATAAAAAATCCTTCAAAAAATATTCCGCGAAGCATGTTTATTTCTATCGCTGTTATCGCGGTGTTGTACCTGCTAATGAATATAAGTGTGGTAAGTGTTGTTCCCTGGCAGCATGCAAAAGACAGCGAATTTGTGATCAGCGAATTTATGCAGGTTTTGTTAGGGCACACCGCTGCAACCATTATAACCTGCCTTATTTTATGGGTAGCATTCGCTTCTGTTTTTTCTGCAACGCTTGGCTACAGCCGCATTCCGTATGCCGCAGCGCAGGATGGAGAGTTTTTTAAAGTTTTTGCCAGGCTCCATCCTACCAAAAACTTTCCGTATGTCTCTTTATTGTTTTTAGGAAGTGTTGCATTTATTTTTAGTATGCTTTTTAAGTTGAGTGAAACGATAAGCGCTATTCTGGCAATGCGAATCATGATCCAGTTTATTGGGCAGGCTGTAGGTTTATTAATTTTGCGAAGCAAAAAAAAGCCCGATGTATTTCCTTATAAAATGCCTTTATTTCCTTTGCCTGTAATTGTGGCCATTGCCATGTGGCTGTTCATTCTTATTTCCACAGGATCCAAATTAATGTTGAGTGGATTGTTCGTCATTTTTCTTGGAGCGATCGTTTATTTGATAAAGGCAAAACTTCAAAAAGATTGGCCTTTTAAATCTGCGGTTGACTAGTAAACCAACAAAAAATATTATTTTTTATTCTGATAAAAAGCCACCTGCCGCTGCTACGTTTTTTAATTGCAAAATTTCTTTCTGCATTTGCTCAATTTTTTCAAGAAGATGGTTGATGGTTTCTATTCCTTCAATGTTAATATCCAGATCGTAGTGCAGGCGAACAAATTTTTCCAGTTTATGTAATTCATCTGCGGGAATATAAGTAGACTGTTCAACGGATGTAACGGTTATCAATCCTGAATCTTCAAGCGATGTGATGAAGGAGTATTCGATATTGTGATAAATGCAAAAATCTTCGGCCGGTATCATGTCGTCTCTTTCCATATCAAAAAATTTATGATGATAATTTTGATAGTTCTGTAAATAATTCTTTTTGTTTGGCGTTTAAATTTGTCGGCAACTTAATGTTCCAGGTAATGTAGAGATCGCCAAACTGCCCTTCTTTTTTATAAACAGGAAAACCTTTTCCCTTCAGGCGAACGGTGGCGCCATTTTGCGTTTCGGGAGCCACTTTCAACTTTATTTTTCCACTTAAGGTATCGATTGTTTTTTCGCCACCAAGTAGAGCGGTATACAGATCAATATCCTCTGTTTTATACAAATTATTTCCTTCGCGTTTCAAATCAGGTTCGTTTGGAATATTGAAAGTTATGAAAAGATCTCCATTGGGTCCGCCATTAGCACCCGCGCTTCCATAACCTTTTAATCTTATTTTTTGGCCGTTTTCGACACCAGCAGGAATCGTGATTCTTACATTTTGACCGTTAATGGTCAACGTTTGTTTGTGAGTGGTATAAGCATCTCTTAATGGCAATTGAAGTTCTGCATTGTAATCCTGCCCGCGATATTTTGCCTGGCTTCTTCTTCCTCTTGCGCCGCCAAAGAGTGATTCAAAAAAGTCTGAGAAACTTCCTTCTTCACCTGAAGAATACGTGTATTCCTGGCCGCCGCCAAAACCGCCAAAACCTCCAAAGCCACCGAAACCGCCGCCAGACTGTTGTCCCTGCTGTTGCCTTGCTTTTTCATATTGATCGGCATGCTTCCAGTTTTCACCATACTGGTCATATTTTTTTCTTTTTTCAGGATCACTCAACACCTCGTTGGCTTCATTTATTTGCTGAAACTTTTTGTGTGCCTCTTTATCATTCGGGTTCACATCGGGGTGAAGTTTTCGGGCAAGTTTGCGATACGCTTTTTTTATATCGTCTGCTGATGCATTTTTTGCAACACCCAATGTTTTATAATAATCTACAAAATCCATGTTCTGCTTTTACTATGAAATTATAATTAATAAAATTAAGAGATAATAAAATTCAACGGGCAAACGTGTGATCTCTTTAACCGTTTTCAGGCTATTTACTATCAAAATTAATACCTCAATTTCGAATATGCCAACAAGGCATTGGTATTAGATTATTTGAAAGAGGACTTCAGATTTTTTGCTTATTAAAAGTAACAATGAAATATAAAGTAACTCACTCACTACTCACTATTCACTGTTCGGCTATCCACCGTTTTGCCTCATCGAGGTCTTCCATTAGAAACCCCCTGGTAGAGCCTGGCAACAGCTTTCCAAAAAGATCGGTGCAACCTTTGACGCTTTTTTTGTCAGAAACAATTCCGATCTTTTTCCATTCAGTAAAATAGACAAAGCCGAGAAGCGCATCTTTTAGCCAGGCTTCCAAACTATAGTTGTTTAATGAAGTGTTGAGCACCAGCAGGTAATTTATTTTTCCGTGCTCTTGATAAATTTTGCTTACCATGGGATTGATTACTTCATCATAATCTTTTCCAGTAATTGTTCCAGTAGCATTGAAGGCGGCAACATACGGCGGAAATCCCGGAATAGTTTCAATCATAAATAAATAGTTTTTGAAGAATGAAAACAAAAGAGATGCCACGTAAAGTTAAAAGTTTCTGCATAAAAAAAACTTCCGCGGTTTATTCGCGGAAGTTTTAAAAAATTTAAACCTGGGGTTTCTTGGGTTTTTCAGGGTTAAACATTAAGCCATCTTACAGGCTGGATTTCATAGGATTTATATTTTATCAGATATTGATTTAAAAATAAAAGAAGTTGATTGATATCGGATTATTATTGGTTTTTCCTGGATAAAGGGAAAGTCATTTCATCGGATTTGGATTGTGATTAATGTTTGTTGAACATCAATCAACTTCTGGAACAAAGATAGACCTGCGGGCTATGCCGAACAATAGCGATACTGCTCTATTTTAAAAATATGTTATTACTGTAATAGCCGTAAATTTACGAGTAAGGCCATACGTATAAATACGATCTCCTGTTTCGCTATTTTGGGATGAATGCCGGAATTCGGAAAAAGGCATATGTTTCTTTTAAAAACAAAAATCCGGAGAATTTGTTAGTTTACTGTGAACCTAAGAATGTAAAACAAAAACTTCTGTCTTTTTGGGACAGAAGCTTTAAAGATTTAATTCCAGGGTTTTGGTTTATTCAGGATATTTTCTGCTTGGATTTTAAAGCAGGGCTTCAAGGATCGGTTTTTTTCTCAGGTATTGGATAAAAAAGAAGTTGATTGATATCAGATTTTATTTGGTTTTTCCGGGATATTCGGAACAATTCGTTTTCATTGGATTTGGATTGTGATTAATGTTTGTTGAACATCAATCAACTTCTGGAACAAAGATAGGGAGGTAATGTAGTGTGCGCAATAGCAGTATTGCCTCTTTTTGCCTGTACTGTATTTACTGTGCAAAACGTATATTTACGGCGTTATTGAATCGTAATATTACGTACGGTGTAATACAAATATTACCTTGCTTGAGGTTTTACCAGTTGAAAACGGCCCGTAAAAAAAGTAATAACCGCCGCCGCTTAAATACTTGTTTCCATTTATCTTCGTTCTTATGTCGAAGTTTTTAATAATCGGGTTAGGCAATCCCGGAAATGAATATGTGAACACGAGGCACAACATTGGTTTCGATGTTTTAAATGCTTTTGCATTAAAACACAACGTCTTTTTTCAATCATCGCGGCTGGCAGATGTGGCGGAAATAAAATTTAAAGGAAAAATATTCGTTTGTATTAAACCAACCACCTTTATGAATCTTAGTGGCCGCGCGGTAAAATACTGGTTAGATAAAGAAAAAATTGCTGTTGAACATTCACTAACTATTGTAGATGACCTTGCTCTCCCTTTAAGCAAATTAAGATTAAGGAAAAGAGGAAGTGATGCAGGGCATAATGGTTTACGCGACATACAGAACATTTTAGGCACTGATGGTTTTCCCAAGTTGCGGTTTGGCATCGGTAACCAGTTTCCAAAGGGGATGCAGGTCGAATTTGTTTTAAGCCGCTGGCTAAAAGAAGAAATCCCGGTTGTAAAAGCTAAAGTTGAAAAATGCTCGGAGATCATCGAACTTTTTGCATCAATTGGGATAGACCGGACAATGAGTGAAGTGAATCATTTGAGTTTTTAAATGTTTTATAATCAATTATTAATTAGATAAATTCTTTTTTAGATTTGTTTTTTATATTTTCGCACAACCTTTGAAAAGCCCTGACTAAACCTGATTGAAATGAAAATATTTTGTATAGGGCGTAATTATGCCGAACATGCTAAGGAAATGGGTGGCGATGTGCCGGAAGAACCCATAATATTTATGAAACCCAAGAGTGCACTGGTGCAGGGGCATACTCCGTTTTACTACCCGGAATTTACCAATGAACTTCATTATGAAGCCGAGCTGGTAGTGCGTATAAGTAAAAACGGCAAATATATACAGGAAAAGCATGCATCTAATTATTACAATGCAATTTCTGTTGGGATTGATTTTACAGCCCGGGATATCCAGTTGCAATTAAAAGAAAAAGGATTACCGTGGGAGAAGGCAAAAGCTTTTGATAATTCTGCGGCCGTTGGAAAATTTATTGAGGTCACACCGGCAATGAATAAAAAGAATATCAATTTTTCCTTTACAAAAAATAAAGAAGTAGTGCAGAAGGCCAACTCATCTGAAATGATTTTTTCAATTGATCAGATCATTGCCAATATTTCTAATTACTTTTCAATAAACATTGGCGATCTTATTTATACCGGCACGCCAGCAGGAGTAGGAGAGTGCATTGTTGGAGATGTGTTGGAAGGTTTCATGGAAAAAGAACAAGTGCTTTCACTGGAAGTAAAATAAACACGCGATTTAACATTCACCTTTTAATATTAAAAAGCCACAACATTTCGCTGTGGCTTTTTTGATCTATAATAAAATAATAATGTTAAGAATTTATCGGTTTACTGTAGCGTAACCCGTTCAACTAAACGTTTCTTTTATTTTTTCCCAGAAGCTCTTATCGTTTTTGTCTGGCTTCGGTTTGAAGTTTTCACTGTCCTGCAAACTTTCCAGCGCTATTTTTTCATCTTCTGAAATATTTTGAGGGGTCCATACATTCACCTGGATTAGTTGATCTCCTTTTTCATGGCTATTGATAGACGGAAAACCTTTTCCTTTTAGCCTGAAAATCTTACCGCTTTGGGTTCCTGCAGGAATTTTAATTTTAGCCCGGCCATCTATAGTTGGTACTTCTGTCTGAGTTCCAAAAACGACTTCAGGAAATGAAATATGCAGGTCATAGGCTACGTTTAATCCTTCACGATGTAACAATGGGTGCGGTTCTTCTTCAATCAAAATGACGAGATCGCCAGAGCCACCGCCTCTTTCGCCCATGTTGCCTTTACCACTCATGCTCAGTTGCATACCTTCCTGCACACCTGCTGGTATGTCAAGTGTTATTGTTTCTTCCCCATACACTCTTCCTTCACCGCGGCAGGCATTACATTTGCTGGTGATCACGCTACCTTCCCCGTTACAATCCGGGCAGGTAGTTACAGTTTGCATTTGTCCTAAAAATGTATTTTGCACGCGGCGCACCTGCCCGTTACCGCCACACGTACGGCATGTTTGGGAGCTGTTTTTATCTTTTGCACCGGATCCGCCACAGGTATTACATGCTATGTATTTTTTTACTTTAATGGTTTTGGTGGCGCCTTTGGCTATTTCTTCATAATTTACTTTTATTCTTACGCGAAGGTTAGTGCCTCGTGTACCCCGGCTTCTCCTGGAGCCACTTCTTGAGCCGCCACTGAAAAAACTTCCGAACATATCGTCGCCAAAAATATCTCCAAACTGGCTGAAAATGTCGTCCATGTTCATCCCATGGCCTGAGAATCCCCCGCCGCCGCGCCCGGGTCCAAATGCATTGTGCCCAAAGCGATCATACTGGGCTCGCTTGTCTGAATCGCTCAAAACTTCATAAGCTTCTGCGGCTTCTTTAAATTTTTCTTCTGCGGTATGATCTCCCGGGTTTCTGTCAGGATGAAACTTCATGGCCACCTTTCGGTATGCTTTTTTAATTTCATCGGATGTCGAACTTTTACTTACACCCAAAACTTCATAATAATCTCTTTTTGAGGACATTGTATTTGCCATAATATTTATTGTAAACTGCCTGCCAAACGGCATTTACGGTTATTAGAATTATATTTGAGGAAATTTTATTTTCCTACCACGACTTTTGCAAATCGTATCAGTTTATCGTTAAGGTAATATCCTTTTTGTAATTCAGCAACCACTTTGCCTTTTAATTTTTTATCATCTACCTCAATTTCAGACACTGCTTCGTCTTTTTCAACATCAAATTCTGAATGTAAGGTACTTATTGGTTTCAGGCCTTTTGCCTGCAGCGTTTTCCTGAATTTATCAAAAACCAATAGCACACCTTCCTTTACAGATTTTTCCATATCACTTTCCTTCAATTGCTCTTCAGCCCTGTCCATATCGTCCAAAACATCCAACATGGCGATGATCACTTCCTTGCCGGCAGTTTGTCTTAATTCGATTGCTTCTTTTGAGGTGCGTCTTTTATAATTGTCAAATTCTGCAAAAAGACGCATGTATTTATCTTTTTGCTCGGCCAGCTCGGCTTTCAATTTTTCGGTATCATCTGCGCTACCGGCAGGAGCTTCTTCAGCTTCCGTTTCCACAGGCTCTTCAGTTTCAGAGAAATTTTCCTCATTCATTTCCATCGGTAATTCCTCTTCTTCTGTTTGATTTTTGAAGTCGTTTTCTTGCATGTCATTTCTTATTTTTATCCATTACTAAATTGGCTGCAAAGGTACTATAGTCAAACTTTTTGCCAATATTAAAAATTAGACAAAATGACACAAAGGCATTAATAAACGAATGGGAAATTGTTAAATAATTATTTAACCACCTGGAATTTACCAGATTCAATAATATTTCCCTGCTTATCACGAAGCTGGAAAATATATACGCCGCGGTAAAAATCGGTAAGAGAGACTGTGATTTTTTGATCTGTCACTTTAATGTCTTCCACTTTTTTACCGATGAAATTAAAAATTACCAACGTGTAGGTATCGTTATAATTTTCGGTAAACTCAAAATTGATGAAACTTGAGGCGGGATTGGGGTAAAATTTTACCGTTTTTACCGGATTATCAGAGGCTCGCTTTACCTGGGCAAAACTGCTGGATTGAAGGCTGACAATAAAGATAAGTATGTAGAAAATTTTTTTCAATAGTACAAAAGTATTTAATTAATTCATAACTGCAACTTTCGCGCCTCTTATATTTGGTCTGTAAAAATCTTTAATGAAGACGGGTTTTGAAAAATATAACGTCTCATACGGATTTAAATTGTTCTCTTTCTAAAGTTATAGTTATTTATCAATATAGAAATCTTTTTTAATTGTGGGTTTACTGCCTGGCACATAAAATTTTTCGTAAAAAGAATATTTTAACAAAGCAAACACACCATCTAAAAAATTGAAAAAATAGCGAAGTAGTTTTTTTTATAACTTGCAATCCGCCGGCAATTTCTGCTAATTAAATCTAAAAGAAATAAAAAATGGAAAGTCAAAATCAACCCGTTCAAAACTTTGTGAACCTCCTCGATTATAATAATAATATCATCTTTAATATGACGCCTGAAGAAGTTTCAGAAGCGATCATTTCAGGCGACGCTGAAAGGGTTCGTAAAATAGACGGACAATTTGCCATTGTTGAAAAAGTAGGCCAGCAGGTGTTTATGGCGCGTTCTATCGGGCGCCCCATGCGCTATTTTCTTGCCAAGCAAACAGCCGGTCCATTGTTGATTGTTGCAGAAAGAATGGATGAGATTTATGAATTTCTGAAAACCAAAAACCTGCATTCGCAATTTCATCCGTCCTATACGCGCATGGTTCCGGCGCATTATGTGGTAAGATTGGAAGTGATTGGTTGCCCTGATCCTAACCCTGTTTACACACGTTATTTTGCTCCGCAAAGGAACCGGTTGACAAATGACCTGGATGAAATAGGGAAAACTTATATCGGCGCACTCGCCGATGAATGCCAAAAATGGCTGAAGACAATTCCCGAAAATGAGCCGGTCGGGGTATTATTTTCAGGAGGGATTGACAGTGGTTCTGTTTTCCTGGTGCTTTATCATTTGATGCTGAAGATGGGCCTTTCTCCACAACGTTTAAAAGCGTTTACGCTTTCGGTAAATAACGGGCCCGATGCCGACCAGGCTCACCAATTTCTTGACGAGTTGGGATTGTCGCTTTTTCTTGAAGTTCTTGATGTGCCGCAATCGGCAGTTGATTATAAAGAAGCTATCAAAGTGGTGGAAGACTATAAACCACTTGATATCGAATCGGCAACGATGGCGCTGGCATTATGTAAACAAGTTCGCAAACTTTATCCCGGTTGGAAATACATGGCCGACGGGGATGGAGGTGATGAAAACCTGAAGGATTACCCGATTGAAGAAAATACCGAACTTACCATACGAAGCGTGCTGAACAACACGATGCTGTACCAGGAAGGCTGGGGCGTGGATAAAATAAAACATTCTCTCACTTACACCGGCGGCCAGAGTCGTGGACATGTGCGTTCTTATGCTCCTTCCAGGGTGTTGGGATTCAAGGGATTTAGCCCTTATGCATTGCCCAATGTAATTGAAGTGGCCGAAGGGATTCCTTTTATTGAGCTGACCAACTGGGACGAACAGGAATTATATTCACTTAAAGGCGAGATCGTAAAGAGGGGCATAAAGGCTGTTACCGGCTTCGATATGCCGGTATTTGAGAAGCGCAGGTTCCAGCGCGGTGCGGCAGATGAAGAGACATTTAAACAAATGTTTGCTGACGATGAAATGGAATACCGCACTTATTTCAATTCACTCTATGCCTGATAGTCATGCAATTGAACGACTTCGTCCGGCAAGAAATGAAGTAAATCCCGACATACCTTACCATTTTTTGCATGAACAAGAGCCTGACGGGAAAGGCAATTTGCAGGAAGTGAATACCGTTTTTCTTACCGGAAAGGAATGCGCTTTTAAATGCACCATGTGCGATCTTTGGAAGAACACACTTTCCACTTCTACTCCTGAGGGCGCGATTGTAAAGCAGATAGACTATGCCTTAAAACGGCTTCCGGCGGCTGACGTGATCAAGCTTTATAACGGAAGCAATTTTTTTGATCCCAAAGCAGTTCCAACATCGGATTATCCGGCAATCGTTGACAGGCTATCCTCATATAAAAGAGTGATTGTTGAAAACCATCCCAAACTTTGCAACCGGTCATGTGTTGACTTTAACGAACTGTTGAGCGGTCAACTGGAAATAGCAATGGGACTGGAAACAATTCATCCGGATGTGTTGCCACAACTCAATAAAAAGCTGACTCCCGAAGATTTTAGAGAAGCAGCTACTTTTTTGAAAAATAATGGTATTCCCATTCGTGCTTTCATTCTTTTAAATCCTCCGTTTCTTACCGGTCAAAGAGAAAATATTGAATGGACTTTTAAAACGGTCCAGTTTGCTTTTGAATGTGGCGCAGATTGCTGTTCCATTATTCCTACCCGGGCGGGGAATGGCTTAATGGAAGTTTTGCAGGAAAGGGGAGAATACATTCCGCCTATATTAACTGCATTGGAAGAAGTATTTGAACGATCGCTTACTTTGCAGCAGGGCCGCGTGTTGGTGGATACATGGGATATTGGATTTTTATCGAAATGTGATCAATGTTTTGATGAAAGAAAACATCGTTTGGAACAAATGAATCTTACGCAACAATTTCAACAATCAATAAATTGTAACTGTAAAAGTTAGATGGAGCGCAGAAGTGAAAATCATTATGATATCCTGGTAGCGGGCGGCGGTTTCGCCGGTTCACTTACGGCATTGATATTACAAAAATCCGGCTTTAATGTTTGTTTACTGGAGAAGGGACAGCACCCGCGTTTTGCAATTGGTGAATCTTCCACACCGGTTGCCGATATGATTTTGCGGGAGCTATCTTCCAAACATAATTTACCGTGGTTGCACGATTTTTCGCGATATGGCACCTGGCAACAATCGCACCCTGAAATTGTATGTGGCATTAAAAGAGGCTTTAGTTTTTTTAAGCATTATCCGGGAAAAGATTTTACAACAGATGAAAATCATAAGAACGAACTTTTGGTGGCGGCCAGCTCCAGCGATAGGGAATCTGATACCAATTGGCTGCGCGCTGATTTTGACGCTTTTTTGGTAAGCCGGGTAAAAGAAAGTGGCATTGATTATTTTGATCTTACTGAGATTAAGACAGCAACACGAAATGGCGAATGGGCATTTAATATCAGCCATTCGGATACAAATGAAGCGATCTATTCTTCTTTTTTTATTGATGCTACCGGAACCGGAGATTTAGCTGAGAGGTTGTTTGGAATTGAAACTTCTTCTGCTGATTTTCTCACTAATTCATTTGCAATTTTTTCGCATTTTGATAACGTGCCGTATTGGAGTGATCTTTTGAAAAAGGAAAACATTTCAACTGCTGATTTTCCTTACGATCCGGATAATTCTGCGCTCCATCAGATAATGGACGAGGGCTGGATGTGGATGTTACGGTTCAATAATAAACGAACCAGTATCGGTTTTGTTTTGGATGAAAATGACGGATATTATGATGAAGTTTCTACAGAAAAAATCTGGGATGATGTATTAAAAAAATATCCAACGATTGAAGAGATTATGAAAGGGGCTGAAATCCATTCACACCCCGGGAAAATTATAAGGTCTGCACGGTTGCAAAGAAAATTAAATCATTGTTTTGGTGAAGGATGGGCAGCGCTACCACATACAGTTGGCTTTGTAGATCCGTTGTTCAGTTCGGGTATTGCTCATACGCTTTCAGGCGTTGAAAGCCTGGTTGATAGAATCACTCAATTTTGGGGCAATGATGAACTATTTTATAAAAGTTTAAAAGAATACGAACACAAAGTTTTTGAAGAATTGAAATTATCAGACATTCTCATTGCGGGATGTTATAATGCAATGAGACATTTTCAGCTTTTTAACGCCTGGTCAATGTTTTATTTCGCGGCAACCATTGCCCACGAACAGCGAAGGTTGAAGAATGAAGATCCGGGATATTTTTTAAATGCAGATGATGAGGCAATCAAAGAAATGGTGTATTCGTCTTACCCTGAACTTTTAAAAATAATTTCGGATCAACCATCCACCGGACAAATCTCGGGGTTTACTGAAATGGTACGGGAAAGGATAAAGCCCTTTAATATTGCGGGACTTCTTGATACATCCTGCAAAAACATGTATCGCCATACAGCCGCAATTCTATAAAATACAAAGGAGAAATTCCCTTTTTTTATTTGTTTACTACAGGCTTTATTGTTTCCGTTAAATCGTTTTAATTTTTTGCATTTGCAAAAGTGCCTGACTTTATTGCATTTCTGAAAGCGTCGGTAGAAACTTTCCTTGTATTATACTTCTCCTGGTATTCCCTGTGTGCTTTATCAGTTGGGTAGTGAACATTTTTACCGTAAGGATAGGAAGGCATATCGTGGAAAGGCAATGGCGCCACTGTTTGTCCGTAGGCTGTATTCAGATCACCATCCTTTACCCAACCTTCGCTGTAAATAATGAAATCACGTTTCCATCCTTTTTGTAAAGCAGGTAAATGTGCCGCATCAAAATCAATTGTTACTTCGTCGCCCCCATCACAAATGATGTATTGGTCATCTGCTTTTTGCAACAAAGGCAAAACATCTCCATAGCGTGTATAGTTGCCCGTTAGGTCTCTCCATTTTTGTCCTTTTGTTACCTCATTATAGTTGAACCATTGCGGCCCAAAAGGTCCACCCTTTTGATAAGACGCTGAATAACCGCGGAAGTCAAGATTGGCATTTACCATTTGAAGGTTATACGTATTTATGGGTGCTTTTACATTGGCTGTCGAAAAGAAAATATTATCCCAGTAAATCTGCATGTTGGTTCTGATCCTGATTCTCCTGTCGTGGGCGGTAAGAAACTTATGCGACAGGTTTACAATTACCATTTTATCTCGTCCCATCGGGTAGCCGATATCTTTTATCACGGTTTGCCAATTTCCGTCTTTATCCATCACCTGTAACGATGGCGGCTCCAAATGGTATTTATTCGTTTGGGTAAGTTCCGTATTGATACTTGCATCAGGAGGAAAAATCCATCCTCTCATGTATAATAGCAAACTGTCTGTATCTGCATCTTTCCCAAGATCCAGGATCAAATCATGTTCTTTGGCAACACCCTGGAATTTGCCCAACGAAAAATTGGACACATAGTGAAAATCGTATTTTTCCAATTTGGGTAATACATTATTTCCCATTCCATCGGTAGCAGAAACCGGAAGTTTAGGATTAGAAACCAAATAGATCTTTTTGCCGGGATAAGGCGGTGCTACGAATCGCTCGTCAACGTAGGCGTCGACAGAGTCGGGGTGATCAACTGCAAACAACTGCGCTTTATCAAAAAATACTGCTTCCCACAGTTCTTCACTTATTTTCACTGTATAACGTCCGTTGCGCGGTTGCAATTTATCACCGGGAATTAAAAGGTATTCTTTGGATGGTTGGCTATAAGCAAATGTGGTGTCCTTTCCGTGGATGGCTACCGGCATTCCCAGAGCGCTTCTCCATAACATATCTTTGAGAAATACAAACTCTTTTCCGTTCCAGGTGAATAAAAACGGACAAGACCCTTTCAGTTCTGCCTGTTCCAACGCCCGTTGTTTACGCGTGGGATCAACTATTGTTTGAGGCACACCATTTGGCCAAATGATCCGTAAAGCATCGACCCTTGTGCGTGCACCAACCCCAAATTCTACCAACGGCCCTTTAACGGTTTTAAGTTGATACAAATCCCCGGATTTGAGTTCTACCTGCGCACCGATACCCAGCCTGTTATTTTTGCTGCTTCCGAATGAAAGACCGGTTAGTTGTACCTGGATGTAATTATTGTTGTTGCCTCCGTCGTTCCTTAGTAGTTGTACTCCATCCGGCCCATCTGCAAAAATATCCCTGTCGCCGTCAAAGTTAAAATCTGCAATGGCAACTCGGGATGCCTGCGATACACTTGCCGGCAGAATTGAAGTTGCATCAGAAAACCCGTTTGATCCATCGTTATGAAATAACCTGAGTCCCTTTGCGCCGTCATTACCTATACCAGCTACTATTATATCCTCGTGTCCGTCATTGTCATAATCGAAAAACAAGACCGAATATACTTTTACCCCTTTCATCGAATTGCTTAATTGTTCTGAAATTTTTTCATCCTCGTCAAAATGGCCACCTTCATTTTTGAGCAAAAAGCATTTTCCATCGGGCCGGCCGCAAATAAGTATGTCAAGTGTGCCGTCATTATTATAATCGCCCAGGCATAGGGCAGTGCCTTTAAATTTTGAATCGGAAAGTCCCGTTGAAGCACTGATATCATTGAAATCAGAATGCCTGTTGTTGTTTATTAAATGAACACTTCCATCGCCTGCCAATTCAGCGATATCGAGATCGCCATCATCGTCCCAATCGCCGAAGTCCATGCTTAATGTTCCTTTCGTATTTCCTGAAAGGTGCATGGCAGCAGTGTTTTCAGTAAAGGTGCCATCGCCATTGTTCCGGAAAAACCTGTTGGCATCTTTGCCCGCTGCATACAGGTCAAGATCGCCGTCCTGGTCAAGGTCGGCAAAGAGAATTTTGTGCACGTTTGCGGCATTATTTAATCCTATATCGTCTGTAACTTTCTCAAAAGTTCCGTCCCCTTTGTTTTTATAAACATATATTCCAGTTGTTGACGCAATAAAAAGATCCTGGTAGCCATCATTATCATAATCCGCGAAAGTGGCATCCAGGTCCTGGCCTTTATGATTGATGCCCCCGGTAACCACACATTCTTTAAAGGTTCCTCCCTGGTTTAATGATAAATAGCCGGTTGAATTGGTGCTCCCCTGCGGAAGGTCACTTGAATAGACAAACATGTTCCCCTGTGCATCATAATCAGCAACGGCCAGCACTGTGTTTTCAGGATTTGAGCTGTTTTGAACAGAAGAACCCTGTATTCCCGAAATGGCTTTAAAGGTTAATGGAGGTTTTATTGAGTTGTTATCACTTGCATGGGGATTGTTGGTACTGTCAAATGCCGCTACCGGGATGTTGGTGTCAAAATTAAAATAGCCGGCGACCATTTTTGGGATTTCGATATCATCAGCGCCTAAGGAATATTCCGGCGAAATTTTCATCAGTTCATGAAATTGTTGCAAGTAGGGCAGGGCGGCTTGGGGATTATTTGCTTCCAGTGCTGCAGCGGCTTTTTCATAAAATTTTGTCGCCGCATCCGTGAACGCCGGCGATATTTTTTTTATGCTTTGCAGGTAAAAGAGTGAAGAATCTGTTTTTCCCTGTTTTGCAAAAAGCTCTGTAAGTCGCATCCGCGGAACAATGTTGGCAGGCACCAAAGCCTGAACTTTAAGCAAATAAGTTTTTCTTGCCTCATCATTGACACTTGTAGTATCCAGTTGGGCCAAGGCATAATAGGCCGTGGCATTTTTCGGATTTTTCGCGATGATCTCATTTAATAATTTTACCGCATTTACTTTATCGCCTTTCAAAATATAAACATCCGCAAGCAGCAATTGAATGTCAACATTGCCAGGTTTTATTTTGAGCGCATCGTTAGCTACTTTCTCTGCTTCATCATAATTTTTTTGGAGAATATTAAGCCGTGTAAGGCCAATATAGCTTGAGATATCATTTGGGTCCAGTTTTATCGCCTGTTGAAATGCTGCCTCAGCCTCGTCCAGGTGGTTCTGAGAAAGATATTGCAGGGCAAGGTCTTTGGGATTTGCTTTTGAAGTTGAACCGTCATCTTTTGTTTTGCTTACACAGGCAGGAAACCCGGTAAGCAGCAGGAAAGCAAAAATAAAGGTGCAAAAGTTCCTAAGGGAACTTTTATAGAAATTAAACAAAACGAACATTTTAGCAATGGATAAAAATAAATGGCAAATATTAAAAGTAAAATTACAGGAATATGTCGTTTTACTGTCTTAAAGCCCGATTTATTTTTTAACTTGCTAAGGTTTTTGAGAAACTTTACAACTAAGCTTGATACAATAATCTGTTTACTCCTTATATGAACTGGCAAAAGAAAATACCAAAAATTATTACGATCATCATATTTGCCGGATTGCTTATCGGCACGGCACTTTCGTCACGAAAACGTTCCTTTCATACCGATGATGCCGGGCAAAAGCAACTTGCTCTAAAAAAGTTTGGGTTTTATCTTGAACCGGTCAACAAATCAGCCGGGATAGATTTTCGCCATTTGTGCCCGATGATTGATGATAAAGTAAAAAACATTGAACCACAAATAGCCTCGATGGGCGCTTCAGTTTCTGTTGTTGATTATGACAAGGACGGATGGGAAGATCTTTATTTCACCAATAGCCGCGATGGAAGCATGAATGCGCTTTATCGTAACCTGGGAAATGGTAAATTCCAAAATGTAGCACCGCAATTAGGGTTGGCGGATGTTAATAAAGCCGGTACAGGGGTATCGATGGGCGCTATTTGGGGCGATTATGATAATGATGGTTATGATGATTTGTTGTTGTACAAATGGGGAAAGCCCGAATTGTTTCATAATGAAGCAGGAAAAGGATTTGTAAATGTTACGGAACAAAGCGGCTTGCCGGCATGGGCTAATGCCAACAGCGCTATCTGGTTTGATTTCAATAACGACGGATTACTGGACCTGTTTATAGGAGGTTATTACAATGAAAAATTTGATTTAAGCCATCTTACAACGACCAAAATAATGCCCGAAAGTTTCCGGTATGCTAACAACGGTGGAAGAAATTATCTTTTGGAAAATATGGGTAACGGGAAATTCCGGGACGTTACCGGTGAGTATGGGTTAAATTCCACTAAATGGACGCTTGCCGCTGCCGCGGCTGACTTTAACGGGGATGGATACCCTGATCTTTTTATAGCAAATGACTATAACGTTAATGAATTGTACATAAACGAAAAGGGCAAAAAGTTTTCTGAAACGGGGCGCCAATCAGGCATTGGAAATATTCCCAAAAGCGGGATGAGCGTGTCTTTTGGTGATATTAATAACAAAGGCATTTTGGGGATTTATAATACTACCATTACTGAAAAAGGCATTTTAATTCAAGACAATAATTATTGGGAGCCGGAGAGCCAGCAAACGGGCAATAGTTATCCGCGGTTTGTAAACTTAGCCCAGTTAGCCGGTATTAATGATGCAGGATGGAGCTATGGCGCGCAGTTTGGCGATTTGAATAATGATGGAAATATGGATTTATATGTAGCGAATGGATTTATTTCAGCTAAAAAAGAAACCTCGTATTGGTATGATTATTCAAAAGTAACCGGGGGCAACAGTTCTATAATCGAGGACGCCCAAAACTGGCCCGATATGAAGGGTAAAAGCCAATCAGGTTACGAGCAAAATAAAATATGGCTCAATGACGGCAACGGGTATTTTGAGGATGTATCAAATGAGGTTTGTCCCTATGCTACCTACGACAGCAGATCTGTTGCCATGGCTGATCTTTTTAATGACGGCAAAATTGATATCGTGGTAGCCAATCAAAACAATATTCCACTTGTTTATAAAAATGATCTTCAAAATGGTAATCATTGGGTAGAATTTGAACTGCAGGGGACTGCAAGTAACGCGGATGCGGTAGGGGCAAAAGTGGTTTTGGAATGGGATGGTAAAAAGCAGGTTCAAACAGTAACCGGCGGAATGGGATTTTCCTCTCAAAATCAGCATAGGATTCACTTTGGTATTGGTAGCAGCAGCCTGGTTAACCGGGTAACGATCTATTGGCCGTCGGGCAAAAGCACTACGATTGCAGCTCCCGGAATTGATCAAATGCATGTTATAACAGAAAAGTAACTTTCAAAAAATAATCAGATTATATTACGCCGAAAATCTAAACTCAAAATTTCTATATGCCCTGGATAGTTAAAGCGCCTAAAGGATATTTTCAATATGTGCCGCCGGCATTTATCACATTGCTACTTCTTATCGGGCAATTAAGTTTTCATATGCTTGATAATTACGTTTTCGTGGTCATTTCCATTTGTACGGCCATTATAACAGAGCTGGTATTATCGAGGGTTTTGCTGGGCAAATGGAAAAGCCTTTCCAGTGCCTACATCAGCGGTATTAGCGTGGGAATATTAATCCGGTCTACCATGATATGGCCGTATGTAATTACATCTGTTCTTTCAATCATGTCAAAATACGTTTTGCGTTATAAAGGAAAGCATCTTTGGAACCCTTCCAATTTTGGTGTTTCGTGGATGTTGTTTATGGCGCCTTTGGATGTGGCAGGATTGAGCATTCAATGGGGTAGTAATTTTTTATCCATGGCTGTTATCTGGGCGTTAGGCCTGGTGATTGTTTATCGTGCAAAGAGGCTCCATGTTACCCTTACGTATGTCATCAGCTTCGTTATCCTTGCCTATGTTCGCAGCCTGATCGTTGGAGACACCTTTTTGGCAGAAGTATCGCCATTAACCGGGCCGATGTACCAGTTATTTATTTTCTTTATGATGACGGATCCGCCCACTTCTGTATCAACAAGAAAAGGCCGGATAATTGTTGCAATACTTATTGCGCTTGTTGAATTTGTTTTAAGATTGAACAGTTTTATTTATGCACCTTTTTACGCGCTTTTCCTCGTGGGGCCGGTGGCAAAATATATTGACCTCAAAATCAATGGGAGGAAGAAAAAAGAAGTGAAATTTGACAGTAAACCAACTTATTCGCTCCAAACTTAATTTGCTTGAAAAACAGAATTGCTGATTTAAGATCAAACCGGATTTTAATATTTGTATTGCCGGTATTGGCCACCTATATCGTGTGGGCTTTTTATATGTTTGCCACTAATAGTTGGACGCTCTTCTACCATTATTTTTATATGAGCATCACAATGGTATTTGGTTCGTTTGTTGCCGGCGGAAGTTCTGAAGGTGGCGGCGCTATTGCGTTTCCGGTAATGACGCTCGTGTTTAAAATTCATCCTGCCGAAGCCAGGAATTTTAGTCTCGCTATACAAAGCGTGGGGATGACGGCAGCTACCCTTTGGATTATAGCACGCAAGGTTTCAATCGAAAAAACATACCTGAAGCTCGCGTCTGTCGGTGCCACAGCCGGTATTATTTTAGGAGCTTATTTTATAGCGCCATATACACCTCCGGCATACGCCAAAATGCTTTTTGTTTCTTTTTGGTTGAGTTTTGGTATTACCTTATTTATCGTTACTTATTATCGGAAACGAAATGTGCACGATCAACTTCCCGATTTAAATAGAACACAGAAGGCAGAGTTGGTTTTTATCGGAATAGTTGGAGGAATTCTAAGCGCCATTTTAGGTAGTGGAATTGACATTTGTACGTTTGCGTTTGTTACCATGAAGTATAAATTATCAGAGAAAGTGGCCACACCTACTTCGGTTGTCCTTATGGCTTTGAATGCGATGGTAGGTTTCTTATTACACCAGTTTTTTATCGGGGATATTACGCCGGTTGTTTACAACTATTGGCTGGTTTGTATTCCTGTTTGTGTTCTGGGAGCACCGATGGGAGCGTACGTGGTGAGCAAAGCAAAACGACTCCACATTATAAATTTTCTTTGTTTTATTATCCTTGTTCAGTTTATAGGCGCCATTTTGATCATTAAACCAAAAGGCGATTTGTTGCTTTTTTCAATCGGTGGCTTTTTTATCGGAATAATAATTTTCTTTTTACTTACACGGCGCAAAAAGGGCGCTTTGGTAACGGCTTAAAATAGATTTTTCGAACTCCACTGAGGTCTTTAACAGCCTTGCAGGACAATTAAAACTTGATAGCGTAAAATTTGAAGATGTAAGAACGGGTGAAGTTGCACAAAATAAAGTTGCAGAGACGATTAATGAAGGGATTCATGGAACACCTACGGTTTTTTTAAATGGTAAAAATGGTAGACAATTTTCGTTTACAGCCAATGGGAATACTTATAAATCATATTTTGAAAGAAAAAAGATTATTATCTCCCAACTAAGATTGGTGCTATGGCTAATGATGTAATCTAAAAGATTTCATACTTAAATTGCCTGACACCGAACGCTATGTTTAACTAAACCTGCGTTCATTAAATAAAAGCCGCCTTAAAAGACGAAATTTACATACTCAAAAGATCACTCTTATTCATTTCTATAAAATTCAATTTTTAATTTTCGTAATTCCAATTCATCTCCTATATTTGCACTCCCAAAATAAGGGAGCATAGCTCAGTTGGTTTAGAGCATCTGCC
>CAWAMQ010000005.1:0-124268 GCA_963783125.1 uncultured Chitinophagaceae bacterium
ACCCTTCTCCCTTCCTTCACGATAATATCAATCACTTCAGGAATGTCCTTTTTGGAGGTTCTGAAATTAACGATGCACGCCCTTAAACAATACTTGCCCGACACTACTGCATTTGATAAAAAAACTTTCCCGCCCCGCTGTAGCCTGTTCAATAGCTTTTCATTGAGGTCGTTAATGTATTCCTCAGTTTTTGCATTTGCTCCGTTTTGTGGGGGTATGTAACGAAATGTAGCGATGCTTAAATTCTGTAACACCGCTTCAAGTTCAGGATGCTTATCTACTTCACTAAATAAAAATTGGGACAGCCGGATATCCTCACTGATCATTTCGATATAACCGCTTCTCCCCACCTGCTGCAGCGCCATCCATACTTTTAATGCCCTGAATCCTCTCGAGTTTTGAAAACCATATTCGTAATAATTGAGTGAGGCTTCATCCGCATTACCGTCAAAATTATAATACACGGGATGTGAACTGTAGGTGTCGGGCAAATGCTGCGGATTTTTCACAAGCGTGCAACCTGCTTCCAGCGGAGCATACAACCATTTGTGCGGATCAAGCGCGATAGAATCTGCGTCCGCGATTCCCTCAAAAAGCGCTTTGTACTGAGGCACACCCGCCGCGGGAATTCCATAAGCGCCGTCAATATGAAACCATAAATTATATCTTTTGCAAACAGAAGCGATATCGGAAAGATTGTCCACAACGCCTGTACTTACATCACCGGCATTTCCTATCACCAGGAAGGGTTGTTTGTCATCCGCCGTATCATTTTTCACCTGGAGTTCCAAAGCATTTGTATCCATTTTATTATTGGCGTCAACAGGTATCCAGCGGATCGCCTTAGTGCCATGGCCAAATAAAATGGCTGCCTTTTCAATCCATGTGTGCGTGGCTTTTGAACAATAAAAAACCATTTCCTTGCCGGCGTTCATTAACCCCTCCTGCTTCAGATCTTTCGGTCCTTTGGCGTTTCTTGCGGCAAGGAATGCAGTAAGGTTGGCCATATTGCCGCCACTTACCAAAACACCACCATAGGATGAGGACACACCGATAAATTCAGCGAGCCATTGCACGGTCTGCCTTTCAATGGCAGTTGCCACCGGGCTTAAAATGTTGGCGCCCACATTCGGGTTAATTGCGGCAGCCAGCAGATCGGCCAATGCACCAATCGGCGCCGGGGAAGACGTGATATAACCAAAAAATTTTGGATGCCCGTTGAATAAGGAATGATGAATTAACAGGTTGGCAGCGCGCTCAACAATGGCAGCAACAGGTTGCCCGTTTTCGGGTAACTTATCAGTTCCTAAAATGGCCCGGACCTCTGCCGGTGTTTCGCCCGGCGTTACAGGGTTGTCTGCAATCGTAGCGAAAAAACCGGCCAAAGAATCTACGAGGTAATGGCCTGACTTTATGAAATCCTCTTTACTGATCTGCAAAGCCGCGTTACGCGAATTGGTTTCGTTCATCTTGGAATGTTTGTATACAAAGCTACTACTTCCAAAAGAGCTGTTGCACATTACCGCTACTTTGTAATGAAGTCAAAAAGAACTTGATATCAATCTGCAGGTGTTATCGTAAAATTCTTTTTCAATTTTATGTCTGTCGATGAAGCACCGATCCTTACTTCAAATTCTCCGGATTCCACTGTCCAGTTCATGTTCCTGTCTAATATTTGAAGGTCATCAGGATGGAGGGTGAAATGTACCGTTTTTGTTTCCCCGGGATTTAATGGAACTCTTTCAAATCCTCTCAACTGCGAATCGTACACGGTAACGCTTGCTACTTTTTGATGAACATACAATTGAACCACTTCATCTCCTTTTCGTTTACCCGTGTTCGTTACATCCACGTTTATTTCAATATCGCCGTTTTGCTTTTGTGTTTCCGGGGTTACCACCAAATTGCTGTAACTGAAGGTGGTATAACTCAATCCATAACCAAAAGGGTATAATGGACCATTCACACGCGTATTGCCATAGCTAAAGCCTCCCACACCCTGGTCGGCCTGTGAACCGGGCTTGAATGGAAAGTTCATTTCAATTTGCCCGGTTGTTTTTGGAAAAGTAATTGACAATCTTCCGCCAGGATTATAATCGCCGAATAAGGTTTGAGCAATGGCTTTGCCCCCGTATTGATTGGGGAACCATGCTTCCAAAATTGCAGGAACATATTTGTTCGCCCAGTTAACTGTTAGCGGTTGTCCGTTAATTAAAACCAGAACAACCGGCTTTCCGGTAGCATACAATGCTTCCAGTAATTGCTCCTGGCGTCCGGGCAAATCCAACCCGGACCGTGAAAGCCCTTCACCTACCCGTGCCACATCTTCTCCCAACACAGCAATGATCACATCATTTTGTTTGGCTTCGTTTACGGCTGCGTCTATGCCTGACCGTTCGGTTGTAGTTAGTGGCGTATGAATAATCTCACTTTCAGGCCAGGTACTGTCAACCACATCGCAACCTTTCAAATAATTCACTTGCACTCCATTTCCCAGGTATTCTTTTATTCCGTCCAAAACAGAAGTCACAGGAATATGATTAGGGCCGTATCGGCTGATGGCGTAATTGGTTTCTGCAGCAAGCGGGCCGGTAATGAAAATCTTTTTCAATTTATTTTTATCAAGCGGTAAAGTCTGGTTGTCATTTTTTAAAAGAACCAAAGATTCTTTTTCCATTTGCATCACAAAATTTTCATGGTGAGCTGTGCCAACGATAGTATCAGCCGCTTTTACATCTTTTACATAAGGATGATCAAAAAGGCCCAGTTTAAATTTTACCCGTAACACATCGGCAACCCGACTGTCAATGGTTTGCATATTAACGCTGCCATCTTTTATCAATTCTCGTAAGGGTAAGATATATTCTTTTGGCGGACTGAAATTGGTATGAACATTCAAACCCGCTTCTACCACTTGTTTTACAGCGTCTTTAATATCTCCCGCAACGTGATGTTTGGAAAAAACATATTCCACCGCCTGGCTGTCGCTTACCACGTAGCCCGTAAAACCAAAAGCTTCACGAAGAAGTTCAGTAAGAAAATAATAACTGGCAATGATGGGAACGCCGTCCCAATCGTTATAGCTCGCCATCACGCCAAGGGGATGCGCCTTCTCAATTACTTTTGCAAATGGATATAAGAACATTTCATGCAATTCTCTTGGTGCCACATGCGGATCAGTTCTTGCTTCTCCATCACGGCCACCTTTCGGAACGCTGTACACTGCATAATGTTTTATCGTAGAAGCCACTCCTTCACTTTGGATACCATCCACCATTTGTATTCCCAGCTCTGAAATTAAAAAAGGATCTTCTCCATACGTTTCTACTACCCTGCCCCAGCGCGGATCGCGGCTTACATCTAAAATAGGCGCATAAATGTTGGTATAGCCAAGTGCTTTCGCTTCTGTGCCTTCAATCTGTCCTGCTTCATAAACCAAATGCTTGTCCCAGGTGCTGCCAATACTTATTGGTGCAGGAAGCGGTGTAGCGCGGTCATGATTTAACCCGTGAACGCCTTCGTTAGTAAAGTCAACGGGTATACCTAAACGCGTTTGTTCCACAAACCATTTTTGTATCTGGTTGATTGCAGCCGCGTGATTACTATAAGGATAAGTCAATTTGCTGGAGTAATATCTTTGCGGCCCGTTGATAACGCCGTTCAGCTGTTCATCTATATTGGCGATACCATCTTTCCAGATTTCATTTTTCCATTCAGGTGTGGGAAGGCTGTCTTTTAAAACTCTTTTGTAGCCATACAATGTAGCCATCTGGCAGGTCTTTTCATCCACATTCATTTGCGACAACAAATCCTGCACCCGCTTTTCTACCGGCTGATGCGGATCTTCAAACACATCCATCCTGCCATTTTTATTAAAATCGATCCAGCCGTCGTGATAGATGTTTTTTACCTGTGCTTTCAATGACAGAATACCGAATAAGGCAAAGAATAAAAAACAGGAAAATTTTAGTGTGAGTCTCATTATGTTTTTACAATTTAGAAATATCAAAATCAGTTTATGTTTTATTTTAAATCTGCATCTGTAGCATTTTTTATCCTTCTGCTTCAGCAAACGCTTTCACCATAATATCTAAATCAGATATGCCCCTGAATCCACTAAATCCAACTGAAAGTTTTGTTCCGTTTTTCATAGTGATTGGCTGGCCGCCTTCCCAACCGATTAAATCAGGGTTTTCAATTCCATTTGCATTTTCTTCTACTTCATTATTAAAAACCATTCTTTCATATTCACCTGTTTTTACGCCTGTAAGCCAAACCTGGCTTGCTTTTGTCCATGCCACTTTATAGGACAGACGTAATCTTGGTTTGTTGGTTCCAAACATTTTTCCATGCACATATCCATTTTCTTCTATGATACACGCCGCCACATTTCCATTCGATACTCTCCTATCCGAAGGATCTTCCATGTATACCGGAATTAATTTTTCAATTGCCGCGAATAGATTGTTAATCATTGAAAGCATTTGTTGTTTTTCCATTTCAATTTTATTTACCATTATTAATAGAGGACAGTAAACCAACAATAAAAGTAATTTCTTCTTTGGTCAAATTGTCCGTTATCTTTTTTATTATTCGTTTCAGTTTTCTAATTTGAAGTCAAGAAAATCATAGTTCATGTTCCCATGTGAGACTGTTTTCAACATTAGAACATGAATGCCCTTTTTTAGTTCGACAGTGGCTAAAGAATCAATGCGATTCCAGTGATGCCATTGCCGCCATGCTATTGGTTCCTTGTCACTTCTCGTGGAAGGAATCAACAACTCATTCGTCAATTCCTTTCCGTCAATCATTAATGAAACACTGCCATCTCCGCTTGCCGTGTACATCAGGCCAACTGCGTACTTACCGGTCTTATTAACTTTTACAGTATAATTAATCCACTCGCCCGGCTCTGTCCAACCCACATACAACTGATCCATTTTTGGTTCAACCATATTGTAAGGATTATTATCGATATCCCTTGTTTTTGTGTAAGAAATATCAACACCTTCTTTCATCCTGAATTCATTGAGAAAACTTCCGTTTGCCAGGTTTAGTTTTCCGCTTCCGTTGTTGACACTATCCATATCATGGTAAGCAATTCCTTCTCCACCCAAATCGTAGAATTCACATTGAATTTTTCCCGGAATTTGCTGTGGTTCATTGTTCCATGGTTTTCCCCTGTAGTTTTTGAATGTTGTTTTACCAGGAAGCGTTGTGTCAGCAGTCGCGTTGCGCCTACCATCAACCCGTTCGATCAATTGTGAACATTTGGCTTTGTCAAATACACTTTTCACTGGAGAGGCAATAAGCATCGAATAAAACAACGTGCTAAATGTGAGAACCAGCGAATAAAATACTTTTTTCATGTAAATGTATTTGAATCGTTATTGTCATTTCCTGAGACCACTAAAATCCCCCGTAAAGTTAACAGGCGCTAAAATAGATTCTATGCTATTTTATCTCTCTTAACTTCTCAACAGTAAAGCCACTTTTTTCCCTAATTTTTATTCTTCGCAATCACTTCCAATAGGCGATCCCGGCGGAATCCCGGCATGCATGGAAGGTTTTGCATCTTCCGGTTTTTTCATCCTTTCCAAAGCCAACATCAGGTGTGCCATGTAAGAAGGATCTTTTGAAACCTTTTGTTGCGATTCGATCCAGTTTTTAAGAACGTTCAATACTTTTATACCGTCAGCGCGTGCCTGGAACGACACATTCTTATCTACACTTAGTGCCAAAAGGTAAGTTAATAAAACCTGTTCAGTTTGTTGCTGAATTAATTGTTCCATTCCCGTTCTTCGCTGCGCTTTCCATGTTTTTTCAATGAGATTATTTAACATCGAACTTACAGTCAAACCTCCGTTTACTGCATATTGTTCCATACGACTGAGCCGTTGATCGTTGAACAAAAACGAAAGCGGAAAATCAGCTGCAGTTTCTGCAGGAGAAAGCGCATCGAATGCTGCCCCTGTTCTTTTGGTAAACAATTCATCAGAATGAATATATCCTTGTGGACGTGGCGGAATGAGCGCAACAATTTCAGGAGGCAACATTAAAAATTTGGGATCGAGACAATCTGTAATAATATCCAAAGCTTTCATTTGCTCCTCTTTTGAAACGGGTTTGGAAGCAAATTGTCCGTCACCACGCAATGCATAATTATAATCCAGTCCGCCTATTAATTTCGTAACCGCTTCCAATTGATAACGGTGGTAAAAATAAACCGGCACCAACACATCTTCCAGCATTGCCATTGACGTTCCTTCGGGAATATCATTTTCCCCAAACTGCGCAAGCGCTTTAGCTCGTACTTTCATCACCTGCTTTAATCCATCAATTACATCACTCCCATTATCCCACAAATGTGCATAGGGACTAACACTGCCGGCCGGTCTCGCATCTTCATCGGTCAAGTAACGAAGCCCGCTTTTAAAAGCATTGGTAAGAATGGAATTCAAAGAATCTTTTTTATTTTCCCCACGTGAAAATTCTGAATAACCCCATTTAATTGCCACCTTATCCCATGCGCCAATTTTATTATCATAAGCATTTGCGAGATCGATATTTCCCGAGGCATCCAATGTTACCAACGGACTTGGATAATCCATTACGCTGGCGCGATCAACAGTGCTTCCGGTAAAATTATGCATCAATCCAAGCGTATGTCCCACTTCATGCGCCGCCAGTTGACGTATTCTTGCCAATGACATTTGAAGCATTTTATCATCGGCAAGTTTGCCATCTTTAAAGGGCGCGAGTAAACCTGTTGCAATTAAATAATCCTGCCTTACACGCAATGAACCAAGCGATACGATGCCTTTAATAATTTCTCCTGTTCGCGGATCAACCAAAGAATTGCCATAACTCCAGCCGCGCGTGGAACGATGTACCCAGTTAATTACATTGTAGCGAATATCCATCGGGTCGGCGCCATCCGGCAATATTTTTACCTGGAACGCATTTTTATATCCTGCAGCTTCAAATGCCTGGTTCCACCAGCTTGCACCTTCCAGCAAAGCGCTTCGGATCGGTTCGGGAACGCCATTATCTACATAATAGGTAATTGGTTTTACCGGTTCACTCATAGCTGTGTCGGGTTCTTTCTTTTGTAGCCGATGACGCGTAGCAAAATATTTTACGATTGGTTCAGAAACGGGTGTACTGTAATCAAAAAAAGATATTTCCTGGAAACCCGAGCGCGGATCCCAAACTCTTGGATGATAATTACCATCGGGCAACTGTACAAATGAATGGTGCATTCTCACGGTGATATCTTTTGGAGTGGGTGTAACGGATGAAACAAGATTACCCGGATTGTCATTGTTGTTTACAAACGTGACTGTTGCTTCCATATCTGTATTGAGCGGAAAATTTTTAGTTCGCGGCAGATAAATGGCACTGCGTGATTTATCTATCGAATAATTTCCCTGCTTATCATTTTTCAAAGTGCTTGACACATTCATTGCATCACTCAATAAAAAGTCTGTCGCATCTACCAAAACCGAATTACCTGTTTGCGCTTCTGCAACAAATCCCCACAACGCGGATTGAGCAAAAGATTCTTCAACCGCGCGCTTTTCATTTTCATCATTACTCACAGCACGATACTGATAATTGGGTTGAATCATCAACACTTTATTCCCCGTTTTTACAAATTTCACAATCCGTGTTTCACTGGACAGTCCCCGATCGAGACCAATATCATTGGAGCCGATTCCTGCAGGCAACGAAACCTGGTAGATCATTTCAGAATCGAGCTTATCGATTTCGAGCCAAATCTTTCCATCTTCTTTATCGATATATAAATTTAAAAATCCTTCCTGCTTATCCATACCCTTGGTCTTATCAAGAATTGAAGGAAGTTTTTGTGCGGTGATGAAAGAAGGAATGAAAAATAAAAGCAGGTAGAGTTTCTTCATAAAAAAAAATTTATCAGCCCTAAAGATAAATAAATGAGCATTGTACCAATCGGTTAACGATAATTGGTATTAATATGAAACAAAAAAAACCCGGCGGTAACGTCGGGCTTTTTACATGAAATATATAAACTTATTTTATCGAAACCGGAACTTTGAGATTTTCCCATTCAAATGTAAAACCGCTTCCATCGACAACAAATTTCATCCTTTCATTAAAAGAAGATGACTTCATCGGTTTGGCGTTTACGCGCAATACATCGTCTGCAGGATCTTCTGTTGTACTACCGTCCATCTTTATTCCCCATTGACCGGTTTTTGAATTGAAAATAAATGTCCATTCATTTTCACCGGGAATTGCATACAAACTATATTTTCCGGCAGGTAATTTTTTGCCTTCAACCATAATATCTTTACTGGTTTCAAATATAGTTGCTTCGTTGGCGCCCAATCGCCACACTTTGTCATAGGGAACCAAATCACCCCAAATCTTTCTGTCTTTTACTGCGGGGCTGCTGTAATTAATGGTGATCGTTGAGCCACCTACCGTACCCGTTGCTGTTTCAGGTGGGCTTGCTCTTTTTGATTTATCCTGCTGCGCAAAAATAAGGGAGGTCATCAACATGCCAACCAATGTCAGAACGAACCCTTTTAAGAATATCTTTTTCATTGTTGTAACAGTTTAAGTGTTTAAATAAAATTTATTTGGATAATAAAATTAAACATTTCCCACATGGATTGGGAAATAAATATTTAGCCGGTAAATATGATGTTTAAATGTTTTATTGGAAATTGAACTTCATTCCACCAGCAGACGTACAAATTATCTAAATTTTTATTTTTTGAATTTTAACCGGGCAAAAGGTCTTGCAGGACACCTACATAGTTTGAAAATTAAAAAATCGTTCGTCCCGGATTTCTTTCCCCCTAACGTTAATCAGTTTTTTTCTATGGCTACGGCTTGCAAAAACCGGAGTCAATATATATTTTTGTAGAAACTAACAGTTAATTGATCTTCATGAAAGAACATGAAACCATATTTGCGGTTGCGTTCTGGACCTCTGTACTTGTTATATTGGCCTTGGTAATTTTAGTATTCGTCTTATTGTTCGTCATACTTTGATCACAATAGAAAAGCTCACCAGGAATTTTTTTCTAAATCTTAATAATACCGGGAGAGCAAAATATTTTCACAGCCCGGGATACTTTAACGATGCAGCTTCCCTTTTTAATTTCCAATTAAAGAGATCATTTCTTTAAATAAGGATGATTAAATATTTTCGATTTTTAATCTTAAAACCGAACGTTAAAAAATTTTCTACTTTTAAATTAGCAGAATCATTGTTATAATATTGTATTCGTTGTGAATAAAAAGCCCACTGTTTATTTTTTCTGCCTGTTTGCCGCCTTGCAATTCGTATCGTCTTTGTCAACAAAGGCGCAAATAACTGTAAGCGGAAATGTGTACGATGTTTCCAAATTGTATGCTGTACCGGATGTGCAGGTGAGAAGCACCTCAGGCTCTTACGATATTACCGACTCCACCGGCTCCTATCACATCAATACGTCGCTGGCCGATTCTATTATCTTCACCTATAATGGCAAATCAACTAAAAAGTTTCCTGTAAGGGATATAGCAAATTATAACGCTTTTGATATTTCAATACAGGCAAAAGTGAAACAGAAATATAAGCTATTAAATCCTGTAACTGTTTACACAAATACTTATAAACTGGATTCAATAGAAAACCGGGAGGAGTATGCGAAAATTTTTGGCGATGAAAAACCGGGCATTCATTCTACATACGATCCGGGTGGAGCTGCCGGAATGGATCTTGATGCATTAATAGAAATGTTCCGGTTCCGGAAAAACAAAGAACGACTGGCTTTTAAAAATCGTTTAATACAGGAAGAACAGGACAGGTATGTAGATTATAGATTCTCATCAAAAACCATTACGCGCATTACCGGACTCACCGGCGATTCATTAGCCACCTACAAAAAAATGTATAGACCCGATTATTATTTTGTGTCCGGAAGCACAATTACCCGTTTTTACCAGTACATTTTAAATACTTCCTACGCATTCAGACGTGGAAAAAATGATGATAATGATTTCATTTCAAATTAATAATAGTCTATATTTGTATTACCGAAAAAAAATATTTTATTTCGCGTGCTGAAAATTTTAAAAAATAATTTGTATTTTATTGGAATTGAATAACTTTAACCAAAATTAGCCATTATGAAAAAAACCTTTACTCTGCTTATTTTCGCATTTTGTTTCACAGCACTTAAAGCACAGGTTCCTAACTGCGCCACTAATGTTTCTCCGGCGAATGCAGCTACCAACGTAAGCCCGATACCTTACATTACATTAAAATGGAATCCCGTTCCCGGAGCGGTTCTTTACAATGTTTACCTCGATGCAAAATTGCCACCTACAACATTGGTTGGCACGGTACTTACAGACAGCCTAAACTTTTATAATGCCGATTACAGTACAATTTATTATTGGTATGTGGTGCCTGTTAACGGAAGCGGAGCAGCGATTGGATGCGGAGCAAACACCACTACCTTTATAACCAGTGCGCCACCACCGCCCCCTTTTAATGATGATTGTTCGGGTGCTACTAATCTTACAACTTCTCAAACCGGAACTACACTTGGCGCAACCCAAAGCCAGGCCGCTGATCCGTGCGGTGGTTTTACAGGTTCGGCAGATGATGATGTTTGGTATCAATTTACAGCACTTACAACCGGTACCGTTTTAATTAACCTTGAAGGCGCTTCTAATTTTGACGGAGTTCTTGAAGTCTTTAAAGGAAATTGCGGTTCTTTAACTTATGTAAGTTGCAGTGATGTTACGCAAAAAGGTGGAAGCGAATCTGTTACTTTAAATGCATTGGCAGGCACAAGCTATAAGATACGCGTATACAGCTTTGGCCCGAACCTTAGTGACAGGGGTAGCTTTACACTTTCCGCCGCCGGCTCTCCATTGCCAATTTCGTTGATCAACTTCAAAGGTGAGCATACAGGTAATAGTAACGTTCTTTCATGGTCTACAACTGCAGAAATAAACAATACGGGATTTGAGGTTCAGTATTCCTTTAATGGTACAGATTTCAGGAATCTTGGTTTTGTAAATAGTCAAAAAACCAGCAGCGCCGGTAATACTGTTTTGAATTATCAATTTACAGATACAAAAAATATTGGCGGAAACGAATATTACCGTTTGATGCAGCTTGATAAAGACGGTAAATTTAATTATTCAAATGTTGTTTTGATAAAAGGAACCCAGGTAAGTACACTTTCTTTAAATGCTGTGTATCCTAATCCCGCAAAAGACAAATTAAATTTAATTATTTCTTCACCGGTTAATAATAATATCAATGTAATTATTACGGACCTTGCCGGTAAAATAGTGAAACGCCAGGCTTTATCGGTGATGAATGGTGGCAACAACCTGGAATTTGATGTATCGTCGCTGCCTGCCGGAAGCTACTTCATAAAAGCGATTTGCAAGGATGGTTGCAAAACAGCCGTTAGCAAATTTGTAAAAGAATAGTAAACAAACAAATAACTGATATTTCTGTTTCGGAAATATGATAGCGAAGGTTCACAACAGAACCTTCGCTATTTTTTTGTACATACATCGGAAATAACCGCTATCTTTTCAACGACTAAAAACCTGCACAATGAAGATTTTTATTTTAGGACTCTTTTCCCTTTTTGCTTTTTCTGCTCAATCTCAAAACTACAGGAAGATTCACCGAAAAGCTATCGTTTGTGACACACATAATGATATCATCAGCACCTGCATTGAAAAAGGCTATATTTTTGATACCGATCTTACCGGTAAAACACATAGCGATCTTGCCAGGATGTTGAAGGGCGGACTGGACGTGCAGGTATTTTCTGTTTTTTGTGACGGTGAACAAAAAAATCCTTTTCAGTTTGCCAATCGCGAAATGGATACTTTATATGCATGGATAAACCGAAACCCTTCTAAAATGATGCTTGTTACCACTCCTTCCGAATTGGATGAAGCAGTTAAAGAACATAAGTTAGGAGCAATGATCGGGGTGGAAGGTGGACACATGATAGAAGATGACCTGAGCAAACTGGATAGCCTTTACGCACGTGGCGCGCGTTATATGACACTTACCTGGAATAACAACACCTCATGGGCTACCAGTGCTGAATATGAATCAGGACATCAAAAAGCGGTGTCCGGCAAGCAGCAGGAAAAGGGATTGAATGAATTGGGCAAACAGGTGGTAACAAGAATGAATGAATTGGGAATGATGATCGACCTGAGTCATACCGGCGAACAAACTTTTTGGGATGCGATCAACCTGTCCACAAAACCCGTTTTAGTCTCTCACAGTGATGCATACGCGCTTTCTCCGGTGTTCAGAAATCTGAAAGACGACCAGATAAAAGCAGTTGCCAAAAACGGCGGTGTTATAGATCTCAATTTTTATCCTGCTTTTCTTGATAGTACCATAACAGCTAAAGAGGCAGCTTATTTTAAACGTCACAAGGCAGAAAAAGCAGAGTTAGTTGCATCAGGAAAAAAAGACTTTGAAGCTGACGCAATTATCGCGAATGAATACCCCGGAGAAGCGGAAGAGTTGCAGGCCCCCTTTCATTTACTGTTTGATCATCTTGCTTACATCGTAAAACTGGCGGGTATCGATCATGTAGGCCTTGGGGGCGATTTTGATGGGATTCCGTTTACACCAAAAGTATTGACAGACGTAACAAAATACCCGATGATAACAAAGGAACTGGTAAAGCGCGGTTATTCAAAAAAAGATATTGATAAAATATTGGGAGGAAATTTTATCAGGGTGTTTAAAGCGAACCAGGCAACTAATTAAAAAAAGGTATTTAACGGAAATGCATACACGAATAAGACACAATAGGATTACACCTTCCGAAGCCGGAAACTTATAATTATGGCGATGATCAACAGAACGATAAAGAAAATAATTTGAACAGGAAGACCGAACACTTCGGCTATTAAACCAAAAGCTGCTGCCAGCAAAGTAAACAGCCCGATAAAAGTGTTGGCCACTGAAACATATGTTGGTCTTTCGGCAGCAGGGGCGTAATCTACCAAATAAGTTTTTCTGCTTAGGCGTGCCCCGCTGTAGGCGATTCCATTGATAAAAAAAACAGGTAAAAAAGCATAGAAACTTAACTCAAAGGCCGACAGGTAAAAGAGCAAGGCATATACAGCACCGCCGATGGCAATAAAACACGAGATACGCATCAGGCGTGTGGGAGATTGATCAGCCAGCCTTCCCCAGAAAAGGCTACTTAGCACATTCGCAAGGCCACTGACAATAATTAAGTAACCCAGGTGGTTCCAGTTTGAGCCACTCATTTGTTTTGCCATCAAAACATAAAACGGGCTTAAGAGATGAACTGACATTAGCAATGCCCGTGTAAAAAGAAAGTTGCGAAAACTATTATCTTTCGTCACCAATTCATAGCCTTTCTTAAATTCTTCTACCGGGTTTCTTCCGCCCTCTGTAGCGCCTTTTTCCTCTTTTACCATAAAAAACAAAAGCGCAGAAATGATCCATAGCACAGCAGCTATTAAAAACATCCACCCATATACCTGCTTATCACCCTGGCCCTTAATTGCAAAAACCAATATTAATCCAGCCACCAATGACAATATGCCACCGAAGGTAGCCCGGTACCCCAGCATCTGTCCACGTGCTTCTTTAGGGATTGTTTTGGCTGTAACATCTTTAAAAGCCACCGAAGCTATACCACTGCCCACACTAAAGATGGCCAAAAGAAATAATAACAGGTAAGGCAATAAAGAACCTTGATAGAAAAACACAAGAAGTGCCGCAACAAACCAGCAAATTCCCTGGATCAATGCGCTAAAAGCCCAAAAGTTTTTTCGAACGGGATAAGCCCTTATTTTTCCCGAAACCACGAGCTGCGGCAGTAAAGAACCTGCGTCCTTAACCGGCACAATTGCGCCAATCAGACCGGCAGGGGCACCAAAAAACCGAAAGATCCAGGCAAGTGTGAGATCGGGACTTATAATTTTTTCTGCAAGTTTTGAAAGAGTTCCATTGCTTACGTTAAGGAGAAAATTTCCGGGCAAATGCGTACATGCTTCTTCAGGTATTGCTTTACAGGCACGTGGTTCATCCTCGTGAATTAAAAAATCATAAAATTGTTCATCCGGCTTACTCATCCGTTACATGTCTTAATATATTGGGAGGGCAGCTACAAAAACTGTGCAAGCAATGTAAGATTCCAATAAAAAATAACGGTCACCAGTAAACGAAGAATTAAATCGAATTCCTGTTTGGTTTAGAAAAATCCAAACCTTAAATATTTTTTAGTTCAGCTAACAGTTCTTGCAGTACTTTTTTGGCATCACCAAAAAGCATGGAAGTTTTAGGTTGATAAAAAAGTTGATTTTCAATGCCGGCGTACCCGGGTTTCATACTTCTTTTATTTACGATAACGTTTTTGGCTAATTCAACTTCCAGGATTGGCATGCCATAAATGGGAGAAGAAGGATCATTTTTTGCCGCCGGATTTACAACATCATTGGCTCCCAATATAAACGCAACATCTGTCGATTTCAACTCTTCGTTCGCGTCTTCCATCTCTAACAATTTATCGTAGCTTACATCAGCTTCTGCCAACAAAACATTCATGTGGCCAGGCATACGGCCAGCAACCGGATGGATAGCATACTTTACTTCCACACCTTTTTCTTCAAGTGATTTTTCAAGTTCGTGGCAGGCATGCTGTGCCTGTGCTACCGCCAACCCGTAACCCGGAACGATCATCACCTTTTTAGCATAAGCCATAAGCATAGCTGCATCACTTAAGGATATCTCTTTAACATTACCTTCTGTTGCGCTACCAGTTGAAGTCGCTTTTGCGCCGCCAAATGATCCTATCAAAACATTCATAAGGCTTCTGTTCATTGCGCGGCACATCAGGATCGTAAGCAGGGTTCCCGCGGCTCCAACCAAAATTCCGCCGGTGAGCATGGCTTTATTATCGTACAGAAATCCACCACACGCCGCAGCAACGCCGGTAAAAGAATTTAATAAAGAAATTACTACCGGCATATCGGCACCACCGATCGGCAAAACAAAAAATACTCCATACAAAAGTGCTAAGGCAACCGTAATAAAGAAAGGAACATTCACAAATTGCGTATTGGAAAAATAGGCGTAAACTGCTGCAACTAAGATCAGTATCAAAAGTAAATTATTAACCAGGTGCTGACCTTTAAAAGAATAATCTTTGAACTTTCCACTCAATTTTCCCCATGCAATGATGCTGCCCGCAAAAGACACACAGCCAATAATGGTTCCGGCAATAATCGCCAGGTAGTGCCCTGAATTGACACCATCTGAAAAAGGAGCGCTTACCGCCCGATGTGCTCTATACAGGTAATCAAATTCAACGATGGAGATCAACGCCGCACAGGCACCACCCATTCCATTGAAAAAGCTTACCAGTTCAGGCATTGCTGTCATCTTCACTTTCTTGGCTACCAATGTTCCTATAATATAACCGATAACTATTGCAGAAAAAATCCAGGGATAATTTCCTAATTTTTTGCCATCATCTTCGTACAAAAATATTGTTCCGAAAATGGCGATGATCATTCCTGCAGCAGCAATTAAATTACCTCTCCTTGCAGTAGCAGGATTTGATAACATTTTCAATCCAAGAATGAATGTAACTGAAGCAACGATATAACAAACTGATAAGATACTGGGACCCATTTATTGGTTGATTAGTGAATTAATTTTCAGGTTTATTTGTTTGTTTACTCAAAAAACATTTGAAGGCTACTTTTTCTTTTTAAACATTTCCAGCATCCTGTCAGTCACCACAAATCCGCCTACCACATTTAACGTTCCCAATACTACAGCTAGGAAACCCAGTACCAGTGCCACATAGTTTCCACTTTCCGCCTTACCCATTACGATGATAGCTCCAATAATTACGACGCCATGAATTGCATTGGCGCCACTCATCAATGGTGTGTGAAGCACGCTTGGTACACGCCCGATAATTTCTATTCCTAAAAATATCATGAGGATTACGATGTAAACCATCTGGATATTTTCCTGAATGAAATGAATTACTTGCTGCATTGTGATTATTTATTTTATTATTTAGGTCTTAAAATATTTTCGTTTGCTCATTACCGTTATCATTATGATTTATAGTAAACGAACAATGAAACTAAATTTTTGTTTTCTCATTATTACTACTCACAGAACTAATTATGATCAGCTAACTAAAGTTCCTTTTACCAATTCATCTTCAAAATTCAAATTCAATTTTCCATCTTTATCAATAATGAGCTGCAAAAAGTTACAGATGTTTTTACCATACATTTTGCTGGCATCATATGGCATTGTTGCAGGAAGATTTGAATTTCCAACAATCGTAACACCTTTATAATTTATTGTTTCGTTATTCTTTGTCAATTCTGTATTTCCTCCTGTAGCGGCAGCAATATCAATAATTACTGATCCGTTTTTCATTTTCGAAACCATTTCTTCGGAAAGTAAAATCGGCGCTTTCTTACCGAAAATTTGCGCGGTTGTAATTATGATGTCCGATTTTTCAACACTTGCAGCTATTCTCTCTTTTTGTTTTTGCAAAAATTCAGGAGTTTGTTCTACCGCATAACCACCGGCTCTGCTGGCATCAGCCGCGCCTTCCACTTCTACAAACTTTGCCCCAAGGCTCATCACTTCTTCTTTTACAGCAGGCCTGGTATCAAAAACCTCCACAACAGCACCCAATCTTCTTGCGGTTGCAATTGCCTGCAAACCTGCCACGCCGGCTCCTAAAATCAAAACTTTTGCAGGAGGAATACTTCCAGCGGCTGTCATGAACATCGGGAAATATTTTGGATATAAATTAGCGGCCAGTAAAACGGCTTTATATCCTGCGATATTCGCCTGGCTGCTTAATACATCCATGCTTTGTGCACGCGTGCTTCGCGGAATCATGTCAATACTGAAAACTGTTACTTTGCCATCATTCAACTTCTTCACAAACTCAACATTGTACAACGGTTGAAAAATACCGAGCAAAACTTTTGTTTTAAGTGCATCAACTTCGGAAGGAGGCGGTAGATGAATGGTCAAAATAATTTCCGACTTTTCAATAACCTTTTCTCTTGAATCAATTTCAGCGCCGGCTTCCTGATATTTTTCATTGGAAGCAAACGCTTTTTCGCCTGCATTGTTTTCAATCAATACATCAACACTTAATTTTTTTAAAATCCCAATATGCTCTGGTAATAGTGATACTCTGGTTTCGGTTAACGGCTCTTTTAAAACACCAATCGTCATAATTTTGAAATATGCGCCTAAGGTATTATAAAAATCAAAACCTTATTGGAAAATCTTGCTTTACTTTAAAATCTTTACTAAAAAAAACCAACCCAATAAAAAAGAGATCGATAGATAAAGTAACAGAAGGATGCTGTTTCACCTGTTCCCATGCATCTTCCATTTCCAGGCTCCAATGGATATCATCCAAAATAAAAATCGAATCTTCATTTGCTTTTTTTAGAAAAAGATCAAAATATTCCAAAGTTGGTTTTTTCCTGTGATTGCCATCGATAAAAAGCAGGTCAACCGTTTCATACTTATCGAATGCAAAATAAATGGTTTTATCAAATGAACCCTGCAACAGCTCAATATTATCTATACCTGCTTTTTTAAAGTTTTGTGTTGCGATCTTCGCAATATTACCCGATCCTTCCAGCGTAATCACATTTGTATCTTTATTTGAAGAAGCCAGATAGCAGGTGGTTATACCAAGCGACGTACCAAGCTCAACAATGTTTTTTGAGTGATAGTACCTGGCAATTCTAAAAAGCAACTGGCCATATTTTTTCTTCTTTAAAGAGTGCCGGGCGATATCACTCATCTTTCTATTATTAAAAGGAATGGCTGTAGAACCGGCACCAAAATCTTCCACTTCGATTTGATTGGTGTTTTGAAGAAGTGACCTCCGTAACGGTTCTATTGTATCATAACAGGGATAATTTTTCCTGTCATTTAGAACATGGATGATAAAATCAAACACGAATGGGGAATGAACACCATGCCCCTTGCCGTTTTTTGACTGAAAATAATAATGAAAATATTTTTTAGCGAGTTGAAAAGAGGAATACATTTTAAAATTTAATCATTTTCAGTTCTCTCCCACACCTCAAATGTGTAAGGATAATTATTCTTTTCATCTGCCTTGTGGGGTTCCTCGCTAACTTTTTTCCATTTTGAGGTGTCAATTTCAGGATAAGAAGTGTCGCCCTCAACAACCGTGTGCACGCGCGTCAGGTAAATCCTGTCAACAACAGGCAACGTCTCTTTAAAAATCTTACCGCCGCCAATTATAAAAATTTCTTTTGCATCACTTTCTTTTGCCTTTGCAATCGCTTCATCGATATCATTGGCAATAAATACATTTTCCGGACGCCAGTCGGTCTTTTTTGTCAACACAATATTTATTCTCCCGGGTAAATCTTTTTTCATCGATTCAAAAGTATTGCTACCCATAATCACAGGCATTCCCCAGGTTTTATTTTTGAAATATTTAAAATCATTGGGAAGATGCCAGGGCAACCCATTTTCTATTCCTATTATATTATTTTCTGAAGCGGCTACAATATGTGAAAGCATAGGGAAAAGTTATTTGGTGAATCAAACGGCCACAGGCGCCTTTATTGATGGGTGACTTTGGTAGTTTATCAATTCGAAATCCTCATATTCAAAATCAAAAACGTTCTTTACGGCGGGGTTTAATTTCATTTTGGGTGGCGGAAACGGCTTCCGTGTAAGTTGAAGCTGCGCCTGCTCAAAATGATTATTATATAAGTGTACATCTCCGAAAGAATGTATGAACTCACCTGCGTCCATATCGCAAACTTGTGCTATCATCATAGTAAGCAATGCGTAAGAAGCAATATTGAAAGGAACGCCTAAAAAAACATCGGCGCTTCTTTGATACAACTGGCAGGAAAGCTTTCTTTTACCGCCGTCTTCTGCCGGGGAGGTATAAAACTGGAATAAACAATGACAAGGCATTAATTTCATATCAGCAAGATCAGCAACATTCCACGCACTGATAATGAGCCTGCGGCTGTCGGGGTTAGTTTTTAGCTGTTTGATCAGGTCCGAAACCTGGTCGATAGTGTGACCGTTTGCCCCCGACCAACTCCGCCATTGCTTTCCATAAACCGGTCCGAGGTTTCCACTTTCATCGGCCCATTCGTCCCAGATACGTACACCATTTTCCTGCAGATATTTAACGTTGGTATCCCCTTTTAAAAACCATAATAATTCATAAATAATACTTTTTAAATGAAGTTTTTTGGTAGTAACAAGAGGGAAACCCTTCTGTAAATCAAAGCGCATCTGGTAGCCAAACAAACTGCGTGTACCGGTTCCTGTCCGGTCATTTTTATCTGCACCGGAATCAATTATTTTTTGTAAAAGTTGAAGATATTGCTGCATAGCCGCAAGTTAATGAATTCGCAAATCTTAAACCTCAAACATACTTTCATATATTTGCGCAACTTTAAAATCTTTTTTCATGTCAGTATTAGTTAATAAAAATTCGAAAGTTTTAGTACAGGGATTTACAGGAACTGAAGGAACTTTCCACGCCACCCAAATGATAGAATATGGAACAAACGTGGTAGGTGGAGTTACTCCCAATAAAGGCGGATCAACTCATCTTGAAAAGCCGGTTTTTAATACTGTGGAAGAGGCCGTGAAAGAAACAGGTGCAGACGTAAGTATCATTTTTGTGCCGCCGGCTTTTGCAGCTGACGCGATTATGGAGGCGTCAGATGCCGGAATTGAGCTGATCGTTTGCATTACAGAAGGAATTCCTGTCCAGGATATGGTGAAAGTGAAAAACTATTTAATAGAATCAAATTCAAGATTGATTGGCCCTAACTGCCCGGGAATTATCACTGCGGATGAATGCAAGGTTGGCATTATGCCTGGTTTTATTTTCAAAAAAGGCAAGATTGGCATCGTTTCAAAATCAGGTACACTCACCTACGAAGCGGCTGACCAGGTGGCGAAAGCAGGTTTAGGCATTTCCACCGCGATCGGGATTGGTGGAGATCCCATTATTGGAACCACGACGAAGGAAGCTGTTGAGCTTTTCATGAATGATCCAGAAACGGAAGGAATTGTAATGATTGGCGAAATTGGAGGCAGTATGGAAGCCGATGCTGCACGTTGGATAAAGGTCAATAATCGCAAACCAGTAGTAGGTTTTATTGCCGGTCAGACTGCTCCTCCGGGCCGAAGAATGGGCCATGCAGGTGCAATTGTTGGTGGTGCCGATGATACCGCGGCAGCAAAAATGAAAATTCTTTCAGAATGCGGGGTTCATGTGGTAGCAAGCCCTGCTGATATTGGGAAAACCATGGCAGAGGCAATGAAGAAATAAGAAGTAATATAAATTTTAATTAAAGAGGATGATTTTCAGTCATCCTTTTTTTTATTGATAATAAATTAAAAATTCAGGTAATTTATTCTTTTACTGGTAAAAACAAAAAATCCTTTTCAAAGAATTGAAAAGGATTTGAAAAATCTGGTATCAAAAAAGAATTAATAATCTTTACTGTAACCACCTCTGCCGCCACCGCTGCTTCTACCGCCGCCGTAACCGCCGCCGCCGCTTCTGCCGCCGCCATATCCGCCGCCGCCGCTTCTGCCGCCGCCGTATCCGCCGCCGCCACTTTTCTTGTAGCCACTGCCTTCCGGACGAGGTTGTGATTCGTTAACAATTAATTTACGGCCCTGTACTTCACTTTCGTTTAGTGTAGCGATAGCAGTTTTAGCTGCCTCTTCGTCTTCCATTTCAACAAAACCGAAGCCTTTGCTACGACCCGTATTTTTTTCTTTAAGAATTTTTGCACTTGAAACAGTACCATATTGACTGAATAAGTTGCTTAAATCATCATCAGTCATTGACCAACTGAGATTGCCTACATAAATGTTCATTGTAAAAACTTTTGTTTAATAAATTAAAATATCTATTAATGAATCAGTAGCTACAATGAACTGAAGAAACCATTTAGGACAAACATCAGCCAAAAGAAAAACAAACTAAACCCATTAACAAAGTATAAAGATAAACTTTTATTTCAAATAACATTATTTTCTTAAAAATATTTTTTCTTTGAATTTTTATAAAATTTTAATAAACAGCCGGAAATTAAAATAATTTAAAAAATTATAGTGGGTATCCCTTTGCAATGTGATGATTTTCAAACTTTTTATTTATTTATATTTGATCAAATAATTGCTTTGAAAAAAATCTGTCTTCCAGCCTTATTTAGTTTTCTCTTATCAGTATCCTTTGGGCAGTCGAAATACTTTCAACAGCGGGTAAATTACACGATTGATGTTACATTAAATGACAGCGACAAAACGTTGAGCGGTTTTGAGACGTTACATTACACAAATAATTCTCCTGATACCCTTCATTATATTTGGTTCCATTTGTGGCCCAATGCCTATAAAAATGACAAAACCGCGTTCAGCGAACAATTGTTACAATTGGCAAGCACCGGCTTCTATTTTTCTGATGAAGAAAAAAGGGGTTATATCAACAGGCTGGATTTTAAAGTGAACGGCGTGTCGGCTGATTTGCAGGATGATTCGCTATACATCGACGTTGCAAAACTGGTTTTACCTTTTCCGTTGTTACCAGGCGAAACGATAAAAATCTCAACTCCATTTCATGAGAAAATTCCATTTAATTTTTCGCGGGGAGGATATGTGGGTAATAGTTTTCAAATTACGCAATGGTATCCGAAACCCGCTGTTTATGATAAAAACGGGTGGCATCCTATGCCTTATCTCGACCAGGGAGAATTTTATAGTGAATTTGGAGATTACCATGTTCAGATCACGGTTCCCCAAAATTATGTGGTGGCTGCTACCGGTGGATTACAGAACGAAGAAGAAAAAAAGTGGCTGAAAGAAAAAACAGGAGAAAAGCCGATTCCCGCAGCGACCGCTGCAATCAGCGTTCCATTCAACAAGAACGGGAAAACAAATGCTAAAGTCAAAAAGAGATATCAGCCAACAATTCATAAAAAGAAAAAGCCTGTTATTATAGCTAATCAGAAGTCCGGTTCAGAAAAAACCAAAACCCTGGTTTACGAGCAAAAAAATGTGCATGATTTTGCATGGTTTGCCGATAAAAATTTCGTTGTAAAGCACGACACGATTCAACTTCAATCCGGCAGAATCATAAATGCATGGGCGTTTTTTCTTCGGCCCGATTCAACGGTTTGGAGAAAGAGCATTCAATTCATTAAAGATGCAATGCGAACAAGAAGCAAGTGGCTGGGAGAATATCCTTACAATACTGTTTCTGTAGTGGAAGCCAAACTCGCCTTTTATGGAGGGATGGAATATCCTACTATTACCAGTATTTCGCCTATGCCGGATGAAGAATCACTGGATATGACCATCGAACACGAAGTAGGCCACAACTGGCTATACGGCATTTTGGCGACCGATGAAAGAGATCATCCATGGATGGATGAAGGGATGAACACTTATTTTGACAACCGGTATAAAAAATTAAAATACCCTTCTGAAAAGCAGGCTGATGAAAAAGAATATTTTCTTGAGAAAAGAATGCCCGCAAATGATGACGATTTGATTTACCGAACTCAAATCGCGGAAAAAAAAGACCAGCCAATTGAAACGGCGTCACAGGGTTTTTCTGAAACGAACTATGATGTGATTGCTTACTACAAGACGGGGTTGTGGATGAAAAAGCTTGAAGATGTAATTGGAAAAAATCTATTTGACAGTTGCCTGCATGAATATTATAATCGCTGGAAATTCAGGCATCCATCTCCTCAGGATTTTAAAAACGTAGTGGAGCAAGTGAGTGGCCACAATGTAGATACCATTTTTTCTCTATTAACTCAAAAAGGAAGAATAGAGCCAGCACAAAAAAAAGAATTCAAACTTGCATCATTCTTTAATTTAAGAAATACAGATAAATACAATTATGTTTTCCTTTCTCCTGCCGCGGGTTATAATTTTTATGATAAAATAATGTTGGGTGCTTTAGTTCATAATTATACTTTGCCCGAACCAAGATTTCATTTTTTTGTTGCTCCACTGTACGCCACCGAAAGTAAATCATTAAATGGAATTGCAAGAGCCGGCTATAATATCATGAGCTATGGTTTGATAAGAAAAGCAGAAATCTCATTAAGCGCCGAAAAGTTTTCGATGGATGAATTTACTGATTCAACAGGCGCTAAAAATTATTTAGGTTTTTCTAAAATGGTTCCTTCTGTAAAACTTATTTTCAAAAACAAAAACCCAACCAGTGCAGTAAAAAAATGGCTGCAATGGAAAACTTTTTTCATCCGTGAAACAGCTTTATCATTTTCACGTGACACAGTGTTGCAGGAAGATGTTATTTCGTATCCCAGTAGCAGTCGTTATCTCAATCAATTAAATTTTGCAATAGAAAATAACCGGGCTCTTTATCCTTACTTTTCTAATGTTGTGTTACAGCAGACCGACAATTTTTTAAGATTTTCATTTGACGGAAAATATTTTTTTAATTATCCAAAAGAAGGCGGGATTACTGCACGTTTGTTTGCAGGAAAATTTATGTATTTAGGCGATAAAACAATTTACAAACAATTTGAAACTGACCGCTATCACTTGAATATGACAGGGGCGAATGGTTATGAAGATTATACGTACAGTAATTATTTTATAGGAAGAAATGAATACCAGGGGCCGCCTTCGCAACAAATCATGATACGGGATGGCGGGTTTAAAGTACGATCAGATTTACTTTCCAGCAAAATCGGCAAAACTGATAACTGGCTTACCGCACTTAACCTAACAGCAGATTTTCCTAAAGAATTAAATCCGCTTCATGTTTTTAACGCCTCAAATCCATTAAAAATATTTTTTGATATAGGTACGTATGCGGGAGCCTGGCAAAAAGATGCTGCTAGCGGAAAATTTCTTTATGATGCAGGCCTGCAAATAGCGTTATATAAAAACCTGGTCAACATTTACGTTCCCGTTTTATACAGTAAAATTTACAGGAATTATTTTAAATCAACGCTCGGAGAAAAACAATTTTGGAAGACGATTTCGTTTAGCATTGACATCCAAAATTTCCGGCTGGATAAATTTATAAATTTACCTGACCTTTAGTTCCTTTAGGTTTGATGAATAAAATAATTTCTCTTGAAAATTTCATATCTGCCACACGCAAAGATTGATAAAAATAAATGGGATTGCTGTATCGATAGTTCAGACAACGGATTAATATACGCATACTCGTATTACCTCGATGCAATGAGTGAAAACTGGGACGCGCTGATAGCCAACGATTATGAATTGGTGATGCCCTTACCCTGGAAAAAAAAATATACTTTTTATTATTTGTACCAACCCGCTTTTACAGCTTCACTTGGGGTTTTCGGAAACGACATTTCCGCTGAAATCCTGAGATCTTTTTTTGAGCAAATCCCTGTAAAATTTAAATATTGGGATTTTTACCTCAACCGAAACAATATGTTTTCAATCCCCGGATTTCCCATGTATGAAAGAAGTAATTACATCCTTCCACTTTCAGAAAATTATGAAATTTTAAAAAGAAGGTATGCATCCAGTCATGTAAGAAATATTAAAAGATCAATCCGATATGGCAATAATGTAAAAAAAAATATTCCCGTTGACGAGGTTATTGAACTTTCAAAACAACAGGCGAAACATTTTTCAACACTTGAAGAAAAGAATTATTCTGATTTCGCCAAGTTATTTCAATTTCTAAAAGAAAAAAACATGGCAGTTACCTATGGCGTATATTCTCCAAAAGGTAAGCTGGTTGCCTCGTGTGGATATTTTTTTTCTCATCGAAGAGCCTATTATATTTTGGTAGGCAACCATCCTGACGGGAAAACTTCAGGCGCTTCACATCTATTGATCGACAAATTTATACAGGAACATGCAGACAGTAAACTCACTCTTGATTTTGAAGGAAGTAACGTCCCAAGTCTTGCTTTTTTCTATAAAAGCTTTGGGTCGGTTTTAGAAAAATACCCGGGGATAAAACTGAATCACTTACCGGCAATCGCGAAACTATTCAAGCAATAAAACGTTTGCCAGCTCAAGATCATGGGGTGTGGTGATCTTAATATTATTTTTCTCTCCTTCTACTAAATTAATCTTTAACCCAAAAGCTTCAACCACTGATGCCTCATCTGTAAATTGATCTTTATAATCTATGGCAAAGGCCGGCAAAAGAATTTTGCTGTGAAATGCTTGAGGTGTCTGCACCAGTTTCACTTTATTTCTATCCACAATTTTATTTCCGTTTTTGGTGAGCAGTCTCACACTATCTGTCAAACCAATCACCGGTACTGCTGTACCATACTCAACTGCAGCGTCATAACATCTTGTAATAAGATCTTTTGTAACAAAACATCTTACACCATCATGAACAAATATGATTGCTTCATCATTAATTAAAGAAAGTCCTTTTTGAACGGAATGAAAACGTGTTCTTCCACCCGAGGTAATTTTGAATTTCGATGAGTCAAAATACCCATCAATTATTTCCTGGCCTTTGGCAATATGCTCTTCCGGCAACACTAAAATTATTTCCGTATCATCATAAGCACTCAAAAAAGCTTTAATACTATAATATAAGACAGGTTTATTTTTTAAAAGTAAAAACTGTTTCGGAATTTCACTATTCATTCTTGAGCCATTGCCTGCAGCTACAATTAACGCGACTTTCTTCATACCTCGGTTTATAAATTTGATCAGAATCTTTCTGCAAAATTAAAACTTTAAAATTCGTAACAGGATTCTTAAAAAGAGAAGGTAAAAGAAAAAAAAATTTATTCTTTGATTAATTTTTTACATTCTTCCAGCAGTTTTTCTTTCTGAATGGCTACTGTGCCAACCTCCTCACAAACAATCCCTCCCGCGATATTTGATATCGTTGCAGCAAGGTTAATATCTTTTGTGCCCGCATACACCATAGAAGCAACGGCAATAACGGTATCGCCGGCCCCGCTTACATCTGCTATGTTTCTCTTATGAGAAGGAACGATATTTTTAAAATTATTTTCCTGGTAAAAAACACCTTTTTCGGAAAGTGTAATTAAAGAAACCTTGTGATCTAATTTTTCCTTTAGCTGTGCATGGATTTCAGAAAGTAATTCTTCAGAAATATCCTCCGGTAATAAATTCAATGCTGTAAAAGCTTCAGCCAGGTTGGGTTTGAAAAGCGTTGCATTTTGATAGCAGAAGAAATTTTTACGCTTCGGATCAACTGCTGTGGTTATATTATTTTTATTGCAAAAAGAAATGGTATTAGCGATGATATTCCTGGTAAGAATTCCTTTATTGTAATCTTCAAAAATTACAACATCCGGCATTTCTGTAGTTATATATTTTTCAACCAGGTTTTGCAATTTCTCCTCATCGGTTTCATCCAAATCATGAACAACCTCGGCGTCTAATCGCATCATGTGTTGATTGCGGCTGATGATCCTGATTTTATTTGTAGTGATCCTTTTTTTACTTTCCAGGATAAATCGCGTGTCAATATTATTATCCTGCAGTAATTGTTTTAAATCTCCCCCGTCTTCATCATCCCCTAAAATGGAAAGCACTGCAACAGACGCACCAAGCGCCTGAACATTTAATGCCACATTTCCGGCGCCACCGATTCTCTTTTCTCTTTTGCTTACCGCCACAACGGGAACCGGCGCTTCAGGAGAAATTCTTTCTACATTTCCCCACCAGTAGGTATCCAGCATCAAATCTCCAATCACAGCTACTTTCATTTTTGAAAAGCCTGCAAACAATTGTTCAATATCAACACTCATTCAATTCTTATATTTTTTTTGATTGTGTATGGTAATAAAATAAACAGGAATGCCTGCTAAAACAATGCCTAATCCCCACAAAGTATAAAGCGGTTTAAAGATGATAAGAAAAATGCAAAATACTGATCCTAAAATAATATACAACGCAGGAAGAAACGGATAACCAAAAGCTTTGTAAGGCCTTTCGATGTCAGGCCTGGTTTTGCGAAGCAGAAAGATCCCGATGATGGTGAGTACATAAAAAATGACCACAACAAAAGCAATCATATCCAACAGGTCGTTATACCCGCCACTAAGGCATAAAACAGAAGCGACCGTAGCCTGCGCCCAAAGTGCCCATTGAGGCACGGCCTTCTTATTAAGCGTCCCGGCCTTTTTAAAAAATAATCCGTCATGCGCCATGGTATAATATACCCGGGCGCCCGCCAATATTAATCCGTTGTTACAGCCAAAGGTTGAGATCATGATCATTACAGCAATAACGATCGCGCCTGCATTTCCAAAAATCGCATTCGATGCAGCAACCGCTACCCTGTCGCCACCGGGAAATGCGATCTGATCCAGCGAAAGAGCGTTCAAATACATAAGGTTAGTAATAATATAAATAACCGACACGGTAAATGTTCCCAAAAAAAGACTGAGCCCGATATTTTTCTTCGGATTTTTTATTTCGGCTGCAATAAAAGTTACGTTGTTCCACGCATCACTGCTAAAAAGAGAACCAACCATTGCCGCAGCAACAGCACCAATTAAAACCGTTCCACTAATGGGAAACCAATTTCCATGCTTCACAAATGCGCCGGCCGATTTTTGCAACTGAACTGCATGAAACCCGGTTTGCCAGTTCTCATTCCAAAAACTATGTTTTACCAAAAGAAAGCCAAGAAGTATGAGACCGAAGAGCGATAAAAGTTTTACGGAGGTAAAAGTTGTTTGAATAATTTTTCCTCCTTTGATTCCACGGGTATTTGTGTAAGTGAGAAAAAGAATCATTGCAATAGCTAATACCTGCGCTGCAGAAATATGGAAATTGCCGATGGAAACGAGAATATTCGTTTCTCCAACTTCGGGAATAAGATACGCTGTAAAGCGGCTAAAAGCAACTCCTACTGCAGCAATTGTTGCCGTCTGAATTACGGTAAAAGAACTCCAACCGTATAAAAAACCACACAACGGGTTAAAAGCTTCTTTTAAATAGACATATTGCCCCCCTGCCCTTGGAAACATCCCGCTCATCTCGCCATAACTAACCGCGGCCATTACTGTCATCAGGCCACTTATAAGCCAAACCATAATGAGCCATCCGGCGCTGCCGACGTTTCTAACAATATCTGTACTAACAATAAAAATCCCCGAGCCTATCATAGAACCGGCAACAATCATTGTTGCGTCTATCAGGCGAAGGCTTGGTTTAAAGGCAGTTGCGTGTTGATCCATAAAAAATCCCGTTTTTAGTAAACGGGATTGAAGATAATTATTTATTTCACATTCAACGAATCACTTTGTATTTGAAGAATCTAATTTGTTTAGCCCTACTATTACATCAGGAGTGATATTGAGGGTAGAATCTTTATAAAACATAAAACCCGGTTCGTAAGAAAATATGTATGAGTACCTGCCATCTTTATTATAATCTTGCAAAAACGACTCGATACGGGATAAAATTTCTTCCTTCATTTTTGAATTAGCATTGTAGAGTTCATTGTCTATGTTCTGCTTTTTGGTCTGCAGATCCTGCTGCATTTTATTTATTTCCTGCATAGCGGCTTCCTGCTCTTTTTGGTTCATGGTAGCTGCTTTTTGCTGAAGCTGCATGGCACGGTTTTGATATTTTTTTTGCAGCGCAGTTATTTGATCGTTTGCGTCATTCTGCTTTTTTTCAAAATCGCTTTTTAATTTTTGATAATAGCTGTAATTATTTTGCAGGGAATCCAGGTCGATGTAAGCAACTTTAGATTTATCATTTGATGCTCTCACCTGGGAAGAAGTTGCAGCCATCGCACCCGGCTTATTAGTTGTATGAAAATGCAAATAATAAAGGTATCCGACGAGGACCAGCAAGATAATATTAATAGCGAGTAAAATATTTTTCATTCATTTATTTTTAGGGTGGCAAGATAAAAAAAACCAATGGTTACGTAAATAATGCAGTTTGATTTAGGAAACGATTAACAGGCATTACATTCGTAAGAATGCAGTAAACAAACAAATTGTGGCAATTTTAATTTTCTGTGATCATTAAACAGCAGATCAACAAATTATTGGGATTTTTATTTTATCGTCACTCTTTGGGAGCCCGCCTGCTTCCGGCATACAGCTCATATTCAAGTAAGCGGCAATCAATTTTACCATTAAAAAATTCGATTTTTCGTTTTGGTTTAAGGCCGATTTTTTTAGCAAGGTTAAAATTGCCAGTAAATACATAACCCGTATATCCCTTGCACTGTTGTTTCAAAAAATCTCCTATTTCTGAATAGGTTTTTTGCAATGCTGCCTCATCACCCAATCTTTCCCCGTATTCCGGGTTAAAAAAAACAACGCCTGCCTCATTTTCGGGAACGAGGGTTTCTTTAAAATCGCAAACGGCAAATGAAATAAGATCGCCAACACCGGCAGCATCGGCATTTATTTTAGAGATATTAATCGCATCTTCACTAATGTCTGATGCTCTTATTTTTACGTTGGTTGTTTTAATTTGATCAGTCAGTTTGTGCTTTTGCTGTTGATACAATTCGTCTTTGAATCCTTCTATATGCATGAATCCGTAGTTGTCCCGAAGCAATCCCGGATAACGGTTTGTGGCAAGCAAGGCAGCTTCTATCGCTAACGTAGACGAACCACACATGGGGTTGATGAAAGGAGCCTGGCGATCCCAGTTGGATGCCAGTAATGTGGAAGCTGCAAGGGACTCCATCATAGGTGCCTTGCCGGGAATTTTTCTGTACCCATGTTTTGACAGAGTTTCGCCTGAAGTATCAATAAAGATTTGGGCAAGATCGTTTTTCCAGTATAAATTGATAACCGTCTTGTCTGATTCCGGCCCCGAATCCGGACGTTGGTTAAATTTATTTCTAAACCTGTCAGCAATTGCATCTTTCACTTTTACACTCGCGAATAAAGAATTGTTGATGGTTTCGTTATCTACATTACTTGTAACTGAGAAATAACCGTCTCTTGGTATAATTGATTCCCATTGAACCTGTGAGACCTCTTCATATAGTTTATCTGCATTTTTACAAGGGAATGATTTCAAACTGTACAATACCTGGCTTGCACACCGAAGACGCAGGTTTAAACAAATGCAATCGCTTAAGGTACCACTCAACTCTACCCCGGTTTCAAACATTCGTTTTATTTTAAAACCTTCCCTTAGGATTTCTTTTTCGAGAAAAGGAGCTATCCTTTTACTGCAGGTAACAATAATCCGGCTTGGTTGATTAAATGATTGCATAGATATGCAAACATAAACTCAATCTTTTTAAACTTTAAAGGCAACTTGAATTAGTTGATAGATGCCCATCTCAATTTCAAAAAGGCATGATGGGTATTTCTAAGAAATGAATGAGTGATTGACCTGGCTTTCGTCATATGTATTATTCTTGCTGACTCAGGAATAATATGAAGTTCATTCAAAAGCCTGTTTACTACAATTTCATCGTATACATGAGCCAGGGTGCATGCCTTGTAAAAGTTTGTATGCATACCCATATAATCCAGAATCGAAGGAGAATTTTCAATTTCAGGAAATGCCGAAAATCTTTTTACAAAATAAAAAGTCTTTCCATTGATTTCCTTTGTGTAAGCTTTGTAAATGTTTTCCATAAATCCTGTTTTTAAGTGATAAATGTGGCTTGAAAAACTATTGCACCCATTTTTTAATATGTGATACAATAAAATTTAATGCCATTTAATTAAACAGGCCAATCACAGGAAGAATCGAGAGGTTTTTTTACAGGAATTATAGATCAGCAGCATTATTATAAACTATCGGGATATCCCGGTTGTTGAAAAAAATCTACAAGCAACACAGGAAGTACAAACCCAGCTATAATAATAAAAGGAATTTCAAAGGTTATATCAGACTATAAAAACACTTAAAGAAAAATTGTACGGATTTCTAAAAAATGTTTCGTGAGGTTGTAAGCGGAGATAAAAGTATATCGCAAACACAGTTATTGCAAGCTTTATTGAAAATATTTATTCACATTCCAATAAATTACTATAAATGGCGTTGATTTTTAATAGATTATATAATTATTTTAGGATTTGGAGGTACACTGAAAAATTCGGCAAAGAAATTGAATACAAAGAACTACACTTGATTTTTCATTTAAAAATATAGTTTATTAAAGAAAAATCTAATTAAGGTGACGAAATTTAAAAATTTTAAAACAAACTGTAAAATTCTTTGGTTCAAAAATTTGGAGATGCGATTTTAAACGTTTAGGTTTGTACTTGGATACTTTTACTGTGATCTACACAGTTAAGGATTGTTGTACCTCATTACCCTGATCCCATTCCTAATAAAGATCTCCAATAGTAAGTTAACCATAATTTTGTCTGTTATAAATTAATTATACAGAATATAAAATTGTTATATGGCCAGATTTTTATTACCTCTCATACTAGCTTTTTTTACGGCTTTCCTGCTCTCTTCATGTGCCAATACCAAGAAGATAGTCTATTTCAATGATGTAAAAGATGCTACTTTTCCCAATACAACTATCGAAAGGCAAAACACGATTGAGCCAAATGATATTCTAAGTATCACTATCAGCAGTCTGAATGCTGAAGCTTCTGCCCCTTTCAATTTACAAAATAATAATATTAGCAGGGCCACTACTGTAACCGGGAGCAATACAGAATCCGGTGGATATTTAGTAAATGCTGACGGTACCGTGGATTTGCCTATTCTCGGAGCTGTAAAAGCGGCAGGGTTAACAAAAGATCAATTAAAAGAAAATATTACCAACCTTATACTCACAAAAAAATTATTGATAGATCCAATTGTGGATATCAGGTACCTGAATTATGAAGTCACCGTCTTAGGAGAGGTAGCCAGGCCGACTGTAATTACGGTCCCCAGCGAAAAAATATCTATGCTAAAAGCCCTTGGGTTGGCTGGCGACTTAACAATTTATGGAAAAAGAAATAATGTTTTATTAATAAGAGAAGAAAATGGTAAAAAAATTACCAGGCACATTGATTTAACGTCAACTACCTTTTTCAATTCGCCTTATTATTATTTACAGCCTAATGATGTGATATACGTACAGCCTAATGCAACAAAGGCAGCGACTGCTAGCAGATCACAGCAGTTTTTGCCAATTATATTTAGTGTTTTATCAGTGGTGGCCATTGTGCTAGACAGGGTATTAAGATATCCTTAATTTTAATTTGGAATATGCAAATAAGAAGAAATAGTATCAATGAGGATAAGGAAGATAATATTTTGAAACAATTTACTTCAAAATATGTTCCTTACTGGCCTTTGTTCCTTTTTGCAATTATTATTGCAGTAGGCATCGCCTACACTTATATTCATTATTCGACTCCGATATACGAAGCAACTGCAACCGTAATAATCAAAGATGAGAAAAAGGGAAATGAAGAATCTAAACTGGTAGAATCTCTTGACCAGATTTCGTCCAAAAAAATTGTCGAAAATGAAATAGAAATTATCCAATCCAGGAACCTGATGGAAAATGTGGTGACAGACCTTGGCCTGTATGCGCCAGTTTATCAAAAAGGAGACGTTCATGACATCTTAGCTTATTCTACATCACCAGTTTCGATAATAGCTTTGCACCCGGATTCGCTGGGTTATTACAAAAGGATCGATCTTAATTATAAGCCGGATACCAGGGAAGTAATTCTTAATCATAAATACATTTATCCACTTGACAGCTTAGTTAAAACTCCGTTCGGAAAACTAAAGTTTATCCCAAATAAATATTTAGGTTCTGATACTGCCAATAAACAACTTTATTTTTCATTAAATCAACCAAAAGATGTTGTGCCTGCTTATTTGAGCGGACTCAAAGCCGAAGCGGCAAGCAAGTTGTCTTCAATAGTTGATTTAAGCTATAGAGATCCTGATCCTTTAAGGGCAGAAAATATATTGAATCAACTAATAAAATCATACCAGGAGTCGGCTAATGAAGAAAAGGATGCATTGGCTCGAAATACTCTTTCCTTTGTTAACAACCGTCTCAGCATCGTGGCTCATGATATGGATTCAATAGAGAAGAAAGTTCAGGAATTCAAATCAGGAAACCAAGCGGTTGACATAAGTGCCCAGGGCCAGCTGTTTTTACAGAATGTTAGTGCAAATGATCAGAAGTTAGGAGATGTCAATACCCAACTTGCGGTTTTAGATAAGGTTCAGAGTTTCGTAAATTCAAATAATGACAGCAAGGCCGGAATTGTTCCATCTACTTTGGGTATTAATGATCCGCAGCTTAGCCAACTAATCGAAAAATTATATAATTCTGAACTTGAGTACGAGAATTTGAAGAAGACAGTGGGAGAAAACAATCCGAGTTTAGTTGCTATAAAAGATAGGATCAATAAGATAAAGCCAAGCATTACGAGTAATATCGCAAGCATGAAACAAAGCCTTGTTGCCACGCGCGATAATATTGCTGCTACAAATAATAGTTACAACTCAGTTTTGCGATCGGTGCCTCAAAAAGAAAGAGAGCTACTTGATATTAGCAGAGAGCAACAAATAAAAAGTAATCTCTATTCTTTTCTGCTGCAAAAAAAAGAAGAAAGTGAGATTGCTTATGCATCTTCTGTATCAAACAGCAGGGTCGTTGATTATGCCCAGGCAAGTCCTTACCCAGTGAGCCCCCGAAAATTATTAATATATGCATTGTCTATTGTTCTTTTTATTGGCGTTTGTGGAGCATTTATTTTTATTAAGGAATTTTTAACCGGCAAAGTTCTCTATAGACAGGAAATAGAATCTTTAACTACTATTCCTATAATAGGAGAGATCGCTTTTGATAAATCAAAAGATAAAATTGTAATAGAAAAAGGAACGAGAAGCTTTATCGCTGAAGAATTCAGAAAATTAAGAATCTCATTATCTTTTCTTGGCATCGATCCTTCACACAAAAAAATACTAATAACATCAAGTATATCCGGCGAGGGAAAAAGCTTTATCTCAGCAAATTTAGCAGTGAGCCTTTCTTTGACGGGTAAAAAAGTAGTTCTGGTTGATATGGATTTAAATAACCCTACCCTCCATAAATTATTAAATATAAATGGTGAAGAAGGTGTTACAGAATTTTTAGAAGGTGAAAAAGACCCGGAAGAAATTATCAAACACGTAGAAGAGCATGAAAATTTATTTTTCATTTCTGCAGGAGCGCACCTTCCGGAAAACCCATCGGAGTTACTAGCAAATGGCAGAGTAAACGACTTACTTAATTATCTTGAAAATATTTTTGATTACGTGTTGATTGATACCTCACCAATGGTTTTAGTTACCGATGGTTATCTATTGACAGGATTATGTGATGCCACCTTGTATGTAGTGAGGCATCATTATACTCCTAAGATGCTTATAAAAAGAATTGATGAAAACATTCATATTAACCCTATTAATAATCCTGCGATAATTTTCAATGGTGTAAAAATGAGAGGTTTCTTCAAAAATAATTATGGATATGGCTATGATTACGTGTATGGAAATAAAGATCGCAAAATAGTAGAAAAAAAAACCGTAAGTAAATATTAATTCTTAATCTATGAAAAAATCAATTCCTCAATACGTTAAGATGTAACTGAGATAGGCGAAGCCCTGTTCTTCTTATAGTATTCCATAGTATCAATCCCTTGAATTGCTGCAAATTAAATTTTAAAAAAAAATTATGCAGATGAATTGGTATATTGTTTACACGAAACCCAAATGGGAAAAAAAGGTAGCCTCAACGCTTAAAAAAAGAAAAATAGAAAACTTTTTACCTTTGCAACACAAGCAAATAAGTTCTTTCAGGAAAGTGAAAACACAGGAAGAACCATTATTTCCAAATTACGTTTTTGCAAAAATTACAGAAAATGAATTTTGCAAATTAAAAAATGTACCTGGTGTAATAAACCTGGTTTACTGGAAAGGAGAACCAGCGAAAATCAATTTTCACGAAATCGATGTGATCAAGAACTTTACCCGGGATCATGAAAATATTACATTGGAAAAGGCAAGGATTAAAATTAACGAGGTAGTGAGTGTAATAGACGGAACCAGGTACTCAATGTCCGGCAATCTTTTGTCCATAAAAAATACAATAGCAAAAGTTACGCTCCCTTCAGTTGGATATACGTTAGCTGCAAAAATTGGTATGGGCATCGATACAGCAGAGACAGTAAATACTTTCACAGAAAGCAATCTAATATTACAATCCTAAAATTAGTTATAACAATTGCATTTACCCAAAAAAACAAAAGTTGAAAAAACTGAGATTTAAATTATCCTCATTCAGGAATGATAACAGCTTACCATTTCCAGAGCATCACAAATTCCCACCACAGGTGTCTCTATTAATCATTCCAAAATCATAGCTTTGAATTATGAAAACAGCATTAGTAACCGGTATAACCGGGCAAGACGGGGCATACCTCGCCGAATTACTTTTATCTAAAGGATACTTTGTACATGGGGTCAAAAGAAGAGCTTCTCTGATCAATACCTATAGGATCGATCATTTATACGTGGACCCACATGAAAACCATGCAAATTTTAAATTGCATTATGGTGATATGACCGATAGTACAAACCTGATCCGGATTGTTCAGGAAACACAGCCGGATGAGATTTACAACCTTGCTGCCATGAGTCACGTGAAGGTGAGTTTCGATAATCCCGAGTATACGGCAAACGCCGACGGTATTGGCACCTTAAGACTTCTCGAAGCCATTCGCATCCTAAAACGAGAAGATAAAACCAGAATTTACCAGGCATCAACATCCGAGTTATATGGACTGGTACAGGAAGTACCTCAAAAGGAAACAACTCCATTCTACCCCAGGAGTCCATATGGTGTTGCTAAATTGTATGCGTACTGGATAATGGTAAACTATCGGGAGGCTTACAAGATGTTTGCATGTAATGGAATACTTTTCAACCATGAAAGTCCGTTAAGAGGAGAGACTTTTGTTACACGAAAAATAACAAGAGCCGTGGCAGCAATCGCCGAAGGCTTACAGGATTGTTTGTTTCTTGGTAATTTAAATGCTCAAAGGGATTGGGGACACGCAAAGGATTATGTAGATGCAATGTGGAGAATTTTACAACAAGACGAACCCGAAGATTTTGTAATAGCAACAGGAATAACAACGACTGTAAGAGACTTTACCAAAATGGCTTTTGCTGAAGCAGGAATTGAAATAGAATTTAATGGCGAAGGTGCTGCAGAAAAAGGAATCGTTATTGCGTGTACAAACCCAAAGTATCAATTATCTTCTGGCAAAGAAGTTGTGGCTATTGATCCAAACTATTTCCGTCCAACGGAAGTTGACCTTTTAATAGGAGACGCTTCAAAAGCCAAAGAAAAATTGAATTGGAGTCCTAAATATACACTAAAGGAAATGATCAAGGAAATGGTTGCCAGCGATTTGGTGACGTACAGGATGAGCCTTGAAAGAAAATATTTCATGTAGTGTTATTTTAGAAAATCAAACAATATTTACAAAAACCACAAAAGCTCATTTTGGGTATTGCAACCTTAAAGATAACCTTGAAAGAAAAAGTCGAAAGCCTGTTTTCCTATATTAATGGTTTTATTAATAAAGGACAGGAACGTAGTGTTAAAGCGAAAAAAAATATACTTGCAACAATCCTTCTCAAAGGAATAAGCATTGCCATAAGCCTGGTACTGGTACCTTTAGCTATTAATTATATTAATGTATCGCAGTATGGTATTTGGCTCACCTTGAGCTCTATTGTTGTTTGGTTCAGTTTTTTTGATATCGGGCTCACCCAGGGATTACGAAATAAATTAGCAGAAGCCATAGCCAAAGGCGAAACGGAACTCGCCCAGATCTATGTGAGCACAACATACGCCGTTCTTACTATTATTTGCACGGGACTATGGGTAATCTTCCTTTTTGTAAATAATTTTTTGAATTGGGCCCATATATTAAACATTCCTGCAGGCATGAGTGGGGAAGTATCCATACTTGCAATTATAGTATTTACCTACTTCTGTCTTCAATTTGTATTAAGGATCATTACGACTGTTTTAATTGCGAATCAACAGCCATCGATTACCACCCTCGTTACGGTTTTGGGACAAATAATCTCCTTAATCTTAATTTTTATACTTGTAAAAACCACGCAAGGTTCTTTGCTTAAATTAGGCACCGTATTCTGTATATCTCCCATTTTGGTTTATATAGGTGCAAGCATTTTCTTCTTTAATGGAAGTTATAAAAAATTCAAACCATCATTTTCAAAGATTAAGTTTAGCTATTCGAAAGGCCTGCTTAGTTTAGGTATCATCTTTTTTGTAATACAGATTGCCGGTATTGTACAATATGAAACATCAAACCTTATCATTGCCCGAAGCTTTACGACAGCAGATGTTACCTCCTACAATATCGTGTATAAATATTTTGGAGTGCTGGACATGGTATTTGTCATTTTTCTTGCGCCCTTCTGGTCGGCTTCTACCGAAGCTTACCTTAAGAATGATCTTGACTGGATAAGAAAGGGCATCCGCAGATATAATCAATTAAACCTCCTGCTCTTTTTTGCTGGCTGCATTATGTTGTATTTTGCTCATGATGTTTATGACCTATGGTTAGGGAAGGGAAAGGTACATATCAGTTTCTCCCTTTCTTTGTGGGGATTCCTATATTTCATGATGACTACCTTTGTGGCAACCTATGTTGCACTCCTCAACGGAATCAATGCTTTACGCATACAATTTATCGCCTGCCTGATCAGCCCGTTTATATTTATTGGAGTTGCAATTCTTTTGATCAATTATTATCATTTGGGACCTTATTCACTTTTTATTGCTTCAATCGCTTGTAATTTTAATGGTTTGATATTGGCACCAATTCAATATCATATGATAGTAAACAAACAAAAAAAGGGTATTTGGATTAAGTAATAAGAATGAAAATCTTATACGATCATCAAATGTTTCTGAAACAGAAATACGGCGGAATTACAAAATACTTCTGTGAGTTAATGAAAAACCTGCCCAAAGGAAATTCATATGATTTGTCGGTTCTATTTGCAGACAATCAGTACTTAAAAGACTACAATTTTAAAAAAATTAATCTCCCTCTTCCCGAAAAAGATTTTAGGGGTAAAGGGAGATTAAGGACAAGCTTCTACAACATTAACAAATCGTACAGCAAGTTTAAAATATCTTCAAACGGATATGATGTTTTGCATCCAACTTATTACGACCCGTATTTCCTGCAGGATTTAAAAAAGCCCTACGTGGTTACCGTTCATGATCTGATTGAATTCAAATTTCAAGCTCAATATCAAGCAGAATCATTAATTCCGGCCATGACAAAAATCATAACGAAGGCCAACCGAATTATTTCAATTAGCGAAAATACCAAAAGAGATCTTATACAAATATTAGGCATTCCTGAAGAAAAGATTGATGTAATTTATCACGGCTATAATGCTCCAAAAATCCGGTCTCAGCCATCGGGTTTAGGCAGGTATATTTTATATGTTGGAGTAAGAAGAGGATATAAAAATTTTTCAAAACTTGCTAAAGCCTTCAGCGAACTGTCAAGAAAGGACCAAGATTTAAAACTTGTGTGCGCCGGACAACCATTTAATATAGAAGAATTGGAAGAATTGAAAGCACTTCGCATCTTGGAGAAAACCTTCGTATTTGGTGTTAATGAACAAAAGTTGAATGAATTATATGCCAATGCATTAGCGTTTGTTTATCCCACTTTGTATGAAGGATTTGGAATGCCGGTTCTGGAAGCATTTTCAAATAATTGCCCCGTATGCGTAAGCAATACAAGCGCTTTGCCGGAAGTGGCGGGTAATGGAGCTGAGTATTTCGATCCAACAAAACAGGATTCGATTCAAGAAGCCATTAAAAAGGTTGCTTACGACAGTAAGCACAGACAGTATGTTATCGAAGAAGGTAAGAAACAGTTGATGAAATTCTCGTGGGGAAAATGTAGTGCGAAGACAGTTGAGACGTACCAAAAATCGTTATCGTAAGAAAAAGTTTCTTAGGATTACTTACATCTAATGACTGAAGAAATATACTTAACAGAAGTTCCTCTGATTTCCCAAAAAAAGTTAATAGCACTGAACATTTTTTGGGTCGGCTTTATTATTTATACATTAGCGTATGTAATAAAAACGAATGCGCACTTTAACTTGAAAGTTGGAGAACTTATTCAATTTATGGGGGTGCTTTTATTTCTTCCAGCTGGAATTTATCTCGCCAAATTAAAATTTAAAAACGGATATTTTATTATATTTTATTTTCTGACCCTCCTCTGGTCCATATCAGTAATTTCCAGGGGAATTCATTTTAATTATGACTCCGTAAAAGCGATGCTGCTGGATGCCAATTTCGGAATTGTAATTTATTTCGTTCCACTTATACTTTTGTTACCTCAGAATTTTTTTTTCTTTAAAAGATTATTTGATGCTATTTTTATTTTAGGAATATTTTTTCTACTCTACAATGTAATTTATATCAGAGAACTCCTGGACAGATCTATGGAAACCCAGGATACAATTGAATATCTCACTAAATTCCAGGGAATCACTTGTGGTTTTATTCTTCTTACTTATAAATATCATTCGAAAAAAAGAAATTTATTAGCGCTGGGTGTTATGCTGCTTTGCTTATTATTTTCTCTTTATAAAGCTAGGCGCGGATTATCAATGATCTGTAGCAGCATATTACTTTTTTCTTATTTTCTTTATTTGTTCAATAGTAAGAAAATTGTCATGATAATCTATTTTTCTGTATTACTTCTCATTTCAGGAATTTATTATGCGAGCACAATTTATAATATCAATAATAACACCTTGTTTTCCTTCATTGCAAAACGAGGTGAAGAAGACACACGAACTCCCGTCGAATTATATTTTTATTCAGATTTTAAAAAAGATGACTGGTTGGTAGGAAGAGGAATAAATGGCGAATATTACTGCCCCGATATTGACCAGGACCAGGTTACCGATTACCGGGATTACATAGAAACAGGTTACCTGGAAATAATATTAAAAGGCGGCATCATTAGCTTGGTATTATACCTGCTCACGCTCCTTCCTGCTTTTTTCTTAGGATTGTTTTTTTCAAAAAATATACTGTCAAAAGCTGCGGCGATATGGATATTGGTGTCACTAATCAGCTTATATCCTTCGACCGTAAATACTTTTACACTTAATTACTTATTGGTTTGGATTTCGGCCGGCATTTGCTATTCTTCGGAATTAAGAAAGCTTTCGGATAACCAAATAAAGACATTTCTCTCATCGGTAAAATGATAAATTATTTTTTGGCATTTAGACTAAATTTTATTTAGATGATTCCAGGTATAAGTGTGGTGATTCCAACGTATAACAGAGAAAAATATATTGGTGAAGCAATTAGAAGTGTGTTAGAACAGGATTATGATGGAAAAATTGAAATAATAATTTCAGATGATGGATCAACAGATAAAACCCTGGAAATTGCAGCCTCCTTTGAGAATAATGTCGTCATTTTAAAAAAACCTGCAAATTGTTATGATCAGGGAGTTGCAAGCACCCGAAACAGGGGAATCAAGGCCTGTACCCAGGAATACATTTCTTTTCTTGACTCAGATGATTTCTATTTACCCGGAAATCTAAAAACGCTGGCTAATACATTATCAATAAATACCCATTTAGGTTTTTCGTTTTGTCGAATGTTAGAGGTCAGAGAGGCGAATGGAAAAAACATATTTAAACCGTGGACACATAAATATATATACCAAAATGACATCAGAAACCCTGTTGTTTCAAGGATAAAGATTGTGCACACTAACAGTTTCTTGTTTTGCAAAAAGGTTTTTGATAATGTCGGCTACTTTAATGAGTCCTATTCAAACGGCGAAGATGGAGATTTGTGGATGCGAATAAGTGAAATTTATAAAGGAACGTTTTCAGATCATTATGGGGCCGTTTATCGTAGTCATCATGAGTCTGGTCAACTGACAAAAAATTCAGATGCTGACATTAAACAATGTTTCATAGAGATATATGATAAGGCTGTTTCACGTTATTATGAACTTGGACTAAAAGATAAGTTGCGTTTATTTCAACTAAAGCACTGGCTTCTGATCTATAGATACCGGGAAAAGAAGTTATATTATTATTGGCAATATTTATTACTTATAATCCAATATCCTCTTTCATATTTTCGTTTATTACCCATAAAATTTAGAGAATATATGGAAAATACCAGTAAGAGTAATTGGAAAAGCCTGGATGCCTTTTTGAATAAAAATCAAATGAATGGATAATCGCTTTTTCTTAATCTAAACAAAATCATTGATGCGACTGGATAAAAAGACAAGAAATGAGGCATTGGTTATTATAGGAGATTTGGCTTATCCTTCAGGAAATGCACTATCTAACCGGGCTCACTTATATTCAAAGGGGTTAAAAGAAACAGGTGTCTTTCCTTTTATCATTAATACACACTCTTCTCACAAAACAAAACAAAATTTCAGATCTTTTGACAGATATGAAGGGATTCCATTCCTTTATAGCCAAAAGACTGTTCAGTATGAAACAAAATTTCTTACCAGGAATCTGAAAAAAATAAAAGGAATATTTCATACATTATATGTTATTAAACGTTTAAAAAAAAATAACCGCATTAGTGTTCTCTATTATTCAATTCCATTTGTTTACGAATTTATTTATTTCTTGTTTTTAAAATGCTACGGTATTCCGATTATCAAAGAATGTAATGAAGCTCCGCTGTTCATTATAAAAGCAAAAAGGAATAAAAAAATACACACATTTATTCTAAAAAACATTGAATTAAGAATGTATGATCGAATAATTGTTATTTCAGATTTCCTAAACCAATATTATTCGCGTTTTCTATACCCAAATAAAATTTTACAAATTCCGATATTGGTTGATATGGATCGTTTTAAGAGTTGTTCGAACAAAAATTGCCAACAGCGAAATGAAAAAATCATTACTTACATCGGTTCTATGGTTGGCAATAAAGATGGTTTAGATAACCTTATTGAGGCATTTTCTTTTATCCGGAGACGCATCAGTAATTTCAAATTACAACTTGTAGGAACCGCAAATGAAAATGATTTACAAAAATTAAAAGATAAAGTTTCTTTATTAAATTTAACGGATACCGTTATCTTTCTTGGTTTAAAAAAAAGTTCGGAAATACCTGAGATTCTTTCGAATTCAGATTTACTGGTTTTGGCAAGGCCTGATACCAATCAATCAAAAGCGGGCTTCCCGACCAAATTGGGTGAATATTTAGCTTCCAGAAAGCCGGTAGTAATTACAATTACTGGAGAGATTCCTAAATACTTGGAAGATAAAAAAAACGCTTACCTGGTAAAGCCAGGTGAAATTGAAAACTTTGCAAATAAAATCATATACGCTTTAAATGATAAAAATGCTTCCTCAATTGGTGCCGAAGGATATGAAGTAGCTAACAATAATTTTAATTATCATCTTTTTGCAAAAAAATTAGGTGATTTTTTATTTGAATCTACCCGATAATTTAATTTTCAATTAATAACAACTAAGTAATCCCAAATAAATGTGCGGTATAACAGGTAAAATACATTTTGATTTTTTTAATAAAATTGATCCCAATGAAATAAAACTCATGGCAGAAAGCATTTATCATAGGGGACCAGATGATGAAGGGTTTTATATTAATAACAATGTAGGATTAGGGTTTCGGCGACTAAGCATTATAGACCTTAAAGCAGGCCATCAACCCCTATCGAATGAAGATGGCAGTATCTGGATCGTATTTAACGGAGAAATTTACAACTACCAGGAGTTGCAGGAAAATTTAGTAAAGCAAGGACACATTTTCAGGACGAAATCTGATACAGAAACAATTGTTCATTTATATGAACAATATGGAACGGAATGTTTAAAATTTCTGAGAGGTATGTTTGCTTTCTCTATCTGGGATAATAATACCAAACAGCTTTTTTGTGCCAGAGACAGATTTGGAATTAAACCTTTTTACTACTACCAGGATAAAAGTAAATTTGTATTCGGGTCAGAAATAAAAGCTCTCCTAAAATCCGTTGATATTGACAAATCCTTATCTAATGATGCTTTGGATTCTTACTTTACTTATGGATATATTACCGGTGATATATCAATTTACAAGAATATAAAAAAACTTCAGCCGGCACATTACCTTCTTTTATCCCTAAAAGAAAAGCCATCTGTCATTATAAAAAGATATTGGGACATCCATTTTGAGCCGGATTTTTCAAAAACAGAAGAGCAATGGGCTGATGACATATATGAAAGTCTTTCTGAATCCATCAGATTACATATGATCTCAGATGTTCCTCTTGGTGCGTTTCTGAGTGGGGGAATTGATTCAAGTTCGGTAGTGGCAATGATGGCAAAAAATTCTACACGGCCTATAAAAACATTTTCCATCGGCTTTAAAGAGCAAGCATTTAATGAATTAAAATATGCACGGGAGGTGGCTTTGAAATATGGAACTGACCACCATGAACAAATAGTAGAACCTGAATCCATAAGTTTATTACCGAAATTAGTAAATGCATATGACGAACCATTTGCGGATACATCTGCTATACCTACCTATTATGTATCTAAATTGGCTCGCGAATTTGTTACAGTGGCACTTTCAGGAGATGGAGGAGATGAATTATTTGCAGGCTATGACATTTATAGCAAATTAAACAAACTGCAATCTTCCTCTCTTCATTCCCGCAGGCCCGCCATCAATAAAATGATCTGGGGCAATCTTTATAAGATAATTCCTCAATCAGTTGCAGGAAAGGGGTTATCTTATTTACTTTCTCATGATAAAAAATATGTCGGGGCATACGCTTCTTTTTGGAACAGGGATGAAAGAGGTAAGCTTTTGAGCCATCATTCTAAAATCGATTACTCAAAAGCTTCTGAAGACTATAAAAAACAAATACTCAAAGAAGGAAATAAGAATGATTTTGTTTCCAATCTCCAGTTTCTGGATATGAGATCCTATATGGTAGATGATATCCTCACAAAAGTGGACAAGGCAAGCATGTTAAATTCATTAGAAGTCCGGGTTCCTCTGTTAGATCATAAATTTGCTGAACTGACTTTTAAGATACCGTGGAACTTGAAATTGAAAGAAAACGAGCAAAAATATATTTTTAAAAAATCCATGAAGCCTTTATTACCTGTAAACATTTTTAACCATGCCAAACAAGGCTTTGGTTTACCACTGCCATTTTGGTTCAAAGGGGGCCTTAAAGAATATGTAAATGACACGTTACTTTCATCGAACTCTTTTTCATCTAAATATTTGAACACTTCCTACATCAAACGTACAGTAGGAAACAACAAATATGGAATGCGCAATTTGAGTTTAAAAATCTGGTCTTTGGTTTTCTTTGAAGAATGGCTCAAACAAAACCAGGATTTATGAAAATCTTGTTTTTTATAGACTCATTACATGCAGGAGGCAAAGAGCGCCGGTTAACGGAACTTTTAAAGGAATTAAAGAAAGATCCGTCAATCAATTTTGAATTAGTAGTAATGGCCAAAGACATCGATTATAAACAAGTTCTCGATCTTGATATTTCAATTCATTACCTGATAAGAAAAACAAAAAAAGATTTGTCAGTTTTCAAAAAATTTTATCATGTATGCAAAACGTTCAAGCCTGACATTGTGCATTGTTGGGATAGCATGACGGCTTTTTATTCGATTCCCGCCTGTAAGTTTTTAGGAATAAAGTTGGTTAATGGCATGGTGGTAGATACACCTGTAACAAAAGGAATTTCAAACAAGCATTGGCTGAGGGCAAAAATAACCTTTCCTTTTTCAGATTTGATAATCGGTAATTCAAATGCGGGATTAGCGGCATATCATGCAGCACGCGGCAAATCTGCATGTGTGTATAACGGAATGGATTTTAAAAGATTTGAAAATTTAAAGGAACCAGCTTCTATCCTTCAAGAAGTATTTAGTGATACGACACAGGAATTATTTATCGTGGGAATGGTGGCGGCCTTCGAGGCTCGTAAAGATTACAAAACGCTGATTAAAGCTGCAATTCATCTGGTTGCAAAGTATGACCATATCAGATTTTTACTTGTCGGTGACGGTAGCAATTTTGATGAAATAAAAAACAGTGTGCCTCTGTTACTATTAGATAAAATCATTTTTATGGGTAAAAGATCCGATGTCGAATCGCTTATAAATATTTTTGACGCCGGTGTTTTACTTACAAATTCAAAGGTTCATGGCGAAGGAATTTCAAATTCGTTGATCGAATATATGGCCTTGGCTAAACCTGCAATAGCAACACGCGGAGGAGGAACAAACGAAGTAGTGATTGATGAACAAAACGGCTACCTGATTGAGCCCGAAAACGAAAAAGAATTAGTACAGAAAATAGAAGTTTTAATGCAACAAAAAGCTCTTCGGAATCAATTAGGTGCATGTGGATACCAAATGGCACATGAGAAATTTGATCTTAAGATAATGACCAGGAATTACATTTCTATCTACAAAAATTTATTAAACGAAAAAGATATTTAATGAATATATTAGTAACAGGTGCAGCAGGGTTTATTGGATCTCACGTATGCGAATATTTTATTAAACAGAAACATACTGTGGTAGGGATTGACAATTTTGATCCATTTTATTCCAGGAAAATAAAAAATTTGAATCTTGAGCAACTCATTTTAAACAATAATTTTCGGTTTTATGAAACCGATATTCAGGATAAAGAGGCTTTAAATTCCATATTTTCTTCTAATAAGATTGATATTGTTGTTCACCTTGCCGCCAAAGCCGGAGTACGGCCCTCTATTGATTCTATATCTGAATATTATGAGGTGAATGTAAATGGAACAGTGAACATATTGGAATCGATGCGGAACAACGGGGTGAAGAAATTACTATTCGCTTCCTCCTCCTCTATTTATGGCAATAATGTAAAAGTTCCGTTCTCGGAAAATGACCCCGTGGATCACCCGATATCTCCCTATGCTTCAACAAAGAAAAGTGGTGAACTTTTATGTCACGTTTACTGCCATCTCTACGATTTTGATATCACCTGTTTGCGTTTCTTTACCGTTTTTGGCCCTCGGCAAAGGCCAGATCTGGCGATACATAAATTCACACGTTTCATTGATGAAGGGATTCCAATTCCATTTTATGGCGATGGTACTACTTCGCGGGACTATACCTATATAGATGATATTGTTAATGGAATTAGTTGTGCTTTAAACAATTTGGAGGGTTATAAAATTTATAATTTAGGTGAATCGAGAATAATAAATTTGAAAAGCTTAGTTGAAATGATCGAAAAACTGTTAGGCAAAAAAGCTCTTTTGAAAATGATGCCATTACAACCCGGCGATGTGACCACCACCAACGCTGATATCTCAAAAGCGAGAAAAGAAATCGGATACGCTCCAAAATTTGATATAGAATCGGGAATATGTGAATTTATAAACTGGTACACGCTAAACAAAGCATTTTTGTATGGACAATAAAGCGATTCTTTTTATGAAGATGGGAAGCTTTTCTCAGATTAATAATAACGTTTACAAATTTCTAGCATCCGAATTTCCGGATAATCATATCATAATTGATGATATTAAAAAACACGAAATAAAGTTCGTTTACTATATAATTAATCTTTTTTATTTCTTGTCGGAGTATGGTTTTGGCATCCTTTCCGGAAAAAAAAATTGGAAAGATTCAGTTACATGGTTTTTTGCTACTTCTTATGTATCCCTTCAGTTGAGCCGCCGAATCAGAAATAAACATAAAAACAAAAAGTACTTATTTACTTTTCAGACACAGTCTTTGTTCAACGGGAAATTAGAAGGTATTCCTCATTTTGTTTATACTGATCACACCACACAAACTAATAAATTGTACCCTGATATTAATCCCCTCCAATACATGAAATCAGAAAGGTTTATCAAAAAAGCAGAACAGAAAATATACCAGGATGCAACAATGATATTTACCTTCGGCAGCTTAATTTCCTGGTCTGTTATTAATTATTATAATATACCTGAAAGCAAAGTAATTACTGCTTTTGCAGGAAGTAATGTATTAATTGAAGGTGTAACCAATATCGAAAAATATGCTAAGAAAAATATATTATTTGTAGGTGTGGAATGGGAAAGAAAAGGCGGACCGATACTCTTAAAGGTATTTGAAAAAATACTTGCAAAGCATCCTGACGCCAGTTTAACTATCATAGGATGCTCTCCGAAGATTTCTTTACCGAATTGCAACGTAGTGGGGAAAATACCTGTAGAAGAAGTGGCACAATATTATAATAATGCTTCAGTTTTTTGTCTTCCGACATTAAGAGAGCCTTTTGGAATAGTTTTTATAGAAGCTATGAAGTACCGGCTCCCAATTATTGCAAATAATATTGGATCTCTGCCAGACCTGGTAAAGAATGATTATAATGGTTATCTAATCGATAACAATGCAGAAAAATATGCTGATATCATATGTAAACTTTTCGATGAGCCTGAAAAAAGTAAATCCCTGGGAGAAAATGGATACAATTTTGCACAGTCAAAATTAACATGGCCACTCGTAGGGAAAAATATAAAGAACTACATTGATAAGTTCGTAAGTTCCGAACTTAAACCAGCATGAACGAATGGGTTTTAATGAAAGTAAAAGATAATAAAGTGTAAGATGAGAATTTTATTTGGCGTACCTATAAAGGTTCATAAAGAAATAGCTGAAGCTGAGGTAAAGGCTTTTAAAGAAATAGGAGTAAATGTTGAAGTGTCAAATTATGGCAATTCTGATTACGTGAAGGGGTTGATACCCCGGTTCATTTTGATATTAAAGAACGCGATCATTCTCAAGAGAAAACTGAAACAGCATAAAAGTGACATTGTATTTTTAAACACAGCTTTTGATTATAAAACTCTGACACGTGACTCAATTTCCATTTTCATTTTAAAAATGTTTAACAAAAGGGTGAAAATTGTTTTGAAAACACATGGCACAACGTTAAATGTCATTTTTTCAAAAAATATTCTCAAGAAATATCTTTTAAAAAATACAGATTTATTGCTGGTGTTATCACGGGAAGAATTACATAGTTTTAAAGAAATATCTTTTGATAAAGTTGGGGTCACTGCAAATCCGGTTGACTTCACACAATATAAACCTGATAGAAATTTTAAAAAGCAGGAAAAGATTGATCAGCAAACAACTGTATTATTATTTGTAGGGCGTTTCATAAAGGAAAAAGGAATAATAGAATTAATAGAAGCTTGTAAATTAATAAAGAAAAAGAAATTACCTTTTAGATTATTTTGTTTGGGAAACGGGCCATTATTGGGTGAAACCAAACAATTAATACAAGCTTTTGAACTTGAAAACGAAATTATTTTGGTAGGGCATGTACCAGAAGAAAAAACAAAATACTATTATTCAAATTGCGATATATTAATATTGCCGTCGTACAGGGAAGGATTTCCTATGGCGGTTTTTCAAGCTGTTGCAGCAGGAAAACCCATAATAACCACCAAGGTAAACGCATGTGCAGATCATCTCATTGAGTATGAGAATTGCTTATGGGTAAAGAAAAATAATCCCAATGATTTAGCAGAAAAAATTATTTTTCTATTCAAGGATGACGAATTAAAGCGTAAAATGAATCAAAATAATAAAGCTATTGCCCAAAATTTTACTGCTGAAAAAATTGTTGAAAATTTAAATATGTTATTTAAAAAGTTTCTCGCATTAAGCCAGGATAATTATTTACATTAAAATAAAAATAAACAAATGTGTGGTATTGCCGGATTTATAGGATTCCCCAACAAGTTGGAGATTGCCACCAAGGCAAATCGGTTGCAACAACATAGGGGGCCGGATAATCAATCAGTCTGGCATGATGATTACATTGCATTAGCGCACCAAAGACTTTCAATTATTGATTTAAGTGAAAATGCAAATCAGCCTTTTCACAAAGGAAACCTGGTAATTGTATTTAATGGTGAAATTTATAACTATAAAGAACTTCAAACGCAATTAGAAACAGAAAAACAAGTAAAATTTATTACATCATCAGATACTGAAGTAGTGCTGGAGATGTTTAGACATTACGGAGAAAAAAGTCTTGATTATTTGATTGGAATGTTTGCGTTCGCTATTTATAATAAGGAAGATTCTAATCTTTTTTTGGGTCGGGATCATTTTGGGATAAAGCCTCTTTTTTATACTCAGATAAATGAAACTTTTGCTTTTAGTTCTGAGTTGAAAACATTAATTGAAATTCCAGGATTCGATAAAAGTATCAATCATAAAGCTTTGGTAAGCTCGATTAATTACAGGTGGGTTTCAGGAAATGAATCCATGTTCAATGGATGCTTCAAATTACCTCCAGCGCATTATATCTCTCTTCAAAAGAATTCGGCATTTAAAATGGTAAAATACTGGGACCTGGATGATAAAGAAACTTTAGAATCAAATGAACTGGAAATTGTTGATGACATTGCTCAAACAATCGAAAGTTCAGTAAAGCGCCATATGGTTGCGGATGTTCCTGTAAGCAGTTTTCTAAGCGGGGGGTTAGATTCATCATTGATTTCTGTTTTGGCCAAAAAGACAAACCATAATTTGTCAACATATACAATTGGCACTTCTGATAAAGACCAGAAAGTGGAAAAGATGCCTGATGATGAAAAATATGCTAGAATACTGGCTAAAGAATTTGATTTTGACCAAAATATAATAAAGATCGATTCAGATATAATCAAAGATTTACCTGAATTGGTAAGAATTTTAGATGAGCCGATAGGCGACCCGGCCGCAATTAATACCTATTTAATATGCAAAGCTGCCAGGGAAAAAGGAGTAAAGGTTTTATTATCCGGCATGGGAGCAGACGAGATCTTTTTTGGCTATCGCAGGCAAAAAGCTACCTTAATGGCAATAAAATATAATTCTCTGCCCAGAATCATTAAGGTACCGGTTTCTTTAATTGTTAAAGCTCTTCCTGTGAAATTATTTGATAAAGGGTTTAAATTTGGGAGATGGGCAAAACGATTTATAGGTTTTGCAAATATGCCTCTGGAAAAAACCTACATGCGCAGTTATTCCTATTACGATAGTGATGAATTGAAACAGCTTTTACGCAGTGATTATTGGCCGGCAATCAGTCGAATCAATGATGAACACAAGAAAATTTTTGAATCAAAATATAAAAATGACGCGATAAACAGTATGTGCAATACTGACTTATCAATGTTTATGCTTGGGCTAAACCTTTCCTATACTGACCGCGCCTCAATGGCTGCATCAGTAGAAGTACGAGTGCCTTTCATTGATAAAAAAGTTATAACAAAAGCAATGCAGGTGCCTGGCCGGCTTAAATATAAAAAGGGAGAATCAAAGTATATTTTAAAAAAAGCTGCAGAAAGGTTTTTACCAAAAAAAATCATTTACAGGGCAAAAGCTTCATTTGGTGCACCAATCAGATCATGGATTTCCAATGATCTTAAAAATATGGTCGATGATTTGTTATCAAAAGTCAACATAGAAAAAAGAGGATTCTTCAATTATGAATTTGTAAAAAAAATAATTGATAATGATCGAAATGGGACGGAGGACAACGCTTATCAAATTTACCAGCTACTAACACTTGAACTATGGTGCCGGGAATACCTTGATAAAGCAACTACCCTTTCTGATAATTAATACCAGTAAACCAACAAAAAACTATTTATTTAAATCAAGGAATGAAACAATTAGCGCAAAATATAAAAAGAAATACCTTAACGATAGAGGAATTACCGGTACCTGTCTGTAAATCCGGAGGTGTTTTAGTTAAATCGATTTATTCAGCAGTAAGTGTTGGTACAGAAATCATGAAGCTAAAAAATGCGGATTTGAATTATTTTCAAATGGCGAAAAAAAAGCCAGAACAGGTAAAAGATGTCTTAAATACGTTAACTCAATTAGGTCCGGTCGCCACTTATAGAAAGGTAATGAATAAATTGGATTCATTATCACCCCTTGGTTATAGTTTAGTAGGTGTAGTGATCGAGGTTGGCAAAGATGTAGATAACATCAAAATTGGAGACATCGTTGCCTGTGGAGGAGCAGGGTATGCGAATCATGCTGAAATTAATTTTATTCCCAAAAACCTATGTGCAAAAGTTCCCACGGGTGTAGAATTGAAAGAAGCTTCGTTTGCAACAATTGCATCAGTTGCAATGCAGGGATTCAGGCAAACACAATCTCAAATTGGAGAAAATGTGGCGGTGATAGGTTTAGGACTTTTAGGACAAATACTCGTTCAAATCATTCAAGCAAACGGTTGCAGAGCTTTCGGGTTTGATATTTCTCAAAGTAAATGCGATTTGGCAACAACTAACGGTGCTTACTTTACGCAAAATGCATCCAAAACAAATTTTGAAGAAGAGATTGGAGGCTTTACAAATAGCTTTGGATGCGATTCAGTTATTATTACAACAGGCACAAGCAGTAACGATCCAATAATCCTGGCTGGAAAAATTGCAAGGGATCGGGCTAAAATTGTGGATATTGGCATAACTAAAATGGACCTTCCCTGGGATCTTTACTATCATAAAGAACTGGATTTCAAGTTTTCAAGATCTTACGGGCCCGGAAGGTATGACCCTATTTATGAAGAAAAAGGAGTGGATTATCCAATTGGTTTTGTTCGATGGACTGAACAAAGAAATATGGAATCTGTTTTACAGCTTTTAAAAGACGGGAAATTAAATTTTTCGAAATTGATTACCCACGAATTTGATTTCAATAATTGCGAAAAAGCATTTACAGATATTAAAGAAGGAAAAGAAGATTATCTGGGCGTCGTTTTAAAATACGATTCAAATGTTGATAGTACAACCCGCCGGGTCAACTTTTCAAGAAATAATACTTCAAAACCGAGCAATGCTAAAATAGGTGTTATTGGTGCTGGAAATTATGCATGCACAATGCTCTTACCGTTTTTAAAAGGACAATCTGATTTAATAGGTATAGCTACCGCAACAGGAATAAATGCAAAAGATAAAGCAAATAAATTTGGATTCAAATATGCAACAACTGACTATCACGAAATGCTCAATGATGACCAGGTAAATACAGTTGTAATAGCAACCCGGCATAATCAGCATGCCCGTATGGTAATCGATAGTCTGAACAAAGGCAAAAACGTGTATGTTGAAAAGCCACTGGCAATATCCATAGATCAATTAAAAGATATTAGCAAAAGCTATTTAGCCCAGGATTTATTATTAATGGTAGGCTACAACAGACGTTATTCTCCTTCAATTCAATTTTTAAAAAGGCAACTCAAAAAAAATTTCCAATATTCAATTTACTATCAGGTTAACGCTGGCTTTATACCAAAAGACAAATGGTATCAATCTCCGGAACAAGGAGGAAGAATAATTGGAGAAGTAAGTCATTTTATTGATACTATACAGTTTTTATTAGATGCTGACCCTGTTGATGTCTATGCATCATCAACAAGTAGCAGTGGAATGCCTGATCAGGATAATACATATATTACAATCAGGTTTAACAATGGTTCTACTTGTGTAATTGGATACCTCGCAGATGGTGATAAAAAATATTCAAAAGAAAAAATACTGATTACCGGATATCAGACCAATATAGAATTTGATAATTTTAAAACAGTAAATGTTTATAGAAATGGAAAATCTTCAAGCAAGAAGTTTTTAATAATTGATAAGGGACAAAAAGAAGAAATGTCTGTATTGTCCAAATCAATTGAGGAAAAGATTCAGCCAATTTCTTTCAATTCTTTACTCTTAAATACTTATACGGCGATTCTAGCAGTTAAAAGCATTCAGACAAAAAGAAATTACCCGGTTAGCTTAGCAGAAATTATCAATGAATAAATTTTTTATCAACAGGTTTAAAAGCCTTTCATTTGCTGAAATTCCGTATAGAGGAAAGCAACTTATTTTAAAGAAACTTGAAGGGCTCAATCTCTTTAAGTCGCCGGAATGGGATACAATTTATAAAAGCATAAAAATTCTGGAACCGTCTGAAGATATTATAAAGTATCCCACGTCTGGTTTTACTGTTTTCGGTAAAAAATATAATTATACGGCCGAAATTGATTGGCATCTTGACATTTTTTCCAGGAAGTCTTTCCAAAAGACTTTTTCAAAATCAATAAATATCAGAAAAGATCCAAAACTTTCAGCTAAGGCTGTTTGGGAAGTTAACCGCTTACAATTCTTAACTCAAATTGCAATAGGATACCAAAAATCACAGGATCTGAATGACCTCAAGAAATTCATTTCGATTATTCAATCATGGAAAAAAGAAAACCCCTATTTAAAAGGAATTAATTGGTATAGTAATATTGAAGTAAATCTACGTTTAATCACCTGGTTTCTTTGTTGGGAAATTCTTGATGCAGATAATTTAATTTTAAAAAATAAAGACTTTGCTTCTTTTGTAAACAATGATTGGTTACCAACGATATATCAACATTGTGTTTACTCCTATAATAATCCATCAAAATTTTCCTCATCTAATAATCACCTGATCGCAGAATATGCAGGACTTTTTATTGCGTCTGTAAAATGGAATTTCAGTTCATCAAAAAAATGGATTGATTATTCGCAAAAGGGATTAGAGAAAGAAATTTTAAGACAACATTCCAAAAATGGTGTGAATAAAGAAGAAGCGGCCGAGTATATCCAGTTTATAACAGATTTTTTTCTTCTGGCTTATATTGTTGGAGAAAATTCAAATCACTCTTTTTCAAAATCATATAAAAATCTGCTCTATAAAATATTCCTTTATATTTTTGAAATACTTGATTCGAAGGGAAATTTTCCAAAATATGGAGATGAAGATGACGGAAAATGTTTTATCCTTGATTTTGATGAAGATTTTAATAACTTTAAATCTTTGCTTACGTCGGGTACTGTCTTATTTAAAGATGCTTCTTTAAAATCAAAATCAAACGGATATGATTTAAAAAACGCTATATTATTTGGATTGAAAGGGCAAGAAATATTTGAAAGTGTAGAAGATACTATTGTATATACAAAATCAAAATTTTATTCAGAAGAAGGTCACTTTTTAATTAAAAAGGAACAGGGTAATCAGGAAATTTATATTCATTTTGATGCGGCACCTCTAGGTTTTTTATCTATAGCTGCTCATGGACATGCTGATGCTTTGTCTTTTATGTTAAATGCAGATGGCCAACCTGTTTTTATTGATCCAGGAACTTATACCTATCATACAGAACCTGAATGGAGAGATTATTTTGTTGGTACATTAGCGCATAATACGGTTCGTATAAATAAAGAAAATCAAGCAACTATTGCTGGGTCTACTTTATGGCTAAATCATTATAAATGTACTATCATTCATACTGAACAAAACGATACAAAAGACATTGTTAAAGCGTCTCATAATGGATACAAAAAGTTAGGAATTATTCATACACGGGAAATAGTTTTTGATAAGATTTTAAATCAAGTAATGATAACCGATTGGATTGAATCCAGAAAAAAAGATGAATATTTAATCGAAATACCTTTTCATTTTCACCCAATGATTGAAGTTAGATCTAACAATAAATTTCATTTTGATTTGATAAATAGTCAGGGAAGAAAAATTTATTTAACTCTTGATGAACAATTAAAGTCTAAACTTATAAAAGGACAGGAAGAGCCAGAAATAATTGGTTGGAATTCAAGATCTTTTCTAAAAAAAGAACCATGTTATACGATTATTGGCTCAGTAAAAGCCAGTGGCAACATGAAATTAAAAACAATTATAACTATTGACAAACTATGAACATCAGTATTTTCGGTTTAGGCTATGTGGGATGTGTAAGTCTTGGTTGCCTCGCAAAGAATGGTCATCACGTAATTGGTGTGGATGTTAGCAAGACAAAAGTCGATCAGATTAATTCTGGCAAGGCAACTATCATTGAAAAGGATGTTGATGATATTATCCGTTCACAAAAAGAGCTCGGTAATATTGAAGCCACCCTGAGCGCCAAAGAAGCGGTACTTAAATCAGATATCAGTATCATTTGCGTAGGTACACCAAGCAGTGATAAAGGCCATCTGAATTTAGAATTTATTTTTAAAGTAGCAGAAAATATCGGCCTGGCAATAAAAGAAAAAGGGGAGTTTCATATAATTGTAATTCGTTCGACCATTTTCCCTGGCACTTGTGATAAGGTGGCATCTCAAATCGAAAACATTTCAAAAAAGAAACGAAACGTAGATTTTGCCATAGTCGATAATCCGGAATTTTTGCGTGAGGGAACTGCAGTCCATGATTATTTTAATCCGCCTCTAACATTGATCGGTTCAGATAACAAAGATGCAGCAAACAAAGTTGCAGAACTCTATCAAAAATTGCCCGGTGAAATTATCATTTCAGATCTTCAGGTGGCAGAAATTATGAAGTATGTAAACAATACGTATCATGCTCTAAAAATATCTTTTGGAAATGAAGTTGGAAACATTTGCTCCGAACTGGGAATTGATTCGCATCAGGTAATGGATATTTTTTGCAAAGACAAACAGCTTAATATTTCTCCCTATTATTTTAAACCCGGATTCGCCTATGGAGGCTCATGTCTGCCCAAGGATCTAAAAGGTCTGCAGACACTGGCACATGATATCTATGTAGAAGTTCCCGTTATAAATAGTATTGATAAGACCAATAACATCCAGATAGAAAGAGCCGTTAAAATGATTTACAAACACGGGAACAGAAAGTTAGGATTTTTGGGGTTAAGCTTCAAAGAAGGTACTGACGACTTACGCAACAGTCCTGCAGTTGCTATCATTGAATCGCTAATCGGAAAGGGTTGCGACCTCTGCATTTTTGACCGCAATATTAATATTTCACTGTTAACAGGAACTAATAAAGAATACATAGATTCAAAGATACCCCACCTATCAAGCCTTATGCTCAATAGTGCGAAACAGGTAATAGATAACTCTGACGTGATTATTATAAATACAAAAGAAAAAGAATTTATTCCTCTGCTGAAGGAATGCCCCGATAAAATGATTATTGATATGGTTCGTTTAGACGAGAGCCTATTAAACAATCCTAACTACGTAGGAATCAACTGGTAATCCATGTTCGAAGGAAAACATATCTTAATAATTGTCGAAAATTTACCTGTACCCTTCGATCGAAGGGTATGGCAGGAAGCAAATACACTCAAAGAAGCCGGTGCGAAAGTGAGTATAATATGCCCGAAAATGAAAGGGTATAATAAGTCCTTTGAGTCCATTAATGATATTGATATCTACCGTCACCCGCTCCCATTAGAAGCCAGCGGGGCCTTAGGCTATCTTCTGGAGTATTCTATTGCCCTTTTTTGGGAATTTTTACTAAGTTTAAAAATTTTTCTTAAAAGGAGGTTCCAGGTAATCCAGGGTTGCAATCCGCCCGACCTGATATTTATTGTTGCGCTTTTTTATAAGTTGTTCGGAGTAAAATTCGTCTTTGATCACCATGATATAAATCCAGAGTTGTATATTGCTAAATACAATAAAAAGGGAATCTTCTATAAATTCATGTTGCTGGCTGAACGCCTAACCTTTAGAACGGCAAACTACAGTATTGCAACGAATGAATCATATAAAGAAATAGCGATAGCCCGTGGAAAAATGCCGGCAGAAAAAGTTCAGGTTGTCAGAAGCGGTCCCAAGCTAGATCGCTTAACACCAGGTAAAGGAAATATTTCATATAAAAAAGGCCGCGATTTTCTTATTGGATATGTTGGTGTCATTGGAGAACAGGAAGGGTTAGACCTCCTGCTTGAATCAGCCAAAAAAATAACAGCAAAAAGAAACGATGTGCAGTTTGCCATCATAGGAGATGGAACAGAATTAGCGAAAATTAAATCAACAACCGCGGAAATGGGACTGGAAGATTTCGTGGATTTTTATGGAAGAGTTGATGACAAAATGATGGTGGAAATTTTAAATACTGCTGACGTATGTGTCAATCCTGACAGGCCCACGGAGATGAATAACTTGTCAACTATGAATAAAATTATGGAATACATGGCTTTAAAAAAGCCTATTGTTCAATTCGATTTAAAGGAAGGCAAATTATCCGCGCAAAATGCGTCCTTATATGCTGAGAACACGTCAACGGATGATTTTGCCAATAAAATAATGTGGCTGCTTGATCATGAAGACGAACGGATTGAAATGGGAAAATTCGGGTATAAGCGGATTATTGAGGATCTCTCATGGAAACATGAAAGCGAAAAACTGATCAACTTATACAACACAATATTTAAATGAAAATTGTAGTTATAAAAGCATTAAATTAAGGAAGTGAACCGACAATTTGAACGATACCTGAAAATTACCCTTTTGATTCTTGACATTATTGCCCTGAATGTTGTTTTCATAATCTTTCAATTGATTTTCACAGATAGTGTCCATTTTAATTCGACTGATGCCTACTTTAGATATGTGAGCATTGCAAACATATCCTGGATAGCACTCGCCTTTTTCTTAAGGACTTATGCAAATGCAATCATTTTAAATTTCGAAGATTTTACAAAACGAACTATCCAGGTCTTTTTGATATGGTTAATAACCATACTCTTTTATTTGTTTTTTTCAAGAGAACTCACTGTTTCAAGATTTTTTATCATAACAACTACCGCAGCTTTTGGATTAGGATTGCTCATCAATAAGTTTATTTACCTCGGCATAATTAAATATTTCAGGAGCAGCGATTTATTGATTAAAAAAGTAATCATAGTAGGATATAACGAAACCGCTAAAAAACTGGCTACCTATTTTGAACAAGATGGGCTTAACACCCAAATAATCGGCTATATAGAAGATGAAGAAAATATAGACGAGCTTTCACACTATCCCGTATTAGCTAATATTTCCGATACACTTCGTGTTGCAAAAGACCTGGACGCGCAGGAGATTTTTTCAACGATCACGCCTGAGCAGAATAACTATATATATGACCTAATGTATGAATCGGAAAAAGAATGTATTCGGTTTCGGATCGTACCCAATCTTAGCGTATTCATTACCCGCGAGGTTCACATTGAATATTTCGGAGAATTACCAATATTATCTTTGCGAAAGGAACCGCTTGATGATGTGGGGAACAGAATAAAGAAAAGAGCTTTGGATGTTACTGTTAGTCTTTTTGTGACAATTTTTATTCTTTCCTGGTTAATTCCCTTGGTAGGATTACTTATTTTTTTAGAATCCGGCACACCGATTTTCTTTAAGCAACTTAGAACCGGTAAAGATAAAAAGCCATTTTATTGCTGGAAATTTAGAAGCATGAAGGCTAACAAGGATGCAGATTTAAAACAAGCGACAAAAAATGACAACCGTGTCACCTTTTTGGGCAGATTTTTGAGGAAGAGTAGCCTGGACGAATTTCCACAATTTCTTAATGTTTTGAAAGGAGAAATGAGTTTGGTAGGGCCTCGCCCCCATATGATTAAACACACGAGCGATTATTCTAAAATTGTGGATGAATATATGGTTAGACAATTTATAAAACCAGGAATTACCGGTTGGGCCCAAATAAACGGATTTAGAGGGGAGATTACCAATCCCGAGCAAATAAAAATGAGGGTAAATAAAGACTTATGGTACCTTGAAAACTGGACCTTATGGCTTGATATTAGAATTTTGCTTTTGACTGTTTATTGTGTATTTAGGGGTGATAATAAAGCTTACTAGAGGATATAATAAAAAAAAACAATACAACCACCATTCTAACGTTTAGATACAAATGAGTTATTTAATATCTCCTACTGATTGGAAATTTATATTATTTGTTTATTTACTGCAATGGAAAAATTTCAAAGTAATAAAGCTTATAATAACTATTCATTATATAAAATTGATTAAGAACAGCCTTTTGTAACGAAAAGTGTAATATAAAACAAGTACCAAAATGAAGATTTTAATTACAGGCGCCGCAGGGTTCATTGGTTCTAACTTAGCCTGCAGCTTATTGAGGAGAGGCCATACCGTAACCGGGATCGACAATCTTAACTATGGCTTTTTACGAAATGTGAAAAGCATCGCAAGCAATCCCAATTTCACGTTTATAAATGGCGATATTGCCAATCCGCTAATTTTAAATGATGTAAACGTGGATGTAATAGTCCACCTTGCTTCTCAAAAAATTCCCAGGTATACAAATGCATTGCGAACCCTTGAAGAAAATTACCTGATGCTTCGAAATGTCGTTCAAAAGTGCATCCTGGATAAATCTAAAATTATCTTTGCTTCCACTTCTGACGTATACGGCAAAAATCCGAATATCCCTTTCCACGAAAACTCTGACCTGGTAATGGGACCCACCACAGTAAAACGTTGGGCCTACGCGCTTTCAAAAATGTATGGTGAACAATATATCATAGCCAATAAGGACGAATACAATCTCACCTATACCATCACCCGCTTTTTTGGTTCATATGGCCCTCATCAAAACCTTACCTGGTGGGGTGGACCTCAATCAGTTTTTATCGAAAAGGCATTTAAGCAGGAACCCATCGATATTCATGGTGATGGATCGCAAACAAGAACCTTTACCTATGTAGAGGATACCGTAAACGCACTGGTTTTGTGTGTGGAAAACAAAAATTCTGACAATGAAATTTTCAACACCGGAGGCAAGTCTGGCGAAATATCGATAAAAGACCTTGCCATTCAAATCTGGAAATTAGTAAATGGCGAAGATTCCGTACCCAAACTAAACTTCATCCCCTATTCAACTTTTGGGAACTATGAAGATGTAATGAGAAGGGTTCCGGATATTTCTAAAATTTGCTCGCTTCTCAACTTCGTGCCTCAATGGGATTTAAAAAGCGGCCTGCAGGAAACGATCAAATGGCAAAAAGATTTTATAACTGTATAGATTATCCAAATAATGGGTTCGGAAAAATGGGGAATTATCGGGGGCGGTATCATGGGAATGACATTGGCTCACAGGCTGGCTAAGGAGGGAAAAAACGTGACAGTATTTGAAGCGGCACCTGAACTTGGAGGTCTCGCATCTTCGTGGAACATGGGTGATATCGAATGGGATAAATTTTACCACGTGATTCTTTTATCAGATTTCAGAACACGCCAAATTTTAAAAGAAATCGGGCTGGATGAGCAGATCAATTGGGTTGAAACCAAAACTGGATTTTATATCAACGGAAAATTGTACTCGATATCTGATACAATTGAATTTTTAAAGTTTCCGACACTCAATTTGATAGACAAGTTTCGATTGGGACTTACCATCATTGTCGCATCAAGAATTAAAGACTGGAAGCGATTGGAAAAAATTCCTGTAACCACATGGCTAAAGCGCTGGTCAGGTAAAAACACATTTAATAAAATATGGCTTCCCTTATTAAGAGCAAAACTGGGCGAAAGTTATAAAAAAACATCCGCCGTTTTCATATGGGCGACGATCCAAAGGTTATACGGAGCAAGACGCAGCGGGCTCAAGAAAGAGATGTTTGGATACGTGTCCGGTGGCTATAAAAAAATAATAAGCGCTTTTAAAGAAGTACTTATCAATGAACAAGTATCGATAAAAACCGGTCATGCTGCTCAACAAGTAAGAAAATTAGAAAATGGTAAAATAGAAATTGCCTTTAAAAGTGGCTTTACTGAAGAATTTGACAAGGCAATTATTACGCTGCCATCAGCAATGGCTGCCAGGCTTTGCCCCCAGCTTCATCAAAACGAAAAAGACAAATTGGAGAATATCGAATATTTAGGTGTTGTATGTGTTTCTGTTATTTTGGACAAACCTGTAAGTGATTTTTATATCACCAACATCACCGATTCGTGGATACCTTTTACTGGAGTCATTGAAATGTCTGCTCTTGTTGATAAAAAATATTTTAAGGGTAACTCTTTAATTTATTTGCCAAAGTATGTAACCGTTGATGACGAATTTCATCAAAAATCAGACGAAGAAATCAAAGAATCCTTTATAGAAATATTTAAGAAAATGTATCCCTGGATCAACCAGGAAAATATAAAATTTGCAGGCGTGGCACGGGCAAGAAATGTGATTACTGTTTCAAAACTTAATTATTCTGAAAATCTTCCCGGGGTAATGACGTCAATAGCCGATTTGTTTATTGTAAATACGTCGCACATTAAAGATGGCACATTAAATGTAAACGAAACCATTCGTGTAGCCGAAACAAAACTTGCAGAAATATTAGAAAAAAGATGATAGAATTATGAGTAAAAAAAAGATGCTGGCTTGTATTTCACTTGATTTAGATGATCAATGGTCTTATATGAAAGTTCACGGTGATGCGGGATGGGAAAACTTTCCTTCTTACCTGGACGTGGTTATTCCAATTGTTTTAGATGTTTTGGATGAACTTGAAATCAAAATAACATTTTTTATTGTCGGGCAGGATGCCGCTATCGAAAAAAATCACAAGGTATTAAGGTCGATTGTAGAAAGAGGGCACGAAGTGGGAAATCATTCTTTTCACCATGAATCGTGGTTGCAGAGTTATTCAAAAGAAAAGATTGAAGAAGAAATTATTAATGCGGAAGAAGCGATTTTTAAAGCCACAGGCCAACGCCCTCAAACATTCAGAGGGCCAGGTTTTAGTTGGAGCAATGATCTTTTAATGATATTGAAAAAACGAAATTATATTTTCGATGCCTCCTTACTTCCCACTTATATTTCACCACTAATGCGGCAATACTATTTTTGGAAATCAACTTTATCAAAAGAAGAAAAAGAAAGCCGTAAAGAATTGTTCGGATCTTTTAAAGAAGGTTTTTATCCCTTAAAACCTTTTTTTTGGCAATTCGAAAACAATCAGCAACTTTTGGAAATTCCGGTTACTACAATGCCATTTTTTAAATTACCCTTCCACCAAAGTTACCTGCTTTATATAAGTAATGTTTCATTGGGTTTAATGAAAATGTATTTTCAATTTGCCATTTCGATGTGCAAAATAACAGGTACACAGCCAAGCTTTTTATTACATCCCCTGGATCTGATTGGTGCAGATCATGTTCCGGAGCTTTCCTTTTTCCCCGGCATGAACATTAAAAGTGAACAAAAATTAAAAGTATTTAAAATAGCAATGCGGATTTTGAAAGAAAATTTTGAGCTGGTGCCCATGAGTGAATTTGCGCGATCATTATCAACTCAAAAAAAACTTCAACCTCAAAGAAAAGCAGCGTAATGAAAATATTTTCTATAGTAGGTGCACGTCCTCAGTTTATAAAACTTGCGCCACTTTCCAAATTACTCTCTAAATTTCATGAAGAGATAATTGTACATACCGGCCAGCACTATGATTATCAAATGTCAGAAGGTATTTTTAAAGATCTGGAAATAAGACCACCTGATATTCACCTGGAAACAGGACACACAACCCCTACAGTGCAGATAACTGAAATGATGCTTAAGCTTGAAGAGGCAATGATTGATGGTAAACCCGAATTGGTAATCGTATTCGGCGATACAAATTCGACCATCGCTGCCAGCCTTATTGCTGCAAAGCTCTGCATTCCCATTGTCCATGTTGAGGCTGGCCTGCGAAGCTATAATAGAAATATGCCTGAAGAAGTAAACAGAATTGTGACCGACCATGTGTCTAAATATTTATTTGCCCCCACACAAACCGCCTTTGATATCCTGAATAAGGAGGGACTGGCAGAAAGCGCTTACTTAACCGGTGATATAATGGTAGATACCATGGAGCAAAATAGTAAAATCGCGCTTGAAAATTCCAATATTATTTCTGACCTTAGTCTTACAAAGGAAAATTACAACATTCTAACACTACATAGAAATTACAATGTTGATCACCCCGAAATTTTATACCATCTGCTGGATGAAATCGGGAAGCTGGATGAAACAACTGTGTTTCCTGTCCATCCGAGGACAAAAAATAAGATAACCGCAGAACACACCGTATCGAAAAATATCCAAATGACAGAACCTCTGGGGTATTTGGATTTTATTACCCTTGAAACCTTTGCCAAACGAATTATTACTGATTCAGGTGGAATTCAGAAAGAAGCTTATATCCTTAAAAAACCTTGCATCACATTGCGAACGGAGACTGAATGGGTAGAAACCGTTGAAGAAAAATGGAATCTACTGATTGATCCCGGTAAACAAACTTTTTATGAAGAAATTGCTTCGTTTGAAGTTCCTGAACATCAAACTAACATTTTTGGAGAAAATGTTGCAAAAAAAATGGTTGACATTATAAACGGAAACAGGGGATAAAAGACTTTAATTGTACCAAATGAAACGAAATTGTATATCAATAAATAATTGCATTGAAGAAAAGGTACTATTATTTGAAAAACATGGATATCCAATTTATGAATGCAGTAAGTGCGAATTAAGATTTTCAAAAATTAATGACGCGACCGATCACCTTGCAAGTGTATACTCTGACGATTATTTCTTTGCCGGGGGTGCGGGCTATCCAAATTACCTGGAGGAAAAAAAAGAATTATATAATTCAGGTATCAGGTACGCAAAAATTATTTCAAAATATACCTCGCCCGGAAAAGTATTAGATGTAGGTTGCGCGGCAGGCTTTTACCTCAAAGGATTTGAGAAATCCGGTTGGAAATGTGTGGGGCTTGAGCCCAACGAAACGATCGCATCGTATGGTAAAAAAGAATTGAACTTAAATATTATAACGGGCGATTTAGAGAGTTTTCAAACTGAGGAGCAATTTGATTTGGTTAACTTAATAGAAGTAATTGGAAGCTTTCATGATTTAAATAAAGCGATGGACAAAGTGAGGAAATTGGTAAAACAAGAAGGGTTGGTTTTGGTTGAATCATGGGATCATAGAAGTGCAATTGCCCGTTTTTTTGGAAAAAGCTGGCATGAGTACTGCCCCCCGAGTGTGCTGAATTGGTTTTCTGATAAGACATTAATTGAATTATTTGATTCCTACGGCTTTGATTTCTTATCTAAAGGCAGACCGTCAAAAAAAATAAAGGGAAGCCATGCGTTGGAGATAGTCGCTAAAAATTCGCCAAAGTTTATTTTTAAAAAACCTGTTTTTAATTTTTTAAAAACTACCATCGGCAAAGTAACACTGGCCTATCCACCACTGGATTTAAAATGGTATATTTTTAAAAAAAGATAAAATGTTAATTCATTTGAAACTATTATAATGCAACCCACAAGCAAACCATTTGTAAGTATTATTATCCCCTGCTATAATGAAGAAGCTATACTGGCAGCTAATTTAGGTACGATCATCGATTACATGCGCACTTTGCAGGCGCGGTATGATTGGGAAATCATACTTATTAATGACGGGAGTAAAGACAAAACGGGAGAAATCGCTAATGATTTTTCCAAAACACATCAAAACATCCGGGTAGTTCATCACCCAACTAATTTGAACCTTGGAAATGCATTAAAAACGGGTTTTAAAAATTCAAACGGTAACATAATTGTTGTACTGGATGTTGATTTGAGCTACGGAGTTGAATACATTCAACAGATGGTAGAAAAGCTTATTGAAGATTCGGCAGATATTGTAATTGCTTCACCCTATATGAAAGGAGGAAAAGTGACGGCAGTACCATTTTCCCGAAAGATAATGAGCAAATGGGTAAATAGATTTATGCGTATTGCAGCACAGGATAAATACCATACATACACGTCCATGGTGAGAGCGTACCGGGGTGATTTTATCCGGCACCTGAATTTAAAAACGAAAGATTATGAAATCAGTCCCGAAATCCTGTACAAAGCGATGATTCTTCGGGCAAGGATCATTGAAATACCTGCGCATCTTGACTGGACAGAGCAAAATAAATATAAAAACCAAAGAACGTCCAGCATTAAAATACTAAGAGGTTTCTTTTCCGGAATCATGTCCAGTTTTATTTTCCGCCCTTACATTTTTTTTCTTGCCATCGGAACTTTTCTGATGTTGCTTTCTTTGTATGAACTTGTTTGGCTCCTGGTAGATACCCTTTCGTACTTATCACAATCTACAGAGGCAGGTACCTCTTTCTCTACAAGCCTTGCATTACAATTCAGAAAAAATCCACAGTCCTTTATTGTCGGCGGAATAACTTTTATTGCGGCCATTCAGTTTTTGAGCCTCGGATTTTTATCACTGCAAAGCAAACGCTATTTTGAAGAATTATTTCATTTGGGAACTTCAATAAAAAAAGAAAAAGACAATTGACGTTATTTGTTGCTTTACTGCTTAATTATAATTTTATAAAGTGAATTTGAATTATAATATGAAAACCAAAACTAAGTCAACAGGAAACCTCTATTTCGTCCTTTTCCTCGTAATTTATTTTGTTATTCTGATTTACCTGGCCGACAAAATTTACATATGGGAAGATGAATCGTATTCGTTAAATACTAGTTCACATCGTTTAACAGAGGTTTTAAAACTGTCTTATAATTTCGAAGGCCAGCCACCATTTTATTTTGCATTGTTATCTATTTGGCGTCTTATCAATTCAAGTATTTTTTTCGCAAGGTTGCTCTCGATAATTTTCATTGGATGCTCGGCTTATATTTTTCAACAACTTGGCAGGTTACTTACAAATAAAAAAAACGTCAAATGGATGGTCGTTGTATTTTTACTAAATCCTTTTACGGTTTGGGCTGCTTTGGAGATAAGGTTATATTCACTTGTCATTCTACTCTCTACCATCAGCGTTTATTTCTACCTGCGATTTTATTTAGAGAATAAAAAAAAGTACTTATATGTATTGATGCTCGTTTCTTTGATTGGCTTATATACCCAGTATTTTTTCACCTTCCTTATTACTTCATTTGCCATCACTCTTCTGGTTTTTAAGGGTAAAAAAAGTTTTTTTAAATTTTGCCTCTATTTTGCTCCTGTGATAATGGTGTTTTTACCAAACTTCATTTTTATTCCCGATCAATTATCGATGGCGCAAACGCATTTAAATGTTAATGCGATACATGTGTTCGATGTAATGAGAACACCGCAGGATTTCATTATTTCTTTAGGCACTTTACCTTTATCACAACGACTGAGATGGATCATCAAAATTCCATTTATTTTAATTTTTGTTATTGCCTTTCTTAAGCTTATAAGAAACAATACCTTATCTGAAGCCTTTTATAAAAAAGTATTAAAAGTTATTCTGTTCATGCTTTCTGTTTGCATGGTTCTATATTTAATTCTCGTCCCCTCACTGAGCTTAATTTTCCAGGAAAAATATATGATCATTACGTTTTCTTTATTTATGCTCTTGTTTTCGGTTTTGTATATTTTCGAGTGGAAGGATATCCTTTTTGGGGCGATTAGTTTGTACTTTGTTTGCATATTGGCTATCAAATACCAGTACCCTGAAAAGACCTATAACTTTAAGGCCGTTTCGGATTATATAGAAAAAGTGGAGATTAAAAATGAGCCTATTATTTTTTATGGTAAAAGTATTGTACCTCCATTTAAATATTATTATAAAGGAAGCAATCCGCTTTATCCTCTTCCTCCCATCTCCTATGATAAAGACTACTATGAAGAAAGGATAACTGATACATCAGATTTAAATAAGCAAATTGAATCAATAAATTCCGGTGCAAACTCAATGATTCTCGTGACTGAATCTATAACCGGTTTTAAATATAAAAAATTCTTGACAAAGGAAATGATTCAGAAATCGCTCCGAGATCGCTATTTTATTACTTTGGATTCAACTTTTAAAAGTAGAAATTCAGATAATTTCCTTCGTGTTCAGCGGATTAAGAAAAAGGAATAAAACCGGCAAAACAATTTAGAAAAAGGGAATGTAAAGTAAATTCTTACATTCCCTTTTTTATATCTACTTCCTAAACCTTTTGAGTATTTATTTTTACTTATAATCGAACAACCTTAACCGATTGCTTTTCCATGCCATCAAAAAATACCGACACAACATAAACACCTTTTGCCAGGTTACTCATATCAATTTGTTGATTTACCTGGATTGAGTTTGAAACAAATTCTTTGTTATACACGGTAGTACCTGACATATCTGTAATCACAATCATCACATTTGTATTGTTTTGAGGAGTAGAAACTTCAAGGTTGGCAATATCATGAACCGGATTTGGATAAACGCTTAGTTTTCCCGACTTAGGCGCAAGCCTTTCAAGTGCAACTGTTACATTAACCGTATCCTTGCCCACTGCACCATTATTGTCCGCAACTGTTAGTTCAAATTCATAGGTTCCACCTGTCAAATTCTTGATTGCGGTAGATGCAGAAGTTGGCTGACCGATTTCTGCAATAGAAGGTCCTGTTAATTGGTGCCAGTAGTAACTTACCACCTGGCCGTCGTTATCGGTGCCACTTCCGTTTAATGTAAGCAAACCCGAAGATGAAACAATTGTCATATCAGCTCCTGCATTTGCAAGAGGCGCCTGGTTTACAGGTTCATTATTAGTAACGCTGCTTGCATTTACTGTAATCTGAATGGTATCCATACCAACATTTCCTTTGTCATCTGTAACTTTCAGCTGAATTTGATAAACCCCTTCCTGAAGGTCTGAGATCATTGTTGTTGCCAATGAAGGATCTGCAATTGCATAAGAAGCAGGTCCTGATATTTTGGTCCAACTATAAGATATGATGGTACCATCGGCATCTGTTCCGATACCGTTTACAGAAGTGGAATTGTTTGGCAAAGTCAGTACCTGGTCTACACCGGCATTCGCAACGGGGGGCTGATTAGCCGTTGTAGCCGCATTAACGACCACTTTCACAGTGTCTTTTCCAGTCGCGCCTTTGTCATCGGCTACGGTTAATTCAAATTGATAAACACCAGCTACAAGATTGTTTATTGTCACAATATAAGATGACGAATTTACTATGGTAAAAGTTGACGGCCCGGCAATTTTTTTCCATCCAAAACTTGAGATGGTTCCATCAGCATCGGTTCCACTGCCTGAAAGTTGTGTGCTATTTGTCGGCAGCGTAATTGTTTGATCTGAACCAGCGTTGGCAACCGGGGCTTTATTTACTGCGGCAGCAGCATTAACGGTCACTTTTACGGTATCTTTCCCTACTGCTCCCTTATCGTCGGTTACTGTCAACTCAAACTGATAATTTCCCTGCACAAGACCATTTACTGCCGTCGAGGCCATTGAGCTATTTGAAATCGTGGCGGAAGCCCCGGAGAGCTTTGTCCATGAATAGAAAGCGATTGTTCCGTCACTATCGGTACCCATTCCGTTCAACTTTATACTATTAGTAGGAAGTGTTATGGTTTGATTCGATCCCGCATTAGCGGTCGGAGGCTTATTCGGAGCCGGATTTACTGTTACATTTACTATATCTTTCCCTACTGCTCCCTTATCGTCGGTTACTGTCAACTCAAACTGATAATTTCCCTGCACAAGACCATTTACTGCCGTCGAGGCCATTGAGCTATTTGAAATCGTGGCGGAAGCCCCGGAGAGCTTTGTCCATGAATAGAAAGCGATTGTTCCGTCACTATCGGTACCCATTCCGTTCAACTTTATACTATTAGTAGGAAGTGTTATGGTTTGATTCGATCCCGCATTAGCGGTCGGAGGCTTATTCGGAGCCGGATTTACTGTTACATTTACTATATCTTTCCCTACTGCTCCCTTATCGTCGGTTACTGTCAACTCAAACTGATAATTTCCCTCCACAAGACCATTTACTGCCGTCGAGGCCATTGAGCTATTTGAAATCGTGGCGGAAGCCCCGGAGAGCTTTATCCACGAATAGGAAGCGATTGTTCCGTCAGGATCGAGCCCGCTTCCGGTTAATGTTACACTATTTGAGGGAAGGGTGATGGTTTGATTTGATCCCGCATTAGCGGTCGGGGGCTTATTCGGAGCCGGATTTACTGTTACATTTACTATATCTTTCCCTACTGCTCCCTTATCATCGGTTACTGTCAACTCAAACTGATAATTTCCCTGCACAAGACCATTTACTGCCGTCGAGGCCATTGAGCTATTTGAAATCGTGCCGGAAGCCCCGGAGAGCTTTATCCACGAATAGGAAGCGATTGTTCCGTCACTATCGGTACCCATTCCGTTCAACTTTATACTATTAGTAGGAAGTGTTATGGTTTGATTCGATCCCGCATTAGCGGTCGGAGGCTTATTTGGAGCCGGATTTACTGTTACATTTATTATATCTTTTCCTATTGCTCCTTTATCATCGGTTACTGTCAGCTCAAACTGATAAATTCCCTCCACAAGTCCTTTTATTGTTGTCGTGGCCATTGTGCTATTTGAAATCGTTACGGAAGGCCCGAAGATCTTTGTCCATAAATAGGATGAAATTGTTCCGTCGCTATCATTGCCGCTGCCGTTTAAGGTTGTACTGTTAGAAGGAAGGGTGATCGTCTGGTCTGGTCCGGCATTAGCCGTTGGGCGTTTATTAGGATCAGGTTTTACGGTTATAATTACTGTATCTTTTCCTACGGCACCCTTATCATCGGTAACTGTTAATTCAAATTGATAAATTCCCTGTAAAAGGTCGGTTACTGCGGTTGAAGCCTGGTTCCTATTGGAAATTGTGGCCGATGGCCCCGAGATAATGGCCCAAAAATAAGAAGCAATTGTTCCGTCACTATCATTTCCGCTGCCCGTCAGTGTGATACTATTAATTGGGAGAGTGACGTTTTGATCAGTTCCCGCGTTGGCTGTCGGTGGAGCATTCGGAGCAGGATGTACTATAACATTTACTATATCTTTTCCAACAGCCCCATTATCATCGGTTACCGTCAACTCAAATTGATAATTTCCTTGTAAAAGTCCGTTTACTGTAGTGGAAGCCAGCGCGTTGTTTGAAATTGTAGCTGAAGGCCCCGAGACCTTTGTCCATACATAGGAAGCAATTGTTCCATCAGTATCTTTTCCGCTTCCGGTTAACGTTATACTATCAGAAGGTAGCGTGATGGTTTGATCGGTTCCCGCATCGGCAGTCGGTGGAACATTCGCAGCTGCTATAACCGAATTTACAGTTACGGCCACGGTATCTTTTCCTACGGCCCCCTTATTATCGGTAACTGTTAACTCAAATTGATAAATTCCCTGGGCAAGCCCTTTTATTGTTACTGCCGCTGATGAGCTATGCAGCATCTTTACTGCGGGGCCTGAAATCTTTACCCATGAATAGGATGAAATTGTTCCATCAATATCCATTCCGCTTCCCTTCAGAATTGCACTGCTGGTAGGAAGGGTAATCGTCTGATCTGGTCCTGCATTGGCTGTCGGAGGCTTATTCGGAGCGGTTTTTACCGTTACATTTACTGTATCTTTTCCTACTGCTCCCTTATTGTCGGTAACTTTTAATTCAAATTGATAATTGCCCTGGGCAAGCCCTTTTATTATTGTCGAAGCCAGCGTGTTATTCAAAATGGTGGCTGAAGGACCGGAGATCTTTGTCCATAAATAAGAAGCGATTGTCCCATCGATATCTTTGCCGTTTCCAGTTAAAGTCAGACTATCAGTAGGAAGGGTTATGGTTTGATCCGTTCCTGCGTTGGCAATTGGCGGCTTGTTTGGAGCCGGATTTACTGTTACATTTACGATATCTGTGCCTACCGACCCCTTATCGTCGGTCACTTTCAACTCAAATTGATAATTCCCCTGGGCAAGTCCTTTTATAGTTGTCGAAGCCAAAGTTTTATTCAAAATGGTGGCTGAAGGACCGGAGATCTTCGTCCATAAATAAGAAGCGATTGTCCCATCGACATCTTTGCCGCTTCCGGTTAAAATCAGACTATCAGTAGGAAGGGTTATAGTTTGATCCGTCCCAGCGTTGGCAGTGGGTGGGTTGTTTGAAGCTGTATTTACGGTTACATTTACTATATCTGTGCCTGCTGCCCCGTTATCATCGGTTACTGTCAACTCAAATTGATAATTCCCCTGGACAAGGCCGGTTACTGTTACGGAAGCCAGGGTGCTATCTGAAATGGTGGCTGAAGGTCCCGAAATTTTTGTCCATAGATAGGATACGATTGTCCCATCGCTATCGTTGGCGGTTCCGGTTAATGTGATACTATCAGTTGGAAGAAGGATGACTTGGTCAGATCCCCCATTGGCGGTCGGTGGTTTATTCGAAGCTAAACTTACGATTACATTCACTATATCTTTCCCCACAGCACCCTTATCATCGGTCACTGTTAACTCAAATTGATAATTCCCCTGCACAAGATCGCTTACATCAGTTGAAGCCAGGGTGCTATCTGAAATGGTGGCTGAAGGCCCCGAAATCTTTGTCCATAGGTAGGATACGATTGTCCCATCGCTGTCGTTGGCGCTTCCGGTTAATGTGATACTATCAGTTGGAAGAAGGATGGTTTGATCTGATCCCGCATTGGCAATCGGTGGTTTATTTACAGGCGATGAACTTGGCCCGTCCTGAATTAATACAGCAGAAGAAAATGGCGCTAATGTAATCGCACCATCATAAGTTTTACCCTTTGCATCAATATATTTATAGGATAAAGGGATAATAATATCGTAGTTGTTTGGATTGTACACAAACTTTACTTCATCGGTAGAAGTAACTAATTTAGGAGAGGTAAATGAATGTGCATCCTGTCCCGTAAAATTTTGAAATGCTAATAAGTTGTAATATTTATCCGAATAATTATCATTGTCCCAAAGGTCAAACATTTTTTCATCATTTATAATAGGATTGACAAAATAATTACTATCAGATACACCAAATAATTTTGAGTCAGCTGTTGATACACTATTAAATGAGAATATAGCATATGTGTTCTGTTTAATATTAAAAAAAATATTATTACTTATCCTATTATTTCTCGTTTGATGTGTTTGCATACTTGCATCTGTCTGAATAATAATCCCACCCTTGGTCCAACTACCGCCGGTTGAAGTATTAAATATAGTATTACCCGTTAGTATATTGCTATAGGCGTTATGAAGAAAAATTCCAGCAGAGCTGATATTTGCTATCGTGTTATTATAAATTTTTAAGTTATTCCCATAGTCATCAATGTAGATTCCGTTTGCAGCTATCCCTCCGGTAGTTCCATCATCATTTCCTACGCCATCAATTACAATATTGTCGTGTATCTGCTTTCCTGCTTCTCCTGCAAAACCGGTATAAATGCCTCCGGCATCTTCACGAATCATTGCCCAGTTCCTTACATAATTATGATTAACATCTGTATTTCCTCCTCTAAAATCAATTCCAGTATATGCGAGACTATCTAAAACATTGTATTGATAAATTGAATTAGCAGCGGCAGCATTTAAGCCCCCGCCCAAATAATCGTTAGGTAAGATCGATGAAACAAGGCCAATGTTTACCAGCGTGTCATGTTTGAAAGTAAAATTTGTTCCATCTTGAGAAAAAAAGCCGCTACTACCTAACCAATGAAAATTATTATTTTCAATATCCGCGTAATTAGATGAATGTTGATAATCTATCCCATATTCACCTGTGTAATGAATGTCGCAATACAAGACCGCTCCATAATTTGAATTTGAAAACACAATAGCTGTTCCGTTTGCCCCCTCAAAATCTAAATTTTTAAAAGTGACATTGTCTTTTCCAAAAACATATGCAAGTGTATCAACAGTAGTAACTAAAACATTGTTTGGTTTTGATGTTGAATAAATATCAATTTTATGTGTCGATGGGTTGTAATACCATTCATTTTGTACATCTAAAGTTCTTTTGTCATTCTGGATCCAAAAACCATATCCATCTTCTGTTGGACTATTCGCAGTGCCATTAAAATTCAATGTACCTCCCCATTGACCGGTAATAGTTGATTTATTCAAAGTCCAATGATTTTCTCTTATTACTACATCTGCGCCTGTCCAATTGGTTGCACCCAATGAAGAACTTGTGATTGAAGTGTTTCCACTATGAGACTGAAAAGGAAAATAAGAAGGACGGAACCCATCGGACTTTGTGTTGGGATATCTACCCATTGGAGTATTCACATTGTTAATCACAACGCATTTTACAGTAGATAACTTAGAAACAGCAGTGGTACTTTCCCAAATGTTGCCACCTGTATTAGTCCATTCTGTAACAGATATAAATCCTGTTATAACCGGTCTTGCTCCTGTTCCATACGCAGCATAAGTAACAGAAGCAGCCTGAACTTTTAGCTGTCCCAAAAAGACATCTCCACTTTTGAACAATACTTGGTCTCCATTAACAAGTTTTAATGAATTTACTTGACCTAAAGTTTGAATAGGTGTTGTTGGATCAGTTCCGCTATTAGCATCATTGCCCGCATTTGATACATAATAAGTCGTTGCATTTACCGAAAAGCCATAAATAACGAATGTTAACAGGAAAAGTAATTTCATAGGTTTTCTCAGTAGCATAGGATTGCTATTAGGATATTAGGATTAAAAAGGTTTCAGCCACTCACTTCATAGGATGAGTGTGGTTTAAGGTGGTTAGCATTTTTCCCTTAAACCTTTTTATTAACGATATTTTCGGGGTATTATTATATAAGCAGTATTTCTTTCATTTTCTTGTTGGATTATAATTTTAACAGTGGTAAAATAATATTGGCATAAAGGTTGATAAAGCAGTTTTTAAGCACTTTCTATCAGCTATGCATCCCATTTTAGGCAACTTTTATGCCAAACGAGTAGAATTTGTCCAAAAAATTCCCCATAACATTCCACACTAATGAACTCTTTGAAAATGATTGCATTAATATATGCCCATCTTTTTCAATTGAAAAAAATGATCATAAATGAAGAATTAAGTGCTGCCGGAAAAAGGAAAGGGTATCGAGTATTCGATAGAGGTTTTTCCTAAGATTTTCAATTCCAGATACTTTACAAAAATGATCAACAATATAAATGGCTTATAATTAAAACTGTTATTTTTACAACTTTTACAAACAAAAAGTAATAACTGGAATTCTTCTAATTCAAATAAATTTGCATCTGAAAAAATATCATTCGAAATTATGTCCTTAAACATCAACCTCTCCGATTCTCTCGAAAAAATGCCTGTTGAAATTTTTAAATCTCCAAAAGAAGGCTCTCATTATGTAGCAGAACAGATTTCAGTTTTAATAAAAGAAAAAAATGCCCAGGGGAAAAAAGCAGTGATAGGACTTGCTACCGGTTCTACTCCTAAGTCATTGTATGCAGAATTAGTAAGGATGCACAATGAAGAAGGATTAAGTTTTAAAAATGTAATCACGTTCAATCTTGATCAATATTATCCGATGGAAGCTGATGCGCTTAATAGTTACCATTATTTCATGCGCAAATATTTATTTGAACAAACTGATATTGATCCCCAAAACTATTTTCTTCCAAATGGAATGATTCCCAAAGATAAGATCAAGGAACACTGCGCAGACTATGAAAGAAAAATTGAAGCTGCCGGTGGAATAGATCTGCAAATTCTGGGGATAGGAGTAAACGGGCACATAGGCTTTAATGAGCCTGGTTCACCCATGTATTCAAAAACACGCTTGATATCGCTCGATAATTCGACAAGGATGGCCAACTCACAGGAATTCGGGAATATATCCGAAGTTCCACGAATGGCTATTACCATGGGTATCAGCACTATTATGAAATCGCGTAAAATTATACTGATGGCCTGGGGGAAAACAAAGGCTCCGGTAATTCAAAAAGCAGTTGAAGGGAAACCGACGGAAGAAATCCCGGCATCTTTGTTACAACACCATGATGATTGTTCATTTGTTTTAGATGAATTTGCCGCCTCAGAGCTCACAAGATTCAAATCACCGTGGCTTACAGGCGAATGCGACTGGACACCAAAAATGATCAAAAAAGCTGTTATAAACATGGCTTTGCAATTAAACAAGCCGGTATTAAGTCTTACTGATCATGATTATAACGAATCGGGTCTTAGCGATTTGCTGGTTGAAAAAGGAAATGCGTATGATATAAACCTGGAGGTCTATTACATGCTTCGCGATTCTATCACCGGCTGGCCAGGAGGTAAACCAAATGCCGTAATGCCCAATCACCCCGAAAGAAGTGAGCCGTATCCCAAAAGAGTTATCATTTTTTCACCTCATCCTGACGATGACATTATCAGTATGGGCGGAACTTTCATGCGCCTTCACGACCAGGGGCATGATGTAAATGTAGCGTATCAAACCAGTGGAAACATCGCAGTTACCGATGAGTTTGTAACAAGATTTCTCGATTTTGCCGTAGGCTTTGAAAAAATATTTCATATAGATGATACTATTAGTAAAAAAGTGCTGGAAGATTCGTCAAACTTTCTGAACGAAAAAAAATCTACCGAACAGGACAGCCCGGAAATAAGAGAAATAAAAGGCCTGATTCGCCGGTGTGAAGCACGGGCCACATGTAAATATGTAGGCCTAACAGACGACCAGATACATTTTATGAACCTGCCTTTTTATGAAACAGGGACTATAGAGAAAAAGCCAATGGGAAAGGAAGATGTTGATATTACAGTGGCTCTATTACAAAAAATAAAACCGCAACAAATTTTTTGCGCCGGCGATTTGGCTGATCCACACGGAACACACAAAGTTTGCCTTGATATTATTCTTGCCGCCCTGGAGGAAATTAAAAACGGGGATGATAATGAATGGTTAGATGACTGCTATGTATGGCTCTATAAAGGTGCATGGGAAGAATGGGACATCAGCGAAATTGAAATGGCGGTGCCTATGAGTCCCGAACAGGTAAGGAAAAAGCGTTACGGCATTTTCATACATCAGTCACAAAAAGATTCTGTTCCTTTCCAGGGAAGTGATGAACGCGAATTCTGGCAAAGAGCAGAAGAAAGAAACGCAAATACTGCTAATCTATACGCGAGCCTGGGGCTTACCAAGTATGCAGCAATAGAAGCTTTCGTAAGATTAAAAACAGCTTTGAAGGATAAAGATTTATAGTAAACCAACTTTAAAACCCGATTCCTATTTTATAGTATCCTGTTGCGATAATTTGCTGTGTTTTCGGCTGTATAAGAAATAAATAACCAATCCGATAATCAGCCAGATTAAAAAGCGCAACCAGTTGGTATAGCCTAATTCCGTCATTAAATAAAAACAACTGGCAAGCCCGAGAACAGGAATAAGAGACAGTTTTTTTACGAAAGAAACTACCGTTAAAGCAACCGAGAGGATGACAAACAGGAAGAAAGGCAATTTATCTTTAAATACTTCCCATCCTGCAGTAAAATCAAAAAGACCAAGGAAATTTCTCCAGAAAAAAAATACTCCCACAATAAATAAAACCGGCACTATGAACTGCGAATTGATATAAGGGATTTTAAATTTTGGTGTCGCCTCTCCTTCTTCCCTTTTTGGCAATAAAAGTACGCCTCCGCAAACTAATACAAAGGCAAACAAAGTACCGATGCTGGTTAAATCCGTAACTTCTGTAAGATTTAAAAATAAGGCGGGAATAGCCACAAAAAGCCCTGTTATGATTGTTGCAAATGAAGGTGTTTTATATTTTGGGTGAATACGACTGAATGCTTTGGGCAATAAACCATCACGGCTCATGCTCATCCAGATCCTGGGTTGCCCCATTTGAAAAACCAGTAACACGCTGGCCGTGGCAATTACCGCGCTGAATGAAATAATATAGCTTATTTGGTTCAACCCAATTCTTTTAAAAACAAAGGCCAAAGGATCGCCTACCTGCAGCTCTTTATAAGAAACCATTCCTGTCAAAACCAATGCTATTGCAATATAAAGCACTGTACAGATGATAAGGGAATAGATCATTCCACGGGGCAGATCGCGCTGCGGATTTTCGCATTCTTCGGCGGTTGTCGAGATAGCGTCAAAGCCAATGTATGCAAAGAACACTGCCGAAACACCTTTCATCATTCCGCCAAAACCGTTAGGTAAAAAAGGACTCCAATTATCGGGCGCTACATAAAAACATCCTATAGCTATTACTGCAATCAGGATGATAATTTTAAATCCAACCATCAGGTTAGTAGCCTTCCTGGTTTCTTTTATCCCGGTGTAAACCAGCCATGTTATAAAAAATACAATTGCGAGGGCAGGTATGTCCGCAATGAATTTAAAATTTCCAATATGCGGTGCATTGATCCATGCATTGTATCCTTCCCGGATATTTTGTGGCAAACCGGCCAAAGTTTCTCCTTTTAATAAAGAGGCACTCGCCTCATGAAAACCCCGGGACGCACTTAAATAATCGGTAGTTAAAAAGGCTGGAACGTGAATATGCAATCCTTCCAAAAGATTTACAAAATACTGGCTCCACGAAATGGCAACTGCAATATTACCTATCGCATATTCCATCAATAAATCCCAACCAATGATCCAGGCGATTAATTCGCCGAAAGAAGCATACGCATAAGTATAAGCACTACCGCTCACGGGAATCCGCGAAGCAAATTCAGCATAGCACAGCGCAGAAAATCCACAACAAATAGCAGTAAGCACAAATAAAATTGAAACACCGGGACCTCCTTCAAAAGACGCATTTCCTATAGTAGAAAAAATACCCGCTCCTACAACAGCTGCAATTCCCATCGCGGTAAGATCGCGTACCCTTAACACTTTGTGTAAACCCGATGCAGAATGCGTTGCATCTGTCAGTCCCGATTGCGCATCAGTTAAAATGGAGGCAATACTTTTTTTGCGAAAGAGAGGATGAGGCATATTTGGTAAACTTTAATAAATAAAAATATTGAAATAATTCAATCGACATAAAGAGACGGGAAGATAAAGACACAAAAATTAAAAATCCGTCTTGGGCAAAAATATTTTTTTCTTTTCCCACGGCCCCGAATTTGGTAAATTACAAAATAAAAATATCGTTATTTGTTCGTTTACTGCCAATTCGCCAAATTATTATTGGCAAGGCTATTGTATTATTTTGGTGGAATTTAAGTAAACGAATACCCTTAAAACTTTAAATTATACAGATATGGCAACAAAAACAAAATGGGAAATTGATAGCAGCCACAGTGAAATTGGATTTAAAGTAAAACACCTGATGATGATAAACGTGAAAGGTGTTTTTACTGAATTCAATTCAAGCATTTATACAACAGGAGACGATTTAACGTCAGCTGAAATTGATTTTTGGATAAATCCTAATTCCCTGGAAACAAATGACGAAAAACGCGATACCCATCTGAAAAGCCAGGATTTTTTTGATACCAAACATCACAAGGAGATTACCTTCCGTTCCAACACGGTTGAGAGGCATAATGATAATAATTATGAATTGTGGGGCGACCTGGCGATCAGGGGAATTTCAAGGCGAATCAAATTGAACGTTGAACTTGAAGGCATTCAAAAAGATCCGTGGGGGAATGAAGTGGCCGGGGTGAGGGTCTCTGGCGAAATAAACAGAAAAGATTGGGAATTGAACTGGAACGCGCCACTCGAAACCGGGGGTGTATTGGTAGGAGATACGGTGCATATTAATTGTGAAATAGAATTAAAGAAACAAGTGGCAGAACCGGCATAAAATCCTGAAACGACTTCTTTTAAAAATTACGAATTAAAATACCTAACAGCTTTGGTTGCGGAGAAAATCCGTAGCTAAAGCTGTTTTATTTTAAAAAATTTTGAATATAAAAAGCACAAATTGAATTTGGCGAAACGATCTTTTAAATTAGTTATTGTAAATGTGTATTTTTGGCGCATTTTTAAAAGGAAAAACAATTTATAAGGTAATTTTTTAAATCTTGGAAAGTAAAGTAACAAAAATCGGCGTGCTAACATCAGGTGGCGACGCACCCGGGATGAATGCAGCGATCCGCGCCGTAGTTCGAACCGGTATTTACCACAATCTTGAAGTGTATGGAATTATGCGCGGATATATGGGAATGATTGACAATGACATCTTTAAAATGGAAAGTAAAAGTGTTGCCAATATCATTCAAAGAGGTGGAACAATTTTAAAAACTGCCCGCTGTAAAGAATTTTTTACAGCTGAAGGACGAAAAAAAGGATATGAAAGCCTTAAGAAGCATGGTATCAACGGGTTGGTGGTAATTGGTGGGGACGGCTCATTTCGTGGTGCCCAGATATTTAGCCACGAGTTTGATATTCCGTGCATTGGTCTTCCGGGCACCATTGACAAAGATATTGCAGGCACAGATTTTACGATCGGTTTTGATACGGCTGTAAACACCGCTGTGGATGCCATCGACAAAGTGCGTGATACAGCAGACGCCCACGACAGATTATTTATCATTGAAGTGATGGGCCGCGATTCCGGATATATTGCGTTACATAGCGGAATAGCTACCGGCGCTGAAAATATTCTTATTCCCGAGCAAAAGACGGACGTGGAAGGAGTTTTGAAAGCATTGGAGGAAAAGCATGGTCGAAAAAAACTGGTAAATATTATTGTGGTGGCCGAAGGAGAAGCTTTTGGGGCGGTTGAACTGGCCAAGGTAATCACAGAAAGAATTCCTGAACAGGAAGTGAGAGTAACCATTCTTGGCCACATTCAGCGTGGTGGCTCACCTACCTGTTTCGACAGGCTGATCGCCAGTCGCATGGGGTATGCTGCTGTTGAATGCCTCAGGGAAAAAAGATTCAATGTATTTGTAGGTATTGTAAACAATAAAATGCATTATATTCCGCTCGACCAGGCAGTAAAACAAAAACAAAAAATAAGTGATGACTGGATGAAAATCGTTAGGATTTTATCCAGCTAAATTTCGAAAAATCCAGGAAATCATATCTTAAATATAAAAAACCAATGTCAAAAAATATCAATAAGTACCTGCATCATCAAATGGATAAAAAAGCCGGATTTGATCATTCAATAAAACGTACGAAAATAGTAGCCACCGTTGGTCCCGCTTGTGATAACCACGATGCAATGGTTGAATTGGTAAAAGCAGGCGTTAATGTTTTTCGCCTTAATTTTTCTCATGGCACCCATGAAGATAAAGCCAGGATCATCGAAATCATCAGGAAGATCAATAATACGCTTCCGTTTAATATTGCTATCCTTGCAGATCTGCAGGGCCCGAAATTAAGAGTTGGAGAAATTGAAAATAATGCGCTCGAGATAAACCCGGGTGATAAATTAACCTTCACCAATACAAAATGTGTAGGCACTAAAGAGCAGATTTATGTGAGCTATCCTGATTTGTATAAGGATGTGGTTCCGGGAAATCTTGTCATGATAGATGATGGAAAACTGGAAGTAGTGGTAACCAATATTCTTCCCAATAACAACGTAGAAGTAACAGTGGTAATCGGTGGCATTCTTTCTTCCAAAAAAGGTCTTAACCTTCCTGATACAAAGATCTCATTGCCGGCTCTTACCGAAAAAGATCTGAAAGATCTCGATTTTATACTTGAACAAAATGTTGATTGGATAGCGCTATCGTTCGTGCGCCAGGTAAAAGACATTACAGATCTTAAAGCCATTTTAAAGAAAAGAAACAGCACTGCAAAAGTAATTGCCAAAATAGAAAAGCCCGAGGCCGTAACCAATATACGTGACATTATTATAGAAAGCGATGGAATAATGATCGCACGTGGTGACCTGGGAGTAGAACTCCCGGTAGAAAAAGTACCATTGATTCAAAAAGAAATCATTCGCAAGTGCATGCACCGGGCTAAACCGGTTATTGTAGCTACGCAGATGATGGAAAGCATGATGGACAGGATAAAGCCTAACAGAAGCGAAATTACGGATGTAGCTAACGCGGTTTTGGAAGGTGCCGATGCTTTAATGCTTAGTGGCGAAACTGCTACCGGCCAACATCCAACGTTAGTTATTCAAACAATGAGCAGGATAATTCTTGAAATAGAAAAAACTGCGTATGACTATAACCGTGATGATATCCTGGCTCCTCAACCCCACTCTCCTTCTTTCCTGAGCGACGCAATTTGTTACAGTGCGTGCAAACTAGCCCATGATGTGTCTGCCGATGCTTTGATAGGAATGACGCAAAGTGGTTACACCGGTTTTATGCTAAGCAGCTACCGGCCAAAATCACTTCTTTATATTTTCAGCAAAGTTCCAAGCCTTATCAACCAACTGAGCTTGAGCTGGGGAGTTCGTGCTATTTTTTATGACGAAGAAGAAAGCCTTGATGACATCTTTCATGATCAACTTAATATCTTGCGTGAACGGGGATTTTTAAAACCCGGCGATGTTGTGGTAAACACAGGCAGCACACCTGTTTCGTTACACTTGCCCACCAATGTTTTGAAAATCACAAAAGTCACCGACTAAAAATCACACGTCCTTTTTGTAAAAAAGAAAAGGTTGAGAATCAATCCGGGGTTTCTTTGCTTTATCGCCAAACAGCAATTATTACGGCTGCAATCAGATTACCAAGAACATTGTAAAGTCCGTTAATAAGATGTAATCCTAATGGCCTTTTTTCATAAATGTAAGAAATGTGAATGGCCGTTGCCGCAAAGCAAATTCCGGTGAGCAGGCCGATTTTAACACCTGACAACCAACCTGATAAACTAAACCTTGTAATGATCAAAGCCAATCCAAATGAGCAAATCAGCATCAGGACAAGAGAAAATAGCATGATGCCGAAAGCGCCTTTTTTAGCATCAGGAGCATTCATAGCCGCAGCATTGTAAGATTGCCACTTCTTGCCAAATAAAAAGGAATACCAGATAGCACCAAGAAAAAAATAGGCCAACCCGGCAACCAGCACAGCAAGCCAGTTAATGTTTTGCAATACGTCTGTGTTCATAACATTAGATTTTTTGGTAAACGATATAGAAAATTACTAATATTTTATTAAACAGGAATATAAAAGTTTGCCCATCATACTTTTTCCTTTTCAGTGCCCCAAAAGAAATAAGCTGCAAAGTCAGTAAACAAACAAATTATCCCGAATATTATTTTCAATAAATCTTCAGGCGATCCATTGATTTTTATTCCCTGCATCGGCAGTAAACAGACAAAAAAAGAACAATCTTATTTTTAAATTCAGATCCATATTCTATTTATCCTGTACATTTATTAACAAATACATGAAATGAAAAAACATTTAAGTTTCTTCTTATTTATCCTGTTTGCAATTACAGGATACGCTCAAAACAGCGACAGTACCTGGATCGTAAATAATTACACCAAGATGGAAAAATACATCACCATGCGTGATGGTATTAAATTGTTTACTTCCATTTACCTTCCAAAAGATAAAACTGAGAAACATCCGATTCTTATGACCCGCACGCCTTACTCCTGCGCTCCCTATGGAGAAAATAACTTTCGGCCTTTTTGGTACAGTTATGAGAAAGAATATTTTAAAGAAGGCTATATCATGGTGATACAGGATGTGCGCGGCAGATGGATGAGCGAAGGAAACTTTGAAAATGTGCGGCCTTTTATTGAGAACAAAAGCGATACGCAAACCGACGAGGCAAGCGATACCTACGATGCCATCGACTGGCTGGTAAAAAATATCCCTGGTAATAATGGTAAAGTAGGCGTGTTCGGAATTTCTTATCCCGGCTTTTATTCAACGATGGCAGCGGCGTGCAACCATCCTGCATTGAAAGCAGTGAGCCCGCAGGCGCCCGTTACCAACTGGTTTATCGGCGATGATTTTCACCACAAAGGCGCATTTTTTCAAATGGATGCGTTTGATTTTTATTCAGCATTAGGTTTTGGATTTGGCGTACCTCACCCGAAACCAATTTCTGAAGGGCCCGCGTCTGCTGGCTATCCGGATCATGACAATTACCAGTTTTATCTTGAAACCGGTACCCTGAAAAATCTTTCAAAATATACTGGCGACAGTATCAAATTCTGGAACGACCTGATGTCGCATCCCAATTATGATGCATGGTGGCAGGCAAGAGATGCAAGAAGAGCCACTAAAAATTTGCAACCTGCTATGCTTTGGGTTGGCGGATTGTTTGATGCAGAAGATTGCTGGGGTGCCTGGAATTCTTACAAAGCCGCTGAAAAAAACAATCCCGGAAAAGCATTTAATAAAATTGTGGAAGGCCCCTGGTATCACGGTGAGTGGGCCAATCATGACGGCACTCACCACGGAAATATTCAGTTTGGCACAAATACAAGTACCTATTATCAGGAGCATTTTGAAATTCCTTTCTTCAATTATTTTTTAAAGGAAGAGGGTAATATTGATCAGATCGGCGAAGCCAATGTTTTCATTACAGGAGCCAATCAATGGAAAACATTTTCAAAATGGCCGCCGGTAAACGAAGAAAATAAAGAAATTTATCTCCAGGATAATGGCGGGTTAAAATGGTCAAAACCAACGGTCGTTAATAGTTTTAGCGAATACACCAGTGATCCTTCCAAACCCGTTCCTTATGAAGAATTCGTGCATTTCAACAGGACGAGAACTTACATGACTGACGACCAGCGTTTTGCTGCGCGGCGACCGGATGTGCTCGTGTTTCAAACCGATACGTTGACGAACGATGTTACCATAACCGGCGATATTATTGCAGATCTTCAAACCAGCATATCCACAACGGATGCCGATTTTGTAGTAAAAGTTATTGATGTTTATCCTGAGTATGCCGGCTATAATGATGTTAACATTTACGCAGAAGAAGACCCAATAAATCCCGCTCCTATGGGAGGATATCAAATGCTGGTGCGTGCAGAGATCATGCGTGGAAAATTCAGGAATAGTTTTGAAAAACCTGAGCCTTTCGTTCCGGGAAAAATTACGGAAGTAAGATGGGAACTTCCTGATGTGGCGCATACTTTTTTAAAAGGACACCGGATCATGATACAAATTCAGAGCAGTTGGTTTCCATTGGTAAATCGTAATCCACAAAAATTTACTGATATCTATAAAGCTAATGAAAGTGATTTTCAGAAGTCCGATATTCGCATTTATCATGATGCCTCTCACCCTTCTAAAATAATTTTACCTGTTCTAAAAAATTGATAAAATGAAGTTTCAATTATTGTTGTTGTTTTCCATTTTATGTCTTGGGGCAAAATGCCAAAACAGCTCACAGAACTCTTATGTAAAAGAAAACTATACAAAAACAGATACAACCATCACCATGCGCGATGGCATCAAATTGTATACAGTGATCTACATTCCAAAAGATCGATCCGAAAAATACCCGATCCTTATGGAACGCACACCCTATTCGGTAGCGCCTTACGGCGAAGATAATTATGCACGAAAGTTGGGCCCGAATAACGACCTGATGCATGAAAAATATATTTTCGTTTACCAGGATGTGCGTGGCCGTTATATGAGTGAAGGCCACAATCTTGAGGTAACACCATACATTCCCAATAAAAAGAATAAATCGCAGGTAGATGAAAGCAGCGACACGTATGATACGGTTGACTGGCTTTTAAAAAACATTAAAAACAACAACGGCCGCGTAGGTTTATACGGAATTTCTTATCCGGGTTTTTATGCCACCGCAAGTTTGCCCGGTGCTCATCCGGCGATAAAAGCAGTGAGCCCCCAGGCGCCGGTAACAGATGAATTTATTGGTGACGATGCCAATCATAACGGCGCCTTTTTTCTGCTGGACAATTTTAATTTTATGAATTATTTCGGCAAAGAAAGAAACGGACCAACCGAAGATTATGGCTCTTCCATGTTTAAAGCAAATACCAACGATGTTTATCATTTCTTTTTAAAACTTGAGCCAATTAAAAAAACCCAATCATCTGAATATTTTAACCACCGGAGTTATATATGGAACGAATACCTGGCCCACGACACGTATGATAATTATTGGCGAAAACGGAATATCCGGCCATATCTAAAAACCATAACTATTCCTACTCTTGTTGTTGGTGGCTGGTTTGATGCTGAAGATCTTTTTGGTTCATTGCATACGTATGAAGCAATAGAACATCAAAGTCCACACAACAAAAATTATTTGGTGATGGGCCCGTGGACACACGGAGCCTGGGCGAGGAACAATTGGGATCATTTTGGGACTTATGATTTTGGAAAGAATGTAAATGAGTATTTCCAGGACTCTCTTCAGACTAAATTTTTCGACCATTTTTTAAAAGACAAAGGAAGTTTCAATGCGTCTGAAGCGACGGTGTTTGAAACCGGCACCAATAAATGGCGGCATTTTAATCAATGGCCACCTTCAAATGTCGAAAAAACAGATTATTATTTTCATTCCGGAAACGGGCTGGGAAAACAAAAAGAAAATGTAAAGAATAGTTTTGATCATTATGTGAGCGATCCTTCAAACCCGGTGCCTTACACAGGTGTGGTGGCAGGAAGAAGAAATAACGAATATATGGTGGAAGATGAGAGATTTGCTGCAAACAGGAACGATGTATTGGTTTATGAATCGCCCGTTTTGGAAAACGATATAACCATTGCGGGAAAAATTTCTGCCGATCTTTTTGTGAGTCTATCTACAACAGATGCCGATTTTATTGTAAAGCTAATTGACGTGGTTCCGGCAAATGAGATCAACGAGGCCAATCCAAAAGCAGACACTGTAACGGGCGATTTTGAAAGAATGGTAAGAGCCGAAGTAATGCGCGGAAAATTCAGGAACAGTTATGTAAATCCGCAGCCTTTTGTTCCGGGAAAAATAAGTGAAGTAAAAATAAACCTGAACGATGTGGATCACACTTTTAAAAAAGGGCACAGGATAATGGTCCAGGTGCAAAGTAGCTGGTTCCCTTTAGTTGATATCAATCCTCAAAAATTTATGCGCATTCCGGATGCAACCGAAAGTGATTTTAAAACATCAACCATTCATATTTATCATGATAAAGACCATCCGTCAAAAATTACGCTTCCTGTTTTAAACTAAAAACGTATTTTTATTGATCCTGATAAAACCTGTAAACATTCAATTATTTGCTATGAAAAAACTCTTCTTCGCTTTTCTTTTATTTATTTCTGTAAACACTTTCTGCCAGACAAAGGTGGTTATTGTACCACAGCCTGTTTCCATGGAAATGCATACAGGTAATTTTAGTTTCAATACTTCCACAATTATTGTCGCCTCAAAAAGTAATATGCACGAAGCAACTATGCTGAATGTTTATCTTAAAAATTTATACGGATTTACACTGCCTGTAAAAAGTACAGCCGGGGCGACTTCCAATAGCAGTTCCATCGTTTTTAAAATGCTTTCTTCCGGCAAAAAAGATGAGTATAACCTGGATGTAGATGCAAATAAAATAATCATAAGCAGTGCTTCCAATGAAGGCTTATTTTATGGAATGCAAACGTTGCTTCAGCTCTTACCTGAGTCAAAAAAATCAATTTCCAATAGTTTTCTAATTCCGGAACTTTCTATAAAAGATTATCCGCGCTTTGCATATCGCGGAATGCATTTGGATGTAGGTCGTCATTTTTTTGATGTTGATTTTGTAAAAAAATATATCGACTACATGGCTTATCTGAAATACAACACGTTCCATTGGCACTTGACGGAAGACCAGGGCTGGAGAATTCAAATAAAAAGATATCCTAAACTTACTTCCGTTGGAGGTTATAGAAACGGAACGATAATCGGTCATTATCCCGGCACCGGAAATGACAGCATCCATTATGGAGGGTTTTATACACAGGAGCAAATCAAAGAAGTGGTGAAATATGCAAAGGATCGTTTTATCACTATCATCCCTGAAATTGAAATGCCCGGGCACGCTTCTGCTGCCATTGCCGCTTATCCGCAATTAAGTTGCTTCCCCGATCAATCAACTGAAATCAGCAGCCGTGTGCCATGGGCCGGAAGCCGCGTTGGTAAGCAGGTTCAGCAGGCATGGGGTGTGTTCCCGGATGTCTTCTGCCCTTCTGAATACACTTTTAAATTCATTGAAAATGTACTAGACGAAGTGATGCAATTGTTCCCATCAAAATATATACACATTGGCGGAGATGAATGCCCGAAAACCTATTGGAAAAAATCTGCTTTTTGCCAAAAGCTGATAAAAGAAAAAAACCTGAAAGATGAAAACGGGTTGCAAAGCTATTTCATCCAAAGAATAGAAAAATATTTAAACAGCAAAGGCAGAAGCATCATCGGCTGGGATGAAATATTAGAAGGCGGACTTGCACCCAATGCCACTGTAATGAGCTGGCGCGGAGAGAAAGGCGGTATTGATGCAGCCGAACAGCATCACGATGTGATTATGACGCCGGGGAAATATGTGTACTTCGATCATGCACAAACGAAAAACCCGGACAGTCTTACAATCGGCGGTTACCTTCCGCTTGACACTGTTTACAATTACCATCCGGTTCCGGGAGAGTTGAATGATTCGTTGGCGCATTATATTTTAGGCGCGCAGGCAAATGTGTGGACAGAATACATGTCGAACCCTCAAAAAGTGGAGTACATGATCTTCCCGAGAATGAGCGCATTAAGTGAAGTGCTTTGGTCGCCCAAGGACAACAGAAATTTGGAAGAATTTAAGGAAGAACTACCGGAGATGTATAAACGCTACCAACTCTGGGGAGCCAATTATTACAAAGGAGACTAATAATGGCAGGGAAATAAAATATTTTCGAATAGCCATGATTGTTATGTTCAACACAAAATAATAATCATGGCTATTTGTTTGTTCACTGGTAAATATTTATAAATAAATCTGAAACATAAAATCAATCCATAATTCTTGACTTATGAAGAATCGCTTCTATCAAAATGGCATCTTTATTAATTGAAAATGCAATCAGCCAGTCATTAAAATAAATACAACGAAGTTTTAGGCTTTTTAAAGTATTGTTACCACATATTTTCGTTTTCTCAGGATTTACAAATGCCTTCTTTAAAAAATTTTCATACCGATGCAGCCAGCGAATACCAGCGCCGCTTGTTTTTCTTGATTCAATAAAAATTTATTAAGGCTGCTAAGGAATTAAATGCATCGGCAGTATATTTAACCTGCACTATTAAACCGGCTTTTTATTACAGAATGAGCATCTTCCATAGTGATCCTTCCGTTTGTTCGGTTATTCTCAATTAATTGCGAAAGTTCATCGGGCGTTAACGGCTTTCCCGGGAGGTAAGTATTCTGCTCAACATCATCTAAGGGAGACAACTTTATATGGTGTTTCCTGGCAAAATTTAAAAGTTTGTCGATGTTCTCTTTCGTTGTATTTCCTAATTTAAAAAGCATAAGTAAATATACAAATTGCTTTTTCCAAATCTTAAAGGTTACTGCTGAATCACCTTTGCACCCAGCACCTGCAATCCCACACTGTCTGTACCTTTAGGTGCAAAATATTTAGTCTTAAAATCCTGCGTTTCACCGGGATTGATAATTTGAAAAATTGTTTCTTTATCTGTTTCCAATAAAGCTTTGGTTTTGGAATAAAACCTTAGTTGGATAATTGCATCTTTAAAAATGGCAACGGAAGCTTTGTTCTCCAAAGTGCCTTTCACCACCGTTTGCCCCACTATATTTTTTTTACTGTTTCCTTTTACGATGATAAAAGCAGCAGGATCTTTTTCTTCTTTTTTGAGAAGAGAACTTTTGGTAGCGTTATAACTTTCTTTTTCTTTTACAGCGTTTTCTGAATTGCAGGCGAACAACAAGGCGGAGCAAATGACTATGCTTGCAAACTTTATTTTCATAAAGGATCATTTAAAAAGGAAAAATAGCTAAAATATCCCGACAAAAAATCTTAAATATTCTACAATAATATTGAAGCTACGCTTCAGTACCCAGCCACAAAGCACCCCCAATACTATTTCTTAACGCCCCTGTTACCGAAAACAAAACCGTGTTTTGTTCGCGCCACCGCAGTGTTCCCAGCAAAGCCATAATTAATGCTTCTTTATAAATCACCACTTCATCTTCAGGAATAACAACTTCAAAATTTATTTCCTGCAAAAGCCTTTCTATACGCGATATCAAAAATTTATTGAAAGCGCCGCCACCAGTGATCATAAGTTGCTGAACCTGGCTATTTGAAAAATAGGGCTGCAACGAATTTTTTATTTGAAAAGCAATATGTTCCGCATAAGAAGCCAGGCAATCTTCAGTTGAAAGATTGAATTCTTTTATCAAAGGATAAATTATGTCTGTACCGAAACTGTTCGCCAAAGATTTGGGGAAAGGCAAAGAAAAATATTCGAGCTCGTTTAATTTTTGCAAAAGATCTTCATTAATTTTTCCCGAAGCAGCCAGGTTTCCGTCTTCATCGTAATCCAGGTTTTTTTCTGAAGCGAACATATTTAAGACGCGGTTGGCAGCACAAATATCATAAGCAATTATTTCATTATTATCAGAATAAAAATTTGAATTATTTGTTGCTTTACTATTGATTGAAATGTTGGCAATGCCACCGATATTTAAAAAATAATGATGATCAGGAAATAACAATTTTTCGCCCATCGGAACAATTGGTGCACCCTGTCCGCCAAAAGCCACATCCATTGAGCGGAGATCACTTACTACCGGAAGTTGCGTTGCTGCTGCAATAGCAGCGCCGTCGCCGAGTTGGTGCGTCATCATTTTTCCGGGAAAATGAAAAGTAGTATGACCGTGAGAAGCTATTAAATTCACTTTATGATGTAGCCCGAATTGCTCAATGAAATCGTTCACCTTTTCTCCAAGAAATCTTCCATAATCGGTATGCAATAATTGATAATCCAAAGCAGAAAGATGAATCGCCTTTTTTAAGCTTTCGATCCATTTATCATCATATTCTATACATGCAGCGCAGTTAATTTTGTAATTCCATTTCCCTGCTGTTTCAGAAAATTCAACAAAGGCAATATCAAGCCCGTCAAGAGAACTTCCGCTCATTAAACCAATCACGTTATAGACCATAAAGAAATTATTCTATTTAATTTTTAGATTTGTCCAAATTTAGAACTTTAAATATTCCGCTTATCTTTAAGCTTCTTTAAAACAGTAATAATGGTAAAAAACCTGAGCGACGACCATTCTTTAATCACCAATTGGATATGCGAACTGAGAGATGTGGAAGTGCAAAACGACAGGCTGCGCTTTAGGAAGAACCTCGAACGGATTGCTGAGGTGTGTGCTTACGAGATAAGTAAAACTTTACCATGGACCGAACAGGAAGTAACTACGCCTTTGGGAACTGCTGTGTGCAAAGTCTTGAAAACACAGCCGGTACTGGCAACGATTCTCCGTGCAGGGCTGCCAATGCACACGGGTTTATTGAACTATTTTGACAAAGCCGATAACGCTTTTATCAGCGCTTATCGCAAACATCATTCGGACGGCAGCTTCGATATAAGCCTTGACTATATCAGTTGCCCTGAAATGGAAAACAGGGTTGTAATTATTTCTGACCCGATGCTGGCCACTGGCGCTTCGCTGGTAAAAGCAATGCAGTTTATTAAAGAATCAGGCAATCCTTCGGAGATCCACATTGCGTGTGCGCTTGCCTGTACAGTAGGACTTGAGTATGTGCAGCGGGCAGAACCAAAGGCGACAATATGGTGCGGTGATATTGATGATGAACTGACTGCAAAAGGATACATCGTGCCCGGACTTGGCGATGCAGGTGATCTTGCCTATGGCGTAAAGGTGCAGATGTGATCAAATTCATTTTTTGTTTTAAATATGGTGTAAATATTTTAGCTTTACCCAATAGTTCACTTATCTTTTAAGTGATACGAGTACCTGAACTTTAAATAATGAAAAAGACTATATTTTTCCTTTGCTTTTTTTTCCTCATTTCGTTGTTTATAAAAGCACAGGATCCCCACTTTTCCCAATTCTTTTCGTCACCACTTACATTGAATCCGGCACTCACCGGTAAATTTGACGGAACGGTCAGGGTGGCTGTAAATTACCGTAATCAATGGCCGGCATTCGATAACGTTTATACCACATCTACAGTAAGCGTCGATTTCGACGTCTTAAGAGATAAACTTCCTGATTACGACCGTTGGGGAATAGGTATTTTAGCGCTCAACGATCAGGCAGGCAATGGACTCCTGAAAAATACCTATGTTGGTTTATCCACTTCTTATCACAAATCATTGGATGAAGATGGATTTAAACAATTGGGAATTGGGTTCCAGGGTACTTATGGTCAAAAAAGACTTGACAGAAATAAACTTGTTTTTGAAGACCAGCTAACTCCTTACGGCTTTACGGGCGTAACGCAGGAAACTTTTGTAAATAGTAACAACCTTAATATCAATTATCTGGATGTGAATGCTGGTTTATTGTATTCCATGTCAACAGATGAATCCAACAATTTTTATGTGGGCGCTTCCATGTATCACATCAACAGGCCGAGCGAAAGTTTCCAGGGTGCTACCTGGAACATCGCCACAAGGACCACGGTAAGTGCAGGAGGTTTTTTCCCTGTATCGGATATTCTAACCTTTCATACAAGTGCCATTTATCAATATCAGAACAAAGCTTCCGAAACAGTATTCGGTGGAGCATTGGCTGCAGTTATTGATAGTAAATCCCAGGAGCCATCCAATGTTTATGGCGGATTATGGTACCGCCTTGATGATGCTATTATTCCCTATGTAGGCCTGGAATTTGCCGGGTTGAGAATTGGAGCTACTTATGATATCAACGTTTCCAGTTTAAAAGCCGGCTCGCAAAGCCGCGGTGGGATGGAAATTTCAGTTATCTACATAAAAAAACCTGCGGGCTTCAAAGGAATTCCCTGTCCTAAGTTTTAGTGAAACCGCACCTTTGGATAATTATTATGAGTTAAGAGTGAAAATTATTTGGCAGCAAAACTGCCTGAGGTTATCTTTGCCGTCCCTTAACAAAAAATGGCGCGTTGGTCAAGGGGTTAAGACGCCTCCCTTTCACGGAGGAATCACGGGTTCGAATCCCGTACGTGCTACCAAAAGACCCGAAATGCATTATAATCAGGCATTTCGGGTTTATTTTTTCAGGACGAATACCATTCGAATTCTCAAATAAATTTACTGTTACTCAGCTATCTTTGTACAATGCTATCAATAAGTAACCGCGGCAAAATAATGCCCGCCTCTCCTATCAGAAAATTAGTTCCTTTTGCAGAAGCCGCAAAAAAGAAAGGTATTAAGATTTATCACCTTAATATCGGGCAACCGGATATAGAAACACCACCGGAAATACTGGCCGCCGTTCGGAATTCTGATTTTAAAATATTGGAATACAGCCACAGCGCCGGTAATGAAAGCTACCGGAGTAAGCTGGTAGAATATTACCAATCGGTAAATATCAATGTTGATCATAATGAGATTATAGTAACTACAGGCGGAAGTGAAGCCATTTTATTTGCCTTCATGAGTTGCCTTGATGCGGGAGATGAAGTGATTGTACCTGAACCTTTTTACGCCAATTACAACGGTTTTGCGATTTCAGCAGGAATCATCATTAAACCTATCACTTCAACTATAGAAAGCGGTTTTGCTTTACCTTCTATTGAAGAATTTGAACAGCTTATTACGGATAAAACCAAAGCCATTCTCATTTGTAATCCCAACAATCCAACGGGCTATTTATATAGTAAAGGCGAACTGGACGTTCTTAAAAAAATCATCAAAAAACATAATTTGTATCTGTTTTCAGATGAAGCCTATCGCGAGTTTTGTTATGAAGGCGAACACTTCAGTGCGATGCAACTCGATGGCGTGGAAGACAATGTGATATTGATGGACACAATCAGCAAACGCTACAGCGCTTGTGGAGCAAGGATAGGTGCTTTGGTAACCCATAATAAAGAAGTCCTTCAGACGGCGATGAAATTTGCGCAGGCAAGATTAAGTCCGCCTGAATTTGGCCAAATATTGGGTGAGGCAGCCGTTGATCTTCCTTCCGATTATTTTGAAGGTATTAAAGCAGAATACCAGCTGAGGAGAGATACAATTGTGAAAAGGCTGAACAATATGCCCGGCGTTTTTTGTCCCAATCCCGGTGGTGCATTTTATGCAATGGCATCATTATCAATTGACGATGCAGATATTTTTTGTCAATGGCTGCTCAATTCCTTCGAATACAATGGCGCTACTGTTATGCTTGCCCCGGGAAGCGGTTTTTACGGAACCGAAGGTCTCGGCAAAACGGAGGTAAGGCTTGCCTATGTGCTAAATGTGGATGCTATTAATATAGCGATGGATTGCCTGGAAAAAGCCCTGGAAATATACCCGGGAAGAATTGAGAATCAATAGCAGCAGGCAAACAAATAAGGCTAATTTTTATTTACATATTTGCGTTGTGAGCCTCAAGGTAATCGTTTAGTTCTTTCCTCGTCATTGGCAATTTATTATCAGGATAGCTTTTAAGCCAATTTAAAAAATCTTCCTCAATAGCCTTGCTCCATTTACTGTCTATCTCTCCGGCAGTATATTTTTTTTCATGCAATCTCTGGAATCCAAATTCGTCCCGTAAGTGTGTAACTTCTCCCGATAGTACCAAATCATTCACCAGGTAAGCAGGGATAAAAATAGTTCCGTATTTATTAGCTAAAACTACGTCACCTGGCAACACGATAGCTCTGCCAATTCGAATAGGAGCATTAATTGAAGTAAGCATTTCTTGCTGAAGATAGGAAGGATCTTCCCCTCTTGTCCAGGCGTTGAAGCCTTCAATTTCATTTAACCCACCTTCATCTCTTACTGAACCGTAAAAAATAACTCCATTTTTAGAATTAGCATAAATGGCATTTCCCAGATTGGATCCGATTAATGTGCCGTCGATGATTCTGTCATATCCGTCTGCAACGTAAACATCGCCCGGTTTTAAAATATTGATTGGCCACGAGTTGGTTCCACCAGAGGAATCACGCCCTTCAGACAGCCCGGCTTGTCTTATTACTTTTTTAAAATCCGGTCTTTCCGGCATGTATTGCGCAGTTACTACCCGCCCCGTCATAGGGCTATCTGCGTGAAGAACTCTCCAATTTCCTTCAAACTGATTATCATATCCATGGCCACGTAAATAGCCCCACGCTTCTTCCATCGCCACTTTTTTTAAACGTTGCAAAATTGAATTTGAAACTTCAGGACGTCCATCTGCTGAACGAGGTCCTTCCCATTGTGATGTGAGCGCTTTAATGTATTCCGGTGATGCGCCCACTTGTTGCGCATTACAGAAATGAAGACAGAAAATCAACGAGATTAATAAAATAAAGGTTTTTTTCATCTCAAAATATTTATTGTTTTTAGTGTAGCGTTAAAATATCTTTGATCAACTATGTATTCTGTCCCAGGAACGAAGTTCATCCCATTCAGGTGTAGGTTCAAAGAAGCCTCCACCTTTTATCAAATGTTGTTTAACGACCTCATCGTTTAATTCTACCCCAAGACCCGGCTTTTCCGGAACTTTTACATAACCATTTTTAATAATTGGTTTACTAACTCCCTTTACAAGATCATCCCAATATGGAAAATAAATACCGTTATCTTCCAAAGCTAAAAAGTTTTGAGTAGCAGCCGCTACATGAACACTTGCCATATAAGATATAGGAGTAGCGTAATGATGCAAGGCCATAGCAATGCCGTGATCTTCTGCATAATCACCTATCTTTTTCGTTTCTAAAATACCTCCTGAAGAATTAATATCTGGATGAATAATATCGACAGCATGATTGTCTATTAATGGTTTAAAATCATTCAACAAGTAACAATCTTCGCCGGTAATTATAGGTGTGGTAGTAGCTTCGGTTAAAGTACGTAACTGATCGGTATAAAACCAGGGAAGCACATCTTCCATCCAGGCGAGATCATAGGGTTCCATACCTTTAGCAAGCTTGATAGCCTCATTAACTCCAAAATGTCCCCAATGATCAGTTGATAGAGGAATATCGTAACCTACTGCCTGGCGAACATCCGCCACAAATTGAACCAGGTAATCTATTCCTTTCGGAGTCACCTGAACAGCAGTAAAAGGATGTTTAGTCTGAGCATAACTGGTAGATCCATGATTACCCCATTGACTCATTCCGCCTTCCTGTTGTTTCCAAAAGTCAGCATTTACCAGGGTGTTAGGAATATCTTTCAATAATTCAATTCCCAAATCCATCTTTAGCCAGGTAAATCCCATGTTCAGTCTTTCTTTCATTCGTTCGGCATATCCTTCGGGGGTATGTTTAGTAGCTGTCGTATCGCAATAAATCCGGATCTGATCCCTGTATTTGCCACCGAGGCATTGGTAAACAGGAATATTATATACTTTACCAATGATGTCCCATAAAGCCATTTCTACAGCACAAACTCCTCCAGCCTGTCGGCTTGGTCCACCAAATTGTTTTATTTTTTTAAAGATCATCTCTACATTACACGGATTCATTCCCAGTATTCTACTCTTAAGTTCCAGTGCATATCGTTTATCAGCGCCATCACGAACATCGCCAAGACCATAAACTCCTTGATTGGTATAAATTTTTAGTATGGGGCATATTTCGAAATCTGCAATCCGCATATCAGTAATTTTAAGATCTGAGGGTGCAGAATATCGATTTATCTTTTGCGTAGTAAATGCTAAAGTCTTCTCAATCGGAGCAAAAGAAAGTGCACCTAATGAAATGCCTCCAAGTGCTGCTTTTTTTAAAAAACTGCGACGGTCGTCTTTCGATAATTCTTCTTTTATTTCTTCTGAAACCGGTTCCGAAGAACTCATTTTTGAAAATAACTTTTTTGTAGCCTGCTTCATGTTTTAATATTTGATATTAATAATGGTATTTACTTCAAAAAAATTTATACAAATTCCATTCAGGCCTGAAGCGCCAATCAGGACTGGCTTAGCATTTTTCAAAAGCAATCTCCTCTCCCTGAAATACAAGAATTATGGTTTTTGTTCATTATAGATTTTATCGGTATTCAAAATCAAGCAAACAATTGGTAACAACAATGACTAATTGACGTTAGTTAAATCAAAGAAAATAGTAAGGAATGAAGTTAGTGATTTTTATTAACCAACATTATACAAATCGATTATTCGAAATACTGGAGAAATAGTAAACGTCTTGCTGGCTTTCTAAATTAAAACAAGAATTTTTGCATTGTATTTTTTAGGCAAAGTATTATCTTCGCCGCCCAAAATGTCGGGGTAGCTCAGCTGGTTAGAGCATCGGATTCATAACCCGAAGGTCGGCGGTTCAAGTCCGCTCCCCGATACTTTTTCTTTCGCGCTTATTTCCTTTCAATAATTTTCAATTCTTCTCGCGATTATATTTTTAGATAAAATGATAATGGGGAGAATTTGTCTGTTTACTATACAATAAAAAAAATACCCGCTAAAAAATTTCAGCGGGATATTTAATAGCGATATTTCTTATTTATCACCTCGCTCCTGGAGGACAATTTTTTCTTAAATAATCAGTATATAACCTTGAAAGAAATTTCCGCGTTCCCTCTCCTTCTGATAGTGCGTGAGTTCGGTTGGGAAAAGGCATAAACTGGAATGTTTTATTGTATTTAATCAACTCATTCAGCAAGGCTTCCGCATTATCATACTGTACATTGTCATCGCCGGTGCCGTGAACAAATAATAAATTTCCCTGCAGATTTTTTGCATAATGAATGGGCGAGCCCAAAACGTAATTTTCTTTATTTTCAGGGATCAATCCCATGTATCTTTCCTCATAAATATTATCATAGAAAAGCATATTGGTTACCGCTGCAATTGAAATTCCTGTTTTGTAAATGTCCGGGTATTGAAACATCAGGTTTAACGTGGAAGAGCCGCCGCCGCTCCAGCCCCAAACTGCTACACGGTCTTTATCAAAGTATGGTTTTTCGAGAATCTTTTTTGCTGCCATCGCCTGGTCGTGAATATTTATTCTTCCTATTTTCCCATAGATCGATTTACGCCATGCTGCTCCTCTTAAAGAAGGCGTTCCGCGATTGTCCACAGAAACCTGGAAATACCCATCCTTACTCATATCACCCTCGTATAAAAAATTAAATTGTGCGCCGAAACGGTCGCCCACAGTAGAAGCCGCCGGTTCCCCATAAACATAAAACACAACAGGATACATTTTTGTTGAATCAAAATTATCAGGATAAACCATCCAGCCGTCTAACGTGATATTATCTTCGGTTGTTACCTTAAAATATTTCACATTGCTGTTTTCATTCACCTTCATATTGTTGGCAATGCTTTTTGCGGGGTCCAAAGGCTTGCCGTCAGGCAAACTAATCCACTCTTTTGCCGGGTAAGTTTTATAATTTGAAAAAGTGTGAAAGGCATATTTAGCTTCGGGAGAAATATTATAATCATGAGTACCCACCTCGTCCGGCGGAGAAAGCAATTCTAATTTGCCGGTTCCATCCAATTTAGTACGATACAGATAAAGTTGTGTGGCATTACTAGGCGAAGCCATAAAATATACATACCCATCTTTTCCGTCGATGCATTTGATCGTTTCGATATCATAATCGCCTTTGGTAACCAGCGTTTCTTTACCATGCCTGTCTACCAGATAAATGTGTCGCCATCCGTCCTTTTCAGTAACCCATAAAAAATCTTTTCCTCCTTTTAGCCAGTCCCAACCGGTAGGATCGTCATTGTTCCACCTTGATTTGATATCGATAAAAGCCTTATCATCTTCTGTATAAAAATTCTTTGCAGCGCCGGTATTCACATCGCAGAAAAACAATTTACTTTCATTTTGTTTCCGGTTCAATTGCTGCAATACCACCTGCGAAGAATTATCGGCCCATTCCATTCTTGGAATATAATGTTCACTCGGATCCCCGGGAACTTTCATCCATTTAATGTTATCATTATCTACCGTTACCACGCCAATCCGCACCGGGGACGGCGGCTGTCCAACCTTTGGATATTCCACTGGAATTATTTCTGAGTAAACAGAATCAGTGGTGTTAAGCATATAGTAATCACGTGTCTTTCTTCCATCCACCTGCCAAAAAGCGATCTTTTTACTATCGGGGCTCCAGCGAAAACCATCGCGACAGCCGAATTCCTCTTCATACACCCAATCAAAAGTTCCGTTTACAAATTTTCGTGTCCCGTCAGTCGTTAGTGCTTTTATTTTATGAGTAGCAAGATCTTCCACATACAAATTATGCCCGCTCACGTAACCAGCCATTTTTCCATCTGGTGAAATTTTTGCAAACATCAATGATTGGGATGGCAATGTTTTACCCAACCGGTATAATTTATTGCCGGCTAAATCCAGTACCCAATAATCGCCGCGGGTGCGATATCGCCACACCTTTACCCTGTTGGTGAAAACCAGCAACTTTTTATAATCCGGCGAAAAGCTATAAATACTAAAATCCAGGGGCGCTTCTTCCCCTGCCGGCGTTAGCTGTTCCTTATTCACCAATACGGATTTCTGGTCGGTTTTAAGATCGGTTTTTACGATATTGCCGTTCTCTAAACTAAGAATTGAACTTCCGTCATCTGTCCAGTAAATTTCCTTTGGCCTGAACTGTGAAAAAGAAGTAATTGCAGAGATTGAAAAAATGACAACAAGTAAAAATCTTCCGGGTTTAAATTTCATATATTTTATTATTTCCCGTAAAAATACAGAAAGACGTTTAGCTTACCTTTCCTTTTATTTAAATCGAATAAATTTGTGCCTATGGCAGAAAAGGAAAAGCTAAGAATTGATAAATATTTATGGGCGATAAGGATATTTAAAACACGTAGCCTTGCCGCTGCAGCCTGTAATTCAGGAAAGGTAAAAAATAATGGAACCAATATCAAACCCTCTAAAACAGTAGCTTTGGGGGATCAGTACGATATAAAAACAGAGCATAAAAAATGGAAAATCGAAGTAACTTCCTTGTTGCACACCCGCGTGAAATATGAAGAAGCCATAAAACATTATTTGGATCTTTCTCCTGAAGAGACTGCGGATAAAACCCAATCCAGCGCTTTTGTTTTTAACACCGGAAAACGACAGAGCAAGCAAGGTCGGCCAACAAAAAAACATAAACGTGATCTAGACCAATTGTTTAAAGGATTTAAATAAATTCTTATACTTAGTCCACCTTCATATGAAAAGCATCTTTTGCCTCCTCTGCCGCTTTTTCATCTCCCAAAAAATTCCAGTTAATTCCCTTAATATATTTTTTGAAAACATTGGTCATATCAGCCGGAGTTGTTTTTTGAATCTTACCAATAAATTCTTCATCCATTTTCCAGTTGCCTAAAATTTCATCTTTTCCTAAAGCATCAGCCATTCTATTAGTGCTTTCTTCTTTCATATAATTGCTTGTAATGAAAAGGTTCTTAGTGTCTTTAAATTCTTTTTGAGAAAAGCCATCTGTTAATATCCGGTTTATTTCATTTACCATTACTTCTACTGAAGCTTTCGGGTCAGTCGTGCTTACATACATATAATTATATGGCATTTGCTGACCTAGAGACTTTGCATAAGGAGCATATGATAAATTTCTTTTGGTTCTTACTTCAGTAAAGAGATTTTCACTTAGTGCTGTGACCGCAAGGCTGTTGGCTACATAATCGTCGGATGTAAATGAAGGTGCATTAAATACTCCAATTATGTAATTAGTGGCCAATTTCCTTGGTTCTATAGTCAAAGTGTTGGAGGATATTTCAGGAGTGTGATAATCAAAGGCTGTGTAAGTTTTAGAGGGCAGATCGCCAAACGCTTTTTTAATTTTGCTGATAATATCTTCTTTAGAAATCTTACCAACTACCACCATAAACATCCGGTTTTTGTTCAACAATGTATTATAATAATAATCTTTTACTGTAGTTGCAGAAAGATTGTTTACTGTATTCACTTCCCCTGTCGGGTCAATATCATACGGCGTATTTTTAAAGGTACTGGCTATGGCCATTTTAACTATTTTGCTATCCGGATTAGCATCGGCATTTTTTATTCCTGAAATTACTTTCTGTCTTAAAAGATCAAAATCTTTTTCGTTATAAATCGGGTTCTTTACAGCATCTGCAAGCAAACTCCAGCCTTCATCAAAGTACTTGCTGATGCAGTTAAGACTTATGACACCATAATCGTAGGATGAAGATCCATAAATATTGATACCAAATTTATCTGCTTTATCTTTAAAAGCATCTTTTGAAAATAATTTAGTGCCGCATTCCGGCGCGCCTGCAAGAGCAAGATTTTCAATACCAGCTTTTTCAACGGGATAATTGGTAACGCCTCCTCTGTAATAAACACTGACGTTTATGATGTCCTTTACAGTTGGCTTCATAATAACCTCAAGGCCATCAACGGTAAATTTTTGTGCATTGCTTTGCGCTACTACCGGCTGAAATGATATTAAAATGGCTAGTACCAAAATGAAAAAAATACAATTTTTCATGATTATGTTTTTATGGATTAATTAGAGGTGAAAAAAGTTTCCGGATGTAGTTGCGCATTCATTTGCGGACTCACTAATAAGCCTACTGCGTGAGGCTTATCTTTTATGTACTTTCTTACATATTGCTGAATATCAGCTTTCGAAACTTTCTTTAAATTATTGATGTAATTAAAATAATAATCGAGTGTAGCAGAACACCACCAAAAAGAAACAGTATGCACATAGTCAGAAGTAATTTCCTTTTGTCTTACATCATTTATTTCCAACTGGCGTTTAGCCGTTTCTAATAGCTCATCAGTAAAATAGTCATCATTATCCATCATGCTTATTTGATTTTTTACTTCCTCAAAACATTCTTTGACTTTTGCCGGATTTGGTATCACTATAAGGCTAATCGGTCCCACATATTTTTGAGTAAAATAACTGAACTGAACCTGCAATGCTAGTCCCGATTCTGTTAAAGCCTGGCTCAATTTTGAAGAATTTTGACTGAGAATATAGGAAAAAACATCGGCAGCATACGTAGCTTTTATGTCGTGTCGCGTATCTGGCCCCATCCAGTTAAACATGATAATGGGCACCTTTGCATTTTCTGATTGAACGATAAAATAGTCCGTTTTTTGCAAAGGCTTAAATTCAGGAATCGGATATTTTTTAAAAGGATCAAAGCCGGAAGATTTCCAGCTTCCCATTATTTTTGCTACCTGGTTAAAAACATCCTCGTGTTTTACATCACCAGCAACGGTAAGAAGAGAATTATTGGGCCAGTAATATTTGTTTTTAATAGCTTCCATTTTAGCCGGAGTAGCCGTGAGGATCACTTCATGGTTGCCAATCACATTTTTTCTGCTGTAAAGGCTTCCCCACAGATGGTGATTCATTGAATCGCTTAAAGCGAAAAAAGGATTGGATTCAAGTCTTTGAAATTCACCATCCACCACTACATTTTCCTTTCTCATTTCCGAAGTGTCAAATTTCGGATATTGAATCGCGGAGTTCATAAACTGTAAACCTTTTGTCAGATTAAATTTAGGGAGTGTAAAAAAATAATTTACTCTTTCGGTATTGGTAGTTCCGTTAAAAGAAATACCTAATTCCTTAACTCTATCCATAAAAGCTTCCTGGTTAGGATAATCTCTGTTTGCTTTAAAAAACATATGCTCATATAAATGGCTTAGGCCATTAAACTCGGGAGGCTCAGTATAGGAACCATTCTTCGTAGCGATTTCGATAGTAGCCAGTGGCACGCTATGATCTTCAATAACTAATACCTGCAAGCCGTTTGGCAGAGTTTTAAGAAAAAAATTAGATGGGAGTGAAGTCTGGGAATAACACGTACCCGCAAGTAGAACCATCATCAGAAAAAGTATTTTCTTTTGCATAAGTATGATTTAATCAAATAAGGAAATATTCACAGTTAAATAGATAAGATTTTTTGGTGGAATCTTATAGTTTGCTAAAAATAAATAGTAAACAAATGTAAGTTTATTTTTTGGGGACTTAATGCTTTATTGTTCATTATAAAACTAACGTAAAAAGCTAAGACAAGGAAGGCAAATATTTTCTAAAAACTCGTACCAGCAAAGATGATTGATATAAATCTGATTGTCAAATTAGTGGCAGCATTTGAAAACAGTTAAAAATGTAATTTTTCTATATGCCCTTTTTTTTCTCTTGCACCTCTATCTTTGCCTGATGAAAATTGATATCATCTCTGTTGTTCCGCAATTGATGGAAAGTTTTTTTGCGCATTCCATTTTAAAAAGAGCGAAAGACAAAGAGTTTGTTGGAAGTAAATCTGATCAATCTTAGAGATTATACAAATTACAAACACGGGCAGGTAGACGATTACCAATTTGGCGGCGGCGCGGGATTGGTAATGATGATAGAACCATTGGTAAATGCGATCGAATCGTTGCAAAAACAAACTACTTATGACGAATAATTTTTCTAACACCCTGACGGCGAAATTTTTGATCAGAAGATGGCTAACTCTCTTTCTTTAAAAAATAATTTATTGCTCATTTGCGGCCACTACAAAGGTATCGACCAAAGAGTGCGTGATCATTTTATTACCAAAGAAATTTCTATCGGCAATTATGTGTTGAGTGGCGGTGAGCTCGGCGCGGCAGTTCTGGTTGACGCAATTGGCAGATTGATTCCGGGAGTGTTAAATGATGAAACTTCAGCGCTTACTGATTCTTTCCAGGATAATTTACTGGCACCGCCGGTTTACACGAGGCCGGAAGAATTTCGTGGATGGAAAGTGCCAAAGGTTTTAATGAGTGGCAACCATGCAAAAATTGAAGAATGGCGGCATGAGCAATCTGTAGAAATAACCAAACAAAAAAGGCCGGATCTGTTGGATTGAAAAAATTAAAAAGAAATTTTTGTCGACAATATTTTAGAATTGATCTTGCCGGCAACGCGTTTCTGCTCTTCGTATTTTCCCTTTTTAAGAATAAATGAATCAACCAATTTTGAGTCCGGATCAACAATGAAATATTCGGAAACACCAAATTTTTCATACACTGATTTCTTCTCTTTAAAATCCAATTTAGCAGTGGCTGGAGAAAGTATTTCAATTATCAAATCCGGGGCACCATACAACCCATTTTTTTGTATTTTATCCAGGTTTTTATTTTCTATGAAAAGCAGATCAGGCTGTAAAATATTTTCCGGAGAAAATTGAACATCTACCGGTGCAATAAATATTTTACCGGTTGGATTTTTCTTTAAATAAATAGAAATTTCAATATTTATTTCATTCAAAATTTGTTGATGAAGAATAACAGGAGCAGGACTTATAATTAGTTGGTTATTGATAAGTTCACACAAAGTTCCTTCAGGTAGAACTTTCCCAAACTTCCCGTATAGTTTTCGGCGGACACGTTAATGTTTGTGTCATGGTTCCCTAAAATTACAATTATTTTCTTTCGCAGTAAAAGAACAAATTCGTATAATTTTTATTCCCGGTAATGGCTGATTGACATTTTAAAAGTAACAGTAGCTCACATGAGTTTAAAGTAGGATTGCATCTTGTTACTTTATGAGAATATCAAAAGGCAGCTTTCTATGCTGCCTCGATTATAAAAAATTAATGATCACTCAAATAACCTCTTGCGAAGCAACCATTTTAAATCTTTTTCCGACTTATAAGTAGATCCTCTGATTTAAGGTTTAAGATTAAATGGTTAAGGTTTTAATTACCCGGGCTTTGCAAACAAAGCCCGGTTTTATTTATGCTACTGTTTTTTCTTTATATCCGGCATCAGACATATCAGGAATATCTTCTGCTTTATATTCACCGGCGTCCAATTTCTTTTTGGTTTCCTCAAATGCTTTCAACGTAATATCGACATCTTCATCCGTATGTGCCGCCGTAGGAATAATTCTGAAAATAATTTCCCCTTTCGGAATTACCGGGTAAACTACCACCGAACAAAAAATATTATGATTCTCACGAATATCGGTTACCATATTGGTAGCCTCGGGCAATCCACCTTTCATGTATACGGGGGTAACAGGGCTGTTGGTGGCACCAATATCAAACCCTTTTTCTTTTAATCCGTTTTGCAAACGATTTACAATATGCCATAATTTTTCACGCAACTCAGGCATGGTTTTCAGCATTTCCATTCTTGTTAGCATTCCATCTACCACCACCAATGGAAGACTCTTTGCATAAATTTGAGAACGAACATTGTACCGTAAAAATTCAATTACATGTTTTGGCCCTGCTATGAAAGCGCCAATACTTCCCATGCTTTTTACAAATGTGCTAAAATAAAGATCTACCTCGCCCTGGCAACCCTGCGCTTCGTCCGCACCCGCGCCGGTAGGGCCCATAGAACCAAAACCATGCGCATCGTCTATCACTAACCTGAAGTTGTATTTTTGTTTCAGTGCAACAATTTCTTTTATATTTCCCTGTGTACCACTCATCCCGAATACGCCTTCTGTGATCACCAAAATACCGCCGCCTGTTTTTTTCGCCATTACTGTAGCTCGCTGCAGTTGCTTTTCACAATCTTCAATATCGTTATGCTTATACTTATAACTGTAACCGATATGTAGTCTAACCCCATCTACCAGGCATGCATGTGATTCGCCATCATAAACAATTATATCATGACGGCTCACCAATGCATCTATACAACTCATTATCCCCTGGTAACCGAAATTTAGTAACATGGCATCTTCGCGACTTACAAAATCAGCTAATACCCTTTCCAGTTCCTCATGCAAAACCGTGTTTCCACTCATCATCCTTGATCCCATTGGGTTTCCCATGCCCCATTTTTTGGCAGCAACCGCATCAATTTCCCTGGCTTTGGGATGATTCACAATTCCTAAATAATTGTTCAGGCTCCAAACTATTTTTTCTTTACCACGAAACTTCATCCTGTTTCCTAACTCTCCTTCCAACTTGGGAAAAGCAAAATATCCATGAGCTCTTTTCAGATGGGCACCTATAGGACCGGCATCTTTCTTCATCTTTTCAAAAAGGTCATTCATCTAATTTGATTTATCGTTGTTAATGTGCGCAAAAGTACAATTTCGGGGTTTAATCCTATAAATACTAACCGAATTTTTTATAGCAGTTAACCGGGGTGAATTAAATTAAAAACACTATTTAAGGATGCCTTTAAAAGGCTGCTGCAAAAGTAAACAATAATGAGATTCAGATTGAATTCAATGACAGTAAACGAAGAAATATTTTGATTTTTAATTTGAGGGGTAAGCCTGCCTAAGATTCGCAAATCCAGGTTTTAAAAAGAGGCGCTGTTTCCTGGCTTACAATAATTTCAGCGTCGGGGACGTAAACATTCATTTCCACTTTTAATTTATTGCATTTACAAATGGTAAAGGCTTTAATGAAATTGATATTCACAATGGTGCGGCGGTTCGCCCTGAAAAATATATTGCAATCAAGTTGCTGTTCAATTTCAGTAAGGCTTTTATTAAAAGTATATTTTTCTGATTCATGATCGACGACAAATACGTTGCGGCCACTGATATACAGCATAGCAATATCGCCTACCGGCAACACAAAATTTTTGAGGCCGTCTTTTACAATCAGTCTTCTTCTGTTTTTATTAGCTGTTTTCATGTCCGGGAAAAATTAATCCTCACAAAGGTTTATTTTATAAATAAGAACTATTTAAAACATATCTAAAAGCATTGGTGACAGAAAAGTGATATGACATGAGCAAAAAAAACCAAACTCTCTATCTAAAGTTTGGTTTTTGGAGGAATTTTCCTTCAGGCCGCTCTCTTGAATTTCTTTTCAGTATGCATCAGTCCGTTGTCATAGGCATGTACGATCAACATGGTGGAGGCATCCTGCACTATCACCTGGTAGTAATGTTGGCTGGCATTCGTTACCTCGGTAACCCCTTCTATATCTTTGCCCTTATATTTTTTGGCAATTTTTGAGCGCATGAAAGGAGACAGGTCTTCGGCGGTGTAATAGCTAATGGATTGCACCACATTTCCATCCTTGTCATAATAAATACGACATGAAGATTGTTTCTCTTCATTAGAGAAATGAACTATGTAAAAATCTCCTGCGTGATAAATTGAGTGATTGCTTACTTCCGGAAAGTTTTGATGAAATATTTTCAGAATTTTTGCTGATTCATCTACGGAGGCCGGATGGGACGGTGATGCAAAAATGCCTGCGCTCAATATGGCGGCGAAGCATGTAAGAATAAGCTTTTTCATAACTATAATTTTTAGATGGTGAAGGAATGAGACTTAAAAGTATCGGGTTTCCGAAGCCTTAAAAAGCTAATTGGTATTGGCGGTAATGCAGTATGGTATTGACTTCTGTTAAGATACCGTTAACAGCATGACTGAAACATTTAATAAATATCCTGAAAGATTATTTTTTGCGACTGAACTGAAAATTCTTGTTTTGTCAATAGAAAACGTTCCGCATAAAATTATAGATGAACGGAATAAAGCAATTGTGATGTCTACAATAATTCATTCGTTCAAACATCAGCGGAATTTGATCGTTACTTTGTTTGCAATAAAGTCTAAATCCAAAATACCTTTTCATAAATTGCCAAAAAAAAGCTGTGCAGTAAACGAAGTTTCCCGGGGAATTTTGATGCTGAAATTAATTTTTTTGTAGTAGGATTTCCCTGCGTCGATAATGACCGGAATTTTTCAGTTTTATAACAACAAAAAAAGCAGGCCAGACCTGCTTTCAAAAATGAGGAATAAATATTCTACCCAAATAAATTACTACTTAAATAACGATCCCCGCGATCGCAAACAATAAAAACAATAACCCCTTCCTTCAGCTCATTACTCAACCTGATAGAGGCTGCTGCCGCTCCTCCACTGCTTACTCCGGCAAAAATTCCTTCCTGTTTGGCCAATTGCCGGCAAACTTCTTCAGCCTCCTCTTGTGAAACGTCGATCACACGATCTACTCTTTCGGGTTCAAAAATTTTGGGAATGTATTCTTTTGGCCAGCGCCGAATGCCGGGAATTTGCGATCCTTCTGAAGGCTGGCAACCAACAATTTGAATATCGGGATTTTGTTCTTTTAAAAATTTGGAACATCCCATGATGGTTCCGGTAGTTCCCATCGAACTAACAAAATGAGTGATTTGATGATCTGTATCTCTCCAGATTTCCGGCCCGGTGGTTTTATAATGCGCTGCCGGATTATCCGGGTTGGCAAATTGATTCAACAAAAAATATTCGCCGCCCGCACCTTTTTCATCCGCATAATCACGACTGGCTTCCATGCTTTCCATCAAGGTAACTTTTGCACCATAGGCTTCCATCGTAAGTACTCTTTCGCGGGTGGAATTTTCAGGCATGATTAATTCTATCTGCAGGTTGTAAATATTGGCCATCAACGCCAAAGCAATGCCGGTATTCCCACTGGTAGCCTCAATCAATTTCGTCTCACTGTTGATATCGCCACGTTCCAAAGCGCTTTTTATCATGTTAAGTGCAGGCCTGTCTTTCACGCTTCCGCCGGGATTATTGCCTTCAAGCTTTGCAAATATTTTTACATTTGGATTGGTATTAAGTCTTTGCAGTTCTACGATTGGCGTGTTTCCTACAGTATCTAAAATCGTCGGCATTACTTACACGTTATTATTTACAAATTTATTTTCTACAATAGTTATTTGAGGAGTTTGCATCACCAGGGATCCCGGAGGAACGGACTGCGTAAGCCATACATTACCTCCAATTACCGATCCTTCCCCTACCAAAGTATCGCCGCCAAGAATCGTCGCATTTGAATAGATCACCACATTATCCTCAATATTTGGATGGCGTTTTTGCCGAGCCATACCTTTGTCGATGCTCATTCCTCCCAACGTAACCCCCTGGTACATTTTTACATTTTTGCCAATCACCGATGTTTCGCCGATCACAATACCGGTTCCGTGATCAATCATAAAATATTCGCCGATTTGCGCTGCCGGATGAATGTCGATTCCTGTTCTGCTATGAGCATATTCTGTAAGAATGCGCGGAACGAGCACCACCTCCAGCTTATGCAATGCATGTGCTATCCGGTAAAAGCACAACGCAAAAAAACCAGGATAAGCGCGGATCACTTCAAATTCATTTTTGGCAGCCGGATCGCCCTGGTGAATGGCTTCAATATCTGTATTTAAAACCCGGTAGAGTTCAGGTAGCTGGTTGAAAAATTCGGCGCTAACTTTATCATGATCGCATTCACTGCACGCTTTGGTGGCATCCAGTATCTGTTTCAGTTCTCCTTGAAGTTTCTTCAACTCTTCCTCAATGGCTTGCAGTGTAGGATAACTGCATTTAGACATTTCAGGATACAAAATACATATGAGTTTGGACGCCCAGTTGGCAATTATTTTATTAGAAGGAACCTGCTCTTTTTCCTGTTGCTTTAAATAAATATTCTTTAAAAACTCCTCTTTCATGCTTCCTGCTTTTTAAATTCGGGAGCTGTAAAATTAAACGTTTATTTTAAGGCTTGATGTATTTTGTTCTTTTTAGAGCTATGTTTCAAATCTGTTTAACATTTCGGCAGTGTAAAATAGAAAATGCTTCCTTTGTTAACTTCTGACTCAACCCAAATTTCTCCTCCAAGACTTTCAACAATCTTTTTTGTAATCGCCAGTCCCATACCTGTGCCGGGATAATCTTCTTTATTATGCAACCTTTGAAAAATAACAAATATCCTCTCGAAATACGCAGGGTGTATACCAATGCCACTATCTTTTACACTAAAGAGCCAATGGCATCCATTGTCTTTGGAACAGATCTCAATCGTGAGTGGTTCTTCGGTTTGATTCTTTTTGTTAAACCTAAGGCTGTTACCTACGAGATTTTGGAGGATCTGTCGGAGCGGAGTCTTAAAAGTTTCAATTACGGGCAATTCTCCAACTTCTATTATCGCACCGGTATCTTCTATCTGCCTTCGCTGAAGGATCAGCACTTCGTTAACCAATTCGCGAAAGTCTACCACTTCTTTGTTGCTCTCCAAACGGCCAACCCTTGAATATTCAAGAAGATCAAGAATAATCTGCCTCATTCTGCTGGCACCGTCTACGGCAAAATAAATGTACTTTTTACCCTTCTCGTCCAGCATTTCTCCATAGTTTTTTTCAATCTGGGTTAGAAAGCTACTGACCATTCGTAATGGCTCCTGCAAATCGTGGGAAGCGATATAAGCAAACTGTTCCAGTTCCGCATTGGAAATAGCAAGATCTTTATTGGCTTTCCCCAGTTCATCGTTTAGCCGTTTTAGTGATTCTTCATAATTTTTTCGGTCGGTTATATCAGTCATTGCACCCACCATCCGTATTGCATTTCCATTTTCATCCCTGATAATAAATCCGCGGTCAAGTACATACATATAACATTCATCGGCTTTCAAAAAACGGTATTCGCTTTCCCATTTTATCTGTTCTTTATTAGCAAGAGCCTCATTGACGCTTTTAACCACTTTCGGTAAATCATCAGGATGAATATTCAATGATGAAACTTCAGGTTTATCGGCAGGAAGGGTGTCGTTGGCGCCAAAGAGTTTCCGAAATTCTTTCCCTCGTAATAATTGCCGGTTGATCATATCCCATTCCCAAATGATATCATTCGTAGCTTCGGCAACGCGTTCAAAGCGTTCATTACTTTTCTGTAACGACAGCGAAAGTTCCTTTTCAATCGTGATATCCTGAACAGTTCCTTCAAACAAAACCATTTCACCGTCAGGGTTCTTAACAATTTTACCTTTTTCATGCACCCATTTAACAGACCCATCCTTCAAAACAATGCGGTGTTCCAGGTCGTGATCTTTTTTTCCGGCAAAAACCAGTTCGTGTTCCCTGGCAAACGCATCAACATCGTCAGGATGGAGTGAATTTTTGAAAAATTCCATACTTACTGATGTAATAGATTTGTCAACGCCCCAAATGTCATACACCATATCGCTCCAGAAAAGATGATTGCTTCCCGGAATTGTTTGCCAATAGCCCAATTTGGCTATCCGTTGTGCAGACAATAATCTTTCTTCTTTTTCTTTAAGTTTGGCTAACACATTTTCTCTTTCCGTAACATCGTTGCTTACGATCACCATACAATCTTTTCCCAGGAACGAAAGTTTGTTCCCGGAAACATCGGCCTTTATCCTCGTTTTGTCTTTTTTTAATTGCGTAAAAATGCCAAAATTGATTCGCTCTGTTCCGTTTTCAATTTCATCACGAAATTTTTCTACTCTTTCCAATTCTTCATGCGGCTTTATATCGTTTATCGTCATGCCGAGAAATTCGTCCCGACTGTAACCATAATGATCGATGGCCCTTTCGTTTACATCTACTATTTTAAGCGTGGCGATATCATATACCCAAATAGGCATCGGGCTGTTGTAGAATAAAACCCTGAAGCGCTCTTCAGAATCTTTAATTTGTTTTTGTGCTTTTATTTTTTCAGTAACATCCGTTATTTGAGCAATAGACACTCTCCTTTTATTATAAGTTACCAGGTGGCCATGTACTTCTACCATCCTTATTTCACCATTTTTCTTTTTATGCCTCCATATTCTGTGATGAACTTCACCATAAATTTCTTCACTGGCCGTGTATTTGTTCAAAATCTCAATATCTTCCTCGGGACGTATCCGGGTAATATCGAGTTGTAGAAATTCATCTCTTGTGTATCCATATAATAACAGGGCTTCCTCGTTGCAATCAATAATTTGCCTGGTTTTAAAATCCCAGATCAACATGGGTGAAGGGTTATTTTCAAACAGAAATTTGTATTTCTTTTCTGATTCTTTCAACTCCCGTTGGGCCATAACCGCTGCCGTACTGTCGATGGCCGAAATAAATGCCCCTATAATTTTGCCTTTATCGTTTACCGCCGGCTTAAATTTTAAGGAAACCACCCGGGGTCCATCATCAGCGGGGATAAATAACAGTTGGGTTTCAATACTTCCCTTGAAAACCTTTCGATACAAGTTTTTCAGTTCGTTCGTATCGCTACTGATGGCGTAATCAAGTATACTTCTGCCTTTTACAATTTCCTTATTAAAATATTTTTTGTAAATGAATTCGCACTGTCGGTTAAATGCTACGATATTCAATTTTTTATCTACTATAATAAACGACTCATCGGTATTCGACAGCAGCAAATGCATTTCCAACTCTGATTTCTTCATTTCAGATGCGTCCCGGGCGATACAATAAAAAAGCCTTTCTTCCGGATCCCAGTTTGAAGACCAGACCATTGGCACAAGAAAGCCGTTTTTATGAAAATAATGGTTTTCGAAGTTGGTAATGCTTTTGCCCTTCATTATTACTTCTTTTACCTCCAGGCTACGTTCAACCTCTTCCTGTGGAATGAAATCTGTAAACTCTTTTCCAACCATTTCCAGTGGCAGGTAGCCCCACACCTTTTTAGCAGCTCCGCTCACATTCACAAATCTGCCAAATTCGTCCAATGTGCAAATTACGTCAAGGGAAGAATCCAGTATCTGCATCAGCTCTTTCGAAAGCATCTCCAATGTTTGGCGGTTACGTGTGCTTTCTGAAATGTCTCTTGTATGGCATGTTAAACTCCTGAGTTGGGCTTTGTGATCGTAAACAGGTATAATTGAAACCTGCATGTATTCGGTGTGCGAAGTTTTAGCGTTGAAATAACTGTCTACAAAATTCAAAGCCTGGCCTTTCAGCGCTTTTTGATAACAGGATTCCCAGAAGGTTCTTATACCCTTATCACTTATCTCCGGTAAAATCTCATCCCCTTCGCAGAAGGTTTTCCCTGTCATTTCCTTCATTCTCCTGATAAAAGGCTGATTGGCGCTGATGATCTTTATTTCTTTGTCCACAGACCACATCAAATCATCGGTCCCGTTTAATAATGCTTCCTGGTTAGCCTTCATGCGCCGTATCTCGTCCACGCTGTTATCCTTTGATACTTTCTTTTCCTCGCTACAGGTAACATCAGTGACGGCCTGAAAAATACACTCAACCTCGCTATTGCTGTTGACGATCGGAATATTTTCAATTTCCCATGACCGTTCTGACATTGCACCATCTTTTGAAAGTGCGACTTTAACCTTTAATGGCGCGACTTTGTCGGGCTTTTTTGTTCTGACAGCTTTTTCAAATGATCGCTGCAACCTATTTCGTTGCACATCACATACGGAAGAATAGGGATAAACAGAAAAAACGCTTTTAGCCTTATTTTTGACTTCGGCATTTCCGCAAGCTTACTAAAAGCATCATTGGCTTCTATTATTTCAAAGGGATCACGGGAGGATAAGATCAAACCAGGAAAAGGAGACATCCTGAAGATCGCGTGTAAGGTGTTAGGGTTAATCATGTTAGGATAGTCAGATTTAGGGCTGTGAATATCGGATAATCAACAACGATGGGGAGTCGTGTTTAAATTAAAGGTTTTTTAAAGAAGCCTTTCTGCATAGAAGCAGGAGGCCCCTGTGTTTTTATTTATAGGAATTTCGCAAAGGTATTGTTTCTTTAAAAATAATAGTAATAAAATAAACCTAAATCGACCATGGTTAAAGAAAACAATCCCGGGATTACCAGTCAACGAATAAATAGCGGGTATTCTTGTTTTACTATACCATTCTTTTAACAAATGAATGCCAGGATGGCATTTGTGGTAAATGGAAGGTGTTGAACCCGGGGGTTTGGGCGTCATCTTCCTCTTATTGTCAAACCCAATACAGGCAAGGCTTTTCACAATTATTTCACAGGATAAGCATCCGTTTACGGGCATTAAATTGATTACAATCCGGCATAGATTGGTTCTAATTTTGCTCAGCTTACGACTTAAATAGCAAAAGCTATAAGTAAGCTATTAAACAAAATTTAAAATTATGAATTTAGAAAATATAAATTTGGTTAAAAGAGGCGCTTTTTGGTCAAGCCTTAATAAAACCAATCGATTGAACGATACCATTTTAAAAAAAGACAATTTGCACCGACGATACAGAATCGCCACGAGTGTATTTTTCTTTATTGCCGGACTGACTTTTGCAACCTGGGCAAGCCGAATACCGGCTATACAGGCAAAATTAAATTTAAGTGACGGAGCTCTCGGCGGAGTACTTTTTGCATTGCCTGCCGGGTTAATGCTTAGCCTTCCTTTATCTGGCTGGCTGGTTTCAAAATACGGCAGCAGACCCATGATGATCGCAGGCGCATTATTTTATCCTGCAATATTATTATTACTGGCGTCAGCTCCTTCGGTTATTTCACTGGTAATTTCACTTTTTGCTTTTGGCGTGATGGGAAACCTTATTAACATTGCCATGAACACCCAGGCGGTAGGAGTCGAAAGCTTGTATGGAAGATCGGTAATGGCATCTTTTCACGGACTATGGAGCCTTGCAGGTTTTACCGGGGCACTTGTCGGCGGTTTATTCGTATCGGCAGGAATCTCCCCGCTTTTTCATTTTTCAGCAGTCGCCGCTTTTGCAATGATACTGGTATTACTTTTTTTCAAAAGCGCTCTGCCGGCTGATGCGGGCAATAATGAACCTCAAAAACTTTTTGTAAAACCTGATCGAAAAATCCTTCTTTTAGGATTGATCGCCTTTTGTACTTTATTGTGTGAAGGAGCCATGGCTGACTGGAGCGGCGTTTATTTTAAAAAGATAGTTGAAGCACCGGCTTCTATGATTACCCTTGGATACGTGGCTTTCACGGCTATGATGGCCACGGGAAGATTCGTGGGGGATTGGCTGGTAACCAGGATTGGAGTAAAGCGCACATTGCAAATGAGCGGAACTATGATAACATCAGGCTTATTGCTCTCCGTATTTTTTCCTTACCTGGTCACCGCCACGATAGGATTTTTGCTTGTCGGTTTTGGCGTTTCTTCCGTAGTACCTATCGTTTACGGATTGGCGGGTAAATCAAAAACCATGTCTCCGGGTACAGCGTTGGCTTCTGTATCCACCATTGGTTTCCTGGGTTTCCTGATCGGGCCGCCGTTAATCGGTTTTATCGCTCAGGCGGTAAGTCTACGCTGGTCATTTACGTTGATTGCCATCTTAGGCTTTGGAACAGCAGTGCTTGCGCGAAAATTAAATTCACCGTCTAACCCGGAAAATGGAGAAAACACAACTTCTGAGGCAGATAATGGAGGGAATCAATCTAAAAATTCTCAAAGTGGTTATGTAGCCTGGCCCGAAACCTTGTATGCCACTTCAGCAGATAACGATCAGCAAGTGACCCATGGACGAACAAGAGGCGGAGGATATGTGGCGTATCCAAAAATAGGATAAGAATTACCAGGCATCAGTATTAAAAAGGCCCGCGCAAATCGGGCCTTTTCCTTATATTGAAAATTTTTGGCGAGATCTCAATATTTGCTATGCCTTTTCCTATTCTGTTCTTAAAATATTTGCAGGATTTGCGAGGGCCGCTTTGGTTGAATGGAACATCACCGTGAGCACCGCTGTAAGCACAATTACCAGCGCCGACACGATAAACGGCACTACTGAAAGCCCCTGGTTAAACGGAAATACCTGCAACCACTTATTCATAAAATAATAAGCAATGGGAAATGCAATCAACGCTGCTATCAAAGCCAGCCACAGATAATTAACGGTGACGAGCCTCAGGATCTGAGAAATGCTGGCGCCCATTACCCTTCGTATACTGATCTCCTTTTGCTTTTGCTGGGTAGTAAAGGCCGTGAGCCCAAGTAAACCAAGGCAGGTAATGATAATAGTAAGAATAGAAAATGCGGCAAATATTTTCCCCCGCCTCTGGTCGGCGGTGTATTGCGAATTAAAATCCTTGTCCAGGAATTTATATTCAAAAGGTAAATTCGGGAAATATTTCTTCCAGGTATCGCCCACCCGGGCGATGGTATTCTTAAGATTGGCCGTGTTCATCTTAAGCTGGATCATATTGCCATTAGGACCATAAAACAGCAACAGCGGCTCAATGGGGTTGTACAGGGATTTCTGGTTAAAATCTTTCATTACGCCCACTACTTCCAGGTAATTTCCTGAAGTGTCGCCCGGAAATTTCACGCGCATGCCGATCGGTTCTTTCCAACCAAAATGCTTTACCATAGCCTGGTTTACGACGATACTATGCAACGTATCGGAGAGATTGTCAAAATTGCGGCCCTTTACAACCTTGATGTTCAATACCCGCAGGAAGTTTTCATCTATGGTATAACAATTAACGGCTTTATCCACATAACCACTATCTGTTTGAACCCGAAAGAGGTTGAGATTCAGGTTCGACCCGCCCGGGTAATTATTGCCCGTACCGACGAGTTTCACACCCGGAAGATTTCGAAAATCATTGTCCATCGCGTTGATCTTGCCGCGTTCATCCTCTCCCGTATTAACGATAACCGTCATTACCTGGTCTTTGTTGAACCCGACATCTTTGTTTCGGACATAGGAAAGCTGCGAGTACACTACCCAGGTGCAAATGAGCATCACCATGGAAATGGCAAACTGCAGAACCACCAGCGAACGCCTTAGATTAATGTTGCCCGATGCCTTGGAAAGTGCGCCCTTTAACACGCTCACCGGTTTGAACGATGAAAGGTAAAAGGCGGGATAACTTCCGCCTACAAGGCCGGTCACCAATCCAATGCCCAGCAACAGAAACATATTGAAAGGCTGAAAAAGCGTAAGCCAGGTAAATTGTTTTCCTGAAATAGAATTAAAGGAAGGCATTAGCAGCAACACAAGAATGATACTTAAAATAACAGCCGCCAGTGAAGTAAGGACTGATTCGCTCAAAAACTGGAAAACCAGTTGTTTTTTGTTAGATCCCAAAACTTTACGCATTCCGATCTCTTTAGCCCTTCGCGCAGAACGTGCCGTGGTAAGATTCATGTAATTAATGCTGGCGATCAGTATCATGAAAAAAGCTACCGCCGAAAATATCCAGATGTAAGACATGCTTCCCACTTCTTCCGGTTCGTTTTCCAGTTTGGAATGCAGGTGGATTTCGGTGATCGGTTGCACGCCATAATGCATGGTTACGTTGAATTGGGCAAACAGCGCTGCCATGTACTTGTCGTACATCGGCACCAGTTTTTTCTCAAAAGCCGCAGCACTTGTTCCCGGCCTGAGCAAAACGTAGGTAAAGTTGTTGAAGCTTCCCCAGTTGTCGTCGCCGCCATTAAAGTTTTTGGGCAACGTTGTCCATGAGATCAGCATATCAAAACGCAAGTGTGAATTTCGCGGAACGTCTTTGATAACGCCTGTTACCTTATACACATCGTACACCGAACGCAAAGTTTTACCAACCGCGGGCTTATTTTCGCCAAAGTATTTATCCGCCTCCGATTTGGTGAGAACGATACTGTTAGGTTCAGTGAGGGCATGCGCAGGATCTCCCTGCAGAAACGGATACGTAAATATTTTAAACACGTTGCTGTCAGCATAATACACGCTGGTTTCATAAAAATTGTTATCCCCGTTTTTGAATAACGTCCTTTCCTTGCTGAGAAATCTTGCTGCCTCTTCCACCTCGGGATAATCCTTTTTTAAAGTAGCCGCGAGTGGCGCCTGTGTGATGGTCCAATCGGTGTTTTTATCCCGTTCATGAATGTGAGAAACGATCCTGAAGATACGGTCGGCCTTTTTATTATAACGATCAAAACTCAGTTCGTCACGGATATAAAAAATAAGAAAAAGACTAAAGGTGATACCGATGGTAAGCCCTAAAATATTCAGCAGGGTATACCAGGCATCTTTTTTAAAATTTCGGGAGGCGATCCTCAGCAGATTCTTGAACATGGCAATCTTTTATATATATGGGTGAAATATCAACTTTTCTCCTGCGCTTCTTTTCGGCAACAACCTGCATTTACAAAAACAGAAAAATGAATAAAAAGTTCGTTTACTGTTTTTCTTCTACAAACCGTTTCCTCTTATTCTCTGATTATGATACGAACAGATTTAGTATTTAGTTACACATCCGAATTAATTTTTTTTAACGGAACTGTATTTCAAATCTAATTTACCGGCAGACGTATGAAGCGCGTTTTTTACTTGAACGGCAAAATGGAGTGAATGACGAACGTCAGGCTAAGTACTTACTATCATCATAGGATTTCATCGCCAAATGCCTGAAATTTAAGGGGTATTGACAATACGTGTTGAAAGGAAACCTTTAAAATACAAATGTCATGAAACACTCAGCTGGCACGAGCGAAATAAAGATAGATCACAAAGTCACAGTATCTAAAAAATGGATACCGGCCCTCCTGATCCTGGCCGCAATTTTTATCATTACCGGCATTATCGGAAGCTTCCTTTTTGGAAATCCTGTACAAGCACAAAGTGTAAACAATAAAAAAATGATGACGGCGGATTCGTCTCTTGTATATATGGATTACCGCAACAATTGGCCTAATTATATAAGCGTATCTACAGATGCCAACACCCACCCGGAAGTGGAAGGTATAAAGAATTTATCGTTGACCGTCCACAACCGCACCGACAAACTGCTTGACGACCTGGAGGTGAAAATAGATTACCTTACCGCAAATGGTAAAACCTATAAATCAGCAACTGTCAAACTTAATCAAATCAGGCCCCATTCATCAAAGTCAATAGCAGCGCCTGACAGTGACAAAGGCATTTGTGTAAAAATGGAAATCGTAAAACTTCAAGCCAGGTCGTTTCATTTTTGTTATAACAAAGGGATGAAAACCGGCAATACAACCGATCCATATTATTGTGATTAGCAGCCTTAAAACCCGGTGATTTGTAAAGATTTTGATGACTGTGCTTTAAGGCAACGTGCATTTCAAAAACAGGAAAATGAATTAAAAGTTCGGTTACTGTGCCTTCCGGTAGATTGTCTACTACTTCAACCCTTCACACAGCCCATCACGACCTGTTATACACCTTTATCACCGGCTCTCTTAAAATACCCGCTTCATCGCCCGAATAAAAATAAATTACCTCAGCAATCTGGGAAGGCAAAACCCAGGCACTGAAATCAGCATCCGGCATAGATTCCCTGTTTTGTGGCGTATCAATCGTACCGGGAACTACCACGCTCACGACTACGTTTTTACCCTTGGCTTCTGCGTTTAATAATTCTGCCAAACGAAATAATAGCGACTTGGATAAAGAGTAAGCAATTGTTCCTTTCCCTTTAGAAGTATCCAGCCCGGGGCGGGAACCGATCACAAAAATGCGTCCGCTGTTTTGCTTTATCATTTGCCTAAAAACCGGGCGCGCAATATTATAGGCCGTTTCAAAATTCAATTGGTATTGTTTGGCAATATCGCTGGTTTTGGTTTTGGTAATATCGCCCATAACAAAACCGCCGGCTGTTAATACCGCCACGTCAATTACCTTATTTGTTGCAACAACGTCCTCCACAAACTTTTGACAATCTTCTTCCTGCAGCAGGTCCAGTTCTGCTTCTTCTGCATGTTTTTCGTTGCCTGCTTTGGATTCCTGTTTATGGCGAACGGTTCCAATAACATGGTAGCCACTGTCAATAAATTTTTTCACAACCGCTTCACCAAGGTTGCCATTGGCTCCTGTTACTATCGCTGTTTTTCTCAAAATTGTAAGTGTTTATTGTTAATGCAAATTAATTTCTTTTATCTCTTTAAAAAAGAAGATAGCAAATCTTATGGATGAGATTGCCACGTAGCCATTTAAACTAACCAGGCGATAATCATAAATGTCGGCTCCTTACAATCACGTAAACCACGAGAGATTACCGCTGTATCGTTGTAAATACTGTATCCTTGTAAAGAATTATATACCGGCTTTTGCCGCGCGCAAGCAAGGAAAAACGCGCGGAGCGATCGTGTTTTCCTTGAACTTTTTGGTTACTTTTTCTTTCAAGAGAAAAAGTGACAAACAAACATTAAAAGGGTATACTCATAATCTATTGCAGATAGTTCCCTCTTACACTTTTTTGTGCCTCATCACTCTCTGCAGTTGTATCAAGAAAAAAGAAAGGATAAAAAAGCTCAGGAGCCTGTTATGTATAGTAAAACCAACAAATTCCCTCATTTCTTATTCAACTCTTAGCATTAGATTGCCATCGTGACTAAGTGAAACTAAACGATATTGAGTACACAAGGCTGCCCGCAGCGACGAAGTAACCCGCCCAATGAAATACCGGAAACCAGGCCAGCAAAACAGCCTACCTGGAAATGGCCACAATAGGTTTACGACTGGCGAGGGCAAGCTTCCTTGTATAGATTTTAAAAAGCTGGTTGAAAAAGCCCTGCTTTTTAGGAACCGTAATTATAATATCAGTTTCTTCGGTTTCAGAAAAAGTGATGATGCCTTCCAAAAAATCATAAGACCGTAAGAAAAAGAATTCAGGGTTATACTGCTGAAGTTTAGATTCCATTTCTCCTCTTTCGATCTTATACGCTTCGGAAAGCTCAATGTAATGTTCACTGTCTATATTCAGTATTTTAAGTTTTGCGTTGAAGAAATCCAATACCTTTTTTAGAGAATCGAAAGGCGTTTTACGTGCGACATCTTTAAAATCTGAAGCAAACAGTATATTATCCACTTTTTTAAACTTCAGATCAGGAGGGAGGATCATAATTGGCGTGTTCATATTATTGATCATATTCACGGTATCGTTTCCAATATTAACATTCGCCCTTGCTGAATTCCCACTGATGCCCATAATCACCATGTCTATATCGTTGCTTAAAACATACTTTGAAATGTTATCAATAAAAGAACCTTCTTCTGATTCAATAGATACTTTCTGATTGGGGCTGTTTTTAAGAAAATCTTTTACAATTGTCAGGTCAGCATCTGTTGCCTTTTTCCGGGAGGCATCTGCACTATCACTCAGCAGGGAAAAGATATCATTTTTGTACACATGGTACAATATTATTTCACTTCCCGGAATGTCTTTAGTCATTTCAATTGCATATTCAGCAGCACTTTCTGATGGTATAGAAAAATCCAACGGTACAAGAAATTTTTTCATATATATATTTTTTTTAAAGGTAAATAAAATAAAAGCAAAAAAATCAGCCAGCTAAAGAACTCAATTCGCCCTGGTCACCCCTTTCCCGGGTTACCTGCCCGGCGGAAATACCTCCCTAATATTTCATGAATCCTTACCGCGTAAAATTCTATCTTAGTTTAAATTTACATCAAGCCACCTTCAATGAAAAAGCGTTCATTAAAAATACAGGTTTCTGCTGCAATTGGTAAAGTTTCGGCCATATATTTATTGCCCGATGAGCCAAAATGTATCATCGCACTGGCGCATGGCGCCGGCGCAGGCATGGAGCATCCCTTTATGACTGAACTCGCCAATGCACTTGCCGAAACCGGAATTGCAACTCTTCGCTTCAACTTTCCTTTCAAAGAAAATAATAAAGGCCGCCCGGATGTGCCTGCTGTTGCTCAGAAAACGATTGAAGCAGCAATTGCGAAAGCACATCAACTGTCGCCGGTCCTTCCCGTATTTGCCGCCGGCAAATCTTTCGGTGGCAGGATGAGTTCACAGTATTTATCAACTCACCCTGAATCATTAGTAAGCGGCATTATCTTCTACGGGTTTCCATTGCATGCGCCGGGCAAAACTTCCACAGAAAGGGCCGATCATTTGAAAGATATTAAAGAACCCATGCTGTTTTTACAGGGCACCAAAGATGCGCTGGCCACCTGGGATTTGATAGAACAGGTTTGTTCGTCACTGCGCAGGGCCACGCTGGTAAAACTTGATGGCGCCAATCACTCGTTTAAAGCAGGTAAAACCAATACCATCGCAATCCTTGCCAAAGCCACCAATGATTGGATTGATAAATTATTGAAAAAACGTGCGAAGCAGTAAGGACACAGGCTGGAAAATTATTGACATACATCTACCGCAAACGGTACAATCTCCTGGCAACGGCGGGAAGGGCCGTCAATTAATTCAGAGGTAAAGACAGGCTAAAAAAACGGATAGGAAACACAAAAGGCAGTTAGTTTTGGTGTAAATATTTTGAATGATATCTGGCAGGGATTAGCCCCGGTCTACTCTGGCAATTTTGGTTAGCTATTAAGGAGGTTCTGAATAACCGGCAACCGAAAACGTTCTATTGCCGCAACAAATTTTAATTTTTTTAAAAAAATAGCCAAACTTTTTCGCTGGTTGTGCAGTATTACACGATAGTTGGATAGAACCACACGATTTCTAAAAACAAGATTGAGGCAAAACATACCGCGACCAATTCTCTTTCACTTTTATTGCATCCACAAAATAAAAAGAGCAAAAAAGAAAAGGACGGAAGCTATTTTAAGATATTATTTCCCCGAAACAGATATCCTGATTGAACCGGGAAAATTTAAAGCCTGCTTCCATCCTTTGTTAAACTATAACACAACACATACCGGTATAACTGAAGAACGATGTCAATATGGAATTTCTCAGAGGCCAATGCGGCGGTATTGGGGGTCTTGTCAAAGAGCGGCTGCAACCTTGTAAAATTTCTTCATTTAAGTTGTGATAAAAAATCTTTTCGGTGGATAGCCGCAAATACCCGTTAGTTGGCAGCTATCACACGATAGTTGGAAACCGCAGGGTAACAGTAAACCGACAAAAAACGGGAATTTTTATTTCGCCAATAGCCATTAAACGAATGGAGTCGAAGTTATTAGCTGCTGCATGGCAAGTCACAGGTCAGGCGATTTGCCCCGGTGAGGGGAATACTTCAAAAGCAGGTAAGGAATTGACAGACATTTATACTGACAAGCGTATCTGAAAATTGCTTAATTTGTTGTTGAAATGAAGCCAAAATCTCAACCCGATTCTATACTTCCTGATTACAAGCATACAGGAGATATTGCATTAAAAGATCAAAATACCCTTAGGAAACTGGTGGGCACGTTGGGAATTCTTTTGCCATTGCTGCTTTATGGGTATTTATGGGTAACCAGCAATTTTAATCTCGTATTGCCTTCCATAAGTCACTATTATTTTACCAGGGCGGCATCTCTTTTCGAGATAATTGTTAGTCTGCTGGCGGTTTTTTTACTGATCTATAAAGGTGAGGAACTGACAGATTATATCTTATCCGGTATTGCCGGCTTTTCTGCCCTGCTCATGCTGCTTTTGCCTACAGGCAATCTTCGCGGGTATAACCATACAACTAAGTTTGACCCTGTTGCTGTCACCTTTTTTAAACAAAGCCTGTTACGCCCTAAGCTTCATTATGGATGTGCCGCCCTCTTTCTTTTGAGCCTGGCAGTGATGGCCTTATTCGTTTTTACCAAGTCATCACACACGCCAGGCAACAGGACGCGGAACAAAAGAAGGAGAAACAGGGTGTACCGTACTTGCGGGGTAGTGATGCTGGTGGCTTTGTCTGTGGCCTTTTTGGGGTTTTTAGGTGTCATACCTCCTGGTATTTATGATGGCAACAACCTGACCTTTTGGATGGAAACCCTGTCAGTAGAAGCATTTGGAGTAGCCTGGATGGTCAAAGGCGAAGTGGTTTTAGCAGACAAGTGAACCACGAAGAAAGTGGCCATTTCTGGTGGCGCTGATGGAACGCCGGATCATGGCGGGCAATTTTAATTGCCTGTAGTCAAAAAGCATACAAATGACTGGTGCTCATTCCTTCAGCCCAAAATAAAAATACCAGGAAAAAGTTGGTTTACTGTCTTTCTTATTTGGAGGTAAAACCGGCTAAGAAACAAAACCTATTGCCACAAAGTAATAAGCCACAAAGAAGCATAAAGGAAGCACCCTTATCCGGGCGCCGGCAGTATTCAGTATCCGGCATCCAAATCCCTGCCTTTTCCTCATCACTCTCGCCTAACCACGCCTGCGTCATATCTCTAAACCATTGTATGATCTCCCACCAGTTCACTAAAGGCGACACCCCAGTGCGGTATTTTCCCGCCGAGCGTATAATACATTTTTTTAAAAGCCATTTTCAGCGCGTAAGGCGTAATACCCATTTCCAAATGACTTTCATCGCCACCCCACCATTCATTGGTTCGCATGTAAAACCCTTTAATGCCTCCCATGTCGCCCATGCACAACAATTCAAACTCCACTGGCTTCACTTTTTTTGAAACACCACCCAACTCTTTCCCCAGGGTTTTGGCCAACACTTCTGCTTCAATATGACCGAGCGAGCCTATTTTCGGAACGGTGATAGAAGCCGCATCTCCGACCGCAAAAATATTCGGGTAATCCGGGTTACGCATATACAGGTCGGTAATTACAAATCCCATATCATCCGTAAAGGGCAATTCTTTCAGAAAATCATGTGCCTGCCAGTCCGGGAAAAGAATGCTAAGCTCTGCTTCCTGTGAAGAACCGTCGTTATATTCAATTCCACCCTCATTCACGCTCTTAACGCCGAGCGTATCGGCCTGGTAATGATATCCCATATTGCCCATCATCGGTATCAATTTATCCAATATCGTTTCGCCTGCATCTTCGGCGATCACTTTGGCGGGCGTACTTAAATAGATAGTCGAGGCATCACCCAGTTTGTATTTTTCCAACCAATGCGCGAGCGAAAAAGACATTTCCACAGGAGGGCCTTCACACGCAGTCATGGCTACCGGCAAACCTGCGGGCAGTTTGTCACTCTTCCCCTGGTGGAACACATCAGAGGTTATTACAATCGGGCCGCCCTTGTATTCATGGTGCAAATAATTTCGTAGCCTGTTACCCAAAAAAGTATCAGTCACACTGTGGCCGTGCACGGCAAAACCTTCTATCTTGTCGTAGGCAAGTTTGTTGCCGAGTGCCACTACCAGGTAATCGTACCTCATCTTACGAATCGGATGCCCGGCCCTTTCATTCGGCTTATAATAAACCAAATTGCTTTCCGGGTCAATTGCGGTGATCTCTGCCTGTATAAAATAGCTTCCGTCATGTTCCAAAAATGACATGAACTTATACTCCAGGTCAATGGCAGGGTTCACGTTCTCAAGAACCTGCAGCGGGATGTTGGGAACAAACAGAAGCACCGATTTCCGGTCGATGATCGTGATATTTGCTTTGTCTTTTACTGACTCGTGGATATACCTGGCTGCCGTTAAACCTGCAAAGTTGCAACCTAATATAAGGATGTTTGGTTTGGACATAATGATGGTTTTAAACGATTCACAATTTTGACAAAAAGGCTCTACTTGTTTGGCTTCTTCTCACACCAAAAAGCTAACTAACCGAAGTTGAAGAAATGGTAAGACATGGATAATGACGAAACTCAGCGGTAACAGTGATAATAGTCAGCAGTTTTCATGGTACGTGGCACACTAAACATCCCACTGACGGGGTTTTTAACCCACACCCCGGCCCTCTTCCCAGGGGAGAGGGTGAAGCTAAGAAAAAATACGAAGAAATAATGAGGATTTTTATTTTTGTTTCTTTATGGGCCTAGTCTTAAATGAGTCTTCCAATAGGAACTCGTGGCACAGGATACAACATAATTAATGGAAATCTCTGTAGTCAGTGGCAGAAACTCTATCACCACTTCCATGGTTCGTGGCCCACAAAAAACCATCCCGA
>CAWAMQ010000006.1:0-240183 GCA_963783125.1 uncultured Chitinophagaceae bacterium
AAATAGCATCGTTTCGAGCGCTTCATCACTGGAATTTCCCTTTTTGAAATTAAGGTATAAATTGTAGGAACTGACAATCTTAAAAATTTAGCCGCTTCTTGCACCGTCAAAAAGTATTTCTGGCTCTGATTGCGTAATATTAGTAGAATGGAGTTCACTTATTACTTTTTTCAAGGCTGATTCAATTAATTTAGTCAGCTCTCTTTATCAACTTGTAATATTATCATTAGTATAATTTTAACTCAATATCCTGGCAATTCTAACTCTATACCAGTAAGACTGAAATAAATATTTTGCAATTGATGAACATACTTTATTTTAATCGGGCTATCGCTGTTACATAGCTTGATATCTACCAAAATAAATTCGTTTTTTAAAACATCATTTAAAATCCTAATTTCCATATTCTTATTACCGCCTTGTTTCCACCCAAATCTTCTAATATTTTAGAAGTCAACAAAATAGGTTCAACCTCTAATTTCCCTGTTTGGATTCCTTTAATTTCATCCCAATCTTCTATAGGTAAATCATTCTCAAATTTATTTGTTTCCATGTTTAGGAAACAAACGTAGTTTCCAATTCTTAATTCATTTGCTTTTAAAATAGTAATTTTTTTTATAGTTTAAAATTTTTATACAAAGAATAACGACCGATAACAATCGGTTTTCTGCTACGGGGGCTGAACGAAAAAATAATCAGCATTTGTTCGTTTACTGGCTCCTGTGCTTTAGTGGGCTGACAGTTCATTGAAATCCCCGCATCAGAAAGCCGTAAAACGTTGTAGGCAATCAAAATGCGACACATCATAACTATCATAGCAACATTATTTTCAATTTCTGCTTCATTTGGACAATCTCTAATTCGACAAGAAAATGAAACTGCTAAGATGTTTGCAAACCGTTTAAAACCAGACTCAACAGAAATTGCACACACAGTAATTGAGACCCGGAAGTTGGACACAAGCAAAAATGTAATCATTGCTTTCTATAAAAAGACTATTTATGAAGTACGACAAATGAAAACTTATGTTGACCATAGTCAGTACGACATAATGCTCGGTTATATGTTTATCCCAACATCAGACAAAAACTATGAGAGAATATTTATAGATACAATTCCACCAGACGGTGGTGACCCAGAAATTATTTCAATCTTTTTTGCCAATGCTGACAAAGACAAGAATAAAGAGTTAATTGTTCTCTGCAAATATGAACAGCGACATTATGATTACGACGGAGATTTATTTGAAACTTATATTTTTGACTATTACAAAGACAAAATGCAGTTTAAGTATTTAAGTAAATTAAGTGAGACATTTTTCGGGTGTGATTGTGGTTGGAGAAATGGCAAAACAGAAACAGCAAAATATAAGACGGCAAAAACCATAAAAACAAAATTAAAGAAACTTGGTTTTTATTGACGCATTCTACCATAAATATTCAATTAATTCCACGACATTCAGATTTTATGGATAATAGCAAAATCATAGGCGCAACAATAAGATTTAAGACAAGGCTAAGAGCTGAAATAGAAGAGAACTCGTCCCACTCAGCCGATATGAAGTTTTGGTTATGGAAGACTTTAATAATGGCTGAAATTGCACATAGGTCTTTTTCTTTAGAGGCCAGTATTGAAACTTTCGAAAAACAGTATTTTGATAGATATGCTGCTGTAGCCAGACATTTTAGAGACTGGAATATGGATTGGGTTGCGGATAACTATTATGAAATCACAAACTATGTAGCTAAATATTACTGGCCCGACACTGACAAAAAATACTTTGACATTAATTATATACCATTTAAACTGTTTGACATTTTAAGTTGACAAAACTGCCTACAACATTCGCATTTATGCAAGCCGGGCAGACCTGCTAACAATGAGCTGTGGTGCATGTTTCAGCAGCAGTTCCGGGCTGAAGGAACTTTGTTAGACGATAGTAATAACAATGAACAATTAATTATAAATTTGGCTGACGTTCGGGCAGACGGGAATTCTAAAATCCGGCCTGCGTAAATGCGTGTACGTTGTGCGTAACTTTGACTAAACAACTTAAATGAGAAAGATTTTAATTTTCACATACCTGCTTACTTCATTCTCGATTTCGTCTATTGGGCAGAACCTGCCAAATACAACAAAAATAAAAGATTTTATAAAGGTGTGGGGTTTTCTAAAATATTATGACCCATCAGTTGCTACCGGAAATATTGATTGGGATTCAGTATTCATTCAGCATATCCCAAACATAACTGGCGCAAAGAATTCAAATCAATTCAGGAGTGAAATATTGGCGGTTATTAATTCAACTGATAAGTCTGTTAAAAGCGGTTCAAATCATTTGCCGGACAGTTTATTTATTCTTAATAAAATAACCAACAGTTGGATTAATAGTTCAAAAACTTTTGATGACAGAATAAAGAATCAGTTACAACAAATTTATGATAATAGAAATCAAGACAGCGATCCCAATATCAAACTGAACTACGTGACGCCAGACTTTAGCGCTGAAAAAAGGTACGACAGTATGACTTTTCCTGAATTGAAGTATAGATTATTATTTTTATCACGCTTTTGGAATATTATAAATTATTTCGCCCCGTACAAATACCTCATAGGCAAAAATTGGGATGATGTATTAACTGAATTTATTCCAAAATTCTTCAATGTTAGCAATACCGCTTCCTATTACAAGACATGGATGGAGTTAGCGAAAGCATTACATGATGGTCACTCACAATTGACTTTAAATAATCAGGATACACAACTAAATGAACTTGTTTTTGGAAAATTTACCGTTCCTTTTTACTGTCAGATATTAGATGGACAAGTTGTAGTTAGAAAAATATCAGATGATTCTCTTTGTAAAAAAGCTGGGATCAGAAGAGGCGACGTTATATTGAAGTTGGACAATGAATCAGTTGAAAAAGAAATGGAGGTGAAGAGAAAGTATATATCTGCATCAAACGAACTTTCATCTGACCATCAATTAAGCAGATTTGTTTTAGATGGTGAAACACCACTGGCACATTTGACCGTTAAAAGGAGAAACAAGGTTTTTACCACCACGATTGAAAGAATATCTAGCTCGAAAGATTTTCAAAAAAACTGGAGGCAAATTTTCAATTACACAAGTGGAAATAGCGTTTTTCAGAAATTGGACGATTCTATTTTACTCATTTATGCAGCGCAAATTTGGTCAGGAAATATTGATACAGTTAGATCGCAAATAAAACAAAGCAAAGCCATAATTTTTGATGTTAGAAATTATCCAAATGGAGAGAATTATGCGATTTACAACCTTTTTGATATTTTCCTAAATACAGCCAAAATCATTAATTATTCAACCGTTGCTTTGCCCGATTTTCCCAGTTTATTTAAATGGACACCTTCTCCAAAAATTGGAGGAATAAACATGAATTCTTATAGAGGAAAAGTGGTAATCCTCTGCGATGAAAGAACTCAAAGCCAGGGAGAATATACATGTATGGCTTTGCAAACTATTCCCCGTTCGATAACAATTGGAACTCAAACGGCAGGTGCAGACGGTAATCAAACTCCTGTCCCTATAGGAGGTGGCCTCCAAATATCCTATTCAGGGTGTGGAATTTATTATCCTAACAAGACGCAAACACAAAGAACTGGTATCAAGATTGACATCCATGTCAGGAAAACCATTGCAGCAATCAAGAACAATCAAGACGAAATATTAGAAAGAGCAATACGATACATAAAGACAGGCAAATGATAAAAATAGCGCTACGCACAACATGAACTGTGTAAAAAAACAAATAAAACTGTAAGTTTTTTTAAGGTTTTGCGGAGCAATAATTCGGCTGATACAAACAGTTATTTTTTACTACAGCAAACACCTGTTTTAATAATTTATTCATGACTGCCACCAAAGCCTGTTTACCGGTTTTTCCATTAGCTCTTAAACGGTCGTATAATGCTTTGCAGGCAGTGTTGGTTTTCATGGCATTCATGCTGCACATGTAAAGCACATCCCTCAGGTTTTTGCCGCCGCGTTTGTAAATGCGAGGCTTACCTTGTATGCTTGTACCACTGCTGTACTGTGTGGGCGCAAGGCCGGCAAAACTGATGAGCTGGCGGTGATTTTGAGTGTATTTAAAACCCTGGGTAAAGACAATGAGCATAGCCGCTGCACGTTTGCCAATGCCTTTAATGCTGCTCACATTTTTTAATTGTTCCGGCTGCCATTGCTCCAGTAACAACTGCAACTTTTGTTCAAGCTGTTTGATTTCTTTTTTCATGCTTGCAATGATTTTTTCCAGCGACTTTATAGTGTCTTTGCTGGGTATGGGAAGTAACCGAAGACTGTGTAACTGGTTATTAAAACGCTTGATTTGTTCGGTATATTCCCGGATGGTGTTATACAATTGCTTGCTCTCAAAGTAAGCGCTGTCGGGCATTTGCCAGTATGATGGTTGTTGTTCAATAGCAAAACGGCATATCCAATGTGCATCTTTTTTATCGGTTTTATTACGCTCCAGGTGCATTTGTATATAGCGTTTAACAGCGATAGCATTTACCACACTGAGCAGGCAACCATGCGCATGTAAATAAAAAGCCAAACGGATGTAATAGACTCCGGTAGCCTCCATTACAAAATGATAGCCGGTGCCGGTATGCTCCAGTATTTTTTGATAACCCGCATTATTATTACCTACACGCAGATGGAACAATTCTCCTAAATTGTTCTGGTAACAAACATCGAGTGTAGATTGTGAAACATCGATACCGCAGCATAATTTTTTTGTTTCCATAAAAATTGTTTTTTGAAATGATGATTGTAATTTTAAATAAGCAAAAAACAAACGGAAGAACGCTTCTTACACTGTGCTATCTATCCTAATGCAGGCTTTTACAGAAGCTTGTTGAACTGTTCAGCATCGGGTAAGAAAAGGGGCGGTGACTATCATGTTGTAAGAGCTCCAGCTCATTGGGTTTTACGGTCTTAATCCGCCCTTTGTTCTTTCGAATATTTATCTGATTACTTGTTATTAAAATTATTGAATTGTAAACATAGGAATGGGTTTTGCGCAAGTGGGGCAGACGGAAAAAACATCAGCATTTGTGCTGCTATCATCAGCAGTCCGGGCAGACCGAATTCTATGAGCAAACGAACAAATAATCAACTTTTTTATTCTACATTCGGCTGACGGTTCGGGCAGACGGGAATTCTAATTTCCCACCTGCGCAAAGCCCTGGACGTTGGCAGCAATTGCAAGAAGACATTTCACGCACATGCAACATTAACTTCATATGGATACTTGAAACGGTGAAATTTGAGAAAAAATTCATTTCAGCCTTTTGGGAAACTATCGTTTGTCGAGTAAAGATTTACGAACACTGATGTTCATAACTCATCGTTATTACAATGACAGATTATTATTGAGGGACATTGTAAGTCTTGTTAAGCAAATACGCACAAAGACTTGAGGAAAACAAGATATATAAAGAGATTATTGGATTTATTCGTAGGCGTAAACTGATAAGAGTTTAACGAATGATATCTCAACACTTATTTGGTCTTGGAATCAGTATTCGACAAGACAAATTGTATTTGTGACGTCTTTAACTTCGGGTATTCAAAAACTTATATGAATTTTGAAGTGGATAGCTATTGACGACGAAGATTAATATCGTTGAACTAAGTACTTAGACTAGTTGTTAGAGGAAAATGATTTTCAGAAAAAAACTTATCCAAAAGACGAACTTAAATAATTTGACAACAAGCATTATTCAAGACAAGATTATGAAAGCGGAAAGAACATAAGCAGCTTTTGACTTTTTGCCAAGCAGTTCAAGGACCAATCAAAACGACAAAACTAATACAGCTTTACTTTCATTCGCTGAAAAACTGGATTCTATCAAATTGATCCGACAATAAAAATTGCAAGAACATACATTCTGCATAACAGGAATTTACTAAAAAATTTAGAAAGACGTGAAATTGCTGAAAAAATTGAATTGTATGGCAGGATTTTGTCATGAACAATGTGATTCAAAATTAAATTACTTGTAGTGTCGACGAGAAAAACAATTGTTGGGCTTTCACATGTTATGGACGAAAAATTGAAGAAGCAATTAAGTATCGAAGAAAGAGAGTAAAACTTGTTATTGTTCATGACGTTTGACTTGTACGACACTTTGAGAATAGTCTTAACTGATACGCCACATGCCACCAACAATGGGTTTTGCGCAAGTGGGGCAGACGGAAAAAACATCAGCATTTGTGCTGCTATCATCAGCAGTCCGGGCAGACCGAATTCTAATGAGCAAACGAACAAATAATCAACTTTTTTATTCTACATTCGGCTGACGGTTCGGGCAGACGGGAATTCTAATTTCCCACCTGCGCAAAGCCCTGGACGTTGTATGCCATTCGTGAAGACCTTAATAATAATGATCGGAATTTGTGTGTTGACTTCATGCGGCAGTCAATCGGTTGACCGCACAAAAAGTTTCAATGCTAATTTTCCGGACACGTCAAAGACTTGGGCAGGAAGAGAGACGAGACAAGATCTTCATTTCATAAGGAATATCGAAGGCCGGTTTCAACTGCCGACGCTTACTACAAAAAGTAATAATACGGAAATAAGAATTTGGCGACTTTCTGGTTCGTATGACACTCAATCTTTAAGCATACTTCATCAATCGACTACTAATAAATGGAGTTTACGAACAATAACATTTGATCGAACCAAATTTGACAGCATTGTTGCAGACTACACGAGACCAATTCCAGCAGACTTAATTGATAGCCTTCGCCTTGAAAGATATTGGAATATGCCATCGCAAAGTGACCTAACCGATGGTGACAAATATGGATGTATGGACGGCAGCGATGTTCTTATTGAGTTGGCAAATTCTAAATCTTATGAACTCAAGTGGTATCGTTGTCCTGACATCAATAAATCAAAGGACAGTGTTTTTCTTTTAGCAAGTGAATTGACGAGTACCCTGAACGCGATAGCAGAAAAAAAGTAAAGAGGTATAACGGCATACAACTAGTGGTTTTGCGCAAGTGGGGCAGACGGAATAAACATCGGCATTTGTGCTGCTATCATCAGCAGTCCGGGCAGACCGAATGCTATCAGCAAACGAACAAATAATCAACTTTTTTATTCTATATTCGGCTGACGGTTCGGGCAGACGGGAATTCTAATTTCCCACCTGCGCAAAGCCCTGGACGTTGCATGCAAGCTTGTGAGACCTAAAATAATTATCATATCGACACTTTTCAGTTTGACATTTTTCATTAACTGCAAATCGTCCGATACGACAGAAAAAACTATAGACAGTGTAGCAACAAATCTTGCAAATAATATTGATTGCAATTCATTAAATTTCCTGAGAAAATATTGCTATGGCAGCAGAGGTGACAATCATTTTTGGCAAAGAGTTTCTGGCGATACAAATCTTTACGTTTGCTCTTATAAAATACACCAAGACACAGCTAACCTTACAATTTGGCAGCCCTTAAATTTTGCAAAGGATTTTCCAACGAGTTATTATTTTGACACATCGAACTACTCAAATTATACATTTTCAAAATACCTAAATAAAATTGTAAAGGTTAGTAGAGTAAGCAAAAATGGTGTTACCTATTATAAGGACACTTTAGCTTTTGCAAACCAATTTTTTTCAGGACAAGAACCTTTCTTAACGTTCTCTGAGTTAACAGCGGTTAGAGATAAGTATAAATTTATTGCTACTTCCTACAGAAGTGATATTGGCGATTTTATTGTGTTTTGGCTTTCTCCACAATATAAGTTGACCTACTTGCCAGACACTACAAAAATGAATGAAAAATTTAAAAAGTATTGGATGGACGATTTTAAAAAGGGAAAGCAAATTAAAGACCATTGGAGCTTGTTGAAAGTGTACACAAAATGACGCCTGCATGCAACAAAGGGTTTTGCGCAAGTGGGGCAGACGGAAAAAACATGAGCATTTGTGCTGTTATCATCAGCAGTCCGGGCAGACCGAATGCTATCAGCAAACGAACAAATAATCAACTTTTTTATTCTACATTAGGCAGACGGTTCGTGCAAACGGGAATTCTAATTTCCCACCTGCGCAAAGCCCTGGACGTTGCACGCCATTTTTGCCGCGACGTTAATTACTAAGATTTTTGGTATTCGTGGGCAAAGACTATATTTGTAAAAACAGCAGATTATTATGGAGATAAGAACAGATTTATTTTTAGGCGATAGCAAAACCATCCTCAAAAAGCTTCCTGACAACTCCATTGACCTCATTGTGACATCTCCCCCATACGCAGACCAGCGTAAAGGAACTTATGGCGGCATTCATCCTGACAAATATGTAGAATGGTTTCTGCCAATAACAAAGGAACTTTTGAGAGTTTTAAAGCCTACCGGCACTTTCATTCTAAACATTAAAGAAAAAGTTCTTGATGGCGAACGAAGCACTTATGTAATGGAACTAATTCTTGAAATGCGTAAACAAGGTTGGTTGTGGACAGAGGAATTTATTTGGCATAAAAAAAATTGCTATCCCGGTAAATGGCCAAATCGTTTTCGTGACGCATGGGAAAGGCTTCTTCAATTCAACAAGGAAAAGAAGTTCCAAATGTACCAAGAAGAAGTAATGGTTCCAATGGGCGATTGGGCCAAATCAAGACTTAAAAATTTAAGCGACACAGATAAAATAAGAGATAATTCAAAAGTTGGTAGCGGGTTCGGCAAAAATATTTCAAACTGGTTGACAAGAGACAAAGCATTTCCAACCAATGTTTTGCATTTAGCAACAGAATGCAGCAATAAAAATCATAGTGCTGCTTTTCCTGAAGAACTTCCTGAATGGTTTATGAAGTTGTTCACAAAAGAAAAAGATACGGTTCTCGACCCATTCATGGGTTCAGGAACTACACTTTTGGTAGCCAATAGAATGAAACGACATTCAATAGGAATTGATATAGTTCCAGAATACTATGATATGGTGAAGGAAAAAGTTAAACCAGTAGAATTATATTTATTAGAGCCGAAAGTAAAATATGAAACAACTAAACCTAAAAGACGTTACGCAATACGTTGAAGAAAACATTGGAACATTTCACCAAAAAAGAATTGCGGGACTGAATGATTTGAAGTTGAAGAAAGTTTTAGGAAAGAAAAATCCTTACCTATTCAAAGCAAAATACATTCTTACAGCCCAGGACATTATCAAGAGCTTAACGGATGCATTTATTTCATCACAGGAAGAAACTATTTTTGGTGATTGGCTGGAAGGACTTGCAATTTTTATAAACGACAAGGTATATGATGGTCGCAAATCTGGCATTCCTGGTATAGACTTAGAGTTTGACAAAGATGGTGTTCGCTATATTGTAACTATAAAATCTGGTCCGAATTGGGGCAACAGTTCGCAGATAGGTAAAATGAGAGCGGATTTCAAAACTGCACAGAAAACACTTCGTACAAGTAATTCACAACTCATTATAATTGCCGTAAATGGTTGCTGTTACGGTAGGGATAATAAGCCAGACAAAGGCGATTATTTCAAATATTGTGGACAAAGGTTTTGGGAGTTTGTTTCCGGTGACACAAACTTGTACACAAAAATTATAGAGCCCTTAGGACATCAAGCAAAAGAACGTAATGATGATTTTGTTCAATCATATTCACAGATGATAAACAAGTTCACCAAAGGATTTTCGGATACATTCTGCTTGCGCAATGGTTCAATCGATTGGGACAAACTTGTACGCTTTAATTCAGCAATCATAGCTCCGAAAAAATAAAACGGCGTGCAACAATGGGTTTTGCGCAAGTGGGGCAGACGGAAAAAACATGAGCATTTGTGCTGCTATCATCAGCAGTCGGGCTGACCGAATTCTAATGAGCAAACGAACAAATAATCAACATTTTTATTCTACATTCGGCTGACGGTTCGGGCAGACTGGTGTTGAATTTCCCACCTGCGCAAAGCCCTGGACGTTATGCGACATTTTGAAAACCACCCAAATAAGTAACCTGTAAATTGAAATATGAACCAAAGAACCAAGAGTATACTGTTTGCATTGTTTTTTATTATTGGATTATCTGCAATACTTAAATTTTATTTTGAAACTCCCAACATCGCGATTCTATTTTTAGTAGTACTTGGTGCTATTTCAGGACTGACAACAAATTTAGTAAGAGGTTTTATTAATCCTCCTTCCTGGTTATATAGGGTTCGATTTATCGTTGAAGGAATTTTATACGGAATTTTCATTGGTATTTTACTTTTTGGAAAGAACGCAATCGAGAAGAATACATATAATATTCATGATTTATTAGCATACATAGTAATTGGTTCGGTGATAGGAATAGTTTTTAATAGTTCTATAATGTTTATCGAATTCCTAAAATTAAAAAGGCGAAACGAATCTCCACTTCAAAGACAATTGTTAAAAGATTCTGCCCTGTTGATAAAACAAAATGGAGAAAAAATAAAAGGTAAATTAGTTTTAACCAATGACCATTTGATTTTTCTTGGAAATGGAAAAGAAGAAAAAAATTTGGAAAAAGAAGTTCGTGAAATTCATCCAAATATTAGCAAAACAAAATTCCTTGGAATACCAAATGGTTTCAGCATTGAAAATGACGATATTTTATTGAAAGTATCTTTTCCTTACTATTGGTTAAAGAACATTAATAAAATAAAAACGACCGCATAACATTCAGTTTTGCGCAAGCGGGGCTGACCTGCTAACAATCAGCATTAGTGCATGTTTCGGCAGTAGTTCGGGCTGAAGTAACTCTGCTGAGCGATAGTAATAACAATGAACAATTATTTATAAATTTGGCAACAGTTATGGGCAGACGAATATCTATTATCCCGCCTTCGCAAAGCTGTGGACGTAAGCTGCCAATATATGACACGAATAATTTCAAATCTTTTATTTTTTTTGGTATTTATTTTTAACTCGACTGTATTCGGACAAGGACGTGTAGACAATGACCAAATTCTTCATAACATATGGTGGACAACATACAAAATTGATAATGACACATCTCTTTCTTGCTTCATAAAGTCAACAAGTAATCAAAAGAATTCAATAAAACTAATAGCGTATTATTCGAAGAAAGACAGTATTTGTAAGATTGTAGAATTGGCAACGAAATCTGCAGGAACACAAATGACGGTTTTCTACTTTGCAGAACACAAACCGATATTTATCTCGGTAAAAAGAAACAATTTCCATCTGACAACTGACAAGTTTGAATTTCCTAAAGCAATTCTTACTTTCAAGGATAGAGTTGACACAAACTTTGTTAGACAAAGGCCTTTATATGAAAACAATTATGAAGCAAAATACTTCTTTTATAAAGGTAACGTGCGTTATGCAAATATTATGATAGGCGATTTAATTCGAGTTGACAAAAAAAGAGATATTGAAGAAGGACTTAAATTGTATGCTAAAGGCAAAACATACGTTAAGACAAAACCTTAACGGCAGCTTACATCGCATTGGCGCTAGCAGGGCAGACGTGCATTCATCAATTTTTAGTTCACTATTGGGCAGCAGTTCCGGCTGAAAATTCTCTATTGAGCAAAAGAATAAAAATCTCAGCATTTTGTTCGTTTACTGGGCAGACGTTCGGGCAGAAAGTTATAAATTGCCCTGCCATCGCCAATGCGTAAACCGTTGCCTGCAAGTTTAGACAGACCACCAAGCATAGAGAGGACAATTAATGATAAAGCTTGAAAGATTTACAAAAGAGCATTATGGCGATTTAATTTCATGGGTTGACAACCAGGAAAACTTGATGCAATTTGCAGGACCAGCCTATATTTTCCCATTGACAGAAGAGCAATTAGACAATTCACTGAAAGACATAAATCGTTACGCTTTTTCTGTTATTAACAACAATAAAAATATAGGGCATTGTGAAATTTATTTGCAAGACGAATCAATCCATTTGGGACGAATTTTAATTGGAGATAAAACACAACGTGGAAAAGGGTTTGGAAAACAAATTGTCAATGAACTTTTGGACTTTGGTTTCAATCATTTTGACAAAACGACTGCTGAATTGAATGTATTCGATTGGAATATTGTTGCAATAGAGTGTTACAAAAAAGTGGGTTTTGTCATTAAGTCAGAGAAAAGTATTGAACGAAAGATTAATGACCAAATTTGGATTGCAATAAATATGACACTTGACAAAAAACAATGGTGTGCACAAAGAAAATAAAAAAAACCAGCAGGCAACATGAACTGTGTAAAAAAACAAATAAAACTGTAAGTTTTTTTAAGGTTTTGCGGAGCAATAATTCGGCTGATACAAACAGTTATTTTTTACTACAGCAAACACCTGTTTTAATAATTTATTCATGACTGCCACCAAAGCTTGTTTACCGGTTTTTCCATTAGCTCTTAAACGGTCATATAATGCTTTGCAGGCAGTGTTGGTTTTCATGGCATTCATGCTGCACATGTAAAGCACATCCCTCAGGTTTTTGCCGCCGCGTTTGTAAATGCGAGGCTTACCTTGTATGCTTGTACCACTGCTGTACTGTGTGGGCGCAAGGCCGGCAAAACTGATGAGCTGGCGGTGATTTTGAGTGTATTTAAAACCCTGGGTAAAGACAATGAGCATAGCCGCTGCACGTTTGCCAATGCCTTTAATGCTGCTCACATTTTTTAATTGTTCCGGCTGCCATTGCTCCAGTAACAACTGCAACTTTTGTTCAAGCTGTTTGATTTCTTTTTTCATGCTTGCAATGATTTTTTCCAGCGACTTTATAGTGTCTTTGCTGGGTATGGGAAGTAACCGAAGACTGTGTAACTGGTTATTAAAACGCTTGATTTGTTCGGTATATTCCCGGATGGTGTTATACAATTGCTTGCTCTCAAAGTAAGCGCTGTCGGGCATTTGCCAGTATGATGGTTGTTGTTCAATAGCAAAACGGCATATCCAATGTGCATCTTTTTTATCGGTTTTATTACGCTCCAGGTGCATTTGTATATAGCGTTTAACAGCGATAGCATTTACCACACTGAGCAGGCAACCATGCGCATGTAAATAAAAAGCCAAACGGATGTAATAGACTCCGGTAGCCTCCATTACAAAATGATAGCCGGTGCCGGTATGCTCCAGTATTTTTTGATAACCCGCATTATTATTACCTACACGCAGATGGAACAATTCTCCTAAATTGTTCTGGTAACAAACATCGAGTGTAGATTGTGAAACATCGATACCGCAGCATAATTTTTTTGTTTCCATAAAAATTGTTTTTTGAAATGATGATTGTAATTTTAAATAAGCAAAAAACAAACGGAAGAACGCTTCTTACACTGTGCTATCTATCCTAATGCAGGCTTTTACAGAAGCTTGTTGAACTGTTCAGCATCGGGTAAGAAAAGGGGCGGTGACTATCATGTTGTAAGAGCTCCAGCTCATTGGGTTTTACGGTCTTAATCCGCCCTTTGTTCTTTCGAATATTTATCTGATTACTTGTTATTAAAATTATTGAATTGCATTCGGTTTTACGGTCTTAATCCGCCCTTTGTTCTTTCGAATATTTATCTGATTACTTGTTATTAAAATTATTGAATTGTAAACATAGGATTCGGTTTGCTGCTATGCTGGCTTGACGTAGTAACAATCAGCTGCAAATCGCTATCATCTTTAGTTCGGGCTTGACATTCAATTTTCAGCTTTAGTTCATAACTTCAACTTTAGTTTTTCAAATCGGCTGCGGTTCCGGGCTGGACATTCAATGAATTCCAGCACAGCAGCAAGCCGTCAACGTTGCATGCGATTCAACCGAAACATTTCACCACAAACAGTTTAACAATTATTTGATTTGAAACGGTGAACTTTTAGAAAAAAATCAGTTTCCCTTTCGGGCAACTATCGTTAACTTTGTCTCGTGAGTAAAAAACAGAAATTTAGAACCATCGTTACTTACAAAGATTATTTTGAGAATTTCTTTGTGAAGCAACGGCGAAAAGTGAAAGACAAGATTATCTGGACTTTTGATTTAATAGAAGAAATTGACAGAGTTCCAGAAAGCTATCTCAAACATTTGGACGGAACGGATGGTCTTTTTGAAATCCGGGTACAATTGGCCAGTGACATTTTTCGGATATTCTGTTGTTTCGACGAAGGACTATTAATTGTTTTAGCGAATGGCTTTCAAAAGAAAACTCAAAAGACACCTAAAAAAGAAATTGAAAAAGCATTAAAAATCAAGAAAGAATATGAAAACGAAAAGAAATAACATAATGACCCTTGAGCAGTTCAAGGACAAACATTACGGCGCACGCGGCACAGCAAAACGTGACCAACTTGAAGCTGGTTATCAAAACTTCAAAATCGGTGCATTAATTCACGAAGCAAGACTGGAAAAAGGTTTGACACAGGAACAACTTGCTGAAAAAGTGGGAACAACAAAATCGTACATTTCAAAAATTGAGAATAACATTAAAGAAGCAAGAATTTCAACGCTTCAAAAAATTGTAGAAGTTGGATTCGGCGGCCAATTACAATTATCCATTAAACTTTGACACTGAACAGCGTCAGAAAACTGAACCGTATGGACTGGGTTTTGTGCAAGTGGGGCAGACGGAATAAACATCAGCATTTGTGCTGCTATCATCAGCAGTTCGGGCAGACCGAATTCTATCAGCAAACAAACAAATAATCAACTTTTTTCTTTTACATTCGGCTGAGGGTTCGGGCAGACGAGCGTTGAATTTCCCACCTTCACAAAGCCCTGGCCGTTGTGTGCCATTTTAGGGCAAGCGTCATCAATTCATTAGAAAGAATAAAACTTACAAAATATGTTAGGAGAACACTTATCAAAAACAAAAGACAGAAAGAAACTTTGGGTTATTTCAGCTATAGTCGTTATACTTTTGCTGGCAGGAATTTTGTTGCTTACAAAAATCTTATGAAACGCTGGAGCAAACGAAAAGTTTTTAAAACCATATGGTTTAGTTTAGTCATTGTCTTCTTTGTCTGGAATTGGACAACCTTTCAATCCAGAAACTTACCAGGAGACACATTTGAGAACTCTAAACTAGTAACTGTTAAACAATCAGACGACTTTATAACTTTTCAATCTGACACAGCAAAAAACGGAATAAATGTCATTTTCTTTCAGGGTGGTTTGACAGACCCCAAAGCCTATGCTCCCTTTTGCCGACAACTTGCTGAAAATGGATTTACCTGCTACTTAATGAAAATGGATTGGCGACTTCCTCAATATGATTATAAAAAGACACTAAAACTTTTTAATTTAGATAGTGGTAGTTATGTTGTGGGCGGACATTCACAAGGAGGAAAAATGGCGGCTCAAATTGTCTACGAAAATCCCACTTTGTTTAAAGGACTATTTTTATTAGGAACTTCGCATCCGAGAGACATTAACCTTTCTACATTTTCAATCCCGACAATAAAAATATATGCAGAAAAAGACGGGCTTGCCAGTGTTCCAGAAGTAATGGAAAACAAAAACAAACTTCCCAAAAACTCAAAGTTGATTTTAATTAAAGGCGGCAATCATTCTCAATTTGGATATTTAGGAAAACTGTTAATGGATAACAGTGCTGACATTTCTCTTGAGGAACAGCAGAAACAAACAGTTAAAAATATTCTTGAGTTTTTGAATGAAATAAAAAACGGCATATAACAAAAGTATTTGCAAAAGCAGGGCTGGACAATGTAACATCAGCTATGTGCAAGCATCAGCAGCGGTTCGGGCTTGACCTTCAATTTTCAGCTTTAGTTCATAACTTCAACAACATATTTCCAATTGGCATTTGTACCGGGGCTGGACAATCAACGAATTCCCTGCCTTCGCAAATACTCGAACGTTGTGTGCCATTGAAAATCCACAAGTAACTGACCTTAAAAACACAAATATGAAACAGACAACTAAAAACAGATTGATTGGATTGTTCCTTGTTATTGGACTATCTGCTATACTTAAATTTTATTTTAAAACGCCTAACATCGCGATTATATTTTTAGTAGTACTTGGTGCGATTTCAGGACTGGCAACAGTTTTGGTGAGGGGTTATGTTAATCCCCCTTCCTGGTTATATCGAATTCGATTTACCGTCATGGGGTTTTTTTATGGAATTTTTATTGGTGTATTACTTTTTGGAAAAGATGCAATCGAAAAAAACACATTTAATATCCATGACTTATTCGCATACATAGTAATTGGCTCCATCATAGGTATCGTTTTTAATAATTCTGTGACGTTTAGTCAATCGAGAAAATTAAAAACACGAAAAGGATTATTTCTATTTGAAGGACAATTAGTAAAAGACTTTGCTCTTTTAATAAACCAGAATGGAGAAAAAATAAAAGGGGAATTAGTTTTAAACAACGAACATTTAATTTTTCTTGAGAACGGGAAAGAAGAAAAAATTTTGGAAAGAGAAGTTGGTGAAATTCATCCAAGTATTAGCAAAACAAAATTGCTCGGAGTACCCGATGGTTTCAGAATTGAAAATAACAATGTGTTATTGAAAGTATCTTTTCCTTACTACTGGTTGAAGAGCATTAATAAGGAAAAAAATAAAACGACCGCATAACAAGTGGTTTTGCGCAAGTGGAGAAGACGGAATAAACATCAGCATTTGTGCTGCTATCATCATCAGTTCGGGTTGACCGAATGCTATCAGCGAACGAACAAATAATCAACTTTTTTATTCTACTTTCGGCTGACGGTTCGGGCAGACGGGCGTTGAATATCCCACCAGCATAAAGCCCTGCCCGTTGGTGGCAAGTGTAATGACCAACTCAAACACGCTGACAATTTTCTATTTTGTAACATTTTGCCAGGGTAGCCGTTACACCTGTATTACCAATATCAAAAAAGGATGAAATCAAATAAACAAATTGCAAGATTGGCAGGTTTGCTATATTTAATTATTGTAATATTCGGCATAATTTATTTGAGGTATGCTCCCTCTAAACTCATTGTGTTTGGTGATGGGTCAGCTACATTTAAGAATATTATTGCCTCTGAACAGTTATTTCGGTTCAGTATTTTGAGCGAAATAATCTGCGGTATATTTTTCTTAATATTGGCGGTTGTTTTGTATAGTCTACTAAAGGAGGTCAATAAAATCCATGCTCTATTAATGGTGCTATTTGTTGTAGTTAGCGTTTCTATTGGCTTTGTCAATTTGACTAACAAATTCGCTGTACTGAATCTTGTTAGTAAAGTTGATCACCTAAGCTTAGTTAGGATGGAAGACATGCAATCACAGGTTTTGAAATATTTGGAATTCTATGATAACGGCAATTTTCTCGGAGAAATATTTTGGGGGCTTTGGTTATTCCCCTTTGGATATTTAGTTTTTAAATCTAGATTCCTGCCGAAAATTTTAGGTATTTTCCTGATGGCTGGCTGTCTTGGTTATCTGACAGATTTTGTTGGAAATTTTCTCGTTTCTCATTTCAACGAAATGACCATTGGCAATTATGTTACTTTGCCAGCAAGCATTGGTGAGATTGGAGTTTGTCTATGGCTATTGATCATGGGAACAAAAGACAGAAAACAGAGTTTGGCTTTGTCTTAAGGAGACGTGCAGTACAAAGCTTGTTGAAACTACCCCAAATCAGACAACACCTGCCACCAACAAGGGTATTGCCAATAGCAGGTCTGACGTGCATTTCATCAGCTTTTAGTTCTTTGTGCCATCGGCAATACCTGCCGCTGTGTGTCACCTTTCCCCGACCTTCTTCAAATTTGACATCCCAAATTAATGTTTCTAAATATGGAAACTTACCTTACCTTTGCGGAAAACATTTTTTATTGCAATACTTTCAGACAAGATTTTTAGAAGAAGCGGACAAATTCATCGCAGGACTTGACCCAAAAGCTGCACGGAAAGTGTTTTACAATATTGACCTTGCTGAACAAAGTAATGACCCGAAACTTTTTAAGAAACTTCAGAAGGATATATGGGAATTCAGAACAAAGTTTGGCGGCGTACAAATTCGGCTCCTTGCATTTTGGGACAAGGATAAAGAGACAGAAACCTTAGTTTTTGCAACACACGGGTTTATAAAGAAAGTTGACAAGGTGCCTGCAAACGAAATTGAAAGAGCAATTAATATTCGCAAAAAATATTTTGAGAGCAAACATAAAAAATAACATCATGGCAAAGACAGCAATGAAATCATACTCGCTTGCCGAAATGAAAGACAAATATATCGGTAAGAAAGGTACCCAACAGAGAGACCAATACGAATACGAACTTAGTATGGACGTCTTAGGACGAATGATTAAAACTGCAAGACAGCAACGTAATTTGACACAAGAACAATTAGGCGAACTTGTTGGAGTTCAGAAAGCACAAATTTCCAAATTAGAAAGCAGTGCAAACAGTGCGACTATTGATACTGTCTTGAAAGTTTTTAAGGCCTTGAAAGCAGACATTCACTTCAATGTAACACTTGAAAAGCAGTACTTACAACTCGTTTGACAATAAGGCGAACGCACAACATGAACTGTGTAAAAAAACAAATAAAACTGTAAGTTTTTTTAAGGTTTTGCGGAGCAATAATTCGGTTGATACAAACAGTTATTTTTTACTACAGGAGGCTGTAAAATAAACTGTGTCAAAGTTCAAATGATTTAAGAACTTTAAAACACAGTTTACAAAATGCAAAAGAAAAAAGAAGCCTTCGATTACGAAGCACTAAAAAAGAAGACCCTGGAGCAATTTCGCTCGGGCAAGGATTTATTCAGCAAAGGAGGCGCTTTTGCGCCGCTGCTTAAAGACTTTTTAGAAGCCGCTTTACAGGCAGAATTAGAAGAGCATTTAGAACAGGAAGCTGAGGAGCAAAACAACCGCAAAAATGGCTATAGTACGAAGCTTTTAAAAACGGGAGCTGGTACAATTGAACTGGATACACCCAGGGATCGAAACAGTGATTTCTCGCCGGATATCGTTAAGAAAAGAGAGACTATCCTGGCTAATTCACTGGAATCAAAAATCATTGGTTTGTATGGCCACGGCATGAGTTTCAGAGATATCTCCGCTCATATCAAAGACCTATATGACACCGATATTTCTGCCGGCACCTTGTCAAGCATTACAGACAAAATAATACCACTGGTAAAAGAGTGGCAGGTGCGGCCATTAGAAGAGATATACTGCATTGTTTGGCTTGACGCAATGCATTACAAAGTAAAACAGGAAGGACGGGTGCAGAGCCGTTGTGTCTATAATATTCTGGGTATAACTACCGAAGGAAAAAAAGAAATTTTAGGGATGTATGTTAGTGAAAATGAAGGTGCCAATTTCTGGTTAAGCGTTTTGACTGATTTACAAACCAGAGGTGTTAAAGATATTCTGATAGCGTGCATTGATAACCTGAAAGGCTTTGCAGAAGCGATTGCTACGGTATTTGTGCAAACAGAAGTTCAAAGTTGCGTTGTACATCAGATCCGCAATTCTTTAAGATATGTAACCAGTAAAGATCAGAAAGTATTTATGGCCGATCTGAAACCCGTATATCAGGCTACAAACATAGCTGAAGCTGAGGACAGGTTGGAAGCTTTAAGTGAAAAATGGAATAAAAAATATCCTGTCGTAATTGAAAGCTGGAAACGAAATTGGGAAAGACTGACTACTTATTTTAAGTATCCGGCTGCGATCCGAAAGCTCGTTTACACTACCAATACCATCGAAGGTTACCATCGCCAAATCCGCAAAGTAACCAAGACCAAGGGCGCTTTTACTTCTGATATGGCTCTTCTAAAACTGATGTATCTGGCTACAAAAAATATTGAGAAAAAATGGACGATGCCGCTGGCCAACTGGAGCATTACCGTTTCCCAGCTAAGCATCATTTTTGGAGACCGGCTCAAACTCAATTTATGAAACTAGAAAAAATGATAACTTTGGTTCAGCAAGAACGATGCAACGGCGACACGATGTCAACATCTGTTTTAAAAAATAGCCGGGTATCGAACCCGGCCATTTTTAGCAAGAACTTCGCTTCTGGCTCCATTCTGTCAATATCACAAAAATTATTTGACACAGTTTATTTTACACTCCCTACTACAGCAAACACCTGTTTTAATAATTTATTCATGACTGCCACCAAAGCCTGTTTACCGGTTTTTCCATTAGCTCTTAAACGGTCATATAATGCTTTGCAGGCAGTGTTGGTTTTCATGGCATTCATGCTGCACATGTAAAGCACATCCCTCAGGTTTTTGCCGCCGCGTTTGTAAATGCGAGGCTTACCTTGTATGCTTGTACCACTGCTGTACTGTGTGGGCGCAAGGCCGGCAAAACTGATGAGCTGACGGTGATTTTGAGTGTATTTAAAACCCTGGGTAAAGACAATGAGCATAGCCGCTGCACGTTTGCCAATGCCTTTAATGCTGCTCACATTTTTTAATTGTTCCGGCTGCCATTGCTCCAGTAACAACTGCAACTTTTGTTCAAGCTGTTTGATTTCTTTTTTCATGCTTGCAATGATTTTTTCCAGCGACTTTATAGTGTCTTTGCTGGGTATGGGAAGTAACCGAAGACTGTGTAACTGGTTATTAAAACGCTTGATTTGTTCGGTATATTCCCGGATGGTGTTATACAATTGCTTGCTCTCAAAGTAAGCGCTGTCGGGCATTTGCCAGTATGATGGTTGTTGCTCAATAGCAAACCGGCAAATCCATTGTGCATCTTTTTTATCGGTTTTATTACGCTCCAGGTGCATTTGTATATAGCGTTTAACAGCGATAGCATTCACTACACTGAGCAGGCAACCATGCGCATGTAAATAAAAAGCCAAACGGATGTAATAGACTCCGGTAGCTTCCATTACAAAATGATAGCCGGTGCCGGTATGCTCAAGTATTTTTTGATAACCCGCATTATTATTACCTACACGCAGATGGAACAATTCTCCTAAATTGTTCTGGTAACAAACATCGAGTGTAGATTGTGAAACATCGATACCGCAGCATAATTTTTTTGTTTCCATAAAAATTGTTTTTTGAAATGATGATTGTAATTTTAAATAAGCAAAAAACAAACGGAAGAACGCTTCTTACACTGTGCTATCTATCCTAATGCAGGCTTTTACAGAAGCTTGTTGAACTGTTCAGCATCGGGTAAGAAAAGGGGCGGTGACTATCATGTTACAAGAGCTCCAGCTCATTGGGTTTTACGGTCTTAATCCGCCCTTTGTTCTTTCGAATATTTATCTGATTACTTGTTATTAAAATTATTGAATTGTAAACATAGGAATGGGTTTTGCGCAAGTGGGGCAGACGGAATAAACATCAGCATTTGTGCTGCTATCATCAGCAGTCCGGGCAGACCGAATTCTAATGAGCAAACGAACAAATAATCAACTTTTTTATTCTACATTCGGCTAACGGTTCGGGCAGACGGGAATTCGAATTTCCCACCTGCGCAAAGCCCTGGCCGTTAGCGGCTATTATATCGCCAAATTATAAATATCGACATTTCATTTCGAGAAAAAAGAAATTCACAATTGATTAGATACTAATCGAATCCTTGTCATTTAGGTCATTTATTATTAAATTAGAGAAAGTAGACACGCATTTGACAATTTCATAGCTGGCCATTTTATAGTCGCCAATATGTCCGACCACATTTATAAAAGAAATCAAATGAGCAAAATTGACAAAGTTAAAATGATCTCTCGCATCGCAGATGAAATGTGGAATAAGGGAATGATTGATATTGCGGATGATATCATGCACATTGATGCTAAATATTACGGCCCTCACATGCCTAATGGTGTTGGCGGAATGGAAGATTGGAAGCGAGCTGTAAGAATGTACCTAACTGCATTTCCGGATTCCCATGTCACTTACGAAGATCTGATTGATACTGCCGGTACTGTAATTGGCAGATGGAGTGCTACAGGAACCAATACCGGAAATTTAGCAGGTTTACCTCCTTCTGGAAAAGCCATCAACATTTCCGGAATAACCATCTACAAGTTCAAAGGAAATAAGATATTTGCAGCGTGGGAACAACTCGATATGCTTGGCATGTGGCAACAGCTCGGAATTATTAAGCTTCCACATTCTCACTGATGAAGACATATTATCCAAAAAATAGTTTTCACCTGATGTCTGAATACTGAATTTATGCAATCTAAGATCTCTAGAAGTAAAACAGCCGCTAACATTTAGTTTTGCGCAAGCGGGGCAGACCTGCTAACAATCAGCATTAGTGCACCTTTCAGAAAAGGCAAATGCAAATTGGCGACACAATTGTGCAACAGGCTTTCATTCCCCCTTTTCGACACTTTTCGCAAAAAATAGTTTTTGGTGTAAGGATAAAGGACATCATCAATGAACCTACAAGAATTGGTTTTAGTTATGAAACATTAAAAGGACATGTAGAAAAAGGGATTTCAATATTTACGATTGAAACCACAAAAAATAAAAAGACAATCTTCAAAGTGCATACGTTTTCTCAACCCGGCAACTTATTGACAAAACTTATCGGGCCAATTTTTTCTGTTCCTTATCAAACATTCTGCACTCGACAAGGATTATTGAACGTTAAACGACAATTGGAAAGCTCTTAATGAAGAAAGGGCAGCATACAACAAGCGCATTTACGCAAGCCCGGCAGACGTGCAAACAATCAGCAGCGGTGCATGTTTCAGCAGTAGTTCCGGGCTGAAGGAACTTATCTGATCGATAGTAATAACAATGAACTTTTAATTATAAATTTGGCTGACGGTTTGGGCAGACGGAATTCTAAAATCGGCCTGCGTAAATGCGTGTACGTTGTGTGCCATTTTTCTTCAACAGTGTTCAAAAATGGGAGAATTGCAAGAAAAATTTTAACTTGGGACAAATATTAAGCAATGTTAGTAGAAAGGACAAGCAAAGAAGTAATCATACGGTTGCCTTCTTCAGTCGACACTGAGGACTTACAGGATTTTTTGAACTACGCACGTTACAAAGAGCTAACCGCAAACTTCAAAACTGACCAAAAAGTAGTAGATAAAATTGCAAGAGAAATAAATACGAAATGGTGGGCTAAAAACAAGAAGAAGCTGATTAAATGAAAATAATCGTTGACACTAACATTGTTTTTAGTGCTATTCTAAATTCCAACAGCCGTATCGGGAAAATCCTTTTAAATGCAAAAGCACATTTTCAATTTTTTACATGTAGTTATTTAAAGGTTGAAATCCAACGACACCGGAACAAACTTTTGAAAATAACAAAGCTAACTGAAGATCAGCTTTCAGAGTTGGAAGAACTCGTAACTCAACACGTCACATTTATTGACGAACGTCTCATTCCACAAGACCTTTTAATAAAGGCAGAAACACAACTGAAATCAATTGACCCTGATGATACTGTGTTTGTAGCATTGACAAAACACTTAGAGGGTAAATTGTGGACTGGTGATATGCAACTTTATAACGGACTTAAAGCAAAACGATTTAAGGACATCATTTTGACATCGGAACTATCATTATTGCTTGACGACTTGGAGCAAGACTAAAACGGCGTGCAACAATGGGTTTTGTGCAAGTGGTGCAGACGGAATAACCATCAGCATTTGTGCTGCTATCATCAGCAGTTCGGGCAGACCGAATTCTATCAGCAAACAAACAAATAATCAACTTTTTTCTTTTACATTCGGCTGAGGGTTCGGGCAGACGAGCGTTGAATTTCCCACCTTCACAAAGCCCTGGCCCTGGCTATTGGAAAGTCCCACCGAAAAGCAATAAAGAAAATCTTAAGTTGGTGTTGGATAAACCTGCAGGCTTTGAACCAGGCAGTCGCTATGAATATTCTAACACAAATTATTTGTTGATAGGCGAAATCCTTGATAAAACATTGGGATATAGCCATCACCAATATATCAAAAACGAAATTTTGGCACCTCTTGGGCTGAACCATACTTACAGTCTGCTAAGTGAAGTGAATTTAGACGAGGTTATGAGTGGCTACGATGTCGGTTACAACGACGATCTAAAGTATAATGATTTTATAAACCCTGCCGGCTCGATGGTAGCTACCGCACAGGATGTGGGCATATTCCTGAGGGCATTGAACGATAGCTCTTTGCTAAATGATAAAGAACAAGCTATTTATTCATCTATTTATAAATATGAACATACAGGATTATTGCCAGGTTATTCCAGTATTGCCAGGTATTACAAAGACACTGATACGGTTGTTATCCAGTTTGTAAATACAAGTGGTGGATACACCTGGAATCTAACGGAGATCGTATATAATCGTATTGTAAAAATATTGAGAAGTAAAAAAACTCATAACATTGGTATTGCCAATAGTGGGGCTTGACATTGCAAGAATCAGCTGCGGTAATTCTGCTGTACAACGGTTGGGAGCTCGACGAATAAATCCCAGTTTTAGTTCTCAATATTTAACTTTATCAAAAAGAAGGCAGCGGTTGCGGGCGGACGAAATTCTAACGCCACACATGCACAAAGCCCTGTCCGGTGGCTGCAATTGTGGTGGACAATATTCAACGACTGACAAGAAAAATAATATTGGCTGAATGACAAGAATAAATGACTTTAAAATTATTGGTATTTCGGTAAGGACTACAAACCAAAACAACCAATCGGCCCAAGACATTGGTAACCTTTGGGGACAGTTTTATGCTGACAAATTGTTTGACAAAATTCCAAACAAATTAAGCAATGACATTTACTCAATATATACCGACTAAAAATCTGACTTTACAGGAGATTATACAACCATTGTTGGGCTAAAAGTTAATAGTTTAGACACAATACCTGAAGGACTCATTGGGCGACAGTTTCCTGCTGGTAATTTTGTTCAGTTTATTGCAAAAGGACAAACGCCACAAGCAGTATTGGACACCTGGACAAGTATTTGGGAGCAAGACAAGGAATTGAATAGAAAATATTCTTACGACTTTGAAGTTTATGGCGTCAAATCACAAAGAGGAGAAAATTCAGAGGTTGAAATTTACATTGCGACAAAATCATAAAAAGTATGACAACAAAATACCACTAGCTAGGGGTTTTGTGCAAGTGGGCTGAAGGAATAAAAATCAGCATTTGTACTGTTATTATTGGCAGTTCGGGCTGACGGAATGCTATCAGCAAACGAACAAATAATCAACTTTTTCATTTACATTCGGCTAAGGGTTCGGGCAAACGGAACATTTATTTCCCCTCCTGCCCAAAGCCCTGTACGTTGGGCGCAATCTTAGACAACCCGCTATGAAAGAGACTTACTTAATATTTCAAAAATTTAATGACATAGAATTGGCAAATGAAATTGCCGAGCGACTAAAGCAAAACGATATTGAATGTTTTGTACAAGATAATCAAGGAAAGTTTTTTGACCCAAGCTTTGCAAACAATTCAGTTGAACAGGATATTGTTATTAAACTTAAACCTGATGATTTCATAAAAGCAAATAAAGCTCTTGAAGATTATTATAAAAAGCAGCTTGACACTGTTGATAAAGATTATTACCTATTTGAATTTTCAGACAATGAATTAATTGAAATAATTTCTAAACCTGATGAATGGGGAAACTTTGATTATCAGTTAGCTCAAAATATTTTAAAAGACCGTGGAAAAGAAATAAAATCCGACACTGTTCAAAATTTAAAGACACAAAGGATTGATGAACTATCAACTCCTGAAAAAGCAAGTAAGCTTTTAATTATTGCAGGTTACTTTTTTATATTTTTTGGAGGTGTCATAGGAATTATAATTGGCTGGAGTTTATATAACGGCAAAAAGACACTACCAAACGGACAAAGAGTTTTTGTTTATAGGAATGAAGATAGAATGCGCGGAAGTCGGATTTTACTTTTGGGAGCAATTGTACTTGTTTTAGCAATCATTCTCAGACTAATTTATTGATTAAAGGTGAAAGCCAACAGCTAACATTCTGCTTGTTGCTATGCTGGCAGACGTAGTAACAACCGGCTGCAAATCGTTATATCTTCAGTCCGGGCTCGACGTTCAATTAATTCCCAAAACTATTCACATCAAGAAAAATGCCTGGGGCGGTGCAAAAGCTACCATTTTGCAAGGAGTTACCATTGGAGATAAGTTCCAGCAGACAAACAAAAATCAGCTTTTTCTATTACCTTCAGCTTGAAATTAACAATCAACATTTACTACATTTCTTTAAAATTGATAAATGAAAAGAAGGCGTTTCCTGGGTTCTGTAGCCATCATTGTTCCGGCAGCTTTTGTAAGTACAGACATCCTGTTTTCATCATGTAATACGGGCGTTGAAGAAGATTATTTTTCAGAAGAAAATTTAAATCTCCTGGACGAAATCGGGGAAACCATTATACCTGCAACAGCCTCATCGCCCGGCGCCAAAGCCGCACGGATTGGAGACTTCATGAAAGTGTATGTCACGGATTGTTACACTCCCCAACAGCAAACTATTTTTTGGGCAGGAATTAATAAGGTGAAAAAATTAAGTAACAATAAATACGGAAATCAATTTACAAAACTTTCCGTTTCGCAAAAGCAGGAAGTACTTCGCTCTTTGGAAAAAGAATCAAAAAACAAAAATTCAAACAACAAAGCCGGCGCACCGGAATTTTTCCCGATGATCAAAGATCTGGTTGTATTTGGTTTCTTCACTTCAAAACCCGGCGCTACCAAAGCATTGCGTTATATACAAACTCCGGATGGATACAAGGCTGATGTTCCTTACAAAAAAGGGGATAAAGCATGGGCAACTACTTAATAGCAAAAGAAAATATTTTAAATATCTAAGTGTAATGGGAAACGTCAGTTCAAAAGGAATTAAAGAAAACACATTTGAAGCTATTGTGATTGGGTCAGGCATCAGCGGAGGCTGGGCAGCTAAGGAGTTGTGCGAGCATGGCGTTAAAACGCTGGTTTTAGAAAGAGGAAGAGACGTAAAGCACCTTATCGATTACCCCACGATGGCAAAAGATCCCTGGGATTTTCCTCATCGCAATGATTTAACAATAAAACAAAAAGAAGAAAATCCGGTTGCCTCAAAATGCTATGCTTTCAGGGAAGATGCCATGCATTTTTTTGTAAAAGATAAAGAGCATCCTTACATCCAGGAGAAACCTTTTGACTGGATTCGCGGTTACCAGGTGGGAGGAAAAAGTTTAACGTGGGGAAGATGTACACAACGCTGGAGCAATTTTGAATTTACCGGCCCGCAACGTTTTGATTATGGCTGGGATTGGCCTATAAGATATGAAGATGTGGCGCCATGGTATTCGCACGTAGAAAAATTTATTGGTATCTGTGGCAGTAAAGATGGTTTGGAAGCAATGCCTGATGGCGAGTTTCTTCCGCCCTTTGAATTGAACAGTGTTGAGCAACATTTAAAAGAAAGCATCTTAAAAAATTATGGCAACCGTTATTTCGTTCATGCGAGATGGGCACATTTAACACAGCCCAATCAAATACATCTCGACCAGGGAAGAGGAAGATGCCACGCACGAAATTTGTGCCAGAGAGGTTGCCCTTTTGGTGGTTATTTCAGTTCCAATTCATCCACGCTTCCATGGGCGGCAAAAACGGGAAACTTAACCATTCGGCCGTTTTCTGTGGTTCATTCCATCATTTACGATGAACAAAAACAAAAAGCAACAGGCGTTAGAGTGATTGACACAAACACAAAGGAATCAACCGAGTTTTTTGCCAAGGTTATTTTTGTGAACGGCTCTGCGTTAAACAGCAATCTCATTTTGTTAAATTCCACATCAAATCGTTTTCCAAATGGCCTGGGAAATGACAGCGGTATACTGGGAAAATATATTTGCCATCATAATTATCGCGGCTCGTTAGGCGGAGAGATTGATGGGTTTACGGACTCATATTATGATGGCCGCAATCCTACAGATGCTATAATTGCCAACTACAGGAACCTGCACAAAATAGATACCGATTTCGTTGGAGGTTATACAACCTATGCCGGTGCCCGCCGGAATAGAAATAACGGTGAGGCCTACCCTAAACAAATGGGAGAAGACTATAAAGAATCAATGACAGAACCGGGGCCATGGACGGTGTATTCGTATGTACAGGCCGAAACGATTCCTAAAGAAAAAAATCATGTTCGCTTAAGCGACGATAAAAAAGATGAATGGGGTATTCCGCAATTAATAACTTCTGTTGAATACGATGAAAACGATGAAAAATTGTTGAAAGATTTTTTTGAGCAAACAGAAGAAATGTTCACAAAGGCGGGTGTAAAAAATATTCATTATTCAGATAGCAAGCAGGCCCCGGGTTTGGATATACATGAAATGGGCGGATGCAGGATGGGTACCGATCCCAAAACCTCTATGCTTGATAAACAGAATGCACTGCATCATTGCAAAAATGTTTTTGTAACGGATGGCGCATGTATGGCAAGTACCGGCAATCAAAGTCCGAGTATTTTGTACATGGCTCTAACCGCAAGGGCATGTAACTATGCTGTGCAGGAAATGAAAAAAGGAAACCTGTAAAGCAGCGCCCCAAACTGGCGCGTGCGTGCCGCTTGTGCACATATAGTTCAATTGCAGCCTTTGGTTAGTCTCCAACTGATGGCAAAATAAAAATCTTAAATATTTGTTGGTTTACTGCCAGGTGATGATGAAAAGATTGTCGCTCCCAATCCGTCGCTGATGATTAATTCGCAATGAGGTAACAGGGGGCCCAGGGTAACAAGGTAATGGATTACGCAGTTTAAATAATTCATTATTCTTTACGCAATCCGTCAACTGTTTGATAAAATTCATTTTTTGATTCAATGTAATATTTTCCTGTAGCCGGCCCGTAAAAATTGGTATGAATATCACGCACGTTTCCTTTCTTATCAATAAAAATACTGGTGGGAAAAGACCTTATCGGTGTAAGTCGTGGCAGTGTTTTTTCCGTCTTTTGGTCATCACCTGCTGCAACCCCGGTAATCAGGATAGGATAGGGTACATGCAACAATTTTTGAAACCTGGCCAAACTCTTTTTCGACCTGTTGAGATCGGTAGTTAACTCATAAGCCAGGGCAATTATCTCCACATCCTTTGGACGGTTGTGATTATAATAGTCAACTAGAAACTTCGTTTCATCAAGGCAGTTGGCGCACCAGGTTCCAAGGATCTGTACCACAACTACTTTATTTTTATACTTTTTGTCGTTAATTGAAACGGGCTGTCCCTGCAGGTCGTTAAATGTAAAATTCAGCTTTGTATATCCTTTACGCAAATGGGTAGAAGCAACTGCTCCGGGTAAAGCAACCGAATCATTCTTTACGGCTATCCATGTTTCCCTGCCGGAATAACCGTTGTAAAAAACACCACCGGAAATAGAATGGTCATTATCAATTTTTGCTTCATACAAATGAATATTGTCCCCGTCGAAACCCGATAACATAAGTGAGTCGCCGGTTACAATGCCATCGAGATAACGGTTGTCTGCCGAAGGGGTTAAAACGCTGCCGGTAAGTTTATTTCCTTTTTGCTCAAAAATTCCCACTGCTTTGCGCAAGGTGCCATTGGTCCTTGTAATGGTCATGTCCCACCGGCCGGAAATATCATTTTTTGCATCGCTTTTGCCGGCATTAAAACGATGCCTGTTATTCGCATAGCCGTAGAGCCGCCAGTATTGGGTAGCACGCGCTGTTCCTTTTATATAAGTTCCGCTAATGTCTCCATTGGTAAGCATTTTTATCCTGAATGAGGATTCGAACGGAGGAATCGAAAAAAACAGGGAATCTCCGTTTTTTGCCACATTCGTTATCCTGATCTTTTCTGCTGCATTGATAACATAAAGAATTGTTTTTCCATCTTCCTCCCGTTGTTCCAGTTGAAAAGGAACCTGTTTCCCATCTTTTCGCTCCACTACCACCCGCCACGTGGCATCCAATTTTTTGTTTGATTGCGCCCATGTACAGGCAAAGACCAGGAGGCATATAAATAGTAAAAAATTTTTTTTCATAACTATAATTGCTGATAATTCCTGCACCAGGAAGGCTGCCGGCCGTCCCGGTTTAGAATGGTATTCTAAGATAGTATTAATTCAATGAATGACAAGTGGCAGCAAAATCTACCTGACGTAGGATTGGTACACCAAACCGTATTTTTAATCTTAAAAAGGAGATCGTCTTTCTATTGTTTAACTCGTTCGGCTTTGCCCGGGATTGCATTATTCGGGAACCTCAGGTTGACAATGATACCTGTTACCTGCACCTGGCTACCGTAAACCATTTTGATAAAATTGTTACCTTTCTACCATGAAAAAAATATCCCTGTTGCTGCTGGCATTGGCTGCTGCATTTTCTTCTTTCGCACAACACTATGAACCCAATTGGAAATCGTTAAATACACGCGGTATTCCTTCGTGGTTTAAAAATGCGAAGTTTGGCATCTTTATTCACTGGGGTGTATATTCAGTACCGTCTTATGCGCCGGTGATAAAGAACAGTGGCTACAGTTATGCAGAGTGGTATTGGTACAGGATCCGTGAAGGCAACAAATATTTCAAAGCCTTTCACGATAAAAACTATGGCGCCAATTTCCCTTACCAGCGTTTTGAATCGCAGTTTACGGCAAACATGTTCGACCCTAAAGAATGGGCCGATCTCTTTAAAAGATCGGGTGCAAAATATGTAGTGCTTACCTCAAAACATCATGAAGGATATTGTTTGTGGAACAGCGCCGAAGCCGACCGCGACTGGGGCCGGCCATGGAATGCAGTAACGGGTACCCCTCAACGCGACCTGCTGGGTGATCTTACCAATGCAGTGCGGGCAGATGGATTGAGAATGGGTTACTACTATTCGCTTTATGAATGGTTTAATCCATTATGGAAAACAGACAAACCAAAATATGTAACGGAACATATGATACCACAGTTTAAAGACCTGGTTACAAAGTATAAACCTTCTCTTATTTTCAGTGATGGTGAATGGGAACTTCCCGACTCGATCTGGCACAGTCCCGAATTACTGGCGTGGCTCTTTAATGATTCGCCTGTAGCAAACGATGTGGTGGTGAATGACCGCTGGGGCAATAATACCCGCGGCGAAAACCATGGAAGCACGTATAGCACATCAGAATATGGTAGTGGCATGGATGCCCATGTAGTGTGGGAAGAAAACCGCGGCATTGGCCATTCGTATGGCTACAACCGTAACGAACAGATTAGCGATTATAAAACAAGTCATGATCTTATTCTTATGCTCGTGGACATAGTTTCGAGGGGTGGCAACCTGCTGCTTGATATTGGTCCTACTGCCGATGGGCGTATACCTGTTATCATGCAACAACGTCTTACTGATATAGGCAAGTGGCTTTCTACGAATGGCGAGGCTATTTACGACAGCCGCGCGTGGGCCCATCCTTCCCAGTGGAGCGAAGGCCAGCGACCGCAGAGGAATGATAAAAACTTTATGGCCGGCTATGATGTGTCAGAGCTGGTGAAGCCGCATCCGGGGCAGGCGCATATTGAATACTTTTTCACTACCAAGGGTAAAGACCTTTATTGTATTGTGCCTTCCTATAAATCACAGGTACGCATAAACGATTTAAGAATAAGGGGTCATGTTAATGCCTCTGTACTCGGCAGTAACAAGACATTTAGTTGCAAACAAAAAGGTGATGGCTGCGTGATTGATCTTTCCTCAGCAAAGCCCGGTGATATTCCTTCCGGATTGTTTGTGTTGAAGCTGAGTAATGTACTTTGATATGAAAAGTGAGTTGCCTGCAGATGACGCGGAGTAGCGCAGAATATTTCTCTACCCGGCAGGTGTTTCCACGCGCACCTCAGCCGTATTTCGTGGTACATGTAATGACCTTTTTTATTTTACCGGGAATAGCATGTTGCGCTGAATTAACTACCAGTGAAAACTCTTACAGGATTACTAACGTTACCCGCGGCAATATGAATTCATAAATTAGTATGCCATTTATTGCCGGTATCCTTTAACTTAGACAGTGCCAAAAATAACAACTACAACCTCATTAAAAATGCGACGAATTTTATTTATTCCACTTTTCCTTTTTTCATTCCTTTTTATTCAAACTGCAACTGCACAACAAAAAGATTTTGCGATCAGGGGTTTTCACCTTGATCTGAGGATTCAGGTGATGAAGATGGATGCTTTAAAAAAATTTACAAAGACACTAAGTGAAGATGGCATCAACACTTTGGTTATGGAATGGGAGGGTACTTTTCCTTTTGAGGAGCATCCTCTGATACCTAACAGGTATGCCTATACGAAAGATGAGATCAAATCATTCATTAGTTATTGCGGTATACTTGGCATTGATGTGATTCCGTTACAGCAAAGTTTTGGACATGTGGAATATATCCTGAGGCACGAACGCTATAAAGACCTCAGGGAAGATCAAAAAGATTATTCACAGGTTTGCCCTTCACAGGAAGAAGGCGATAAGAAATTGTTTACAGACCTTTATACAGAACTGGCTGCCGTACATCCTTCAAAATATTTACACATTGGCGGAGACGAAACGTACCTGTTGGGTCACTGTCCAATATGTCAAAAAAAGGTAGCGGTAGAAGGCGTTTCAAAACTTTATATCGACTACATAAAAATGTTATGTAACATCGTCATCAGACTCGGTAAAATTCCTGTTTTATGGGCCGATATCGCCTTAAAATACCCGGAAGCGATAAAAGAGCTTCCTCCCCAAACTGTTTTTGTGGACTGGAATTATGGCTGGGACATGAACAACTTTGGCGATCATGAAAAGCTGGTGCAGTCGGGCTATGAGGTGTGGGGTGCGCCCGCGCTACGCAGCCATCCTGATAATTATTTTTTAACTGAATGGGAAAAACATTTTATGAACATACGCGATTTTATACCTGCCTGCGGGAAGCTGGGATATAAGGGAATGATCATGACATCCTGGTCCACGTCCGGACAGTATTCTCCTGTATTTGAAACTTCTGATGATATTATAGACTTGTATGCTATCAGGCATGTGTACCCGATAACAGGTTTCAACATGCTGCTGAAGGCTTATACCCAAAGTTTGCGAACAGACAAGCCGCTTGATATTCCTGACTTCATCAGGGCATATAGTAAACAGCAATACGGATTTGATGAGCAACAGGCTGCTGCTTTTTGGAAAGCACTTACCACCACTCCTTACGAGGTAAAGCAGGGAGAAGTAATCGCTCCCTTACCTATGACTGTGCAGCAATTAGCCGATAGCCAGGCAACCGCCGTAAAAACTTTATATAGATTAAAACCTACAAAAAATAAAGAAGAATTTGAGCACTACCGCTTAATGGCCGACATACGGATGCAGTATCTCAATTATCAAAAAATTGAAAAAGAGGTGAACATGCCCTCTTTTAACAACGGACAGCGTGCTGTTGTTGTGCAACAGCTGAAGCAATTGCTGTCTGATTCAAAAAAGATTGATCAGCGATTTATTGATCTCAATAAAAACACCTTGTATATGGGTGAACTACAAGAGGAAAACAGTTTACGTGGTAGTAAAATCAATTTGTTATACCAACGATTGACAAAAGAGCGGGGTTAAGAAGAATCGCTACAAAACATTTTTTTATTATGAAGTTCCCGGTTATGAGACACATATGCCTGTGTAACGTCCAAAATAAAAAAGCTCCGGTTTGATCTCCAAAAATAGGAGAGGGAGGATGTAAAATAGTAGAAGCGGGCGTGCAAAAATTGAAAATACTTCACCGAAAAAATTAAACTAACGAATGACTGGACTAATAATAGAACTTATAATTTCCTGGTTACTGATATGGATATTTTGCAGAGATGGGTTATCAGTTTTGGGCATATTTCCAACACAAAGCAGGCTTTTGAATTTTTTGTTCGGTTTTTTAGTAGCCACTTTTTGTTGTACTCTTTATTTCCTGGCATTTACGGTCTTTACCACCAACTCCTGGATATTAAATAATGAATTTACAGGAAAGCAATTGTTACGCGGTTCCTGGTGGACAATGAGATCTGTGTTGTTTGAAGAATTAATTTTCAGAGGCGCTTTGCTCTACCTGCTGATCAAAAAAAGTAATGTTTATACTGCCTGCATTATCTCTGCCATTTGCTTTGGCATTTATCATTGGTTTACGTTCGGAGTTATGGGAAACTTTTTTCAGATGGCTATTACTTTCGGAATGACAGGTGTGTGGGGATTTATGTTTGCCATGGCATTTGCAAGAACAAAGTCTTTGTATTTACCTTTTGGTCTTCATTTTGGATGGAACCTGGCCAGTACTGTTATCTTTTCACAGGGCCCCCTGGGAACGCAATTTTTAACTATGAGAGGCGAACAGAAATTGGATGGAGTTCTGTCTTTGGCAGTATTTCTTTTTCAGGTTTTTGCTGTCCCGGCTTTTACCTATTGGTACCTGAAAGTTCTTTCAAAAAAGAAAAAGAGTTTCCTGGCAAAGAACAAGAACCTGTAAAAAATGGTTGGTAATAGGCCGGTCGGAAAGAATTAAAATCGGCTTTGGTTCATTTTTATTCAGATACGTGGGAATCTCCAGCAAACGAACAAATAAACTCATTTTCTATTTTCCCTTTCATTACTACCTGGTTCTAATGTCCCGCGCAGAAGGAACTAAGAGCCTCGAAATCCGTTCGGGCGGTAAGGCTTCCGCTGGCAGCTAATCAATGAGATAATTTGGTAATTTTCCAACAATTTTTGTATATATGTATTACAATATGTTCACGCACGGTGCAGCCATTACAAACTGCCACAAACAATTCTTATGAACAGCTGGACAAATACCAAAACGGCAAAAGTCAAATTTTAAAACATCAATAATTATCTGTTATGCCGCTTTATATGGATATTCATAACACCAGGGGTATAAGAGTAGACGACATCGCTGCTTCTCACCAGCGGGATAGTGTGTTGCAGGATCAATTCAATTGTAAATTCGTTCACTTCTGGCACGATATTCCAAACTGCACTGGTTTCTGTGTGTTTGAAGCTCCGGATAAAGATTCTGTGATTAAACTGCATAATAAGTCTCATGTTACAATTATGCCGAACGAAATTATGAAGGTTGAATTAAGTGAGCTTGAATTTTTCCTGGGAAAGATAACCGATATCGCGTGGTCAAAAAAAGAATTCTGTTTTTGATGGTTATATAAACGAAACTGTTCCTCCATTTGGTAAAGCCCATCGATTAGCACTTCACAATGCGCCATAAAGGAATAGCGTAAAAAATATTGCTTTTCAAAAGCATGCAATAAAGCCCCCAAAACGGGGGCTTTATTTTCAAAAATTGTTAAGCTATTCTTTCGGAATTGTTGAGACTTTTTTATTAAGACTGATTTGAACACTTCAACAGTAAAGCAACAAATAAAATAACTTTTTATTTTTCAGGAAATGTTTTTCGTCTTATCTCTTTTTTCAACTGATCATCTCACATTAAGCACATCTGGTTTTATTTCCCACACCAATGCACTTGCGCCAAGGATGGCCGCATCAGATTCTTTCAATTCGCTGAACAATAGTTTTACTTTATTCTGAAAAATAGGGAGCAGATTTTTTTCCATGCTTGCTCTTGTAGGATCGAGTAAAAGTTTGCCGGCTTTTATTACACCACCGAACAAAACAATTGCTTCTGGTGAAGAAAACATTACAAAATTCGCAAGCGCTTCTCCCAAAATCTGACCTGTTATCTGGAACACTTCATTGGCAATATCATCGCCTTTTAGTGCAGCTTCACACACTTTTTTTGCAGTGATATCTTCATGCGCAATGTCTCTCAACAAACTTTTTTCACTGACACGTTCATCCAAAATTTCTTTTGCTGTTATAGAAATTCCGGTGGCAGATGCATAAGTTTCCAAACTACCTTTCATCCCTGTTCCCCAATGCAGGCGCCCTCCGGGGCGAATGATCGTGTGGCCCAGCTCACCGGCAAAACCATCATGCCCATAGATCAATTGGCCGTTGGCAACAATGCCGCTTCCGACACCGGTGCCGAGCGTGATCATTATAAAATCTCTCATACCGCGGGCAGCGCCGTACATCAATTCACCGATAGCTGCAGCGTTCGCATCGTTGGTTAATGTGCAGGGTCTGTTGAATTTGGTGGTTATCATTTTTGCGATTGGAATAATACCTCTCCATGGCAGGTTTGGCGCGTATTCAATAGTGCCACTGTAATAGTTGCCGTTGGGTGCGCCGAGCCCGATTCCCTTGATAAGATCAATACCTCCGACAGCTTTAATGGCCGGCACCATTTCCTGGTATAATTCGTCCACAAACAAATTGACATCGGCGTGTTTGTTCGTAACAATGTCGCCAACGTTAGAAATTTCGCCACGATGATTTACAATACCAAACTTTGTAGTGGTGCCACCAATATCAATTCCAATTGCATATTCTAACGGAGATTCCATGACTTTTTATTTTTTGATTCTACTAAAATACTTTTTTAAGGACGTGTTAGTTGTAAACGTTAAATGCACAAAAAAGATAAAAATACTTTTTCTTTTTTATTATTAAGATTTCCGGAAAATTTATTTTGTTCAGTATCACTCTTTCGCATTTAAAATAACAGGGTCGGGGGGTGCCGGATCTGAAGGATCATAAACAGCAACACCAACCCGCGAATCGGCGCAGCCATAATATAAATACCATTTCTTTTTAAAGAAGACCATCCCTTCAATAAAAACAGTACCATTAATATATTGACCACTTTTTTCGAAAGGTTCCATGGGGCGCAGAAAAGGAACATCCAGTCGGGCTATCGGTTTTGAAGGATCTTTTAAATCAAATAAGACCTGGCCGGCACAATATGAATCGGGGCTATACCTTTTATCGCCATCCGGGCCCGGGTTGTTCTTTCCATTGTAAAAAAGTAAAATTCCGTTTTTAGTAATCAAAGCCGGGGGGCCACATTCGGTAAGATCGCTATCGAAAAATCCCTTTCTTGGAGAAATCAATTCTTTTAATTTTCCATTTTTATTTAAAACAGGCTGCCAATTAATTAAATCAGATGAAGTAGCAGCATACACATGATGCTCACCCCAGTACAGCCAATATTTTCCATTGATCTTTGCGATAACCTGTTTATCACCGGTCATTTTTGTGAGGATAGACGCGGATTTGGTTGCCATATTAAAAAAACGCCCGTTATACGCTTTCCTGAAAATCGGTCCGTGTTTTTGCCAGGTGATGAGATCTTTTGAAGTAGCTACGCCAAGCCGCGGCAATTTGCGATTCCATTGCGTATAAAAAATCACAAAGGTTCCATTTTCAGTTACTGCCACCCGCGGATCTTCGCAACCACCAGGCCATTCAAATTCTTTTTGGGAATCCTTGGCAGGGAACAATACAGGGGCTGATCTTCTTTTGAAATGTAACCCATCACTGCTTTCTGCATAACCAATTCTTGAAGTGTGAAAACCGATTCCTTCTCCCGAATGATCTTCAGCCCTGTAAAGCACAATTATTTTTCCATCCTTAATAATGGCTCCCGGATTAAATGTATTATCTGACTCCCATTGAACCTTTTTTCCTGTCATTGGATCAATAAAAACAGAAGAATCAGGCGAAATAATGGGATTAATATTTGCAGGCCTTACAAAACCGCCGAAAGCCCAACCGGGCAAAGTATTAGTTTGCGATTGCGCTTTTGAATTAACAGGAACCAGGAACAATGCAGCCTGGATAAGTAGTAAAAATTTTGTTTTTCTATTCATCAACATAGAATTGTTATTCATTGGTGCTATTTAAATATTGATTTCAGAACAATCAATTAATGAAAGTAAACTTCATTTTTTTAATTAGACAGTAAACCAACAAAAAATAAGAATTCCTGTTTTACAAAGTTTACAGTTCATGGGCGCCTTCCGGTGACGTAGCTTCTATTTCTTCCTCAATCGGATTTTCATAATCAATTCCCTGGCGTTTTAAAACTCCTTTTACAAAAAATGCGAAGAACGTAATGTATGCGTAACAAATAAGAGGAATCCAGTATGATTGATGTATTCCGGCACCAGCAACGGTACTGCGCGATTCGAGAAAATCTGCCAGTTTACCCTGGATAGGTGGAATAACACCACCGCCGAGAATCATCATGATCAAAAATGCAGAACCCTGTGTGGTATATTTTCCAAGGCCTGCGATCGACAAAGTGAAAATCGCCGGCCACATAATTGAACAAAATAAACCGCCGCTGATGAACGCGTAAATAGCGACTTTACCTGTAGTTGCTAATCCAATAGCCATCGCTATTACACCCAGCAATCCAAAGATCAAAAGCATGCGGGCGGGCTTGTCTTTACTTACATAAAAAGCGCCAACCTGTATTAAAACACAAATAATATAGTAGTACAAAATATGAACGGCATACCCGGAAGCAGCATTAACAGCAAGCACTATCGCAAAGGCAACCATCGGTACAACAAACGTTAGTAATTTTTTGGTTGATTCAGACAATTCGAAAGCTGAGATGGAACCTACCCAACGGCCAATCATTAAACTTCCCCAATACATCGAAATATAAAGTGCCGCCTGTGAAGAAGGAATGCTTCCGAATTCGGGTTTACTAAGAAGGTCGCTCAAATTACTTACGATCGTAACTTCTGTACCCACGTATAAAAACAGCGCCAGCATTCCCAAAACCAACTGGGGGTATTGCATTGCACCCCATCCTGCGGGATTTTTGCGGGCTCTTAAATTAGAAATGATCAAACTAAGCACTACAACCGCCAAGGCACCAAACAACCACTTTACACGATAAGTTTCCATGGCAACAATTTCAGAATTCGGAGCATTGGTAAGATCAACTTTATAGCTGCTGAAAACCGGAACGAACATAATAATAAGAAGGCCGGTCATAATCAACAGTGAGTATAAAGCTTTATTGGCCTTTTCCGTTTTTTCTGTGGAAATGCCATGCGGCACTTTTTTTGAAAAATAAAACAGCGCTGCCGCTAATATAAAAAGGACACCTACGCCGCTGTATAAAATAATCACTTTACTAAGACTTAACCCGGCAATCTGTTTATCAGTAATTGCTGCTGTAGTTCCGAATAAAGCGAAGGCTACTACCAGCGGGCCGATCATGGTTCCGAAGGAATTGACACCGCCGCCAAGATTTACACGGCTGTTTCCGGTAGAAGGATCGCCAAGCATAATGGCAAAGGGCTGCGCCGCAGTTTGTTGCAATGAAAATCCCAGCGCCACAATAAATAAACCAACCAGCATTCCAACAAATGTGTCTGCATTTACGGCGATGATCATAGCAACCGCTCCTAAAGCTGAAAACAACAAACCATACACAATACTTTTTTTATAACCCCATTTGGCCACAAGATCTTTTCCTCCAAAAGCGCCATAAGCAAACAGGGCAAGGGCTCCGATATAATAAGCGAGGTAAAAAGCGAAATCGATCAACTGGCTCTGAAACTGGTCAAGACTAAAATAATGTTTACAAAAAGGAATAAAAACACTATTGCCTGCAGCGATAAAACCCCAGAAGAAAAACACAACCACCAATGTGCTGAGCGCACCATAGTTAGTAGGTTGCAACTTTCCTGTTCTGGCTTGTGCAGGCTTGGATAAATTCATTGAAGGAGTGGCCATTGAGAATGTAGTTTTGAATGTAAATTAAGGATGAAAATATAGAATTTTCCCAAAGTAAAGGTTTTTATTATAATTTTTTAATAAGAAAAATCATGCTTAATTTGAAGCGCTAATATTTTTTTATGGAAATTATTCATGTAAGCGCTGAATGTTACCCGGTTGCTAAGGCTGGTGGTCTTGGAGATGTAGTAGGTGCATTGCCGAAGTATCAAAATAAACTCGGGCACATTGCTAAAGTGGTAATGCCGATGTACCGCACAAAATTTTTGTACGAGCATTCTTTTGACGTGGTGCATAAGGGTGCTTTCGGTATGTCACATTATTGGTTTGAATACACGGTAATTAAAGAAGCCAATAATATTCTTGGCTTTGATCTATACCTGATCGATATCAATAATTTACTGGATCGCGAAAAAGTGTATGGATACGATGATGATATTGAAAGGTTTGTAGCTTTCCAGATCGCGGTAGTAGACTGGATCAGCAAATGGCATCATCATCCGGACATTGTTCACGTTCATGATCACCAGGCCGCGCTGGTTCCATTCATGATGCAAAATTGTTTTGCTTACAGGCATCTTTCTTCCATCAAAACGATACTCACTATTCACAATGCACAATACCAGGGTTGGATGGATTGGGGTAAATCATGGTACATTCCTGATTGGGATAAATACAAATGGGGAATGCTTGAATGGGATCACACGATCAACGCTTTGGCTTGTGGCATTAAATGTGCGGCTAAAGTAAACACCGTAAGTCATGGATATCTTGATGAATTGCGGCACAATGCCAACGGGCTCGAGGCTTTGTTTGAATATGAAAGAGGAAAATGTTTTGGTATTTTAAACGGCATTGATACTGATGTGTGGAATCCGGAAACAGATCATTATCTTGAAGAAAAGTTTGGGCTTGATAATTTTCAAGAAGGGAAACGGGCAAATAAAAAAGAGTTGTGCGTTCGCTTTAATCTTGATGAAACAAAACCTTTGATCATTTTTATAGGAAGGCTCGTCGGCGAAAAAGCCGCAGATCTTTTACCGCAGGTAATCGGTGATTCGATTTATTACATGGAAGGTAAAATGAATTTTTTGGTGCTCGGAAGTGGTGAAGCTTATATTGAAGATCAGTTAACCCATTTGCACAACCATTTGTTTGGTTATTATAATCCGCAAATCGGCTATAATGAACAATTAAGTCATCGCATGTATGCCGGCGCTGATTTTTTATTGATGCCGAGCAGGGTAGAGCCTTGTGGTTTAAATCAAATGTATTCCTTGCGTTATGGTACGGTACCTATTGTAAGGCGTACAGGAGGGCTGCAGGATACCGTAAAAGATTTTGGTGAAGAAGGTGGTTTTGGAATTTGCTTTAATGTAGATTCGGTCGGAGATATTTGTAATGCTGTTCATCGTTCACTTGAATTGTATGCTGATCAAAAAAAGATGACTAACGTCATTAAATATATCATGCAAATAGATCACAGTTGGGAAAAAAGTGCCGAAATTTATATTAACCTCTATAATTCATAAAAAATATTTTAAGTTTATTATTGAAATGTCTTTTATGAGTGATGCCAACTATTTTAAACTGTTAAATAAAAAATTATGCAAGCAAACATGTGGATCAGTAAATCAGTAATTGCAGTGATTCTTGGCGGAGGAGCCGGAACACGTTTATACCCGTTAACCCGCAGCAGAAGTAAACCTGCAGTGCCTATCGCGGGTAAATACCGGTTGGTGGATATACCGATCTCCAATTGCATCAATTCAAATATCAACAGGATATTTGTGCTTACACAATACAACTCGGCTTCGTTGAACAAGCATATCAAAAACACTTACCAGTTCAGTAATTTCAGCAGCGGCTTTGTAGATATACTGGCTGCAGAACAAACCCCTGAAAGTTCTGAATGGTTCCAGGGAACTGCGGACGCCGTAAGGCAATGCCTGAAATACCTGATGACGAAAGAATGTGATCATGTTTTGATCTTATCCGGTGACCAGCTTTACCAGATGGATTTTGGAAATATGTTCCGCAACCACGCTAAAGAAGGCGCCGACATTACTATCGCCACCATACCGGTAACAGAAAAGGAAGCCACCGAGTTTGGCATTTTAAAATCAGATGAAGAAAACAAGATCACGTCGTTTATTGAAAAACCGGGATTGGAACTTTTGCCTGATTGGGTAAGTGAAACCAGTGAAGAAATGCAAAAGCAGGGCAGACATTATCTCGCATCAATGGGGATTTATCTTTTCAAAAAAGAAGTATTGATCGACCTGCTTGGTAATAAGAAAAAAGACGCAACCGATTTCGGTAAAGAAATTATTCCGTTTGCCATCAAAGATCATAATGTTTGCAGCTACCAGTACAGCGGATATTGGACCGATATCGGGAACATCGGTTCCTTCTTTGAAGCGAACCTGGCGCTTACAAATGAACTGCCTCCATTCAATCTTTTCCATAACGAGCAAAAAGTGTATACGCGTCCAAGGATGTTGCCTCCGGCAAAATTCAGTGGTACTGTATTATTGAATACGATTGCTGCAGACGGTTGTATCGTTCATGCAGAACGCCTTGAAAATTGCGTGGTAGGGATCAGGACAAGAATTGGTTATGGTACCAAAATTTTCAGAACCTACCTGATGGGAAGTGATTACTATGAAACCATTGAGGATATGGGCTATGATGCCGATAAAGGTGTACCTAAGCTGGGTGTGGGTGATAACTGTTACATCAATAATGCCATCATTGATAAAAATGCCCGTGTCGGAAATAATGTAAGAATTAACGGTGGTGATCATCTCAAAAATGCAGACCATGAATTATACACGGTGAAAGACGGTATTGTTGTTATTAAAAAAGACGCAGTAGTACCTGACGGTTTTCAAATCGGATAACACTTTCTTTAGATGAAATAAATTTAACTGAAGGCAAAATAAGATTTACACTTTTTTGTTTGTCTGCTGGCAACTGACTGCTTTGATAGCATAAATTTTATCTGTACCTGTTTATTTTTTTCAAAAAACACTTTGATTTAAATTTGCTGTATTTTTATCGTGTAATATTTACATATTTTTTTTACTAAACGTATTGCTATGGCATCACACCCGGTTCCAAAACATCACCTGACCTTCGGGCAGATATTAAACATGAGTTTTGGTTTTTTCGGCATCCAGTTCGGCTTCGCTTTGCAAAATGCGAACGTATCGCGCATTTTTCAAACGTTGGGTGCCGACATTGATAAGATTGGATTTTTATGGGTGGCAGCGCCGCTGACAGGTTTGTTGGTTCAACCGGTCATAGGGTATTTAAGTGACAGGACGTGGCACAAAAGATGGGGGAGAAGAAGGCCGTTCTTTTTTATAGGCGCGGTGCTGGCCTCGATTGCGCTTTTTTTAATGCCTCAATCCACTATGTTATGGATGGCTGCCGTGTTGCTTTGGATTCTTGATGCATCTATTAATATTTCAATGGAACCTTTCAGGGCATTCGTGGGCGACAAACTAACGTCTGCTCAAAGAACTACCGGTTTTGCAACACAAACTTTTTTTATTGGCCTTGGTGCAGTGATCGCTTCTTTGCTTCCCTATATTTTTACCAATGTTTTTCATATCAGTAACACAGCGCCTGCGGGACAAATAGGCCCTTCGGTTAAATATTCATTTTATATCGGCGCAGTCGTTTTCTTTGTCGCCGTACTGTGGACGGTTCTCAGTTCTGATGAAGCACCTCCGGAAAACATCGAGCAATGGAGGAAAGAAAAAAAAGAATCTAAAGGAATTGGAAATGCGGTTACAGAAATTACAAAAGGTATTTTTTCGATGCCAAAAACGATGGCGCAACTGGCGGTTGTACAATTTTTTACCTGGGTAGGATTTTATTGTATGTGGCTTTATACTACAGCATCGGTAGCGCAAAATGCTTATGGCACAATCGATACCACATCAAAAGCTTTCCAGGATGCAGGCGATTGGGTGGGAGTGATGTTTATGGTTTACAGCGCTGTTTCAGCCATAGCTGCTTTTTTATTACCCATGCTTGCCAACAGGATTGGAAGGAAATATACGCACATGGTTTGCCTGGTTATCGGAGGATTTGGATTGATATCAATCATTTTTATAAAGTCTCCTATGATGCTCCTCGTCCCCATGATTGCGGTCGGGATCGGATGGGCATCCACTTTGACGATGCCCTATTCAATTCTTGCAGGCGCTTTACCCCGCTCTAAAATGGGATTTTATATGGGCGTATTTAATTTCTTTATTGTAATTCCGCAGTTGGTGGCTTCATTTGTGATGGGTTTTGTAATTAAAGATGTTTTTCACGAACAGGCTATTTATGCTTTGGTCATCGGCGGCATTTCAATGGCGATAGGAGGGATTTTTAATTTTATAGTCGTAGATAAAGACGAAAAAATTCCTGATGTAATAGAAATGAAACTCATACCTGAATAACAATGATATCCATGAAAAAACCAGTATTCTTTTTACTTTTTATCTTTTATTTTTTTGCAAATGCTTTTGCACAAACCGATTCATACAACTGCTATCCAACAAATTGGTGGGCAGGAATGAAATGGAACCATGTGCAAATTATGGTCCATGGAAAAGATATAGCTAACGCTGATGCATACACGATAAATTATCCCGGGGTGACACTGGATAAAACGGAGAAAGTTGAAAATAAAAATTATGTTTTTCTGGATGTCACCATTTCTTCTGCAGCAAAGCCGGGCGTTGTAAAGATCAATGTGAAGAAAAAAGCAAATTCTTTTTATATTGATTTCCCGATCAATAAACGCCGTGCAGGAAACGGAACTTCGTTTGCCCGGGGCGTCACTTCAAAAGATCTTATTTATCTCATCATGCCCGACCGGTTTAGTAACGGTGATACAACCAATGATCGGGTGCGCGGAATGAGAGATCAAAGCCTTGACCGTGATACGGTATATGCGCGCCACGGTGGCGACTTAAAAGGAATAGAAAACCATCTTGATTACCTGAAATCACTTGGTGTAACTGCTCTTTGGCTTAACCCGGTTATTGAAAACGACATGCCCAATCGCACTGAGCATGGGTATGCTTTTACTGATCATTATAAAATTGATCCACGCATCGGCGGCGAAAAGGCATACCAGGAATTAATTGACGCAACTCATGCAAAAAACATGAAGATGATCCAGGATGCCGTGTATAATCATATCGGAAGTTATCACTTCACCGTGCTCGATCCGCCAATGAAAGATTGGTTGCATCAGTGGCCAACTTATACCAATACCAATTTTAAAGACCAGTCACTTTTTGATCCTTATGCAAGCAAAAAAGAAAAGAAGATCATGAGCGATGGATGGTTTACCCGGCAGATGCCAGACTTAAACCAGGAAAATCCTTATGTCGCTAATTTTTTAATTCAACACGCTTTATGGACAGTAGAAGAATTTGGGATTGACGGCTGGCGAATTGATACTTATATCTACAACAATTTGGATTTTATGAACCAGTGCAACAAAGCGTTAATGGACGAATTTCCAAAGATCACCATGTTTGGTGAAACGTGGGTTCACGGTGTATTAAACCAGGCGTATTTTGTGCAAAATAAACTGAACATTCCATACAAAAGTAACCTGCAGGCTCCGGCAGATTTTCAGACGCTTTGGGCAGTTACAGATGCAATGACAAAAGATTTTGGCTGGACGGACGGCGTTAATGAATTGTACAACACACTTGCACAGGATTTTGTTTATAAAGACCCTATGCGAAATGTAATCTTTTTGGATAATCACGATTTGTCAAGATTTTATTCTGTTGTTGATACGAACATGCTGAAGTATAAGGCTGCACTGGCGTGGCTTCTAACTTGCCGAGGTATTCCTGAATTATATTATGGAGATGAAATAGGAATGCAAGGTTTCACTTCTCCAAACGATGGACATGTACGTCTTGATTTTCCCGGTGGATGGCCCAATGATCCGGTAAATAAATTTGAGGCAGCAGGACGAACAGCGAGAGAAGATTCTATCTGGAACTATATTGCAACTCTTGCCAATTTCAGAAAAAGATCATCCGCAATTACGTCCGGAAAGATGATGCAATATTTGCCACAGGAAAACGGTTTGTATGTTTTTTTTAGGTATGATAGTAAACAAACAATTATGACGATTTTAAACACATCGAAACAGGAAGAAACGGTGCATACCAATTATTATTCTGAAAGAACTTCAGGCTTCAGCAAAATGAAAAATATAGAGACCGGTGAAACAAAGCCGCTTTCGGATTTCTCATTAATGCCGATGGAGAGTGGCGTTTGGGAGTTGGAGAAATAAAGAGAAATCGTTTTCTTTACTGAAACTAATTGTAAGATTATGATTGTAACCAAAACAACAGTTCATTATCTCCTATTTCTATTAGTGTTGTATTCTTCCGCATCATTTTCGCAAGGAATCAATTTTGAGAAAGGAAGTTGGCAGCAAGTTCTAAGAAATGCAAGGAGGCAACAAAAATGCATTTTTCTTCAGTTTGAATCAAACACATGTGACAAATGCAACCAGGTGGCAGATGAAGCGTTTCATAATGCAAGATTAGCTGGCTTTTTCAACGATAATTTTATTGCTTTCCGTGCAAATCCGTCTTCAAAAGAAGGAGGTGATCTCGCTGCTGAATACGCTGTTTCATCATTTCCTGCTTCTTTGTTTCTGAATAAGAATGGAGAACAATTATACCAATACAACGGCTCTACTAATAATTTTTTCGATTATTTAAAATATGCAGAAACAGCTTTATCCCGGAAAAATGAAAAACCACTGACGGCTTTTGAAAAGGAGTACGAAGCAGGCAACAGGAATTTATCATTTATGGAATCTTACATTACTAAAAGAAAAGAAATAAATCAGCCTGTTGACCCTTTGTTGGATGAGTATGTGTCCCTTTTACCCAAGGATTCTCTTTCATCATTTAATAAAATTTCTTTTGTATTAAAACAAGCGCCGCTAGTGGATAGTAAAGCGTTCGATTTTATCCATTGGCACGAAAACATACTGGCAAAAGTTTACAGGTCGATGAATTATCGGCAAGCAACTTTTATCAATAACGAAATCATTACAAAAAGCTTGAACAAAGCTATTAAAGAAAAAAATCAGCTACTGGCAATTGATGTTACCAAATTCACAGAAAGAACATGGGGATACGACAGAGAAGCTGGTAAAAAAGCCGGCCATTACAATTTACTCCAGTATTATAAAGGCATTCATGACACAGCTGTTTATATTGCGGGGGCGAAAAAATATTATGGCCACTATTACATGTCTAAAAATTTGGATTCGCTGAAATCTGCAGGAGAAATAGCATTTCAAAAGACGTTAAGCGTTTCACCGGCTGATACGATTAAAACGCTCTCAGGCTTTGTCATCAGAAGAAGAATAGTAAGAACTAACGATCCATTGGAATACAGCAATTCGCTCAATAATGGCGCCTGGTCGCTTTACGAATTTGCAAGAAACGAAGAAGACCTTGAGGAAGCTTTAACGTGGGCAAAACGCGCACTTGATTTTCAGGAAATGCCCGGATACATGGACACTTACGCGCACTTGCTCTATAAACTAGGCAGGAAAAAAGAGGCAATAAGTTGGGAGCAAAAAGCGATTGATATGATTACCAGTAAATCAAAAGCCACAATTCGAGGACAACAATTTCAAAGGGAATTGGAGAAGATGAGAAATAACACCCTTTAAGCTGAAATAAAAAAAAGTGATTGTTTGTTCGTTTACTGTCAAACTTTCACCACCATCTTTCCTTTATTTTTACCTGAGAAAAGGCCCAGGAAAGCTTCAGGCAATTGATCAAAACCTTCCACAATCGTTTCTTCATATTTCAGTTTTCCGTCTTTCACCCATTGAGAAAGTTGTTCAATTCCCTCGCGAAAATGATCTTTAAAATTACCAACAATAAATCCTTGCATGAGCGCGCTCCTTGTAAGTAACATCGGTTGTAAACGAGGACCAGTAGGCACTTCAGTGGCGTTGTACAAAGCAATTTGTCCGCACAACACAATTCTTGCATGAAAATTAATGTTCGCAATAACTGCATCAGAAATGGAGCCGCCAACATTGTCGAAATAAATATCAACCTGGTCGGGACAACTATCTTCAATGGCTTTCTTCATATCCGAAGTGCTTTTATAATTTATCACTTCGTCGATATGAAATTCATCTTTTAGCATTTTTATTTTTTCCTCACTTCCGGCAATTCCCACCACACGACATCCTTTTAGTTTTGCAATCTGACTTACAACAATTCCAACAGCTCCCGCCGCACCTGATATCACAACGGTTTCACCTTCCTTTGGTTTACCAATATGCAACAATCCGAAATAAGCAGTTAAACCGGGCATACCTAAAATGCCCAAATAATAAGGAGCAGGAGCAAGCACAGTATCAATTTTTTGAATCGATTCTGCCTTTACAACTGATTCTGTTGCCCACGGCAGCGGTCCTTGAACTACATCCCCTTTTTGGAAATTTGCTGATTTTGTTTCAATGATTTTTGCGATGCCACCGCCTGCAATCGGTTCGTCAATTTTGTAAGGAGCTACATACGATTTTGCATCATTCATTCTTCCCCGCATATATGGATCTACCGAAAAATATAAAGCTTTCACGAGCACCTCACCGTCTTGTAATTCAGGCAGAGAAACAGTTTCAGTCCTGAATTGTTCTTTGCTCGGCATTCCTTTTGGCCTGCTGGCCAAAACAATTTGTTTTACATCCATGATTTTCCTTTTTGCAAAACGAGGCTACAAGATGCGTGCCCGAAAAAAAAATCAATAGGGGAAATGTATTAATCCAAAACACAAATTTTGAAACCAGGAATTGAATTTGTGAGGGAAAAATTTGGAAGCAGAAAGACTACTAAAATAAAAATCTTTCGTTTTTGTTGGTTCACTGATTCACGCGATCGTCAGATCATAATATTCCACATGTTTCTTTGACCATATTCGCCCCAATCTGACATCGCTTTTTTAAGTGCTTCTTTCAAATGTGCTTCGTTGGTTTTTTCTCCTTTTTGCGGAGGCACAATATCTTTTTCGTCTACTGAATTCACTTCTACTTTTGTAGCATACCAGGTGGTGTGAACGCGATTAATAACCAATCCGAGGATCATCCCCGGCAAACTTGAAAAACTTTCGGGACCGCCGGGAACCGTGATTTCATCCGTATAAAAAGCGACTACAAACACAGAGTCCATAATGATTGTTGTTGCGCGCCTGCAGTTGAATCCGGCAATTTCGCGAAAGTCGTTTTTGATCTTCCATTTTGCGTTTCGCAAACTATCTTCAATTAAAAATGTCTTATCAAATACATGTTTTTGAGCGATATATTTGTCATTTGCAAAATCGCTGAACACTTCATTGTCAATTGCAAGAGAACCAAAAAAAGGTGTGGGTTTGTCGCCTGATTCGCGGCCCGGTTTATAGATCGCTTTGTTTGAATCAAATTCATAATCGAAGTAACTGGTTTTCCATTCGGGCACTGCCTTTTTTATTTCTTCGGCAAAAGTTCCTTTTAAACCAGCCCATACATTTACGCGTCGCTCAAATTCTATTTTTCCTTTTGAAACAAAAACGGGTTGGGCGATGCCGGCTTGCACACTGAAAAATATTGCTATTATAAAAATGATTTTTTTCATCTTATTATTTTAAATTTTTAGAACATCGATTTGGGAGCTCCTGCGCCTCCTTTGTTTTTAAAATTCCAGGTTAGCGTGATTAATCCGTAGCGTTGGTAAGTGAGATAATGCTCTTCAACAATGGCGTAAGGCTGGATGTTGCGGTTGTATCCTTTATTCTGATTCAAAATATCATTTACGCTAAAACGCAGTGTCAGCGCCTCTGTTTTAAAAAATTTCTTTTCAAGATAAGCGTTCCAAACTACCACATTATTATTTACATCATAGGCGGTCAATTTTTGTCTTAAATTAAAATCTATGTCTGATCCTATCTCCAGCTTTCCGGGCAACGTGTAATTTCCATCGGCTGAATAATCGTAGGTCCAATAATTTTTGCTGGCAACAGAACTGATACTGGATTTAGAAACGTTGTACGATGGAACTGCCTGAACACTGAATTGGTATTTATCTTTTACATACGTCCTTAAACTAAGTCTCATTGAAATTCTTTCGCCCCTGGTAATGTTTTTTTGTCCGTTTACAAAATTGGTATTCCTGGTAAAATATCCGTTAGGGCTCAAGCCTATGTTAAGCTTTGTCTTAGGAATTTTTACATAATAGCCGGTATAAAAATTAATCGAATAATTTCCATTTACATTCACATATTGAGTAGTGCGTTTTCCTAAAGCATCAATCGTGTAGGTGCTGCTGATCGCATTATTGGTGAAATTAAAATAGGTGCCGATATAAAGAGACCTTTCAGAAAAAACTTTATAATTATTAAAATTTAGGTTGAAAGAATTTTGAAATGATTGTTTGAGATTTGGATTACCAATCACTACATTCAACGGATCACTGTTATTTTTTAAAGGTTGCAATTGATCGATTGTTGGTTGCTGCGTGCTACCATTGTAATTAAATCGCAATCCGCTATAAGCATTGAACTTATAATAAAAATTTGCACGCGGGAAAAGATTGTAATAATTGTATTTCCGGGTGGTATCTTTCACAAGGTCTGTTTGCTGAAATGCAGTGTTGGCAACGTTGCCACCAATAGAAAAATTATAACTCTTTTCATTAAACCGATAGTTGATGCCGCCGCTGTTTGTCTTGTAAATGTATTTGAATTCATTACTCAGTGAATCAACCAGCATCGAATATTTACCGTTGAGATCTTTATCATAACTCAATCTTTTCTGCGTACTGCTGTTGTTATAAAAAGAATAATTAAATTCTAAATAAGATTTTTTTGAAAGAGGTTCCGTATAGGTTGCTTTTGCACCGGCCACATTTGATGTGTTTGCATTCACTTTATTTTGATCTGTTGAATCCCTTCTGAAAATAGTTCCGTTTGCATCATAAAAATCTGAAAGGTTATTAAGAAATCCATTGTTACTTGTCTCGTTATAGGTTTCATCAAAATTTACAGAGATCGTCCGTCCTTTCTTCTTGAATTTTTTTCTCCAAAGAGCAGTGCTCTTAAATGCTGAATTGTCACCGTTTGCAGATGTATGCCTTATACTGCTGTTAACCGGATTGTTATTTTCATCTAATGCCTTTGATTGGAAATCGCTACTCTCGCGGGTGGTGCCTGTATAGCCGTTTGCCGTTATCTTTATCGAAGAAGAGGAGTCGAGCTGTATCTCAGTCATACCGGACAACGAGTGCCGCAATTTATCTGAATAGGAATTGGCTGCCTGGCGGGTGTAATAAACGCTGTCTTGTAAAATATTTTGCGTGTAAGTATTGCCTGCACTGTGTACATTCAACTTATTAAATAAATAATTTCCACCGGCATTGTATTTGTCATTATTCCATTTGTTTGAGAAATGTATGCCGGCCTTCATGCTTTCAGGCAAGCCTTGTCCGTAATAACTGCTTGTACCAAGATCACCACCATCATTGCCGCCAAAAATCATAATGCCACCTCCGTCCATCACCTGCACATTATCATTTGCAAAACCATAACTCCTTGAATCCTGCCAATTAAGACCGGTCGCATCCGTGCTGCTTGCGATTGCAAACGCAGCCAATTGACGTTTACCCTTAAACGCATTTATCAGCGCTTGCCCGTTATAATATTTATCCAATGCGCCGGCAGAAAGTTTTCCAAAATATCCGTGCTTCGCATTTTCCTTTAATTTTAAGTTTAGTGTTTTCGTGGTTTGGCCATCATCAATTCCGGTAAATTCTGCCTGGTCACTTTTCTTATCAAACACCTGCACTTTATCCACAGCGTCTGCACGCAAATTGCGCGTTGCGACAGTTGGATCATCGCTAAAAAATTCTTCGCCGTCTACTAAAATCTTTTGTACTTGTTGGCCCTGCGCTGTTATTTTTCCATCCTTATCCACCTGAACGCCGGGCAATTCTTTCAATAAATCTTCTACCGTTGCATTGGGTTTTACATGAAAACTGTCCGCTGTAAATTCTGTGGTATCTCCTTTAATTCTTATGGCTGATTGCCGGATAATAATGGCTGCTAAAAGTTTTGCTTTTTGCGTTAGATAGATAGTTTTGAAATCAAATGCCTGTTGAGGCTGCAACTCAAATTTATCAACATAATCTCCATATTTAGGATAACTGATTAAAATAATATACTTTCCTGAATCTAAATGATCGATTTTAAAATTACCGCTGTTGTCGCTTCTTGAAAATTTTACGAGCGTTGAATCGTCCTGATTCAAAATTGAAATAACGGCATTAGCAGGGTGATCATTCGTTGATGAATCAGTTAAATGGCCTTTTATTTGTGCCGATTGGCAAAAACTTATTTGAGGAAGAATGAAGAGGGCGAGGATTAAAAAAAAGATCTTTTGCATTAGTCTTTGGTTATAATGGAATACCAAATATGTTTAATATTTTTAAATAAAGATTTTTTTCTATCTTAAATTTATGTTAACGTCAATTTTTTGAATATGACGCATAAATCAATAAAATCCATAAATAAGCCCGAACATTAAATAGTAAATTGCATTATGGCAATAAGAAAAACTCCATACGAAGAAGAACAATTTGTAGATTCTACCAGGGCTGTCTGGAATTATTCACTATTTGATGAAGAAGAGATCAAGAATTTTCAAAACGGCACAAACTATAATCTTTATAAATTCTTTGGCTCTCATCCATTAAAGGTTTTGGACAAAGAGGGATATTATTTTGCCGTATGGGCTCCAAATGCCACTTACATAAGCGTTGTGGGCGATTTCAACAATTGGGATAAAGGCGCACATCCGTTGTTTGTGCGGCTCGATCAATCCGGAATTTGGGAAGGATTTATTCCCGGTATTCAGGAGTTTGAAAACTACAAGTATTTTATTGTTGGATATGAAGGTGTTGAATTATATAAAGGCGATCCTTTTGCGAGGCATTGGGAATTGCGGCCTGCCACTTCCTCAAAAACCAAAGACATCCGCCATGAATGGAATGACAAAACGTGGATGGATAAACGAAAAAATAATAATTCACTTGAATCTCCCTGGAGTATTTATGAAGTACATCTTGGCAGCTGGATGAAACCAAATCCTTACGATGAAGATTCATTTAATTCTTACGCCCAGATAAGAGACCTTTTGGTTCCCTATGTAAAAGAAATGGGCTTTACGCATGTTGAGTTTATGCCGGTGATGGAATTTCCGTTTGACGGCAGCTGGGGCTACCAGGGATGCGGCTATTTTGCCCCTACCTCACGGTTTGGCATACCCGAAGAATTTATGTGCCTGGTGGAAGCTTTTCACAATGAAGATATTGGTGTTATTCTTGATTGGGTACCGTCGCATTTTCCTAATGATGCCCACGGTTTATTTAAGTTTGATGGCGCCCACACATATGAATATGCGGATATGCGCAAAGGATTTCATCCGGATTGGAATTCGTATATTTTTAACTACAGGAGAGGCGAGGTACGCTCTTTTTTAATAAGCAATGCAAGGTATTGGTTTGAGCTGTATCATATTGACGGTATGCGGGTGGATGCGGTAAGTTCGATGCTGCGCCTTGACTACTCAAGGGAAGAAGGGGAGTGGGAAGAAAATGAATTTGGAGGCAACGGAAATATCGAAGCGATGGCCTTTATTAAAAACCTAAATGAAATGGTGTATCGCGATTTTCCGGATGTGCAGATGATCGCTGAGGAATCGACCGACTGGCCTAGTGTTACCGGCATGACCGTTACCGGCGGCCTTGGTTTCGGGATGAAATGGATGATGGGATGGATGCACGATACACTTGATTATTTTGAAGTAGATCCATTGTTTCGAAAGGACTTTCAAAATAAATTTTCATTTAGTATGGCTTATTATTATGATGAAAATTTTATTCTTCCGTTAAGCCACGATGAAGTCGTGCATGGTAAATCGCCAATGATCTATAAAATGCCAGGTGATGAATGGCAAAAATTTGCCAACCTGCGCCTGCTCTATTCATATATGTATACCCATCCCGGGGGAAAATTGCTTTTTATGGGCAATGAATTCGGACAAACCAGCGAATGGAATTACACAACAGAACTTGACTGGAATTTGCTCAGATATGAGCCACATTCTAAACTAAAAACATTCTTCAAAGACCTGAATAATTTGTTTACGTCACAGCCAGTATTCTACGAACACCAATTTGAAAGAAAAGGCTTTGAATGGATTGATCTGAATCACAGGAACGAATGCGTGATGGCCTACATGAGAAAGGGTAAAAAAGAGAAAGACGATATTTTGGTCATCTTTAATATGACCCCGATAGAAAGATATGATTGGAAAATAACGGTACATGAAAAAACTTCATGGAAACAAATTTTTTGCAGTGACGATGCCAAGTATTGGGGCACTGGAAAATTTTCAAACCAGGAAATCACGACCAATCTTGTGGATAAAAAGAATAAGGTAGCTGAAATAAACCTGAACCTTCCGGCGTTAAGTGCAATAGTGCTTCAATAGGCTTTTGGTTAGTAATCCCGGTGTACTATGAAGAAATTATTTTTCTATTTATTTGTTTGTTTACTGTATTCATCCACATTTGCCCAAAACGCGGACAGTGCTCATTTTTATTATAACAAAGGTGTGCAGGAAAATGAAGGGCGGCTGTATGCCATAGCTTCAAAAGATTTTAACAGGGCGATCCATTTTGATCCGAATTTTACTGATGCTTACATAGCGAACGGCAAAGCCAACCAGGCAATGCGAAGAATTACTGAAGCCCAGGAAAATTTTAATAAAGCTTATGAGCTCAATCCTAAAAATATTGAAGTTATCAGCCAGCTGATGAATTTATCCTTCAATAATCGCCAGTTTCAAAAAGCCATAGATTTAGCCCAAAAATGCCTGAATTGCGTAGATGCCCCACGTGTTCTTGGTATGAGCTATTATAATTTAGAAGATTATGGAAAAGCTGAAAAATATTTGAAACAGGCTATCGCAAAGAATGATAAAGACGCGGAATCAGCATATACACTCGGTCGTACTTATCTTGAACTGGAGGAGGAAACAAAAGCAATTCCCTTGTATGAAAAAGCGATTGAGTCAGAACCAACAAGGAATCAATGGCAGTACGAATTGGGATTGATCTATTACAGTCAAAACGATTTTAAAAACAGTTTGAAATATTTTGATCTTGCGGCAGAAAACGGGTATACCAAGACCAACGATTTCTATGAAAATTATGGATTTGCACAATTATATACCGGGGATGCTGAAAACGGAATTAAAACCTTGCAAATTATAATGGAACGCAAGCCGAACAATAAAGAGCTGTTAAATAACATAGCCCGGGCATTTTACGATACAAAAAAATATAACGAAGCGCTGGATTATTTTACAAAGATCTTAACCCTTAATCCTAAAGATGCTACCACATTATACATGGCGGGGATGACTTTCCAAAAATTAGGGCAAAAAGAAAAAGGTCAGAAAATTTGTGATAAAGCAATCTCTATGGATCCATCTCTGGCCAGGTACAGGCAAAAGAATGAAATGCCGTCAGGGTTGTAGTTCTTAGTTTGTAGTTCTTAGTTCATCATCAGTACATTCACACTTCTCTGCAAAATATTAAAAGCAATTTCTGCCATCAGGTTTTCTTTATCAAGTGTAGGGTTTACCTCTGTTATTTCAAAGCAACATATTTTTCGGTTCTGCATAAATTTACTTACCAGATCTTCAGCTTCTCTTTCGCGTAACCCATTATGCACGGGCGTTCCGGTGCCTCTTGAAATGGAAGAATCAAGACAATCAACATCAAAGCTTACATAAATATCAGTACAATCGTTTAAAAAGCGAAGCGCTGAACGTACTACACTTTCTGCGCCTTTTCTTCTCAGCTCGCTTGTTGAAATTACCTTCATGCCATATTTTGAAATCAAGTGTTTTTCTTCTTTTTCAAAATCCCTGATTGATATAAATACAATATCCTCGGGTAATATTTTCGGACTTATTTTTCCGTAGTTTTTTAATTGTTCCCATTCTTTAATGGTTTTTGTATCAGGATCGTGCATTTTCATTTCTTCGTTGTCTTCACCGATAGAAGCTGCAATCGGCATCCCGTGCATGTTTCCCGAAGGCGTGGTGTAAGGTGTATGAAGATCGGCATGTGCATCAATCCAGATAATGCCAAGCCGGCTTTGAGGCTTGGCGAGTTTTATTCCTGCGATGGTTCCGGCAGAAGTGCTGTGATCGCCGCTGAGAACGACCGGGAAAAAATTATTTTTTATGGTATCTTTTACTGCTTTGGCCACACGGTCCACAACAGTCAACACTCCATTAATCCTTTTTGCATATGGCGAATGTATCGGTTCAAAAAGCAGTTGGTTTTCTGTCTGAATTTTTTCCGAAGGGAAATGAACGAAAAAATTACTCATAAAATCAAGAGCAGCAATTTTAATGGCTTCCACACCAAGGCTGGCTCCGCGGGTGCCTGCGCCTATTTCACTTGGCACTTCAATCAGCTTGATATTCTTCATAAATACGTTTAAAGATGATCATTCACAGCAATACCGTTACGTTTCGCAAAGCAAGATAAAGCTTCTGGTATTTATTTCAAATTTCAAACAGTAAACAGATAAATAAAGAGATTTTTTATTTTAGAAGGTTGGTATCAGAAGTTGGCCATCATTAGAAACGTAACTGCCAGAAGTTTCCGTTTCATAATTTTAAATTTTAAAGATTTAAAAAAATGGATGTGGTGGAAGCGTTTTATGGCTTTTAAGAGGATATCTGATTTTTCAACACAATATGAATGGTAAACAAAGTGCGCACTACATCTATTTGCGTACATACTCCTTTTTTATAATGGTAATAATTGTAATGTCCCCCGGGAAGTGAAAGCCCGTAGCGGTTTTCAGAAAGTCTTTTCACATCAACCAATTGCTGAAAGTGGTTCGAAAAAGCTTCGGTGTCTTCTGATGGAGTATCTGTATACAGTTGTAAAATATTGCTAAAGACCTGGGTATTACGCTGCGAATAGACTTTGCCGTTTTTGATGAACAGAAAATTATCTCCGGATAATTTTGTCTCATTAAAAATTTCTTTTCCGTTTTCTATTTCATGAAAAAATGAATAGACCATTACGCCATTCTCAAAAACAACTGTTTCAGTTATGTCGCTTGAGTAGGAAAAAACAAATTTTGTATTCACTCTCGATTGTAATTTGTATAAAGTTTTATTCCCATCGATGGTTTTATAAACAACAAGATGCCCGATCACTTCATCATTCTTCACTATATCATAAAACAAAGTCTTTTGCTGTGCTCTTGAAACTACCGCCAGCAATATTGCTGAATAAGCGAAGAGTATTTTTAGCGAATTAATTTTTATTAATAATGAAAGTGCTATCATGACGATACTTTTTTGATAATGAATTGCTACGCAATTTTTGGTTCTTTTTTTATTTTCAATTCCATTTGTAACTGTCTTGCAGTTTTTGAATGATCACCCGGTTTCCAGCCCGGTGGTTTAAATAGAAAAAGCATGCGATGTTTTAAACGGCAGCTATGTTTTACATCATTATAAAGTTTTCTCCATTCAGAAGTTGTCACGGTCACCGGGTTATATGAATTTATATTTTCTGTTAATCCATATACAGCCTTATGATCTTCTTTATAAAAAGTTCCAAAAAGCTTATCCCAGATAATGAGATTGCCACCAAAGTTTTTATCTAAATAATCAACGTCGCTGGCATGGTGCACCCTGTGGTGTGAAGGCGTTACAAAAAAAGCCTCAATCCAGGGTGCCAGCCGTTTTATGGATTCAGTATGTAAGCAGAACTGGTAGAAGGCACTCAAGCCTTTCATAAACAAAACCAGCAAAGGATGAATACCTAAAAAGGGCAGCCAAATCCAAAACAGGAATGATCCCGTAAGGTTGCTTGTCCAGGGAACACGCATGGCTGCAGAAAGGTTGAAGTGTTCTGAAGAGTGATGAACGATATGGGACGCCCAGAAAAACCTTACTTTATGATTGATCCGGTGGAACCAATAATAGCTGAAGTCGTCTGCGAAAAAGCAAATTATCCAGGTGTACCATTTGAACGGGTTAAGCGTAAAAATGCGGTGGGCGTAAACGAATGAGTACGCAAATAAGATCGTACCGGAAAGTACGCTATAAATAATTTCGGCGCCAATAACAATACCAATGCTGCATAACAAATCCTTCTTGTTTAGCTTTTTGTCTTTACCGAGTTGATAAATTTCGATGACCATCAAGGCAAATAACATTGCTAAGAGGTACCAATAAATTTGATGATTAAGCTTCATGGCAAATCGTTTGAAAAATTAAAAAAGAATAACGGGATCAAAGCTATTACTGTGCTTTACTGAAGCCTAATCGGAATTTATCAGGCCGATTCTACTTTTTTCAATATTTAATGAAATAGATTTTTACAGGCGAGTGGAAATTGCAGATTTTAAAAATAAAGTCAATTGAATTAGATTTTTTTGCGATATTTACTAAACCTGGTTCTGCATACACCTAATGTTTACTAAAAATCGTTTATGAAAACGGAGGGTGCACAATTACAGTTTTTTAAACACATCAAAAGCATTTTACCTCCTCATCTTTCACTGGTTGATGCAGTGGCAGATGTATTAGAAGTGAGTAACGACAGTGCTTACAGGAGGATAAGAGGAGAAACGCAAATCAGCCTCGAGGAAATAAGAAAGCTGTGCATTAATTTTAAAATATCTCTTGATCAGCTTCTGCTCCTTAATTCTGATTCATTCATTTTTACCAGCACACTAACAAATAACTCGGATTATAATTATGACAAATGGCTTCAATCCTGCCTTGATGTGATCAAAAAGGTAAAAACTTTTGAACCGCATCACATGTCTTATCTCGCCAAAGAATTTCCTTTCTTTTATTATTTTTTGATTCCCGAAATTGCTGCTTTCAAATCGTTTTTCTTTATGAAATCGATTTTGTTTTATGATGATTGGAAAAATGCCCGGTTTTCTGTGAACGACGATTACAGCCACTTCCACAAAGTATGGGCAGACATTAGCAATACTTTTGCCACTATTCCCGGCACCGAAATCTGGAATGTTGAAAATATTACCAGTACGATTCACCAAATTGAATTTTACGTTACCACGGGTGTTTTAAAATCTCTGGATGATGCCATTTGCCTTTTGGATAAACTGCTCGAACTAATCGAACATATTGAATTGCAGGCTGAGTATGGAATTAAGCTTAGCCGCGGTCAAAAATCTTCTTTAGTTTCCGGCCCTCCCTACAATATGTTTATAAATGAATTGATAATGGGAGATAATATGCAAATCGTTCAATTAGGAGATAAACATTTTACTTATCTAAATCATTCTATTTTGAACTTCATGTATACTTACGATGACAAGTTCAATAACTACATGAAAAGAACATTTGATGTGATCTCGCAAAAATCCACTCCGATCAGTCGCGTGAATGAAAAAGAAAGGTTGGTATTTTTTAACCGGTTACGCGCCAATGTAAATAATGCCAAACAAAAACTTCTCCTTTAATTACTAAAAATGAGTTTATGGTTATTCCATGCTTTTTCATCATACACTGGTATGTATCTTTTTTTCTGCAATCTTTTTTTTATCATCGCTACGCTTCTCATAATCATTTTACTATGTCAAAAGGAGCGGAAAGATTTTTCTTTATCTGTTGTTTTATTTCGCACGGCTCATCTTTTATGAGTCCGTCAGCATACGGAATTATGCACCGCCTTCACCATATTCATACCGACATGGAAGAAGATCCCCATTCACCACACAACGAGCCCAACTTTTTTAAATTGATGTATCTCACCAGGAATCAATACCAAAAAATACTTTGGGGAAATGTGCTGATAAATGAAAATATTAAAAAGAACCTTCCCTATTGGAAAGCGTTGGAAAAGCTGGGCCACAGTTGGATTACCCGCGTGTGCTGGATCTTGTTGTACATCGCGTTCTATATTTATTTCGCAACTGCATGGTGGATGTTTTTTTTATTGCCATTTACCATTACCATGGCTGCCTTCCAGGGAAATATCATCAATTGGTGGGCGCATAAATTTGGATATGCCAATTTCAAAATGCCTAATACTTCTAAAAACATTTTACCTGTAGATTTTATTTTCATCGGCGATGCGTACCACAACAACCACCATAAATACCCGGGGAAAGTGAAAAATTCCCACCGCTGGTTTGAGACAGACCTTATTTATCACATTATGAACCTGATGCACTTTTCAAAAATTATTCACTGGAAAAATTAAAAAACTCATTACCGCAGTTATTAATTTATTCCGGTTCTTTGCATCAGAAATGAAATAATTAAGTAATGGAAGCAATAAAATTGGTAGAATGTCCGCGTGATGCAATGCAAGGATGGAAAAAATTCATTCCTACAGAAAAGAAGATTGAATACCTCAACCAGTTACTTGAAGTTGGATTTGATACATTGGACTTTGGAAGTTTTGTTTCACCCAAAGCAATCCCACAAATGGCGGATACCAGGGAAGTCATTGACAAACTCATTATAGAAAACAGCCGAACCCAGTTGCTGGCGATCGTGGCAAACACACGCGGAGCATCTGAAGCCTCAAATTTTCATCAAATTACTTACCTCGGGTATCCGTTTTCTGTTTCACCAACTTTTCAAAGGAGAAATGCCAACAGCACCCTCGAAGAATCTTTACAAACGGTAAAAGAAATTAAGTCGATTTGCGATAATAATAATATGGAGCCGGTAATTTATATTTCGATGTCTTTCGGTAATCCTTATGGCGATGAGTATGATGAAGATATAGTGGTTAACTGGATCGAAAAACTAGTGGGAGAGGGGATTGAAATTATTTCTTTGGCAGACACGGTTGGACTTGCCAACCCTTTACAAATTGCGGCACTGGTAAAAAAAGTGATAAGCAATTTTCCAGGTATCGAAACAGGTGTTCATCTTCATTCCACAAGCAGTAATTGGAAAGAAAAAATTGATGCAGCTTTGCAAAATGGTTGTATGCGTTTTGATGGAGCATTAAAAGGAGTAGGGGGTTGCCCCATGGCAGAAGATGAATTGGTGGGAAATATGAATACAGAATTAATGATTCCTTACTTCCATAAATTAGGTTTGCTGCAAAATATTAATGAAGCAGCGTTACAGGAGGCCAGCGAAATGGCTTCCCAAATTTTTGTATGATGGAATTCTTTTTACCATTTCAAATACGATCGTATCCATTTAATATTTCTTACCGCGATAAAATTTTATTTATAGGCTCATGTTTTTCTGAAGACATTGGGAACAGGATGACCGATTTGAAATTTTCCGTGTTACAAAATCCAAATGGCATACTGTACGATCCGATTAGTATTACTGACTCCTTATTTTCTTATATTGAAAATAAACCTTTTGATGAAGAAAATCTTTTTGAATCAGACGGCTTGTGGCACAGTTGGAAACATCATTCGTCTTTTTCAGGTATATCTAAAGATGAAGTTTTAAATAAGATCGTAAATGTCCAAAAGCAGGCGCACCACTTTTTAAAAGAAGCAAAAATTCTAATCATTACTTTTGGCACCGCGTTTAATTACCAATTGAAAAAGGATTTTAAAAATGTTGCCAATTGTCATAAGGCGCCGGGAAATCTATTTATAAAAACATTATTGCCGATAGAAGAGATCAAGGCTGATCTTTCAAGTGCAATAACTGCGCTGGAAATTTTTAATCCTGAATTGAAAATTCTTTTTACCGTAAGCCCGGTAAAACACATTAGAGACGGTGTCGTTGAAAACAACCGCAGTAAAGCCAGGCTGATTGATGCTGCTCATGATGTGACAGACGAAAAAGAACATGTATTTTATTTTCCGGCATTTGAATTAGTCAATGAAATTCTGCGTGATTACCGTTTTTATAAAAAAGATATGGTACATCCGAACGAAATGGCTATAGATTATGTATTCGATAAATTTTCTCAAGCTCTTTTTGACAACTCCACAAGAGAGATCATGAAGGAAATAGAAAAAGTTCTTTCAGCCACCCGCCACAAGCCATTTTCAAAAGAAAGTAACGCACATCAAAAATTTGTTGCTGCGCAGATTGAAAAGATTACACAGATCGAACAAGACCATCCTTTTATCAACCTGTCCAAAGAAAGAAAATATTTTGAAAATCACTCAAAATAAAATTCCTGTTTAATTGTTTGTCTACTCCAAGTATTGGTTACCAAAAGGTTTTGAAGACTTTGTGGTACAATGTTTGACACATAGGGAGTAAATTAAAAAAAATATCTATGAGTTTTAATAAATTACTTTTCGCAATACCGGTTTTTGCATTTTTGATAATGGGTTGTAATGCAACCAAAACGCAAAAAGGGGCAGTCATTGGCGGAACTGCTGGCGCCGTGGGAGGAACGATTATTGGTAAAGCAGCCGGAAATAAGACACTTGGAACGATCATCGGTGCAGCAGTTGGAGGCACAGCCGGAGCTATTATCGGACACGATATGGATAAACAGGCGAAGCAGATTCAAACGGAAATTCCGGGAGCTAAAGTTGAAAGAGTAGGTGAAGGAATTAAAGTGGAATTCAATGAAAAAATATTGTTTGCCTTTTCAAAATCAGATTTGAGCGATTCTGCAAGGATGAACCTTAGTAATCTGGCAACGGTATTAAAAAATAACCCTAATACGAATATTGAAATACAGGGCCACACTGACAGCCGTGGAACTGAAGAATACAATATGGGTCTATCGCTGCGACGTGCAAATACCGTGAGAGATTACCTTATTTCGCAAGGAGTTGATGCCTCAAGAATGACCGTAAAAGGTTATGGAGAAACAGCGCCGGCTTATTCAAATGAAACACCTGAAGGGATGGCGCAAAACAGGAGAGTAGAATTTTTAATTACCGCAAATGATCAAATGAAGGCACAGGCAGAACAGCAGGCTACCAATCAATAAGAATTTTATTTTTAGAAGAGCAGGGACACGGGGATTTTCGAATTCGAAAATCCCTTTTTTTATAAAACAAAAACAGCGGTTTTTTGTTAGTTTACTGGTAACCGTTATAAAGCCGCGTCTTCATCTTTGAACCTGATACCATGTGATTGGAGGCCGGCTAAAACCGGCTCGTATATTTCAGGAATTACAGGAATGTGCAGGCCCGTTACGTTAATTTTATTGTCAAGGATCAATGTTGCGGCAATGCCCAATGGCAGGCCCACTGTTTTTGCCATTGCAGTGTGAGTTTTGTCTTCACCTTTCACAATCAAACAGCTTCTTCTTTCTTTATTTTTTCCATTTATCGAAAATTCAATTTCGTGCAACATAATGATCATGTCTTTATCACCCGGTTGCATGGCAAGATTCTTTTCCAACAGAAACTGTAGAATTGATCCCGAATTGGGGACCGGCTCAGGAAGATTCTCTTTACTACGTAATCCAATAAAATCAATTTGTTCCAAAAATTCAGGATTAAAAAAATCTTCGTCTGTAAAACCAGGTTCATTTTCCGATAATTTTTTTCTTTTTACTTCAAACCAATCTTCAAAAGTTTTGCAATGTTTAATTGCCTCATGATCGTTTTTATTGGTCAGATCAAGATGAACCACTTTGTTCCAGCCACGGCAAAAAGCAGGGTAGCGCAGGGTGGTTCTGAGAAATGTATTTACGCCATGCAAATGATAAGTGTCGATGTAAGAAAGTGAATCGCGGTTGGCATACCATACAAGAGAACCGATACCAGGCACCATAATCCCGTTGTCTTCATCGTTAAAAACCTGGGAATAAAGAATCTCTTTTATTTCGCCATCTTCTTTGTAAAACGCGCCCGAACTCCCTGCTGCCACTATGTTTACAGGGTTCCAGGTAATTTTGTAATGCCATGGATTGTTATCATATTCCGGGGCTATCACACCGCCGCAGTGCGATTTAAATGAAGTAATGGCACCACCTTTATTTTTTATTTCATTGATCATTTTCATGGCGCTCATATGATCAATGCCGGGATCTAAGCCCATCTCACCAAGAAAAAGCAAACCAGCTTCCTTTATCTCGTCGGAAAGTGCCCGAACATTTGTATCAAGGTAAGATGCGGTTAAAAGATTTTTTGCAAAAGCCAAACAATCTTTTGCCACTAAAAAATGGAGTGCCGGCGGCAACATCGAAATAACAATATCTGCCTGTGAAATAAATTGATGTCTTTTCTCTGCATCATTAACATCAAATGAAATCGCTTCAGCGCAGCTAAATTGATTTGTTTTGGATTGGGCGAGGGAAAGATCAGCATCACACACCAATAGCTTACGGTTATTTTCTGTACAGTTTTTTCCGAGGTAATCTATAAGCAAGGTGGCTGATTTTCCTGCACCAAACAATAAAATTGTGCTCATTCAGCAAAGCTATTCAATAACCATTAAGAATGGGAAATTACTATCGGGCATTTTTCATTTTTTTTAATAAACCACAAATCACGTATACAGCATTGCACCTTCCATTGGTGCAAAAAATATCCACATTATTCATTTAAAATTGGTGAAAAATATATGGTAAAAAGAAGAGGTTTTTCAGGAAAAACACCTGTAAAAAAGTATATTTGCCGATAGTAAAAAATTATGGAAACAATAGATGAAGAATTGCCGGAAAACGGCGCACCGCGAGGAAGAATTATTCCGATAAACATTGAAGAACAAATGAAATCCGCTTACATCGATTATTCGATGAGTGTGATTGTCGGCCGGGCACTGCCAGATGCCCGCGATGGCCTTAAGCCAGTTCACCGCCGCATTTTATACGGCATGTATGAAATGGGAAATACTTACAACAAACCTCATAAAAAATCAGCCCGTATCGTCGGTGATGTTATGGGTAAATATCATCCGCATGGCGATTCATCCATCTATGGAACGTTGGTGAGGATGGCCCAGGATTGGAGTATGCGATATGTGCTGGTGGACGGTCATGGAAATTTCGGTAGCCAGGACGGTGATTTCCCGGCCGCTATGCGATATACAGAAGTGAGGCTGGAAAGAATTGCAGAAACCATGTTGCTGGATATTGAAAAAGATACCATCGACTGGCAGTTGAATTATGATGATTCCGATAAGGAACCAACCGTGTTGCCTACAAGGATACCTCAGTTGCTTTTGAACGGTGCCAGCGGAATTGCCGTAGGAATGGCAACGAACATGCTCCCGCATAACCTTTCTGAGGTAGTGGATGCCTGCATTGCATTCGTCGACAACAGGGAAATTGAAATTGATGATCTTATAAAAATTGTAAAAGCTCCGGATTTTCCTACCGGGGGTATTATTTATGGATATGAAGGTGTCAAACAAGCTATGCACACCGGTCGTGGACGTTTGGTGCTGCGCGGCAAAGTAAATGTGGAAACCACCAAAACAGGGAGAGAGAAAATTATTATTACAGAAGTTCCTTACCAGGTTAACAGGGACTCATTGACGGAAAAAATCGGTTACCTGATCAACGAAAAAGTAATCGAAGGTGTTTCTGATGTAAACAATGAAAGTAATAATAAAGAAGGAACACGCATTGTTGTCGACCTGAAAAAAGATGTTATATCGCAGGTAGTTATCAACCATCTTTACAAACACACTGAATTACAAACTTCATTTGGGATTAATAATGTTGCACTTGTAAAAGGAAGGCCGCAGGTATTGAATATTAAAGATCTTATCCGTGAATTTGTTGATTTCAGGCATGAGGTGGTAATAAGAAGAACAAAATTCGAATTAAAGAAAGCCGAAGAAAGAGCCCACATTTTGGAAGGTTTTTTAATCGCATTGGATCACCTGGATGAAGTAATAAAACTGATCAGGGCGGCCGCTACGCCAGACACGGCAAAAGAAGGTTTGATGATGGAATTTGAAATGACCGAAATTCAGGCCAAAGCAGTGCTGGAATTGAGGTTACAACGCCTTACCGGCATGGAACGGGATAAGATAAGAGAAGAACATGCCCAGGTGATGCAGATCATCGCCAGTTTGAAAGAAATATTGGCTGACGAAGGGAAACGATTCCAAATCATCAAAGATGAACTTATTGAAATCAAAGAAAAATACGGTGATGAACGCAAAACCGAGATTACCTACAGGGCAGATGAAATAAGCATAGAAGACCTTATCGAAGAAGAAGACGTAGTTGTGACCATTTCGAAATTAGGCTACATTAAAAGAACTTCTGCTACTGAATACCGGCAGCAACGCAGGGGTGGCCGCGGTGCAAGGGGAAGTAAAACGCGTGAGGAAGATTATATTGAACAGTTATTTGTAGCCTCAACACACCATACTTTATTATTTTTTACTGAAAAAGGAAAGTGCTTTTGGTTGAAAGTGTATGAAATTACGGAAGGCGATAAACAAAGCAAAGGACGTGCTATTCAAAACCTGATGCAGATTCCGCCGGATGATACTGTAAGAACGATTATTACGATAAAAGACCTGCAGGATGAAGCGTATATAAATAATCATTATATCGTACTTTGTACCCGGAAAGGTATCATCAAAAAAACTAAAGTTGCTGATTTTTCAAGGCCACGACAAAATGGTATCAATGCTATTACCATCAACGAAGGTGATCAACTCCTGGATGCCTGCCTTACCGATGGAGATAAAGAGATAATGATGGCAGTGAAAAGTGGTCGCGCAATCCGGTTTCCTGAAGAAAAAGTGAGGCCAACTGGGAGAGGAGCCATAGGGGTTTTCGGCATCTCTGTTGATACAAATAAAGACGAGGTTGTTGGTATGATTTGTGTAAATGTTAATGATCCGGAGACTAGTGTACTGGTAGTCAGCGCGAAGGGATATGGAAAACGCACTGCAGTTGAAGAATACCGTATTACTAACCGTGGCGGCAAGGGTGTAAAAACCATCAATGTTACAGACAAAACGGGCGATTTAATTGGCCTGCTAAATGTTAACGAAACGCAAGATTTGATGATTACATGCAAATCAGGTGTAACTATTCGCACCTCAATTGCATCTATAAGAGAAGCAGGCAGAGCCACACAAGGTGTGAAATTGATACGGCTCGATGAAGGAGATGAGATTGCAGCAATTACCAGTTTGGATGATCACGAAACAGATGAAGATGAAACGGTAACCGCAATTTCGGATGATGAAATTGGATCAGCTCCGGCAGAACCAGGTAATGAAAATGCGGCAGAAGATTCTAATGAAGAAAAAGAAGATACTGATAGTGAAAGTTTAGACAAAAATGATTAAATACTGAAAATCAATAACTAAAAACACACAATACACATGAAAAGAATAGTTTTACCAATCCTGTTTACGTTTCTTGTTACCTTCACTTTTGGACAAGATCTAAAAAAGGCAAACAAGTACGTAGATGACAAAAAGTATGAACAGGCAAAAACCGAAATCGACGGTATTCTTGCAAAAGATCCTACCAATTCGCAGGCGCTTTATTTAAAGAGTAAAGTGTATGCGTTAATGGCCGACAGTTCAGCCTACAAAAATTTATTTACCGGCGATCCTTACGATGAAGCTTTTGAAGCATTTAAAAAAGCAATGGCTGATTCGAATAACAATGCGGTAACACTGATGGTAGTCAAAGATAATTATTCACCGATTTTTGGAATTTATTCCGGTTATTACGGTGAGGCCGCCAATGCCTTTAATGATGCCGCCAATTCCAGCAACAAACCGGATACTACGGGGTTTGCAAAAGCCATGAACCTGTTTATTAAAGCAAATGAGGTTGGTCAGTATATCGGAACAAATAAGTGGGCCAACATCGGAAAAGTGGATACTACTTTAGTACTAAACATTGCCAAAGCCGCTCTGAATGCGAAGCAAAATGATTCGGCACGAAAATATTTCCAGGAAATAGCTGATGCACACATCGGGGGCCTGCATAACGACGAAAACAAACCGGATCCAAGCTTTGAACTTCCGTACCAGTGGCTCACACTTGATTACAAGCAAGCCGGAGATTCTGCCAACATGGTAAAGTATGCAGCAATTGGTAAAGAAATATATCCCAATGATGACTATTTTGATTTTGTAGAAATGGATTATTATCGTGAGAATGGTGATCATGCTGACCTTTTTAAAAAATATGACCAGTTAACATCCAAAAATCCTGATAGCATCCGTTATCATATAAACTATGCTACAGAAATCTTCAGCTACGTTTTTGGAAGCGATGAAGGAACCGTTATTCCTAACAAGGATGAATTATTAAGTACCCTGCAAAGCCAACTGGATAAGGCGCTATCTTTAGAGCCAAACAACGGAAACGTAAATCTTTTGTATGCTCAATATTATTACAACAAAGGAATCTATGCATTGGATGATGCTGCAAAAATAAAAGGAGCCACTTTAACAGCCGATCAAAAAAAGAATAAGGCTGATCTTACTGATAAAGGAAAAGACTTTTTGCAAAAAGCAATTCCTTACGCTGAAAAAGCGGCGACAACATTTGAAGATGGCTATAAGAGAACTGAAAAATCAAGATTTAAGTCAGCAATTAATTTGTTAGAGAATATTTATCAAAGCCTTGGCAATAAAGACAAATTAAAAGAATACCAGGATAAATATAATACTGCAGATGAAAAATTCGTGAACTAAAAAGTTTTTCAAATAAATATTTTATGAAGCCCCGGGAAATGCCCGGGGCTTATTTTTTGGGAAAATAAAAATTTAATTTATTTATTTGTTTACTGTGTGGCTGAGGGGAGAATTGCGATTCTGATATCGCGGGATTAATATTTACTTCAATAATATCTACTTAACATAAAAATATGTTATGATTAAATCCGATTCCTTCATTCCCTTATTGCGATTTTTTCTTTGGCAAAAGCCAAACAGTATTTAAAGAAAAAATCGCAATAAGGGAATGCTCTTTTGCTGATAAGCAAAATCATAAACAGACAATCGGATTTGGGTCATAACACTATATTATGTTACTTAGGTTAGCAAAGCGCGGGCGCAAAAAGTTAAGTTTTTTTAAGAACTTTTTGCATTTGATTGGGCTGTGTAGCGCAAGGGTAGCAAAGGATAGTGCGAAAGCTTCTTTTCCTTTTTTTTCTTGTGATGCGGAGCCCTCTTACGGTTTTGAAAAAACCGAATGACAATAAAATAAAAATAATTTGATTTTGAAATTAAAAAAATTCTTTCCAAATGCGGATACCTGCATACAACACTTTGAGGAAGAAATAAACATTCTTCCGCCAGTCAAATTTTTTACGCATGTCGATACGTTTAAAAAGGTGATGGAAAGTGGTGTTGCTCTTTAAGTGATTCAGTGAGCCAACCGAAGTGAATCGTTTTAAGATTCGTATTGCGTTCTGATCAACGCCGGAAAGATTTGAGCATCATGTTGTGGCATGATGCTTTTTCATTTTATAAATGTACTACAAACTCTATATAATTAACTCACCAAAGTGGCGCTGGCAAAGAAAAAAAAGAAAAAGAAATGATAAGGTTGGAACGTAGGCTGTGCGCCTATTTAACATAATATAAATTATAGGATTTTTTTTTCATAATCTGTTTATTATTTTGAAAACAGTGCCTGCTAAAAATCAGGCTGAAAGGTTGATCAACCAGGACCAAATTCATTATCCTTCCTGTTATTTTCCACGAACTCAGAAATTATTTTTTCAAATTCCTTTCCCTGTTCAAATAAAAATCGATGAGTCATGGGCAAAACATAAACGGGAATATCTTTTAATTCGTTTTCAAATTGCAAAAGCCTGGTGGCATCTTTCTCTGTAGTGACAATGATTTTGTTCGTTGCAACCATTTTCGAAAACCGGTCAACAATCTTTTTAATATCTGCAGGATCGTAAGAATAATGGTCTTTAAACTTCATCATTTTAACCGCTGCCACTTTAGAAACAACTTCGTCGGCGATAGCATTTGGATTGGCAATGCCGCAAACGATAAGAACCTCGCTCCTTTTTTCCCAGTTGTATTTTTCTTTGCTGAACAAGTGATATGGCTGCTGATATTCAATAGTTGTAAAGAAAATCTTTTGCGAATTGACCAGTCTCAATTCATGGATGAGAGAATCTCTTTGCCCTATATTTAAATTTGACTTACATTTTGTAACTACTATAATATCAGCACGTTTTCTACTTTTTTTTATATCTCTCAGGCTACCCACGGGTAATAAAAAATCTCCGGAATATGGGTTATTATAGTCTGTTAGCAAAATATTTAAACCCGCTGACACCTCCCTGTGCTGAAAGGCATCGTCGAGAACAATGACCTCGGTTCCAGGCTTGGTGGCAAGAAGCTGTGGAATTCCGATTACTCTTTCTTCTGCCACGGCCACCGTTATTTCCGGAAAGCGGCTATGAATCTGCATAGGTTCGTCACCAATATCAAATACGTTACTATTTTCATCTGCAATTAAAAATCCCTTTGTTCTCCTTTTATAGCCCCGGCTCAAGGTAGCGGTTTTGTATTTGTTGTGAAGAAGGTTCACCAGGTATTCAACCATTGGTGTTTTTCCTGTGCCTCCCACCGACAGGTTTCCGACACAAATCAAAGGAAAATCAAAACTTGCGGATCGGAATATATTTCGGTCGAAAAGTTCATTACGTGTATAGATGATTCCGCCGTAGATCAAAGAGAATGGAAGTAAAATATATCGGTTTTTTTTGGGCATCAGCTAAAAAATAAATTTTTCTTTCGGCGTAATGCAAAAATCGAGAGGAATATCGTAACCGGTTACGTCTTCAATTTTATCCACCGGTTCAAAAAAGCTTAAACCAACTTTTAAGACGTCTTTCCTGCAACGTGCAAGAAATTTGTCATAATAACCTTTTCCAAATCCCACCCGGAACCCTGACCGGTCAAAAGCAAGCAAAGGAATTAATACCAGGTCAATATCTGTTTCAGAGATCCTGTTTCCCTCTTTCGGTTCATCTATTCCATACTCATTTTTAATCATTTCAACCTGGTTGTTATAATGATAATGAGCAAGATATCCCGAATGAATATCCACCTTTGGTATTACTATTTTTACCATTGGATTTTTAAATTCCAGGTACTTTATAATATTTGCAGTTTCCGGTTCGCCCAGCTTCAGGGAAGAAAGATACGTGTGCACACATTCAATAGGCGGAAGCGATAACTTCTGAAAATTTATTAAGATAAGATCGTTAAATTTTTCTATTGATTGAAGCGAAAGCGTTTTTCTTTTTTGCTTGAATAGCGTCCTTAAATCTTGTTTTTTCATAATGCTGCATTCAATGAGGGGCGCATAACCATTGCCTGCTCTTTTACGATTTTTCGTGAGATTACCGGCAGGTGCTTAAGGCTTGAAATAACGGGGAACCCGCTCCAGCCGGCAATTTCATGTTCATAATCCTGGTACTCTTCGGTAAAAATCCAGCCAGCCACATCCACCTTCTCTTTTTTTAAAACTGCTGCAGTGAGTAAGGAATGATTAATACTGCCTAATTCATTTTTGCTCACAATGATCACCCTGGCTTTTAATTCTTTAATCAAATGTAAGATCATTTTTTTTTTGTTCAATGGAACCATTAGACCTCCGGCGCCTTCTATCACCAGGCGATTTTTGGTGTCCGGCAGATGCGAAACAATTTCTTTTATTTTAATTTCCTTTTGCTCAGCTGCCGCTGATAGATGAGGAGAAGCCGGCATTTGTAACCGATAAAGTTCGGGGTGTATTTTCGATTTGTTATTGGAGATCATTTCCTTTACGAATAACGAATCGGTTCCGTCTGAAAAACCTGCCTGTACCGGTTTCCAATAATCGGCTTGCAACGCTTCGGTAACAATTGCTGCTACAAGTGTTTTGCCTACATCTGTTCCGGTTCCTGTAATAAAAATCGGTTTTGCCATCACTTATTTATAAAAATCGAAAAAACGGTGGTGCCGTAGTTTCGCATGGTTTTAAATAATAATTCATTCTCATAATTATTAGCAGGCGTATGTTCAAGGATAAACCACCCTTCATTTTTTAAAAGTTCATTTTCTCTTATAAGGCGTGGAAGATCATCAATATTTTTGAGTGCATAAGGAGGTCCTGCAAAAATCAGGTCAAACTTTTCATCACAGGTTTCTAAAAACCGGAAAACATCATTCTTTTCTATCCTGCAATTTTCGATCTGTAACTCTGCAATCTTATTTTTAATAAAATTATACATTTTTGGATCCTTCTCAATAATAGTAAGATTGCCGGCTCCACGCGAAGCCAGCTCATAGCTAATACTGCCTGTTCCTCCAAAAATGTCAAGCGTTTTTATGCCAGAAATGGAAATGTTGTTTTCAATGATATTAAACAAGTCCTTCTTTTGCCACATCCGTTGTGGGCCTCGTATAGGGCATTTTGGAGGGAGGATTTATTTTGCGGCCACCGTATTTTCCTGTTATTATTCGCATGCATCAATATCAAAAAGGTAACTGAAATAATGCGAAGGAAGATTGGCAATTCCTTCTGAATATTGGTATCCTTCCCGAAAACCCGGTAGTTCTATATCATCAAAGTATTTATAGATTTCTTTATAAAGGGCTGAGTTTTCTTCTATTAACCCGCTTAACACAAGGTGAACATTTGTAAGGCCAAATTGTTGGCAAATATTCAGCAAAATATAGGAAACGTCCTGTGCAGCAGTATAGCTATAGGTGTTTATCAATTGATGCTTGCCATCCCTGACAAAATCTACCACCATTTTCTGACCATAGAAAATCACGGACATACGGTCATTGCCATCAAATTGTTTTTTAGAAATTAATGAGTACTGGTGAGCGATTGAAGCATCCGGAAACTGGTTTTTCACCATTTCCAGCGTAGCTGCCGGTAGACGGTAACAATTGTACATTGACTGATCGGCAACCACATCCGTAAGTATGAGATCATTACCGTCAACATCTCCAAACATCATATTCATCACCGTTTGATTTTTTTCACGGTTATACAGCGAAAAGGGAATTAAAACGCTTTGTGGAAATGAGTAGATGATGCACACCTTCTTAAAATTTTTTGAAAAAATTTCATTCTGGTGAAAAAGCACCTGCAAGGCGATCGGGAAACCAACAAAGGGTTTTGTTTGGTCAAAATGATAGATGGCGAGGCCTAAAAAATAATTGGCTTCATCGTCTTTAACGCAGTAAGAAAATCCTTCATTGCTTACTTCGCATATGAGCGAACAATTTTCCGGTTTATAATCCGGCGGCAAAATTTCAAAAACAGGTCTCATTTACTTATCTCTTAATTTTTCATTTGCAACGATGTAAATATATAATTTATGGGCTTCTTTTCAATAAATGATTAAAGACAATTATTATTCCTTTTTCAGCGTACATAGGATTATGGATGTCAATTTTAACATGGTACCTATACCACATTTATCTAATTAAATTATTAGCTTCGCAGCCAAAATAAAAAATAATGACGACCAACAGAACATTTACAATGATCAAGCCCGATGCTACTTCCAAAGGACACACCGGTTCCATTTTAAAGATGATAAACGAAGCGGGATTTCGTATAGTAGCGATGAAAATGACACACCTTTCTAAAACAAAAGCCGGCGAATTTTACGCAGTACACAAAGAGCGCCCTTTTTACGGAGAGCTGGTGGAATTTATGAGCCGTGGGCCAATTACAGCCGCTATACTGGAAAAAGAAAACGCGGTGGAAGATTTCAGAAAATTGATTGGTGCAACCAATCCGGCAGAAGCGGCTGAAGGAACCATCAGGAAATTGTATGCTTCCTCGATTGGTGAAAATGCTGTGCATGGAAGTGACAGTAATGAAAACGCACAAATAGAAGGAGATTTTTTCTTTAGCAAACTGGAACAGTTTTAACTGAACCTTCATTAAATGATAATGGCCCTGTATTTTTTACAGGCCTTTTATTTTATATACGTCACGCAATTGTTTCGCCTACTGATTTTTTAAAGGTGATACCTGATATCCTTGTTTTTCCAGGAGACTGATCAATCCAAAGTCTCCAACCAAATGGCCTGCCCCTACTGCCACAAATACACTTTCTTTTTTCATGATGGCATCCAGTTTCTTCACCCATTTTTTATTACGGTCATTCAATAAAAGATCGTCATATTTATCCGAACCAAACTCACTTTTGCCGAGCATCTTTTTTATAGAATCCATCTTTTGTTCTTTATAAAAATCCAGCATCGTTGCGAACTCCTTTTTATTTGTTGAAAAACTATCAATGTTTTTCAACAATTCTTTCGCCTGCCATTGATACGGAATACTATCGAAAACCGACGCCTGGAACTTTATCGTTTCCAAACCCTGGATTTGCTTTTTATCTGCTTTGGCAAGCTTCATCAATTCTTCCTCCACTCCCGCCGGCGACGAACAATTCATCATTCGCGGATACAGTAAAGCAACTAAAAAATAAGGTTTTGCTTTTTGTAATAAAGTAAGCGGCATTTTTAAAGTGTCTGAAAAATATTTTTTTAACCGTGTATATTCTTTATCGGTGTACAGATCTGCCAGGGTTGTATCGCCTCTCATATTCATATAAATCATTCCGCCCAACATAGTGGATGGATCGTCCATATCCAGTTCCATATAAATTTCATCACTGTAATTAACTGCCTTCTTTAACTGATCGCTAAAATGTATATCCTGGGGGCATAACAGGTGAAAAGTTCCAAAAAGAAAACTCGGCTTTTGAAGCCCGTTACCACTCACCTCCCACAAAAGTGTGTTCCCGTTAGTTTGTTCCACAAATGAGGGATGGTTTTGGGCTTTACAACCAAAAAATAAAATCATCAGCAAACTGTAGAAAATAATTTTTTTCATTCGTTGTGTTTTTTGTAAAAATAAGGTGAATGACTTTGTATAAATCAAAACAAAAAAATACCTTTTTTGTTTGTCTGCTGGTTGCATAAATAAAATTCTTAAAGTGATGTATTTTTCCTGATATTTTTTTTGTTACCGGAAAATTTAATGCCAATAAATTCGTTGAATAAATTATTAAATAAAACTTTTTATTTATAATTTTTTTCTACATTAGCACTATTAAAACTAACACGCCATGAGAAAACTCCCACTGACAACATTATTATTTCTATGCTTTTCCGTGATTTTTGCTCAAAAAGATATTCCCAAATTCGGGGATGTTGACAAAGCTGACCTTGAATTAAAAGAATGCGAATTCGACAAAGATGCAGAAGCCTATAAGTTGCTTGCCATCGGCGACGTAAGTTATGATGTACAAGACAGAAGTTTTACGATCATAACAGACAAAAGAGTAAGAATTAAAGTACTTAAAGAAAAAGGCCTTAACAGGGCCAATGTTAAGATTCAATATTACAGCGCTTCAGGCTATGAACAGATAAGAGGAATCGCCGGTATAACTTACAACGTTGATAACAGCGGAAAAATCACCAAAACAAAACTTGATAAGTCATCCATTTATATTAAAAGGATCAACAACCGAATTTCAGAAGTTTCCTTTACACTGCCGGATGTGAAAGTGGGAAGTGTGTTTGAGTACAAATTTACCGATGTAAAAAAATCAATTGAAAATGTGCCCAACTGGTATTTCCAGGATGATATCCCCACACGTTACAGCAGCTTTACTACAAAAGTGCCAACTATTTTCAGATTTGTATCCCAGGTGCTCTCTTACCAGCAGGTGGAGCAAAAAAGAGAAACTGTAAATGATAATATTTATTCCGGCAGCACATCTATTTCCAACCAGTCTGAAGAAAAGACTTACACGCTAAAAAATATCCCGGCTTTAAGAGATGAGCCTTATATGGGCGCTGAAAAAGATTATCTGCAACGCGTAACTTCTCAATTATCCCGCATAGATTATCCCGACGGAAGAAGTGATGAGATTTTGTCTTCATGGCCCAAACTGACCGATGAATTATTAAAAGATGAAGATTTTGGTTTGCAGCTAAAAAAGAATATTCCGCATACGAAAGATCTTGATGAACTGCTGAAAGGTGTTACTGACGATCGCCAAAAAATGGTTCTGATACACGACTATGTTCGTACAAACATGAACTGGAACGGCACCGAAAATATTTACTCGTCTGACGGGATCAGATCTGCGTGGGATAAAAAATCGGGAAGCAATGCCGAACTCAATTTCATTCTTATCGATCTCTTAAGAGATGCAGGGCTTAAAGCTTTCCCGCTTTTGGTAAGCACCAAAGATAATGGAACAGTAAACACGATCTATCCGTTCCTTGATCAGTTCAATAATACCATGACCTACGTTGTGATCGGAGATAAGAAGTATGTGTTGGATGCCGCAGATAAATACAACCCTGCCAATCTTATTCCTTATGATGTTTTGAATAATGAAGCTTTCGTAGTTGATAAAGAGCATGGTGGCTGGGTAAAACTGGAAAATAATAAAGACCGCTGGAAAAATTTTGTATCAATATATGCCGATATTGATTCCAGTGATCTGATGAAAGGCAATGCGACCATCTACAGTTATGGCTATTCGAAAAACCCACGTGTAAAAGAGTGGAATGAAGACAAAAGTTCGTTTGCTGATCTGTTTACAAAAAATTTCTCAGCACTCAAAGTAAAAGATATTAAAGTAAAATACCAGGATGTAGATACACTGCCCCTGGAGCAAAAGATGGATTTTTCTTTGCCATTAAACTCCTCTGGTGATTACAAATATTTTACGCTTAACCTCTTCCAGGGTCTTGAAAAAAATCCTTTTATCGCGGATGAAAGAAAAACGGATATTGATTTTAACTACCCAAAATCTTACACAATCCTGGGAAAAATCGATATTCCGGCAGGATATCAATTTGAGGAGTTGCCTCAAAACATCAAAATGATCATGCCGGATACAAGCATAGTGATGGAAAGATTAATACAGCCCGGGGATAATTCAATTAATTTCAAAATCACACTTGACTTTTCACGCTCCTATTATCCGGCCAGCAGCTACCCCGCCTTCCATGAATTTTACAAACAACTGTTCAGTAAATTAAATGAGCAGATCGTGATCAAAAAGAAAACCAATGCCTGATGAAAAAAATTATTATCGCAGCATTATTTAATTTGATAGTGCCTTACTGTTTTTCTCAAACAAACATTTACGACGCTTCTACGATTCCTGATTCATTATTAAAAAAGGCACACAGTGTTAAGCGCGAGGAGATCATGAATTTTGAAGTGAAGGATATTGATCTTGCCAAACTTTCTGTCCACAGGGTATATACAGTTTTGGATGCAGAAGGTGAAGATGAGCTTTTTTTCATGAAAGGCTCAGACGAATTTGCCAAACTGGAAGACGCCGAAATAAAAGTATTTGATGCACATGGCAAACCTATCAACCGTTATAAAATGAGAGAAATGAGATCTGTCGGAACGGGTGAAGGACTGGTTGTAGACGGGCAGGTATATTATTTCAGGGTGGCTGCGCCCTCCTATCCTATCACCGTCGAATATAATTACGATGTAAAATACAAAGGCACACTTAATTACCCGGATTTCCGGGTACTCATTCCTGAACAATCGGTAGAGAACTCACGATTTACTGTCACCGTTCCTTCAGACCTGGATTTGAAATTCAAGGCGCAGGATATCAATTTATCGCCATCGGTTACCAATTCATCAAAAACCAAAACCTACGTTTGGCAAGTAAAAAACCTGCCTGCTGTTGATGATGAAGAAGGTTGTGCCAGTTATGAAAATACTTACCCGGCCATTCTTTTGTCACCACAAAAATTTTCAATGGATGGACACAGGGGCGATCTTTCAAGCTGGAAAAATTTCGGACAATGGTATGCCACTCTTTCAAAAGGCTCTATTGACCTTTCGCCTGAGGCAAAAAGTTTTTTCAATACTATGGTAAAAGATGCAAAAACTGACAAAGAAAAAATTGATATACTATATCATTACCTGCAAAAAAACTGCAGGTATGTGAGCATACAGTTAGGTATCGGTGGCTACAAACCTTTTGATGCCAGTTTTGTTGATGCAAAAAAATACGGTGATTGTAAAGCGCTCACGAACTATATGGAAGCGATGCTCGATGCTGTGGGTATCACGAGCTACCCTGCGCTGATTAATGCAGAATATGATAAAAAGCCTGTAGACCCTGGTTTTCCACACAACTCATTCAACCATGTAATACTCTGCGTACCAACGAAAACTGATACTACCTGGCTGGAATGTACAAGCACTGTCACTTATCCCGGGGTATTGGGAAGCTTTACAGAAAACAAAAATGCATTGGTGATCACCCCTAACGGAGGCATCCTTGTGCCTACGCCCAAGAGTAAACCTACCGAAAACACTTTTCATTTATACACCACGGTAAACCTGAATGATGATGGCTCAGGGGTAAGCAAAAGTGTGATGGAATCGAAAGGAGAATACAAGGAAGAAATCGTAGAGTATGTGATGAATGAAAAAAAGGATAACCAAAAAGAATACCTTGTAAAAAGGCTGGGCTTTTTGCAGCCTGATCAATTTGATATTACCACCGATCAAAAAGACGATTCGGCGAAAACATCTTTTGATTTATCAATCGAAAAAGTTCCCGAATTTACTGCCGGAAGCAAGATGTTTTTAAATCCAAGAATATATAAACTATGGAGCGCCTCGTTGCCTGATGATGACAACAGAACAAAATCTTTTTACTTTCCGTTTCCATTTATAAAAACAGACACAACTGTGTATCAATTGCCGGAGGATTATACCGTTGAAACATTACCTGCGGCCCTGCAACAGCATTTTGAATACGGATCGTTCACCACCAAATATGTGTACGATGATAAAGCAAATACAATCACTTCAATCGCATTTCTTGAGCTTACTAAAAACATAATTCCCGCCGAAAAATTTGAGCAGGCGCGCACCTTTTTTAGTGGCGTGATTAAAGAATACACAGGAAAGATTGTAATAAAGCGAAAATAAAAACTTTGTTTTTTTATTGGTTTACTGGTATTGTACCAACGAGAGTTGCAGAATTTGAATAAAAATCAGCAGCTCTCTTTCTTTTACCAAACACCAATGATCTTGCGGGTTCTTTTAAATCTTTGATAATTAAAAGGCGCAGCCAATAATCCACCAAAACCAATCCTGCAGAGATATACAGGCTTGTAGCCATTTTGGTAATCTACAACAATATCTACCCGTAATATTTTAAAAATGTTTTCCAGCCCGATAAATGTTTCGGCATATTTTCTTCCGGGATTTATGTACAGCGCATTTACTCCTTCAACAAAATTCCAGTTCCATTTTTTTAACAAAGGTATTTTATTGGTGACCAAACCATTGGCGTGGTGTTCAAAATGCAATTCTGCATAAAATGGAGAAGCACTACTAAATTGATAATAGGTTGCGTTTTGAAATGATCTTACATATTGATTGGCAAAAACAGTTTCATTGCCATAAAAGTGTTTGAAGTCTTGTGCAAAAACGGATCTGCTGTTCAAAAATCCACCAATAGTAAAATTATATTTTAAAACACCTGCTAATTTCAGGTTGGCATCATCTGTTATATTAAACGACCATTTATCATAGTCGACATCGCTGCCAAAAATGTTTTTAAATCCTTTACTGTAACCGACGGTGAAAGTTGGATAATCTGAACCTAAAGCAACTTTTCTTTTCGGAAAACTGATGTATTGTTGACCCGGCTGAAAACTGAATGAAGTGTGAACAACAACCGCCTGGTGTCGCATAAATTGGGAAGACAATATCTCTACCGGGTAATTGGGTGTTAATCGATAGCTCCAGCTTTTATCGAAAATATAGGTTGAAGTATTATTAAGAGGCAACCGATCTTCATATTCGCCCTCGATCAAAAACTTCGCGCCACTCTCCCACTCTTTAGTAAAGCCTGTTTTACCAAAATAATTTTCGTAAATCTTAAGCGAATTTCTACCGTACAGTAAAGTAGATATGCTGTTGCCCAGTCCATCAATATCACTTTCTTTAAAAAACTGGCTTACCCGCTTTCCGCCTGCAATAAAAAATGAATGCGTTTTAAATTTTTTATCAGGATCGAAGGCTTCTTTATTTTCAAATACAAATCCTCCCCAGGGATTTAAGTGATGATTATTGAAACCGTACGTCACATCAGCGATAAAACTAACCTGGCTGTTTAGCTCTTTTGAATTTTTAGAAATAACGAGTGATGGATTGATGGCAACCCCTTCTACTGTATTATATTGAATTGTTTTTAATAAAGGATCAAAACTGATTTGATATTGATTTGATTTACTGTAATGAGTCCTGTTTACGCCGCTCCAAACAAGCTGGGTGATTTTTAACGGACCTTGTTTTTTTCGTAATGAATCAATATTAATTTCTGTTGAATCATTCCTTTCTGCAAAGGCGCTGTCTTTGGTTTTATAATCCCTGATCTCCTGTGGCTCAAGCGGCACGGGCCTGATAGAGTCCCAATATGAATGAGGTTTTTTATTGACAGCAGTATCGTATGAAATTACAACACGATCAAAAAATCCTTTTGGAAAAACAGGCTGCAAATTATATTTAGAATATACGTTTACAAAATCCCCTTCTGACCGGATGCCAAATTTATTGAAACTGAAATGAATCAGCTGGTTTTTAATTCGCCAGGTATCCCTTGCAACCGGGGTAAAAATTTGAGAAATTTGCAGTGTATCTAAAATTTCCAAAGCTGATTTTTTGGTAAGGGCCAGGTGGCAACTAAAAATGCGCCAATCGTTTTCCGTAATATTAATAATTCCGGAAAAGAGAGGCTCATAATCATGTTTTGGAATTACTTTGATGACATTCACTTCGTTCCCATCTTCAAAAAAACTACCAAGAAATTTATAATTGTAAAAATTTAAAGCGTTGTCAGCAATTGGCGACACAAATCCCCGTGGATTTATTTGCGGCGCGATGTCTACATTGTTTTTATAAAAACTGATAAACGCCGGAAAGCTAAACCCGAGGCCGTTATTGCCGCTAACCCGCGTGGAAACCACCTCCAGTTTTAATTTGTCGGGTTGCTCCGCATAAACTTTTGTTACGGATTCTGTAAGATAAATTATGCCTTTACCCGAAGAATCAATTCCCATCGCACTCCTGTCTTCATCCGGAATTTTTTGTCCCATAATTTTATACGGCAAACTCATCAGTTTTATCATTCCTTTTATATACACTTCTGCCTCAAACGCCTTTACCTGCGATTCATAAAACGGCCGTTTCTTTATCGCCTGCCTGATGATTTCATACGCGGGATCTTCAGCGCCTTCTTTGATGATAACTTCTTTCAACGTTAGTTTTTGAACAGTAAGCACAAAATCTACTGTTTGATTTGTTGCATTAACCGTTATGTTTTTTTGGGAAGAAGTGTATCCAACATACCTGCAATCCAAGGTGTAATTTCCCGGGGAAAGATGAAGTGAATATTTTCCCTGGTTATTTGCTGTAACTCCCTGTGGCGTTCCTTTTACAAGAATGGATGCGAATGGCAGAGCATTCCCTTCTGCATCCTTCACAATGCCTTCAATTTTTTGAGATTGAACAGCCAGTGCCGGAAATAAAAAAAACAGGAATAGCAGTTTTTGCATAAGCGAAAATAGCTTCAAAAAATGATTAAGTAGTGATTTGAAGAAATAAAAAAGCGGTTTACCAGCTAATAACCCGGAGCCGGTTTTACTGCCCGGACATAACTTCCGGTGAGCGCGGCAAACCCGGCGACCAAAGCGCCGATAAGCGCTGTGGCAAATATTAATAAAAAGGGGCTGTCGGTTTTAAAGATTAATAAAGAAACACGATGTGCCAAAATATGATCGTTTTGCCAACTGATCCAAAAACTCATAAATCCCCAAAGTAAAAAAAGAGAAACGAAGCCACAGAAAAAGGAAGCCAAATGTCCCTGCTGAATAATAATGGCAACAAGGAAGGCAATGATTGCGATTGTCCACCAGGGAAAATACAAACACGAAAGAAAGCTGAAAAGAATAATTATTATCGCTGAGACGAGAAATTTCATGGCAAAACGTTTATTAGTTAAAACTCATTGTAAATTTTACGCGCTTATCATTTGAATCGGAGTATTTCATCATCCAGAGGCGGTAATATTTTCCGGCCGCCCATGTATTTATAAAATCATCGTAAAATTTACTTCCGGGATTGCCGCTTTCTCCGCCTGGATAAACACCGTAGGCCTCCGTTTCAGGGGTTAATGATACTATCATTCTCCAGCTGGGGCCATGTTGTTCCTTGGTAGCGTTTATGGTATTGGTTCCTCCTCCGATGGGCAAATGCAAACGACTGAAAGCATCCAGCCGGGCCAGGTGTTCCACATGAGTGTCTTTATATTTGGCCCATTCCATATTGCCATTATCATCTGCCTGTCTTATCACCGCTGCTGCCATTTTAAAAGCGGCGGTTACGTCATCCGGAAGCGTTTCTACTGTACCTGTATTGATGTTGTCGAAAAATTTGAAGTTTGGGTATTTATTGATATCATCAAACAAGGTACTTTCGCTTGGCCACGGTAATTCCAAACGAGATTTCAAAAACTCATCTTTCCAAACTACTGTTTCAAGACTGTCCCAGGTGACCACGAACAAAGTTGCGCCCTTTGAATTTTTATCATTCCGGTAATTCCATTTTTTAAGAATGTCAAAATATTTTTTTTCCTGTGGGCTCAGTTTATCAACTTCCATATTCCTGATCAACACTGGCGCTGCCATTTCACCAAACACATTAAAATTATCTGTCTGCAAACGCATCATATCCTCAGGTGTGATGTTGTTCATCTTCTCCAATCTCTTGTTGATTTCCCAACCCCTGTATGGAGGAAAACTTCCTCCAAGGTAATAAGGATAAGAAGTATCGGCGGGCATTTGATTGGCACTGCTTACAAAGCCCCTTTCGGGATTTATAAGGTGCGGATTTTCATCTTGTGGTATCATTCCCTGCCACAGATAACTGCTGTCTGTGCCGGGCATTACGAAATCTCCCTGGCGATACCATTTAGCCGGAAATTCTCCCTGGTCCCAAATGGCAACGTCGCCATTCTTGCTCGCGAAAATACAGTTCTGACCCGGTGTGTGTAGATATTTTATCGCGTTTAAATAGTCGTTATAATTATTGGCTCTATCTAAAAGGATGAACATTTTTAATTCGTTGCTGGAGTCATGAGCTTTCCATCTCACCGCATAATCTTTATCGTTCGTAGTTCTCCCGCCATTGTATTTTTTATCATACATCACTGGGCCTATGTGGGTATAAACCACGGTATCCAAAAAATCAGGCTCATCTTTTATCTTGATGTCCTCAACTCTAAAAGTGGAAGGAATCCAGGAACTGTCAAACCAATATTGGCTGCGGCTTTGGTCTTTGAATTTTATTTGATAATAATCTCTCACGTCGCGCTGTGCATTGGTAAATCCAAAAGCGCAACTATCATTAAAACCAATTATCACTGAAGGCGACCCGGGAAATGTGGCGCCATAAACATTATAGGTAGGCGTGCTTATTTGCATTTCGTACCAGATAGACGGAAGGTTCAAACCGAGATGCGGATCATTACATAAAATAGGATAGCCACTTTTGGTTTTGGTTCCATTTACCGCCCAATTATTGCTTCCATTATTGGGATCAGGTTTTTGCTCATCGATAGTAGTTGAATCTTTATTATCATAATAAAGCGAATCAGCGCTATCCGGAACTTTAACCTGGATAGCAGGCGGAGGAAACTCAGTTCCTTTCGGAACGATAGGATCTAAAGAATCCATCACGATCGGATAAATCTTATTGAAATCCGCTGAAGAAAATACGGATTTTGCATCGGTTGCTTCAAAATCAGTTTCAAACCCGGCCAGCTCAAGCGCCATATATTTTAAAAAAAGAGCAGATTTAAGGTTAGTCCATTTTTCAGGCTTATAGCCCAATAATTTATACTCAACAGGCAATGAACTTTCTGTAAGACTTTCAATATACGCGTTCACCCCGGCTGTATAGCTGTCACATTCGGCCAGCGTTTCAGGATCGTTTTCAATCGCTTTCAACGAATTCTCAGCAGCATATACCATTCCGAGCCTTCTTTTATCGCGATCGTAATCCAATGCTTTTGGCCCGATAATCTCACTCAGCCGGCCTGCTGCCGCCCGTGTCTGAAATTCCATTTGCCACAGCCGGAACCTGGCATGCAAATATCCTTGCACAAAATAGGCGTCGGTATTATTATCAGCAAACACATGCGGCACAAGCCTTTCATCAAAATACACTTTTACTTTTCCCTGCAATTGCGGAAATGAAAATTTGGCAGAATAATTTTCATTAACCGGTTCAGCATTTTGCCACAACCCTTTTTGGGGACTTAACAATTCTCCTAAAGGAACGGGCAATGCCATCTTTGTATTGAAAAGTAAAATCAACAGAATCGAAACAATTCCGGAAACAATAAGCGAGACGATTTTCATTACAACACGATTATTAAAGAATGTAAAATAAAGAATTTACAACTAAAAGGAAATTGATTTTTTTATTGCTGCAACAACTATTTTATATAAACCGTAACCAGTAAACAAACAAATAAATGAAATTATTATTTTAATACGAATGGAACGCCCGTTTTATTGCGGGTTTACCAGCTCATTTTATAATACCACCGCACATTTACCGTTATTATACTTTGAAACAAAGTATGAACAAAATAATCTTATCCGTCACTTTTTTTTTATCGGTTTTTTCCCTGTTGAAAGCACAAAATCCTCTTTCTTCTGATGAACTATTTAAGAGTGCCCGAAATGCAGCTTTTGAAAATAAGAATTACGAAAAAGCAAAAGAATTGGCTTACGAAGCCCTGGCTCAATCTCCCGGTTATGCAGATATTGATATTTTCCTGGGAAGAATTTACGCCTGGAATCATGACTATGACAGTGCAAAAGTACATTTTACGAAGGTTCTGGAAGCCGATCCGGAAAACGAAGATGCGGGCATTGCTTTTTCGGACCTGGAATACTGGAATGATCATTATCAATACTCACTTGATATCTGTAATAAATCCCTGGTTTATCACCCCCAATCTGAAGATCTTTTATTGAGAAAAGCAAAAAACCTGAAAGCGCTTAAACAATACAAGGAAGCCGGCATTGTAACGGAAGAATTGCTAAAAAAGGATCAGCATAATACCGAAGCACATGCATTGGCCGCTTCACTCAAAGACGAAACTTCTGTAAATAAAATAACCATCAGTTATGAAAACTCCTCATTTGATAAACAGTATAACCAGGCCTGGCATTTGGGAAGTTTGTCATACGGAAGGCGTACCAAATTCGGAACGGTAATTGGCCGGCTCAACTATGCCAATCGTTTCGGTAGCGGCGGTGTGCAGGCTGAAGCCGATGCTTATCCACACATCAGCAAACGGTTTTATGCCTACGTGAACTTAGGCTATGCCGGTGATGCGGTTGTCTTCCCGAAATACCGCGCTGGTTTTTCATTGTATGCTAATTTACCAAATAGTTTTGAGGCTGAACTTGGCTACCGCTATTTATATTTTAGTTCTGCAACCAATATTTACACCGCTGCCATCGGAAAGTACTGGAAGCGTTTTTTATTTACAGGGCGCACTTATATTACCCCTGCAATGTCAAATGTTTCGCAGTCATACAGCATAAACACACGCTATTATTTAAAAGGGGCTGATGACTACATCGGGCTAATATTAGGCACGGGGATTTCACCGGATGACAACAATCAAAACATTCAATATGGGAACAAACAAAACAATCTTTCTTCTAAGAAAATCTCTGTAAGTTTTGATCACACATTTTTAAAATGGAATGTCATTTCAATTAGCGCCGGCTTGATAAACCAGGAATATCAACCATCCCTGAGAGGCAACCAATTTAATTTTTCATTAGGATTAAGCCACCGGTTTTAATTTCTGTAAACAACCCTCTTTGAATTTCTTCTTGCCAAAGCGCTTTTCCACCAGGAATAGAATCGAATAGTATCCAATATTATAGGTAACTAAAATGAAAATCGAACACCAGTAAAACAATAATAAATTCAGATTCTTATTTTGGATCGGGAGAAAAGCCAATACAAGATCTGTATTGCTTAATTTCTCAAACTTGATCACCGTAAACCAGGGTTCTTTTTATTTCACCAGGAGACTGTCGGGCATTAGCGCCGCACCTTTTACTATTGAAGCGTTCTTTTGTTTAAACTGTGCAAACGCATTCTGCAACCTGCTTTTTTCCTTGTCATTTTCGATCGGATCAAGATACATTTTATCACTTATTTTAAACAAATCATCGTTGTGCAGCAAATAAACATCCATGATAAAATCGACAATATCATTCTTGGTTTGCATTAGCGGATAAGAATGGATATTCCTGAAATTATGCGCCGTGTCGAGTCCTGATCCCATCCAGGTGGCTGCTGCGGGAACTCTAAAATTATATTGATGACGCAGGAAAGACAATAACGATGGCGTAATATCAAAATGGGTGTTTACTGCTTTGAATTTTTGTGCGCGTTTCAGCAATGGCGAATAAATGATCAAAGGAACATGATAGCGGTCGATCTTTGTTGACATTGGAATTTCCGGCATGCGATGATCTCCCGTAATAATAAAAATGGTGTTATCAAAGCCCGGTTGATCCCGGTAATTGTTTATAAAATCCCGGATGGCATTATCCATGTACAATATAGTTGCGTATTGATTATCGTAACGCCTGTGTTCCTTCATCTCTGCTTCAGTAAAATGCAGTTGCTGCATGCGTTTTTCAAAAAGTCCAAGGTATTTACCCTGCTCATTAATGATAAACGGGTTGTGTGTGGACAAGGTCATCACCGCGTTTAGTGTCGGTCTTTTATCATTTCTATTTACTTCGTTCAATTTTGCCAACACCTGGTCGTCACCATATCCCCACGTAAAGCCGCTCTCGTTTTTGGGCATCATTACATATTTATCAGAAAATGTTTTTTCATCATAGACATTACCTCCATCCATTTTTACAAATTTGCCCATATTATCAAAAGTTGCGTCACCTCCATAAAAGTAGTTGCAGGTGTAACCGTTTTCTTTCAAAATATTAAAAAGAGAATTGTGCGCGGGCATCTGGTCGCCCAATTCAAGAAAACCATTTTTTCCAAACGGCAGGGATGCGAAAATAGAGGGCAACATCGCGAACGTTCTTCCGCCTTCACTCAAACAATTGCTCCAGTAAAGGCTATGGTTCGATAACGAATCAATGAATGGCGTGAAACTTCCGAGATAAGCATCTTCATTTGAAAAGGCTCTGCCCAAACCTTCAACAACAAGAAAAACAAAATTGGGTTTATTTGTTTGTTTACTGAAAAACGGAGAAAGAACATCCGAACTGTCAATCGTGTGAAGAAAAGGGTATTGCTTTTCATCTGAATAATGAAAATGGTTAGGATGAACGTTAGATGCCACAAGACGTCCTTTTGGTTTGCTTTCAAAAATTGACTGGTAACAGTTTTTGTAAAAAAAGAATGATTTGTTTAGTGCGATCGTATTACTGAACTCAGGCCCCGGCTTCCATTTACTGGTTATAGTTGCGATAGATCCGAAGGCGCCCAAAACAAATAAACCCAGCATTGAAAAATAAAGTACTGGTTTTAGATTAAGCCTGCGGGGAACACGCAGGAACAGCACTATCACCACGGAAATAAGTAAAAGTGCAACAAGAATAAAAGTAACAGGAACACCTGCAGCCCCCACAGTTTGTTTTATATCCGCAAAGGAGTAGCCAAGCAGATCAGCGCCAAGAGGTACTAATGTCTGTAAAAAATATTCAGCGAGAGCCGCATGTATAACGATCAGCAATAACGAAAAAGTGATAAAAAAAATACGGGCTGCTTTTTTACTTAGCATGAAAATTAGAAAAAAAGCAGCAACAGGTATGATGGCGATATTAAAACCAAACGAAAGATCGTTGATAAGCCCGTCCTTAATTACGGTGGCAAAGTCAGCGGGAATACCAAAATGTATCGCATCGCGAATAAGCTCGACAACCTTAACAAGGAGCATCGACGCGAGCAAAATAAAACTGTAGCTTACAGCTTCCCTTGTTCCTTCCAACCACCGTGATTCTTTTTGAATCGGGGTGGTTTTTGAATGGCCCGGGCTGAGCTGTTTGGAAGGGTTCAAACCCTGCCGCGTCATTTCGCCCCAGTTTTTGTTTTTTTTGAAATAATCAATATTTCCCTTCAACCCTGACCATACAATAAAAGGGTGAAAAATGATTGGCTCGATGAAGGCAGCTGCAATTAACCGCAAGATGTCTTTTTCACTTTTGTATTGATTGTAGGTGTGCACTTCCATTAATATTGCAAACACTGAAAATAAAAATCCAAATAATAAGACGCAGCCAAGTAAAATAATAAAAGTACTCCATTGAACCCTTCCGCTCATTGCAGAGATGATAAAGAACAGGATTCCTCCGAATTCGATGATTGGCGCCAGCAATTCGAAAAAAAACCAATACGGATAGCTGAGTAAACCCAGCAGTCCATATCGTGGGTTGAAAAACATTTTTCTATGTGCCCGCAAAGTTTCCATCGTTCCGCGTGTCCACCGATTTCTTTGTCTTCCCAGGATTTTATAGCTTGCCGGAGCTTCTGTCCAGCATAAAGGATCAGGTATGTACGTTATTTTATAATCCAGGTTGTTCTCCACCATGTAGCGTCTCATTCTCACAATTAATTCCATGTCTTCGCCAACTGTATCTGTGCTATATCCACCACAGGCTATCACAATTTCTTTGTCAAAAGCACCAAAGGCACCCGATATAAGCAGCAATCCGTTCAGCCTGCTCCAGGCCATCCTCCCTAATAAAAATGAGCGGATGTATTCTAGGGTTTGCATTCTTGGTAACATTTTCTCAGGAAGTTTCACTTCTACCAGTCTTCCATTTTCTATTTTGCAGTTGTTGGCAATCCTTATCACACCTCCTGAAGCAATAACCCTTACACCGGTTTCCTGCAGAAAGGGTTTTATCATTTTTAACAAGGCATCCTGCTCAAGTATGCAATCGACATCCACGCACACAAAATAATTATGCGATGCAACATTAATACCGGTATTTAATGCATCGGCCTTTCCTCCGTTTTCTTTATCAACTACGATCAGTTTCTTAAAGACGGGGTTATTACTTTTGTAGACTCCTTTAACTTTTTTGGTTGGAATTTGTTCGTTTATGAAAACATCTGTTTTGTAAAGATCGTATGCATCAATAAGCTTCTGGAGCGAGTCATCTTTACTTCCATCATTTACTATGATCAGCTCAAGGGTGTTGTAATGAATGGATAACATTGATCTTACATTCTCGACAATGTTAGCCGCTTCATTATAGGCCGGGGCAACAACGCTTATGCCGGGTAGATGTTCCGAAGCAGCAGGCACGCGAAAATCCGCGAAACTATTAAGCCGCAAATATTTTCTTATTTCGGCTGTTGAATAAAAGCTGATAACAATATAAAACAAGAACAACACCACTGAGTAAATTAATATACCATAGGTGAAGAATTGAAATATAAAATTTTGAATATTCATGCTGCCCGTTCGTTCTTTATCTGGCTGAAAATTGTTCTCCACGGATCCTCATCAGCGAATAAATGGGTTTGAAAAAAAACGGTACCTAAGGGATGCAGGACAGACAAGGTTTTTGCAGCAGCTACTTTAATTGCATCGTCAGTATCCTGTAACTGTTTTAATAAAAAAGGTATTTGTTTTTCATCGCCTACTTTTTGCAATGTAGCGAGGATGCGTAGCCTGACATTTTTGTCTGAAGAACTGTAACCCTTTATTATTTCGTCTGCAGTACCTTCTTCTGAAACCCTGGTTAAATATCTTAAAGCGCAAAGCCGTATATTTTGATCAGGGTTTTGCATACAACGGATCACGTTATTATATACGTCGTAGGCATTGTAAAAAGCTGCCAGCCGTAATCCAAGCGTTACAACCGAATTATTTCTGGATACCAACCATTTTTTCAGCTGCTGCGTATCTGTTGTTTTTGCGTCATGCAAATAATTCAGGAGTTGCATTTGTTGCCATTGGCTGATCGGATAAATTAAAATGTTTAAAAACCTGAAGCCGTTAAACCCATAAAAATTTACCAGCGCGCATTGTGCTTCATTGCGCACCAGCTCATGTGGGTCATTCGTCAAACGGAATATTTGTTTTACATATTGCGACTGCTCCATTACAGATAGCTCCTGTATCCCCTTTGCTTTTACGTGCCATTTGTTGCTTTGGATTTTAAGTGAGGAATCTTTATCAAATTCCAACAGTTCAAAAAGCTTCTTCAGGTTCGTTACCGGGGCGCCAAACAGGTTTTTCTTCACATGCAGTATCTCATTAAGAAAGCATTGTCTGAAACGTGGATTCTGTAAAAGTTTTGCCTCCACCTTCACTTCTATGTGCTTCCCTTCTTCTTCCTCAAAAAAAATAATTTCACTAATGATAGTAGAAATCAAAGCCAGCCATTTTTTTTCTTTTTTTGCTAACTTCCTTTTATAAATGGAGAAGAAAACGATAAATGTAAAGACAATAACCATAAGGCACAGAAGACAATAAAGCATCTCCAATAACGGAAATGCACTTATTTGAATATAAATACCTGCCGGTCGCATACTAAATGGTTATTTCTTTTGAGTCGGTGCAGTATCTTTTTACTCGCATCGATAATTCATTCGGACTGAATGGTTTTGTGATGTAGTCATCGGCTCCTAGTTGAAACGCCTCCAATACAACATTTTCCTGGCCCATTGCAGATAGTACAATTATCCTGGTGTTCCTAAGGCCCTTTCTTTTAACTTCCTGAATTATTTCCAGGCCTGAAGCAAACGGCATCATTATATCAGTAATTATAAGATCAGGGTTTATCTCGTCAATTTTTTTTATGGCTTCTCTTCCATCATCGCACGTAATTACATCATGACCATCTTTTTTTAATCGCAGTTCAATAGTTTTCTGCATTATCATTTCATCTTCGGCTACTAATATTTTCATAGGATTTTATTTTGGTTATAGGCGTTAATCAATTTTTACTAATTTTTTTTCTTCTTTCAAATATTCCTGCAAGGGAGCTTCAATTTTATCGAACTCATCCTTTGCCCGCGAGCAAAGAATAGCCAGGTCTGTTTTAGTTTTCAGTTTTGCTGCTTCTTCAATTTTTACCAATACCTCAAAGAGTGCCGTTGCTTTTAAAAGCCCGGTGCTGCTTTTTAACTTATGAGCTATCCTATATACAGTTTCAAATTGATCTTTTTCCAAAGCTGTATCTATTTCATTTATTTCAACAGGTGTGGTATTCAAAAAAAGTTCGAGTATTTCTGCTACATACTCCGAATCTTCCATCTCTTCTAAAAGGCTGAGATCAAAAAATCCAGTTTGCGTTTCACCAATTTCTTCCTCTAAATTGGTTAAAGGCTGCTGTGTCAAAAGCATGCTTATGCGTTCATAAAACAGGGAGAACTCGAAGGGTTTGGTGAGATAATCATTCATTCCTATTTCAATACATTTCAATTTTTCACCTTTAAGAGCAGAGGCCGTCATCGCCACAATCGGAATTGAAATGTTCATCACATTTCTAATATATTTGGTTGCGGCATAACCATCCATTTCAGGCATTTGCAAATCCATAATGATAATATCATAATCGTTTTCTTTCTTAAGGTAATCTATCGCTTCCAATCCATTATTGGCAATATCCGCAACCGCGCCTGCCTTTTGTAATACATTTTGGATCACTTTCTGATTCACTTTATTGTCTTCCGCCACCAGGAATTTTTTGTTCTGTAGAAAGCCGTGGTATTCTTTTAATTTTTTACTTCTAAAAAATTGCTGATGTTCAGCTCTGCTGCAACAGAAGGAAATTGAAAAATGGAATGTTGTTCCCTTTTCCAATTCACTGTCAACCCAGATACTGCCGTTTTGCATTTCCAATAACTGCTTTGTAATTGCAAGTCCTAAACCTGAGCCTCCATACTTTCGCGATGTTTCGATACTAGCCTGTGTAAAACTTTCAAAAATTTCATTGAGCTTTTCTTTTTTAATACCTATTCCTGTGTCCGACACGGAAAATGTCAAAGTCACTGTGCTGGTATTACTTTCTTTCACGCCAATTTTTAGCGTAACACCGCCGGTTTGCGTAAACTTTATAGCGTTTCCCACAAGATTGACAAGGATTTGATTAAGCCTGTATGGATCGCCTTTTAAAATGGACGGAATATTTTTGTCAATATCCATCACATATGACAGGCCTTTTTCCTGCAATTTGTGCGAAAAGACGGCGGATATATTTTCAACGATCTCGCGCAAGTCAAAATCAATTTTTTCTATCGTTAATTTTCCCGCTTTAATTTTTGAGAAATCCAGGATATCATTAATGATCACTACTAAATTGTCAGCAGATCTTTTGATAGTTTTTGCAAAATCATGTTGTTTATCGGTTAATTGGGTATCAAGCAAGAGATCTGTCATTCCCTGTATACCATTCATTGGTGTTCTTATTTCATGGCTCATATTGGCGAGAAATTGTTCCTGCAATCTTTTGGCGTCTTCCGCCACTTTCCTCGCCTGGATCAGTTCTTCGCGTTGCATCACTCTTTCTGTAATGTCTGTTGCAATACCACTTATACCATATAATTTATTCTGTGCATTGATCAATGGAAACTTGATAATAAGCATGGTATGATTGCCATCTTCCATTTCAATAATTTCTTCCAGTTCTACAGGCTTGCAGGTTTTGATTACTTTTTCGTCGGTTTCTTTATAGCGCCTTGCCCGTTCCTCAGTATTAAAATCAAAATCCGTTTTTCCAATTACCGCGTTTTCCGTAACCTTTAAGACTTCTTTAAATTGTTTGTTGATCAGCAGGTATTTACCATCGAGGTCTTTTAAATAAATCAATGAAGTTGCATTGTCCAGGATTGACTGTAGTCTTTCCTGGTTTTGAACCAGTGCCACTTCATATTTTCTTACCACCTCTTCCATTTCTTTTTTCTCACTGATGTCTTTGATCACACACTGGAAGCCGACGGGAATATCGTTTTCTGTAATTAGAACAGCAGTCTGTTCTACCCATTTTAGATCACCGAATTTTGTGCGAATAGCAAATTCAAGAAAGGTTTCATCAATGTTCTTTTCTACTTGTCGCCTGTATTTTTGGTTCGCGATTTCCAGCCACTCAATATCGACAATATCGGAATAGTTCATTCCGATCAATTCATCAATGTTGTAATCGGTTAGTTGAAAAGCCTTGCCGGTGGCAAAAGTTATATATCCGTCAATCGTGGTGGTGTACATTACGATACCGGCATTCTCAATAAGATTTCTGTATTTAAGTTCGTTTGCAGCAAGGTCATTTTTGGCAATTTTACCTGCTTGCCTGTCTTGATCGATCTTGAAAAGAAAAATCAAAATGATTATAAAAGCAATAACACCGCCGGTAATTGCGATAGAAATATTAGCGTCTGCATGTTTATTTTGAAATACGAACAGAATAAAAAACAATAGTACCAGGAAACTAAATGACATTCCATAAAGAATATTATTCTGTAACCTTGAGATTTTGCGAAGCGAAAAGCTTTTCATGGATGTCGGTAGGTTTTTAAACTGGATCAGTGATAATGGATCATTTCTTAAACGTAAAAAAGGTGAAAATATTGGATGCAAATGCGGTTATTTCTTTCCGGTAAATGCTGGCTTTCAAGGTATCAGGTTGCTTATTGTAGCGTATTTTGGAGAACCATAAACAAAGTAGGTGTTACGCCAAATTGTAAAAAGAAATTTATAGTAATTTGTTGGTTTACTGGCGATACAAAATTATTGCCGCCAATTTCAGAGGCAATTATCTGGCATAATTTTTAATATTTTTTGTTGTATATGAAAAAGTCATTTTTTGATCGCCGGCATTTGATGGATTATACGCTCTATGGAATTTTATCAGGGATATTTTTTTCAATAACAGCCTGGTTTTACCTGTACGATCCTGAATTCAGACAAGAATGGATATTGTACATGGGCTCAGGCTTTTTCATGTTTATCATATTACTCTACATGATTAAATTAATCCGCGAACCGAAACATACCAATTCTACGGATATAATTATCGCGGGACATTTTGCTGTTATTGCAGGCATATTTTTCTCGATCGGTATTTGCTTATTTTTAAGTTCTGCATACGAACCGGAAGTTTTTTCTATGTCTTCCAATTCGGTTCAAAATCCGCCCGCCGATTTGTTTAGCATTTTTCTGCCCGACATCCTCGTCAATTTTTTGGCAGGAAGTTTCATTTGTTTTTTAATCGGCTATGCAGCCAAATGGCTTCCTGAGGGAAAAGAAAATTCAGTTAGTGTTTAAAAATAATGAACCGCAAATTCTCATTTGCACTGGCAATAAATATAGGTGGAAATTTAAAAAAAGTAATTCTACCTAATGGCAAGTTTTATTAGGCTTAAAAATAACCAACTAGATATAACGTTTAAATATATCCCTTCCGGCCGTCCTTTCAACAAAAAACAAAAAAATATTTAATGTTTACTTTTTTTTCCAAATGTGGAAAAAAACGGGCAAGAAATTCCCCATATGGCATAGTAATTGCACATTTACGGCAGTTATAAACCAATAATTCATTCACAAACTTTAAATTCCAAAATTGTACCAATATCTGTTAACTCAACCCGGATTGAAAAACCTGTCCCATTGTTATATTACGATATAAAGCATACCTAACTGCTTTTTCCAAACTTTGGACGATTTATTCTATACATGAAAATAATTCTTAACTGATAAATATTAATCTATCTGCAAAATGCTACACAAAAAGTCTACCCAATTCCTTTTTTTACTGTCTTTTTTATTTTTTAGCGCTAGTACTTTCGCAACCACTTATTATGTTTCCAGTTCTTCAGGTAATGATTACAATTCGGGAACATCATCCTCTTCACCGTGGCAATCGTTAAGCAAAGTAAATTCTTATTATAACTTTCAGCCTGGAGACAATATTCTTTTCAAGCGTGGTGATTCTTTTTACGGAAATATCAGTATTAATAATTCGGGGAATGCAGGAAATCCAATAACACTGGGGGCTTATGGTGCAGGCGCAAAACCTGTTATAACCGGTTTTACCTGGGTCTCTTCCTGGACTAATGTGGGGGGCAATATTTGGGAAAGTACGAACCCGGTTTCTAATTTGTCAACCGTAAATGTCGTTGTAATTAATGGAGTTAATACTCCTATTGGCAGATATCCAAATAATGGCTATTATAGTTTTCAATCTCATGGTGGAAGCTACTCAATTACCAGTAATTCCTTAAATGGTTCAACTAATTGGACAGGAGCTAAAGTGGTAATCAGGGCAAACCGCTGGACATTAGTTAAACAAACTATTACAAGCCAGTCCGGTGGAACTCTCTATTATTCTAATGGAACGACTGATCCAATCGACAACTTTGGCTTTTTTATAGAAGATGATCCCAGAACCCTTGATGCGCAGGGGGAATGGTATTATAATCCGAATACCCGGAAAATTGACATATACAGTTCTGGGCAACCCAATAATGTTGCCATCAGTACCGTTGAAACAATAATCAGCAGTAACCACCAGAACAACATCACAATTGATAATCTTGATATCAGGGGTGCCAATACAACTGCAATTTCAATCGGTAATTGCCAGAATCCAAAAATTACTAATTGTGATATTTCTTATACAGGCGTCTTTGGAATTGAAGTAACAAATTCCTCTTCGTATGCTGATATAGAATATAACAATTTAAATGATTGTGGAAGCAGCGCTATTGAATCGGATGATTTCGGTCCCTATTATACTATTAAATATAATAATATAAAAAGATCCGGTATGATTTCGACCATATTGCCAAATGACTATAATGGAGCCGCTATTAATAGTCCGAGCAATAACGCCTTAATCCAATACAATACGATTGATAGTAGTGGATATGATGGTATTAGTTTTAGAGGTACGAATACCCAGGTTCGTAACAATTTTGTTAATCATTCGTGCCTGGTAAGAGATGACGGCGCCGGGATTTACACAGGGTTTACCGGCGAAACGGGAAAGGTTATTGACGGGAATATCGTTTTAAATTCTATGGGTATTGCGAGCGGTACAGCGGGCACCGAAATTCATTGTTCAGGTATATATATTGATGACTATGGTAATAATATGACCATATCAAATAATACTGTGGCCAACTCAAGTTCTGCCGGGATATTTATTCACAACTCGACTAACATTGATATAAAAAGTAATACCGTTTACAACAGCGGCTCTCCGGGAACATATGTCACCGGCTCATTATGTCTTCAGGCAGGTGGAAATTCCATGGTGAGAGGTGTAAATCTCTATAATAACATCTTTGTTGCTAAAACTACTGACCAAATTTGCTTCTTTTATTTCAGTCCGACGGATGCAAATGATATGAAGGCATTTGGATCATCAAACAGCAATTACTTTGTAAAACCTCTTGGAAATGATCAGAGTATCGTATTTCAGCCAAATTTCTCGTGGCCCGGAGATGTGATGGACCTTGCAGCATGGCAGGCATACGACGGCCAGGATGGCAACTCTTCAGCCACACCTAAGAAGGTTTCAGGTGCAGCGGATGAAAGGTTTGAATATAACCCAACTTCAAGCAGTAAAACTATTGCATTGGACGCGAGCTATATTGATGCAAGATGGAACACCTACAATGGCAGCATAACATTAGCCCCTTATTCTTCTGCTGTGCTTATTAAAAATGGCCCTTCTACTAATCTTCTTCCAGCTGTTAATCCAGCAAATACGGTTAATGGCCTTGATTATAAATATTACGAAGCAGGTAGCTACAATGCTTTGCCCGACTTCAATTCAGTTACTCCCATCAAGACAGGCAATACCGGTTCTTTTGATATTTCAGTGGCCAACAGGACCACTGCTTATAGTATCAATTTTACCGGCTATATTGACGTTCCTTCAGATGGACAGTATACCTTTTACACAACTTCAGATGACGGCAGTAAATTATATATTGACAACAACCTTGTTGTGGATAATAATGCGATTCAACCTGCAACTGAGAGATCAGGGACTATCGGATTGAAAGCCGGTAAACATGCTATTAACGTAGGATATTTTCAGCAGGGAGGCGGCAGTGTTCTATCCGTAAGTTATTCAGGTCCCGGGGTTGGGAAACAGGTAATACCAAATTCTTCCCTGTACAGAGTTTCGGCTTCTTCTTCTAATTTACTGCCGGCGGTGTACCCAAGCAATACTGTTAACGGGCTGGATTATAAATATTATGAAGCAGGTAGCTACAGTTCATTACCTGACTTCAACTCTGTTACCCCGGTTAAAACTGGAACTTCTAATTCTTTTGATATTTCTGTGGCCAACAGGACCACTGCTTACAGCATTAATTTCACCGGATATATTGATGTGCCTTCAGATGGACAATATACTTTTTACACCACTTCAGATGACGGCAGTAAATTGTACATCGATAACCAGTTGGTGGTAAATAACGATTACCTGCAGGCCGCCAGTGAAAGATCAGGGACTATCGGATTAAAAGCCGGTAAACATGCTATCTCAGTTGGGTTCTTCCAACAGGGAGGCGACCAGGTTCTTTCTGTAAGTTATTCAGGTCCCGGGGTTGGAAAACAGGTAATACCAAATTCTTCCTTGTACAGAGTTTCGGCTTCTTCCTCTAATTTACTGCCGGCGGTGTACCCAAGCAATACTGTTAACGGACTGGATTATAAATATTATGAAGCAGGTAGCTACAGTTCATTACCTGACTTCAACTCTGTTACCCCGGTTAAAACTGGAACTTCTAATTCTTTTGATATTTCTGTGGCCAACAGGACCACTGCTTACAGCATTAATTTCACCGGATATATTGATGTGCCTTCAGATGGACAATATACTTTTTACACTACTTCCGATGATGGCAGTAAATTGTACATCGATAACCAGTTGGTGGTAAATAACGATTACCTGCAGGCCGCCAGTGAAAGATCAGGGACTATCGGATTAAAAGCCGGTAAACATGCTATCTCAGTGGGGTTCTTCCAACAGGGAGGCGACCAGGTTCTTTCTGTAAGTTATTCAGGTCCCGGGGTTGGAAAACAGGTAATACCAAATTCTTCCCTGTACAGGGTTTCGGCTTCTTCCTCCAATTTACTGCCGGCAGTGTACCCAAGCAATACTGTTAACGGGCTGGATTATAAATATTATGAAGCAGGTAGCTACAGTTCATTACCTGACTTCAACTCTGTTACCCCGGTTAAAACTGGAACTTCTAATTCTTTTGATATTTCTGTGGCCAACAGGACCACTGCTTACAGCATTAATTTCACCGGATATATTAATGTGCCTTCAGATGGACAATATACTTTTTACACCACTTCAGATGACGGCAGTAAATTGTACATCGATAACCAGTTGGTGGTAAATAATGATTACCTGCAGGCCGCCAGTGAAAGATCAGGGACTATCGGATTAAAAGCCGGTAAACATGCTATCTCAGTTGGGTTCTTCCAACAGGGAGGCGACCAGGTTCTTTCTGTAAGTTATTCAGGTCCCGGGGTTGGAAAACAGGTAATACCAAATTCTTCCCTGTACAGGGTTTCGGCTTCTTCCTCCAATTTACTGCCGGCAGTGTACCCAAGCAATACTGTTAACGGACTAAACTATTCGTACTATGAGGCTGGTAGTTACAGTTATCTCCCTGATTTTAATTCTATTACTCCTGTAAAGACAGGTACTACCAATTCATTTGATATTTCTGTGGCCAACAGGAGTTATGCTTACAGCATCAATTTTGTTGGGTATATTAATGTTCCGGTCGATGGACAATACACTTTTTATACGAACTCTGATGATGGCAGCAAGTTGTATATTGACAATGTGCTCGTAGTAAACAATGACGCGATACAAGCGGCCACCGAAAGATCGGGAGTTGTGGGATTACAAGCCGGCTTCCACGCAATAACGGTAGGATATTTTCAACAACTTGGAGATAATGTTTTGTCGGTAAGTTATTCCGGTCCGTCAATTTCAAAACAAATTATTCCTAACTGGACCTTATACAGATCTACCAATCTCTCTTCGCAATCCGTGATGGTCAATCCTTCATCTGCAATGATGTTTAATAATGACGGTAGTAACTTCCAAATGGAAAGGCTGTTGAATAATACGGATGCACCAGGTGTAAAAGTGTTTCCAAATCCATTTAAAAATTCGATTCAAATTGATATAAACGGAGGAACGTCATCTAAGTTTAAATTATCACTTATAGATGCTTCAGGAAAAACTGTATGGGTAAAGACTGTTGATAAATATACCACCAGCTACCATACTTCAGTTAACACTTCCGCATTACCGATTGGAATTTACTTTTTAAAACTAATGCAGGATGGTAAAACAACAACAACAAAACTTTTAAAAGAATATTGATTCCAACAGAATAAATTAGGAAAAGGAGGCTGATTTTTCACAGCCTCCTTTTTATTTGCATCTTCCTGAAATCTAATCTAGGCCGTCGCTGTTTACTGGCGCATCTGTTCCTGGAAAAACAAGCGACGGTTCATTCAATAAAATTTTTAGCATTATAGTTGCAGGTGTCATTCATTAATAAATTGTTTAATAAAATTATATACAAGTTTTGGATAAAAAAGAATCAAATTTCTTCATAGACACCTGGAACTCCATTAAAAAGTCTTTCCAGGAGTTTTTAAAAGTGCCCAGCTTTATAATTTTGTCTTTTTTATTGCTTACGTTCATTACCAACCTGCTTGATCACTCAGGATTCAGTTGGCTACAGCCGATAAGGCATTTTATGAATGACAAAATTTTCTCTGATCCGAAAGGCACCAGTAGCCTCCTTGCTGCCATTGGTGGAAGCCTGATCACGGTATCTTCACTTACCATCACGCTCCTGCTCCTGGTGGTACAGCAATCAGCAAGTGCAATGACAACAAGGGTTTTCGACCAGTTTTTACGAAACCGGATCAACCAGGCTTATTTCGGATTTTTTGTCGGCCTCGCCTTATATTCCCTGATAATTTTATCTACGGTAGCAAGTCCCTTTAACCCGATTATCGGTGCAACCGTTGCATTATTGCTGACAATTTTGGCGCTCTATTTTTTGCTTGTTTTGATCTACACCACGATCAATGAAATGCGGCCGCCGGTAATTATTGAAGCTATTTTTCAAAACATATTAAAAGCGCGGAAGAATGAAATACTCCTCTTAAGCAAAACAAGACGTGCACAAATTTTTGAAGGAAAAATTAACCGGCAAATAAAATCTGATACCTATGGATACCTTGCGGATATAAATCTACGAGCTATACAAAATGTTTTAAAAAACACAAACGGAAAATTTGAAATTGTATACTTTATCTCCGTAGGCGATTATGTGGCTGTTCACGATATTTTTGCAGAAATAAAATGTAACTCAGAGAAGGATTGTGAAAAAATTTGTGATGCCGTGGTACAGGCGACGGACATTCAAAAGCAAAGAAAAAGCGTCAATGATCCGGGTGATACAATTGAACAGCTTGAAATTATTGCCTGGACATCGGTATCGACAGCGAAATCAGATCCCTACCCCGGCCTGCTGGCTGTCAGAACGATCAGGAATCTGATTTCCGTATGGGAAGATGAAAAAAATGAAAAAAAAGACAAAGCTTTTCCGATAGTATATAATTCGTATTCAAAAAATCATCTTTTTAATGCGCTCGAAACGCTGGCTGTCGTCTCATCTGAATCTTTACAACATATGGTGTTCAGTGAAGTACTAAAAAACTTTGCCCTTTTGTTTAACAGGCTCAATAAAAGCGATCAAAAACGAATAGAAGATATCATTTTAAGAATACTGAGTTGCATGGGGGATTTTGTTTTAACAGCGCCGCTCGAAACAGCGTTAAAAAATATCACCGAAGTGCTTCAACGTCACGATCGTTTTGATACCGCCAACCATGTATCAAAAGCAAAGGAACAATTAAAAGCTTCCGTTGGAACATTAAATTCGCGATCGACCAGGACCGGAAAATGAGTATTTAGGCAGCAAGAGGCAGACCAAAATAAAAATATATACAATTTGTTTGTTTACTGATTTTGCATTCCCTTTTTCACCCTGAAAGTAAAATGCTTTTGAGATAGAAAACTAAATGTTACAATGATTACCGTTGCAAATATTTTGGATATTGTCGGATAAAAATGGAAGTGTTGAACCATCAGGTTTAATATCAGGTAATTCAAAAATAAATTAAGAGCAACTATCAGCATATACCTGAAAAGCTGTATATGCCCCCTCAGGTACGAACTGCTGAAAACAATATATTTATTCAGTAAAAACCCCATCGGAAAGGTGATACAAAAAGCCATCCCCAGGGCAGCATTGTAGGGCTTTAGTGCTATAAAACCAAGATGGAGGATTTTTTTTTGGAGAATAAAATTATAACTGATGTAAAAAAGAAAGATGTCCAGCAGCATATTGCTACCACCGCAAACTGCATAGCGAAAAGTTTGCTCAGGCATTATTTTTTTAAAAAGAGGATAAAAAAAATCTATAAATGCAATGATCTTTTTGCGCATTCTTTTGCAATATTTAATACTAAAATTCCCGGGTACCTGCCGGGAATTTTAGAGAGCCAAAGCTTTTGCGGGCCGATTCTATTTTATTTAATTACATACCTTAATCCAATTCCCAAAGCCAGGTTAGAACCTGTATAAGGCGCCAGGTAGAAAAATGGATCGAGACCAAGGCTGATATCAATAGGGGCGCCTTCAAACTTGTAATCAACGCCACCTGTTAAACGCAAGGCAAATGTAGTACTGTTGTTATATTCATCGCGGTATCTTGGACCTGTTCCAAATCCTATCATTGCACCGCCGCCTACAAAATATTGCAATCCTTCTGCTCCATTAATGGGCGCCTGGTATTCATACAAACCTTCCAAGCCTATCCCGCCATTGAAAAATAAGAGCGATCCTTCCAGTGCGGTATTTTGTGAAGTTGAATGCCTCACATTCACTCCTCCAATAGAACCATTGCCGCTATAGAATTTTGCACCAAGTGCCGTCTGGTACGTTTGTGCATTCGCCGCTGATACTGCCAAACAAATAAAACCGAATAGTAAGACCGATATTTTTTTCATGAACATTATTTTTTTCAATTGTTAAAAATTTTACTTGTGCAAAAATATTGATATTATATCTGCTCAAACAAAATTTATTTTTGATTCTCAAATCTTTATACCCCGAAATCACGTTATCTCATTCATAACTTAGGCAGAAAGGGAATTATTAATATTGCTTTAACAAGGAACCATTGTTCATCGGCTACTGTGATGCAATACTCTCTGCGGGAAAGGAATATTTACGTCGTTTTCGGCAAACAGTTCAAATATCCTTGTGCGCATGTCACTCTTGATATTTTCTACGCTGTAAATCTGTTCAGACCAGAAATAGACCGAAAAGTTGAGAGACGAATCTGCGAACTCGGTAAATCTTACAAATGGCGCAGGACTTTTAAGAATCTCAATCTGTTCGTCGGCTACCTGTTTTAAAATTTTTTTTACAAGGCTTATATCCGAAGAATAAGAGACGCCAACCGAAACTTCAAATCTTGAAGCAATGTCAGTATAGGTCCAGTTTACAATCTGATTTTTGGTTAAATCGGTATTTGGCAAAATGATATAACGATCATCACGGGTAAGAACAGTAGTCGTTCGCAAATTAATTTCCAACACCCGGCACATCAGGTTGTTTACTTCAAGTATATCATTCACTTTTATTTTTGACTCAACCAGTAAAATAATGCCGGAAACAAAATCACTAAAAATGTTTTGCAAACCCAATCCCACACCTACCAGCAATGCAGCAGAACCTGCCAGTATGATTGAAAGATTAAAGCCTAAAATCTGGAAACCAAATACAATTGAAAAAACTAAGACAACATACTTTATTAAACTAAAGATGGAATATTTTTTGGCAACGTCAATGCGCGAAGAGGCATAAATACTCTTTTTTATAACCTGCAAAATAATTCTCACAAGCACGATCAATAAGATCAATAACAGTATAGAAGATACCTTAAGTTGGAACTGGTCAAATTCAAACAAAGTATAGTCTAAAAACTTTTTCATATAGCTTATTTTAAACAAAAAACCGGCGCAGTATTAAGCCACTGGTTTTGAATTTAAAAATAAACAATTCTTATTGAATCACCGCCGGTATGAAATGATCAACTGTATAATTCTTCCTGCAGATTTTTTATTCGTTCATCACCAAGATATTCATCGTACGTGGAAAGCCGGTCTATTATTCCCTTCGGTGTAATCTCAATGATGCGATTGGCAACGGTTTGCATAAATTGATGATCATGAGTAGTCATTAAAACGATGCCCGGAAAAGTGATCATACCATCGTTAAAAGCCGTAATACTTTCAAGATCGAGATGGTTGGTTGGTTCATCCAGCATGACTACGTTTGGATTTAATAACATCATCCGGCTGATCATGCATCTTACTTTTTCACCACCACTAAGTACATTGGTTTTCTTATTTATCTCATCTCCGCTGAAAAGCATCTTTCCTAAAAAACCTCTTAAAAAATCTTCATCCACATCAGTGTAGTGATCAGGAACAAACTGCCGCAGCCAATTTAACAAGGAGAGATTGTTCTCAAAAAATTCAGAATTATCATTGGGCAAATAAGCCGTGGTGATCGTAGTTCCCCATTCAAATTTTCCTTGGTCAGGCTTCATCTTATTGTTGATGATTTCGAAAAAAGAAGTAAGTGCCACCGGATCGCGACTAAGAAATGCAATTTTTTGCCCTTTCACAATATCAAACGTTACATCCTTAAACAACGTTTTGCCTTCGAGTGTTTTTGAAAGTTTTTGAACGTTGAGGATTTGATTTCCGGGATCTCTTTCCGGTTTGAAAATAATGCCGGGATATTTTCTGTTGCTCGGTGTAATGTCTTCGAAAACCAGTTTATCCAATGCTTTTTTCCTGGAAGTAGCTTGTTTTGATTTTGAAGCATTGGCACTAAATCGGGCGATAAATTCAAGGAGGTCTTTTTTCTTTTCCTCCATCTTTTTATTCTTGTCTGTTGCTTGTCGTGCGGCAAGCTGGCTGCTTTCGTACCAGAAGGTATAGTTACCTGTATAGATCTTTATCTTTTGCTTGTCAACATCGGCAACGTGGGTACAAACGGCATCTAAAAAGTGACGATCGTGACTCACTACCAAAACGATGTTTTCATAATCAGCCAGGAAATTTTCCAACCACGAAATGGTGCTTACGTCAAGGTTGTTGGTAGGCTCATCCAATAATAAAATATCGGGATTTCCAAAAAGCGCCTGCGCCAATAAAATTCTTACTTTGATGTTTGCAGCCACATCTTGCATTAGTTGCTGGTGAATGTCATCCGGGACACCCAATTGATTTAACAACGTAGCGGCATCACTTTCTGCCGTATAACCGCCCATTTCTCCAAACTCCGCTTCCAGGTGCCCGGCTCTCATTCCATCATCTTCATTGAAATCTTCTTTCATGTAGATAGCATCTTTTTCGAGCATGGTATTCCACATTTTTTTGTGGCCCATCAACACGGTATTTAAAACCGTAACTTCATCAAACTCAAACTGGTCCTGCCTTAGCACGGCCATGCGTTCACCGGGAGTAATAGAAACAGAACCTTTGTTGGGTTCAATTTCTCCACTTATAATTTTTAAGAGAGTAGATTTTCCTGCCCCGTTAGCACCTATAATTCCATAACAATTTCCCTTGACAAAGTTTAAATTCACCTCATCAAAAAGAACTCTTTTACCATACGCGAGCGTCACATTATTTACACTGATCATTCCTCATTTTTTTTAGAGGCGCAAAAGTAACAATTAAAAAGGTGGCTTCCTTGTTTCAGGTAAGTTTTATAGAATGTATTAACAGGAAGTGAGAAATTTTGAATTATGAATTTTGAAGGTTGAATGTATCGAACTTAATCAAAGCCGGATCGCGGGTAAAATAAAAATTAGAATTATTTCTTTGTTTACTGCCCTCTTTGAAATTTTTAATCCGTAATTCGTAACGTGAATTTTGAATACTGAATGTGTCGAACTTAATCAAAGCCGGATCGCAGGTAAAATAAAAATCAGAATTATTTCTTTGTTTACTGCCTCTTGAAATTTTTAATTCGTAATTTTTAATTCTAAAACCCTCTCTTTCCATCAAAATTTTCCAACTCATTAGCGACAGCATTCAGGAATGTAGATCCCAACGCGCCATCGATTATGCGATGGTCGTAGCTTAATGAAAGATACATCATGTGGCGGATAGCAATGCTGTCGCCCTGGTCTGTTTCAATTACCACCGGGCGTTTTTTGATAGCGCCCACCGCGAGAACAGCAACCTGCGGTTGATTGATAATTGGCGTTCCCATGATGCTGCCAAACGTTCCTACATTGGTTAAGGTAAATGTTCCGTCAGCAGTGTCATCAGGCCTCAGTTTATTGTTTCGGGCAGCATTAGCCAGCGCATTTACTTGTTTGGCAAGACCGGTTAAGTTCAGTTGATCTGCATTTTTTATTACCGGAACAATCAGGTTTCCGGTTGGCATTGCGGTGGCCATACCGATGTTGATATCTTTTTTGATCACGATCCTGTCACCATCAACACTGCTGTTAATGAGCGGGTATTTCTTAATGCATTTTATGATGGCTTCAATAAATAACGGAGTGTAAGTGATTTTTTCTCCCTCTCTTTTTTCAAATTCCTTTTTATTTTTTTCGCGCCACAAAACCATGTGTGTAACATCGCATTCCGCAAAGCTTGTAACGTGTGCACTGATATTTTTACTGTCCACCATATGCTTTGCAATCATTTTGCGCATGCGATCCATTTCAATGATCTCTACATTTCCTGAATAGACAGTAGGCGCATATTGCTGCCTTTGTGTAGTGGCGGGTACTTCGTGTGTGCGTGCGGTTTCGTTTTTCTGTTCTTCTCCCTGCACCGGTGAATTTTTCCTTTTTTCAAGGTAGGCCATTATATCTTTCTTGCTCACTCTCCCATCCTGCCCTGTTCCGTCAATATTTTCCAGTTCACTCATCGAAATCCCTTCGCTGCTCGCAATGTTTAGCACCAGGGGAGAATAGAAACGAATCCCGGACGAGCCGTTTGTAGTTGATCTTTTTTCATCAGGCTGGTACGGAACTTCTTCCATTATTTCGGCCTCTTCATGTTCGGAGGAAGAAGGTTGCTGTTCAACAGAATTATTTTCAGGCGCATTTCCATCCGTGTCAATTCGGGCAATCACTTCTCCTATCGGAACCACATCATTTTCATTATAAAGAATTTCAGAAATCGTTCCTTCAGCAGTAGAAGGAACTTCACTATCTACTTTATCTGTTGCAATATCAAGCACGGTTTCATCCATCTCTACTTTGTCGCCGGGCTTTTTATGCCATTTTAAAATAGTGGCCTCCATGATGCTTTCACCCAGCTTAGGCATTATCAGATCTACAGTGCTCATAAGAAAATTTTAAATTGAAAGATTGAAATACGTGCTCCAAAAATAAGAAAAACGATTTATTAATTAGCGGAATGGCCAATTGCCAATCTGCTGATTAATTTACTTCGTAAGAATTTTATGTCCCATTTTATCTCTTTTTGTCTGCAGGTATTTTTCATTGTGTTTGTTTGGGATAATTTCAATAGGAACAGTGTCAACTATTTCGATGCCATAGCCTAATAAACCAGCTCGTTTCTTAGGGTTATTACTGATCAGTCTTAATTTTGAAATATTCAGGTGTCGTAATATCTGTGCTCCTACTCCATAATCTCTTTCATCCATTGAGAAACCCAATTTAAGATTGGCTTCAACCGTATCCATTCCTTCCTCCTGGAGTTTATAAGCTTTTAATTTATTAAGCAAGCCGATGCCACGACCTTCCTGGTTCATGTACAAAACCAAACCTTTTCCTTCTGCCTCTATCATCTTTAACGCATTGTGAAGTTGATCGCCGCAATCGCACCGAAGCGAACCCAATATATCCCCTGTCATGCAACTGGAATGTACTCTTACCAAAACAGGTTCGTCTTTTTTCCAGTTTCCTTTTTTAAGCGCCATGTGCACCTCGCCAGTGTTCAACTGTGTAAAAGCAATCAATTCAAAATCGCCATATTTTGTTGGCATATGAACGCGCACATCTTCTTTTATAAGCGTTTCCTTTTCAAGACGATAAGCAATAAGATCTTTTATCGAAACTAATTTAAGATTGTGCCTGTCGGCAATTTCGCGGAGCTGCGGCAAACGCGCCATGGTTCCATCTTCGTTCATTATCTCTACCAAGACGCCCGCACCTTCATGACCGGCAAGTTTTGCGAGATCTATCGTCGCTTCTGTATGTCCGGTTCTTCTCAACACGCCCCCGTTTTTTGCACGCAAAGGAAATATGTGGCCTGGCCGGCCGAGATCATCAGGTTTTGTTTCCGGATCAATAATTGCCTGGACAGTTTTTGAACGGTCGTGTGCCGAAATTCCGGTAGCACATCCATGTCCAAGTAAATCTACACTAACAGTAAATGGCGTAGCATGCAACGCTGTATTTTTATTAACCATCAGGTCAAGTTGCAATTCATCACATCTTTTTTCAGAAATAGGCATACAGATCAGACCACGGCCATGTTTGCTCATGAAATTAATGATCTCAGGAGTTACGTTGTTGGCAGAAGTAACAAAATCACCTTCGTTCTCGCGGTCTTCGTCATCGACCACAATCACAAGCTTGCCATTTTTTATGTCATTAATGGCGTCTTCTATTTTATCCAGCATATAATTTATTTAAAATGCAAAGGTAATTGATTTAAAAATCAACCTATTCGATATAAGAAATGCTTAACGCAGCAAGTGGGAATTAAAAATTTCAAATTACGAATTACGGAGCTTGCAATTCCTAATTCTGCCTGTGGTATTTTATCAACCCTTCCATCGGGCTTTTTAAAAAAGTGCCGGGCTGCAGATTGTAATTAATGCATAATTGTTTCACGATATCCCTGAAACCGTAGGCCACTCCACCCGTAAAATGGACGGGCAATTTTTGGCTTTCCTTATAAGTTTGTAGGTGCATTTGAAAAAAATCATTAATCCCGTCTTCTATAATATTTTCAATCATATAATGCCCGCGGTTTTCGGCCAGGAAAGTTACAAAAGAAGCCAGGTAGCGATTGGGCAGCGGTTTTTTATAAACGGATTCAAGTATCTCTGATTCAGTAGTTACGAACTTTGCATCAAATCTTGCCCGAAGGTCAGCATCAAAAATGTCATATAAATAGTGTTGTACTACTTTTTTGCCAAGGTAGGCGCCACTTCCTTCGTCGCCCAGGATAAACCCAAGCCCGGGACTGTTTTTTACAATTCTTTTTCCATTATAATAACACGAATTGGAACCGGTTCCTAAAATGCAGGCTATTCCTTTTTCGTCGCCACATAAGGCTTTGGCGGCGCCGGAAAGATCATTATCAACTACAACTTTCGCCCCTGAAAATAACCTTTGAAAAATATTTTTAAACATTTTCTTATTGGCAGCATTTTTACAGCCTGTACCGTAAAAATGTATTTCATCCACATGATTTTTTTTTAAGAAAGGAGCCACTTCTGCAGACATAATACCTTCAACCTGGGCAGCGTTTACAAAGTAAGGACTCATGCCCTGGGTAGTAAACAAAGTTTTTTTATTGTTTTTTAAAAGGCACCATTCAGTTTTGGTAGAACCGCTATCTGCAATCAATTTGATGGAAGGTATCATTTTATCACGTTTATTGAGGAAATTTGCAACTTCAAAAAAAATAAATTTAGAACAAACAAAAATATGCGCAATAAAAAATTACAGGTTTGGCTTCCTTTGTTGCTTAGTTTATGTATTGTGGCTGGCATGTTTATCGGATACAGAATTAAAGGGAACATGCCTGATAACGGGATTTTCTTAGTAGAGAAAGAGAAGCCGGTTACCCAGGTTCTCGATCTTATTAAAAGGAAATATGTGGATAAGGAAAACATCGATTCTTTAGGAAACCTGGCCATCGAAACCGTCCTGTCCAAACTCGATCCTCATTCGGTTTACCTGCCTGCGCAGGAGTTAAAAGCCGTAAATGAAGACCTTGAAGGTCAATTTTTTGGAATCGGCATAGAATTTAACATTATTAATGACACAGTAAATGTGGTAAATATTTTGCCAAAAGGACCTTCCGAAAAAGCAGGTCTCTTAATTGGTGATCAATTAATCAAAGTGAACGATTCGGTGGTTGCCGGAAAAAATATTACATCCCAAAAACTTAGAAAATTAATCGAAGGTGATGCAGGCCAGCCGGTAACGATCACGGTTTTTAGGAATGGAACCGAAAAACCGGTTACCATCATTCGCGGCCCGGTTCCTCTGTATAGTCTCGACGCCGCTTACATGATAGCTGATACCGTTGGCTATATCAGGCTCAATAAATTTTCTGAAACTACCTACCAGGAGTTTATGAAATCACTGCTGTCCTTGCAGAAACAAGGAATGAAAAGTCTAATTCTCGATTTAAGAGATAATGGTGGCGGCATTCTTACGCAGGCCACCAATATTGCCGATGAATTTTTGGCGGGAAATAAATTGATCACTTATACTGAAGGGGCACATTCACCTAAAAAAGAATACCATTGTCAAAAAGAGGGCGCTTTTGAAAAAGGAAAACTGATCGTGTTGGTTAATGAAGGCACGGCCTCGGCCAGCGAGATATTAACAGGCGCCTTACAAGATTGGGAACGTGCAACAATTCTAGGCAGAAGAACATTTGGAAAGGGCTTGGTTCAGGAGCAGTACCAGCTTAGTGATGGATCAGGATTGAGACTGACTGTAGCAAGGTATTATACACCACTTGGAAGAAGCATTCAAAAATCATATGAAAACGGTATCGAAGCCTATGACCAGGACCTCGTGAATCGTTTCAAGGAAGGCGAGATGACCTACGCTGATTCTATTAAGCACACAAACGAAAAGAAATTTTCAACGGCATCCGGAAAAGTACTATATGGTGGCGGGGGAATCACCCCCGATGTTTTTGTTCCGTACGATACTACCATTTTTACCAGGGATGTGATGCACGCGATGATGCGGGGTACTATCACGCAGTTTGTTTATAAAAACTTTTTACGAAACGAAAGCCTTTTCAAGCAATACACTTCGCCCAGGCAATTTGATAAAAATTATGAAGTAAATGATGAAACGCTCAATGACCTTGGTGCTTATGCAGCCAAAGATTCTGTGCGTTTGAATTTAGATGGTCAGCAGGAAAGATCCATCTTAAAAAGAGAAATAAAAATACTCACGGCCCGCGAAATCTGGCGTACAGAAGGGTATTATGAAGTAAATAACCAGTTTGATTCTACTGTAATAAAGGCTTTGGACCTGATGAAACCTGACACGCTAATGGCTGCCAAGAAAAAGTAATAACGGTATTTCATGTTGGATCAATTTGTGGCATAGTTTTTACGACCTTTTTCTATAAAAATGATTACTATGACAACAAATAAAGTTACACCACCGGCAAATCAAAACAATAACCGGTCTAATGCAAGGGACAATCTTGATAGCAGAAAAAATGAAGAACAGGATTTTAAAGGAGATAATATCACCCACAACAAAAAAGAAACTGAAGGAGAGAAATCCAAAAAGAAATAGCTTTAAAAACCTTCTTTGTTTTTACGGTTTCTGATGAAGGCTCTCCCCTATTTTTTTTACCTTAGCAAAAAAATTTATGTGGAAGAAGAACATTTTAGAGACCATCGGAAATACCCCCCTTATTCAACTAAATAAGATCACCGGCAATTTGCCCTGCACGGTTTTAGCCAAGGTTGAATATTTCAATCCGGGCAACTCGATCAAAGACCGCATGGCGCTAAAAATGCTTGAAGTGGCCGAACAGGAAGGTAAAATAAAGCCCGGTGGAACGATCATCGAAGGTACTTCCGGCAATACCGGGATGGGCCTTGCCCTGGCAGCAATCGTCAAAGGCTATAAATGTATTTTCACTACCACTGATAAACAATCAAAAGAAAAGGCTGATATCTTAAAAGCTGTGGGCGCCGAAGTGATCGTGTGCCCGACCAATGTAGAACCGGAAGATCCGCGCTCCTATTATTCAGTGTCAAAAAGACTTTCTGAGGAGGTTCCTAACTCATGGTACGTAAATCAATATGATAACCTGGCTAACCGTTTGGCTCACTATGAACAAACCGGCCCGGAGATTTGGGAGCAGACTGAAGGAAAAGTTACCCACCTGGTGGTTGCCAGCGGAACAGGCGGAACAATCGTGGGAACAGGTAAATACCTGAAAGAAAAAAATCCGGATATAAAAGTTTGGGCTATAGACAGTTATGGATCTTTAATAAAAAAGTACTTTGATACCGGCGAGATCGATGAAACAGAAGTTTATCCCTATATCAGCGAAGGATTTGGAGAAGATTTTGTGCCGGCCAATTATGATATGCAATACATCGACGAGTTTGTAAAGGTTACCGACAAGGATGGAGCAGTAATGGCCAGGCGTATTGCAAAAGAAGAGGGATTATTTATCGGATATAGTGCAGGAAGTTGTTTACAGGGATTGGTACAATTGAAAGACAAACTTAAAAAAGATGACGTGGTGGTTTGCATTTTTCATGATCATGGCAGCCGTTATGTAGGAAAAATTTATAATGATGAATGGATGATGCAACGTGGGTTTTTAGAAGTGAAAACATTTAAGGATTTGGTATCCGGGCGTGGCAACCAGAAATTGGTAACAGTAAAACCCGAACAGAAAGTTGCCGAAGCGATTGAACTTATGAGCAAATATGATATCGAAAATATTCCGGTGATGAATGGCGAAGGAATTGTGGGCTCTTTGAGTGAAGGAGGATTGTTCAACAAAATTTTATCTGACCCGGAGATTAAAGAACAAAACGTTTCTTCAGTGATGGAAAAAGAATACCCGGTTGTATCTTTCGATATGCCGGTTGAAAAGTTAAGCAAACTTATTTCCAAACAAAATGGTGCGGTATTAAGTAAAGATGAAACAGGAGCTTACCACATTGTTACCAAGTATGATATCATTCAAAGCCTTGCCAAATAAGGGTTACATCATTCATAGAAAATGATTGCCGCGTTGTAACAGTAGACAAATAAATAACTGGAATCTTTATTTTCATATAACACACGCAACCAATACTCGTATTTTTACTATCCATTTCAGCGTAATTTAACTTTTTACAAGATGTGCATTTTACGACTTTCGCCGTAATTCTTACCAACGCAAAAAAGAGCAATCTTGCCCTTTTAAAAAAATGAGGAACTTCTATCTTTGTTCCAGAAGTTGATTGATGTTGCGACAGGCATTAATCAAAAAATATCCAAAAATCCAATCAAAGACAGAATCTATCCAAATTCCTTGAAAATCTGAAAAATCCAATATCAGTCAACTTCTACTTTTTTTATTCCAATATCATCTCTTTGCAAAATGTAAAGAGGAAATTAAAAACCGGATTATTTTGAAAGATAAAAATTTCAAAATGTGAAATTCATCCTTATGAAAACCGTCCAAAATCGCTGGGAGAACTGAATCTTATCCTTTTAAAAACCAAAAAACCGGCTGACTTACCCGGTTAACAATCCCAGGGAAGCTGCTACGAAGCAGTTAAAAAATTTACTTCTGCGGTCGAAAGATTGCAGAAGTTTTTTTTTGAAGAAGCCTGTTTGAACGATTGAATCTGTAACAGAAAAATACAGATCTGAAGCGTCCTATAAAGCCTTCACGGCAATTTTGCGTAGGCTGCTTAATTGATACTTAATCCTTTAAAGCAGATTCCTTTATAAATGCATGATATAGTGAACGACCGCCCATCGTTCTTCGTCGTCGGGGATTTTTTTACTAAAGCCGGGCATATCTTTTCGTCCGGTGCTGACCTTGTAAAACACCGCTCCCTCCTTCTGTGACAAAAAATCGTTATCCAGGAAAGAATTTATTTTTGTTTCAATCTGTGCGGCCTTGGTTCCATTGCCGTCTCCCTTGCTTCCATGACAGGATTTACAATGGATGGAATACAACGATTTCGCCGTGGAGGTACTTGCGCTTGTTGTGGGATATGGATTTACCATCGTTTTATATTTTACAGGAACAACCCATTCATTTGGTTTGGCAACAGGTGTTGCTGCAACCACCGGCGCAGCTGTTTCTACCGGTTTGGGTTGTGGCGGAGGCGTAGGTTGTTGTACTGTTGCTGGCGTTTTTGCAACTTCCGCTGCATCCTTGTTTTGTACAGGCGTTTGATTAACCGGAGTTGTTGGATCTGTTTTTTCTACAGGTGTTTTATTTGCCACCACAGGTTGGCTGTTAGTTTTATTTTCAGGTAATTCCGTTTCTTTCTTTTGGTCTGCACCTGCCAATTGCTGTGCTTGTTGTACACTATCACCAATCGCGGGATTTACAGAAGCAGATGTCATTGTATCTGCTGCAATTACAGGAGTTTCTGCCGTAATTGTTGTTGAACTATCAGTTTGATTATTTTTATTGCTGGTTGTGTGACCGCAATTGGTAAGTCCAAAAATGGCAATAGAAAATATTGCCGGTAATGCAAAACGTAATTTTATCCGATACATTTTAGTAAGTTTTTTTGAATGTTTTGGTTACGTAAGTAATAGAAAATGGTTACGTTTAAAACAAAACATAGATGGGAAAATAGGCCTGCTTTATTAAAGGTAGATTAAAATAAACTGCAAATCCCTTTTATCTTCTCCATGCTATCGGCTTCTTTTAAAAAGAAATTCTCCATCCGGGGCATTCCTTCAATTATACAAGGCACAGTAAACGAAGTTTTATCGCCTATTTTTATTTTGTAAGAAAAAACATTTCCAATTATTGAAAAACATTTCGTACTCTTGATAAGCGAAAGCAATATCCGAAACCTCTACACTAAACAGGCAATATCCAGCCCACCTTTTTTCTTACAGAATTTAAAAATCAAACAAAATGAAACCTAAAGTTATGTTTATCATCGCGGCCATCTACGGGCTGCTGGTGGGTATCCCTTCAATCGTGTCGCCGCAGGCAATGGAATCAATGGTTAATATCCAATTGTCGCCAACCATGTTGATGACCATGCGTTTTTTGGGTGTAGCCGAGTTTGGCCTTGGGCTCATCGCCTGGCTTGTACGTAACGCTGAATCATCAAAGACGCGTAATGCACTGGTGCTCGGCTACACTATCTATTTTGCCCTGCACGCCCTCACAAGCCTTTATGGACAGTTTACCGATACTGAAGTGCATGTACATTGGGTGATGGTGATCGTACAAGGTTTAATTGCTATTGGTTTTATTGCGGCAAGCGGATACAAAACGCCGAAAACTGAAAGCTAAAAGCACACTGAAGGCGAAATTGGATGGCCTGTTTTAAATTACTTTTTTCACCAGCCGAGGTTTAAAACTTTGCGTGCTTTTAAGAGGGCATTTGCCTAGAGAAATATCGTAAAAGCAGAGTAAACCAACATTTACCGGATATTTTTATTTTTATTTTAGAAATAGATGGTGATATTTTTTTTTGTATTATTACACAGTGGGGCAATTTTTTTTTCAACTTCATCAAATTATTTAATAAAAACAAATGAAAGTAACAATCGGTTTACTTATCAGCATTTTGCAATTTACATGTTTCACCTCTGTAGCGCAGGTAAAAAAAGAAAACAATTCCAATACCAAAAACCTGCCCGACAGTGCAGTAGCAGATGTTACAAAACCGCAAAGTTCTGTAAGCTATAATTCGGTTACAGTAGAAGGTAATCGAATTAATTACAAAGCGATAGCCGGAACAATTATTCTTAAAAACAAAGCTGGTAAACCTACTGCCAGTATTTTTTATACCGCCTATTTTAAAGAGGGTGAGAAAGATGGTTCTCAACGCCCGGTTACTTTTTTGTACAATGGCGGCCCCGGAAGTTCTACAGTTTGGCTTCATATGGGTGCATTTGGTCCACAGCGTGTTTACCTGCAGGATACCTCGCGCACAAAGGCTCCTTATAAAACCGTTAATAATGATTATAGTCTTTTAGATGCAAGCGACCTTGTATTTATTGATGCCCCTGGAACCGGTTTTAGTCAACTCATTACAAAAGACATGGGGGGAGCAGGAAAGCCCGAAGATTTTTACGGTACAGATCCGGATGCGAAAGCCTTTGCAGATTTTATCACCCGGTTTCTGTCTGATTACCATCGCTGGGCTTCTCCCAAATATTTATTTGGCGAAAGCTACGGCACGTTTCGTTCGGCTGCGCTTGCTGATGTACTTGAAACAGGCAGAGGTGTAAACCTGAACGGCGTTATCCTTCTTTCACAAATTCTGAATCTTGCCAATTCACCCGACAATCCGCATGCAGAGCCCGGTAATGACCTGGCTTATCAACTTGCTTTACCTTCTTACGCGGCAGTTGCATGGTATCATCATAAACTTCCCAATCAACCCGAAAAGATGGAACTATTTCTGAAGGAAGTGGAACGCTTTGCTATGAATGATTATGCATTGGCCTTAAATAAAGGATCGATGCTCGATTCGGTTTCCTTTAACCAGGTCGCCGAAAAACTTCATGAGTACACCGGCTTGCCTGTTGATTATATAAAAAAAGCCAACCTTAGAGTGGAAGACCAACAATTTGCGCACGAGTTGCTAAGTAAAGAAGATATGGTTACAGGCAGGCTGGATGCACGTTACAGCAGTTACGCCATGAAGCCGTTGGGTGAAATAAGCCAATACGATCCGATGGATTCTTATATAGATGCACCATTTATCGGGGCATTTAATAATTATGTTCGCACGGAGCTTAAATATGGGACGGGGCAAACTTTTCATCCCGGAGGAGAAGGCGTTTATGGCCAATGGGATTACCGGCATAAGATTCCGGGCTTTACTGATGAACAGGAAAATATTTATCCCAATGTAATGACAGCGCTGGCACATGCTATGATCTACGATCCGAATTTAAAAGTGATGTTGAACAGCGGCTATTTTGATTTGGGTACTCCTTATTACCAGGGTGTTTACGAAATGCATCATCTTCCGATTCCTAAGGCACTTCAAAAAAATATTGAATACAAAATGTACAAATCAGGACATATGGTTTACCTACATCCTGAATCATTAAAACTACTTCATGATAATGTGGCCGCGTTTATTGATTCTACTCGCTGAGGCATTTTTGGCGATATAGTAAACCAAGTTTTTTTGATTATTTTTATTCTGAGAATAAAGGCTACAAAACAATTTCAGGTACCCCTTTAATAAATTACGCAATGAGTACTTCCGGCACACATGACGAAAGGATTGCGAGGCTGACAATCGCGTCAGTATATCCTCTGTATGTTAAAAAGGTGGAGAAAAAAGGCAGAACGAAAGAAGAATTGAACCAGGTGATAGAATGGCTCACAGGCTTTAACGACAAAAAACTGCAGCAATTAATAAACGACAAAGTTTCTTTTGAAACTTTTTTCCAACAGGCTTCACTTAACGGCAATGCCAAACTCATTACGGGCGTCATCTGCGGTTATCGTGTAGAAGAAATTAAAAATCCCCTTACACAAAAAGTGCGGTACCTGGATAAGCTGGTAGACGAATTGGCCAAAGGCAGGAAGATGGAGAAGATATTTCGCGGCTAGTAGTTACTATCCTAAACTCATCACTGCTTCAGTGGTTACCCCATCAAATTCTTCTGGTTGGGTTTCAGCCTCTTGTCTTGTAGCTCTCACAATTCCATCTTTATGATGTGCCGGAGAATAGATGGTGTACATTTTGAGTGCATGAGTTTTACTGGTATTTATGACATTGTGTTCTGCTCCTGCAGGAATTACAATGGCATCACCATCCTTTAGCTCATATTCATTCCCGTCAATGATACATTTTCCTTTGCCGGCCTCGATGCGGAAGAACTGGTCATTATCAGGATGTTCCTCTTGTCCGATTTCTTCTGTTGGATTAAGGCTCATCAATACCAGTTGGCTATGGGGCCCGGTGTATAAAACCTTGCGAAAATTATTATTAGCGGTTGTTGCTTTTTCGATGTTAATTTTAAAACCTTTCATGATCTGACTTCTCCGACTACTAATGGTTTGTCAGAATCCGTAAACCGTTGCGCAAAGAGCGGAAGATCCGGTTTTGAAAAATTAATCGCCGCTTTGGTTAACGGTATATGGCTGGCAGATACCGGTTGCCTGTGGACGGGAACGGTGTTCCGGATTGTGGATTGAATGTCGGTAGTCACTCGTAAACGTTGATGCTGCGCCTCTGCTACAGAGGGGCATAGAGCGATCAATAAGCCCAATGCAACAGGAATTATCCTGATGGAGGAAAAGAATGTAGATGTTGACATAAAATTTTTTGTTGGGTTGAAATTATTACTGCCTGTTCCTGTGGTAACGGAAGCTGGTATTTTCTATTGATACGGATAATAAATGGACAGGATTGACAACCCGCGAGCAGAAGGAATTTGTTATTGCATTCGAGCAGTTTTATTCAGATGTTAAGATAAAGTTAATACACTTATTTTGAATAAACGTAAATTCTATTGTAATTTTTTTTAAAGTGAGAATACGAATCCGCAACAGTGTAGAAGTTTTAATAAAAGTGAAATTTAGGTAGGATTATTTGCCGGCCTTTATAACTTTCAAAGCATTCTCACGGTATAGTTTTTTTAGCACTTTATCACTAAGCCCAAGACCGTAAAGCGGCCAATGATAATTGTAACCGTCGTAAAAATGTTCATCAAGTGTTTGAAGTATTCTAAACGTGTTTCTGTACATGGGGACGTCATATCCTAAATCGGTTCCGTAAAGAATGCGGTCCTGGTATTTTGTATAGAAAGCAGCAACGTTTCTTGGGATAGTTGCGGTCTCGCCAAAACGGGCGCCTATATCTGCATACAAATTCGGATACTTATCAAACAATTTTCCCAGGATAGATAAGTCATAAACGCAATTGGCCAGGTGACAGGCAATGAAGGTAGTCTTCGGATTTTCGCGCACAGCGTTTTCGAGTGTTTGGATCAATTGCGCGTGATTTAAAATTCCTTTTTTTGTCAAATCAATTCTCCAGGTGTACGCATTCATTAAACCGTCGTTTGTTGAGTCCATTGGTTCATACATCCACATCGGGTCAGCCACATGAACGCTCACCGGCATGTGAAGTTCGGCACACTTTTGTAAAAGCGGTTTCATTCGCGGATCATCGATATGCATACCGAAAGCAGGTGATGGTTTGGAATAGTACAAACCTTCACCTTTGTCGCCCAACTCGCCCACTCCTTTCGCTCCCATTTTATGACATCTTTCCAGCTCCTTAACTGCACGCTGCGACCATCCCCGTGTATCAAAACCGGTATAATCAAAACCACACCACATTTCAAACCGGTTCGGGTAGCGCGAATATTTCTTCACTAGTGAATCAAATGCGGCCCCTGTCTGGTAAGAAAGAATGATTGTTTTTTGTATGCCCGCAGTATCCATGTTTTTAACACGCTGGTCCACATCCTCGTCTGTTTTAGAATAATCATGCGAATGAATATCAATCACAGGATATTTTGCCCTAACGATTTTTGTTTCGGGGATTTTAAATATCGATTGCGGCCTGTAATGCGATAATTTAATTTCTTCAGGAGAATTTTGAGCATTTGCCTGGGACACAAATAAGGTGAATGGCAACAAAAGAACGGAGCATTTTCGTAGAATAAAAATCATGGGAATAAATTGATTCACTGCCTTTCCCAACCCCACATACAAACAGATTGTAAGATAAACATTTTGCAACTTTTAGGGGGAGGTTTTTATCAACCAGGCTCACATTCATTAAAAATCCATTCCCAAATTATACATCACAAAGCTCCAGATATCAGCTTCTTCATCAATTTGTTTATCAGTAGGCTTTCCCGCGCCGTGACCGGCTTTGGTCTCTATTCGTATTAATGTAGGATTGGGTCCATCGTTATCTGCCTGTAAGGTTGCAGCAAACTTAAAACTGTGCGCCGGCACTACCCTGTCGTCGTGATCAGCAGTGGTGATCAATGTTGCCGGATATTTCACGCCGGGTTTTAAATTTTGAAGTGGCGAGTATTTAATCAAATTTTCAAAATCTTCTTTCTTGTCGCTTCTGCCATATTCTGTTGCCCATGCCCAGCCGATGGTAAAGAGATGATAACGCAGCATATCCAAAACGCCCACCTGAGGAATAGCTACTTTAAAAAGATCGGGCCTTTGTGTCATCACCGCGCCGATAAGCAATCCACCATTACTTCCTCCGCGCATAGCGAGTTTGGAAGGATTGGTATATTTTTTATCAATTAAGAATTGGGCTGCAGCAATAAAATCATCAAACACATTTTGCTTGTTTTGTAACATCCCTTCTTTATGCCATTCTTCGCCGTATTCACTTCCACCACGAAGATTTACAACAGCCAGAACTCCTCCATGTTCGAGAAAGTAAGCAAATGAAATAGAAAAGCCGGGCGTTAGAGGAACATTAAATCCTCCATATCCATACATCAAAACCGGGTTGTTACCATCAAGCTTAATTCCTTTTTTATAAGTGATGAACATCGGCACTTTTGTTCCGTCCTTACTTGTGCAAAATGTTTGAACCGTTTGATAATTATCCGCATTCACTTTGGCTTCGCTTTTGCGGAAAAGTGTGGAGCTTCCGCTCTCTATATTATACCGGTAAATAGTGGCCGGATGATCATAAGATGAATAAGAATAAAAAAGTTCTTTATCTTTTTTATGAGCATTAAAACCGGCAGCAGAGCCTATCCCCGGTAATTCTATTTGCCTTGCATGATATCCTTTGTAATCGGTTTGATACACACGGCTTGAAGCATCCTGCAAATAACTAAGAAATAATTTTCCGCCGGCGGTTCCTACAGATTCTAACAATTCTTTGCGTTCAGGAATTACAGTTTCCCAGTTTGCGCGGGCAGGATTTTTAGGATCGATCGACACTACTTTGTAATTGGCTGCGTCAGCATTCGTTCTGACTAAAAGTTCGTCACCATCGTTATCGATCACGCTGGATTCTGTGTCAAAGCCATTCACCAATAAGGTAAAATCATTTTTTTCAGAAGTGTTCTCCATATCTTTCACCCAAATCTCAGAGCCGCTGGTTCCTTCACTTTTGGTTACGATTAAAAAGTGTTCATCTTCTGTAAGCCACGCTCCTATTACCCTTAACGGATGTTCTTTGTCTTCATAAACCAGTACATCGTCACTTTGTGGCGTGCCGACTTTATGAAAATATACGCTGTGATTTTTATTTTGAACAGTTAGTTTTTCCTTGTCATCGGTTTGCGGATAACGGCTGTAATAAAAGCCTTCATCGCCTTTCCAGGAGGTGCCACTGAATTTTATAAATTTCAATTCATCTTTTAATAAACTCTTATCTGCCACGTTCATCACGTGTGCTACTTCCCAATCGCTGCCAGACTGTGCCTCAAGATAAACCGCGTACTTGTTGCTTTTGCTGAACGTAGGCACGCTGATAGAAGCCGTACCATCTTCACTCAATTTATTAGGATCGATAAAAACTTCAGGCGAGGTATCAAGGCCTTTTTGCCTGTACAACACAGCTTGATTTTGCAAGCCATCATTTTTATAAAAATAATAGTAATCGCCTTCCTTAAACGGAGAACCATAACGTGTGTAATTCCACATCGCTTTCAGCTCATCTTTCACTTTTTGGCGAAAAGGGATTCCGGACAAATAATTTTCTGTTACCGCATTTTCTTCCTTTACCCAGGCTTGGGTTTCTTCGCTGTTATCATCTTCCAGCCAGCGATATGGATCTTTCACGATGGTTCCAAAGTAATTGTCCTCCTGGTTCACTTTTTTTGTGCCAGGATATTTTATTTGCGAGAATGTGTTTGTAGTTATGGTCATTAGTAAAATAAAAAACAGTTTCTTCATGATAAAATCAATTATCAAATGAAGTTAGAATAAATTAGAAGATGAAAATTGCGCTGGAAAAATAATGAGGCAGTAAACGAAGAAAAAACAAATATTTTTATTAGCCCAATCCATCCACCTGAACATCCCTGTTTATTTTTGAAACCAATCCCTGCAAAACCTTTCCGGGTCCGCATTCTGTAAAATGGGTAGCGCCATCCGTGATCATTTGTTCTACGGTTTGAGTCCATTTAACCGGGCCGGTTAATTGTGCGATAAGATTTGATTTTATTTCTGCCGGATCCGTAACCGGTTTCGCCACCACGTTTTGATAAACCGGGCAAAAAGGCTTATTGAAATGAGTATTTTCTATTGCCTCAGCCAATTCATCTTTCGCGGGTTGCATCAATGGCGAATGAAAGGCGCCGCCAACCGGCAAAACCAAAGCGCGCTTTGCACCTGCTTCCTTCAATAAAATGCAGGCTTCTTCAATTCCTTCCATCGAGCCGGAAATGACAACCTGGCCCGGACAATTATAATTGGCAGGAACTACTACTTCGTTAATGATATCTGCGCAGATCGCTTCCACCTTTTTATCTTCTAATCCGAGGATAGCAGCCATCGTAGACGGATTGATCTCACACGCTTTTTGCATAGCTTGCGCCCTTACAGAAACCAGCCGTAAAGCATCTGTAAAACTCAGGCAACCATTAGCCACCAATGCAGAAAATTCACCGAGAGAATGGCCGGCAACCATACCAGGTTTTGCATTGGTTTCAGTTTTAAATGCAATTACCGAATGTAAAAAAACAGCGGGCTGGGTTACATTCGTTTGTTTCAGTTCATCGGCAGTTCCGAAAAACATTATGTCTGAAATGGGAAAACCAAGAACTTCATTGGCTTCATCAAAAAGCAACTTTGCCTGCTCATTTTCATCATATAAATTTTTCCCCATCCCAATAAATTGTGAGCCTTGTCCCGGGAAAATAAATGCGTGTGCCATGGTTCCTATTTTTTAGTTTCTTCTTATCAGGTCTGCTTTGATAAGGCTTATGAATTCGTTTCTTGTGGTTTGCTTTTCAAACTCACCAAAAAATGCGGAAGTAGTAGTAACAGAATTTTGTTTCTGAACGCCGCGCATCATCATGCATAAATGCTCTGCTTCAATAACCACCGCTACTCCCAAAGGATCGAGAGAATCTTTTATCGCGTCGAGGATTTGAGTTGTAAGTCTTTCCTGCACCTGCAATCGTTTTGAAAATACATCTACCACCCTTGCGATCTTGCTAAGGCCGGTGATCCAACCGTTAGGAATATACGCAATATGTGCCTTGCCAAAAAAAGGCAACATGTGATGCTCGCACATGCTGTATAATTCAATATTTTTAACCACGATCATTTCACTTACATCTTCATGAAATTTAGCGGAATTTAAAATCGCGGCTGCATCCTGGTGGTACCCCTGCGTGGCATATTGCATGGCCTTAGCTATTCGTTCAGGAGTTTTCAAAAGGCCTTCCCTGTCAGGGTTTTCACCGATCAGCCTGATGGTCTCACGATAGTTTTTCATTATTTCTTTCGTCACATCTTCGTCGTAATGTTCCACTTTTTTATAAGCCATAAATCACATTGTTTTTAATTAAAAAATAATAAATCAAGTCGCCGGGTATTCCACAAAATTCCTGGGAGTCTCGTACAGACGTACCTGTAAATCCAGTTTACTATCAATTTTATCACGCAAAATATTGTAAATAACAATGGCAATATTTTCTGCTGTTGGATTGAGATCCATAAATTCCGGCACATCCAAATTCAGGTTTTTATGATCCAGTTTTTCGATCACATTTTCTTTTATCAAATCACTCAAATATTTAAGATCAATTACAAAACCCGTGTCAGCAGCCGGTTCGCCCGTCACTTTTACATTCAATTCATAATTGTGCCCATGATAATTAGGATTATTACATTTGCCAAAAACTGTATAATTTTTTTCATCACTCCAATTGGGATTGTTGAGCCGGTGGGCTGCGCAAAAATGTTCTTTTCTAAAAACGGATATTCTTTTGTTCATCTTTAAATGTAAATAAAATCCAGTGGTTAGTCCCCGAAGTATTCTACAAAAATTTTGGGGGTTTCATACAATTTTATCGAATGCATATTCACTCCTTCCGGTAAATGACTGCTTAACTGTTGCCAGATAGCGATTGATAAATTTTCAGCAGAACAAAGTTTGTCCTTCATAAAATCAACATCCAGGTTTAAATTTTTATGATCCAGTTCCTCGATAATATACTGCTTTACCAACTTACTTAGTATTTGCGCGTTGATCACAAAACCCGTGTCAGCATTCACTTTACCTTTTACTGTTACATGTAGCTCATAATTATGGCCGTGCCAGTTTTCGTTGGCACATTTGCCAAACACTTCCTGATTTTTTTCCTTACTCCACCCAGGATTAAAGAGTTTATGAGCAGCATTAAAATGTTCTATTCGTGTTAAAAATACCATTGAACTATCAAAATTTTCGCAAAGGTAAACCGATGAATTCATAATATCATTGTAAATGCGAAATTTGCCGAATGAATTTATTAATTGTTGCTGCAACAGAATTTGAAATTGAACCCTTTATTCAACATAAAAAGATGGCAGATATTTTGATTACCGGTGTGGGAATACCGGCAACCATTTTTCATCTTACTAAAAGACTGCTAACTGCAAACTACGACCTGGCCATACAAGCAGGGATTGCCGGGGCCTTTTCGGACAACTTAGCTTTGGGAAATGTTGTGGCGATAAAAGAAGATACTTTCGCAGATGTGGGCATTGAAGAAAATGGGAAAATGAAAACTTTGTTTGAAATGGGATTTTCTAAAATAAATGAGTTCCCGTTTACAAACGAATGGCTGGTAAATACTAATCCCATTTTGAAGAAATTAAATTTGCCTTGTGTAAAGGCTGTTACAGTAAACAAAGTGAGCGACAACGCACTTCAAAATAAATTTACCAGGAAAAAATTTGGCGCAGATGTTGAAAGCATGGAGGGCGCTGCGTTTCATTATGTATGCCTTCAGCAGAAAATAAATTTTTTACAACTTCGCAGCATTTCAAACCAGGTAGGTGAAAGAGATAAATCAAAATGGAAATTGAAAAGCGCCATTGAAAACCTTGACAAAGAATTATTAAAAATCGTTGATAACTTATAAAAAGCATTATGAATTTTACCCTTGGATTTTCTCCGTGCCCAAATGATACTTTTATTTTTGACGGCCTGGTGAATAAAGAAATAGATACGGGAGATTTTACTTTTACTGTTCAACTGGAAGATGTGGAAACGTTGAACGAAATGGCAAAAAAAAATGTGCTCGATTTTACCAAACTCAGTTATGGCGTATTGCCTTTGGTTGCCGACAATTATAAAGTGCTCAACAGCGGAAGCGCGCTGGGCAAAGGAGTTGGACCATTGCTTATTTCAAAAAAACCGGTTGAGTTTAACGATGTGGAAAATTATACGATTGCCATTCCGGGAGAAAATACAACGGCTCACCTCTTGTTTTCACTTGCATTTCCGAATGCCAAAAAGAAGGTTTTTAAAAGATATGATGAGATAGAAAATTCTGTGCTTAATTCGGATGAGGTTTTAGGCGTTATCATCCATGAAAACAGGTTTACTTATATGGATAAGGGCTTGCATAAAATTGTAGACCTCGGGAATTATTGGGAAGAAGAAACATCGCTACCAATTCCTTTGGGAGGCATTGTTGGAAAGAGAACGATCGATGAAAACGTTTTGAGAAAAGTGGATAATCTGATTAGAAAAAGCATTGAATATTCTTATAGCAATTATCCTTTAATCACCAATTATATTAAGCAACACTCACAAGAGATGGAAGAAGAGGTGATGAAAAAACACATCGATTTATATGTAAACAATTATTCGCTTGACTTGGGTGAAGACGGCAAAAATGCGATCTTAAAATTTGTCGAGATTTATAATCTTAACCACGGGAAGAAACAGGCAGCCACGGAAAATATTTTTTTATAGTAACGCTCATATAATCTCGTCGACAATATAGGAGAAAATTTCCTTCACCTTGTAATTTTCGTACCTCTTATTCCTGAACCCTTCAACCCACTTTACCAACTGAATAGAATTTGTAAGAAAAAGTTCGTCTGCTGATAAAACATCTTCAACAGTAAGCTCTTTTTCTTTCATTGCGAAGTTTTTAAAAGATAGCTTCTCCAGCAGAAAACGTCGCATAACACCGGCTATACAACCTTCTGAAAGTGGCGGAGTAAAAATATCTTGACCTTTGACAATAAAAATATTTGCGACAGATGATTCACATATCCTATTGTAACTGTTCAATAAAAGCGTTTCATCAATTTTATTTTTTTTCGCAAATTGAATGGCCATAACCGATGCAAGGTAATTGTTGGATTTTATATGAGAGAAACGGTCATGGCATTTACGCGCACCAGGAAAAACATCTACAATCAATCCTTTCTCGTTCAGTTGTATTTCCCGCGGAAGCGGAAAAGCTTCAATGAGAAAGTTGGCAGGTTGTTCTTCGGCATCAAAAATATTTTCACCTGCATGAAAAACAGTCAGGCGTATTCTTGCAGCAAACGAAATAGAATTCTTTATTGAAAGTTGGTTTACTGTATCAATAAAATATTCCTTTGAAAAAAAAGAAGGCAAATGCAAGTTCAACAGTGCCATTGCTTCATTCAATCTTTCGAAATGGAGTGCAACGTTAAAGATTTTACCATCGTGCAGCCGCATTGTTTCAAAAAGGCCATCGCCAAATTTAAATGAACGGTTTTGCGCACTTATAACGGGAACGCCTGAACGAAAATATTGATTGTTGTAAATAAAAAAATGCTCATTCATATATTTAAAATGAATGAGCAAAAATAACCAGTTGGTTTGGGAAAGACGATTAATTTTCCTGGTCGAGCAGGTTATTCTTCACCGCGAACATAATAAGTCCGGCAGTGCTTTTCGTCCCGGTCTTTACTTTTAGTTTATCCCGAATTGCCTCGATAGTGCGTGGGCTAAGATCAACAGCTTCTGCAATTTCCCTCGTGCTTTTTTCTTCGCACATTAATCTCAGGATGGTAATTTCTTTCTCGGTGAGTGTAGCTTCTTCGGTTCCGGTTTTAAAAGGAGAAGCTACGTTTTTCTGGCGCAAATTATTTAAAAGCGCTTTATTGGTAAGTGAGTTAAAGTAGAATTCCTGCTGGTAGCAAGTCTTAATGGCTTCGTAAATTACCTCAGCATCCGAGGTTTTAACGAGGTAACTATTGGCACCCAATTCCATTAATTTGGTAATAACACTTTGGTCGTCAAGTAAAGTAAGCATAATCACCTTGATACCGGGATACAATTTTTTTATTTCAGGAAGCGCAGTAATACCATCCATTATCGGCATTTGTATATCCAACAAAATAACATCGGGCTGAATGCCTTTAAGCATATTGAGAAGATGAGCGCCATTATCGGCTTCTGCTATGATCTTAATATCTTTTTTTGAGGAAAGAGCCGTTTTCACTCCTGCCCTGTATAAAACGTGATCGTCAACAATCATCACATTAATCACATTTCCTGTTTCTTCGTTCATAGTATAATTGAATTTTTTATAGTAAATAACCCTACAAAATTCTACTTAATTGGCGGTAATTCATATCGGATAATTACCAAATTTACACAATAGTAATAATACGAGTTAAAAACGTAAAACAACCCACAATATTTTATATTGTTTATAAATGTAGCAGAACAATTTGAATTTTATCTAATATTAACTATATTTTTATCCTATAGTTTTACACATAAAAAAACACCGCTGAATTTAACGGTGTTTCTTTGTAGCCGATTTAATATTTTATTTTTTCTTCTGACTTTTTGGAGCAAAAATGGCAAACATTCTTTTGCCTTCCAATTTGGGCATGCTCTCTAAAGTGCCAACATCTACAAGCCTTTCAGCAAATTTCAACAAAAGCAATTCGCCTCTTTCCTTGAACATAATGGCGCGGCCTTTAAACTGTACATAGGCTTTAACCTTATTACCGTCTTTGAGAAAATTTTCAGCATGCTTTGACTTGAAATCAAAGTCATGATCATCAGTATTCGGCGTGAAGCGGATTTCTTTTACTTCAGAAACCTTGCTTTTTGCCTTCATGTCTTTTTCGCGTTTCTTTTTTTCATAAAGAAACTTATTGTAATCTATTACTTTACATACCGGGGGATCTGCATTGGGAGAAATTTCGACCAGGTCGAGTCCTTGTTCATTTGCAATTTTTTGTGCCTCCGTTGTACTGTAGATTCCAACTTCAACGTTTTCGCCCACAAGGCGAACCTGTGGCACTCTGATCATGTGATTGGTACGATGTTCCTGTTGTTGTTCTTTTTTAAAGCGGGGATTAAAACCTCTGGGTCTTGGTGGAAATGCCATTAATTGATTTTACGTTAATAATTGTGTTACGGTTCTGATTTTTCAGATTGATATGATGTTTTAGTTTCAACCTCTTCTTTAATATTTTCGATCACTTCATTCAAAGTTTTTGTGCCTTCATCTCCTTTTCCCTGCCTTCGCACAGCCACTTTTTGTTCATTCACTTCTTTTTCGCCGATAATAAGCATTACCGGTATTTTCGCCAATTCTGTATCCCTGATCTTCTTGCCTATTTTTTCACTCCGGTCATCTATTTCAGCACGAATATCATTATTTTTTAATTGACTTAAAACATTTTGAGCATAAGTTATAAATTTATCACTGATCGGCAAAATTTTTACCTGCACGGGAACCAGCCACATCGGGAATTTACCAGCACAATGTTCAATTAGTACTGCTACAAACCTTTCCAGGCTACCAAACGGAGCCCGGTGAATCATCACTGGCCTGTGTTTGGCATTGTCTTCGCCGATATAAGTAAGATCAAATCTTTCAGGAAGATTATAATCAACTTGTATGGTACCCAACTGCCATTTTCTTCCAATGGCATCGCGAACCATGAAATCAAGTTTAGGCCCATAAAAAGCTGCCTCTCCGTATTCGACTACTACGTTCGGCAAGCCTTTTTCCTCTACGGCTTCCATTATGGATCTTTCTGCAATTTCCCAGTTTTCTTCGCTTCCTATATATTTGGAACGATCATCTTGATCACGTAAAGAAATTTGTGCAGTAAAATCGGTAAAACCAAGAGAATTAAATACATACAATACCAGGTCAATCACTTTTTTGAATTCATCCTTTACCTGCGTGGGCATGCAGAATAAATGCGCATCATCCTGGGTAAATCCACGAACTCTTGTCAGCCCATGTAATTCTCCTGATTGCTCATAACGATATACGGTTCCAAATTCTGCCAAACGCAACGGAAGGTCTTTATAGCTTCTAGGTTCTGCTTTGTAAATTTCACAATGATGAGGGCAGTTCATTGGTTTTAAAAAAAACTCCTCTCCTTCCACAGGTGTCTTTATCGGTTGAAAACTATCGGCGCCATATTTTTCATAATGACCGCTGGTAACGTATAAATTTTTAGATCCGATATGGGGCGTAATTACCGGAACATAACCGGCTTCAATTTGTGCTTTTTGCAAAAACTGCTGTAACCTTTCGCGAAGCATTGCACCTTTTGGCAACCACAGCGGAAGGCCGGCGCCTACTTTTTCAGAAAAGGTAAATAATTGCAATTCTTTTCCCAGTTTCCTGTGATCGCGTTTTTTGGCTTCTTCCATAAAGCGGATATATTCATCCAGTTCTTTTTGATTGGGGAAAGTAACGCCGTAAATGCGTGTGAGCATTTTATTTTTTTCATCGCCTTTCCAATAAGCACCGGCAATCCCTGTTAACTTAATTCCTTTGATAAACCCGGTAGACGGAATGTGTGGCCCACGACATAAATCAGTAAAGCCTCCCTGGGTATAAAAAGTGATATTGCCGTCTTCAAGGTTGGTAAGAAGATCCAGTTTGTATTCATCTCCTTTCTCCCGGAAATAATCAACTGCGTCCTTTTTTGAAATTTCTTTCCGGATGAATGGGTTATTTTTTTTGGCGAGTTCGTTCATTTTCTTTTCAAGCTTTTCCAAATCTGTTTCTGAGATCACGTTATCGCCCAAATCGATATCATAATAGAACCCTTTTTCTACCGGAGGGCCTACCCAAAATTTTACACCGGGAAAAGTATCCTCTACAGCTTCAGCCATCAGGTGAGCAGAAGAATGCCAGAATGTTGATTTACCTTTTTCATCATTCCATGTCAAAAATTTTACTGAAGCATTTTCTTTAATAGGTCTCAACAGATCCCACACTTCGCCATTTACCTCGGCAGCCAAAATTTTTCTTGCCAGTCCTTCACTGATTGATTTTGCAACATCCATCGATGTAACCCCTTGCTCATATTGCCTTACAGCCCCGTCCGGAAAAGTAATACTGATCATTCTTTACTTTAAAAATTTTAGTTTTATTTGATTTTTGAACCGCAAATTTAACGAAGTATTAGACAAAGATGCTATTCCTTTGAAGGGAATTGATTTTAATAACAATTAATTTTGAATGAATCATTAATCAGGCATGATGAAAAGATTTTTTACGCTCTTATTTTTGTTGTTGATACATTTTGGTTTATTTGCGCAACATTCTTATGCGCAAAATTTTGCATCGCGTAATAAAGAAGCTCATAATAGAAAAATTAATTTTAACGGTCAGTGGAAAGGCGGGTTTGATGAAGGTGGTTTTGGAATTCCCGGCTTTGATGATGACATCAAATATGTGCTGGAAATAAATACTGAAGGATCGCGTGTTTCAGGTTATTCCTACACTTATTTCCAGGAAGGTGTAAAACGATATTATACCATTTGCCGTTTAACCGGCACTTTGAATCGCGAGACCAACGACCTTGTTGTAACAGAAATTGAAAGAACGAAATACAACACTCCTCCTAATTTTCAAAATTGTTTTCAAACGCACCGCCTGCATTACGAGAGAGATTCAGGTATGGAAATATTGCGTGGCACATGGATCCCGGCACCTAACCAGGGAAAAGGCTGCGGAAGCGGTACTACTGTTCTCTCAAGGAGAATAGTAGATCCGTTGCCGGTGGGTTATATGCCGCATACGAGCAAACCAGCGACAAAGCCTGTTGCCAAAGCGCCTGCTAAAAAACCTGCACATAAAAACCAGGTGACTGTTGCTCCTAAAAAAACAAATCCTGCAATAAAAAAAGCGCCACAACCTCAAACATCCAAAATCCAAAAAACCGAAGGCGTAGAAAGCCTTGCCACCAAAAAAGATTTTGCCACTTCCAATATTGAAGCACCCCAAAATATTTCCCCGGTAGTAAAAGGTTTTAAAAGTCGACGTAAGGACATTGTAAAAACGATCACCATTGATAACCCTACCTTTAAACTCGATTTTTACGACAATGGAGAAATTGATGGTGATTCTATCTCTGTTTTTTACAATGGCAAAATGGTTTTGTCTCATCAAAGATTATCAGACAAACCGATATCTCTCACGCTTTCAGTTGATAAAAATGCCCCTGAGAATATTGTAACTATGTATGCTGACAATCTCGGAACCATTCCCCCAAACACAGCATTGATGGTGGTTACAGACGGAACCAAAAGATACGAAGTACGCATCGAGTCTGATACGGAAAAAAGCGGAAGTGTGATATTTAAAGCAGCTAAATAAAATTCTTCGTTATTTGTTGGTCTGCTGTATTGTGGCGGCATTCACATCACTTATAACTTGCCACTTACAACATATAGGCTAACCATCCACTTCTTTTCAACCAGCAGGAATAAAACAAGAAAAAAAGTAAATTTGCATTTTAAAATATTGATGTGGCACTGATAAAAAGTATTTCGGGAATTAGAGGAACAATAGGAGGAAATCCCGGAAAAAATCTCACTCCTTTAGATATTGTAAAGTTTACCGCAGCCTATGCAACTTCACTAGATCAAAACCCTGATAATAAAAAAATAGTTATCGGCCGTGATGGAAGAATAAGCGGAAGCATGGTGAGTGACCTTTGCGCCAACACCTTGCTGGCATGTGGTTTTGACGTAGTTGATCTTGGTCTTACCACTACTCCTACCGTTGAAATTGCAGTGAAACAAGAACAAGCGGCCGGCGGAATTATTTTAACAGCCAGTCACAATCCGCAGGAATGGAATGCATTAAAATTACTTAACCACGAAGGTGAATTTTTAAATGCCGACGCAGGCGAAAAAGTGCTATCCATTGCCGAAAGTGAAAAATTTGATTTTGTTCCTGTCACAAAAATTGGCAAATATTACTCAGATAAATCTTACCTGCAAAAACATATCGACGCGGTAGTCAACTACGAACTTGTCGATGTGGAAGCAATCAAAAAAGCGAAGTTTAAAGTAGTTGTTGATCCTGTAAACAGTTCCGGAGCTATATATATACCGGCATTATTAAAAGCGCTTGGAGTAAAAGATATAGTGGTGATCAATGAGGAAGTGACGGGTAAATTTGAACACAATCCCGAGCCGCTTCCCAAGAATCTTATCGGTTTAAGCAATGAAGTGATTAAGCAAAAGGCTTCGTTGGGAATTGCTGTAGACCCTGATGTGGACCGGCTTTGCTTTGTTTGCGAAGATGGCAGTATGTTTGGTGAAGAATATACTTTGGTGGCTGTTGCTGATTATATTCTTGGTAAAAGAAAAGGGAATACAGTGAGCAATATGTCTTCAACCAAATCTCTTAAAGAAATTACACACAAGCATGGCGGAGAATATTTTCCATCCCCGGTGGGTGAAGTAAACGTGGTCCATAAAATGAAAGAAGTGAACGCTGTAATCGGAGGCGAAGGAAACGGCGGCATCATTGTTCCTGATTTTCATTACGGCCGTGATGCACTCATTGGCATTGGTTTATTCCTTTCTCATCTGGCAGAAACCCAAAAAAGCATCAAACAATTAAGAAGTATGTATCCCGATTATTTTATTTCAAAAAATAAGATAACACTCGAAAACAACGTAGATGTGAAAGATATTTTTAAAAAGATAAAAGACAAATACAAAAACAATCCCATGAATATGGAAGATGGTTTGAAGATAGAATTCGGTAACGACTGGGTTCATTTAAGAACCAGCAACACTGAGCCCATCATGCGTATTTATTCTGAGAGTAATTTTGAAACTACTGCTGAAAATATTTCGCGGAAAATTATGAACGACATTCATGAAGTGATGAAAACTAATTAACCGGGTGGCCCAATTAACTAACCGTAATTATTATGCAAAGAATTTATTTCGACAACGCCGCCACCACGCCTTTGGATCCTGAAGTTTTCAAAGCAATGATGCCTTTTTTTACAGAAAAATTTGGCAATCCTTCCTCTATTTATTCTTACGGCCGGGAAACAAGAATGGCAATTGAAAACGCAAGAAGAAGTGTTGCGAAAATTTTGAATGCGCATCCTTCAGAAATATTTTTTACAAGCGGTGGCACAGAAAGTACCAACACGGCTATCAACGCCGCTGTAAATGATCTTGCCTGCGAACACATCATTACTTCACCGCTGGAACACCATGCCACGCTGCATTCTGTTGAACATTTGGCAAAGACAGGAAAAATAAAGTTGTCTTACGTAAATATTTTACCCAACGGCGTTATTGATAATAATGATCTTGAAAGGCTTTTAAAAGAAAGTGATGAAAAATGCCTGGTTACCATAATGCATGCCAACAACGAGATCGGCAACATTACCGATATTGAACGAGCAGCTGAATGGTGTGAAAAATATGATGCGATCCTGAACGTTGATACTGTGCAAACAGTTGGGCACTTCCCTATTGATCTTCAAAAATTGCATGTTCATTTTATCAACGCCGCAGCGCATAAGTTCCATGGACCAAAAGGTGTGGGCATGTTGTACATCAATAAAAATATTAAAATTCATCCGTTGATAAACGGTGGCAGCCAGGAACGTAACATGCGCGCGGGCACAGAAAATATTTATGGCATTGTAGGCTTTGCAAAAGCGCTGGAAATTGCTGTAGAAAATATGGAAGAAGAAAGTCGCCACATAAAAGAAATTAAAAATTACATGAAGCAAAGCCTGGAAAAAAATATTCCGGGCGTTCATTTCAATGGTGATCCTGAAGGAAAATGTCTTTATACGGTTCTGAGCGTAGCATTTCCCAAGACTGAAAAATCCGACATGCTGCTTTTTAATCTCGACATCAATAATATCTGCGCCAGTGGCGGTAGTGCCTGCACTTCAGGAGCAGAAGCTGCCAGCCATGTGATCAGCGCTATCTCCAAAAATCCCGATCAAACGACGGTTCGCTTTTCATTCAGCAAATACAACACAAAAGACGAAGTGGACGTGGTGGTGGAGAAGTTGAAAGAGATTGTGTAAGAGCGATTTCACACAGTGAACAAACAAACTCCTGCTTATTTTATTTCAAATTAAAACAAATTCCTCTCCTGCTTTCCCGGGCAAAGATTTTTTTCAAAAATCACATTATAACGTTTAACAATGTTATCTTTAAGTAAACCATTTCTAGTCGGTTATGCAACCTTCCAAAAAAGCGTTTACCAACCAACTTTCAAAATGGAAAAAAAATGTTTCCAACGAAAATGTTGATTGGACAGACCAACTGCGGATTTTAAGTGAAATTGCAGAATTAATTACACCGCAACTTACTATCCAGGATATAACCGAAGCGATTTACACAAGCATCAATGATTTATTGGATGCAAGTCAGTTTTCTGTTGGTCTTTATGATGAAAAAGAAGCGGTGATTCTTTACCAGGGCATTATTGAGAACGGCGAACATCTTTCGGATATTATTGTGCATGCCATCGATGACAACAGGCTTTCATCATGGTGTATTCGCAATGAAGAGGATATTTTTATTAACGACATCGACAAAGATTTTAAAAAATACTTAAAAACAGTTCCCGACCCATTGGCAGGTTTTAAACCCAAGGCAGCTATTTACACGCCGTTAAAACATGACGGAAAAGTTGTAGGACTGATAGTAGTGAGAACAATGAACAAGAATGTTTACAAACCTTATCATCTTTATATTTTAAAGACGGTTGGTAATTTTATCGTCCGCGGAATTGAACTCGCTAAATCACTTTCGAAACCATTTATTAAAATAGAGGGAAGCAACAAAGAATGGCGCTGGTGCGAATTTGATCAACTGCCTTATCGATCGAAAAATGCACTGGAAAAATTAACTGAACGCGAAAAGCAGGTTTTATTCCTGTTAGTGAGTGGATTACCCAACAAAACCATTGCGGAAAAACTTTTTGTATCTCCAGGTACTGTCAAAACTCATACGCTCAATATTTATCATAAACTTCAGGTGGTCAATCGTACTTCCGCTATTCTGAAAGCCATTAGCTATGGATGGTTTTTATAAAATCTACCATTTGGTAGAAATTAAGAGTGTTTTTAGATTTTAACTTTGATAAAGAATATTAGAAACAATTAATTCTTCCGTTTCAACTGAAAATTACAAAAAAACAAAAGTTCAATATTTTAAAAGTTTCAAGAAGGTAAAATCCAGGTTTACCTTTTCATTCTTGAGTTGAAAACCATTGTTTTCTCTTTATTATTTCATCAAAAAAAAAGAACAATGAAAAAAAAATTTGTACTTGCGTTTATCCTGCTCATAAGCGCCAATTTGATCTCTTGCAAAAAAGAACAGGTAATTAATAATCCACAATCTGTCGAGGCCGCAAAAGTCGCGGAAAATAATTCGGGGCTTGCTAAGCGTAAAATGGAGGTGCCTTTCAAAGGAAATTTAAAAGTCACCATCCAGGTGTTACAAGGTCCCCCGGTGATTAACCAGATCATTTCTGGAACAGGGAATGCCACCCATTTGGGAAATTTGGCTTTTCGTGCAGATGTGTGGGTAAATGTCACTACTGGCGAACCATTCCAGGTAATTGGCACCGCAACTTTTACTGCCGCAAACGGCGATCAATTCTTTACAATTGTTAGCGGAGTATCTACGCCGACGAGCAAGGATGGGATAATTGCAAAAATAACTCACACAATAACAGGTGGTACAGGAAGGTTTCAAAATGCGAGTGGAACGCTTTATGCAGTCTCAACAGCTGGCACAAACGGAACCGCCGATGTAAACATTAACGGTCAAATAAGTTTCTAATTAGTAAAAGTGTGTTTTTCTAAAAAGGCAATGAGTTTTTCATTGTCTTTTTATTTGCTTAGAATGTGATTCTATAAAAATTTCAACATCAGTAAAGCAACAAATATCTCAGATTTTTATTTTTTTAAGTAATGCTAACAAAACAATTAAATTCTTTCTTCTGTAAAAGTCGTAAAGCCCATCTTAAGAGTTATATTTACCCTCCAAAAATCAAGGTCAATTTAAATCGCTATAAAACTTTTTTTTCATTTAAATGAAAGCCACTTTTATCATCACTTTTTTCTTCCTTTCATTTTTTCAATTCGCGTGTACGGGTAGCAGTAACAGGAAAGAAACAGGTTTTGATTCTTCTTTAGTTTTAAAAACTCCTTTAAGCAATTCCTTTCCAAAGGGTAAAATTATCAACTCTGTTGTTTGTCAATCTGATCCAAGCCAATCCTATGCATTGTATATTCCGAAAGACAGTAACAGTAAGCCTTTGCCGATAGTTTATTTTTTTGATCCACATGGAGATGGTTTGCTTCCTGTAAAAAAATATCAATCGTTGGCGGATAGTTTTCATTTTATTTTGGTGGGAAGCAATAATTCAAAAAACGGTAATAACTGGAATGACGCCGAAACCATTTGGAACGAACTGAGTGATGATGTACAAAAACGGGTTGCGGTTATCCCCGACCGCATGTACACTGCCGGGTTTTCAGGCGGCGCGAAGGTAGCCACTTTTATCGCCTTAAGCCATCATAACATCAGCGGCGTTATTGCCAATGGCGCCGGCCTTGAAGATATTACCACGGCCGGAGATTTAAATTTTAGCTTTACCGCGATCACAGGCAAGGGCGATATGAATATGACCGACCTTGTAGCTATTGATACCATCCTCGATAAAACTTTGACCCGCCACCGCATTATTTTTTTTGATGGTATACATGAATGGGCTCCGGTGAACACAATGAATATTGCATTCGACGGTTTACGATTCGATGCGATGCTAAAAAATCTTATTCCACAGGATACGGCATTTATAGAAAGTTTTATCAACCGAAACAAAGAAATGATTACCGGCGCTGAAAAGAAAAATGATTATATAAAGGCGCAGGAAATCTGTCTTCTTTCTGCAGCAATGCTGGATAATGTTACCAGCCAGTCGGATTGGTTTCACCAGGAAGAAGATTCTATTTTGCATACAAATGCGTATCAAAAGCAAGAACAGGTAAGACAAAATCTGTTGCGGAAGGAAGAGAATATTAAAACCGGGTTTCAACAGAAGTTTCAAACCGGCGATGATACCTATTGGAATAAAGCGATAGCAGATGTGAAAACAAGGGCCAAAGGCAAATCGCCGGAAGCTGCCATGTACCAGCGTTTGCAGGCGTTTCTATCGCTCGCATTTTACTCAATAAGCAATCAATTCATCAATCAAAATCAAAACAAAGAAGCGGAACACTTTGTGACGCTTTATAAAAAAGCTGATCCTACCAATAGTGAAGGATGGTATTTTTCAGCCATACTCGATGCGCGGAATGATAAGGCACAGCCCGCTAAAAATGATTTACTTAAAGCAGTTTCATTAGGCTTCAACGATAAAAAAAGATTGGAACAACAACCTGAATTCACCAACAGTCATATTCAAATTAATTTGCAGGCGATAGAAAGAAGAATGAAATAATTGTCCAGGAAAAAATAAAAATGAGGATTATTTATTCGTTTACTGTAAAATCTGATCAAGATGAATAACAAAAGAAGTTATTGCTCTCGTTTTATGACGGAGTCAAATAAACGAAAATTAAAAATACTCAGCAAGTAAAAACGAATTGAAGTTAGTGCATGCAGAATCAATAAAATTTGTTACTCGTTTTGAAAAACTTCGATAAGATTTATCAAACTTTTAAGCATCACTTCATCTTAAACCCTTCCAAAAACTTAGTGGTAAAATTCCCTTTCCTGAAGTCTTCATTTTGCATCAACTGCAAATGAAAAGGAATGGTCGTTTTGATACCTTCGATCACGTATTCGCTCAACGCCCGATACATAGTATCGATTGCTTCTTCGCGGGTTTGAGCCATGGTAATTAATTTCCCGATCATGCTATCATAATAAGGAGGAATCACGTAACCGGAGTAACAGTGGCTGTCTACCCGAACCCCATGTCCACCCGGCTGGTGAAGAACCGTGATCCTTCCGGGAGAAGGGCGAAAATCATTGTAAGGATCTTCTGCGTTGATACGGCACTCTATGGCGTGCATCTCAGGATAATAATTTCTTCCCGAAATTCTTTCACCGGCAGCGATTTTTATTTGTTCTTTTATTAAATCAAAATTCACCACTTCTTCCGTAACACAATGTTCCACCTGGATACGCGTGTTCATTTCCATGAAATAAAAATCGCGGTTTTTATCTACCAAAAACTCAATGGTACCCACGCTTTCATAATTGATAGCGGCAGCAGCTTTAATTGCGGCTTCACCCATTCTCTCTCTTAGTTCAGGCGTCATAAAAGGTGATGGCGATTCTTCTACCAGTTTTTGATGGCGTCTTTGGATGGAGCAATCCCGTTCACTTAAATGGCAAACATTTCCGTACTGATCGCCGGCAATTTGTATTTCGATGTGGCGCGGCTCTTCCACAAATTTTTCCATGTAAATTCCATCATTCTTAAAGGAGGCGCCTGCTTCTGCCTTAGCAGTTTCGAAAGCTTTTTCCATTTCTTTCTCGCTCCAAACTACGCGCATTCCTTTTCCGCCACCGCCTGCTGTTGCCTTTAATATTACAGGATATTCCACTTCAGCGGCTGATTTTTTGGCATGATCAATATCGGTTAAAAGGCCTTCAACGCCCGGCACCACAGGCACTCCGGCAACAATCATGGTTTCTTTGGCTGTTATCTTATCACCCATGGAATTAATCATCGCGGGCGTTGGGCCGATGAATTTAATGCCGTGGTCAAAACATATCTGCGCAAATTTTGCATTCTCTGCAAGAAACCCATAACCCGGGTGAATGGCATCAGCATTCGTAATTTCGACAGCTGCCATAAGGTGTGGAATATTCAGGTAACTATCGGCACTTGCAGGCTTACCAATGCAAACCGCTTCGTCAGCAAATTTCACATGCAGGCTGTCCTTGTCAGCAGTGGAATAAACCGCCACCGTTTTGATGCCCATTTCTTTACAAGTACGGATGATACGAAGAGCAATCTCTCCCCTGTTTGCAATAAGTATTTTTTTAAACATCTTCTTAATGTGCTAATTAGCTGATTAGCCAATGTGCTAATGTGTGCTAACCTTAGTTTTAAAATTTTATTTCTTTCCTGCTCATTAAAAAGCAAGAAATTCTTTTTTCTTAGCTGTTCCTAATATTTTATTAAGAACTTTTTGAATTGATTCAAGATTCAACAGCAACGAATCACATTCAGGATAAACTGATGAAAAGCTGCAGAGTAGAAGCCAGTGTTGCGTTTCATCAGCTTCCTTTGCTGCAATTTTTATTTTATGGATAAAGTCTGCTTTGCTTTCTGCATTTTGAGCCTCCATTGCATTCGCTCCAATTGAAGTTCCTGATTTTAGTAACTGCCTGCTGATAGTATCTTTTTTTATTGTGTCCAATAAATCACAATAATCAATTACTGATAATGAAAAATCAAAGGTCATTTTTAAAATAGCATTCGCTTCAATTTCTTCCTTTTTCATGACAGTAATTTTAAAGGGAAACTGATTAATTGCCGGATACATTAGCACATTGGCTAATTGGCTAATCAGCAAATTAAACAGGTTCCACCAAAAATAATGGCTGATCAAATTCTACCGGGGAAGCGTCTTCTACCAAAACCTTTACGATCTTGCCGGCTACCTCACTTTCAATCTCATTAAATAATTTCATCGCCTCAATGATACAAACTACCTGGCCTACTTCCACTTCATCTCCCACACTTACAAACAAAGGTTTGCCGGGACCTGCCTGGCGATAAAACGTCCCAATCATCGGACTTTTTATAGTGAGCAGATTATCTTCTTTTGCAGCCTCCGGCTTCTTTTCGCCAGCCTTTGCAGCAGGAGCAGGAGGCGCAGAGGCAGCGGGTTGTGGAAGTGCCTGCACGGGCTGAACCATCGGTTGACTAACAAGCTGCGCAGGTTCTTTTTTCTGTTTGATGGTAATTTTAAATCCCTCTTTTTCGATCATTAATTCACCGATATTGCTTTTATTTACAAGCTTTACCAATTCATGAATTTGTTTAATGTCCATACTGGAAATTATATTTAGGTTATGGGAAACGTGTGGCTAAGTTACTTTAATAATTGAAAATTAGGCAGATAAATGTTAATTATGATCCGCTGACAATCTTTATTCTTTTACTCTTTCTACGTACTCGCCGGTTTTAGTATTTACTCTGATTAATTCGCCTTCATTTACAAATAAAGGTACGTTTACGGTAGCGCCGGTTTCTACGGTGGCAGGTTTTAGTGTTTTTGTGGCGGTATCACCTTTTACTCCGGGCTCGCTGTAGGTAACCTGTAAAACGATTTTGTCGGGAAGTTCTACGCCCATGGGCAGGTCAGTTTCTGTATTGATCAACACTGAAACTTCCTGTCCATCTTTTAAAAATTGAGGAGCATCTACCATCTCCGGAGCCACAACAATCTGCTCATAATTTTCTGTATTCATAAAAGTGTAGCCGGTATCATCTTTAAAAAGATATTGATATGGTCTTTTTTCCACTCTGACCGGGTGTATCGTTTCACCGCTGTTCCATGTTTGCTCAATAGTGCGACCGTTGTCAACGCCTTTGAGTTTTGCCCACACTTTTGCCGCAGCACGTGCCGTTTTGTTCTGACCAAATTCAATAACCGTATAAAGGCTGCCGTCAATTTTTAAAATCAATCCTGTTCTTATGTCCGATGTAGATGCCATAGAAAAACTTTTTTTGAGGCAGCAAAGGTAAAAGATTTGTTTTATTGTTGAAGCGGAAAATTGAAAGAGACTAAGAGCACCGGCTAAGAATCACTGCGGCGCGAAACAGTTTTTTTTCAAAATCAGGAACATCCCATCGTTCGCGGGTTAAAGGTTATCTTCAATCACGATTAACATTCTCTTCTCTTTCCAGTCTAAACTTTTTTATAGCTTTATCAAAAATTATCAAGTGAAGAAATTATTTATTTTTTGTGCGGCCGTTTTTATTTCGGCTTCCGCCTTTTGCCAGACTGATTCTGCAGAGCTACAGGCTCCTTACATGAAGTATCCCACTATTCCTGAGTTTACGCTTTACAAAGCGCCCGACAGTACAGCATTTACAAGGGAAGACCTCAATAAAAAAAAGAATACCATTTTTATCGTTTTTAGTCCTGAATGCAGTCATTGCCAGCACGAAACAGAAATGCTCACCCAAAATATCAAACGGTTTAAGAATACGCAAATCGTTATGCTTACTTATTTGCCTTACGACGAAATGATCGATTTTTATAAAAATTACCACATTGCCGACTACCCGCAAATAACGATGGCAAGAGATACCAAATTCTTCTTCCCGATTTATTTCAGGGTACGAAATCTTCCTTCTATTTTTGTTTATGATAAAAAGGGGCACCTGAAAAAATCTTTTGAAGGGGATGTTAAACCTGAATCACTTTTAGCTGTCTTATAATTTTTCGCAAAATAAAAATTGCGTTTAAAGATTCGTTCACTGCTAATTAAATCTTAAAATGCCATCATGGTTTTCATCTTTGGCGTTTTTTATTAGTTTTATATTTTAAAAAAAAATTACTGATGAAGAAACTTCTATTTATTGTTACGACTTTATTGATTTCTTATGCAGGATTTTCACAAACAAATGCCGCTGCTGATAACCGCCCGGAATTTGTGAAAGACCCTACAATTCCCAACTTCACCATTTATAAAGCACCGGATAGCACCGTTTATACCAACCATGATCTCAAAAAAAACAAGCCGACTTTGTTAATGATCTTCAGCCCTGAATGTGGCCATTGCCAGAACGAAACCAAAGAACTGGAAAAGTACATAGATCATTTTAAGAACGTACAGATATTAATGGTAACCTGGCTTCCCTATAGTGAAATGATGGCCTTTTATCACAATTTTAAAATTGCTTCTTATCCTGAAATAACCATGGGCTGGGATAAAAAAGATTTTTTTCTTCCTTACTATCACGTGCAGATGTACCCCGATCTTGTTGTTTATGACAAACACGGCAAGTACGTAAATTCTTTCAGCGGAGTTATTAAACTGCAGGATGTAGTTGATGCTTTGAATAAGTAAGATTTTTTATTTCACGGATTTTTGCGAATTACACGAATTTAACTTTTGGAAAAGGTACACTCTTGAACATTTTCATTCAAGGTAGGACTTTGCGGCAAAAGTTTTTTGCACCTTCGGCTCATTGCGCCTTTGCGTGAAAAAAAATAAAAATCCAACTAACTTCTTCGTTTACTACCAAAGAATATTTCAAACTGTTCCTTCTTAAAAATCCGTGCACATCCGTGTAATCCGTGGCAAAAAAAAATCTTCCCGCCTTTCTTCCTGTGCCCCTTTGCGTAAAAAAAACCAAAAATAGAAATTCAACCAATTTCTTCGTTTACTGCAAATACGCCCTTCATTTTTTCTTCGCGCCTTCGGGTCTTTCTGGCGAAAAAAATCCGTGCAAATCTGTGTAATCCGTGGCCCAAAAACATCCATGATCAAAATCAATTATAACAATAGCACAATTCATTTACCTTTGAGCGATAACCCTATTTTTTAAAATAAATTATACAATAAGATGAAAGTAACTGTAGTAGGCGCCGGTGCAGTGGGCGCTACCTGTGCCGACAACATTGCCCGCAAAGAACTTTGCGAAGAACTGGTAATGCTCGACATTAAAGAAGGAATCACCGAAGGAAAAGCCATGGATTTTTTGCAAAGCGCTACGATGTTGGGAAGCGACACGAAGATTATCGGCAGCACGAATGATTATTCCAAAACCAAAGGCAGCAATGTTGTGGTGATCACTTCTGGTATCCCGCGTAAACCCGGAATGACACGTGAAGAACTGATCGGCATCAACGCAGGAATTGTAAAAGATGTTACTTCAAAAATATTAGACCAGTCGCCGGATGCAATCATTGTGGTGATCAGCAACCCAATGGACACGATGACTTACCTCACTTTAAAATCAACCGGCCTTCCCAAAAACCGTGTGATCGGCATGGGTGGCTTGCTTGACAGTTCAAGATTTAAATATTTTTTATCACAGGCAATGAATGTTTCTGCGCAGGACTTACAAGGTGTAGTGATTGGCGGACATGGTGATACGACAATGATTCCTCTTACAAGATTAGCCACATACCAGGGCACACCGGTTTCCAACTATTTGGATGAAGCTGCTTTAAATAAAGTAGCGGCTGACACAATGGTTGGCGGTGCAACACTTACAAAATTATTAGGCACCAGCGCATGGTATGCTCCGGGAGCTGCAGGCGCTACATTGGTAGAAGCGATTGTGCGTGATGAAAAAAAATTAATTCCATGCTGTGTAATGCTGGATGGCGAATACGGGCAAAAAGATATATGCATCGGTGTGCCGGTTGTAATAGGAAAAAACGGATGGGAAAAGATTATTGATTTCCATTTGACTGATGAAGAACAAGCCAAATTCAACAAGAGTGCTGAGGCAGTAAGAAATATGAATGCGGCGTTGGAAGGATTGAAGTGAATTGAGTTATAAGTTTTATGTGATAAGTATAGACCGGTGTGAAGTTTTTTTTTCGCACCGGTCTTTTAATATAAATCAAATTTCTAAAGCACTTTTTATGCAACCATCGTCAATACAAGAATTGGTCGGAAACACTGACATCTACTTACTTGATCAAATCATGAAAGGCAGGTATAAACCAACTGACAAAATTTTAGATGCCGGTTGCGGACGTGGCAAAAATCTATTTTGGTTTTTAAAAAACGAAATCGACATTTACGGAATTGATAAAGATGCAACTCCCATAAATTTTTTAAAATCTCTTCATCCCGATTTTAAAGCTGAAAGATTCAAGGTGGCAGAAACCGATCAACTTCCATTTGACAATAATTTTTTTGACCATGTAATAAGCAGTGCTGTCCTGCACTTTGCAGAATCAACTCCGCATTTTTATAATATGGTAAAGGAATTGGTACGCGTTTTAAAACCAAAAGGCTCCTTATTTATAAGACTGGCATCAACTATGGGAATAGAAGACAAAGTGAAATTAATTGAAGACGGCGTATACCAAATTCCTGATGGAACAGTCCGGTTCCTTTTAACCCCCGCTCTTCTTGCAGAAGCCATACGGCAAAACAATTTATCTTTTGTTGAGCCTTTAAAAATAGTAAACGTTAATAACATCCGTTGTATGAGCACACTGGTTTTAAGAAAAACTAATGTTATTCCTTCCCACATCACAAATTGCCATAAAAAAATCTAATCAGGAAACAGCATTAGTATTTGCCGGTCTCCTGTTGTTCCTCATTCGCGGATTTTGATTACCCATATTTAATTGTTTTGCAAAATTCTTTTCAGCATTAACGATTTCGTCGTTTCGTTCATCTTTCAAAGAATGTATTTTCTCTTTTTTCTGCGAATGGCTCAAACTTTTGTCATGCCTCGCTTCCTTTATTCTATTGGCATAATCCATTCTGATGGCTTTTAATTGCAAATCCAATTTATATTGGTTTGCCCGGCTCCTGCTATGAAATGGCCTGTACCACAAAGGATAACCGTAACCATAACCATAGTATCCATAATAAGGGTTGCCATAATAGGGATAATCGTATCCTAAACCATAGGTCAGAGGAAGGCTGTAAACCTGCACCCCTCTTTGAGAATATTCATTTCTTTCTTCAGAATATTCATGGTGTTCATCCGAATTTGATTTACGCTGAGCTGAGGCCGCTACCGATAATGCTATTGATAGAAGCACTAAAAATATAGTTTTCATAATGTATGTTTTTATGAAAATTGAACCACAAATAACATGACAAAATGTAATCAAAAGCTCACTTATAACTATCCATTAACCTAACATTGGATACGCGAACCTGAAGATATGTTCTATGGTAATTTGATGACCTGTAGGCCTGTTAAATCTGACCATTTCAAAAAGCTATTCATTTGAGATTTTTTTAGACGACCATAAAACAATCAGAAAAAAGCTTATCTTTAAAAGAAAGAAAAGAGGTACGCATGCCAGTTACGTTCAACATAAAAATAACTAAGGAAATTCTTGAAAGAAGCAAAGCATGTGGCACACGCAATGATATTGATACCATAGGAAACAATTGCGCCATAGCCCTTGCCTTAAAAGATATTTTTCCGGAAGTATTTGTAACAGCACACCACATATATCCCTTCGGAATTGACGATAATACGCTCTGCAACGAAATTCGTATTTCGCTTCCACCCATTGCGCTTGATTTCATCAAGGTTTTTGATTGCCTGCGCAGCATTCCTAATGTAAGGTTGTATCTTCCTGAATTTGAATTTGAAATTTCAATTCCGGAAGAAATCTTATCGCATATTGATATTGATGAAATAAATAACATAGTAAAAGAAAATTCTTTTCTTTTACTGCCATCTCTTAATTAATACATCGGCATAATGCTGCTATCCTATAAAATAAAGTTTGGCACAATTTGTCTGTTTACTGAATTCTAAATTAATAAATCATTTTAGCCAATTACTTATAACGGTTGTGAATAAACGAAATATCCTGTTACTATCTCTTTTATTTTTTATCGCCTGCAAAAGCATACAGCACGAAAAAAAATTTGATGAAACTCAATGGGCCGTAAAGAATGAAACCCGCTACCCTCACAGAGATGAAATGCTTAACGATCTAATGGAGCATCATGATTTGCACGGCGTAAAAAAAGATTCTGTTTTAATTATGCTTGGCGCTCCTGACAGGAGTGATAATGGCTATCTTTTTTATGAAATCAGCAGGCAACAATTGGGTATTATCACGCTGCACACTAAAACCCTGGTAATTAAATTAAATGCAGACAGCACAGTACAATGGCTTAAAATTCATCAATAAAATGTTTTATCCTTTTTAAAATATTGGTATTCTTAAATCGCGGAACATCATCTCTTCTAAAATATGACACGAATGAAATAAAGAATTGCGGCCATGCCTTCAGTAATAAATTATTATCTTTATTATGCTTTGCTCATTTTATTTTTTCATCTACTTAACGTTTGCATATGAAAGTCAATTATTTATTGCTCGCAGTTATTTTATTTTGTTGGGGATGTAATAATCAAAACCAGGAAACTTCTTCCTCAACAGATTCAACAGCCGTCAAAACAGATACCATGGCTGTGGCACAGGAAACATTGCCCTTTAAGGCAGATGTTCCCAATGCCGACATGCAAATAAAACTGGCTTTGCTGGCTGCACCTCCCGAAAAAAGAGACAGTGCAACAGTATATGGATATGACGCCAACAACCAGCTTGCCGTTATTAAAAAAGGAACCAGTGAAATGATTTGTCTTGCAGACGACCCTACAGACACAAGTTTTTCAGTTGCCTGCTACAATAAAGACCTGGAACCTTTAATGCAAAGTGGACGCGCGTTAAGAAAAAAAGGAATGTCAGGAAAAGAACTATTTGACGAACGGGCCAAAGAAGTAAAAGATGGCGCGCTCCAAATGCCTAAAAGCCCGGCCGCATTATATGTTTACAGTGCCGACAGCAAAGATGTAAATTCCAAAACAGGTGAAGTGAAAAATGGCTACCTGCGTTATGTAATTTATGTTCCTTTTGCAACAGCTGCCAGCACCGGTTTACCTGAAAAACCTTCTGCTCCGGGAATGCCCTGGATCATGGACCCCGGAACGTATCATGCACATGTGATGATCAATCCATAATTTCAAAAATTTATTTCCTGTTAGAGACAAGGGAAAACCAGTTTCCTGAATCGTCTTTAAATAAAGCTTCGGTACCATAAAACTCTTCTTTCGGAGGCTTCGTGAATTCAACACCTTTAGTTTTCAGTTCTTCGTATGTGGCAAACACATCATCGCAACTGAAAACACCAAAACCAAATGTTCCTGCTTTTACCAATTTGGCCATTGCTTCAGCAGATTCTTTGGTGAAATTCATTCCTTCTTTAACGGGCATCAAACTGATTTCCAGTTCAGGCTGTTCCGGTGGGGAAACAGTGAGCCAACGGGCATCTTCACTCATTTTTGCATCCGTAATCACTTTAAATCCGAGCTTATTGCTGTAAAAATCGTAAGCGCTGTCCTGGTTAAGAACATACACGCATACATGCGTCATCTTTGTAATCATAATTAGTAATAATTAATAATTTAATAATCCAATAATTACGTCACCTGCTAGCCAAAGTTATTCTTAGCAATAAAGGCGTATCGCCAAACCCTGGTCCTCCCCAATCTGTTTCATCGCCGTTCAATATTCTCAAAGAAACGAAATTGCCGTGCCGGTAAACACCTTCTTCTACTTTAAGGTATTGCCAGGGTTTGCCTTCTTCCTTTCCTGAAGTCTGAAAACGAATGTGGCAGCGCATTCCACTGACCAGGAAAGAATCTTTACCTAATTCGATTAACATCGCTTTGCCAACAGGCTTGTTATAAACCGGCGCAGCGTTGGCTCTTCCGTTTCCGCCGAAAACAACTTCACATTTCCAGCTACCGAGGTCAACGATCTCATCTTTATGATCATCACCTTCTACGGCTGATTTTATCTTGCCTTCGGTAGCCCATTTCGCCAATTGCGGAAGCATAGTTTGGCAAAGGGCATACTCAGTAGCATAAGGAGCAAGTGTTTCTTTCAATTCTTTATTGGCTGATGTATCACCGTTGTTATCTATCCCAAACGGAGAAAACCCGATGCCACCATGTGACAGCACTGCATACAAATATTTTGCATTCACTACGTTCAATCCGGCTTCAGGCACGAACAACGCGTTGTCTTTCCGTTTGTAAAGATCCAAAACTTTAAGTACCCGTTCGTTGCCATCAAGATAAATATCGGGTGCGACCAGGTCCAGAGCCGGGGCAGCAATCTTCCAGAGCGGTATCGCATTATCTGTAGGGCCGCCGCTTTCATATTGCGTTGCCGGCGGATCAGTAAGAGGATCCCGAAGGGCCGCATTGGTATACATCGGCAGGTTATATTCTTTCTTACCTTCCGCCGCAACTTTTCCAATAAAGGAAGCCACATTCCATGCATGAAAATATTCATCGGCCCTATCGCCAAAAACTTCTTTCCATTTTCCTGAAGAAACCACCGGCACCTTTAATGCTCTAAGAAGATCGGGCTTAAGTAATTCCGCAGGAACCTGTCCTTCAAACAAGCGTTGCGCCTCCGGCGAATAATCGCGAACACTCCCCCACGTCCCGGCTTCATTTTCTACCTGCACCATAATAACTGTATGCATTTTATCCAACTGTTTTAAATGATGCATTAGGGTTGAGAAAGCTTTTATATCTGCCTGCAAAGTGGCGGCTGACAAAGGCGATGGAGAATCATTAGGATTACCATTTCTATCAATAATGTTGGGATATTTTTTTGGTGCTTTCTTCATCCAACCCGGCATGTAATGATTACTTCCGTTCTTCCACGTTCCAAACCACAAAAGTACAAGCCGGAAATGATGCATTCTTGCCTGAGAAATCAATAGATCTACAAGAGAAAAATCAAATTTTCCTTCTTCCGGCTCAATCTGTTCCCAGTACACGGGAACTTCCAGCGTGTTCAGGTGCATATATTCAGCGCTTTGCCAAACATAAGGAAGCAGCGCCGGCCATGCGCTTGAATTATGAACCTGCCCTCCAAGAATAAAGAAAGGTTTTCCGTCTACCAAAAGCGTGTGCATGCCATCTTTATCAACAATTGAAGGCGTTTGAGCAACACCTTGTACGGGCATTAAAAATGATAAAAGTAAAATAGCAATGATTGATTTATGCATAGCAATTAAATGAGCAATGAAGGTATTCAAAATGTGTATATGAAAGGATCGATGCAAAGAACTCAGAATTAGGAACCGCAGCATTTCGGTATTTTTGATAAAATCGATATTAATTTCGTGCAAAATGGAACAACCTAATACGCATATCCTTTTAATCAATTGCCCTGACGAAGGTGGCCTGATCTTTAAAGTTTCTAAAATTGTTTATGAACACAATCTTAATGTAGTAAGCAACGGGGAATTTGTTGAAAGAAAGTTCAACCACTTTTTTATGCGCACGGAATTTTCAGGGGATTTTGATAAAGAAATCTTTTTTAAAGAAATAAAAAACATACTTCCGAAAACAGCTGAAATAAAGCTAACTGCCAATACAAAGAAAAATGTGGTAATACTTGCCACCAAAGAATACCATTGCCTGAGCGATTTATTGCTTCGCCATAAATTCAATGATCTCAACATAAATATTGTTGGTGTAATCAGCAACTATACGGATCTTAAAGAACTTACTTCAAAGATTGACATTCCTTATTTTTTTGTAGATCATTCCGAAAAATCAAGGGAAGATCACGAGCAGGAAATACTGGAGATTATTCGTCAATTAGATCCTGATTTTTTGGTGCTGGCAAAATACATGCGCATACTTTCGCCCGCATTCGTTGAGCATTACAGCAACCGGATCATCAATATTCATCATTCTTTTCTTCCGGCATTTGCCGGTGCCAATCCGTATCAAAAAGCCTATGAACGGGGCGTAAAGATCATCGGCGCTACGGCACATTTTGTAAATGAAATGCTGGACGAAGGTCCGATCATTGCACAAAATGTAATTCCTGTTGATCATACACATGACGCAAAAGAAATGGCGCGCTCAGGGAGAGACATTGAAAAAAATGTTTTGGCTCATGCCGTACGACTGGTGTGTAATGAAAAAGTATTTGTGTTTAAAAACAAGACGATCATCTTTGATTAAAAAAATAAAAATCAGCAAAAATTCTTTATTTACTGTATTACCCGCATTATGATAACGATAGCCATAGACGAAAATATAAAACTTGAGCTGACGTCAGCCAAACATGCGCGGGTATTATATGAAGCCGTAAAAGCCAACAGGAAACATCTTTCTGAATTTTTGCCCTGGGTCAGCAACATGCAATCGGTCGACGACTTTCAGCAGTATATAGAATCTTGCGAAATGCTTTACCGGCAAGGGAAAGAAGTAAGTTTTGTGATACTGTTAAACGAGGTTGCCGTCGGCAGAATTGGCTTGCATCACTTGAACGTCGACAATAAAAATGCATCCATAGGCTATTGGCTTACGCAGAAGGCTGAAGGAATGGGAATCATAATAAGATCGTGCAGGAGGCTCATCAGTTATGGATTTGACGAATTGAATTTGCATCGGATTGAAATAAAAGCTGCTGTAAAAAATGTAAAAAGCTGCGCAATAGCACGTAAATTAAATTTCAAAGAAGAAGGTATTTTGAGAGAGGCCGAATTGGTGAACGGAATCTTCATGGACCTTGTATTGTTTTCAATGCTAAAGAATGAATGGAAATAACAAGCCGATACTTTTTTGACAATTTGGTTTAATTTTATAATTCCTTCCACCATAAATTTTCCGGCATGAAACAATTCAAGTGTTTTCGGCTCGTTCAGATAGGCATCTTCTTTTGCCTGTTATTTTTTTCCACCGATGGTATCTCGCAATCAAGATTACTGGCGCTTTCTAAAACAGATCATACGCTGGCTATCGTTGACCCTGCCTCTTTAAAAGTTTTGGGGAAAGTTCCTGTGGGCATCGATCCGCACGAAGTGATCGCTTCTGCAGATGGAAAGACAGCTTACGTTTCTATCTATGGCGGCGGCAGACTTCATGAATTGAACGTAATTGACCTGGTGGCAATGAAGCCTTTGGTCAATATTGACACAAGCCCTTTGTTTGGCCCGCACGGTCTGACTTTTGTCGATGGGAAAGTTTGGTTCACTGTGGAAGGCTCCAAAGCAGTGGCGCGTTATGATCCCGCAACACAACAGATCGAATGGTGCATGGGAACCGGGCAAGACAGAACACACATGATCTATGTAACCAACGATTCAAAAAAAATTTACACCACTAATGTTGCATCAGGAACAGTAAGTATTTTGATTGATACGCCGATGACTTCCGGGCCACCGCCTCCTTTAATGCAACCGCCAATAAGCAAGAAACCGGGTGAAAACAGGTCTATGCCGCCGGGCGGAATTCCACCCGAAAACTGGGAGCAAACTATTATTCCAACGGCTAAAGGTGCAGAAGGTTTTGATGTATCGCCTGGGGGAAAAGAACTGTGGACTGCTTCCAGCGACAACGGAAAAATTTACATCATCGATCTCCAGGCAAAAAAAATATCCACCACAATTGATGCAAAGGTTTTTGGAGCGAATCGTCTAAAATTCACGCCTGACGGCAGCAAGGTTTTTATCTCAAGCCTCAGATCAGGGGTGCTTACTATCTACGATGCCCAAACACATAAGGAAATAAAGAAGATCAACATTGGTCACGGTGCAGCAGGTATACAAATGGACCCCAGCGGAACGCGCGCATTTGTTGCGTGTACGCCTGACAGTTATGTTGCAGTCGTTGATCTTACATCTTTAAAGGTTACCGGTCACATCGATGTAGGCGGCGGTCCTGACGGACTTGCATGGGCTGAGCAGCAATAGGCAATAAAACAGCACAAAATAAAAAATAGAGTAATTTGTTCGTTTACTGTACAATTCAGATGTCTCACTTATGATCTCCGAAAACAAACAGGCTGCCGTAAAAAAGCTTTACAAACGCATTTGGAGTTGACACTTTTGAGGATATATAACAACTGCATAAAGGGTTTTCCAGCGCTTTGGTGTTTAAGATAATGGTGCAGGGAAATCCTTACCCGCTAAGAGTTATAACGCGAACCGATACTTATCACTTCCTTTCAATCAAAATTACATTCGCCACAGGCCGTTCCCCGGTGTGATCCCACTTGTTCATATCTGCCGGCAATTTGTCAAGATCCATCCCGGGTTTGTACGCGTCACTATGCATCCACTTCCGGTTATCAGAAGGATGATTCACGACGCCGCCATAAGGATAATTTTTCACCCATAACGTTGTGGAGCCGCCGCCGTCAAGATTGACCGCATCATCCATTTTCAGCCAGTGCATCAGCAGCGTAAGTTCATCGATGCTCATGCCCGCCGCTTTATTGTTTCTTCCGTCAACCGCGATAAGATAGAGCCGCTTTTTCTTCAATGCTAAAACAGAACGCGGATTCCTTCCGAAAAATCCTTTTTTTTGAGGCCATGAGATCATTTTGTCGTGATAGACCAAGAGCGGGCCCGACACCATTACATCTTCGCCGCGAAGATTGTCTTCCCAATGGGCTGTGCTGTCCCAGCGCACGATTCGTACATTGTGCGGATTGACAACGATGGCTGTCACCTGGTGAAAAGAGCGTTGACCGTTAGGACGCGGATGTGTTTCATTGACCGTTTTTCCGTCTGAGCGGATATAGTCTTCAGAACCGCCTTCTTTCATGTTGAAAAAAGTTCCGTTCATCGCCGCTATCGCATTTTTATCATGCGCATATTCGCTGGTAGGTTTTAGCAGGTGTGGATCATAACCAATATCGGCATGGTTCTTACGATTCAGTTTTACCTGGAGTATACTTATGTTTTGATTGGAGTGAAACAAAGAACTATCGAACCAGAAATGTTTCAGCACAATTCCTGGCGCCACTTTAATTGTTTCCCATTTTGCATTTACGACAGTAGCTGAATCCGATTGTGAAGCCGCAGTTTTCCATGCAGTACACGCAATGAACAGAAATACAATTTTCCCTGCACGGTTAAAAGTTGAAGAAAGGAGTTTTTTCATGATTGGCAAATGTAAAAAATGAACAATGTTTTTGTTGAATGCAAATATAATCTTCGCGATGTAGATAACCTTCAGGCAATTTAAAATAACGGTTACGACTACACGCAGTTACTGCGGATGCGGAAATAACATTTTTAAAATCGACCAATCTTTCCAAGAATTTTGTATAAAATAAAAATCTTCCGAATTTCTTTGTTTACTGTATTTTTAAAATACTTATGGAGTAAATGTAACTGCATAAAAAATCCATTCAACATGGCTTACGACACAAAACTGGCAGACTGGATAAGAGAATATCTTTTACAATTTCCCGGGTTGAAAGTCGAAGAAAAGAAAATGTTTCGCGGACTCACTTTTATGATAAACGACAAAATGTGTATCACTGTGAGTGGCGAAAACCTGATGTGCCGCTTTGATCCCGGACTTCATGAGATAGTCGCTGAAAAAACCGGCTTTATGCCAATGATCATGAAAGGAAAAGAATACAAAGGGTTTTGTTACGTAGAACCTGTTGGTTTTAAATCCAAAAAAGACTTTCACTATTGGATGAATCTCTGCCTGGATTATAATGAAAGGGCCAAACCATCAAAAAAAAATAAATCGAAAAAATGAAAACATCTATACAGCCCTGGCTTACCGTAAGCAACAGTTCTGAAGCCGCAAATTTTTATAAAAAAGCATTTGGTGCAACAGAAACTTACCGCATGGAATCGCCTGACGGCGGTTTGGTGTTGAGGCTTTCTGTTGCAGGGGCCGAATTTTGGGTTAGCGGCCGGTCTTCAGGAAAAAACAATGCTATAAATCCAACTGCAGAATTCATTAAGATTCTTTTGGTAACGGATGATCCTGATGTTTTGTTTGAGCAGGCGATCAACGAAGGAGCTAAAGTTGTGTTTCCTGTTGGAGAAGAATATGGCTGGCGCCTCGGTCGGCTTACTGATCCCTTTGGCTTTGATTGGGAGATCGGCAAGGAATTGGATTGAATATCTATCTATGGACCACTTTAGATTTTTTAAAACCACACAATACCTGGTAGAATAACAAATACCGAATCGCGAATTGAACTCCATTTTCCCATTGTCACATTTCAATTTCAAAACAGCAAACCCGCTTTCAATATAAGCCTGTAAAAGTTGTAGTGATAATCTTTGAAAGTGGCAGGGCACGGCGTTGCAAAGCATTCAACAGCATACATTTTTGTATGTGCCTGCATTGATTTGTAACTATTGCCAAGACTAAAAACGAGAGAGGTTTTTTTAATCAGCGGAAAGCGATAACCGATTCCTCCATCCGCGTAGAATCCTCCTTCAAAATAATAGTTGGTGTAATAGATAAATTGTTTGTCCGCTTGTTTTTGCGCGGGCAAATTTTCTCCGATATTTCCATAAACAAAAAGACTCCTTTCTTTCCCAAAGTATTTGCGGGTGCCCACAAATAGAGGAAGACTTTTGAAATGATAATTATCCAACCCTGCGCCCAGTCCTGCAAACCAGGAAGAAAAGGCAAATCCGGTGACTGTTTCATAAGCGGCCGCAGAATTACTTTGGCCTGCGGCAATTCCTGCAGAAATGATAGAATGAAATTTCATTTTCCTTGGCTGTGCGCTGCAAACGGCTGCGGCAAAAATAATCGTCGAGATCAAGAAGGTGCTTTTCATAGATCAGCTTTTTAAAACCGAAAGTTTACTTATTACATGGATGTTAGCGGGATCGCTGTAATCAAGTTGGTACAAAGCATCAGTAGTAACGACCAGGGCTATACGATTTTGAGCGATCACATCATAAGCATTGCCAATGGAAAATTGATGAAGCAACTTCATATTCAAAACGTCAGAGGCGTCAAATACTTTTAAACCATCGCTTCCATCGCACACAAACAAAAGATCGCCATCTTTGGATAATCCTTCGGGGCTTGTAAGATTATAGACCTGCACGAGTGATGCATCTACGAGCATATTCAATCTCACCACATCCAGCTCATTATTATACCCCTCACATGAGGAGCCGGAATGCAGTGTTATATACGCATATTGACCATCACTTATCACCGGGTCGCAACTGCGGGCGTGTGTAAACTGGCCCACCTGCACGGGTTTTACAGGCGAACCATTTAAATTGTAAATAAACATACCGTTGTTGGATCCGATGAACAATTTATCTTCAAACGGATAAATCGTCTCCACATGAAAATCAATGGTCGTGCTGCTTAAATAAGCAGGATCATTGCTATTGCTAATATCGAATACGTTCAGGTCGCTGTTATTTACCGTATACAAATAATTGTTCACGATCGCAAAACGCGCCATGGAACCGCCGGTACCGACAGAGCCGGACTTGTTAGCCGCAGGCACAGAAGCGCTCATAGCAGCATTGGTAACATAAGCTGCGCCGCTGAAAAGAATCATACCTCCTCCTCCGCAACTTTCAATGACTGTAGTATCTTTCTTTTCCCAACCGGCTATTTTATATTGTGAATCATAATATATTCCGGTGTTGTAATAAGTAAACTCCAAAACATTTTCTTTATAATCTTTTAATGCTACATGAGCAGGATCGCTTACATCCATCGTTATCAAATCGGCGTAAGAATCGGCGTAGAGCGTATTTCCTTTCACTGCCAGGTCCATGTTTCCCGGAATTTTTACAAAAGAAATATTTTGAGGAGCAGCCGGGTTGGTGTTGTCAATAATATGAATGCCTTTTTCAATTTCATTCAAAAAAATGTAATGTCCAAGGATCACGATCTTCCCCGGATTTTCAATTGCTTCCGGGGAACCACTTTTGATATTAGCTTTGAGCTGGGATACGGTTTCATAAACGGGCCTGTAAAGTGTGTAAGTGTAAGCGTCTTTACACGTGTCTTTTACACAACTGTTAACAAATGTTGTAAAAAAGATCAATAACACGGCGTAAAGGAGATTTTTCTTTTTCATGACAACCACATTTTGTAACCTGACAACACAAAAAAGAAAACCGTTGCATTAAAAAAATTATTTTTTCCCGAACAACATTTCTGCATGCAGGTTTAGTACACCCAAATGTTGACCCTCATAAAGTCCCTGGTTGGCCATAGGGATAACTCCGTAAGAAAAAGCAGGTCCCACGCGGATTTGCCTGCCCTTCTTGTTGAAAACGGTAAAAGAAAATCCGGTATGCATATTTGCCTGGAATTGGTTAAACAAATCGTTGTCGTGATACCACCGATCGCTAAAATAATTGTATTGCTGCGCGTTGCTCGCCGCGAGTTGCGACACTGTCACTCCAGCGTCAAAAGTGAGCGGGAGATGATCATTCCTGTTTACGCGAAAATGAAATAAAACAGGCAGTTGCACAAATTCAAAACTGTTGCTGACATTATTTTGCAAAGACAAATGCGAATAAGACAGCCCAAGTGATACACTCGTGTTTGCAGTAAGATTTCTTTCTGCAAAAACGCCGGCCGTAAAAGAAAATGAAGTGCGGAAAGAGGTAGGCCGCGACGGATAATAAACATAAGAAGACCGCAACGGATAATAAACGTACGCCGTGTTGAAACTACTAGTCAGAACATTGTTCGCATACAAAGCCTGCGCCTCCTTTCCTTTAATCCATGCGCTGCCACCTGAAAGTGTGAAACCGATTGTCCACTTGTGCTTTTTAACCGATTGTTTTTCCAAGCTCAAAGCAACCGGCGGAGAAGTGTTTAACGTTTGGAAATGCAGAGCCTTTGAGGTCGAAAGATTTTCATACCAGGGAACGGTAACAAGCTGACCAGGAACAGGAATTTCATTCAAATCCTTATTTCGTTCATTAGCTACCGCAACAACTTCTGCAGGCTTACCCGAAAATTGCTTTGTGGGTTTTGATGCAATAGATCTAACCGGTTTTGCTGAAGCAAACTGGTTTGATCTTTTGGAAATCCCGTTTGTAGAATTGGCTGGAGCAGTCCCGGTATTTGCGGAGGAGCCACCAGCAGCCTGTTTAGTAGATTTGGAAATATCAACATCTATTATTTTCTTATTTTTTTCACCCTGCGGGGAAGTGATTCGTTTTGTTTCATTTTTCTTTTCCCTGTTCACCACATTTTGAAAAGTTGACGGAGATTTTGAACCGGAATTTTGATACGTGAGCCACCAGCCTACCCCGGCAAAAATGACCAACAACAATAAAAACAAAAGAACACCCTTGCGCATTCCTCTTTTAGGCGCAATCTCTTTTTCGATGCGTGACCAAACCTCCTCTTCCGGGGGAATTTTAAATTCCCCAAGCTTTCGGCTCACGTCTTTTTCAAAATTATTTGATTCCATAGTTCTCCTTCGTTTCAGATTTTTTTTCTATCCATTCTATCAACAGTGTTCGCGCGCGTGCGTATTGCGACCTGGAAGTACCTTCGCTGATGCCCAGCATCACGGCAATCTCTGTATGTTTAAAACCTTCCACAGCGTGTAAATTGAAAATAGTTTGAAACCCTGTTGGCAGTTGCCTGACCAGCATTGCCAGTTCTTTGGCCTGCAACAATACCTGTGGATCGTCATTTGATACAGCATGCAAAGGCATTTCATCGAAAAGAAGATCCTGCCGGTATCTTTTATTGGCTTTCAGAAAATTCAGAGCTGTGTTCACCATGATCGTGCGCACCCATCCGCCAAATTCTCCTTCGCCCCTGTATTGTTTCAAACGTTCAAAAACTTTTATAAATCCTTCCTGCAAAACCTCTTCCGCATCAGACATACTTTTAGTATACCTGAAACACAAACCCAGCATGGAAGGCGCAAAAAGCTCATACAACTGTTTCTGCGCCGCCGGTTTTCGTTTCAGGCAGTCTTTTAGTAATAGTTCCAAATCCATTTGATGCATCTTGTTACTGACAACAGGCATTTGCGTTTCGTTGCATGGCGCCAAATTTTATTTATTAATCATATAGTAAACGAAGAAAAAAGAATGATTATTAATTTGAAAATGAATTAAACCTATACGGCTTCGGAAACCTTATAGATTTTTATGCAATCAGTGAACGAAGAAAAAAGGCAATATTTTATTTTGAAGATTTGAACGCGACGATGTTTTCTATAAAATAAGTACAAAAGTATCGGCTATGATCAAAAGCGCTCCGATAGCGATCTTTGACGTGGTGGCTTCGCCTAAAATGACGACTGTACGAATAGCTGTGACCAGGTCCGTATTCACACCTTTGATACCCTGTTTAGCAAAAATGGCTGTTAAGGCTGCAAACAAAGCTTGTTAAACTAAAGATTTTCCTCATATACAATCGTGCCTAATAAACAATCTGGCAGGATTTTTATGATATAGCAAAGAAAAACTTTCATGAAGTTTTACCTTAGAACACTTTTAATTCTTGCCCTCACCCTTTTCTATAGAAGTAATGCCCGCGCCCAAACCGACAGCATTTCAACAACGTGGCAAAAAAATATTGACAGCTCCCACGGGTTTAAAGTGGTAAGCCCGGGCCCGGAATACAAAAAATCCGGCTTTCATCAATTTCTATGGGGAAAAAATTACCGTAAGGTATGGACAACACCCGTCGCTTTCCCCTTGTTTTATTTAAAAGACCATGGTGTGATGCCGGATGAATTAGGCGGAGGGCATCAAACAACTTCTCTTCATTTAAAAACGAAAGACGACAAAAAATATACGCTTCGGTCGGTAGATAAAACGCTGGGCAAAGTACTGCCTGATGTAATGATAGGAACGTTTGCCGAAGATTTAGCCAACGATGAAGTTTCGATGTCTAATCCTTATGGAGCGCTCACAGTGCCGGTTATGTCTGAGGCCGCCGGCATTTATCATACAAATCCCTCTTATTATTATCTTCCTCAACAACCGGCTTTGGACACATTCAATAAAAAGCTGGCGGGCGAAGTTTATCTCTATGAGAGAAAACTGAAAGGCGACTGGTCAGGTGTAGATAACCTTGGCAATTTTGATGAGTATTACGATACGAAAGAGGTGATCAAAAAAATGGAAGAAGAAACAGAAAACATCGCCGACCAAAAAGGTTTTTTGAAAGCCAGGCTTTTGGATGAAATAATCGGGGATTGGGACCGCCATGAAGACCAGTGGGCCTGGGGAGAAATCAAAGGTGATCCGTTTAATACTTTCGTTGCCGTGCCACAGGACCGCGACCAGGTTTTTGCAAAACATAACGGGGTGTTGCTCAATTTGATCATGTCGGCTGCGGGCGTTTCTTATATTACCAACTTCTCTGATAAGCTCAAAAATCCTCAGCACACCAACTATGAAGAAAGAGGCCTCGATCGCTTTTTTACCAATAAGTTGACGCGTGACCAATGGGATTCTATTGCACGCAGCTTGCAGTCGTCGCTGACAGACTCCGTAATTGAAAAAGCAGTTCATCAATTGCCTCCGAAAATTTTTGCCATCTCAGGAAAAGAGATCATTAAGGATCTTGAGGCCAGGCGAAGCCAATTGGTGCATTACGCCGATCAATATTATTTGTTCCTTTCAAAAGAAGTTGAATTAATCGGTTCTAAGGGTACAGATTATTTCACGGTTGACCGTCTCAACGATAGCACAACTTCTGTAAAATTTTTCAATATCGACAAAGATGGCAACATCGTTAAGTGGCCTTATTATTCGCGTGTTTTTAAAACCGGCGAAACAAAGAAGATCAGGATTTTTGGTTTGTCGGGGAAAGACATTTATAAAACTACCGGCAACGTAAACAAAGGCATCACTTTGCAAATAATTGGGGGCGATGATAGAGATTCGATGCAGCTCAATTCGTTAGTAGGAAACAGCACCAAAACCTATGTGTACGATGATAAAAACAATGTGATCAATGCAGTTGGTCACGTAAAGAAAAGATTTTCTGATGTCGATTCGGTCCATAATTACAGGTACCTGGATTATGTGCCTGACAAAAAAGGAATAAGCCCTGCTTTTTATTACAGCGATGAAGACCGCTTTTTTGTTGGGCTCAATTATAAATGGGAACATCACGGCTGGCGCAAAAATCCGTATGTTTTTAATCAAAAGATAGGAGCCAATTATTCTATTTCACAAAACGCTTTCAGCTTCGATTATCTCGGGCAGTTTCCAAATACTATCGGGAAATGGAGATTGAATCTCCTTGCTAATTATGATTTTATACGCTGGAGAAATTTTTATGGTTTGGGAAATGAAACACCCTTCGTCCGTGAAGAAATATACAACCGTATGCGCTCAAGAGAATTTATCGGAAAATTGGGTCTCAGCCGTAACTACGGCAACGACCATTTTGAAGTGAATGGCTTTTATCAAAATGTAACAATCGTAAACGACCCGGGAAGATACATTGCTCAAAAAGTACGGCCGGAAAATGCAAACGTCTTCACGCCGCAGCCATTTGCCGGCGTTGATGCCAAATACACTTTCAAACATTTGGATAGCAAAACAGTCCCTACTTCAGGAATTGTATTTTCTGTAAATGGTTCCTACACGACAAATCTCGAAAAAACTAACCAGGACTTTTGGAAATATGGCAGCGATTTAAAATTATTTATCCCGTTATTCTATAAATTTTCTATTGCCAGCTCGGCAGGAATTGAAACGGTGTTGGGCAACCCTGAATTTTATCAATACCCTGATATTGGCGGGGGCATGAACCTGAGAGGTTTCAGAAGACAAAGGTTTTATGGAAAAACCGCTTTTTACAACAGCAACGAATTACGATTTATAAGCAACGTAAAAACGTATCTCTACAGCGGAAAAGCCGGTCTGCTGGCTTTTCTCGACCAGGGCCGTGTGTGGATGCCCGGTGAAAGTTCAAACCTGATGCATAAGGGATATGGCGGCGGCGTTTTTCTTGCTCCGTTTAACGCAATCGCAGCAGAAATAACTTACGGCTTTTCAAAAGAAGATCATTTGTTCCAGTTAAGGTTTTACCTGAATATGTAATGACGCCATTTAAAAATGGGAAGTCACTAAATAATGCAGTAAACGAACAAAAAAAGACTATTTTAATTACAAAAGTATTGCGGCTACTGTGCTCAATTCTTCGTGCGTTGTTGTTCTCTTTCTACCAAAAGTCGTTGGCAAACAAGATTGCTTAATGTTTCAGATCTTTTACCGTAGCTCACCAAAAGTGATTTATCAAAAGGCTCGATTGATTTTATTTTAATCTTAGTACCAAGGCGCATATTGCGGGCATTCAGAAACTTTAAAAAATCGGACGAACTATTGATCACAGCAGCAAGTTTTACTGTCTCTCCTACTTCGCAATCACTCAACTTTTTAAAATCTTTCAACACTATTTTTCCATTGCGGTCGGGAATCGGCGATCCATGGGGATCAAGTTTCGGAAAATCCAAAAGCTCATCCATCTTTGCAAAAAAAACAGGCGATTGAATATGTTCTATCTGTTCCGCGATATCGTGCACATCTTCCCAGCCAAGTTTCATTTTGTCTACCAAAAACATTTCTGTCAGCCTGTGTTTTCTAATGATAAGTCCTGCTTCCTTTTTTCCTTTTTCCGTAAGCCGCGGTGGTTTATAACTTTCATAATGAACCAGCTTTTTATCCGCTAGTTTTTTCATCATGCTCGTCACGGTTGGCATTTTTATTTCCAGGGTTTTAGACAGTTCGGCCACGTTTACCTCGCCCGCCTTATTGGCGATATTAAATAAAGCCTTCAGGTAATTTTCTTCTGTTAATGAATTGGCCATGTTATTTATCTGCTTAATGGTATTGTTATTGCATGAGAAATTAAGTCAAAGCTAATAATAATTATAACTTCATAAAAAAATAAAGTTAACTGTTATAATAAATATTGTTAGATTTGTCTAACTTAATACTTCGCATGTTAAAAAAAATTTTAACCTGGCAACGGATCGGTTATAATAAAAAAGGGCAGGATTTATGACTAAAAGTGATTTGCACTCTTTACATGAGGTGCATTCTTCTGTAGTAACCCAAAAAAAAGGGTGGCGTGGCATAATGGCCTTTCTCGGGCCGGCCTATCTTGTAAGTGTGGGTTATATGGATCCCGGAAACTGGGCTACCGACATTGCAGGTGGCTCGGCCTTTGGATACAAGCTGATTTGGGTATTGTTAATGTCGAACCTCATCGCCGTGCTTTTACAATCGCTTAGCGCAAGGCTCGGAATCGTAAGAGGTTTAGATCTTGCACAAGCTTCAAAAAACACCTATCCCAAATGGGCAAACATTCCTTTGTATATTCTTGCAGAAATAGCAATAGCAGCGTGCGACCTGGCGGAAATTGTAGGAATGGCTATCGGGCTTAATTTATTATTCGGGCTTCCGTTGATCTGGGGAATTTGTGTGACCGCGCTTGATACCTTGTTGTTGCTTCTTTTGCTGCACCAAGGCATGCGGGTATTGGAAGCGTTCATTATAACGTTGGTGGGTATTATCGGTTTTTCTTTTTTAATCGAAATGTTTATTGTTTCACCGGTTTACAGCGATGTAATAACCGGCTTTGTCCCTTCAAAACTTAGCGGGCCCTCATTATATATTGCTATCGGGATAATAGGTGCCACTGTGATGCCGCATAATTTGTACCTGCACTCATCGCTTGTGCAAACGAGGAAATTTGAAAGGTCACCTTCAGGAATGAAAAAGGCCATTAAATTTAACCTGTTAGATACCACTATCGCATTAAACCTGGCTTTTTTTGTGAATGCCGCCATTTTGGTATTGGCTGCTGCTGCTTTTTATGTAAACGGGTATTTCCATATCGCAGAAATACAGGATGCATCTGTTTTATTAAAAAAATTGTTTGGAACAGCCGCCCCGACTTTTTTTGCCATTGCATTAATCGCGTCAGGCCAAAGCTCAACGATCACCGGCACCCTGGCGGGGCAAATCGTAATGGAAGGCCATTTAAATATTCGCATCAGGCCATGGCTGCGCCGGCTTATTACCCGCTTGCTGGCAATTATCCCGGCGCTGTTTACCATCCTTTATTTCGGTTCAGAAGCATTGGGCAGTTTACTGGTGTTAAGCCAGGTTGTGCTCAGTCTGCAACTTGGATTTGCGGTAATTCCCTTAATTCATTTCACTTCAGAAAGAAGATTTATGAAGGAATTTACCATTAAACTTTGGGTAAAAATTCTTGCGTGGTTAAGTGCCGCTATCATTGTTTACCTTAATATACAACTGGTGGTGCAACAGATCAATGATTGGATCAACGGTACCGGATCAAATAAGTTTTGGATTTATGTTATTGTAATTCCTCTTTCAATTGCCTGCCTGGCGCTACTTTTTTATGTTTTTATTCATCCTTTTCTTTCAAAAGAAATGGAAGAAAAAAGGCAGCTGCCTCACGGTTACGCGGCGCAGCTACTGGAAAATGCTTCGGTAAAATATCAAAACATTGGCATTGCTATTGACTTTAGCGGTAAAGACGAAAAAATCATTCAAAATGCAATAATGATTGGAGGTAAAACGGCTTCTTACACATTTATACACGTGGTGGAAAGCGCCGCTGCACGCTACCTGGGAATGAATGCGCAGGACTACGAAACTGAACTTGATAAAACAAACCTGGCGCAATACAGGCAGCTACTTCAAAAAATGGATTACAAGGCCGCCACGCAAATCGGTTTTGGCAATCCCGCAGCAGAAATGGCAAAGATCATCACGAAAAATGATATTGACCTGCTGGTAATGGGCGCTCACGGGCACAAACGTTTCAAAGATTTGCTCTATGGAAGCACGATCGACACATTAAGACATAAAATTAAAATCCCCGTAATGGTAATTAATTAAATGATAGAAAAAGCTTGTATTACGGTGGATTGATTTACAGTGTCAACAAAATTATGAATGGGGATTCGGGAAATTATTACTTGCACCTTCATGGTATTCGAAGATCACGGCAAAAAAACAATTTATATCACCGACCCGATCGAATCTTTGAAACCCGCAAAGAACGGCTTCATCAGCAGTACAGGAAAATTTATACCCCTGAAATAAAATTTGTTATTTTTTCTTTGTTTACTGCAAGCTAAACAACAAGTTTACATTTGGGTCAACCTCTATATTTTCAGGCTTAAAAGATATAGCAATAATTTTTTCTATCGTTTTATCTTTTATGTCAATTGTCTTGAAAAAAGTTTTCTCTCCGTTTGTAAAGCCCACCTGCAAAGGAAACTGAAAAAGATTGGTTTGCTGTTGTTCAATTTGCAGTGAAACAACTTTTTTTGAAGAATTATATTTCCAGTCAACTTTCAGAACCGGCTGCCCCGGAGTAAAAAGCCATTGCTTAAAAAAGGTTTGCAAATTTTGGCCACTCACTTTTTCGAATATTTTTTCAAGATCATTGGTGTTCGCATTTTTTCCCGCATAAGTTTTATAATAAGTGCGAATTCCTTTCCAGAACAAACTATCGCCCAACTTTCTTCGCAGCATATGCAGCACCCATGCGCCTTTCTGGTAACTGTTATCATTCAGCAACTTCATCAGGTGCCTGCTTTCCGTTGTATCTACAACCGGAGTTTTATGAGTTACAGCATAACCCACAACCTGTCTTCGTTGCGTTCTTAAAAGATTTTTTAAAGAATCTTCTCCGTATTTTTTTTCCAGATATAAATCGGTCATGTAAGTAGCGAAACCTTCGCTCAGCCAAAGATGCGGCCAGTCTTTTTCTGTTACATTATCACCAAACCACTGGTGCGCAATTTCATGGGTAAGTAAACTTTCAACACCTTTTGAATCCACTGATTTTTCATAATAAAAAATGCAACCGGCATTCTCCATTCCACCAAAGATGGTGGTAGATTGAACATTAGCCAGTTTTTCAAAAGGATAAGGTGCGATACGATTGATAAACCACTTCAAAATATCCGTGGCCATTGCATAATGTTTGAACCCGGTTTCACGATCCGCGGGATATATCCAGCTTGAAACCGGCACCCCGTCTACTTTTTCTAAGTGATTTACCGCAAATTCTGCCACACCAATCACCATTATTTTGGTGGGCAAAGGCACATCCTCTTTCCAATGTGTAAGTTTTAAATCATGAGACAAATTGGTTTCTTCTACTAACCTGCCATTGGAAACTACCTGGTAATGATCAGGAGCGGTAACAATAAAATCTACCGTTGCCTTGTCAGAAAGATGATCATTGCACGGAAGCCAGTTGTGTGCACGGTTTGGCCAGTTGTCACCAAAAAAAGTGCGCTGCCCGAAAATATTGTTACTGATGATTAATCCATCTGACGGTATGCCTTGATAGCTGATTGAATAGGTATTTTCTTTTCCCGGTTTCCCTTTATCGTCAAGGATAAGATGCTGCGAATCCTGCTCAAATTTGATAGCAACTCCTTTTTTTGAAACAGAAGTTACCGTCATGCCTTTCCCATCCTCATTTTTATTTACAAGATCAAGAACCACCTGGTTTTCCGGTTTTAAAAAAGCAGTAGTGATTTCTGCTTTGCCGGCGACGATATTGGTGCTGTCGTTAAGCCCGATCCTGAAAGTATAATGTTTCACGTCGAGGCCGTTGGTTGGTATTTGGGCAAAGAGAGAAGATGCAAAAAGTAAAGCAGCGAAACCCGTAAAAATTTTTTGTAATGCAATTCCCCTGCGCATTCCTTTATTCATTAGCGGCTTTTTATTCACAATATAGCAAACATGTTGTAATTGATTTCTACATTTCAATTCATAAAACGTAATTTCATTTCTCAAAAAAAACAAATTCATTCCTGCTTACTTTTTTATGGAATCAAAACAAAAAATTGACCTGCTACTTTATAACGCCACAGTTTACACCGTTGATAAAAGCTTTTCAAAAGCAGAAGCAATTGCAGTTGATAAGGGAAAAATAATTGACATTGGAAAATCAAAGGATCTTTTGGAAACCTATGAAGCTGATGAAAATATTAATGCAAAAGCAAAATTTGTGTTTCCGGGCCTTATCGATGCACATGCACATTTTTTTGGTTATGGCCTTGGACTTCAACAGGTAAATCTTGTTGATACAAAAAGCTGGGAAGATGTTTTGGAAAAAGTAAAAATTCATGCTGAAAAAAATAAAGAAGATTGGATTGTTGGCAGAGGTTGGAACCAGAATGACTGGCCGGTAAAAGAGTTTCCGTCCAATAAAAAACTGGACGAGATATTTCCGGGGCGGCCTGTAGTTTTAACCCGCGTAGATGGTCACGCTTTAATTGCAAACAGCAAAGCGTTGGAAATTGCAGCGATAAAACCAACCGACAAACCTGGAGGCGGCGAGGTGCACGTGAAAGATGGAAAACTGACGGGCATTTTAATAGACAATGCGATGGAACTCGTTTACAGAAAAATCCCCCGCCCTTCCGAATCACAATTAAAGAACGCTTTGCAGGCTGCAGAAAAAAATTGTTTTGCCGCAGGTCTCACCACTGTAGTGGACTGCGGACTGAATTATGAATCTGCTTTATTTGTTGATTCACTGCAAAAAAAGAAGGAACTGAAAATGCGGCTCTTCATTATGATGAGCGATAAAGAAAAGAATTACGATTTTCTTCTTTCAAATGGAAAAATTAAAACAGATCGTTTGAACGTTAGCTCTTTCAAATTTTTTTCGGACGGCGCCTTGGGTTCAAGAGGTGCTTATTTATTGCAGCCATACTATGATAAGCAGGATTCAAACGGCCTGATGCTGAAACCGGAAAAATATTTTGATGAAAAAGCCAGGTGGATTTTTGACAACGGATTTCAAATGTGCACGCATGCAATAGGTGATGCGGCGAACCGGATGATGCTAAGGATCTATGCGAAATATTTAAAAGGCAAAAACGACCTCCGCTGGCGCATCGAACATGCACAGATATTGGATAAAGACGACTTCCATTATTTCAGCGATTACAATATCGTTCCTTCTGTTCAACCCACGCACGCCACATCTGACATGTATTGGGCCGAAGAAAGATTGGGAAAAGAAAGAATAAAGTTTTCTTATGCTTACAAAGATCTTTTGAAAGCCAACGGATGGTTGCCGCTCGGCACAGATTTTCCTGTTGAAGATATTTCTGCCGTTAAAACTTTTTATGCTGCTGTTTTTCGCAAAGACACGAAAGGCTGGCCAACAGAGGGTTTTCAAAAAGAGAATGCTTTAAGCAGGGAAGAAGCGATTCGCGGCATGACAATTTGGGCAGCTAAAGCCAATTTTGAAGAACATGAAAAAGGAAGTATTGAAAAAGGAAAATTTGCTGATCTTGTTTTGCTCGATACCGATCTTATGGAAGCGAATGAAAAAGATATTTTGAAAACAAAAGTGCTGATGACTTTTGTAAACGGAGAAAAAGTTTTTGAAGAAGCCTCATCCCAACCCTTCTCCTGACGGAGAAGGAGTCCGCAGCTAAAACAAATAAGAATTGATAAATTTTATTTGTTTACTGGCATCTAATCTGTGAAAATCCGTGTAATCCGTGGCAAAAAAAGAAAATCAAAATTTCAACTATTTGTTGCTTTACTATATCAGTTATTCTTTGCAGCCAGTTGAGCTTTCAACGCAGTAGCCTTTTTCCATTCATCCCTTCCCAAACCGGGAATAACATGCCTGTCGCTATGATAAGAAGAACGAACTAACGGTCCGCTTTCCACGTAATCAAATCCCATCTGGTAGCCAATTTCCCGCAGTTCTGCAAATTCGGATGGATGCACAAAACGATCGACAGGAAGATGCTTTGGAGTTGGTTGCAAGTATTGCCCGATGGTAACCACATCCACGTTGCTGTCCTTAAGATCCTGCATGGTTTGTATCACTTCTTCTTTTGTTTCGCCCAGGCCAAGCATGATGCCACTTTTGGTGCGCATGCCACCGTTTTTCAGAAAACGCAATGTTTCCATGCTGCGCCAGTATTTGGCTTGTATCCTAACGTGACGGGTTAGACGCTCGACAGTTTCAATATTATGACTTACCACATCCGGAGCCGCATCAACGATGCGTTGTATATTTTCTTCTTCTGCTTTAAAATCAGGAATGAGTGTTTCTAAAGTTGTTTGAGGGCTTAATTCGCGAACTGCATTTATCGTTTGCTGCCAAATGATAGAACCACCGTCTTTCAATTCATCACGGTCAACAGAAGTGATCACCGCATGTTTTACTTTCATCAGCAAAATAGCTTCAGCCACACGTTTGGGTTCCTGCAGATCTGCCGGCAAAGGACGTCCTGTTGCTACCGCACAAAAGCCACAACTTCTTGTACAGATATTTCCAAGAATCATAAACGTAGCGGTTCCTTCGCCCCAGCATTCGCCCATATTAGGGCAATTGCCACTTTCGCATATGGTGTGCAGTTTATGATTGTCTACGATTTTTCTAACCTGCCTGTACTCTTCGCCAATCGGCAGTTTCACGCGAAGCCAGTTCGGTTTGCGCGGTTTTTCTGCTGTAGCTAAAGTCAATTCTTCACTCATGTATTTTACTGTTTTATTTTCTGAAAAATCAAAAAAGGATTTTATTTTCTTTTACCAAAGATGAGGGCCACATAACCGCTAAAAAAGAATTGCCTCTCTTTATTGTAAACCATTTGCGGAATTTTTTTGGTGTAAAATTCTGCGCTTAGTCCCACTTCTACAGCAGAAATAACTTCATTATAACTTCCGTAATCAAAGCGGACAGCGGTTTTTGCATACACCCCCGGTGTGACGGTAAGTTCATTCCATCCTTTTCCAAAATTAGGTCCGCCGAATATATTATTAGGCGTCAAAAATATTGCACTATCTGGCGAGTTGTATTTGATATATGAAACACCATTGCCACTTTGCGCCTGTACATAATAAGGTCGAATCAAACCTGCGGCAATACCACCCCCATAATTTCCTGTGATGGCAACACCGTTCTTATTTGATTTATTACCCAATAAAACCTGTTGTTGCACACCGAACTTCACGGGGTAAAAAAAGTTTTCTTTTCCAAAAATAAAGGGAACCGTATTAGAATATAAACTGCTTTGCTTTTCTTCTTTTATGTGCTTACGCTCGCTAATGTCGAGTTGATAAAGCAATCCTTTTTTTACTGAGCTGGCGCGGCCTAATTCAAAAAAAATACCGTATCCGTCGGTGGCAAGTTTGGCGCCAAACGCAAAACTTTTTTTATAAGTGATTACCCCTTCTTCTTCCTGTTTTATCAAGTCATTCACATGCGCTCTTTTTTGCTCCTGGCGGTTCTTTTTGGTTTCCTGACCAAACGAATGAAAAGAAATAAACGAGGCTATAAAAAATATGAGAATTTTACGCATTTGTTGTTGATGTGTTAGAGGTGTAAATTTATACAAAAATAAGACAATGACTGCATCAATTACTTACCCTGGAAATTTACGTTGCGAGGCCGAACACCTGCAAAGCTCATCAACTATTGAAACAGATGCCCCGACCGATAACCGCGGCAAAGGCGAACGTTTTTCGCCCACCGACCTGTTGTGTGTTTCCCTTGCAACCTGCATGCTTACAACAATGGGCATAAAAGCAGCCGATATGAATGTTGATATCGCCAACTCAAAAGCAGATGTTCAAAAACATATGGCCAGCGATCCGAGGCGCGTTGCAAAAATAGAAGTGACGGTTTCTTTGCCCGAAAAAATAAATGAAAAAGAAAGGTTAATTTTAGAAAAAACCGGCAACAACTGCCCCGTTGCAAAAAGTATCCATCCCGATATTGACCTGGTACTGAAATATGAGTGGAATCTTAATTAGCTGATGTTCCGGTTAGCTAATATTCCAATGTGCCGTTAGCTAATTGGCTCATTTCCTTTCTTCAACAACGAATTCCCAATCGCGCATTCGAGGCACAATTTATTATTACAATAGTGATTCTTTAATTGAATGAAGGATTGTGAATCAAAAGCGTTTTTGTTAGGATATCCCAATTGCTCAAAGCCTTTGGTAATGGAATTTTTTTCAGGTGCAATTTCTTCAAGCCATTTGATGGCTTTCTCTTTGTAGTATTCATCATTGTTATGAAGGCCATAACAAAAGACTATGGGAACAATGGTGTTGATGAGAATATTTTCTATCATTTGCCTGCCGAGGCGTTTTATTTTAAATTCACTTTCTTCATCAAAAACGTAATGGTAATGCCAGTAATCATTGGCCTCAACTGTAAACATCTTTTTCACTCCACCAAGGGATTCGCTTTCCTTTATTTTTGAAAACAGATGTTCACTATTGTGAATGAGCATAGAAAGCTGTGCCAGCCGAAGAGTTGGAAAATTAGCGGGCCTCATTCTTAAAAACTGAAGGCTGCCATCCACGGACTGCAACTTATATTTTTGTTTATAAAACCCGAATTCTTTTTTCAACATTTGGGGATACTTTTCTGCAAAATCTTTTTCGAGTAGCCCTGCCTGTCCGAATAACAAAGCCTCTATTTGAATGATACTGTTTTTGTGTTTGGCCAAAAGATTTTGTGGTAAAGACTGAGCGAGGTTTTTAAAGAATTCACTATTTACTTTCAGGCCAAAGTTAGCCGCAATCAGCCACCAGAAAGTTTCTTCCCAATGAAAATTGGTTTGCCGGAGTATCTTAAAAATATTTTCTGACCTAACCAGCAATCTTTCTGCGGCAAGTCTCTGTTTCCATGCAGTTAAACCAAGACCACTCAAATTGCTTTCCATTTTTTCGCAAGGAATAAAACCGGCGGATTGCATAAGTTGATCATATTTTGCCAACAACAATTTCGAAACCCTGGTTTGCAATTCAAGTGTTGGCAGGGTGCTGCTATTGGAATCTTTTATTTCCGCATCGTGATTCCAAACCACATGAAGAATAATATTGCTGTAATTGGTATCCGCGTTATGTTTATGCCTGTTCCAGTCGGTGGAATTGATATGCAGTTCCACGTTGCCTGCCCACAACGTATTATTGATCCGGATCTTCGCCCCGAGAAAATCCGGACCCTGGTTAATGTTATGAACGCCGGGCTGAATTACCGAAAGACTATCGCCATTAACACATTGCAAATGGCGGCCATTGTAATATTGAAACTTCCAGATGTAATGAAGGATATCTTCTCTCATAGCAGCTTTTGGAAAGATGAAGAATGAATATTAAAAATAATAAAAAAAGCGAAAGTGTAGCGCGTTTTTTTTTCATGAGAAAATTCCCGGTAAAACGACAAATTATTTAGATTTTCGTTTACTTTTGGCATCCGTTTGAAAAAGTTGATTTTCAAAGGATGCCCGGGTGGCGAAATTGGTAGACGCACTGTCTTCAGGTGGCAGCATTCGCAAGGATGTGCTGGTTCGAATCCAGTCCCGGGCACTTCATTTTAGGACGTTCTGCGCCTTTATTGGGCGATTATGAATCCACAAGTTTTTCTTGAATTGAAAACTATGATTCAATCTTCTTTAAGTAGACAGTCAAAAAACAATTTTTTTTTGGAATATAAGTAATAAGAAATCCAAAGATCAACCGATTTGAAAATCATTGGCGATTTGATTACTGATTATGAAAAGCAGTTTTTATTTTATTTAGAGACTGAATTTTCCCAGTCAACCCTGTTTTTATAGACACCATTTTAAATTTATAGCAACCGAAAGTTAAAAGCATTGAACTATCAATGTTCCAATTCCGTTAATCTCTCATTTAAATATCACCAGTACTGCTTTAGCTTTTTTCTTAAAAACATAACACTTCTTTCCAACTGATCGATTCCTTCTATGCCATCTTCTATACTGATCCATCCATCAAAACCCGCCACTTTCAGAATCGAAAAAATGGCATCGTAATCATTTAATCCTTTTCCTATTTCACCATGACATAATCTTTTGGCGTATCCTTCTGATTCGCCTTCTTCTTTTTTGAGATCTTCAAGCGTTCCTTCTTTAAGGTAACGATCACTTGCGTGCATGGTAACCACACGGGTAGCCACTTTTTTTAGAAGTTCTATGGGATCCTCGCCCGCTAAATAGGTATTGCTGGGATCATAATTGACTCCAAAAAAAGGATCGTTTATACTATCGACCAGTTTGCAAAAAACATCCATCTTTTGGGCAAATTCAGGGTATTGCCAAAAATCATCTTTATAATGATTTTCAAGAATGAGTGTAATGTTTCTTTCCGCCGCATAGGGCAAACAGGCTTCGATGCATTCCGCTGCCAAATTAATTCCTTCACCTACGGAAAGCTCGGGGCGCTTCTGACCTGAAAGTACGCGGCAATAGGATCCGCCTAAAGCATAGGTCATGTCAATCCATCTTTTCTGCTTTTCAATTTCTTTTCTACGAAAGGATATTTCGGGATGAGTAAAATCAGGTGAGCAGCACATCATCGGGATGACTTTTCCATGATCTTCAACCTGCTTTCTGAATAATGACCAATTAGATTCATTTGCCATCTCCAGGAATCCTGCATACCACTCCATGCCCTCCACGTCCAACTTTGATGCTAATTCTATCCATTGCGAAACCTTCATAGTTCCGGTCTTGCATAATTCCTTCATAAAAGCTTTTGGAAAGACAGCAAGACTTGGCATCGCTTAATATTTTATTTGCTTATTGTTGATGAATCTTTGGGCGGATTTCTACCAATGAAAGGAAATTGGCCCAAATCAACTACCTGTCCGGAAATGGGGCCGCTTTCATCGGCCAGCCAGTATACCGCAGCAGACGCTATTTCTTCCGGAAATATAATTCTACCTGACGGGGCATACACGGAAGGAAGCTCTTTATACCAATCTTCGGACAACCCGTGTTCTTTCTTTCGTTGCTTTTCCGATTCGGTAAGAACCCAGCCTGGGTTGATTTGGTTGACCCGAACATGATTTTCGCGATGTAACGTATCTCCGAGATTTCTTGTCATGGTCATCAGCGCACCTTTAGACATGCTGTAGGCCAATAAATTTGGTTCGCCACACCACGCATTTACAGAACCCACATTCAAAACGCAACCATGTTCTTTTGATAAATAAGGCAACCCCTCTTTTATCAACAGAAAAGGAGCGATAGTATTAACGGCTAATATTTTTTGTAAAAATTCTTTGTCAGTGGTTTGGATATTTGAAGAAGCAACGATAGCCGCATTGTTTACAATAGCATCCAGTTTGCCAAAAGATTTCAATGCGAGATCGATAAGCCTTGCTGCAGCACCCTCCGCACTTACATCTTCAATATGCATAACCGCCTTATCCTTTCCTATTTGTTCAACCACATCACTTCCCCAGTTCTCTTCCAGCCCATGAATGATAACTTTTGCTCCCTCAGCCGCACAACGTATGGCGATGGCTTTACCAATTCCGGTGGTGCTTCCTGTTACAATAATCACTTTGTTTTCCAAACGCATAATTATATTGGTTTAAGTACACTTTTTACTATTTCTCCACGATGCATTGTCTCAAACGCTGTTTTCCATTGGCTTATCGGCCATATTCCGCCGATGATAGGTTGTACGTCAAGTTGGCCACTTGCCAGCAAAGAAATTACTCTTTCCCAAATGGGCCAGTTATGGCTGAAACTTCCCTGCAAGGTTATGTTTTTTTGAACGATCGGATCAAGCGAAAAACCTAAGGGCTGCGGGCCCCAGCCAACTTTAGTGATCTTACCTTTTGGCCTTACCAATTGCATGGCAAGTTGCAAGGTGATACTTACCCCGGCTGCATCTATAACAGCGTCTGCACCCAAGCCGTCTTTTCGTTGCGCCCATTCAGTGGCGTCGCCCGTGATGATTTCACAACCGTATTGCCTGGCAACATCCAACCGTGTTTTATCAGCTTCCAATCCTACGACTGCCACTTCTGCACCGCAGATTTTTGCAACGGCTGCACAAAGTATTCCGATAGTTCCCGGGCCAAGCACTATAATACGATCACCGGGTTTTATTCCTGTATTTTCAACGACAGCATTATAGGCAACGCAACAGGGTTCTGTGAGACAAGCATGTTCGAAAGATAATTTTTCCGGCAAGCGGTGAAGGCAACGGGCAGGCACGCGCACAAATTTTGTCATGGCTCCGTTTACGCCGTATCCAAAGCCTTTTCTTGTGGGATCAAGATTATAAAAGCCGGCCTTTGACATTGGATTGTTAAAATCGATAACTGCAGCTGTTTCACTTACAACTCTGTCACCCTTTTTCCATTGAGAAATCTTGCTTCCCGTTTCAACAATTATACCTGCGAATTCATGACCAAGCACTACAGGATAATTTACAGGCCAGCTGTGATCGGCTGTCCACTGGTGAAGATCACTTCCACACACTCCGACATTCGCCACTTCAAGAAGCACGTCTTCTTCGCCGATAGCAGGTTCTTCAATTTCCCTTATTTCGACAGAACCCTTTTCAGGCGCATAGTTTACGACAGCTGCTGATTTCATGCATTTGTGCTTTATTTATGTTTAAAGGAATGAATTTTTTTACAAATTAAACGAAGTGAACTTTCAAGATCTCCTCCTGCTGTTTTAAAACTTTCGCTGTCTATTGTAAGAGGAGCACCAAGCACCACTAAAGGTGCACCATATTCAGGACATTGGATCGCCTGCTCCAAAGTAAGACCCCCAACAGCCTGCACCGGCACTTTCACTGCATTAACAACGTTTCTTAATTGATCAAGAGGGCTTGGCATTCGCAACCCTTTTGCTGCAATCCCACGACGTTCATCATAACCTATATGATGAATTACATAATCGCAACCAAGCTCTTCCAGCCATTTTGCAGCGGCAACCATATCCTCACTTCCTAAATTATCGCCCATTACTTTTATACCTAAATCTTTGCCTGCTTTCACTACACATTTGATCGTTTCTTCGTGTGCTCTTGCCATTACCACTACATGCGTAGCGCCGGCTTTGGCCATCATTTCTGCTTCAAGATAACCACCATCCATGGTTTTAAGATCGGCAACTATTGGAATACCTGGAAAAGTTTCGCGCAATTTTTTGACACCGTGTAGTCCTTCAGCAAGGATAAGCGGCGTCCCGGCCTCTAACCAATCAACACCCGCCCGAAGCGCCATTGCAGCGGTTTCAAGTGCTTCATTGATATCTGTTAAATCGAGCGAAATTTGAACAATAGGATCCATTGAATCTGGTTTTATCTTTTAGCAGTGAACCAACAAATAAACGCGAATTTTTACCGGTAATTTACGGCAAAGGTTTCACCATAATGTCTTTAAAATAAACGACGCTTTTTGGATCATGACCTTGTAATGCGAACGTACCGTCGGAAATAATTCTTTCGGGCTGGCCTTTGGGAGGAACATAATCATCCGGCTGAGTCCAGTCGGTCACCACCTGATCGTTGATCTTTACGATAACATGTTTGCCCTCAACTTTGATATACTCCGTGAACCACACATTATCCTTTACATAAACTTCTTTTGTATCTTTAATATCATACAATCCACCCGTTCTCTTCCAATCCGTGTGAGAATTATTAACCTGCACCTCAAATCCTTTGTCGGGAAATCCTGTTTCCTGGTAGGCCGTATGAAAATAAATACCTGAATTAGATCCGGGCTTAGTCATTACAAGCGCTTTAAACTCGAAGTTCTTAAAATCATGGTTCATTACGGGCCCTTCATAATATAAATGGGAACGTGGACCAGCTACTTTAATAGCCCCATCTTCAACGGAAAAAGTGCCTGGTTTTTCGCTGGCTTTCCACCCATCCAGTGATTTACCATCGAACAAACTTATCCACCCCTTCTTACTATGTGTTTTGTTAGAAGCTGAACAGCTTATTAAAATCAACAATACTACATTAATGAATAAAAAATTTCTTTTCATCTTAATTATTTTTAAATGCTTTTTACAGGAAAATTTTTTAAAGATAATTTATTACACTACACTCCCAATGACCATCCCTGGCGATATTCTCTTTTTACAAACTCATTGGCTTCATCAAAATTGGTAATTTTCATAGCCTTCGCATCCCATAAAAGCTTCTTTCTTCCCGGATAAACTGACCTGCCTTTTTCGTTTGCGCTTTCCAGCATCCAACTGCGGATTGAAAGGTTACCAACCAGGACGCTTTCCGCCAGGAAAGAAGCATTTATACGCGACGACGACATTTTTTAATTACTTCCTGTTAAAGAATGCCATGCAAAAACCAAATAGCAAAAACGAAAAACCGGTATACAAATCCAGCTTATTTCTTAACGTTTCTGCGAACAGGCTACCAATCAAAAGTATAAGAGCTATAATCGTAAAAAAAATTCCTATGACGAAACCCAGGTTATTTAATTTTTTGTACATGCTGCATCCTTTAAAAGAAAACAATGTTAAGAAGTATAGTAATAATAATTAAGATCAATCCTAATGGAGCCACTTTAAGGTACCATTTTTCCTGGTGATAGGGCTGCTTTACCGTTAAAGAATATACAAGTCCCACCAATTCATGCTCCGGTTTTGGCTTCGTAAATAAACTTACGACAATCGTGGTTATAAAATTAGCAATCCATGAAACAGAAGCGACAATAAACGCCTGCCCCATACCGCTATGAATCTCGTATAAAGGATAGATCCAGCCGCCTTTACCTTCTGCGATGGTAAGCCCGTGAGTAAGTGCGGCAGCAATGGTGCCTGCAAGCAAGCCAAAGAATGCGCCGTGCCCTGTCGTTCTTTTCCAAAACATTCCTAATAAAAAAGTAGCGAACAACGGACCGTTTACAAAACTGAAAACCAATTGGAGAAAATCGTTTATATTATTAAAACTCTTTGCAATGTAGGCTGTTACTATGGATAACATGATACCGGCAACTGTAACCATCTTTCCTACAATAAGATAATGCCTGTCTGACTTATGTTTTACAAAATAAGATTGATAAATATCGAAAGTAAACACGGTATTAAAAGCAGTCACGTTTCCGGCCATGCCACTCATAAATGAGGCGATAAGTGCAGTAATACCTACACCGAGAAGGCCTGTTGGATAATAATGAGAAATAAGTGATGGCAAAACCATTGTATAATCCAAACCTCCTTTACCGTCTGAAGGAATAGTAAAACCCTTTGCAGCTAACGCTGGTTGCAGCAATGCAATCGCAATCACACCCGGTAACACAACGATCAGGGGCATGAACATTTTAGGAATGGCAGCAATGATAGGCGTACGTTGTGCAGCACTCATATTTTTTGCCATCATCGCTCTTTGCACTACCAGGAAATCCGTGCACCAGTATCCAAATGACATAACAAAACCTAACCCAAATATCAGGGACATGAAATTGATGCCCATCGGATTTGAATCTGCATTACCCATATATTTCCAGGCATGGGTTAATTCCGGCGACAGCACTGTTTTAATATTTGCCCACCCCCCTGCATCGTGCAATGCTACAATTACGAGGGGCGATAGCCCAAGCACGATCAGGAAAAACTGTAACACTTCGTTATATACAGCACTGGTTAAGCCACCAAGAAATGTATAGATCATTACTATACCCGCCGCCATCCAAATCGACACATCAAAATCCCAATGCAAAATTACTTCCAGCAATTTCGCCAAAGCATACAAGGATATACCGGAAGAAAAAATGGTCATTGCAGCAAACGAAATTGCGTTTAGTCCTCTTGTTTTTTCATCGAAGCGAAGTTTGAGAAATTCAGGTACACTCCTGGCTTTACTACCATAATAAAATGGCATCATAAAGACACCAAGGAAAACCATTGCGAAGATGGCGCCGACCCAATAAAAATGGACCGTCATAATTCCATACTTTGCCCCGGAAGCTACCATGCCTAATACTTCCTGTGCACCGAGATTAGCAGAAATAAATGCAAGGCTGGTAATCCAAAGTGGAATATTTCTTCCACTGGCTAAAAAATCGTTGCTCGATTTAATTCTTCGTTTTATTATAAAGCCAACACCCAAAACAAAAAGGAAATAAACAGTTATTATGAGGTAGTCCGCGGTATGAAGGTTCATATCTATCCTGGTTATGTAGCATAAACGTTGGCACAATATTATATAATTTCTACGTGCGTTTCACTAAAAAACTTTTTATGATTACAAAAACGCAATGGGGCAAAATTTTAAAAAGGGATCATAGTATATGAAAACATTAATTATGAAGATCTTTCATAAAAAAAAAGAATTTAACCAGGAGGTTATAACTTTATAGATTAAAAAAGTGCTTTTTTTATGGGTTTACTGTTCGATAACATGAAGAAGAAACTGCTTTTTTTCTTTGTTTTAATATGCTTTTTTTTAACGGGCTTTAGCCAGGCAACACATTATACCGTTACTGATGCCCATGCGCATAATGATTATATGCACCCTGTACCGTTTTACACAGCCTGGAATGCCGGGTTTGGATCAATTGAAGCGGACGTATACCCGGTGAACGGTGTATTACTTGTGTCCCACACAAAAAAAGCAATAAATCCGCATCGCACTTTGGACAGTTTATATTTAAAGCCATTATTAACCGAGTTGCAAAAAAATGAAAACCGCAAGGTGATTTTACTGATTGATATAAAAGAAAATTATGAAGAAAGTTTGCAACTTCTCATTAATGAATTGGAACCTTTAAAAAAATATTTAGTTTCAGATAAAGATTTAAATAAGCCGGTAACTATTCTCATCAGTGGAGAAAGACCTCCGCCCACAGAATACAAAAACTATCCTTCATACATTTTCTTTGATGACGACCTGAGAGTTTCTCACAAGCCTGAAGAATGGAAAAGAGTTGGGCTGGTAAGCCTTTCATTTGAGAGATATTCTCACTGGAACGGAGAAGGCAATATTCCGGATAGCGATCGGGCCGTGCTTTTGAACGTTGTTGACAGTGTGCACCGTGCCGGGAAGAAGATCCGCTTTTGGGCGGCACCGGATAATGAGAATTCATGGATTACACAAATGAAATTGGGCGTTGATCTTGTAGGAACAGATAAGATTCAGGCGCTCTCGGCATTTCTGAGTAAAGAACCGGATTCCAAATTGAAAAAGGCGAAAACGTTTTCGCAATAAAAACTTCATTTTCTTCATAAAAAATCGGAAATTAGCATAATAGTAAATCTCATCAATCGTATTGCAATGCAAAATCAGAAAGAAAATCTTACTGCCAGCGAAATTAATCCCTTAGAAAGTCTTGATGAATGGGAAGACGATGTTTTGGTGCGATATCCTGAAGCAGAAACAGCTACGAAATCAAAAGATGAGTTTAGAAATTATGAAACGCCTGTAAGAGATACGGTTAAAGAATTTTACCGTTTAAATCATAAATATCAAACTTTTGATTTTGTGGTACAGAAGAAAAACGAATACCTGCAATTCAATAAAAAAGAGATGCCGGTATGGGATGCATTCGATTTTTTAAATCAATTGGTGGATGATTCTGATCCTGATACTGACCTTGATCAGTTTCAGCATTTGTTACAAACGTCAGAGGCTATTCGCCGGGATGGTCATCCGGACTGGATGGTTTTGGCAGGACTTATGCATGATATGGGAAAGGTCCTTTGTCTTTTCGGCGAACCACAATGGGCTGTAGTTGGCGATACTTTTCCCGTAGGCTGTGCTTATTCAACAAAAATTGTTTATCCCGAATTCTTTAAGGACAACCCTGATTTTAGTGATCCCCGTTATAATACACAGCTTGGCGTTTATGAAGAAGGATGTGGTCTGAGAAATGTTCATATGTCGTGGGGACATGATGAATATGTTTACCATTTATTGAAGGATTATCTTCCTGAACCGGCTTTATACATGTTGCGGTATCATTCTTTTTACGCCTGGCACAGGGAAAATGAATACGGTTATTTACTTGACGACCATGATAAAGAAATGTTGCAATGGGTAAAACTATTTAATCCATATGATCTGTATTCAAAAAGTCCGGAACCGCCGGATATAAATAAATTAAGGCCCTATTACGAAAACCTGATAAAGAAATATTTACCCAATACATTGAAGTTTTAAAAGATATCCATGAGGAATTCTTAAACAGCCGGTAATGCAAGTTTTCGGTCCAGCTTAAATCGGGTTTAAGCTTCATGCGATTTACCGCCAATTGAAAAACCTATTTGACTGATAAAAGAATCCTACCTGAATTTTTAACCCGCCACAGGTTCCGGTGCTGTTTTAAAATGAGTGATTATTTTGGTTCCCTTGCCCGGTTCACTTTCCACGACAATATCCCCTCCTGCCGCATCCACAATTTTTTTTGCAAGGTACAATCCAATGCCCTGGCCTTCAATATCATGATGTAATCTTCCAAATAATTCAAAAATTTTCAGTTGGTCGGCTTTATTCAGGCCAATGCCGTTATCCTGAACTGATAAGAGAACATCGCCCCCGTCTTTTACGCAACTAACATCTATGACAGGATGCTTGTCTCCTTTGAATTTAAGACTGTTTGAAATGAAATTGTACAGAATACTTCTCAGGTTTTTTTTGGAAAAATAAATTTCTTCCACTTCGAGGTGCCTGTTTATAATAGCATCTTCAAGTTCAATTTTGCTATGAAGGCTCCATTCTACATTATCAAGAATCTCGTTAAGATCAACCAATTCCATTGATCCCATTTCACTTTCCACTTTACCAATGTATGCCAGGTCAGTTACCAGCGAACGAAACTTTTTTATGGAGGTATTTATAATATTTAAAAATTTATTCAGTTCCTCGCCACTTACTTCTATCTGCTTCATCACCGCAATGCTTACTTCTATAGTACTCAGGGGCGTTAAAAGATCATGGGAAGCGACATGCACAAAATTATCAAGATCTTCATTTATGCGATGCAGGCTTTTATTATTTTTATTAAGTTCGTCCTGCATGTTTTTCAATTCGGTAACATCATTAAAAGTTATAATAGCCCCGCTACGGGTATTATCTGCCTGGCGTATATAAGGCATTGTCATTACCTGGTACCACCGGCCATCATTGGTTTCAATTTCTTTGGTAAGAACAACTCCGTCATCAATCACTTTTTTAATATCTTCTTTAATAGTTTCCAGTTTTATATTGGTGGCAATATGGCTGAGAGGCCTGCCTATATCACTTTCAAGCAGGTTGATCTGCTTTACTGTACCGGGCGAAAATTTCATTAATCTCATTTCAGTGTCTACAAATAACTGGCCATTGACGTTGCTTCTGAAATAATTATTAAGATCGTCGTTAATTTCCTGCAATTCTTTATTTTTTAGCTGGTAATCTGTATTTACAGTATGCAGCTCTTCATTTACTGATTGCATTTCTTCATTGGTGCTTTGCATCTCTTCATTTGCTGAAAGCAACTCTTCGTTAAAAGATTGCATGTTATCATTAGAATGGTCAATCTGTTCATAAGCGTTGTGCAACTTATCTTTAACTTCTTTTAACTCTTCTTCTATATCCAACGTGTACTTATCAAGATATATTTTTTCATCAAAAGTTGTTTCATCCTGTTGCCCGGTAACGATGTTGGCTTCTTCACTGAAAGTTACCATCAGCAGTTTTTGCCCAACATCTCTTACATCTAAAGGGCTTATGGATAAGGTTACCGTGATTACCTCACTGCCTTTTTTTGTCTTTATTCCTTTAACGGTTGTTTTTTTATTGGTTTTTAAAGTTTGAAGTCTTAGTGTATTAAATGCCAGTGCAAGCGTAGCGGGCAGCAACTCTGTAAGATTTAAATTAAAGTTCTTTTGCAGCAGATATTTTGTGGTATCCCCAAAGGTTTTTACAACACGGTTGTTTTCGTCTATGCAAACGGTTAGCTGATCCAGTTCCTGCATAAGATTCACATTCACGGCCTCGGCGAGATTGTCCCTCGTGGCTTGTAAATTCTCTTTCCGTAAAGCAAAAGGGCGGCTCTCATTTACATTCACCATTTGTGGTAACGAAAAGGTATCGAAACGTATCGCCCGTTTTGTTTCAAGATTTTTATAAATCTTCCATTTTTTATGTATTACTTCCAGGTTTTGAATTATAGGCAAAGGGTTTTCACTGCCGCCGAGGAAAAGGTACCCGTTTTTTCTAAGGCCGAAAAGCAGCATGGAGAAAATTCTTTTTTGCAAAGCGGGCATCATGTAAATAAGCAGGTTGCGGCAACTGATAAAATGCATGTTGCAATAGGGTGGATTCTTCACCAGGTCGTGCTGGGCAAAGATGACCATATTACGTATTTCAGCGGTTACCCTATAATTTTTATTCTCTTTAGTGAAAAACTTTTCGAGCCTTTCAGGAGATACATCTTTTTTTATAACCTGTTTATACACTCCATTACGGGCATGTATAAGCGCAATCGTATCAATATCAGTAGCAAATATTTTAACCACCGTATCTTTAAGATGTCCGGTCAATTGCTCCTGTATAAGTATAGCAAGAGAATAGGCTTCTTCACCTGTAGCGCAACCTGCTACCCACATTTTTAATTCCTCGCCGGGAACAAGGCTTTCCAATATTTTCGGAATAACGTTAGTTTCAATAAAATCGAAAGCTCCTTTATCTCTGAAAAACGAGGTCACACTTATAAGAAAATCTTTAGCGAGGGCTTCTACTTCCCCGGGAGTTTCTTTGAGAAAATCAAAATAATTTTCAAGCCTGATAAAATTATTATCTGTGGCTCTTTTCTTAATTCTTCTTAATATAGTTGTTTGTTTATAATCGGTAAAATCAAGAGGCAATTGTTCTTTAATTAAATCAAGAATAGCCTTGAGAAATTTTTCTTCATCTTTGCTATCTGAAAGAATAATTCCATCGTGCTTTATATAATTTTCAATAACTCCGGGCATTAAAGAAGGTTCCACTACAAAATCTACCAGGCCTGTGGCAATAGCGTTGGAAGGCATGCTGTTAAACTCCGACGTATCAGGGTTACGGGCTATTACCATCCCACCGGCATTTTTAATAGACTTTACCCCTTCGGTGCCATCAGATCCCAGCCCTGAAAGAATAACCCCGATTGCCTTGTTTCCCATATCGGCAGCGAGAGAATTAAAAAACCTGTTAATCGTAAGATTTGGGCCATGTACCTTTTCTTTTTCAGATAAATATAAGTTGCCATTATGGATGGTCATAAATTTATCGTTAGGTATAAGATACACCTGGTTGGCTTTTACGGTCATTTTATTTTCTGCTTCCAAAATTATTAGCTTACTATGACGCGCCAACAATTCAGCCATCCTGCTTTTGAAATCTGATGATAAATGCTGCACCACCACATAGGAAACTCCATCACAAGGCGTATGATCAAAAAATGAATTGATCTCTTCCAGGCCACCAGCGGAGGCGCCAATTGCAATAATATATTTAGGTTCTAAAGGTTGCATTTAAATAAGATTAATTAATCTTGAATTTCCGGTACGGCGATTATTTAAGAACGACTCTTAAATATGAAATGAAATTTAGAAAGGGAAGATCATACATAAATATACGCCTAATACTTCGCATTAAATAATGTTTATGCCTGGCGCCGTCTCTTTTTGAAAAACATACCTTTCAAATAATACACGCAAAAGCCTGCGATAAAATGTCGTTATATCGAATTTACTTTCAAACAATATTCGCCAATTCTGCGCAATACATTCCGCCTGCTGTTCAGGAGAACAGTAAACGAACTTTTTTTTGAGATTTTTATTTGGATGAATGTGCTATTCCAAGGGGATCCGCATTGCGTTTTCTTCGAGCCACATCTCAAACGATTGTAAATCGGGGTTTAATTCACGTGAGTAATCCACATCGCGGGTGCTGTTACACACTTCATCAAAGTCCCTGTAAAACTGGAACATGTTTCCCAAATCATCTGCACCGGGAAAACCGAATCCACGATATTGTTCAGGGGTAACTTCATTATAGGTAATTTCCTCTTGCAGGTATTTTGTAAGGTTTTTAGCCATTTCAGAACAGGTAAACTGGTCGCCTGCAACACCTATCCTTTTCCCGATCGCCTCCGCTCCTTTTTTGAAAATGCCATAAGCACATTTGCCGATATCTTCTGCCGCTATGCCCGCCATTTTTTTGCTCCCCATCGGGAAAGTGACGTAAAGTTTTCCTTCTTCACCACGTGCCGGCCCTGCGCCTGAATAGATGAGATTATCAAAGTACCATGAAGCCAACATGAAAGTGACAGGCACACCCGCATCTATAAAATATTGATCTGATTCGCCTTTTGCATCAAAATGAGGAACCTTGTATTTACCACGTAGCGTTGGCATGCTGTCGTCATCCAACGGAACATACTTTCTAACATCCTCGAGCGTAGACCAGATCACATGTTTGAGTCCTGCATCTTTAGCGGCATTCGCAAAAATTTTGGCTTCTTCCATTTCTTTTTCAGGAGAAAAATGGGCCCAGAAGAAAGTAACAAAATAAGCGCCGTAAGCACCTTCCAACGCTTTTCGCACACTTTCCGGATTATCCACATCAGCTTTTACTACTTCTGCACCCATGGCCGCCAATTCTTTTGCCTTCTCTGACCCAGGATCTCTTGTAACAGCCCGAACTGCAAATTCACTTTTGGGATCATTTAAAATAGCACGCGCAAGACCACCGCCCTGGGCGCCTGTTGCGCCAAAAACTGTGATTATTTTTTTTTCAGACATAGCTTATCAGTTTTCTCTCAATTTAAGATATTTTATCCGAACCACAGATAACCGCTCAATGGAAAGCAAAATGAAAATCGCATTTTTGTTCGTTTACTGCCATAGGTTATTTGCATTTTTTGACCATCCAAATTCAAAATAATTTTGTAGCTTGAATTCATTCATCATTCACAACCTCAAAATGTCAAACTTTCAATTATCAGTCCCACAAATCGAAAGCTATCAAAACGATGGCTTTGTAATTGTAAAAAACTTTTTGCAGGAAAAGGAAATCGAAAAATTGTATGCAATCGCCACAGGCGATGACACTTTGCGCAAACATGCATTTGATTTAAATGACCAATCGGGCAAAAAAACAAAACTGACTTTGTGGTACACGCCCGGAAATGACGCCTACGGCCTCCTTACCAAAAGTGAGCGCATGATCAACTCTGTGGATAAATTGATGGATGGCAATACAGCAGTTTGTCATTTTCACAGCAAGCTGATGCAGAAAGAGCCGAGAGTGGGCGGCGCATGGGAATGGCACCAGGATTATGGCTATTGGTATAAGAATGAATTTTTATTTCCCGACCAGATGATGTCGGTAATGATCGCAATTACTGAAGCAAATAAACAAAACGGTTGTTTGCAGGTAATAAAAGGTTCGCACAAAATGGGACGGATTGAACATGGCTTTGCCGGCGAGCAGGTAGGCGCTTCGCAACATTATGTTGACCTCGCCTTAAAAACCATGGAGTTGATTTACGTTGAATTACAACCCGGTGATGCTTTGTTTTTTCACAGCAATTTATTACATCGCTCCGAAGCCAATCTTTCTGAAAAACCACGCTGGTCCTTGATTTCCGTTTACAACAGGCAATCAAACATTCCTTATAACGAGCCATCTAAATCATCCACTGTTCCCTTAAAATCCGTTCCTGATGAAGCTTTGATGGAATGGCAAACAGAAGAAATCGGAGCTGCTGCCAATTTTTTAGAGAAAGAAAAAGATGAAGCGCTGAAATAGATCAATCAAACTCTTTTAGTAAGATCAAAACTGGTATACGCAGTTTCTACCGCAACCTCTCCAAAATAATCTTTAGATTTGTTACCCTGAACGTATTGCGGATTTAAACAATCCCGTTACATCAATTTTGAAAAATATTCACCCGTAAAACAACAAACAGTTATCATGAAATTAGCAATTCTTGGTTCAGGATTTATAGCCCGTTTTTATGCCGATGCATTGGTTGGCCAGCGCAGAAAAGATGAGATCACAATCGTGTACAGCCGTACACTTGAAAATGCAAAAAAGTTTGCCGAAGATTACAAAGTGCCCAACTACACAGATCGTATCAAAGAATGCGTTTCACGTGAAGATGTAGATGCAGTAATTATCGGATTGTCGAACGACATGCATCTCGAATCTGTGATTGCAGCGGCTGAAGCCGGAAAGCATGTGCTGTGTACCAAACCCCTCGGCCGCACCGCCAAAGAGGCTTACCAAATGTTGCAGGCCGTTGAAAAAGCAAACGTTACAGGCGGTTATTTGGAGGACCTTGTTTATTCTCCAAAGTCTTTAAAATCTTTAGCGACCATACAGAGTGGCGCCATTGGTGATATTATTTGGGCTAAAAGCAGGGAGACTCATCCGGGGCCGCACAGCGACTGGTTTTGGGATAAAGAAAAATCGGGAGGCGGTGCCATCATCGACCTTGGATGCCATTGCGTGGAATTGTGCAGAAATTATATTGGCAAAAATATAAAGCCTGTTGAAGTGATGTGCTGGGCCGATACACGTGTTCACCCGATAGATGCGGAAGATAACGCCGTGGCTTTGGTAAAATATGAAAATGGTGCTATTGGCCAGTTTGAAGTAAGCTGGTCTTTCCGCGGCGGAATGGATTTAAGAGAAGAAGTAATGGGAACGGAAGGAACCATCTGGACAAATAATTTTTTACGCACCGGTTTTGAAATGTTCACTTCAGGCAAAGGCGGAAACTATATTGCAGAAAAAGCTGAAAGCAATTCAGGCTGGCTTTTCCCTGTTGGTGATGAGGTAAACGAACTTGGTTACAATCATATGTTCACCGATATGTTTGATGCCATTGATAACAACAAACAACCCATGGAAAATTTTTATGACGGTTATGTTGTAAACGCAGTTTTGGACGCGGCATTTGCGTCAGCAAAAAGTAAGAAATGGGAACCCGTTCAAATTGATGATTGGCGCGGCGTTGCAGAAGAAAAGAAGGAAAAGAAAATGACGAGTTATGATGAAGATTATTACCTGATCAAAGAAGAAGTACTTCCTAACGGAGAGAAAAAATATATTATCAAAAATAAAAAAACGGGTTCAATAGAGAAAAGATAAAAAACGCGATAACAAAGACTGAAAACCTGCTGCTAACCTGGTAACGCCGGATCATTGTAATTATTCATCAATTAAAATAAACAAATATGAAAACAATGACTTGCAGGCAACTTGGTGGAGCATGTGATAAACAATTCCAGGCTGAAACTTTTGAAGAAATGGCTGAGCTAAGTAAAAAACACGGCGCCGAAATGTATCAGAAAGGTGATGAAATGCATCTTAAAGCAATGAATGAAATGCGGCAACTGATGCAATCTCCGGATGCGATGAACGAATGGTTCGAAAATAAAAGGAAGGAGTTTGAGGAACTTCCTGTCGATCAATAGTTCAAAGAGACCAATCAGCAATACCAGGCGATAATTTTGTTTGCTCAAAAAGCTCACAATTTAAAAATGCAAGACAATGGAAGAACAGATCAGGAAATTTCTTTTTAATCCCACCGTTGGAAAAATTGTTGCTCTACTCATCGGGATTGCCATTATCTGGACAATCATAAAAATTTTAAAACGAAACCTGTTTTCCAGGATCAAGGATAACGAAAACCGGTACCGGGCAAAAAAAGTAAGCACCTTCATCGGTTATATTTTGAGTATTATTTTGCTTGCATTTATATACAGCGACAAGTTAGGTGGTTTTACCGTCGCTTTAGGAGTAGCAGGTGCAGGTATTGCGTTTGCCCTGCAGGAAGTGATCGCCTCATTTGCCGGCTGGTTAGCCATTTTGTTTGGTGGATTTTACAGGACCGGAGACAGGGTGCAACTCGGAGGTATTAAAGGCGATGTAATGGACATCGGTGTTTTACGCACCACCGTAATGGAAATAGGACAATGGGTGGATGGTGATTTATACAACGGACGAATAGTACTTATTGCCAATAGTTTCGTGTTCAAAGAACCGGTGTTTAACTACTCGGGCGAGTTCCCTTTTCTTTGGGATGAAATAAAAATTCCGATCCAATATGGCAGTGACTATGATAAAGCGAAAGAGATTTTATTAACTGCGGCAAATACTATCGGGGAAGATGTTTCAGAGTTATCAGTGGCAAAATGGCGGGTATTACAAAGGAAATATCGGCTTGAAGAAGCGCAAACAGGTCCTCTTGTTTCTTTAACAGCGAATGATAATTGGGTTGAATTTACTTTGCGCTACATCGTTATTTATAAAAAAAGAAGGATCACCAAAACCGTGCTCTTTACTAATGTTTTAAAAGCGATAGATGCAACAAAAGGAGCGGTGAAATTTGCTTCTTCCACAGTGCAGTTGGTAGAACCGCCGGAGATAAAAGTTAAACTCAGTAATTAAAATATCAATTTTTTCTGATCGGAGTTTTTACAGATGGGAGTGAAGCGATTTTGAAATTTAAGAACAAAGAAACGGCAAGAAAGCTGAACTGAATGCTATCAGCCAATGGACCGGAAATGCTGCAGAACACGCTTCTGACGAGGGATTCATCTTAAAATAAAAATCTTATTTTTTTATTTGTTTACTGTAATGCTACCTTCTTCTGCTTTGTATTTTGCCACCACCTCATCCAGCATGTTTTTAAATTTCTCCACGTCTGAATCGTAGCCGTATCCTTCAGGCTCGAGCCGGTTTTCATTGCCATCAAGGAAGAAATAATACGGTTGCGTATTGGCGTTATATTGAGAAACCTGCAGGTCGGCATTTTTAGCACCCAGCGTGGTCACTTTCTGGTTTAAAGCTTTGGAATAATATTGCTCGGACGGTTGCAGGTCAACGTTATTTACATCCACATATAATGAAACAATCACAAAATTATTTTTTAGGCGTTTCATCACTTCCGGATCGCTCCACACCTCGCCTTCCATCTTGCGACAATTCACGCAATTAATACCAGTAAAATCAAGCATCAGCGGACGATGAACCTTTCTCGCTACGTTCAATGCTTCGTTGTAATCAAAATAAGTGGTCATCCCGTATTTGGTAACCACCTCCGGCTCGTACATCTTCATCCTGTCATAATATTTTACAGGCCGCGGCAATGAAGCCGTCGAAGAATCAGCAGTGGCTGAAGAATTATGAATTACAGCAGTTGTATTAAAATCCTGTGTTCCCATCGGTGGAAGAAAAGCGCTGATGGCCTTTAACGGCGCGCCCCACAAGCCAGGAATCATATAAACAACAAACGAAAAAGAAGCAATCGCAAAGAATAATCTCGTCACACTTAAATAAGGAACATCAAAGTCATTTTTTGGCAATTCATCATCATGACTGAATTTTATTTTGCCCAAAAGATAAACACCCAGTAACGCAAATATCACTACCCACAAACTGATGAATACTTCACGATCCAGTATGCGCCAGCCTTTTGAAAGATCAGCATTAGATAAAAATTTCAGAGCAAGCGCAAGTTCGAGGAAACCCAAAGTAACTTTCACCGCGTTCAGCCACCCTCCTGCTTTGCCAAGCACATTCAATTTTCCCGGGAAAAATGCAAACAAGGCGAAAGGCAAAGCCAATGCCAGCGAAAAACCAAACATACCAATGAGCGGCCCCCAATAACTTCCTCTTGCAGCGATCACCAATAAGTTTCCGATAATGGGACCTGTACACGAAAACGAAACCACCACCAGCGTAAGCGCCATAAAGAAAATGCCTATGAAACTTCCGGTGCCGGCTTTGCTATCGGCTTTATTTCCCCACGAACTGGGCAACGCAATTTCAAACGCCCCTAAAAAGGAAATACCGAATAATAAAAATAACGCGAAGAAAATAAGGTTGGCGATCCAGTTGGTAGCCAGGTTATTTAATGCAGTTGGCCCAAAAATTACGGTGATCAAAAATCCAAGTAAAGTGAAAATAAAAACGATCGATGAAGAATACAGAAAAGCATTTTTAATTCCTTCAGATTTGTTCCTGCTTCTTTTGGTAAAAAAACTTACCGTAACGGGGATCATTGAATAAACACAAGGAGTTATCAATGCCAGCAGACCGCCCGCAAATGCGGTAAAAAATATCCAGGTAAGAGATCGCGTTGCCACAGAACCGGCAGTTGGAGCGGCTTTCAATTGAGGAGAATCAGCACCGTCTGTTTTGCTGCCCGGTAAAATAAAAGTTTTGAATTCACTTTCTCCCGGCAAATAATCAGCCCCTTTCTGATACATATAACTCACCGTTCCTTTTAATAAAAAACTGTCGGCTAATGATGCTGCCACCTTTTGTTTCCATGTAACAGAATCTGTATAAAAATGAACTTCGCTGTTCAATGAAGGATCCATTGCTTTTTGCTCTTCTCCGGAATGAAATAACGAATCCTGTAATTTATTTTTTTCAGAAGAATCAAAATGAATGGAAGAATAGAGCACATCGTCGGACGAATGTTGTAACGCGAAAAGTTTAATACCGGGTTTTATTTTCGCAGCAAGATCAAAAACTACTTCGCTATCGTTGAGCCGCTGGTAATCATAATTGAATGTAACAGCAGACGTGTCCTGTGATGAAGCTTTGGCAGAAAGAAAAAGGCAAAACAATAAAGCCAAAAGGCCGGTAAAAAACCTGTTCATTAAAAACTTTTTTATTTAAACTCTTTTATCAGAGTGTAACTGAAAATTTCCTGGTAGAGGGAGGCAAACATTGTTTATCGTTGCACACCATAAACTCTACCGCCACGTTCATTGATGTTTTTACAGGCGCTTTTAATTTTACCAATTGAACAAAATCTACTGTATTGGAAAATTGTTTTACATCCACACCAAAAAGTGGTTCGTGGTGCTTCTCCAGTTTGCCTACTTCTTTTGCTTTTCCTTCTACAATAACCAATGGATTTTTAGTAAATGTTATACTTGTCGGAATCGGGCCACCATCAGGTGTTGTTTGGGAATAAATATGCCACCCATGATCAATAGTGGCTGTTATATGAACTTCGTATGTTTTATCCGCAATCTTTTTTGAAGTGGCTGTCCATTCAACGGGGTTTTGAATTTGAGCCAAAAGAATGTTTGAAAACAAAAGCAAAAATGATATCGCAATAATTCTCTTCATGGTGTGTTTTTAAAACGGGTATTGGTTATTTTATATTGCAAATTAATACAAAAACATTTGACAAACTGTTACAAACGTTACAATTATACTTAACTAAAAGATAAAGTAAAAATGCTGATTGTCTTTAATAGTGCGTTATTTCATTGTAAAGGTTTGCTTAAAAACACGGATTAAGAAAATTCTAACAATTAAAGCTGCTCTCCGAACCATGATTGAATGTTTTTTCACATTTCCTTTTAACATCCCTGCGCTTATTTAATACGTACATTTGGTAAACAGCAAAAGATGAAATCTTTATTCTCATTATTTTTTATCGCTGCGATGATAACCGGTTTTGTTTCATGCGGACAGAACTCCGTTAATAAAAATACAACCACACCCAACCAGCAGGATTTATCAAAATACAGCAAGGCAGTATTTGCGGCAGGATGTTTTTGGCATGAGGAAGCTTTGTTCGAAAGCATTAAAGGCGTAAAGGAGGCCGTTTCGGGGTATGCCGGCGGAACAGCAAAGAACCCAAATTACCAGATGGTGGAGACGGGCAATACAGGCCATGCCGAAAGCGTGATGGTTTATTATGATCCTTCCGTTGTGTCATACGAAACTTTATTAAAAGTATATTTTGCCGGCCAAGATCCAACTGCTACAAACGGGCAGGCTCCGGATTTCGGGAGCCAGTATCGTTCTATTGCATTTTACACAAACAATTCCGAAAAACAGCAAATCGAAAATTATATCAAACAATTAAGTGCATCCAAAAAATACAATGCACCCATTGCTGTGCATGTACTGCCTCTCACGAAATTTTGGGCAGCAGAAAATTACCACCAGGATTACATTGCAAAAAATCCCAACAGTGGATATGTGCAACATGTTTCTATTCCTGAAATTAAACATTTTCAAAAAGAATATCCGCAACTGGTAAAGCCCGGCCACTTTTTTTGATCTTCGTTTAAGTATAACGGAAATAGAAAAGCGAAAATAGAAATCTGCTAAGAAGATTTGTTCACTACCTACTTATCCCTCTTTACCCTTATTTTTGCCAAAACAATTTATTATGCAAACTCTGCTTGTATTACACAATTTATTTCGCTGGCTTATTTTAATTTTTGGTTTTTGGACGTTGATAAGCGCTATCACCGGAATGGCATCCAGCAGGATATATTCAGCTGCCGATGGAAAAGCTAACTTATTTTTCATGATCAGCATGGACATTCAATTGTTGCTCGGACTGGCGCTTTACTTTATGAACGGATGGTACACAGGTTTAGGCAATATGGGTGAAAGTATGAAAGAACCAATGGTTCGTTTTTTTACAGTAGAACATTCTTTCATGATGATCATAGCCTGGATTTTGGTTCATGTGGGAAGAGTGGCTGTCAAAAAAGCTTTCAACTCAAGTGGTAAATTTAAAAAGACCTTAATATTTTTTGGAATTTCTTTGCTGCTAATACTAATTGCTATTCCATGGCCGTTTAGAGAGGCAGTGAGCAGACCATGGTTCAGATGGTTTTAATATAGTGAATTGTGAATAAGGAATGGTGAATAAGAAAAATAAACAGAAAAAATAAATGCCGGATATAGAAAAAGAAAGGCCCGTAATATTAGTTACCAATGATGATGGAATAACGGCGCCGGGTATACGAAGTTTAGTGAACGCTGTAAAAGACCTGGGCGACGTAGTAGTAGTGGCTCCTGACAAACCTCAAAGCGGAATGGGGCATGCAATAACCATCGGAGTTCCATTAAGATTGGATAAAGTAAAAGATTTTTTTGATGGTGCCGAAGCATGGCAAACCAACGGAACACCTGTTGATTGTGTAAAACTCGCTGTAGATAAGATCCTTCACCGTAAGCCGGATATTTGTTTGAGTGGTATTAATCACGGGGCCAATCATTCTATCAATGTAATTTATTCAGGAACCATGAGTGCCGCGATGGAAGCGTCTATTGAAAGCATTCCTTCTATTGGCTTTTCTTTACTGGATTACAGCATTGAAGCCGATTTTACAGCTGCTGAATTTTATGTTCATAAAATTGTGGAGAGCGTTATGAAAAAAGACCTGGAAAAACATTTTCTCCTTAACGTAAATATTCCGCAAGGGCCGTTGGAAGTAATGAACGGCATTAAAGTATGTCGCCAGGCGTATGCAAAATATGATGAGGATTTTGATGAAAGGCTTGATCCGCATGGCAGAAAATATTTCTGGTTGACAGGCGAATTTAAAAATTTTGATCCGGGTGAAGACACGGACGTATGGGCGCTTGAACACAACTATGTAAGTGTAGTTCCTGTGCAATTTGACCTCACTAATTATAAGCTTAAAAAAGAACTGGAAAATAACTGGGACATTTTATGATCTTCAAAAAAGACAATTTTATATTCGGGCTCGCGGTTGGTTTTATCGCGCCAATGATCGGTTTCCTCATTTACAAACTTTTTAAGTTTAAAGCACTTACTCTTTCAGAGATGTTTCAGTGGCTGAAGATGAATCCCAGTTTGATTACGGTTGCTATCAGCGTTTCATTGGTTGCGAATGCGGCGCTTTTTACCGTCTATGTAAATGGCCGCAATGATAAAACTGCTAAAGGAATTTTCATAATGACGATGATCTATGCTGCAATTGCTTTGGGGTTCAAATTCTGGTAGAACTTTGCAGTAAACAAACTTATTCGCCAGATTTCTATTTTATGAAGCCTGCTCATCATAATATAGAGAAGCCGCACCAAGAATTCCCGGATTTTCCAAATCAGAAACTTCTAAATGAAATTGCTCAAGCGTATTTGAATAAACATAAGTGTGAATGCGCTCCCACATTCTCTCTTCAAAAAGCGTGTATGCCTTACTGATAGATCCGCCGAACACAATTATTTCCGGACAATACGTGTATAAAATCATTCTTATTGCATTTCCAATATGAGTTCCTAATTCTTCGAAGATCATTATTGAAAGAGGATCGCCATCTAACGCTTTTTTATAAGCAACCTCTCCATTCGTTTGATAACAATTTTCAAAAAATTGGCCGCTGGCGTAATATTCAAAATATTGATCGAGGTATTCAACATTTCCAAATTCACCGGCACCGCAGTTAACGCCGGCATATAATTTATCATTGATAATAATTCCGGCTCCCATACCGGTTCCGATTGTGAGCCCGATCATCGAGTGAAACTTTTTGCCTTTGCCAAAATATTTTTCTCCTAAAGCAAAACAATTAGCATCGTTATTGACCAAAACAGGAAGTTTGTATTTTTCTTCCATTAATTTTTTGAGTTCCACTTTTTTCCATGACGCAATATTTTGAACGTCGTACACAATTCCGTTTTCAATATCGACAACACTTGGAACGCCGATCCCTATTGCTCTTACATCACTATCTAGCAGAGGATCGACTAATTCATATATAACATTCAACACTTCTTCAACCGTTCCTGAAGAAGGAATGCGTGTTGAAACAATTTCCGCCAAACGACCACCGGCAACAACTCCTGCACGCACATGTGTTCCACCAAGGTCAATTCCGATAATATTTATTTGATTCATTTATGACTAAGTTTAGAAAGGTTAGAAAAATGGTTTAGCAAAGCGTTTAGAAGTTTAAGCACTAACCAATCTAAACCACCTAAGCTGTTTAGAACGGAGTTTAGAGACTTCGGACTAAACCATCTAAACTTGTTCTCCTTTCTGCATCTGTATCGTTTTATTTTTAATGAGCGGTTTGGCCCAAAACCCGATACTCAAAATATATCCCAGTGTGATGTATAAGAAAAGCATTCCGGTACGTAGGCCGAAATGGTCGCCGATAGCTCCGATGATCAGAGGAATAACCGCTCCACCGATGATGCCTGTCAATAAAATTCCGGAGAAAGCCCCGTGATGCTCTTCCAGTGAATTTAAGGCCAATGAAAATATGATCGGGTACATCACAGAGGCAAAAAATCCTATGCAGGGAAAAGCATACAATGCAACACGATCGTTGCCTGTGAATAATGCAACGCTCAACGAGATAATGGCTAAGACCGTAAAGCTAATAAGCACTTTGCTGCTGTCCATTATCTTTAATAAAAACAATCCGAGCACGCCGCCCGCTGTCATCATTCCCCAGAAGTAGGCTACATCATTTGCTCCTGAAGTTTGCGGATCATAGTTGTGATACTCATATAAAAATTGTGATATCCAGTTTGCTACGCCCTGTTCTGTTCCCACATAGCAAAACATGCCAATGAAAAAAAGAATAACAATCGGTTTCTTTAAAAGATCAAGATGAACCTGCAACGCTCCGGCTTTCTCATCTTTACTCAAAAAAACTTTTGGAAAACGCGATACAATTATAACTATGAACATGATCAGACTCACTACCGCAAATACCCAATATAGATGAGATCCAGGGCAAATTTTCAGGAACTATGGAAGTGAAAATTCTTTGTACCGGATCAATATCACCCTTGTTGGCAAGGTTAACCACCAGGTAGGAATATACAAGAGGGCTAATGAAAGAAGCTGCTCCAAAGATCAGTTGGGCCAATACGGAATTAAAAGCATAATTCTCCTCGCCACCCGCCGTCCTCAGCAAAGGATTGATCACTACCTGTAGCATGGCCATTCCACATCCAATCAAAAATAAGGAGATGATGTAACTGGTATAATTGGGAAATAACACAAGCAATAAAGAACCCAAAAAAGCAACCACAAAGGCTGCGACCATTATTTTCTTTTCCTTATACTTTTCGTTCATCATGCCTGCAGGTATAGACATTACACCATAGGCAATAAAGAAAGCAAAAGGTAAAATAGCCACCTCCGTTAAGCTCAGGTGAAAACCAGATTTAATATCCGGAATCAAAGCGCCGATAATATTGGTTAAAAATGAGATCACAAAGAAGGTGAGCATAATTAAAAACACGATGTAATAATTTCTCTTTGTAGCACTGGTAGTTGTAGCCATGGATTTTTTTATGAAAGATGAAGAATGATTTGAATTTTATCAGGATAATATATGACAAATTAATACGTTTTTTACAACTTCTGCATTCATTATTCCTTGTTCTTTATTCTTTATTTAAACATTGCCAGTAAACAAACAAATTCTTTTAAATTTTATTTTCGTTTATGCTTTATAGTTACACACAATAAAACATTAATCCTTCTCTTCATTGTTCAACCAAACCGGTTTGGTTTCTGACTGATGATCTGCGCCTAAAATATCTTTGTACAATTCCGGGCGACGGGCATTTTTATATCGCCATCCTCCCGCAAGTTTCAATTTATCTTCCGTAATAATGGTCACAGCAATTTCATCTTCAAAACTTTTAATTTCCGTCAACACTTCTCCGTAAGGATCCAGTATCATTGAATTTCCGTTCTTCAGATGTTCTCCATCATAACCAATAGGGTTGGTAAAAACATAATACACACCGTTATCATACGCTCTCGCCGGAAGCCATCTCATCAGCCATTGACGCCCTTTTGGCCCGTCGAATTCCATCCGCAGCGGAACCGGATCAACTTCTCTTTTTTGCCAAAGAGCATCCTCTACAAAACCTCTTCCCGGCATTGATGAAGGTGTGCACATGGTAACGTGTGGCGCAAAAATAATTTCAGCGCCAAGCAAGGAAGTGGCTCTTACATTTTCCACCACATTATTATCGTAGCAGATCAAAATGCCACACTTCCAGCCTTTGATGTCGAAGACTACGTACTCATTTCCGGGCGAAAGATATTTACTGATGAAAGGATGAATTTTTCTAAATTTCGCTTTGAGCCCGGTTTTATCAACACAAATATAGGTGTTGTAAAGATTTTCATCTTCAATTTCTACCAATCCTGCCAACACAGTGATGTCGTACTTTTCAGCGGTTTGAATGAGTTTTTTTGTACTGTCTCCGTCCGGCACTTTTTCCGCATAACTTTTTACCTGGTCTTTGTCAAGATCTTTAAAAAAAGTATAAGCAGTTATGCTCATTTCATGAAAACTAATCACTTCAGCGCCAGAAGCTTTCGCTCTCGCCGTCAATTTTTCAATGACAGAAAGATTGTATTCTTTATCTCCATCTTTCGGAGCAAATTGTGCAACTGCAATTTTTAAGGTTCTCATTAGTCAATCGTCAATAGTCAATTGTGAATTTGGTTGCTAAACTCCTCTAAACCTTTTCCTAAACTTTCTAAACATGTTAGTCTGCATTCCATCCTCCCACTTTCAAAACTGGTTTTTGTCCTTTCAAGTCTGACGTGTGAATCCAAACTGAAACGGTCCTTTCCTCGCCAGGTAAAAGCGTAAAATAATTACTGTCCCAAAAAACCGGAACGACAGATTCATCCGTGTTGCCTTTCTTCAAATCGAGATAAACCATGAACGCAAGATGCGATGTCGGGTTTTTAACTTTCACCGTCATCATTGTTTTTCCATTGCTGGTACTGGTGTTTTCGCTTGTTTGCAATCTCACTTTTGGTAATTGCCCGAGCATAGTAAGATCGGCATAATGAGATTGAGGTGTAACGTACCAGTTACTTTTCTTCACATCCAGGGAATCTTTTTCGGTAGAAAGAACATACAAATTGTTGCTTACATTTTTGTGTTCTCTATCAAATAATTTCAAATCGAGGAAATAAGTTTTTGTAAGATCTACATCGGAAGGCAAATCAAAAACCTGTTTTGTTTCTTTTGAATTCAATTCAGGAACGGCAACTGTTTTTTTCAAAACTGATTTTGAACCAAAATCAAGAATATTTATTTCTGCCGTTAGTCCGCCTGTTTTTTTGCCCGTATTGTTCATCACTTCTACGGCGTTGTCTCCGTAATTATAAGAAACGTGCAAAGGCTCATTCGCCTTTCTCGCACCATAAAAAGCGCCTGTAGGCATCAGGTAATAATCATATAATTGCCACCAAAGTTTTGGCCACGAAGCATTGTACATCCATTGAATGATACCTGTAGCTTCAAAGCGGTTTGATTCAAAAGCTTCAAACATAGCGCGCATTCCTTCATAGTTCAGGTATTGGGCTTTTCTTTCATAATCAACCAGAGAAGTTGCCTTTCCTAATCTTTGATCCATCGCATTATTGTAACGGGTAAGATTATGGAAGTTTCCTCTTGCAGCATGATACAGCCAGGAACTGCCTATCGGCCACAACGAATCTTTAGGAATCATCTTTTTCAAACTTTCCAGAACGGGTACCTGCGGGCCGGGACCTGTTTCTGTATTGAAGCCAAATGCACCGCCGTAAGTTGTATCGATATACCAATAATCCGGCGGCACATAATCATAAGGGCCGCGCATTTTCATTCCCGTATAGCCGGTAAGTTCGCTTGTCCATTCATGAGTCGATTGTACATACGGTCTTGTTGGATCGTAGTTCGCCAAAACATTCAAATAGTTCTTTTCAAGCTCGGGCCTCGGCCATTTGTCACTTCCATACGCCCAAAGAAAAATGCTGGGATGATTTCTCAGCCAAAGGATTTGATCGCGCCATGATTGCGTCGCAACATCGATTTGTTCAGGCGTAGAAATAACGCCGTATTTATCGTCAGTGGCGGTATGCATCGAAAATCCTTTCCATTCCCATTGACAACTAAAACCAACCATTATTAAAATTCCTTTTTCATCGCACAAATCATACAGGTGTTGATTTTCTCCCCAGAAACCTTCCATACGTAAAGCATTAAAGCCCATGTGAACGGCATAATCAATTCCGGCTTCTTCATATTCGGGAGTGGCCCGCAACAACATGGGATCTGTCCAGCCACCGCCTTTTATCAATATTTTTTTCCCGTTCAAACGATAGGCACGGAAGCCCCGCGGAGTCCTGTATCCCGAAACCGAACGGATACCAATTTTCATTTGTTTGGAATCAGAAATTTTATTTCCGGTTTCAAAATCCATTTTAAGCGCATACAAATTCGGTTTGCCCAAATCGTGTGTCCACCACAATTTTGGACGATCCATACTCAACGCTTTATAGTCTGAAGGAGAAAGAACAATTTCTTTTGATTCATTTGCATTTAAGGAAACCTGTTTCGAAATATGAATATCATTTCCAAGGGTAGTTTTCAAAACACCACTTATCATTTTATCTGAATGGTTGTCGAGTTTTACTTTTATGGTAACGTCAGCATGATCCAAAGTGGTGGTATCAACATCTGTGATAACAAATGGCTGATCCAAAGAAACAGGGCCGGTTTCCAGCAGGTGCACATCACGCCAGATGCCCATGTGGTTATCGGCAGGTTCAGGATTCCAATCCACAAAACCAATGTTCAGGTCGCCGGGGCCGGCTTGTGCTACTTTTAACGCAAGCACGTTTTCGCCCTTTTTTACATAAGGCGTTACATCAAAAACGTACTGACGAAAACTTCCCTTTACAGAATCTGCAGTTGCAATCCTTTTTCCATTAAGCCAAATATCGGCGCTGTAACTGATGCCATTAAAACGCAGGCGGTAAAACTGCCCTTCTTCTTTATTGCTGATAACAAATGTGCGGCGATACCACCAGGGATTTGTAAATAAACTATCAGGAATATTTTCCAGGTTGCGGTTATAATAAATATTTTTAAATACACCATCATCCACTAAAGTTCCTAAGGTACTGTTGGGAACTTTGGCTGCATACCAGCCTGAGGGTTTGAAATTTAACGTGGAAATTTTTTCACCGTTAGCAGAAACTTTATCAGAAGTTTGAATCTGCCAGTGATCCTGTAGTTCAGTGTTTTTTACATTCCATACATTATTTTGAGAAAATACTGACCAGGGAAGCATCAGCAACACCAGAAAACCCAAAAACCTGCCTTCGACTTTTTTCATGTAAAAGATATTTGAAGATTTTAAAATAAAGAAACCGGTTATTTATTAGCAACACTTATAAACAAATAACAAAGGATATAAAACTTTCGCCTTCGTTACCAGAGAATTCTAAAGTTAAAAAGAAAAATTCTTTTTCAAATTACAAAATGGCATGTGCCCGCAAAAAGGACAGTAAACAAACAAAAAAACGATATTTTCATTTAGTCTATCCCTTTACAATTTCTATAATTTGGCCATCCGGCACAGCCTGGTAAAGAACGAAAGTTCCGTTTTGATCTTTTTGCGTTTGCAATGCATGCTTTCCGTCACGCTTTTTTACCTCAACTTTTTTCCAACCAGGAGGAACATAGGTTTTAAGCGTTAAAGGCTCATTATACATTTTGCTGTCCAACGATTGAGAAAGTTCAACAGTTATTTTATTGCTTGCGCTTTTACTATCTACTTTAGCGTTCATTCTTTCTCTTACATATCTTGCCACTTCGCCAAAAGGTGCCACCCAAATATTATCTTCATTATTTTTTATGTACTGAAAATATTCCTGCAGTTTTTCATGCGGCGTAGGTTCCCAGCCAATATCATCAATGCCATGAAAAACCAACACCAGCCAGATGTTATCATGAGCTAAAGAAGTATCTACCCACGATTTCATTAAAGACATCGGCGTTTTTGACAAAGGACCGCGCTGCCATTGCACATATTCTTTGTCTGAATTTCCGGGTTGATCTTTATAGCCACGGTTGATCTCTTTCATCCATGGTTCGGGCATTGAATTTCGCAAAGCCGGATAAATAGGAAAACCATATTTCATCACCCGCGGATCTTCAATACCAAAAGGCACTTCGGCAGAATAAGTATATTTTTCTCCTAAATGGTTTCTAATTTCTTCTTTACTTTTTCTAAGTTCATAACCCATATTGGCTGTGTCTAAAATAGCAAGGTGCGCGTGCGTTACCGTGTGGCTCGCAATTTCATATCCTTTAGCTGCATCGTTTTTTAAATCTTTCCAGGTAAGTCCTTCTTCCTGCGCCATTTCCATACTGGTATCTTTTCCTGGTTTCAGCTCATTGCTTCTCACTGCAGCATAAAGGCTGTCCATTACTTTGTAAGCTTTTTCATTTTTTCCTGATTCGTATAATTCATCAGCCTTATTATAATATGGTAACGTTCCCGCGTATCCCAAATACAAGGAAGCAGAAGCGCGCTCAAAAAAATTATTGGCATTTGTAGGAACGGTTGCTGTTTCGGAAATAATTATCTTTACCGGGCGGCCCACAAATTTTGGGGGATAAACAGAACCTTTTACCGGGCCGGTAATTACAAAAAAAGTTGCAGGAAGTTTCATCCGTTCCATTATGGGCAGCGCGGTTTTAAATTGATTGGATGATCCGTCGTCGTATGTGATCGAAACGGCTGTGGTCTTTCCGTTTTGCCATTTGGTAATTTCGGTTTTACCCGGTTTTTGCGCACTCACCTCAGCAAACACCGATGCAAAAAGAAAAAGGAAAATTGAACAAATTATTTTTCTCAACAGGTATTCTTTTATCATTAGCAATACAATTTTTATAAATCGTTTATAGAAAACTTACAGGTTCATTCCACCTGAAACTTCAATTCGCTGGCCGCTTATCCAGCGCGCATCCTCGCTGCACAAAAAAGCGATTACGCCACCAATATCTTCCGGAAGCCCTACTCTACCTAGCGCCGCGCGCGAAGCCAGGAACTTTTTTCTATCCGGAAAATCACGGTTCCCGCCATCATTAAAATCAGTTTCAACAGGCCCGGGAGCTACCACATTTACGGTAATGCCGCGTGAACCAACTTCCTTTGCAAGATATCTTGTCAGCACTTCTACTGCGCCTTTCATCGGTGCATAAAGCGGATAGGTCGGAATCACATATTTGGTAGTGCCAGACGAAATATTAATAATTCTCCCGTTGTCGTTCATCAGCGGCAGTAATTTTTGCGTAAGAAAATAAACACTTTTGTAATGAATGTTCATAAAGAGATCAAACTGATCTTCTGTTGATTCTGCAAAAGGAATATTGGCACCGTTGCCGGCATTGTTAATTAAAAAATCAAATTTATCTGTGTTCCATTTTGATGAAAGTATTTTTTTAAAATCATTCACAAAATCTCCGATAGCTGCAATATTGTTTGCATCAAACTTTAGGACGGCTGCTTTTCGTCCCATTTTTTCCAATTCGCTTACCACTTGCTCTGCAGCATCCTTTTTTGACACATAGGTAATTATAATATCAGTTCCTTTTTGCGCGAGGCGAAAAGCCATTTCTTTTCCCAAACCACGGCTTCCGCCGGTAATCAATGCTATTTTATCTTTCATAGATTTTTATTTTTGCCTTTGACAAATGTAAATATTTTAAAAGCGATTTTATTTCGCTTAATGCAAAAATTAAAAATCTGAACAATTTGTTCGTTTGCTGCCGCCACCCTCTTCCATAAAGGAAAATTATATTTCTCTAAAAGCTTTTTTATTTTACAGGAAATATTATTTTTATAAAGAGAATGGGTAAAAACAGGTTATCAATTGGTTTATTGATTTTAATAATTTCGCTTATCGCAGACCATTATTTTACTGCTCTTGATTTTCTACCTGGTGTTTTAAAAGGCTTTGCGATTGGAATTCTGCTGTTAATATTATTAAAAAACCTGCCATGGAAAAAGCTGGATAAATTTGGCTTCGGCACAAAGGCTTTTTAAAACTTTTCTATCTTTACCAAAATTATAAATTGAGTTGTTATTTTTTATAAATGCTCGAAAACAAAGAAATATCGGCCCTTTTTCACCTGATCGATGATCCGGATGACGAAGTTTTCACAACCGTCACCGAACGCATCATATCTCATGGACGCGCTATTATTCCTAATTTGGAAAATTTATGGGAGAATAGTCCTGATGAAAATGTGCAAAGCCGCATCGAGCTTATCATACACAAATTACATTTCAGGGATCTTGTAGAAGAATTTACCGAATGGAAAAACGGCACTTGTGAATTGCTGCACGGTTCTTTGCTGGTGGCAAAATATTGCTATCCTGAAATGATCGCTACATCTGCCTTACAGGAAATTGAAAAAATAAGAAGAAATATCTGGCTGGAACTTAACAGTTATCTTACACCTTTGGAACAGGTAAATGTGATCTCAGGTATTTTATACAGCTATTACAAATTAAAAGGCAACGAGGTCAACTACGAGATCAAAGAAGATTTTCTAATCACTAAACTGATTGAAAATAAAAGAGGTAATTCCATTACTAACGGAATTCTTTATCTAATTCTTTGCGAGCTGCTGGATATTCCTGCAAAAGCCATCAATATTCCCAAACAATTTATACTCGCTTATTTCGATATTGATTACCAGTTTCCAAACCCGACGAGGCAACAATCAGAAAAAATAAATTTTTATATCGATCCGCTTAACGGGCAGGTATACTCGCAAAAAGATGTGGAAAGTTATTTCAAAAGAATCTCTGTTCCGCCAGTGCCTTCGTATTTTAAACCCCTTAGTGATAAAAGAATTGTTCAACACCTCCTTGAAGAATTCAGCAAATGCTTTACCGATCCTGCGCAACTTTATAAAAAGAACGAATTGCTTTTTCTTGCGAGGCTATTAGACGAATAAATCACACAAAACAGAAATAAGCCTTATTTCTTTGTTCACTGTTCCCTGTCAATTTGGTTTAGAATATTTATTATTGGACTTATCGATCCGTTGAACACATTTTATTCAATACTTTCGTAATCTGAACATTTAAATGAAATTGCTATTATTCAATCATTAAATCGTTTATCATGAATCGTTTTAATTCTACGGCACAAAAAATCGTTATCTCTTTCGCGATTTTATTTTTCCTCATTTTTACAGGAGGTTGTAATAACGACAAAAACAATCCAGGTGCCGCTGCCAGCAACGGCTCACAAACAGATAGTGCGCTTTTCAAAAAATACAAACTTGATAAGATTCAGCTTCCGCAGGGATTTACCATAAATGTGTATGCTGAAGTCCCCAATGCACGTAGTCTATGCGTTTCTCCCGAAGGAACGGTGTATGTAGGAACGCGCAATGACAAGGTATATGCCATTCCTGATAAGAATAATGATGGCTACGCAGATAGTGTTTATGAAATCGCGGGCGGCTTGAACGCTGCAAATGGCGTGGCTTTCAAAGACGGGAGTTTGTATATCGGCGCCGGTTCTACCATTTACAGGATGGATAATATCGAAGAAAATCTTGCCAACCCTCCCAAACCGGCTGTGGTATACGACCAGTTCCCTTCTGATTCACATCACGGATTAAGATATATTTCTTTTGGACCGGATAATAAATTATATGTAGGTGTTGGAGCTCCGTGTAATGTTTGCGTTCCTTCAAAACCTTACTACGGCACTATTTGCCGCATCAATGCAGATGGTTCCGGTTTTGAAATTTATGCAAGTGGTGTAAGGAATAGTGTGGGCTTCGATTGGAATCCGGAAACAAAAGAAATGTGGTTTACGGATAACGGCCGCGATAATCTTGGCGATGACATTCCCAGCGATGAATTGAATAAAGCGCCCAAGGCAGGGATGAATTTTGGTTTTCCTTATTGTCACCAGGGAAACATTCCCGATCCTGAGTTTGGTAAAGACAAAAGTTGTGCTGATTTTACGCCGCCTGTAAAACGTCTCGGCGCGCATGTTGCGTCATTGGGTATGAGATTCAATGCAGATAATAAGTTTTCTGCAGAATATAAAAATGCTATTTTTATTGCCGAACACGGAAGTTGGAACAGAAGCATTCCAATTGGTTATCGCGTGGTGGTCTTGAAACAAGACAGCAGCGGCAATTACCTGGATCCTGTTCCATTTGCGTTTGGTTGGTTACAACATGAAAAAGAAGTAAATGGCCGGCCGGTAGATGTACAGTTTTTAAAAGATGGTTCATTATTGGTAAGCGATGATTACAATGGCACGGTTTATAAAATTTCGTATAAAGGCTAAATCACTTTCAACTCATTCAAACACATAAATTCTCCATGCACGACCACCAACACGAAGAAGAACACCTGGAAAGTTCAGATTTTTTAACCGACGTAGTAATTGGAATGAGCGATGGGCTCACGGTGCCTTTTGCCCTTGCGGCGGGGCTAACCGGGGCTGTATCAAACAGCTCTATTATAGTGATTGCGGGCATTGCAGAAATTGTTGCCGGAAGTATTGCTATGGGATTAGGCGGATACCTTGCAGGAAAAACCGAGCTCGACCACTATAACAGTGAATTGAAAAGAGAATATGAGGAGGTGGAAAGAATTCCTGAAATGGAAAAAAAAGAAGTACGCGACTTTTTTGAAAACCTGGGATTGAGTGAAGAAATACAGGTAAAGGCAACAGAAGAAATCGCAAAGGACAAAAAGCAATGGGTTGATTTCATGATGAAGTTCGAATTGGGTCTTGACAAACCCGATCCCCGGCGTGCCACGAAAAGCGCTTTGAATATTGGTTTGTCTTACGCTGCTGGCGGTATTATTCCTTTAAGCCCCTATTTCTTTCTTGCTGACTCAAGAGAAGCGCTGAAATTTTCTGTAGTAGCCACACTTATTTGTTTATTCGTTTTCGGATATTTTAAAAGTAAAATTACGGGCGTTCCCGTTTTGTCCGGTGCGCTTAAAGTTACCTTGATAGGCGCATTGGCAGCGGCAGCTGCGTTTAGTGTTGCGCTTTTGTTTAAGTAAATCCTCGGTAATCAAATCGGGGAAAGACTTAGTAGTTTTTCTATTTTAGATCGATTGAACAAAGCAACTTTACCCTATTTTTTTATTGCATAAAATATTTGAAAGCAACCGTCGTTTTAGAAACATAAACCGTTGCTAACCTTTATTTTATACAATATATGCCATTATTCTACTGTTGTAAATCCATCGACAATTTACATGATGAATTAAGCTTTTAAAATTTTTAAACCAATGACGGTTTAACAGGCGAATGCCTGGTAAACCATGCCCGGAAAACGTCTTAATGGATAATCAGTTTTTGAATTTTGGAGTCCCTTCATTTCTATGAAGGGATATTTTTTTTACCCCGGAGTTTGAACAGTATGCCTTGCATCGGTTGAGATGTTGTCGATTGTCCAGGTGATTCTTTTTTCGAAAAAATGTTTACGAACCATACAGTTTTGCTTTGAACATATATTACAGGAAAAATCACAGCAGGCATCTGAGTGAACAAAAAGTTCAACGGCTCCGCCAAATTCATTTTTTATCAGGCTGCCAAGCGATTCTATTTCTGCATGCGCTTCGTTCACATTTAAATACCAGGGTATGGTAAGGTGGCAATCACAATGGAGCGTGCTTCCGTATTTTATAATTCGCATATTGTGAAGGTCTACCCAGTTTTCTTTCCGGTGTTGATTCAGCAGGTCCACAATATCCTTCAGTAGTTGTTCATCTGCTTCATCCATAATACCGGCAACGGATATACGCACAATTTTGTATCCTGTATAAATAATAATAACGGCCACAATACACGCAATCAGCCGGTCAATAAAATTATAGCCGGTAAAATAAATAATGGCCAGTCCGGCGAGGATGGCCGCTGTTGAAAATGTATCGGTAACAAGATGTTTCCCGCCCGCTATCAATTGCATCGAATTATTTTTTTTGCCGGTATTGATGCAAATTTTGCCGGTAATAAAATTTATCACAGCGGTAGCCGCTATCAGTATAATACCGATGTTTAATTTTTGAATAACATGGGGATAAAAAAAACTTTCGACAGCTTTATATACAATATAAAATCCTGCAATAATTACAAGGCTTCCCTCCACACCTGCTGAAAGAAATTCTACTTTACCGTGCCCGTAAGGATGATCGGCATCTTTGGGTTTTGAGGATAACGTAAGGCTGTACAACCCTAATATTCCTGCAACTATGTTTACAATGCTTTCCAATGCATCAGTAAGAATAGCCAACGACCCCGTAAGGAACCAGGCAACCAGTTTTACAATGAACAAGGTTATTGCAACCAGCACCAATATTTTTTGAAGCCTCAGATTTTCTTTTGCAGAGATCAAGAGTTACAATTTAAAAATTGCAAATTACCGAAATCAATTCTAATAAAGCAGAAGCCGTTGCCTGATATCATTTTATCGCAGCATTTTACCTTTCAGCATATTTTTATACAGAAACAATAGGGAAATATTACATTTGTGCTATGCGTAAAACCATCAACATTTTGTCAAGTTCTTTCCGGCTGACTATGCAGGAACTGATGGTAAATAAACTACGCACTTCGCTTTCTCTTATAGGAATTTCTTTTGGTATATTTTGTATTATAGGTGTATTGGCAACGGTTAACAGCCTGCAAACAAATATTCAAAATCAAATTGAAAGCCTCGGAAGTAATACTATTTATATTGATAAATGGCAGTATTTCCATAACGGGCCTGATTATCCCTGGTGGAAATTTGTAAACAGGCCGCAGCCCGCTTTTGATGAAGTGCAACTAATTAAAGAAAGAAGCGCCCTGGCAAAAAATGTGGCCTTCTTAATCAATCAACCCATAAATATTGAATACGAAAGTTACGCGCTGGAAGGAGTTCAGATGTATGGCATCAGCGAAGAAGAAAATAGTATCCAGCCAGTAAATATTCAATACGGACGTTTTATTTCAGGCAATGAATTTTCTTCAGGAAGTGCCGTAGTTATTATGGGCTATTCCAATGCGGAAAACTTATTTGGAAATCCGGCACTCGCCGTAGGCAAAGAAGTAAGCGTGAAAAAACATAAAGCGGTCATTATCGGGGTGATTGAAAAAACAGGAAGGTCAATGACGGGAATGGATTACGATCAAAGCATTATGGTTCCCTACCGGTTTGCAAGAAACCTGATCAATGAAAAAAACAGTTCGCCTAAAATAATTGTAACAGCCGATAAAAATGTCAGCTCGCAGGAACTGGCCGATGATCTTGAAGGCGTTATGAGATCTATAAGAAAACTTAGCCCTAAACAGGATGACAACTTTTCAATTAACCAGATTTCCGGCGCCAGTGAAAGAGTAAGTTCCTTATTTGCAAACATTAATATCGGTGGTTGGGCAATAGGTGTTTTGAGCCTTGTGGTAGGCGCTTTTGGTATCGCTAACATCATGTTTGTTACGGTAAAAGAACGCACCCCTATTATTGGGTTAAAAAAAGCCATCGGCGCAAAGAAAAGAAGTATCCTTTCAGAATTTCTCCTTGAGTCAGCCATTATATGTATTTTGGGAGGAATGATGGGTTTACTGCTTGTGTATTTGCTCACGCTTATTCTCAGTAGTGTATTTAGTTTTCCGGTTTTTATATCGGGCAGCATTCTTTTTCTTGCCATTACTATTTGTATCGTCATCGGGATTCTGGCTGGTATCATTCCTGCGTTGACGGCATCGCGACTTGATCCTGTGGTAGCTATAAGGTCAAAATAACAAAACAAAAATCCACATTGTTTCTTCGTTTACTGCCCGAACACAAAAACAAAAAACTTTTATTATGCAAATAACCTTAATCGATGTGGATCATTTATAAATTTTCATCTACTTTTGTCGCAACAAAATTTTACGGTAAACCTAATGAAGGTTTTAATTAAAAACGCAACCATACTTTCTCCCTCCTCTCCTTTTCACGGAAAAACAAAAAACATTTTGATCGAAAACGGCATCATCGGGGATGTAAGCGATGATGAAGTAAAGGCTGATGAAATAATAGAAGCTCAAGGCCTTCATGTTTCTGCCGGATGGATGGATTGTTTTGCCAATTTTTGTGATCCCGGGCAGGAGTACAAAGAAACAGTAGAAACCGGCGCCGCTGCCGCCGCTGCGGGGGGCTTTACAGAAGTAATGCTTATTCCCAATACGCAACCTGTCGTGTATACCAAAGGGCAGGTAGAATATCTTGTGCAAAAAAGCAAGCAGGTTCCTGTTACAATTCATCCCATAGCTGCGATCACAAAAAATGCTGAAGGCAAAGAGTTAAGCGAGATGTTTGATATGTTTAATTATGGGGCCATCGCTTTTTCTGACGGAACAACACCTGTTCAATCTTCGGGTATTCTGCAAAAAGCACTGGAGTATATACTGGCTATAGACGGCACAATCATTCAATTACCTGATGACAAAACTATTGGCACCCACGGGCTGATGAATGAAGGGGAAATATCTACAAAGTTAGGCTTGCAAGGTAAGCCCGCTCTTTCAGAAGAATTAATGGTTGCAAGAGATATTGAGTTATTGCGATACACCAATTCCAAAATTCATTTCACAGGTATTTCTACCAGGAAATCTTTGCAACAAATTTCTGAAGCGAAGAAAGAAAAATTAAACGTTACTTGTTCGGTAACGCCGTACCACTTATTTTTTTGTGATGAAGATATCAGGGATTATGAAACAAATTTAAAAGTCAATCCCCCATTACGTACCAGGCAAGACCGGGATGCGTTGAGAGAAGGTTTAAAAAGCGGGGCCATCGATTTTATTGCGTCCCATCACCAGCCGCAGGATTGGGACCACAAGGTTTGTGAATTTCAATACGCGAAAAATGGTATGGAAACGTTGGAAAGTGTATTCGGCGTGGCGGGTGTGTGTGGACTTCCTGCGGAAGCGTTTGTAAAAATGCAAACGGAAAATATCCGCAAAATTTTCAATCAACCTGAAGTTTCGGTCACAACAGGTACCAAAGCCAATCTTACCTTTTTTATTCCCGGAGAAGAATATGTTTTTGAAGAAAAAAATATCTTCTCAAAAAGTAAAAACAACGCTTTTGTACACAACAAATTAAAAGGAAAAGTAATTGGGATATTCAATAAAGACAGGTTACTTTTGAATAAATAAATTTTACCATGGAACAAACTGTAACAACTTCAACCACCAAAGGCATTGTAATTTCATTAGTTCTTATTGTAATTGCCTTAGTCAGCTATTTTCTTAATATGAACACGAACAGTTGGCTTCAATATGTAAGCTACCTCGTTTTCATCGTCGGGATTATTTGGTCAGTAAACATGTACGGAAAACAAATCGATCACAATTCTACTTTCGGTAATTATTTTGCTCATGGCTTTAAGATAGCCGCATTGGTTACCGCAATCATGATTGTTTACATTGTGATTTTCGTTTATCTCTTTCCCGACGTAAGAGAAAAAGCAATGGACGCCGCAAGAACCAAAATGCAATCCAAAGGCCAGATGAGCCAGGAACAAATTGACCAGGCGCTTGGCTTTACCAAAAAATTCTTCATGGTATTTATTATCGCCGGTACTTTGCTGGGATATCTTATTTTTGGTGCTCTTGCTTCATTAATTGGCGCAGGAATCACTAAAAAAAATCCGAGGCCAATTGAAGATTGACCGTTAAACTTGTTTTCACATGGATATTTCTGTTATAGTTCCGCTCTACAATGAAGAAGAATCTTTGCCGGAGTTGGAAGCTTGGATACGGCGTGTAATGGATGAAAATAATTTCAGCTACGAGGTGATAATGGTTGACGACGGTAGTATCGATAATTCGTGGAAGATAATTGAAGAATTACACGCGCTTAGCCCATCAATAAAAGGAATCAGATTTCAACGCAATTATGGAAAAAGCGCCGCGCTTAATGAAGGCTTTAAAATGGCTAAAGGCGATGTAGTGATCACGATGGACGCAGACCTGCAGGACAGTCCGGATGAAATTCCTGAATTAAGAAGAATGATACTGGAGGACGACTGGGATATCGTGAGCGGCTGGAAGAAAAAAAGATATGACAGCACACTTTCAAAAAACATTCCTTCCAAATTTTTTAATGCAGCGACACGGCGCGCCAGCGGCATCTACCTTCATGATTTTAATTGCGGGTTAAAGGCCTATAAGCATAAAGTAGTAAAAAGCATTGAAGTGTATGGCGAAATGCATCGCTATATTCCGTTAATTGCAAAATGGTCGGGCTTTAAAAGATTTGGTGAAAAAGTGGTGGAACACCGCCCGCGCAAATATGGCGTGACCAAATTTGGCTGGAACCGCTTCATCAATGGATTTCTTGATTTGGCTTCGATCATGTTTGTCGGAAAATTTGGTAAAAACCCGATGCATTTTTTTGGTTTGTGGGGAACACTTTCTTTTTTGTTTGGGTTTATGGTATCGCTTTATCTCACTATCACAAAATTCTTTTTTGACCAGACTGGAATGACGCAACGGCCGCTCTTCTTTATTGCGCTGGTTGCGATGATTATCGGTTCCCAGCTTTTTCTCGCCGGTTTTTTAGGTGAACTTGTTTCAAGGAATGGTCCCGAAAGAAATCATTATTTAATTGAGGATAAAATTGATTAGGTAATTGGCTCATTGATATATGCCGGTTAGCTGCTTCAAATTCTTTTAGCAGTAAACGAACAAATAATACAAAAAACTATTTTCCTTTGCCATCTCAAAAGATAATAATCATAGGTTCGGCTTATCCTTTGCGTGGAGGAGGTATTGCCACATTTAATGAGCGGTTGGCCAAAGAATTTATAGATGAAGGATTTGATACAACCATCTATACTTTTTCCTATCAATATCCTTCGTTTCTTTTTCCGGGAAGCACGCAGTATTCTTCAGAGCCCGCGCCGGAAGGCATTCCTGTCAAAATAAAAATAAATTCTGTAAATCCATTGAACTGGGTTTCAGTTGGAAATGAAATAAAAAAAATTAAGCCTGAGATTGTAGTAGTAAGATATTGGTTGCCTTTTATGGGCCCTTGCCTGGGCATGATTTTAAGAAGAGTAAAAAGAAATCATTACACAAAAGTGATTTGTATTGCGGATAATATTTTGCCTCATGAGAAAAGGCCGGGCGATAAAGCTTTCACCAAATATTTTATAAAGCCGGTTGATGCTTTCATCGCCATGAGTGAAAAAGTGTTGGCCGATTTAAAAACATTTGCAAAGAATAAACCCGCTCAATTAGTTCCACATCCTTTGTATGATAATTTTGGAGAAAAAATAAGTAAAGAAGAAGCAAGAAAAAAACTGGGGATTAATCCGGAAGATAAAGTGATTTTATTTTTTGGATTTATAAGAAAATATAAAGGATTAGATCTCCTCCTGACGGCATTCAAACTTCTGAAGGAAAAGCAAGGTGTTTCTAATTTAAAATTACTGATCGCCGGAGAATTTTATGATGATAAAAAAAATTATGAATCACTTCTGAACGATGCAACAATCAAGGATAAACTGATCGTACATACCCATTTTATTGCTGACGGTGAAATAAAATATTACTTATGTGCGGCGGATTGTGTAGTACAGCCGTACCGAAGCGCTACCCAAAGCGGCGTAACTCCCCTGGCGTATCATTTTGAAGTACCGATGATCGTTACCAACGTGGGAGGTTTGCCTTCCATGGTTCCTGATAAAAAAGTAGGTTTAATTGCAGAGCCCAATGCAGAAAGTATTGCTCAAAAAATAAATGAATATTTTGAATTAGGAGAAAATTATTTTTTACCACAACTGCGGGAAGAAAAGAAAAAATACAGTTGGGAAAAGATGGTGCAAGCGATATTAAATTTTTAACTTCGGCCTTTGGCGCAAACGCAAAATTAAACCTGATGAAATTTATTTGAATGATATACCGAAGTAAAGCCCCATTACGTATTGGCCTTGCCGGCGGCGGCACAGATGTAAGCCCTTATAGCGATCAGTTTGGCGGCGCTATTTTAAATGCTACTGTCTCACTCTTTGCCTATGCAAATATTGAACCCCTGGAAGAAAATAAAATAATTGTTGAAGCATTGGATAGAAAAGAACAACAGCAATTTGATTGGGCAGAGCGACTTCCGATTGATGGAACACTTGATCTTTTAAAAGGTGTTTATAACCGGATTTATAAAGACTATCAGCTTCCCGTTTCAGGATTTAGATTATCAACTTTTGTAGATGCACCAGCAGGATCAGGACTTGGTACTTCTTCTACTTTGGTTGTAGCAATTCTTGGCGCTTTTGTTGAGTGGCTTAAGCTTCCCCTGGGCGATTATGACATTGCCCATTATGCTTATGATATCGAAAGAAATGATTTGAAACTTACAGGAGGAAAACAGGATCAATATGCGGCGATGTTTGGAGGTGTCAACTTTATGGAATTTTACGAAGATGATAAAGTGATCGTAAACCCTCTGCGCATCAAATCACAATATCTTCATGAACTCGAAAACAACCTGGTGCTTTATTTTACAGCTACCAGCCGTGAAAGTGCCTCTATTATTGACGAGCAGGTGAAAAACGTGAATAACAAAAATGAAAAAAGTATCGAGGCGATGCACCAGTTGAAAGAACAGGCCCGCAGGATGAAAGAAGCTTTATTGAAAGGGAAACTTGACGAATTTGGCGCTATATTGGATTTTGGATTCCAGCACAAACGTAATATGGCCAGTAATATCAGCAACAGCCGCATCGAACAAATTTATGAAGCCACCAAAAAAGCGGGTGCAACCGGCGGAAAAATAAGCGGCGCAGGCGGAGGCGGCTTTATGATATTTTACTGTCCCGGAAACACGCATCATGGAGTAATTGAAGCATTAAAAGAATTTGGTGGTGAAGTAAAAAACTATACGTTTACCAAACACGGTTTATCAACCTGGTGTGTATAGTTCTGATTCAAAAATAATTGGGTTTACCTTTGCCATTCAAGCTTAATTGATGGAAAAAATAAAAAAAATAATTCAGGAGTCGATAAACGTTAAAGAAAGTATCCTTAATGACGACAGGTTGTTGCTGGCAGTAAATGACGCAGTAAATGTTATTGTAAATGCTTTTGAGAAAGGAAACAAGGTTTTGTTTTGTGGAAATGGAGGAAGTGCTTCTGATGCACAACACCTGGCAGCAGAATTCAGTGGCAGGTTTTATACCGATCGGGATGCGTTGCCAGCAGAAGCTTTGCACTGCAATACTTCTTATATAACCGCTGTGGCAAATGATTATAGCTATGATGTAATTTATTCAAGGCTGATAAAAGGAATAGGAAAGCCAGGTGATGTACTGGTAGGTTTAAGTACTTCAGGCAACAGCAAAAATATTGTAAACGCATTTGACGAGGCGAAAGCAAAAGGTATGATAACTATTTCTTTTACTGGTTCCACCGGTGGGAAACTAAAAAAACTTTCGGATGTACTTATCAACATTCCTTCAGATGATACGCCACGGATACAGGAAGGCCATATTACACTTGGCCACATCATTTGCCAGTTTGTAGAGGAAATATATTTTCGGGACACCAATGATTAAAGAAGCCATTATTCTTGCAGGAGGATTAGGAACCAGACTCCGATCGGTGATTACTGAAGTTCCCAAATGTATGGCTCCGGTAGCCGAAAACCCCTTTCTGCATTACCTTATAGAATATTTACAAAAAAACGAAGTTGAGGATTTTATTTTTAGTGTTGGTTATTTGCATGAATCGATCGAAAAATATTTGCGCGAACATTATCCGGATCTCAATTATAAGATATGCCTGGAAACAGAACCGCTGGGAACCGGTGGTGCTGTTAAACGCGCTTGCAAAAGCACCTCCCATAAAGATGTGTTAGTATGCAATGGCGATACATTTTATAAAGTTGACGCTGGCTTGCTTTATCACCATCATGAAGCAAAAAACGCTGACTGCACCTTGTGTTTGAAACCAATGCAGGATTTCGATCGTTATGGTGTAGTTGAATTAAACGAAGATGAATCAATCAAAATTTTTAAAGAAAAGCAATTTTATTCTTCAGGATTGATCAACGGCGGTGTTTACGCTTTGAATGCACAGCGTTTTCTGCAGGAGAATTTGCCGGAAAAATTTTCTTTTGAAAAAGATTATCTTGAAAAAAATGTTGGTGTTACCGAATCGCCCAAATTATACGGCGTGATACAGGACGAATATTTTATTGACATCGGCATTCCTGAAGATTATAAAAAAGCGCAAGAAGAATTGCCATTTTATTTATAGTAAACAAACAAAAAAGTTCATTCTTAATTGGAAAAAAATATCCTGGAAAATATCAATGCTTCTTGGACGCTTTTCATAGATCGCGACGGCGTGATGAATGATGAAAAGCATAATGATTATATTCATACATGGGAGGAGTTTAGATTTTATGAAGGTGTGAAAGACGCCTTTGAAATTTTTAATAGAAAGTTTGGCGTCATCGTGATCATCACCAACCAGCGGGGGGTTGCAAAAGGTGTCACCAAAATCGAAGACCTGCATATTATTCATAAAAATATGCAGCAGGAAATAGAAGACGCCGGCGGAAGAATTGATAATATATATGTTTGCACGGACATGGAAAGCCCCAACAGGAAACCTAATCCCGGTATGGGTTTACAAGCGTTAAAAGATTTTCCTCAAATCGATCTTTCCAAAAGCCTGATGATAGGAAATACATTAGGTGACATGAAATTCGGACGAAATTTAGGCATTGCCATCAATATCTTCCTGGATACAACACGTAAGGAAGTTCCGCATGATCATGATGATATCGACCTGGTTTTTCATAACCTGATTGCTGTAGCAAAAGCATTATAAGTTAGTTAAATATTGCTGAGTTAACAATAATTTACCTGATTTAAAGTTTATTTTGTTCAAACATTTTTTGAATGAATAAACTGCCTGTTTTCTTATTGTCCTTTGTCCTGTTTGGAGCTACTTGCTTTGGCCAGCATATTTCAGCAAAAGATAAAAAAATATTACAGAAGAAAGAAGATTCATTGACAACTTTCGCGTACCAAATTTTAGATGGCAGAAATATTGAAGACCGGTTTACAGCCGATAGCCAGTTTACACGAACTTTAGTTCGCGCTTTACAAATAAAAAATTCATTTTATTTTCCCTTTGATTCTTTGCTAACTATTGCCAGGGTGGTTCCTGCAGACAGCTCGTTCAAAATTTTCACATGGCAGTTCGCGATCAACGGAGATATGATACGTCAGCATGGAGCTATTCAAATGAATACTTCGGACGGTTCGTTAAAACTTTTCCCGCTAATAGACAAAACTGATCTTATCAAAAACATCGAGGATACCATCACCAGCAACCGTGCCTGGATAGGGGCTCTCTATTACAAAATCGTTGAAGAAAAGGCCTTTGGGAAAAAATATTATACACTGCTCGGCTTTGATGACAACAACATGGTAAGTGACCGAAAAATAATAGATATTTTAACTTTTAAAGATGGCCAACCGGTTTTCGGTGGCCCCAATTTTAGCTTTAAAAATAATAGCCTCCACGGCGACAACATTGACCGGTATGTGATGGAATATAAGAAGAATGCAAGTCCAAAACTTTCATTCGATAGCAGCATGGGTCTTATTATTTTTGAGCACCTGGTTTCGGAAACCGGTGAACCACAGAAAAAATACACTTACATCCCTGATGGCGATTATGAAGGCCTTAAATGGAAAGATGGGAAATGGGTATACATTGAAAAGATTTTTAATCAAATTACCCCCGAAGGCCATGAGCCTGTCCCCCATCCGATATTGGATGCAAAAGGTAATATAGATGAGTCCAAATTAAGCCAAAGAATGCCGCAAGACCAGGAACCACCTGCAGCGGACAATGATTCGAATTCTCCGCCTGTTCGGAAGAAAAATTAAAAAAAAATCACAACGAGTAAGTCCTGCCAGTAAACAAATAAATTTCTGCAAAAAAATATTTCGTTTGCGCTGCACGGAAGAAAACTGGCATATTTTTTTTAAGCTCCTGCTTTTTCCTGAATAATTTATTTGTAGAAACTTGTCAACAAACAAATAAAAATGCTTTCAAAAATTTATACATTGATTCAATATCCATATTTAAACAAGTGGTTTTCAAATAGCACATCTCTACTTATTCACATTATTCTCTTTTATCCTAATCAGGAATAATTTTTTCTTGTTTATAGTTATTTAACGTAAAAACTATAAAAATCATGGAAAACTATAATAGAAATGAGCGTTATCGCGATGATAATCGTCCTTCGTATAAGGAGAGAAATTATGATATGAATTGGGATCGAAATTATAACACCGAAGATGACTATCGTGGTTATAACAACGGCAACAGAAATGTCTACTCCAGCGACAGGGAAAGAGATTATTGGAATAGCAGGTACGACAGAAATTATAACAATTACAATAATATAAATCGGGATAGTTACGCAGACCGGTACGATCGCAATTACAACACGGGGGGATTCCCTGATTACAGGAACGGGCGTTATAGCGATTATGACCGCAATTACACGAACGATTATAACAGCCGCAACGACTTCTACCGTAACGATCGTTACCATCGTTATAATGATTACAACGTCAGGTACATGGATAACAGGTACGACCGTCATTACAACAACAATGACAGGTATAATAATGAAGGCTGGCGCAATAACAACAGAGACAATAATTTCAGGAATAATGACCGTGGATGGTGGGATAAAACGAAAGATGAAGTCGCCTCCTGGTTTGGAGATGATGATGCTGAGCGACGCCGTCGACGCGACGAATTGAGAAGCGGTCAACATCGCGGAAAGGGTCCTAAAAATTATACCCGTTCCGAAGAAAGAATCCGGGAAGACGTTTCGGATAAACTAACGGATGATTCATTCCTGGATGCATCAGGGATCGAAGTAAACGTGAAAGATGGGGATGTAACGTTGAATGGGAGTGTTGATTCCCGTTATTCAAAACACAGGGCAGAAGACCTTGCCGAAGATGTTACAGGTGTACAGCACGTACAAAATAATTTGCGTGTATTCGAAAACACAGAAAATACGATCGATAAATCATCCGTAAATAATGGCAATAAAAATATTACGCCAAACACAAGTTACAATACAACAAAAAACAAAAAAGAAATTTCAAACGCGTAATCGGTTTTAAATGTGAATATAGGAGTTAAGTAAAACGCAGTGGATGAATTTCCACTGCGTTTTTTTTTTTATTTTTCAACGACCAGTAAACAACGAAATAAACTGAATTTTCATTTTGCAAATAAAAGTGTCCAGGTAGTTATTCAAATAATTCAGGCTGCGCAGAAGGTCTTTCAGGGTGTATCCATTCCATCTGGTCAGACTTTGAATAGTCGGTAAGTTTATTGCCTATCGCTCTCCAACCCATCACATCTACCACTTTGTGCAATTTGATTTTTGCTTTGCGCACCTGCGCGCCTCGTCCCGACTGCATTTGAAGTATAGGCTCTTCTTCAGTACTTACCTTTACCAACTTATTGCCCCGGCCTTCTTTTATAAAGAGAAATTTATTATTCAGGGTGGTGGTTTCAATTTTAAAACGCTTCACGTTATATTGCAACTTTTCGTTATCCAGGTACACTGCAGTTATAATTTTTTCAGGATCGAATTTTTCCATCAGTTCAATTGCGTCTACGTCAAACCGTTGGGTCACCTCCTGTCCTGTTACTTCGTAGTTCCCATCTTTATAGATTACAAGAATTTTATCGTCGCCGTCAAAGTCTCCTAACAACTGCCCTTTTTCTTCGGTGTTCAGCCTGCCAAAAGTTTCATCAAACCAAAGTTGGCGTTTATCAAGTGTGGATTTCCCTTTTTCTGAAAGTTTAATTGATTTTACGGGGTATTTTGTTACCTGGTTCCCAATGCTGCCGCGGCTGCGAATTTCGAGCGTCTCAAAATAGAATTCCAATTCCTTATTTCTTGCCTTGCTGCCCGGGGTGAGAAGAATATGAACTACTTCCGCTTCACCATTCGGGTTCACACTAAAATAATGAACCTTACTTTTTTCGTCTCCTTTGGTAAGGTCATATTCCTTATCGCGGGTAACGCCTGTAACCTGGAAACGCTTGGCGTAACTAATGCCTTTTTTTCCATCAGCGTAGATCATATTGTAGGTGGTACGATCATCATTTTTTGTAAATACTGCTGCATGAATAATATCCTTCCCGATAAAAACTTTATCAGCAACCTTTACTACTTTCATTTTACCAGACTTGGTAAAAACGATAATATCATCAAGGTCGCTACACTCTGCAATCAATTCGTCTTTCTTCAGGCTCGTGCCTATAAAGCCTTCAGAGCGATTCATGTAAATCCTGGTGTTTGCAATAGCAACTGCTTTGGCCTGTATTGTATCAAAAAGTTTGATCTCCGTTTTACGTTCGCGCCCGTTACCAAATCTTTTCAACAAATCTTCATAATACGCAATAGCATATTCAGTAAGAAACTCAAGATGGTGCCTTACTTCAGCAATCTGATCTTCCAACGATTTTATCTGGTTGATGAGATCTTCAATATCCAGTTTGTAAATTCTGCGTACAGGCTTCTCCGTTAGCCTTAAAATATCTTCTCTGGTAACTTCCCGTTTCAATACTTTTTTGAAGGGGACAAACGCCTTGTCGATCGCGGAAATTACTTTATCCCAGGTTTCATGTTTTTTCTCCAGCTCTTTATATATTTTCTCTTCAAAAAATATTTTTTCCAGAGAAGTATAATGCCATTTATCCTGCAACTCGCGCAGTTTGATTTCCAGTTCCTGTTTTAAAAGATTACGCGTATGATCCGCAGAAAATTTCAACAACTCCGTTACCTTCAGGAACCTTGGTTTCTGCCCTTCTATCACGCAGGCATTGGGAGAGATCGAAACCTCGCAGTCGGTAAAAGCATACAATGCATCAATAGTGATATCGGGAGAAATCCCCGGCGCCAGGTCAACCACAATCTCTACTTCAGCAGCAGTATTGTCAGTAACCCTTTTAATTTTTATTTTTCCATTATCATTAGCTTTGATAATGCTGTCGATAAGCTGGCTGGTAGTCGTTCCATAAGGAACATCTTTAATCACAATTGTCTTTTTATCCAATTCTTCGATCCTTGCACGCACACGAACTTTTCCGCCCCTGATCCCGTCGTTGTAATTAGATACATCAATCATTCCACCGGTCATAAAGTCGGGGAATAATTCAAATTTTTTCCCTTTGTAATATTTAATCGAAGCATCAATAAGTTCGCAAAAATTATGAGGAAGAATTTTAGTTGCCAGCCCCACTGCAATACCTTCTGCGCCCTGGGCGAGCAACAACGGAAATTTCATCGGTAGTGTGATTGGCTCATTTTTTCTCCCGTCATAACTCAGTTGCCAATTGGTGGTTTTGTTGTTAAACGCCACTTCCAGCGCGAATTTGCTCGGACGCGCTTCAATGTATCGTGGTGCAGCAGCTTCATCCCCGGTGCGAACATCGCCCCAGTTTCCCTGGGTTTCAATCAACAAATCTTTTTGCCCGAGATTTACAATAGCATCTCCAATACTTGCGTCGCCATGCGGATGGTATTGCATACTTTGGCCGATAATATTAGCCACTTTATTAAAACGGCCGTCATCCATTTCTTTCATCGCGTGAAGAATACGGCGCTGCACGGGCTTTAATCCATCCTCTATTGCGGGAACTGCGCGTTCCAATATTACATAACTCGCATAGTCGAGGAACCAGGTTTTGTATTGGCCCGAAATTCCTGAATCACTATGCTTATATTCCTGTTTGCTTGATTTTGCCATTATTATTTTCGTTTCACTTACTCTCTTTATTATGCTTCATATAGTTCCATCGGTTGTCCATTTGGGTCATAGAAAAAACAGAATTTTTTGTTGGTCAACTCATCGGTTCTTATTCCCTGCACATTAACTTTCTTCATTATTAGTTCGTTTACTGCTTCTTCGATATTATCGACGGCAAACGCCAGGTGCCGCAAACCCTTTGCTTCAGGAAACGATTGCCTCTCTTTAAATTCAGGGAAAGAAAATAATTCAATTTGATAATGCCCGTCAATGGCAAGATCCAATTTATACGATTTTCTTACTTCCCTGTAGGTTTCGGCCAAAATAGTAAAACCCAGAATACCAGTATAAAACTCTTTGCTTTTCTGATAATCGTCAGTCAGTATTGCAACGTGATGGATCGCTTTTATTTTCATTCAGGTTGAGTTTTATCCACTTTTTGTTTCACCTCAAAATCTTTCATATTTTTTATTTCTCCCTGCGCATCAATTTTATCTGCAGCAATCAATTCCTTCAATCTCCACAGCAGGTACGCATCACCGGTAGTTTGCTTTGATTTTGACAAAACCTGGTGAATGACTTTATTCGCTTTTTGCCAGTCGGGCGTTATAAAATCTAAAAGATATTTATCAAAAAAATCTGCCTCGTGTTGCGATAACTTTTTCGCGCCTTCGAGAATACGAACCATTTTATTTTCATTGCAAATTTTAGCCCACTCATCAGGATCAACTTCAAACTCTGATAAAGTGATCGCCCGTGCCAGCTTCTTCGCTTTTACAAATTCACGGGGCGGAATTTCAGATAAAATTTCGGGGTAAAAAATATGCCCTTTATCATTGATGAAAGGCAAATTATTTAAAAACAATACATAAACCCTTCCGGCAAATTCTTTCAATTGCGCCATCAGCCAGTAATAGCCGCTTACATCATGCTTATTGGGCGCTACCCATATCCAAAGCGCAGCATCCTCATTCGATCTCAGGAACTCCTTTATTTCTACTATTGTTTTGATATCATTTACTTCCCCTGAATCAACATGCCCCGCATAATCGCCACCGGCCAGTACATTTCGCCACCATTCTTTTCTTTCGTTAATTCCGTCATCAGTATAAATATCTTTTAAGGGCCCTACGGCAAAATCATCCTTAATTTCGTAAACCCCGCCGCTCAAAGTATCATCCAGCTCAAAGCTTTTTTTGAGTGCCTTTACATCCTCTTGTTGAAATACAACGTGCTGCATTAATTCCTCAGTTTTATGGTAGTTAAAATTTATTTTTGTTGCCGGTTAAGCCTCCGCCAGGTCTACTTCCACTTTCAGGTTATCAATAATAAAATCCTGCCGTGATGGCGAATTCTTTCCCATATAATATTCAAGCAATTGCTGGATATGTATTTCCGGCAAAAGCATCACGGGCTGAAGGCGGATATCGTCGCCAATAAATGTCCCGAACTCTTCCGGAGAAATTTCACCTAATCCTTTGAAGCGGGTTATTTCGGGCCTGGCCCCCAGTTTCGCAATAGCCGCATCTTTTTCCTGTTCGTTGTAACAATAAATCGTTTCCTGCTTTTCTTTATTTTTTCCAGGCATCGTTCGCACGCGAAATAACGGTGTTTCCAAAATATAAACATGCCCGTTCTTAACTAAATCAGGAAAAAACTGCAGGAAAAAAGTCATCAGCAAAAGACGAATATGCATACCGTCAACATCAGCATCTGTCGCTATTACAATATTATTGTACCGAAGGTCTTCATAGCCTGCTTCAATATTTAAAGCATGTTGCAACAAATTAAATTCTTCATTTTCGTAAACGATCTTTTTGGTTAAACCAAAACAATTCAATGGTTTTCCGCGAAGGCTGAATACAGCCTGTGTTTCCACGTTTCTTGATTTGGTGATCGACCCGCTGGCGCTGTCTCCTTCCGTAATAAAGAGTGTGGTTTCCATTTTTTTTGCATTGACCTCATCTTTGTGTTTTCCTTCAGCCTCATCATTAAAATGGTAACGACAATCGCGTAATTTTTTATTATGAAGATTCGCTTTTTTTGCCCGCTCATTCGCCAGCTTCTTGATACCGGCCATATCTTTTCGCTCCCTTTCATTTTGTTCGATCCTTTTCTTCAATTCTTCAGCAGTTGAAGGATTTTTATGTAGAAAATTATCGAGCTCCCTTCCCAGGAAATCAGTGATGAAAGTTTTTACAGCCGGCCCTTTCTCAAACATCAGTGTTGACCCCAATTTTGTTTTCGTCTGGCTTTCAAACACCGGTTCCTGCACACGAATACTTATTGCAGCACAAATGCTTCCGCGTATATCTGCAGCATCGTAATCTTTTTTATAAAAATCACGGATGGTTTTTACATATCCTTCCCTGAAACCGGCAAGGTGTGTACCACCCTGCGTAGTAAACTGCCCATTGACAAAACTGTAGTATTCTTCGCCATATTGATTATTGTGCGTAATGGCGACCTCTATATCCTCTCCTTTCAGATGAATGATAGGATAACGAATTTCATCAGCATTGGTTTTTCGTTCCAGCAGATCAAGCAAACCATTTTTACTTATATATCTTTTGCCATTATAATTAATAACAAGCCCCGCATTCAGGAAACAATAATTCCAGAATTGATTGTCGATAAATTCACGGATGTAATGGTAATTTTTAAATATTTTTTCATCCGGGATAAAAGTCACTTCGGTGCCGTTATCTTCTGTGGTCTTTGTTTCTTTATTATCACTTACCAGTTTTCCTCTTTCAAATTCTGCGGTTTTTTGCTTTCCTTCACGTATCGAAGTCACCTTAAAATATTCGCTTAAAGCGTTTACTGCTTTTGTCCCTACGCCATTTAGCCCTACACTTTTCTGGAAAGCTTTACTGTCGTATTTCGCGCCGGTATTGATTTTGCTTACCACATCAACCACTTTACCAAGCGGAATGCCCCGGCCATAATCTCGCACACTCACTGTTTTATCTTCAATAGTTACATCCACATGCTTTCCAAAGCCCATCGTGTGTTCGTCGATACAGTTATCGATTACTTCTTTCATCAAAACATAAATTCCATCATCCGGACTGCTACCATCCCCCAACTTACCAATGTACATTCCCGGGCGAAGACGAATATGCTCTTTCCAATCCAAACTTTTGATGGATTCCTCATTATAGTCAAATAAATTTTTATCAGCCATTTAAATTTTTATAAAATTTTTACGCAAAAAAAAGAAATTTTAAAGAATAACTTTTACAATATTGAATTTTAGCAACTGAAAGTGTTTTTGGGGCTTTCTGTTCAAATCTTCCAAATATACTTAAAGGAAAAAGCAAACCGAAGGGAATGTTGTAAACAGGGTGTGAAAAAATAATTTTCAGATTTAAGCAATAATTCAAAAGCCAAAATAAGAATCTTTTGAATTTGTGGGTTTACTGCCACCGGAACTCTTGTATGTCAATAAACGTGTTGTTTAACTCCCTGGTGTGCTTTGATAAAATCGCTTACGAGGTAACTTATCAATTTTCCGGTAGATGAATTTGATTCGTTATTATCCAGGATTGAAACACCTTCACAAATATGGAGGTACGCAACTTTACAATCTATGGCTGCAAAATTTACATATTGTCGCGCATGAAGGGGTGTAATTCCGCATGGAGTAGCAGCGCTGCTTAACACATTTTCGATCGAATCAAGATCCAGCTCAATACCGGTATAATTGTCTTCAGTAAAACCGGTTGCGTGGGCAACTGCCTGGATAAAATTTCTTTTTTCATGGATGAAAATATCCTCATAAGAAATAAAATCAATGAACGGATTGTTTACAATATCAATCCAGACATTTTGCTGCAGGTAATTTTCGTGCACACCTACGATGCAATATTTATTAAGGTAACCGTCTTCATCCGCATAGCGAAAGGCGTTTCCTGAATGACGCCCTTCAAGGCTCCGATAATCAGTGTGCGCATCCAGATTCACACAATTGATTTGCGCAAGCGGAATTAATTCAGCCTTATACAGTCCTTTGGCAGCGCCCTTTATAGCCGGGTAAGCATTATTGTGGCCGCCTCCGATAATTATCGGTATCTTCTGATTTTGGGTAATAATTTTTATCAACTCTTCTACTGAATCATCAATGCGGGAAACCAGGGAGCGGTATGCGGCAATTTTTTCTTCCTGCGTAGGCGCATTAACATTGATCAGTTTTTCGGCATCAGAAAAATCAAAATGGCCTGCAAGAAAAATATTTTGTCCGCTTAAAAAATCATTGCTTTGAATATTTAAAAATGAGTCGAGAAAGGGAAACCAGGCAGAGTCAGCACCGCCTTTTCCTAGATTAGCTTTTACACCAATATCCTCCGGAATTCCAAAAAGAATATGTTTAGCGGGCGTCTCAGCGATCGCCTTTGCAAGATCGCCTGTAGCATCACATAAAATTATTTCGCCGAGTTTTGTTTCAAATCTTCTCAAATGGGTCCTGGAAAGAATTTCCTTTTTATCATACCGGTTAAAATGTGCAAGCATACAATCGTTTTAAAAGATATATTTCAGGTAAAATTGCCATTGATCATCACTTTGTCAATCCAATTATTGGCAAAAGAGTATGGAAGATACCAAAGTGACGGCACAGGTTTGGTAAAAATAAGATTCGCTTTTTTGCCAACAGCGATACTTCCGTAATCGTTATCAATTTCCATCGCCGTTGCACCATTGATCGTTGCGGCATTGATGGCTTCTTCAGGCAACATTTTCATTTGAATACAACTTAAAGAAAGTACAAAATTCATGTTTCCGGAAGGCGAAGACCCGGGGTTATAATCAGACGCAAGTGCAACTGCAGCGCCGGCCTCAATGAGTTTTCTTGCGGGAGGCAATTCACTTCTTAAAAAAAATGCGGCTGTCGGTAATAAAGTGGCAGCGCCGTTAAAGGTTCCAAGTAACTGAATTTCTTTTTCTGTCAATGTTTCCAGGTGATCAAGAGATAAAGCTTCAACAGCAATACCGTTTTCAATGCCGCCAACGCTGTTCAATTGATTGACATGCAATTTTGGTTTTAACCCAAAACTTTTTCCGGCCTCACAAATCAATTTCATTTCTTCTGCAGAAAAAAATCCCTGCTCACAAAAAACATCAATATAATCGGCAAGTTTTTCAGCAGCAATTTCAGGAAGCATGTCGTTAATAATACAATCAATATAGCCCTTGTGATCTTCCTTAAATTGTGCAGGAAAAGCATGTGCGCCCAAAAAAGTAGCTTTAATTTTTAGCGGGCTTTTCTCTTTTAATTTTTTAATAACCCGAAGCATTTTCAATTCGCCGTCTAACGTTAACCCATAGCCGCTTTTTATTTCAATAGCGCCGGTACCGGTTTGGCAAACTTCTTCCAATCTTTGCCAGGCCGAATTAAAAAGATCGTCTTCACTGGTTTCGTTTAATTTCTTCGCTGAATTGAGAATTCCACCACCTTTGGAAGCAATTTCTGCATAACTTAATCCTTTGATCTTATCAATAAATTCATGCTCCCGGCTTCCCGCAAACACAAGATGGGTGTGGCTATCACACCAGCAAGGCAAAATAATTGTATTAGCTGGTAATCCTGTTCCTGTTTTCTCAAACCGGCAATCCTCCATCCTCCCGATTTCTGCTATCGTTTCATCTTCCACAACCAGGTAAGCATTTTCGATTGAAGGCAAAACCGAAAGATCTTTTCCCCTGACAAATCCCGGTTCCTTCCTTGTATTTGCCAACAACCTGATGTTTGTAAATATTTGCGTTGCCATTAAAAGCTAAATTATGGAAAAAGGATTTGAGCCATTGAATTTTCTCAATTTCATATTTCATGTACGATATTTGATGTATACATCAAAAAAAATCCAATGCCGAACGCACTCATCAATGAAACTTCACCTTATCTTTTGCAACACGCCAATAACCCCGTAGACTGGCACGCCTGGAATCCTGAAACTTTGCAAAGGGCCATGGACGAAAATAAAATGTTGCTGATCAGTATTGGTTACGCGGCTTGCCATTGGTGCCATGTGATGGAACATCAAAGTTTTGAGAACGAAGAAGTGGCCCGGGTGATGAATGAAAATTTTATTTGCATAAAAGTTGATCGGGAAGAACGCCCGGATGTGGACCAGGTTTACATGAACGCTGCCTATTTAATTAATGGAAATGGAGGATGGCCTTTGAATGCATTGGCAATGCCGGATGGAAGACCATTCTTTGCGGGCACTTTTTTCCCGAAACAAAACTGGATAAGATTGCTTGAATATTTTGCCGGTGTCTATAAAAATGAAAGAGCGAAACTGGAAGAACAAGCCGAAAACGTTTCAAAAGGTATCCGCGAAATAGAACACATTCCGCTTAACAGTACTGGTGTTTCGTTTAACAAAAATGATTTGGAAGAAATGTTTTCAACTTTCGAAAGCAGGATCGATTGGGAGCGCGGCGGTACCAAAGGTACGATGAAATTTCCGATGCCATCTGTTTGGGAATTTTTATTACACTATCACTATTTGTCAGGCAACGAAAAGGCGCTAAAAGCAGTAGAAATAACCCTGGACAATATTGCTTGCGGTGGCATTTACGACCAGGTCGGCGGTGGTTTTGCACGCTATGCCACCGATTCAAAATGGCATGTACCTCACTTTGAAAAAATGCTGTATGACAATGCGCAGCTTGCAAGCCTTTATTCACACGCATTCCGGGTAACAAAAAAGCCCTTGTATAAAAAAGTGGTTTACGAAACCTTAGCCTTTGTACAAAGAGAGCTTACTACTTCTGAAGGCGCCTTTGATTCTTCGCTGGACGCCGACAGCGAAGGTGAAGAAGGAAAATTTTATGTGTGGACTGAAAACGAGATTAAAGAAATTCTAAACAATGATGCACCACTTTTTATCAGTTATTACGGAATAACCAGTGGGGGAAATTGGGAAGAAGGTAAAAATATACCAGACATCCACTATGGGAAAAATCAAGAGGCAGTAAACGAAGAAATAACGCAAAAACTTATTTTGCTAAATAAAAAATTGTTGGCTGAAAGAGATAAACGAACCCGGCCTCAAACTGATGATAAAATCCTCACATCGTGGAATGCCTTGATGGCAAAAGGGTACATTGACGCATATAAATCATTTGGCGACGAAACATTTTTCGCTTCCGCAAAAAAAAATATTGATTTTCTCCTGCAACATATTTGCACCTCAAAAAATAAACTTTTCAGAAATTATAAAGATGGCAAGGCGACCATCCATGGTTTTTTTGATGATTATGCCTTTTTTATCAGCGCCCTGATCAATTTTTACCAGGTTAGCTTTGATGAAAGTTATTTGCGAAAAGCAAAAGATCTTGCAGATTATGTTGACAGGCATTTCTATGATGAAAATACCGGTATGTTTCTATACACCGATGATCAATACAGTGAACTCATTGCGCGCAAAATGGAGGTTACAGATAATGTTATCCCTTCCTCCAACAGTGAAATGGCAAACAACCTGTTAGCCCTTAGCCTGTATTTTGATAATGATAAATTCGAAAAACAGGCATCACAACTCATTAAGAATGTTTGGGCCGACATGAAGAAAAATTTAGGCTATTATAGTAATTGGGCGCAAGCGGCAGCTTTTCAGATTTACGGAGCAGTTGAAACAGCGATCGTCGGAAAACACTGGAATGAAAAATTGTCAAAACTTCAAAGCTCCTATTTACCGAACGTTATTTACATGGGCGGAGGACATGAAAGCAAGCTTCCATTATTGGAGGGTAAACCCATCAATGAGGAAACGATGATATACGTCTGCAGAAATAAAAGTTGTGACAGGCCGGTGGAGTCAGTTACGGAAGCGATGAAACTAATCAAATAATGCTACGCGATAGTTACACAATTTAATCGGCATCCTAATTGTAGTTGAACATTTTATATATTATATTCACCTTAAAAATAACAAATTATGAAAGCAGTTGGTTGGGTTTTAATCGCCATTGGAATTATCATGATCATCGTTAAAGGCGTATCTATCCCTGAAAAGAAAACTATTATTGACGCGGGACCAATCCAGGTAAATAAAACAGAAAACCATTGGTACGGCTGGCCCACTTATGTTGGCGGCGTGCTTGCAATCGTAGGAGTAGTGATGGTGGCCAGTAGTAAAAAGACGTAAAATGATCATTGGGATTAAACAAAATGCCCGTTCAACTGAGCGGGCATTTTATTACGATTGATTCGGTAGATTAAATATTATAACAAAAGAATCAAAAGTAAGATAATGATGATAATAGCGCCTACAGAAAGGTATATACCTGCACCCTTCGCTTCTTTCTTTAGTCCTTTTACTTCTTTTCTCAACTCTTTTTTTTCTGCCTGGGATAAATTAGATTTATCCATATCCCTTATTTCTATAAGGCGGTGTTCAATTTGTTGAGCACGAACTTCTTTAGGCACTTCTGTTTTTACCGGAGTTTCTTTTGCAGCAAATGTGGGAGAAACGAAAGAAATACAGAAAGCCATTAATAAGACAGGAATGATGTTTTTTGTCCTCATAATAAATGAATTTTAAATGAAATAAATATTAATCTGTTTACAAGACTGTTACAACAATCATTCCTAATTTTCAAAACGATTTTTAGAACCTGAAAAAACACCCGAAAGAGGATGATTTATTAGCTTTAAAAAGACTCATATTTTTATAGTGAAGCTTTTCCCAGGTCATTATTTTGAGAACGACTTCTATGATCTGTTTTTTTCGATGACAGGAATATCTCCTTTCATTTATTGAGCAAATAAACCCAAATCGAAAAGGAGTTATTTGTAGAAAATCACCTGCCGTCTGAGATCATATTGCAAATCAGGGTGGAGACCAGATAATCCCTTTTCAATTTTTTTAAGTTGGTTGTTATATAAATTCAATAACTGCCGGCTTTCATTTACCGGGATCGAAAAAGTGCCTATGCAATTACAAAAATGAATAAGCAGTTCTGCTGCTGCTAATTCAGTTCCGGCAAACCTGATTTGTTTCATGGTATATCGTAAAATTTTCCGCACACTTTTTTTTATGAAATAAATATTCGATCTGTTTATACCGAGAAATTGCTCCTCAATTTCCTTCTTAACCTGGTTGATCCAGGCAGCCAGATCATGCGCTTCAAAAAGCATAAATGAGAGTAATTCTTTGCTTTCCTTTTTAAACTTTGCAAGACGAAGACAATAAGACACCAGTTCTTGAGAAGTATGACTTTCCAATTCTTTTTTTATCTCGTTGATGGTAGCAGCTTTCATATATGCTGTTTTTGAAAGCAAGTTAAACAAGCTTTGCGAATCCGCCGGACACATTAAGCACAATAAAAAAGGGAAACCATAAGATGATTCCCCTTTTCCGGTTTATGCGTGTGTAATATTATTGCTTGACTACTTTACCATTATACAGTATTTCGCCTGAATTATTTACGATTGAAAGGATATACATACCATGTTGCAACCCACTTACATTGGTAAAATCTTTTTTGGTTGTCCCGTTGTTTACCGACCATTTTTCAATAGCTATCTGCTTACCGGTAATATCCACCAATCTTGCTGTAACCATTTGCGAAGTGGGACTTACGAAATTAACTGAAAGCGTATTGTAGAATGGATTCGCCAGAACCGAAACGCCAACTTTCTGTAAATCCATTTTTACAGCCACGGTGTTGGAATAGGAAGACTTTCCATCAAAATCAACTTGTTTCACACGATAGTAATTAACGCCACCAAGTGGTGTCGCGTCATACGAATTATAATTGTTTACTACCTGGCTGTTACCTGCCCCATTAACGGTTGATATAACAGACCAGTTAGTGCTTCCGTCGCCACTTCTTTCAACCTGGAAATAACTATTATTCAGTTCCTGGGAGGTACTCCAATCAAGGCTTACACCACTACCTTTATGGCGTGCAGTAAAGCTGGTTAATGTAACAGGAGCAACACCGCCGGCAGGGCACTGAGAAAAATTGATGTCATCGATAGCAAAATCATTTCCACATCCACCTTCTGTTCCGTCACCAAGCCTGATCCGTATCTGTGATGGAAAAAAAGCTCCTGTGGGAGGCAAATTGAATTTGGCACCAATGTTCACCCAGGTAGGTGAAGCAGTTTGTGGTATCGCAGACGCAGTAAAGGGTGAACCGGACAGCGGCACCCACGTGCTATTTTCAGAAAGATATTCCACGGAAAAAGTAATTACGGGAAGCAATGGATCGGGAGAGCAAGTTCCGGTAGTATCCACGTTCATAATAAACAAGCTTACTGTATAATCTCCCGAAGTAAAGCCGTGTGCATCTGTTACTGTGTGTTGGTAAAAAGATTCTGCCTGTCCGTTTACCACCAGCATTTTACCGTTCAGATTGTTGGTGTGATCAGTTGAAGCTTGCCACTCGGGCTTTTGTTGCGTATTGTTGATCACCCGATAACTTCCTTCACTTGCCAAACTTCCCGATGCCTGGTAAAACAGACCGGTAGTAAGCACATCTGTACTTGAAGTAGCGGTAGTTCCTGTCCCAAAATTCTCAGACCATATGGAAAGAGCATTATCACAAGTAACCTGCGCAGTTACTTTTGAAGAGGTAATAGAGAGCAATGAAAATAAAAACAGCGAACCAAATAAGATTTTTGAGAGCGTAAAATTCTTTTTCATAACTAAGTTTTAGAGATAAATAATAAAAAACTGGAAAATGAATTACGGCTTTACTCAAATTGCCAAAGCAATAAAAGGATTTTTGGTTTCAGTTTCAAAAAGGAAAGGAGGAAGTTAGTTTTCTCAGGATGAGGAAATACAAAACTAATAATAATAATCGATTATCAAAATAAATATTAAATATTATTCAAAAATTTCTGCAAATAACAGAAATTCAAAAACCACGTTAAGAATTAGTAGTTAAACGATTGTGGCACATTTTATGGGCAAGTTATTATAAATTTATTTATTATGAAATTTAAAATTACAGTCTTTGTTGTTATAATATTTTTGACTTTATTTGCGACATCCCGCGCCTTATCGCAAGACACGTCCCAAAATCAACAATTAACGCAAGAGCATACCTATCCTATAAAATCAAACCACCGTAATTATCAAAATGTTACCAAATATCATATTTACCGCGATACCCGCCTCGGCGGAAGTTCACCTTATTACAATACCTACCAAAAAAATGATTACGGAGCAGGCGCCATTACCACCGACCCCCACAAAGCAGCTGGTATTTCACAGTATCCCGGCGATCATTTCGATTCAAGTAATCTAACCAGCAAAATTTACCGTGACACCCGACTCGGGGGAAGTTCGCCTTACTATAATACCTACAAAAAAAATGATTATGGCGCAGGGGCAATCACTACCAACCCTAATAAAGGAAATGGCAGTGGAAGTTCTACGCCGTATGTAGTTTATCCGGCACCAGATTCAACAGGTAAATGATCTAAAGACAATTATTGTAGTTGCATTTCAAACAGCTTCGGCCAGTCTTTACCTGTAATATATAACGTTTTGGAAGTGCTGTCGTAGGCGATTCCATTCAATACAGCATCGCCGTTCACCTTGGCCGTGGGATCGTATTGCTGTAACAGGCCTGTAAGATCCATTCTGCCGGTAACATTTCCGTTTGTCGTATCAATTTTTAAGATATCGTTCGTGAGCCACCTGTTGGCAAATACAGATCCGTTAATTAACTCTAATTCGTTCAGGCTGTCTACTTCTCCCTGGTTATCGGCCACGGTAAGAATTTTATTCACTTTAAAGTCTTTTCTCTTCTCATCCGGTTGTACAAAAAACAGGTGGGACGATCCGTCACTGATTATGATATTTTTGCCATCATTCGTGGCACCCCACCCTTCGCGGCTCCATGTCAAAGTATCAATTGGATGACTGAAATCTTTAAGGTTGTAGACAAATACGTAGTGGCTCTTCCAGGTAAGCTGGTAAATTTTATTTTTAAAAATCGTAATACCTTCTCCAAAAATTGATCTATCGGGTATCAGGTAATTTTTTTCCACGTTACCTGTTTTTATATCCACTGTACGCAAATTGGATCTTCCCCATTCTCCTGTACCCTCGTACAACTTTCCGTTGTAATACTCCAGCCCCTGCGTATAGGCATTAGAATCATGCGGGTAAACAGCATCCACCTTGAACATGATGGGCGCAGGAGGTGGTAAATTATTTACTTTAGGCAATGAAGCATCATAATCCGGGGAAGAAGAATTGTTGCAGGAAATCAAATATAAAAGGCAGAATGCCAGTAGTGTTTTATGAACCATAACGTTTTAAAAATTGTAAAAATAACGAAGTCAAAGATGCAAACATAAATTCCCTGGAAAATAAACCCTTAAAAATTTTTAACTTCAAGAAATATTATCTTTATTTGTGCCTCAAACCTCTGCTACCGTAATAAACACTTCACCACTTTGTTAATTACTGTATCATTTTAGGTTTTCTTCACTATCCGTTGTAAAGATTCCGCCCCAAGGCCTATGTAATCCCAATATTGTTTATTCACTCATTAATTTGAGTTTTACAACGGGAATACATGAAGTTAATTTTTACGATTCTTACTTTTACTCTTTTTGCAGGCTATAGTTCAGCCCAGCGCTGTATTACTCCCCAATATGCGGAAAAGCACCCTGTTAATAACTTCGTAGCCAAAAGGACATACGGCACAAACTCAGCTAAACGTGATACGCTTACCAATGAAATAATATCAATTCCTGTGGTGGTACACGTACTTTATAATAACAACTCGCAAAATATTAGCGACGCACAGGTGATGTCTCAAATCACTTCTTTAAACAATGATTTCAGAAGGCAGAACGCCGACACGGTGAATACGCCCGCGCCTTTTAAAGCAGTAGCCGCAGATACCCGAATTCAGTTTTGCCTGGCAAAGGTTGATCCCCAGGGCAGATACACAACCGGTATCATTCATAAATACACTACGGAACAACAGTTTCTCGCTGACGATGCGATGAAATTTTCTGCGCAGGGAGGTGATGATGCCTGGGACGCTTCAAAATATCTCAACATTTGGGTTTGTAATCTTTTCGGCCGTACTCTGGGATATGCAGTTTTACCCGGTAGCCCCGCTGAAAAAGATGGTGTAGTTATTCAATACGACGTGTTTGGAACAATAGGAAGTTTAACAGCACCATTTAATAAAGGCCGCACGGCTACACATGAAATCGGACATTGGTTAGGATTAAAACATTTGTGGGGTGATACCGCCTGTGGCGATGATGGCATTGCCGATACACCTCTACAGGAAGGAAGCAACAGCGGCTGCCCATCCTTTCCGCACCTGTCGTCATGCTCCGCCAATTCGTTTGGAGACATGTTCATGGATTATATGGATTTCACCAATGATGCTTGCATGAATATGTTTACACAGGGACAAAAAACCGAAATGAGAAGCCAGTTTGCTGAAGGGAGTGCGAGGAATTCATTCCTGAATTCAATTGCCTGTGACAGCACCAATGCTGAAGGAGGTCCTTTGCCAAAAGATACCGGAAAATTAAAGATCATACTCTATCCTAATCCTTTTACCAGTGTTATTAATATTGCCTCCAATAAGGATACGGAAGTTGTAGGTCATATTTTAAAACTGTACGATGTAAGCGGAAAGTTGTATTTGACCAAAATCATTCAATCTCAAACAACAACACTAAATGTAAGTAACCTGGCCCCTGGCATATACATCGTGAAAATTGAAGGAGAAACAGGACCTCACGTTTATAAGATATTGAAAACGGGTAGCGGCTATTAATTTTTGCTTTTCTTAAAATAATGGAAGGTTTTTAATAATTACTAAAACCTTCGGTATTTTTGTTACGTACATAAAAGCAAAAACAGCTATGAAAAAGATAGTTTATGTCATTGGCATTGCCATTTGCTCTTTCCTAACCAATTGTACCCAATCACAAACACCGGAAAAGAAAACTTTCCCGGAGCCGGAAATGGCTACTTCTTACAAAAATTTTCCTGTACAATATACAGATGCCCAATGGAAGCAAAAACTTACGCCGTCAGAATATTATATTTTAAGGCAAAGAGGCACAGAAAGGGCTTTCACGGGCAAATACGATCATTTTTATAAAAAAGGAACGTATTATTCTGCTGCTTCTTTGCAACCCGTTTTTAGTTCTGATACTAAATTTAATTCAGGAACCGGGTGGCCCAGCTTTTATGCGCCGATTAATAACAAGGCGGTAAAACTAGTTCCCGATAACAGCGATGGAATGCAACGGTTGGAAGTGGTAGACTCTAAAACCGGCTCTCATCTCGGTCATGTGTTCGATGATGGTCCCGCTCCTACCGGAAAAAGATACTGTATCAATTCTGATGCATTAATTTTCGTGCCTGCCGGGGGTAAAGCGCCCACCAGCGCAAAATAATCACAACGACAGTAAACAAACAAATTGGAAAGATTCTATTTTAATTTGCGAACCAGAGGCTGGCCCCATCATAGTAAACAAACAAATATTTGCATTTTTTATTTTGACCTGGTCACCAATCAATCGACTCAATAATCCTTTTGGTGCTTTCAAAATCTGTATGGTGAAAAGCCTGTATCCCTATTTTCCTGGCGGCTTCCACCAGCATAATGCGGTCGTCAAAATAGACACATTCTTCAGGTTTTGCCTGGGCTATACCAAGCCCGAGCAGGTAAATTCCGGGATCTGGTTTGCGCATTCCTACTTCGCAGGAAGAAACAAATGCGTCAAAAAAATCATGCAGTCTGAATTTCTTAATGCGATATTGATTCAGTTCCCGTGGTTCATTATTCATTGAGATGATCTTGATATTTTCATGTTTTCTTTTCCAATCAATAATCCATGGCAGGGTACCCGGAAGCCTTTCTGATTGCGCAAACATAAATTGCTTAAACTCTTCTTTTGTAAAATCCCTGTCTTTATTAAAAACTACCGTATTCAGGTAATCATCGAGGGTAATTCTTCCAATTTCGTATACGTTAAAAATAAAATCATGAAGGATATTCATCTCATCGTAATCGATATTAAACTTTTCGGCCGCTGCCATTCTTGATTCGTGGGGCCATCCGTTGGTAAGCAGCACTCCGCCTATATCAGAGAAAAGAATTTTTATTTTTTTAGCCATGGAAAATAATTCAGGATACTTTCTAAGAAAATTTTTCTTCTAATGCTTTTACTTTTTGCAAACGCCTCTCATGCCTTTCTGCCCCGATGTATTTTGCATTCAGAAAAGCCAAAATAAGTTCCTCGGCTGCTGCAAATGCAGTAACTCTTCCACCCAAACACATTAAATTCATATCATCATCTTCCACGCCCTGGTGAGCAGAAAAATGATCGTGAATGAGTGCAGATCTTACGCCCGAAATCTTATTGGCGGCAATTGACGCACCTACCCCACTGCCACAAATAGCAATCCCGCGATCAACTTCTTTTGTTACAACTGCCCTCGCAAGCGGTATTACAAAATCGGGATAATCATCAGTTGTGTTTAATTCAAAAGCACCAAAATCTTTTACCTCATATCCTTTTTGCTCCAGGAATAGTTTCACCGTATTCTTGAGTTCAAATCCGCCGTGGTCGGCAGCAACACCAATTTTCATTTAATTATTTTTAATGTTGTACTTCTTCAAATTGTTTCCACAAAACCATTCCACCTTTTATTCCTTCCCTGTTATGAGCAATCGTAATGTTATCATCCAGTTTAAAGTCAAGGAGTTTTGCGCTTCCCCCACTGATATACAGATGATCATAGTTGAAAACCACTTTCAATATTCCGATCACCCTCTTCATTCTTTTATTCCATTTTTTCTTTCCCACTTTTTCAAGAGCTGCTTTGCCCACATAATCATTGTAATTTTTCTTTTTGGTTACCGGGTGCTGAGACATTTCAAGATGTGGTGCCAAATTTCCATTGAGCATAAGGGCAGACCCAAATCCCGTTCCGAGTGTGATCAACATCTCCACACCTTTTCCTTCAGCAAGGCTCAGCGCCTGCAGGTCGGCATCATTAATCACCAATGTTGGTCGTTGCAGATGAGTTTGTAATTCTTTTTGCAAATCATAATCCTTCCACATTTCATTTCCCAATTTGGGGGCAGTTTTTACCACTCCATTTTTTACATAACCGGGGAAACCAGCCGTTACTTTATCAAATTGCGGAAAACGGCTTGCCATCTCAAGTGTCAATTTAAACACCTTTTCAGGAGAAGGAGGTGACGGCGTTTCCTCTCTTTCATACTTTTGCAGGAACGCTCCTTCATAATTTATAATCGTGGCTTTTATATGCGAACCGCCGATATCAATACAAAGGATCTTTTCATCTGTTTGAGTCATCATATCTTTTTAATAGCGTTGAAAATAATCAGTTTCATTCAAAAATAACACCAGTATTGGTTTTGGGCCTGAAAGAATACTTTCTTCGTTTTCCTGTGATGTAAATAGAAAATGAAAAACAAGATGAAGATAGAGGAATTTTCTTTGTTAGCTTTACAACGATTCCCGCTTTCTTACTAATTAAACGTATAATTATGTGGTGGATATTCGCGTTATTGGCTGCATTTTTTGCAGCACTCACAGCCATCTTTGCCAAGATAGGAATTAAAGGAGTTGATACAGATCTGGCAACCGCTATTCGCACTGTTGTAATTTTAATTCTTGCATGGGGCATTGCGTTTTTCAGAGGTGGCACGTCAACCATGAACACGCTTACCAAACAAAATATTATTTTTCTTTGTTTGTCAGGAATTGCTACCGGGCTTTCGTGGATTTTTTATTTTAAAGCCCTGCAGTTAGGCGAAGTATCGCAGGTGGCGCCCGTTGATAAGATGAGCGTGGCCTTTGCCATCATACTGGCTACCATATTTTTGGGCGAACCACTTACTTTAAAAACTGCAATTGGCGCTTTGCTCATCATCGGTGGCAGCCTGGTGTTAATTTTGTAAATAGTACAGAAAATAAAAACTTTTATTATTTGTTTGTTTACTGCAAAAGGATGAACGGATGATCTGCTCACCTCACAGCAGCTAATTTTATTTCTTTAATTTTAATTACAATTTTGGGAAATGAAAAAAATATTAACTGTATTATCGCCGATTGACACACCATGGCCTGCAATGAAAATTGCTACACAGGTGGCAAAGAATCATGTAGCAGAAATACACCTGGCGTTTTTATCTCTACCGGGCAACGACCTGGATTATAACTATCCATTTCCAAATGATCTTTCATCTGCTGAAGATTTTCCTGATGGTAAAATTATATCTGAAAGTAACATGCAATTAATTGAAGACAAACTTGATCTTTTTAAAAACGAATGCGCATCCGCGAATATCAGTTTATCTTTTGAAAAAAGCATTTCAGTAAATCAGTTGATAGATAAAACCTCAACCGCAGATCTGCTTGTAGCCGATGGGAGCGCCGATTACCTGTCGCAAATTTTGCCAGATCTCCATTGTCCCGTTTTCATTGCGGCAGATGATCATCTTCCGGAAAAAGCAGTGCTTATGTTCAATAATAGTGATAGCAGCCGTTTTGCTATCGATAAGTATATCGCTCTCCTTCCTGAATTTAAAGATCTGCCCACATCTCTTTTGTCAATAAATCCGGGAGATAAAGATGAAAACAAAATTTTCCTTGAAAATGTAAAATCTTCTTTTACCGATATTTCATCAAAATCATTGGATGGCAATGCAGGGCAGGTGACAGAAGATTTTTTGACCGCGTTAAACGGTCATATTCTGGTGGTGATGGGTGCCTTCGGCAGAAGCGCCGTTTCAAGATTTTTTCATAAAAGCCTTGCTGAGTCTGTTATGAAGGAAAAAAATGTATCTCTGTTTATTGCCCACAAATAAGAGGGCAACCATTGAAGATTTAGCATTTGTAACATCAACCCCTTACCCGTAAACAATTATCTTTGCCCGCTTTAAAAATGACAATGACCAGAGAAGAAAAATTTATGGAAGCTGCGATAGCGCTTTCTGAAAAAGGAATTGAAAATGGTGAAGGAGGCCCGTTCGGTTGTGTGATCGTAAAAGGTGATAAAATAATCGGCAGGGGAAATAACAAAGTTACCAGCACCAACGATCCTACAGCACATGCAGAAATAATTGCTATCAGGGAGGCGTGCAAAAACCTGGACTCTTTCCAGTTGGAAGATTGTGAAATTTATACCTCCTGCGAGCCATGCCCGATGTGTTTAGGCGCTATTTACTGGGCTCGCCCAAAAATAATTTATTATGGAAACACGCGAAAAGATGCGGCCCAAATTGGCTTCGACGATTCCATGATCTATGATGAAATCAGCAGTGAATTAAAATCAAGAAAAATTCCGGTCATAAATATTTCCCGTAAAAAAGCCCAACTTGTTTTTGAAGAATGGCAACAAAAAAAAGATAAGGTACTTTATTAACAAATCATAAAAACAAAATTTTATCAACTGAAGAAAATGCGATTTATTTGCTTTTGTCTTTGTGTATAGATTTCCCCAAATAAACAGCAACAAAACCTACAAATTAAACACCATGTCAGATTGTAATATAAGCCTCCCTTTTACAGGTTCAGTTTCGTCAACTCTTTCGAAGGCTAAAGCTGCGATAGAAAGTCAGAATGGAATTTTCGAGGGAGATGAGGTTTCAGGAAATTTTGAAGTTACCGTTTTTGGTAATACGATTAAAGGAAGCTATTCTGTTATAGGGCAAACATTGAATCTGTTGATAACACATAAGCCCTTTTTTGTACCCTGCAGCACGATAGAAAACATGCTGCTTAAAGAAATTTCTTAGGCACTTTTCAGGTTGTTGACTGCCTGGAGGCTAATACATGCCTGATTTTACTCACCATATCATTCACTTCAAAGGGTTTGGCGATAAATTCATCTGCTCCAAATTCATCAATTGCTGTGGCTGCAATATTAGGATAGGAAGAAAACATGATGATCGGAATATTCCTGGTTGAAGAAGTTGATTTTAACTTTTTGCACACATCCATTCCGTCCATGCCTTTTAGAAACACATCCAAAAGAATCAAGTGGGGTTTATTATTCCTGATATTGTCCCACGCCTTTTGCCAGTCGGCAAATGTCAATACGTCAAAACCCTTCTTTCGAAGTAAAGATTTCACAATGGCCAGAAGGTCTTGATCGTCGTCGAGAATTAGAATTTTTGACATGCTTATAAAGCTGCAAAAAGCGTGCAATGATTGGGTGTTTTTCAACTTTTAGCAAAATATATTTTCGTGTACGGCAATAAATATTTTCGGCTGAAATTCCATACCGGCAAGCTATTCCCAAAATCTGCAAACTTTTATGATTTAAAAGTTTTGGTTCAAACTGTTTTTCACTTATTTTTGCACTCCTTTAAAAACGGGATGGTTGAAAACTCTGGTTCGGAAAACAGGTTTGATGGACGAGAATGGAAGTGATAAATGGTTTTTTTTGATTCGGTAGCTCAGTTGGTAGAGCACAACACTTTTAATGTTGGGGTCCTGGGTTCGAGCCCCAGCCGGATCACATAGCCTCTGTAAAAACAGGGGCTTTTTTTATGCCTTTTGCTTATATTTTATTTTCCGAAAAACTGAATAAATATTATGTCGGTGCCTGCATTGACATGGAGAGAAGATTGCATGAACATAATATTGGTCATTCAAAATTTACTTCAACAGGAATACCATGGATTGTAAAATACACAGAGACATTTGAAACTTTGCGGCAAGCGAAACAAAGAGAGTTAGCTATCAAAAAAATGAAATCAAGAAAATACATTGAAAATCTTTTTCGGTAGCTCAGTTGGTGAGCATCCCGATTTTTAATCGGGAGGGTCCTGGGTTCGAGCCCCAGCCGGATCACATAGCCTCTGTAAAAACAGGGGCTTTTTTTATGCCTTTTGCTTATATTTTATTTTCCGAAAAACTGAATAAATATTATGTCGGTGCCTGCATTGACATGGAGAGAAGATTGCATGAACATAATATTGGTCATTCAAAATTTACTTCAACAGGAATACCATGGATTGTAAAATACACAGAGACATTTGAAACTTTGCGGCAAGCGAAACAAAGAGAGTTAGCTATCAAAAAAATGAAATCAAGAAAATACATTGAAAATCTTTTTCGGTAGCTCAGTTGGTAGAGCATCCCGATTTTTAATCGGGAGGGTCCTGGGTTCGAGCCCCAGCCGGATCACATAGCCTCTGTAAAAACAGGGGCTTTTTTTATGCCTTTTGCTTATATTTTATTTTCCGAAAAACTGAATAAATATTATGTCGGTGCCTGCATTGACATGGAGAGAAGATTGCATGAACATAATATTGGTCATTCAAAATTATTAGAATACCATGGATTGTAAAATACACAGAGACATTTGAAACTTTGCGGCAAGCGAAACAAAGAGAGTTAGCTATCAAAAAAATGAAATCAAGAAAATACATTGAAAATCTTTTTCGGTAGCTCAGTTGGTAGAGCATCCCGATTTTTAATCGGGAGGGTCCTGGGTTCGAGCCCCAGCCGGATCACATAGCCTCTGTAAAAACAGGGGCTTTTTTTATGCCCGCTTACTTATTTATATTTTGTATTCAAAAAATACTCCCTAAAGCCAAACAGTAAACCAACAAAATCCCCTTATTCTTATTTTACACACTGGTATCCATAATTAATTTTTCTTCTTCCTTCCTTCTCTCCTATTTTTGTCGAAACTAAAATGAATGTTTGAAAATAAAATTGTTGTGATAACAGGTGGAACAGACGGAATCGGCAAAGCGCTTGTCGAAGAATTCCTGAACCTTGGCGCTACAGTTGCCACCTGCTCACGAACCGAAGAAAAATTGTCGGCATTAAAAACAGAATTTGCGGGAAAAAGTTTGTTTACTATGGCAGCCGACGTTAGCAAAGAAGAAGATTGCAAAAATTTTATTAACAAGACTTTGGAAATATACCAGAAAATTGACGTGCTGGTAAACAATGCAGGAATTTCCATGCGGGCGCTTTTTAAAGACACTGAATTGAGCACGCTTAGAAAGGTAATGGATATTAATTTTTGGGGAACGGTTTATTGTACAAAATTCTCTTTGAATTCTATCATTGAAAATAAGGGGACTATCGTAGGAGTTTCTTCAGTGGCAGGCTACAGGGGATTGCCGGGCAGAAGTGGTTATAGCGCAAGTAAATTTGCTGTAAATGGATGGTTGGAGGCAATACGTACTGAGTTATTGGAAACCGGCGTAAATGTGATGTGGGTTTGTCCCGGGTTTACCAAATCAAATATCAGGAATGCAGCGCTGAATAAAGATGCACAACCACAAGGAGAATCTCCTTTGAAAGAAGAAAAATTAATGACAGCTGAAGAATGCGCCCATCACATAATAAAGGCAATTGAAAAAAGAAAGCGTACACTGGTATTAACTTTCACGGGGAAAGAAACCGTTTATATGAACAAATTTTTCCCGGGGTTATCAGGAG
>CAWAMQ010000007.1:0-251754 GCA_963783125.1 uncultured Chitinophagaceae bacterium
TAGCGTAAGGAACGCCGTCGCGTATGGCAAGCTCAACTGTATTAAAATCATAACCCAAAAACCTGCAAAGCCTTGTAACAATCCCTTCCATTTGCTCAAGCCGCTTTTTATCGGGTTTAAAGTCCGCCACGTAACGAAGGTGATGCGGGTTTCGGGGTTCATAGGGCATAATATGAACCTCTTTTCCGCCGATACAATAACAACGGTAGTATTCTTCAAATATAATTTCTTCCTGCAGCATCATTACCAATTCGCCTGTTTCGCCGTGCTTGGTAAAAAAATCGTCTATACCGGTTATTTTATACACGCTCTTCCAGCCCCCTCCCGAATGCGGTTTCATGTAAGCCGGAAAACCAATGTAATCAAATATCGCTTCCCAGTCAAGTGGATAAGCCAGGTTTGAAAATGACTGTTCGGAAGTGTCCGCGGGCATCGAACTGGAAGGAACCAAAACTGTTTTTGGGACTGGTACGTCAATTTTTGTAGCGAGACAATTGTTAAAAAACTTTTCGTCGGCACTCCACCAAAAGGGGTTATTAATTACGGCTGTTCCGCAAAGCGCGGCATTTTTAAGATAAGCGCGGTAGAATGGTACATCCTGCGAAATGCGGTCTATTATTACATCGTAACCGCATGGTTCTCCCTGTGTAACTTTGTCGATGTATACCGGTTCAGCCCTGATGCCATCAATATTTTTTTCATTTACTCTTTCAATCAGCGCTTCAGGAAAACTTCTTTCACGGCCAAACAGTATTCCGATCTTTTTCATATAGCCTTTTTAATTATTAGAAAAGAATTACATGCTAATATACCAAATTTTATGTCCGGAATATGAATGCAATCAATTCCCTTGAAACGAAATTGGAAGGCGGGGCAAGAGAAATTCCTTTTAAAAAAGTTTGCGTTATAAAGACTGCGTTATTATAAAATCCTTATACAGTGAACAAACAAATAATGCGGATTCTTATTTGTATTTTACCTTATTTTCGTTTAGTCATTACCGGTAGTTAATAAAAACAAGAATATCTTTTTTCAGGATTGTTAATTTTTTTATTGAGAACCAGGCGGTTTTAATCAATCAATAAGTTTATCCATTACTTTTATCGCAAAAAATTCTACATGAAACGAGTTACTTCTTTGTTTTTTTATTTGGTGACGGTATTTGTTTTTTCGCAAAGTGTTGCTGCGCAGGATTCTTCAATTTATAATAAAAACCAGGTTTTTGATCCCTCTTTTTTATCGCGCGGAGGCACTGAATTCAGAAGTGCCGATGGAGCGCCGGGGCCAAAATATTGGCAAAACAGTGCTGACTATTCTATTCATGCTACCCTTGATGAAAAAGATACCACTTTAAAAGGTAATGTTACTATTAATTATACCAATAATAGTCCTGACGAATTAAAGTATCTCTGGTTGCAACTCGATCAGAATTTATTTAATCCTGATTCCCGCGGAGCGGCCACGACGCTGGTAACGGGTGATCGTTTTGATGTAAAAGGATATACAAAAGGCGGGTATCATATTGAATCTGCTTCTGTAGTGTATAAAGGTAAATCCTACAAAATTGAGCCTGTAATTACTGATACAAGAATGCAACTGCGTTTACCCTTTACCGTTAAAGGAAACGGCGATAAAATAGAAGTCAAAGTAAATTACTGGTTTTCTATTCCGCAATACGGCGCCGACCGTATGGGGCGATTGTATACCAAAAACGGCGTGGTATATCAACTGGCGCAATGGTATCCGCGGATGTGTGTGTTTGATGCGGTAAAAGGCTGGAACACGTTGCCTTATATGGGTTTGGGCGAATTTTATTGTGAGTATGGCAACTTTGATTATTATGTAACTGTACCTGCGGGCATGATCGTTGCCGGTTCGGGCGTACTTCAAAACCCCGAAAAGGTGCTCACTTCAACTGAAATAAAAAGGCTGGATGAAGCACGCAAAAGCGATAATACTGTTTCTATAATAAAGGATAACGAGGTGGGGAAATCTTCGACCAGGCCTGCTAAAAAGGGAATGCTCACCTGGCATTTTAAAATGCACGATTCGCGCGATGTGTCATGGACGGCGTCAAGGGCCTTCATCTGGGATGCTGCGAGAATCAATTTTCCGTCGGGAAGAAAAGGAATTGCAATGGCTGTTTATCCCGAAGAGAGCAAAGGGTATGATGCCTACGGCAGAAGTACTCAATACCTGAAACAAAGCATTGAATTTTATTCAAAAACTTATTTTGAATACCCCTGGAATTCAGCAGTCGTAGTGGCTGGTGTCGCTTTGGGAATGGAATATCCGGGCATTGTTTTTTGTAGTTATAAGATCGGAAAGGCAAGCCTGTGGCATGATGTAACGCATGAGATTGGCCACAACTGGTTTCCGATGATCGTAGGTTCTAACGAACGAAGTTTTATGTGGATGGATGAAGGCATGAATACATTCATTAACGGTTATGCATCTTCCTGGTTTAATCATGGCGAGTACGGGGATACCACTAACAGGAGTATTTTGCGAATGGCCAGAACCCTGCAGCGTGGGAAAGATCCGTTGATGACGCCACCGGAAGCTATAAGCCTTCGTGACTACGGACAGTATTATTATAAAACTGCGGCCGCTTTGAATATTTTGCGTAATTCGGTTATCGGGCCGGAAAGGTTTGATTATGCCTTCAGAACTTACATTCACCGATGGGCTTTTAAACATCCTCAACCAATTGATTTTTTCCGTACAATGAATGATGCGGCAGGAGATGATCTTAACTGGTTTTGGAAAGAATGGTTTTATGAAACATGGAAGCTTGACCAGGCCGTTAAAAGCGTGACATACGTAAATGATAATCCTGCAGATGGCGCGTTGATTACTATCGAAAACAAACAACAAATGGCCTTGCCGGTGACCGTGAAAGTGACGGAGGAAAACGGAAATTCTCAGACAATAAAATTGCCGGTAAATGTTTGGCAAAGAGATATTGACTGGACATTTAAGTACAATTCTACTTCAAAAATTAAGTCTGTAATACTGGATCCTGGTGGGGAATTACCCGATATCGATCGGAAGAACAATACCTGGGAAGCCGGTAAATAGTTATATTTTACTTATGCCCGGATGGTTTGGTGATCGCTAAGCCAGCCGGGCTTTTTATTTTTACCTGTACAGTAAAGAAACAAATAACCGGTTTTTTTATTTTAGCTGCTAAAATACAGGAGTGGTAATTCAGGAATTGTTTTGATATTGTAACTTCACGCCGGTTTATTAAACTGCTTTAATTTTTAAAGAGGTATGAAATTAAAAGATTCTCTTTCACTGGCTTTTCGAACCGTAAAAAGTAACAAACTGCGTACAGGCATTACCGTTGCTATCATTGCGTTTGGGATTATGGCTCTCATCGGCATTATCACGGCCATTGCTTCTATGAACCAAAGCCTCTCAGAAAATTTTGCAGTGATGGGTGCAAATTCTTTCAGCATTCTCTACCGGGATGTGAACATAAGGATGGGAGGAGGAAGGCAGGTAAAAAAAACCAATACACGGGCTCTTAAAGAAAAAAAATCTAACGAAAGAAAATTAATTACTTACCAGGAAGCTAAAATGTTTAAAGAACGCTACTTGTTTCCGGCAAGGGTAACTATTGCGCTGGATGGTCCGCGAAACGTCGTGGTAATGAATAATAAAGTAAAAACCAATCCGAATATCGGCATGACCGGTGGTGATGAAAATTATATTATCGAAAACGGATACACATTAGCCGGTGGCCGCAACCTAAACCAGTTGGACGTTCAAAGCGGCCGAAGCGTCTGTATACTTGGGAACAGTGTCGCTCAAAAATTGTATGGTGATAATACTTTAAAAGCACTGGATCAAACCATCAAAGCCGATGGGATAAAATACAGGGTAATAGGTGTTTTAAAAGACAAAGGCTCCAGTGCTTTTTTTAATGCCGATAATATTGTACTTACAACCTATAACAATATTCGCCGCTTGTTTCCCACTGATGGAACTTCGTATGACATCGGCATTATGGTGAATAATATTAACGATATGGAGGCAGCGATAGGTGAAGCAAAAGGCACCTTCAGACCCATTAGAAAACTGGCGGTAGATGAAGAGAACAATTTTTATATTTTTAAAAGCGACACGATTGCTGAAGTGTTTAAAACTGCGCTCGGCTCTATCACGACAGCTGCTGCTTTCATAGGCTTAATTACCCTGATAGGGGCCGCTATTGGCCTGATGAACATCATGCTTGTGGCGGTGAGCGAACGGACCCGTGAAATAGGACTGATAAAAGCCATCGGAGGTAAAAGTAAAAGTATCCGTGCGCAGTTTTTATTTGAATCCGTTTTTATCAGCCTCATAGGAGCAGTTTTAGGAATTATCTTAGGTGTGATCGTTGGAAATGTGGTTGGGTTATTTCTTCACACCGGATTTGTGGTTCCGTGGGGATGGGTCGTTATTGGAATAGTGGTTTGTTCGGCCGTTGGCCTTTTTGCTGGATTATATCCCGCCATGAAAGCTGCAAAGCTTGATCCTATCGTAGCGTTACGCTATGAATAGTTACTCTTTTATTTTTTTCTTCCGAAGGAAGAAAGGGTAGATTTTCTTCCAAAAATCTATTTTTTAATATAGCTGCTTTTCTTTATTTTTATATTTCCTATTTTAACATTTGAACCCGGATAGTTCAGGCTTTTATTTTTTTGAAATATTAATGTTTGATAATTAACTTTCAAATATTTTACTAACTTGTGCGCCACAATAAAATATTTTTAACGGATTTTGAGATTATAATTTAATTTTTCTTTACAATTGCATAATCAAATACTTTAACAAAATCAATAAACTTAAACATTTAAAAACTAAACCAACATGGCAGATTTAAAGACTCCTGCAAACGCACCAGTAAATGCTACCACCTCGGTGCAGGCTAAAAAATCAAATAACATCATTTCTTTATTAGCACCCATTATTTGTGTCGTAGCCGGTTATGTTATCTGGCGCTTTGTTATTGGAGCAGACAGCAATTTTACCCAGCCTGATCCCAGTGGCGGTTTCTGGCCCAACCAGATTGGACCTAAAACTCCTTTCTCCAGGATGTATGAGGGCGGTATCATTGTGCCCGTTTTAATTGGTTGTTTCTTTATCGTGTTCACCTTCGTAATTGAAAGATCTTTAACCGTGGCAAAAGCGGCAGGAAAATCTTCAAATGCTGAATTTATCAGGAAGGTTCAGTTTTTCCTTGCTGATAAAAAAGTAGATGCAGCTATCGCAGAATGTGACAAACAAAAAGGATCTGTTGGAAATGTAATGAAAGCCGGTTTGCGCAAATACAAGCAGATGATCGTTGATACAGAGCTTGACACAGATCAGAAAGTGCTGGCGATACAAAAGGAAATTGAAGAAGCTACAGCACTTGAATTGCCTATGTTGGAGAAAAACCTTGTGTTTCTTTCAACGCTTGCATCGGTATCAACTTTGATCGGGTTGCTCGGAACGGTTGTTGGTATGATCCGTGCATTTAGTTCCCTGGGTGAATCAGGTGGCGGTGATGCTGCACGTACCTTGTCAATCGGTATATCTGAAGCCTTGTATAATACCGCACTAGGTATCGGTACATCCGCCTTTGCGATTATCACTTATAACATATTTACCACCAAGATTGACGCCATCACCTATGGTATTGATGAATCAGGATTCACTTTAACACAAAGCTTTGCGTCACTATACAAATAGTTTTGTGGAATTTCATAAAGTTTGAATCTAAATAATATTAAAATAATTCACTAATGGCAAGAGCAAAAATAAAACGTGGCAGTACGGCGATAGATATGACTCCCATGTGTGATGTAGCTTTTCTATTGTTAACCTTTTTCATCCTCGCCGCTCAGTTTAAGCCGGCAGAAGCGATTACTGTAGTTACACCCAGTTCTGTTTCTAATAAAGTGGCTGCCCAAAAAGACTTTTTAACGGTTACCATCAGTAAAGACAATAAGGTTTTTCTTAATATGGATCCCGCTATAAAACCAGATGTGCTGGATGAATTAGGAAAAGAGCGAAACATTAGCTTCTCTGAACAGGATAAGAAGGATTTCGTAAATTCTCAGTTTGTGGGTGTTCCTATTAGCCAGCTAAAGCAATTTGATCAGTTAAAACCTGAACAAGTGAAAGCAACTGACCTGCCGGGTATACCCGTAGATAGTACTAATAATGAGTTACAGGCATGGATATCTGCAGTAGTAAACGCAAGAATGGGACAGAAAATGAATTACCTCATCAAAGGTGACGGTAATGCAAAGTATCCGACGTTTAAGCAAGTGATTGACGCCTTTGAGAAGAACGACATTTATAAGTACTACCTTATAACCAGTTCAGAAAATGTTCCCGAAGGAAGCGAATTGTACAGGAAGAATATAGATGAACAGTTAAATGGTAAAAAGGACGCAGCGACTGAATAGCGGGGCTAAAACATACATTTATTAAAATAAAATTATACTACTATGGCAGAAATGGAAGTTAAGGAGAGTTCGAAAAAAGGACCGGGTGTCAAGAAAGGGAAAAAACAATCTACCCGGGTTGACCTTACTCCAATGGTGGACCTTGGTTTCTTGCTGATCACGTTCTTTATCTTCACTACAACGGTTCAGCAGCCAACTTCGATGAATCTAAACATGCCGAAAGATACTAAGAACGACCAGGAACAGACGAAGGTTAAAGAGTCTGGCTCATTAACATTATTGCTCGGAAAAGGTAACGTTATCTATTATTATTTTGCTAACGATCCTTCGACGATGAAGACCACCAATTATAAAGATGTAAGAGATATTATTCTCAAGAAAAAGAAATCGACTCCACCGGATGATCTTTTTATAATCATCAAACCTGACAAAGACGCAACTTATAAAAATGCCGTAAATATTTTGGATGAGATGGATATTAACCAGATCGGGCGATATGCTATGGTAGATCCAACACCAGATGAATATAGTAAAATTCAACAGACAGAGCAGGCAAATGGCATACAATAATTACACGTATTGGAAGACATACTTAAAAATTAAAACATGGAACGTAACCAAATATTAAAATCAGATCTTCTTGATATCCTTTTTGATGGAAGGAATAAGGAATATGGTGCGTATGACCTGAGAAAAACATATAACAAAAGGCTCACCGTTGCGGTTATCGGGACAATAGCGCTGATTTTACTCTTTCTTATCGGCTCAGCAATTGCCAATAGGTTAAGTAGTAATGATAATGCGGTTGAGTTAAAAACAACAGAAACCACATTACAGAAAATTAAGCCGGATGAGCCACCACCGCCACCGCCGCCACCGCCACCAAAGGTGCCACCGCCGCCGCCGGTTGCAACAATAAAATTTACACCGCCTAAGGTGGTAAAAGATGAAGAAGTTATTAAGCCGCCACCGGAAGTAAAACAAATTGAAGAAGCAAAAGTGGATGTTAAGACTGTGGAGGGGACAAAAGATTTGGGCATTGTGGCTCCGCCTACAGATCTCCAGGGATCTAATGTCGTAGCAGCCCCGGTAGAGAAAAAGGAAGACCCTGATAAGATCTTTACCAAAGTAGAGATTGAGGCGTCGTTCCCCGGTGGTCTGCAGGCATGGTCACGGTATGTAAGCCGGGCGATTACCTCACATATTGATGAATTTTCAGAGTCTGATTATGGAACTTGTGTTGTAAGATTTATCGTGGATAAAACAGGAACCGTTAGTGAGGTTCAGGCAACTACTATGAAAGGTACAAAACTGGCAGAAGTTGCAGTGAACGCCATAAGAAACGGACCAAAATGGATCCCTGCACAGCAAAACGGCAGGTACGTAAATGCATATCGTTTGCAACCGGTTACTTTGCAAAATCCTAATCAATAAACGAACTTTTGTAACATAATTTAAAACCGTCGCTCAAAAAGGGACGGTTTTTTTATACCGGCTTGCTAAATAGCATTCTGCATTTTTTATTCATATACCTGTTTTTGAATATCCTGGTGGTAAAAAATAAAACCTGTGAAACAATTAGTACTAACGTGACCTATGCTGTAGAATCGTTTCTACAGGCTCCACTTCCGAAATTGGAACCGAAGGGGAGATCATGCAATATTTTTCTAAGCACTCCAACCTGGTTTTCTATATTCAAAGCCGTGAGCACCAGTTGGAACAACGAATCTCTACGGCGGCAAAAAAAGGGGAGTAATTAAAAATTCACTTGTTTTTCATTTTTGGATTTACCTGCCAACGCTATTGGATCGTTATTTGAAAGTTCCTTTTCCGGAAAAATACCATTAATCTGAAAATGTAGAATGTATATTTTAGGGATCAATCCGGCTTTGTATTTCCTTTCCATTTGTCATTTAAAACGAAGGAAATTGTTAGCTGTTTCGGCAGCTGATAAAAAAACTTTTAACTATATACATCCCCGCTCCTTACCAAATCCTTTTTCGAATTTCCATTCGTCATTGCATGCAATAGATTATACTCTGAATCCGGCAGCGACGGATCTTAACTATCAAAAACTTTCGCAGCTTCATTCTGTATTGCGGCAAATGCTGCAGGCATTTCCGGGCGTTGCTTTGACGCCCTGGTCAATAAATCTTTTTTGTCGCATAAAAATAATTAATCAAAAATGAGGATTTAATCATGTCCGTAAAAGTTTCCATTATTATCCCTACCTATCAGCGCCCGGCGTTATTAAAAAGGTGCCTGGAAGCGTTGATATCACAGGATTTTCCGGTTAGTGAATTTGAAATAATTATTGTGACTGATGGCCTTGATGATGAAACCAATAACATGTTGACCAATTGGCGGATGTTCGACTTCTTCCCAAATATTTATTGCTATTCTTTACCATTTAGAAAAGGACCAGCGGCTGCAAGAAACGCGGGATGGAGAATAGCAAAAGGCAATTTAATTTTGTTTACTGATGATGATTGCATTCCGTCCGTGCATTGGATCAAAAACTATTACAATGCTTTTCAATTTTACGGCGAATGTGAAATCGCCTTAACCGGCAAGATCATCGTCCCTTGTTCTTCAACTCCAGTAGATTTTGAAATGAATACGGCTAACCTGGAAACAGCGGAGTTTGTTACCGCCAATTGTGCGTGTACAAGGTGTTGCCTTGAAATGGTAAATGGCTTTGATGAAGCGTTCACCATGGCGTGGTGCGAAGACAGCGATCTTGAATTCAAATTTCTTAAAGAAAATATTCCTATTAAAAAAATTGAGGAGGCGTTTGTGATTCATCCGGTGCGCAAAGGCTCGTGGGGAGTGAGTTTGAAGGAACAAAGAAAATCTATGTTCAACGCCTTATTGTTTAAAAAACACCCCCAATTGTATAAGCAAAAAATGGGCTCTCCTGTTTTGCGAAATTATTACCTGGTGATCGCGTTGCTCATCACTTCTTTTGCTGAATGGTTGCAAAATGAAAAGATATTAGCCGTTGTTTGCCTCTCGATATGGTTGTACCTGATGGTTTCAGTTGTTATAAAGCGGTTGTCAAACGATACTATTTCATTTAAGTATGTTTTTGAAATTATCGCTACTTCGTTGTTGATACCTTTTGTTTCTGTATTCTGGAACATTTACGGAGCTATAAAATTTAAGGTGTTGCAGTTATGATCAAAAAAATAAAATTTTAAGAACTATTCTACAACTGAATAGAACCCAGATTGTTTATTTAAAATGTTTCTCCATGGAACTCAGTTTACGGCGGCCCACAAAAAGAATGATCGAAAAATTAAGAGAATGCCTTGAAAAGGAATCTTTAAGCGACGGGAAATTGCCCTGTTTGCCTGAAGAAATGAAATCTTCGCTCTCGGGCTTATACAAAAGAGGTTTCATCGGAACCAAAATGGAGAAGGTTCATGGCAAAGATATTTTGTGTATTTATGTTACGGACCTGGGGAAAAGTTTTCTATCCGATTATGCCGGGAAATCAAATAAAAGGCGATAAAATGTTTCCCGATTTTCGGGCGATCATAGCAGACCAACAAATAACCGGAATTTCTATTTGCTAAAATCCTAACGAATTTCCATATGACTGCATTTATTCTGTAACTTGTTTCTTATGAAAAAATACCTGATTTTTTTTCTGTTCTTTTACATCCTGAGTTGTTCGAAAAAAAGTACACCTGCGCCCCCGGCTCCGCTGCCAGGAAGTTTTTCGATAAAATCCGTAAAAGTAAATGATAGCAATGCCAGCATGGCGTCTGATTTTTTCAATGTAAATATAAACCCCGTTATCAAAATTTCATTCACTGCTCCCGTCGATCATTCATCATTCGCTTCAAATATTTCATTTGCAAATGGCGCCGGTGTTGCAATTCCTGTAAATATTTCTTATTCGAATAAAGATAGCGTGGCAAATGTTCAACCAACTTCTGCCTTGCAATATTTGTCAAAATATGTTGTTACCATCAGCAAAGGTGTGCTGTCTGCGCAACAGGCAACCCTGGCGGCGGGCAATGCATTAAATATAATCACAAAGATCGATACTTCCGATAAGTTCCAGCGCGTTTCAGACAGTGCCTTGCTTGATATGGTTCAGCGACAAACGTTTAAATATTTTTGGGATTTTGGTCATCCTGTTTCGGGTATGGCACGTGAAAGAAATACGTCCGGCGATGTGGTAACTACCGGCGGCACTGGTTTTGGAGTGATGAGTATCATTTCCGCTATACGCAGAAATTTCATAACCCGTTCGCAAGGGCTTGCAAGAATTGATACGATCGTAAATTTTATGAAAAATAAATGCACACGTTTTCATGGTGCATTTTCGCACTGGATAAACGGTGCCACGGGCGCCACAGTTCCTTTCAGTGATAAAGATAATGGTGCTGATTTGGTAGAAACCTCTTTTCTCATGCAAGGACTTTTGTGCGCGCGTCAATATTTTAATTTTGCCGATGCAGAAGAAACGGCTTTGCGAAATAACATTAACCAGCTGTGGAATGGTATAGAATGGAACTGGTTCAGAAATGGGGGGCAAAATGTTTTGTATTGGCATTGGAGCCCTGATTATAATTTTGACATCAACATGCAGATCAAAGGCTGGAACGAAGCGTTGATAGTGTATGTTCTCGCTGCTTCTTCCAACACAGATTCTATTCCTAAAATTGTTTATGATGATGGTTGGGCATCAAATGGAGGAATGAAAAACGGTTCATCTTTTTATGGTGTACAACTTCCGCTGGGCCCTGATTACGGCGGACCTTTGTTCTTTTCTCACTATTCTTTTTTAGGAATTAATCCTCATGATCTTTCAGACGCTTATGCAAATTATTTTACACAGAATACCAATCAATCACTGATCAATTATAAATACTGTGTAGCAAACCCCAAACACTTTTATGGTTATAGCGAAAACGATTGGGGACTCACGGCCAGTGATGACGACTTGAATTTTTATTCCGCACATTCTCCTACAAACGATGATGGGGTGATAACACCTACCGCGGCTATTTCATCTTTGCCATATACACCGCAGCAGTCGATGAATGCCTTGCGTTTTTTTTATTACAAATTGGGAGATAAACTTTTCAAAAATTATGGATTTATAGATGCCTTCAACTTAACTGATCTGTGGTTTGCAGATTCTTTTTTGGCGATAGACCAGGGGCCGGAAATAGTGATGATTGAAAATTATCGCAGCGGTTTGTTGTGGAACTTATTGATGAGTTGCCCTGAACTTAAAAGAGGAATGACGCGTCTTGGATTTCAAAGTCCAAATCTGTAAAAAAAGTTCGTTTACTGCTAAATGATCCCTGGTGGCAACAAAATAATTTTAATAAAGCTTAATTTTACACGATGTAATTTTTTTTGTACATCTCTTTAGAAAAAATAAATGCTTGATTTCAAACCCGTAAAATAACAATGAATGATGAAAAACAGAATTGCAGGAAGCTTTGGGATAATATTTTTTTTGCTTCTCTTTAATGGTTTTGTCAAAGCTCAAAATGCTCCTTTTTATTCAGAGATAAAAGCTTTTAAAACACAGGATAGTATTCATTTTCCTCCAAAGCATGCCATTCTTTTTTTAGGCAGTTCTTCTTTTAGAAAATGGACTGACGTGCAACAAGCTTTTCCAAACTATAAAGTAATAAACCGCGGTTTTGGTGGTTCAACTTTTCCTGATGCAATTCGTTACCTCGACCAGATCGTTTATCCTTATCACCCTCGCCAGGTTTTGATTTATGAAGGCGATAATGATCTTGCTTCTTCCGATAGAATAACTGCCGATTCTGTTTTCAACCGGTTTAAGGAATTGTTTTTTCTTCTTAGAAAAAATTTGCCCAATACAACAATTGATTTTGTTTCGATAAAGCCAAGCCCAAGCCGGCAAAGGCTAATGCCCGAAATGGAAAGGGCGAATTCTCTCATCAAAGATTTTTTGAAGGATAAAAAGAACGCCGCTTTTATTGACGTATATCATAGCATGTTAAACCAAAACGGGCAACCCGATAAAAGTATTTTTGGTCCTGACGATCTTCATATGAATGCAAAAGGATATGCTATCTGGCAAAAAATAATTGAACCTTATTTAGTTAAAAAATAAATTGTATCGATATGAAAAAGCTGCGCACACTTCTTATAATTTTAGTTGCATTGGGATTTTCGCAGGCAAATGCCCAGGTTACAAATACCACGAAAATGAACAACTTCATCAATACGCTGATGAAGAAGATGACGCTCGATGAAAAGATCGGGCAGTTGAATCTTGTAACACCAGGCGGAGCCGTCACTGGTGCTGTTGTGAGCAAAGATGTTGATACAAAAATCCGCAATGGCCAGGTAGGTGGCTTGTTCGGTATTACAGGACCCGATAAAATCCGGCGTGTGCAGGAATTGGCCGTAAATAATTCGCGCCTGCATATTCCCCTAATAATCGGGTTAGATGTGATTCATGGCCATAGAACTATTTTTCCCATTCCTTTTGGTTTGTCAGCCAGTTGGGACACGGCACTCATCAAAAAAACGGCAACGGTTGCCGCGCACGAAGCTACCGCGGATGGATTGAACTGGGTTTTTTCACCTATGGTGGATATTGCGCGGGATCCTCGCTGGGGAAGGATTGCAGAAGGTTCCGGAGAAGATCCTTTTCTTGGTTCGCAAATTGCCAAAGCGATGGTAGAAGGTTACCAGGGCAATGATCTTTCAAAAGACAATACTGTAATGGCGTGTGTGAAACATTTTGCCTTGTACGGCGCAGCCGAAGCCGGGAGAGAATACAATACTGTTGACATGAGCAAAGTAAAAATGTACAATGATTATCTTTCGCCTTATAAAGCTGCCGTTGACGCGGGTGCCGGAAGCATCATGACTTCTTTCAATACTATCAACGGCATTCCTTCTACTGCCAATAAATGGTTGCTTACTGATCTGCTCCGCAGGCAATGGGGTTTTAAAGGATTGATTGTAACAGATTACACAGCCGTAAACGAATTGGTAAATCACGGCATGGGCGATGATAAAAAGGCTGCCGAACTTTCGATAAATGCAGGTGTTGACATGGATATGGTTGGAGAAGATTTTTTAAAATATGCAGCGCAGTTGGTAAAGGAAGGAAAGGTGTCAACAAAAACGATCGATGATGCCTGCAGAATCGTTTTGGAAGCAAAATATAAATTGGGCTTGTTTGATGACCCTTATCGTTATTGCAATCAGCAAAGGGCTGATACAGAACTTATGAGCAATGCTAATCTGCAAGCTGCCCGCGAAGCCGCTGAGCATAGTTTTGTTTTACTTAAGAATGATAATAATTTTTTGCCGTTAAAAAAATCGGGTACGATCGCTTTGATTGGGCCATTGGCAGATAATAAGAGAAATATGCTCGGCACCTGGAGTGTCTCCGGTGATCCTGAAAAAAGTATAACCATTATGCAGGGCATCAAAAATGTAGCAGGCGATGATGTAAATATTTTGTATGCCGAAGGGGCTAACATCAGCGACGACACTGAATTTATTAAACATGTTAATGTATTCGGGGAAGAGATTTCTGTTGATAAGCGTTCGCCGGAAGACATGATCGAAGAAGCAGTTGAAACCGCTAATAAAGCAGATGTGGTAGTTGCAGTGCTTGGGGAAGCCGCAGATATGACAGGTGAATCATCCAGTATGAGCCATATAAGTTTGCAACAAAGCCAGGAGAATTTATTAAAGGCGTTGGTGAAAACAGGCAAGCCCGTTGTTCTCGTTTTGATGAACGGAAGGCCGATGACATTAACCTGGGAAAATGACCACGTTACTGCTATTTTAGATACATGGTTTGGTGGCACCGAAGCTGGCAACGCCGTTGCAGACGTATTGTTTGGCAATTATAATCCTTCTGGTAAGATCACCGCAAGCTTTCCACGAAATGTAGGCCAAATCCCCATTTATTATAATCATCTGAATACCGGCAGGCCGTTTCATCCCGGCGATTCTCCGAAATTCAAATCAGATTATTTAGATGTAAGCAATGATCCTCTTTATCCATTTGGTTTTGGATTAAGTTATACTACTTTTAAGTACAGCGATATTTCTTTAAGCAGTAACACCTTAAATAGTGCAGGGAAAATAACTGCGACGGTGAATGTAACGAACACGGGTACACGCAGTGGAAAAGAAACCGTTCAAATGTATATAAGAGATATGGTTGGCAGCATAGCCAGGCCGGTAAAAGAATTGAAAGGCTTTAAGCAAATTGTTTTGCAACCGGGTGAAACGCAAAAGGTCTCATTTACGCTTACTGCTAATGATCTTAAATTTTACAACAGTGATTTGAAGTATGTTTATGAGCCCGGCGCTTTTAAAGTCTTCATCGGTACCAACAGTTCAGACGTAAAAGAGGCAGATTTTACATTAAAATAATTGAAGAGACAGTAAATAAATAAATAAATCAAATTTCTCTTTTGCTACGAAAATAATTTCTGTAGCCGCAGTTGTGTGATCTTATTTTGTTCGGCTGCGGCAATGATCAATTCGTCATGCGGGTCATTATCCAAACGCTTTATCAGATCATCAACCATTTCGCGCGCGGATTTTCCGGTGGCCACTACAATATAATTGTAACCAAAGGTTTCTTCATACATTTCGTTTGCCTTCGCTAATTCATCAAGCGTATCAGGCGTACTGTTTAATATGCCGGCTTGTTCTTTAAGAGGCCAATCTGCATTTTTTGCTGTGTTCTTTTTAAGGGATTCAATGTCTCCAATCTGTATGTGACTTTGAAAAGCTTCCAGCCAGTCAGCAGGATTGCAGTCGTACCATTCTTCTTCTGCATATTCCAGCAGGTCCACCAAATTATCAACCGGCAAAATGCTGATCATTTTTTTGATCCATGCTGTGGATCCGCAGCACATTTGAAGCAATTCTTTTTTTTCACTATCGTGTAAATGATCAAATTCTGCTATCGTCATTTTATTTTTCTTTTTTCCTGGATGATTTTTCAGAGGACGAAATTAATTGTTGGATAAAATGATCTGCAATTTCCAATGCAACCCCCACATTTTTTTCACCTTCTTCGTGGTGAGAATTACCGTTTTTTTCTTCGAAAGATCTTAACAACAAAAGGCAAACAGGTGCCACTTTTGCCATAATTGCCGCATCATATACCGCACCACTATCCAAAGAAATAACCGGGATACCCTTTTCAGCTATTGACGTGGCTAAAAGTTTTCGTAGTTTTTTATTGCATGCAACCGGGTCTGTTTCCTGCAAAAGATTCCATTCAAAATAAATATTTCTTTTACCACAAATCTTTTCACACGCGGCATTAATATTTTCATAAGCTTCTGACAACAACTCCGCATTGTTACTTCTGAGATCAAGTGTACAAGTTACTGTGCCGGCGATTTTATTGCTTGCAGAATCGTGAACCGTTAACTTACCAACGGTGGCGATGAGGTTTTCTTTTTCGCGTTTTGCAAATTTTTCAACTGATAAAATGAACTTTGAAGCAGCAGCTAAAGCATCATGTCGCTTTTCCATCGGTACGGCTCCTGCATGACCATCTTTGCCACTGAACTTTATTTCAATTCGTCTTTGCCCATACATTGAAGTAGCAATCCCCACAGGAACTCCGGCATCGTGTAACACACACCCCTGCTCAATATGCATTTCAAAATACCCGAGCAGTGCCTCAGAAGAAAATGCTTCCTCCTTTAATTTTTCGATTGAATAATTTAATGCTTTTAAGCCCTGGGATAGTGATACACCATCGCTGTCTTTTAGCTCAAGTAACTTATTTTTAAACATGCCGGCAGCTACTTTGCTGCCTAAATAAGCATGATTGAAACGAAGACCTTCTTCCTCTGCAAAAGCAATTAGTTCGATATTAAACGGAATTTCTGCCTGGTCTGCCTGTAAATGCCGAAGTATATCAAGACCAACAATAATGCCCATAATGCCATCATATTTCTCTCCGTGTGTAGATGCATCAAAATGAGATCCGATTACAAATGTTTTTGCGTTTGGAGTGTTGCTTTTTAATATTCCACGAATATTTCCAATGTTATCTGTTCTTGTTTCAAGTCCGGATTCTTTCATCCATGAAGCAATTTTGTCTCCTTTATCTTTAAAGCCTTTTGAACCATATAGTTCATTTGCGGGATCATTGGCGCTTAGTTCATTTATTCTTTGCTGAATGTGTGAAACCCTTTCTAAAATGTTTTTCATATAAATATTAAAATGATTTTGAAAGAATAACTGGACTTATTTGAAGTTTATGCGAAGTAAACGAATTTTTACTGATTTATTTAAAAGTAAAAACCCCGGCATTGGCGGGAAGAAAAATACCCTGAATTTGTCTGTTTACTGTAAATAAAAGGCAACCTTTGGAGATATTGGGACATAGGATACTTAAGATACGTAGCGAAAGGATATTTTTGAAGTCTAAAATTGTTTGGTTGAAATCCGTAATTTTCTTTTTATTGGCATTGTGTTTCGTTGCATTTGCCCGCGGGCAAACAACGTGCACGGCTTTGGGGCAAAACCCGTCCACGGCTTTCCCCGTTTGTGGTACCAATGTATTTTCACAGACTACAGTTCCGTATTGCGGAGGCAAATCAATTGTAACGCCCTGCCAAAACAATAGTACCATTCCTTACACTGATATCAATCCCTACTGGTACAAGTTCACTTGTTATTCGTCAGGCACCTTGGGTTTTTTGCTTACACCCATCGATTTGCAGGATGATTATGACTGGCAGTTATTTGATGTGACAGGGCATTCGTTAAGTGAAGTATATACGAATGCGAAGTTGATAGTAGGGTCAAACTGGTCCGGCAATACCGGCATTACAGGCGCTTCGCGTGCGGGCACTTCATTACAGAACTGTGGTGGCACCGGGTATCCTACAATGAGTTCGATGCCTACCTTGCAGGCGGGGCATAATTACTTGTTACTCGTTAGCCATTTTACTACTTTCAGACCTTCAGAAAAAGGGTACCAATTAAGTTTTTCCGGCGGAACGGCGAGTATAACTGATACTTTGCCCCCGGCTTTGCAAAGTATCAGCAGCTCCTGCGATGCAACAAAGATTTATATTAAAACCAATAAAAAAATGAAATGTAGCAGCCTTGCAGCAGATGGAAGTGATTTTTCTATTTCTCCTGCGGTTGCCAACATCATTTCTGCAAGCTCCTTTTGCAATGCTTTTGATATGGATTCACTCGAACTGGATTTAACCAAACCTCTTCCTCCGGGAAATTATACCATCTCCATAAAAAAGGGGTCTGATGGAAATACGCTCCTGGACAATTGTGCCACTAATATTCCCGCGGGCAATTCTTTACCGCTGCAGATTTTGCCATTAGCGCCTACGCCAATGGACAGCCTTGTGCCGGTGCAATGCGCTCCTCAGTCGTTGCAACTTGTCTTTAAAAAAAATATTTTATGCAGTTCTGTGGCACCCGATGGAAGTGATTTTATGGTAACCGGTCCTTCACCGGTGTCGGTAATAAGTGCAACTACAAATTGTGTAAGCCAGAAAACTAAAACGATCACTGTTAATTTATCCCTTCCGGTAGTAAATGCCGGAACTTATCAACTTATACTTAAGAAAGGTAGTGATGGAAACACAATTTTTGACGAATGTGGGCAGGAAACGCCGGCAGCTTCTGCACTAAGTTTTACTGTAAAAGATACTGTCTCTGCTGATTTTAAATATAGCCTCAACAAGGGGTGCAGGTTTGACACCGTTCGGTTTTTGAACGCGGGTGGCAATGGCATCAACCAGTGGCTTTGGCAAATGGATAATGATGGAACAAGTACTTTACAAAACCCTGTTTTTTATTTTGCTTCCTTCGGAATAAAGAACATTACATTGAATGTTTCAAACGGATTTTGCAGTGACACTTTTACCAGGGAATTGAATTTGGACAACAAATTAAAAGCGGTATTTGAAACCAATAACACGCTATGCCCGGAAGATTCAGCTACTTTTAAAAATACCAGTATTGGCGATATCGTTGCTTATAATTGGAGCTTCCAAAACGGTAATACAAGCCAGATAAAGGATCCTTTTCCCCAAAAATACCCGATTCTGCTGGCTGAGCACAGCTACCCAGTTTCGTTGATTGTGCAAAATGATTTGGGATGTTTTGATACGGCAGTAAATAATATCAGGGTACTTAAAAGTTGTTATATTGCTGTACCTACTGCTTTTACACCCAATGATGACGGCCTGAACGACTTTCTATATCCTTTAAATGGCTTTAAGGCTGATAGTCTCGAATTTAAGATTTATAACCGCCTGGGTCAAATGGTTTTTGAATCAACAGATTGGACTCAAAAATGGGATGGAACCATAAAAGGCCAACCCCAGGATGCCGGTATTTACGTGTGGACTTTGAAATATGTGCTGCACGATACCGGCAAGCATGTTTTTATAAAGGGGTCAACTGTTTTGATCAGGTAAAAAATTTCCCAGGTCCACAGTTATATTGTCGGTCGAAATTTCATGGGTTTTATTGATGTTCATTCCACTCTCGGGGCTTTCGATATGCCTGTTATAACTGATTCCAAAAAAGAAACAAAAGGGGATAAATAATCCTATCATCAAAACTTTTAAGGAATATATCATTTGAGTTGCAACATCAGAAACGGTTTCTGTTGGGTTGCTGAATAACTTTTTCATTTTTTTGTTGTTTTACTGGTTTATGAATTGATTTCTTTAGCTGTTCTTGCCGGATAATACTTCTTCAAGATCAACTGTGTTATTTTGATTGCTGGCATGGCTTTGTTGGCTGATGCTGACGCTATTTTCAGTTTTTGCATTGTCCATGTTATAGCTGATTCCGAATACAAAGGCGAAAGGAATAAATAACCCTATCAATAATACCTTTAAGGAATACATTACCTGATTTGCAACTTCAAGAGCTTCTCCTGATTTATTGCTGAATATTGTTTTCATTTTCTTTTTGTTTAATTGTTTTTGATTTAATTACATAACAAAGATATGGTTAAAAGTAGGTACTATGCAAAACATAGTACATTAATATGCATATTTCCGGTATGAATGGTGTAAATTTCCGTTTGAATGGTAAACGTGATTTTCCCCGAAAGGAGAAAATGCTGGTGGAAAATAGGCCCGATTTTAAAAGTGAATGAGAAAAATTGCAAATATCATTGTATCTTTTGCTCCTTTATTTCAAACTGTATTGTATGCAAAAAATATTTTTCTATTGCCTGGTTTTTCTGTTGTGTTCTGCAACTTCTTACGCACAGCAGTACCAGCTACATTCGCCCGATGGTCATTTGATAGTTGATATTAAAAATGACCAATCACTGCATTTTTCACTGATGAAAGATGGTAAACCGCTCGTTACTTCAATAGAAGCGGCTTTGGTGCTTAAAGATGCAACACTTCCGGCTCAAAATGCCAGGGTGGCAAAAACTGAAAAACAGCAGGTTAATAGTGTTATTCACCCGGTGGTTGCGATTAAAAGCTCGGTAATTGATGACGTTTACAACCAGATGCGGCTTACATATAAAGATCATTTAAGTGTTGTCTTTAGACTTTACAATGACGCTTTCGCCTATCGTTTTGAAACAGATATGAAGGACAGCATTATAGTAAACAAAGAAAAATGCGATATTTCTCTTCCGCAAAATACCAGCGGATGGTTTGCCTTTGCCAATCGATGGATGAACAGTTATGAACACGTTTACCAAAAAGAACCGGTAGAAAAAGTGGATACCGGCAATACAGCACAGTTGCCTTTATTACTCGATTTGAATGAAGCAGGTAAATTATTGATTACTGAAAGCGATCTTGAGGATTATCCTGGTTTATATTTCAGCGGCACTGCCGGCCGCCAGCTTCAGGCGATTTTTCCACCGGCAGTAAAAACTGAAAAAAAGAATGATCCCAAAAAAAATTGGGGCTGGGACAGGACCTTTTATCCTGAAACGCTTTATGATTACATTGCCAAAACCAATGGCAAACGTACTTTCCCGTGGCGCATTTTTGCAGTAGCCGATCATGACGAACAATTGCTGAATAACCAGGTCGTTTATAAATTGGCAAAGCCAACCGTCCTCGAAAATACAGATTGGATCAAACCTGGCCAGGTGGCGTGGGATTGGTGGAACGACTGGAACATTACAGGAGTTGACTTTAAGGCGGGTGTAAACACCGAAACCTATAAATATTATATCGATTTTGCTTCAAGGCACCATATCCCGTATATCATCATGGATGAAGGCTGGTACAAATTGGGAAACATGACAGAACGCGTGCCCGGCGTAGATGTAAAAGCCATTGCGGATTACGGAAAGCAAAAAAATGTAGGCGTTATTCTTTGGTGTGTCTGGCGCACGTTAGATGATCAAATGAAAGAAGCCATGGACCTTTTTGAGCAATGGGGTGTTAAAGGAATCAAAGTTGATTTTATGGACCGTGATGACCAGTGGGTTGTTAACTTTTACTGGAGATGCGCCAAAGCCGCCGCAGACCATCGTCTGATGGTTGATTATCATGGAGCACATAAACCCGCGGGATTAATGAGAACTTATCCGAATGTGATAAATTTTGAAGGGGTTCCCGGGCTCGAACAGGATAAATGGACAGATTCACTTACTACTCCAAAGATGGCTGTTACCTTGCCTTACATAAGAATGTTTGCAGGTCCGATGGATTATACGCCCGGTGCGATGAGAAATGCACAAAAAAGAGATTTCAGGCCGGTCAACAGCAACCCGATGGGCCTTGGCACGCGATGCCAGCAACTTGCAATGTATGTAGTATATGATGCGCCATTGCAGATGCTTTCTGATAATCCAACCACCTATGAAAAGGAGAAAGAATCGTTGGATTTTATTACCAGTGTGCCAACTACCTGGGATGAAACCATCCCGTTAGATGGAAAGGTCGGGGAGTACGTTATCGAGGCAAGAAGAAAGAGCGATAAATATTTTGTGGGTGCAATGACCAATTGGACAACACGCGATCTTACAGTTGATCTTTCATTTCTTCCCGAAGGAACTTTCCATATCATTTATTTCCAGGATGGCGTAAATGCAGACAGGAATGGAACTGACTATAAAAAGGTAGAGGCAACAGTTACTAAAAACGATAAGCTAAAAATCCATTTGGCACCCGGCGGAGGCTGGGCAGCAAGGATCGAAAAATAGCTGCCGGTAAACCAACAAATAATACCATTTTTTATTTCACTTACCGGGTTAATTCGTGGACGCAGGGGGTTGATTTTCTTCTTCCGGTTGATCTTCGGGCCGGTTTTCATTGTATTCAATGATGAAGTTGTTGAGGCCATTTCCCGTAAGGATGTTCATGTAGTTCAACTGGACAAGCTCCAGGATATTCAGGAACAGAAATATCGCGTGAATCCTGTCGTCGCAAACGTCAAATATCTTTTCGAACGACACTGTTCTTTCATTTTTAATGAGGTCCAGCATATATTTACGCGTTCCTTCCATGGTATAATTGTAGCTGATAACGGTGTGCACGGGCCTGTTTCTTTTGTCGAGTAGCCGTTGAGCCACTTTTTCAAAAGCCTTCATTAGTTTAAACAGGGTAACGGTTTGTATTTCTGTTCCTTCACCGGCTTCTTCACCTATCAGCGCCAATTCTTCCTGGATATTCCCCCGTTTTGCCATAAGCATCCTCAGCGCTTCCATCTCGCTCATCTTTTGTGAGGCTTCTTTAAATCGTTTGTATTCCAGAATTTTGTCGACCAGTTCCTGCCGCGGATCAATCTCATTTCCTTCTGCATCAAGTTCTTTTCGCGGGATAAGCATTTTTGCTTTAATACGCATCAACGTGCTGATGAATAATATAAACTCACTGCTGAGCTCGATATTCACTGCCTGGCCCTGGTGGATATAATCCAAAAAATCATCCGTTATTTTAGAGATTGGTATATTATAAATATCCAGTTCATCGCGTTCGATAAAAAACAACAGGAGATCAAAGGGGCCTTCAAACTGGGGTAATTTTATTTGGTATATTTCTTTATTCATTTAAAAAAATTCAGTTTGGTCAAGGTAAAAAAAATCCCGATGAAAAGATCACCGGGATTGCAAATTTATCGAATAAAATCATCACCTTTTTTGCAGTTCTTCTTTTATCTCTGTTAATAATTTATCTGTGGTAGACAAAACCGGTGGTGGAGCTGGTTTGGCAACCTCTTTCTTTTGAAAACTAACCAGTTTTTTGATAATGATGAATAAAACCAATGCGACCACCAGGAAATTAATTACAGCGGCCAAAAAATTTCCATAGGTTACTTCACCCCACTTTAGTTCAGAAATATTTTTCGCACCAACTGCATCTAAAGCGGGCGTGAGGATAAGCGGTGTAATAATGTCTTTTACCAAAGAAGAAATTATAGCACTGAAAGCGGCGCCGATAATAACAGCAATGGCAAGATCCATGACATTGCCTTTCATGGCAAAAGCTTTGAAGTCCTTAATAAAGCTCATAGTTTTGAAATTTGAAGGTGAGTAAATGAGGTGTTGTTGGAATGAATTCTATAGTTATACATCCAAATGCTGAATAAATGTACTGATTTATTTGAATTTAAAAATCCTTGGAAAATAACGCTTCGTCTCAACGTAAGTACTTTCTCTATGATAGAGTTCTTGCCTAAGCTCTTTGGCTGTTTTTGTACTTCCGTCGTGACTCCATCCGGGGGGCATTACCAAATATTTTAATTTGATCCAAAAAGGAATTTTTCTCCGGAGATCGCGTGAAATATCTTTCCATTCATGGAAAATAATATTGGTGAGGTGGAACGGCTTGGCCATCGACTTGGTCAAACCGTATTTGATTGGGTCTTCCTTTACTTCTTCCTGGAACGTGCCAAAAAGTTTGTCCCAGATGATGAGTACCATTCCCAAATTTTTATCCAGGTACCGGACGTTGCTTGCATGATGCACACGGTGATGGCCAGGACTTACAAATATTGCTTCAAACCAGGCCGGCATTTTGGTAATATATTGCGTATGAACCAGTATCCCATAGATCTGTGTGAGAGAATACATGAATACTATATCCAATGGTTTGAAGCCAAGCAATACCAGGGGGATAAAATAAATAAAACGATAAAGCGGTTGTAATACCGACGAACGAAATCCTGTGGTTAAATTAAATTCTTCTGAAGAATGGTGGGTAACGTGCACCGCCCAAAATATTCTGCAAAAATGATCCACACGATGTTCAAAATAAAAAGCAACGTCCTCTGCAATGAAGAGCAAAAACCAATAAAGAAACGGGTTGAACGAAAAACTGATGATATGAAACCTGTAAACGTCAATAAGGATCACCAGGTAAACGGCCCTGAATAGTAGGTCAATGCCTCCGTTTAAAATACACAGATACATATTCATCAATGTACCCTTAAGGGAGTAGTATCTTTTTAAATGGAGATTACTTAATATTATTTCTGTAGCAATCACCACAATATAAATTGGGGTGGTTATTAATATTAGTAATTGCTCATTCAACATCGAATGTTTAGTTTAAACCGACATGATTTCTTTTTCTTTGGCCATCAGGTGCTTTTCAATAAGCGAAATGTGCGTATCTGTTATTGCCTGGATTTCATCCTCAGCCTCTTTGGCCTCATCTTCACTTAACCCTTCTTTCTGGGCTTTTTTTACCTGCTCTATGGCATCTCTGCGAATGTTGCGGATAGCAATCTTCGCCAGCTCACCTTCAGCATTGCTTCGTTTTACAAATTCTTTTCTTCTTTCTTCAGTTAGTGGCGGTAAAAACAAGCGAATAATATTTCCGTCATTTTGTGGGTTTACTCCAATATTTGCGGCTATAATAGCTCTTTCAATCGGCTGAAGCATATTTTTTTCCCAGGGTTGGATCGTAAGCGTACGTGCATCTATTGCACTTAAATTACCAACCTGGTTGATAGGAGTAGGTGTTCCGTAATAATCAACCACTATCCCATCTAACATGGAGGGATTTGCTTTTCCTGCTCTTATTTTTACCAATTCAGTTTCAAAATGCTCTGTAGCTTTTTTCATTGAAACTGTCGCTTCGTCTATTATTCCTGATGTCTCTTCTAACATTTATCGAATTTTTTAAATATGGATTGAAGCCAAAATTGGCTTCACAAAAGTGAACAAATTTAAGAAAACGAAATGATATAAGGGAAATTAGGAACTGATTAGTCCTGGGCTATCGTTTCTCCGGTGAGTGTAAAAATCTTGTGCGAAGAAATGATCGGCTCTTCATGAAGTTGCCCTTTGGTAATAACAATTTTTCTTTTTGGCCTTTTATAATAAACGATACTTACTATTAGCGCAGACCCCAAAGCAAGAGCCAGCATTACAGCGGGAGTACCGGTAAAACGTATAAAATAAGCCATTACTATAAAAAGAATGTTGGCTGTAACGCATGTTAAAGCTACGGTTTTATGGTTGAAACCAATGTCAAGCAGAAAGTGATGAATATGATTTCTATCGGGCCAAAATGGTGAACGCCGGTTGATGATTCTAACGCTGACTACTCTTAATGTGTCAAAAAGCGGAACGATTAAAACGGCAAAACCAAGGGCCGGAGCAGATGCTAAAGGAATTGCAGCAGTTGGATCAGAAGCTACATTAATGAATTTAATTACCAATATCGAGTTGATGAGTCCAATCAACAAAGAACCCGTATCGCCCATAAATATCCTTGCAGGATGAAAATTATAGATTAAAAAGCCAACAAGGCTGCCGGCAAGTGATAAAGCCATTATTGCATATAGGGCTTGGCCGGAAAAATAAAAATAGAACCCAAATACCAGGGAAGTAAGTAAACCAAGGCTACCTGCCAAACCGTCAACACCATCAATCAGGTTGAATGAATTTGTGATGACCACTATGGTAAAAAGCGAAATTAAAAAGGAAGCGGTGGGTGGCAGCGCGTGAACTCCCAGAATTCCATACATATCTTTAATTTCGATGCCACCAAATTTAATGATGATTGCGGCAGCAATTAATTGTCCCACAAATTTCTTGGTAGCGGTAAGAATCAGGATGTCGTCTTTTATGCCCATAAAAAAGATGATCATAATAGCCGCAACGAAATATTGAAGAACAGAGGCATCAGAAGGAGGAATGCCAATAAGCGTTGCGAAAATGAACCCTGCAAAAATTCCTAATCCGCCTAAAGTGGGGATAACGACGTTGTGCACCTTCCGTTCGCCTGGTACATCAAACAGCTTTTTGTCTTTCGCAACTTCGATGATTACCGGTATAGAAAAGAACGTAATTAAGAACGCTAATCCGCTGCTAAAAATGATATTCTCCATGCAATGGTGTTAAAAAAAATCCCTTTTACAAATGTATACCTTTGTTCAAACTAAAAACAAAATAGCATCAATTTAAAATAACGAATAAGAAAGGCAGTTATTTTGTTTTTGGCCTATTTATTTTATTCATCCGGTCCGCCGGCTATTACGGAACTGCTCATTTTTTTCAATGGATTCTTATGATTTTCATCGAAAAACACCTGGTTCTTTAAGATTTCCAATGCGCCAAATGTGGCAGCCGAAAATGATGCCTCGTCGGCTTTGTTTTTACCTGCAATATCTAAAGCTGTTCCGTGATCGGGGCTGGTTCTTACTACAGGCAATCCCGCGGTATAGTTTAAACCTTCTCCAAATGCCAGTGATTTTAACGGGATCAGCCCCTGGTCGTGATACATTGCCAAAACGGCATCAAAACGGGTTTGGTAATTGCGTGCAAAAAAAGCATCAGCGCTAAAAGGGCCAGAAACAATCATATTATAATGCTTAGCCTCTACCACGGCAGGCCTGATAATCTCCATTTCTTCGAGTCCGATAAGCCCTTCATCACCGGCATGGGGATTTAACGCCAGCACCGCTATTTTCGGCTTTTCGATATTAAAGTCTCTTTTAAGCGAAGCATGCAGAATATTGATCTTGCTTAAGATGTTTTCTTTTGTAATGTATTGGGCTACATCTCTTAACGCTACATGCTCTGTTACCAATCCCACCCTGAAATCGCCGGCGGCTAATAACATTACCACATCCCTTTGCGAGAAATAATCTTTGAAAAAAGGCGTATGCCCCGTATAAGGAAATTCACTGCTATGGACATTTTTTTTATGTATGGGAGCAGTCACCAGGGCTTCAATTTGCCCGTTTTTAAGTGCCTCTGTTGCAGCCAATAAACTTTTTATCGCATATTTGCCACCAATTTCGTTTAGCTCTCCCGGGTTGATAACGACCTCTTCTTCCCAGCAATTATAAATATTGACCTGTTTCGTATTGATTTTATTAAAATCCTTTAGCGAGGTAAAATTAAAATTGTAATCAGGAATACTTTTCCGATAAAAGTTAATGACTTTGTTACTGGCAAAAATTACCGGCGTAAAAAATTCATGAATTCGATTATCTGAGAGTGTTTTTATGATCAACTCGGGGCCTATCCCATTAATGTCACCGGATGAAAATCCGATCACCGGTTTGTATTCGGTATGAATAATGTTACTCAAATTTTTTCAGTTTGCATGGAATTGCAAGATAAATAAATTATACCTGATTCAATAACTTAAAGATAAGTAGTGGATAAATAGTTACCATTTGTTATTGCCTACGTAGTTTTCTATTGGCATCCTGTTGGAAATACTGCGGGCAAGCGTCATTTCATCAGCGTATTCAAGTTCGCCTCCAAATGCAATACCACGGGCTATGGTAGTAATTTTCACAGGCGTGTCTTTTAATTTTTTACTGATGTAATAGATTGTCGTATCTCCCTGGATGTTCGGGCTTAAGGCGAAAACCAGTTCTTCCGTTTTTTCTTCTATTACCCGGTTAACCAGCGAATCGATTTCCAGTTGATCCGGACCGATTCCGTCTAACGGAGAAATGATGCCGCCCAACACATGGTAAAGTCCATTGTATTGTTGGGTGCTTTCAACAGCGATCACATCGCGAATACTTTCCACAACGCAAACGATCTCCTGTTTGCGGCTTCGGTCACTACAAATGTTACACAATTCTTTGTCAGCAATGTTTTTGCAACGCGAGCAAAAATGAATCTCTTCCCTCATTTTTAAAATAACATCGCTGAAAGTTTTTACGTCACTTACCTCCTTTTTTAAAAGATGAAGAACAAGCCGCAACGCCGTTTTTTTGCCGATGCCGGGCAATTTTGCAAATTCATTAACTGCATTTTCTAAAAGAGAGGAGGAAAAAATCATTGGGCAAAATTAAGATTTGAATTTTGATTTCAAGCCAACAGCCTTGTAAAGTAAACTAACAAATTACCAGTTTTTTTATTTTCCGCTGAAGAAGTAAATAAGCTATTTTGCCGCTATAAAATAATATCCGCTTCGTTATCCCAATCCGCACGGATGCTGATCTTTTTGCGAATCGGTGTCACTATTTCCGGTTGTTTTTTAAGTTGATAATTTCCGGGGTCCCAGGTTCCGTTGTCATTTTCATCATCCAGAATTCTTAATTCATATTCGCCGGGCTCAAATAATTTTTTGCTAAAGGTTGGAGAAGTCAATTTGAATGAATCAACAACCTTTTTGTCTTTTACAAATTGTAAAACCGGGTGAGTAATTTTATCGAGATTGGTAAAGTTGAGTTTTACACTCCCGTATTGGTTTTCGCGTTTGGTTTTAAAACTGATGGTATCCGATTTTAATAATTGATCGCCTAATGTATCTTCCCCAAAATCTTTGTCAATTACCAGCTTGTATTTTGTGTCTTCTTTCCAGGTATTGCTAACTGTAATTTTTTCCTGTGGACTATCGATAGATATTTGAGCCGATGGAATGGTATTATACAATGTATCTGTCAGGTTTATCTTTGACGAATCAAAATCTTTTATGGGCACAGCCACAGTAACCGTGAGCGGGGAAAGCAAGTCCTGTGTGCCATCCGAAACGGATGTGGTATACTTCAATATTTTTTCCCCGGTTTTTTTGTTGCTTACTGCCACCGGCGAAGCCGGCTTACCGCTTTGTTGCTGTGAATAAGCGTATAGTTTTACAGGCTTCACATCCCTTGAGATATCAATCGCGCTATCGGCAAATGCAAAAAGCTGTGAAGGATTATTATATATTTTTTGACCGCTTTCATCTTTCAACGCATACAAATGATAAGTACCTCCGGCAAGATTTTTAAAAAGAAAATTTCCCGCGGAATCTAACCTGGCTATATAACGCGGCTTCTCTTTATAAACGGCCGAATCATCGAGATTTTTATAGAGCATTGCAATTAAAGTGCTATCAGGTTTTCCCGTTTCGGCAAGTATCACACTTCCTTTAAATGTGAGAGAATCAATATAAGAACCTGTTGAAAAAACATAAGTATAGTCATGCAACGGATTACCTTCATTGATATCCTGGATAGCATCGCCCAATTGAAAACTGTATGTTGTATTCGCTTGGAGTGTATCGCGGATCTTAATGGTGACGGTCTTTAATTTGGAAGTTATATTGGGCGTCAGTTTAGGTTCGGGCGCCACCAATAAATTTTTTTGAAGATCTTTTAGTTGCACATATTCATCAAAAGTGAGAACGATTTTATTTACGGAAAAATGCAGCGTTTTGTTTGGCGGCGTAGCATTGAGCAAAACGGGCGGTGTGGAATCACGCGGGCCGCCTGTCGGCATTCCTATTTGGGCACATCCGCTTCCTAAAACGGAAAGGAAATAACAAACAACAAGAGCCAATAAAACTATTATGGAATTAAAAATTTTCATTTCAGAAAAGCAAACTTAAACGCTTTAAATGGATATTGTTTTTTATACTTCCTAAATTAAAATTAAATCTCCTGTTCTTCTTCGATAATATCGTGCAGTGCGATGTGTATTTCGTTTTCTTTTACAAAATTGCACCAGGTGCAATCTTCTTTTCCACAACCAACATAAAATTCCCGGGCTTGTATTTTGTTCCAAACTTCGGTTAGTTGTTGTTTTACAGTTTCAATATCCGCCGGTTCAATATAAATTTTTCTTTTTTGAAACTTTTTCGATTTATCGGGTTCTACAAAATCGAATTCTGAACTTACTACTCTCCAGTCTTTGCCATCCATATTATCAATAAGAATTTTGTAAAAAACAGCCTGCCGCCAGTAGTCGCCGCCATTGGGATTATCAGGGTTTGGGGCTAATAATTTTTTTCTCGTGTAGTTGCTGTTCACGTCCCCGGTTTTATAATCCACCACATTTACCTCTTTGCCATTAAATTCCATCTTATCAATTTTGCCTTTTATCGGGATACCGTTAACCACATTTTTTATATTTCTTTCTACGGTCACTATTTTATTCGCATTGGGAATGTAGTGATCATAATAATCGCCCAACACAATTTCCCCCTGTTCCATTCTTCTTGCAAAAGATTCCGGAGTAAAATTTTCCCGGTGCCTTTTCAGGTACCATTTAAAATGATCGATCATTTCTTCTTTGGAAGGAAAGTCCTGTTTTAGGCTTTGCTGCATTTCTTCAAACACTTTTTGCAGTGCATAATGCACGGCGCTTCCAAATTCAAGTGTGTCTGATTTTCCTGCCGGGATCCTGATCAGGTTTTTGTAATAGAAGCCCAGTGGGCAATCGAGATAGTTGTTCAGAGAAGTTACATTCATCACATACTTTTCAAGCACAGTAGTAATAAAATCATTTTCGCTTTTATCCAATTCGGGCGCCTGGGGCAGGTAATTTAGTATTTCAAATTCCATCAGGTGTTCTTCAGGAATTTTAATAGCCTCAATCATTAAATTATTGTCTTCAATAACTTCTGCCACAAACATAGAGTGCTCCGCATCTTTGCCATCCGGTTTTATTTTGATGAAAGAGATAGTAAGATATTTTTCAGCCCGGGTGATTGCTACATAAAACAATCGTCGCAATTCTTCTTCTGCACTTCCGGAAGGCAGCGAAGAAAATAACGTGTCGGGAAGTGTGTAGCCTCTGTTAGGATTATTTTTTTTCTCCCACAAATGGGCGTTCATCCCAATTATGAAAACGTGCTCATATTCCAACCCTTTGGAACCATGGGCTGTTAATAAATTTACACCTGCGCTGTTGCCCGAAAACTGGATGAGCGGGAGTGGAAGTTTTTCTTTTTTCATCAGGTCAATCACATCAATTAATCCTTTAAGATCCAAAGAAGGATTGCGCGCGGTAGCGTCTTTTATAAAATCGAATAAGCCGGTAAGAATCTGCAAGAGCCTGATCTTGTCTTCGCTTTTCATGATGTATGAAAGTACGCCGGCATCGGAAATAACTTTTTCAAAAAGCGTTTGTAGGGGAACGTTAGACACATCTGCGATTAACTGTTCCATCATTTTGCTAAATTTTTTCAAAGCCGGGTTGATCCCTGTGTCAAAAAGATCTTTGGCAATGGCGTTAGCTTTGTCAAACAGCAATTTCCTGATGGAAGCCCTTTCGTTATAAGGTTTACTGTTCACCTCAACGGTAAGCCTGGCAATTTCTATCGGTGGAATTTTATAAAAATCAAAATGTAAAATTTCAAAAAGTAGTTCATCACCGCCATATGGAATATCATGTTCTGCAACAAGATACCTGAGTATCTGGATGATTTTTTTTGCAAAAGGATCATCAAGTATGTTGATGCTTTTTTTAGAATAATAAGGTATGTTTTTGAGCCTGAAGTATTTCATCAACTGCTCTCCATAATTATTTTCTTTGTAAATAACCGCAATCTTTCCGGGCTCTGTTCCATTATTAATAAGCTTTTCAATCTTATTGGTTACATCAGCCATCTCATCTTTTATCGTGTTGTATTCAATGATTGCCGGCCTGTCAATTAGTTGCTGAAGTTCTTCTTTTGAACATTTCAATTCCTTGGTAAGACCGGGAAATTTATGAATTAGTCTTTCCGCATTTCTGTCAATCAAAGATTTTGAAACGTCTAAAATGGGTTTTGTTGAACGATAATTGTTGGTGAGAACAATTTTTAAAAGGCCTTCATAACTTTTGGCAAAGTTTTCCATGTTCTCCACGTTTGCTCCCTGGAAACGATAAATACTTTGATCATCATCACCGACGACAAATACATTTGGCTCGTCCCAAAAATCGATCAGCAGTTTTACAATTTCGTTCTGCGTGCCGCTCGTGTCCTGGTATTCATCAACCAAAATGTATTGAAATCTTTCCTGGTAATCGGCCAAAACATTTTTATTTTCTTTAAAAACCGAGATCACCCAATTGATCATATCATCAAAATCATAAAGGTTGTTCTGCTTCATCAGGTTTTGAAAATGAGTAAATTCATTTACGGCGGCGCACAATTTTTCCATGCGCTCAATTTCTTTATAATAAGTGGGTTTGTAATCGCCGGTTTGTACGCCGGATTTTTTTGAAGCCCTTTTGTATTTGTAAGTATCATCATCTTTGATCTTTTCCAGGTAGAGATCGATACATTCAACAATATATTCAGGCGTCCAGCCTTCACGTTTCATGGCCGAAAATAAATGATCCAGATTGTTGATCTCATAGTACACATCACCCCGGTATCTCTTTAGAGGATTATTTTTCGGAAGGTTATCAATAAGTGCTTTGTAGAGCTGAATTTTTTCAAGATCAGAAGCGGGATTGAGCGCCGTCTTTTCAAACAGAGATAAATTTTGCTGTATCACTTCATTGCAGAAGCCATGGAATGTATAGATATTTACTTTGTAAGCATCCGGACCGATAAATTGCAACAATCTCTTGCGCATGGCAATGGCACCGGCATCAGTGTAAGTGAGGCATAAAATATTTTGCGGATTAGCATCAGTGTCCAATAAAATCTTCCCGATTCTTGCAGCAAGGATTTGCGTTTTGCCTGTTCCGGGGCCCGCGATAACCATTACCGGACCTTCGATTGTATTAACTGCAAGCTGTTGGTTTTCGTTTAGCTTTTGGTATTCCTCACGAAACTTTTTTACTAAAATTTCTCTATAAGTAGACATATAACGAAGATAGATTTTTTTGCCGCTGCTCCCATAAATTTCACAGATTATTCAGAATAGAAATTATGGTTTTTTGTTGGTTTACTATAGTGCGGTTGTTTGAAGTTATGGTGAAAAGTTACCGGGTATTTTAGAATAGAAATTGCGGGTATTTACCCGATTATAATGATAATCGTTGATAAGGATTTTTGCTGAATTATAAAATAAAAATTGGTAATTTTTATTCGTTTACCGGCTTTAGATTAAGAAAATAATTCCGGTCCTTTTGAATTTCTGTGAGGAATTTTTCCGAGATGTGAATACGCCTTGGCGGTAGCTTCTCTTCCGCGTGGTGTGCGCATAATGAAACCTTCCTGGATCAAAAAAGGTTCGTACACTTCTTCCAGCGTTCCGCCTTCTTCACCGACGGCCGTCGCTAAAGTGGTAATACCAACGGGGCCACCTTTAAATTTATCAATGATCACACTTAAAATCCTGTTGTCCATTTCGTCCAAACCAAATTCATCAACATTCAATGCTTTTAGTGCGTGTTGCGTAATTCTTAAATCTATAACCCCATTTGAAAGAACCTGGGCAAAATCCCGAACCCTTCGTAATAAACCATTCGCAATACGTGGTGTGCCGCGGCTTCGTCCTGCAATTTCAGTTGCCGCATCTGAAGTTATTTTAGTTTTTAAAATTGATGCTGAACGTAAAACAATTTTCTGTAAAGTGCCTGCATCGTAATATTCCAGCCTTGATTTGATGCCAAACCTAGAGAGCAGCGGTGCTGTAAGCAACCCGCTTCTTGTGGTAGCGCCGATCAACGTAAACGGGTTCAGGTTAATCTGTACACTGCGTGCGTTCGGGCCGGTATCAATCATTATATCAATGCGGTAATCTTCCATCGCCGCATACAAATATTCCTCCACCACATTGCTAAGCCGGTGTATTTCATCGATAAATAACACATCGTTGGGCTCAAGATTAGTGAGTAAACCCGCCAAATCACCTGGTTTTTCTATCACCGGGCCACTGGTTTCTTTTATATTTACGCCGAGTTCGTTGGCTACAATCCTGCTGAGCGTGGTTTTTCCAAGGCCAGGAGGGCCGTGAAATAAAATGTGATCCAAAGCTTCCTCGCGCTGCCTTGCCGCTTTTATAAAAATTCGTAAATTTTCAATGATCTGGGCCTGTCCGCTAAAATCTTCAATAACCGAGGGCCTGATATTGTTTTCAAATTCTCTTTCAGCAGGCGATAATTCTTCCTTTTCTTTATTTAAATTTGGGTTGTGCATTAAGATTTTTTTCTACCTTGTAAAACTAAAGTTTTTTAAACTTAAAATGGGCTAAGCAACTGTTTAATGAAAACAAACGCCTTTCAAACAGTGCTTTTCACCATTAATCAAGTCCTCCTTATTGATACTGCTTTTAACAGGTAAATTTGTATAATGCGAAAGAGAATTTACAGATATTGGCTGTGCCAGATTTTTGGTTGGGGCGGATGGACCTTGCTTAACCTTGCCTTTTTTTATTTTTTCCTGCAGGAAGTATATTGGAAATCTGCAGAGCGCAGGCATCTTCTTTTGGCAATTTTAGCAATCGAATTTTGCTGGTATATCCTCGCAACTCATTTGCTGCGCTTTGTATTAAAAAAAACCAACTGGATTCATTTTCGCCTGCAAAAAGTAATCGCTTTATTTATCCTGGGTGTAATGGTTACCGGGTTGCTTGCTTATTATGGAGCCAAATCTACTGCTCTTATTACCCGCAATTCGTTAGTTCAATATGAGAAGCAACAAAATCTTCAACAAGCGATTGATAAAGAGAAAGCCCTTGGCCTGGCCGGTACCAGTTATTACCTGGCGGATAGAAATAATCCGAAAGACTCTACTAAATATCAATCCCTTGAAAACATAAAAAGAGCTACCGGCTGGTACAGGAACAAGGAAGGCACGTGGCAGTATGAAGAACAGCATCGTGGCCGTTTTTGGTGGGATATCATATTTACTTTTATATTAATTGCATTATGGTTGTTGCTTTATATGATCTGGCATTACCTGGAACGAAACCGAAATGATGAAGTTGACCGCTTGAATCTTGAGAAAACGGTGAAGGAACTTGAATTGAAAACAATCAAATCTCACATCAATCCTCATTTTATTTTCAATTCATTAAATAGTATACGAGCGCTGGTGGATGAAAATCCTAAACGGGCGCGAACTGCCATCACCGAACTTTCAAATATTCTGAGAAGCAGCCTGCAGGTAGAAAAATTAGAAACCGTTCCCTTACATAAAGAGCTCGATATTGTAAGAGACTACCTGGCGCTCGAACAAATGCGCTTTGAAGAAAGATTGAAAGTTGAAATGGATATTGATGAAGATACCCTGGAACAGCGGGTGCCACCGATGATGTTGCAAACACTTGTTGAAAATGCGATCAAGCATGGCATTAGCAAAAGAATTAATGGTGGAACGATACGGATCATCTCAAGGTTTACTGATAATGATTTTGAACTTGTCGTTCAAAATACCGGTGTTCTTGAAAATAAAAGTGATGAAGGGTTTGGTATAAAAAGCACACAGGACAGGTTAAAATTTTTATATAACGGCAATGCTTATTTTAGAGTGGAGGAAATTGCAGGAACCAAAGTGCAATCTAAAATTGTAATGCCGGTTATGGTTGATTTTCAGAAAAATAAAATTTAAGAAATATGTTGAAAGTAGTTCTTATAGATGATGAAAGACTTGCCAGGAGCGAGCTGAGAAGGATGTTGGAAGAGTTTACCGATATCGAAATAATCGGGGAAGCAGCCAATGCGTCGGAGGGAATAGAAAAGATTGAAGCATTAAACCCTGATCTTATTTTTTTAGATATTCAAATGCCGGGGAAAACCGGTTTTGATATGCTGAGTCAATTGGATAAAGCGCCCCATGTGATCTTCGTAACCGCCTACGATGAATATGCATTGAAGGCATTTGATGTAAACGCGTTGGACTACCTTATGAAACCGGTAGAGCCCCAGCGCCTTGCAGAAGCACTTTTGAAAGTAAGGCAAAAAAATGAGGAAGAAATACTTTCATACAATAACCGTGGAATTTTGGGTGAAAATGACCAGGTTTTTGTAAAGGACGGCGAACGTTGCTGGTTTGTAAGGCTTTCTGAAGTAAGACTTTTTGAAAGTGTGGGTAATTATGCAAAAGTCTTTTTTGGAACCAACAAACCTCTTATTTTAAAATCATTGAATGCTTTGGAAGAAAGGCTCGATGAAAAAGTATTTTTCCGGGCTAACAGGAAGCATATCATTAATCTCAGGATGATAGAAAAAATAGAACCGTATTTTAATGGTGGACTTTTACTCGACCTGGCCGGCGGCGAAAAGATCGAAGTAAGCCGCAGGCAGGCCGTGAAGTTTAAAGAAATGATGAGTTTGTAACTTTTCTTTTAAGAAAACATACTACATTCATCTCTTAAATTTTTTTCTTATGAAAATTCTCCTTTCCCTGGTCGGTTTTTTTTTAATTTCCTGCAACCAGTCTTCGCCTGGCACCGCCATTCTGCAAAAAAAAATTGATAGCCTGCAGACGCAGTTGAACAATAGTTACAAACCCGGGCTTGGCGAATTTATGTCTGAAATTCAAATTCATCACGCTAAGCTATGGTTCGCAGGTAAATATGGAAATTGGGATTTGGCCAATTTTGAAGTTGGAGAAATACAGGAAGCGATGGACGCTATTCCAAAATATTGTTCAGACAGGCCCGAGGTAAAATCGATAGAAATGATTGACCCGCCCATGGATAGTATCAGTGCTGCAATAAAAGCAAAAGATGAAAGCCGGTTCGATAGCAGTTTTACGCTTTTAACAGCTACTTGCAACGATTGCCACAAGGCAACCAACCATGGCTTTAATATGATAAAAATACCGGATATCCCCCCGGTTTCTAACCAGGTTTTCAGGCCCCAATAAAAATTAACTTAAAACTTTTAAGGGAACAGAATGAACTGCTGACGCAATTTCAGTTATTAATGATTCATCTTTTTCGATCGCATTACCTACTACAATCACGTCTGCTCCGGCTTTGCAATTAAGGTAGGCTTTTTCCGGCTCTTTGATGCCGCCGCCAATGATCAGGGGCACTTCAATATTTTTAGCCACCAATTCTATCATGGTTTCAGTAATGGGAATTTTGGCGCCGCTTCCTGCATCCATGTAAATCAGTTTCATGCCAAGCATTTCACCCGCCATAGCGGTGCACATGGCAATTTCATTTTTATCGGCCGGTAACGGTGTCGCATTTGAGATATAAGAAACAGTAGTAGGTGCTCCGCCATCAATTACCATATATCCTGTGCTCATTATTTCCAAACCACTTTTTTTAATCGCCGGTGCGCTCACCACATGTTGCCCGATTAATAATTCAGGATTTCTTCCGCTTATCAAGGAAAGATATAATAAAGCATCGGCATATTTTGAAACCTGAGAAGAGCTGCCGGGGAAAAGTAAAACAGGAATGGAACAGTTGCGTTTGATGTATTGAACACATTCATCAAGGTAATTGGAAATCACCAGGCTGCCACCCACCAAAAAATAATCCACTTTAGCCGTAAGTGAAAGGCGGATAAGGTGTTCCAGTTTTTTATGATCCACTTTATCCGGGTCAATCAGAACAGCAAAAGATTTTTTGCCATTTTCTTTTCTTTCACACAGGGATGAGTATATATCTTTTAACTTCATTTACTGATGGTTATATGCAAAAATGGATTTTTTTTCTGTATTACAAAAATTACCGGTACAAATTACGAATTTATTGCAACGAAGATACGGAGAAGAAAATACGCTCGTAATTTTTGTATTTTTATCCCATGATCAATGTTTTGAATGAAATAAAATTTAAGACAGCCCGTAGCGGCGGTAAAGGTGGCCAGAACGTAAATAAAGTGGAAACAATGGTTGAAGGCGATTTTCATATTGCATCTTCAGAGATTCTGACTGATAAACAAAAGGATATGATACTCGCAAAACTGGCCAATAAGATCACCAAAGACGGATTTCTTATTGTAAAAAGTCAAACAGAAAGAACCCAACTCGGCAATAAAGAGGAAGTGATTGTGAAAATGCACTTGCTGCTGAACAACGCTTTGATCAAGAGAAAAAAGCGCAAGGCCACAAAACCTACCAAAGCATCAAAGGCAAAAAGGATCAAGGTGAAAAAGGAAAAAGGCATCATTAAAGCGGGAAGGAAAAAGATTACCAATTTTTTTGATTAGAATAATATTCTGCAGGTTTCGTTAATAGTAAACCAACAAATAATCGCAATTTTAATTTTGCATAGGATAACAACTAAATTTGCGCTTTTCTAAATCCAAACTTGTTTGAGCAACATAAAAAAATTAGCAGGGCAAACCATGTGGTACGGCGTTAGTTCCATTGCTGCACGGTTTCTGTTTTACCTGCTTACACCTTATTTTACTACCAAATTAACGGTGGCACATTATGGCGACATGAGTATTTTATACGCAGCCATTCCTTTTCTTAATGTAATATTTACTTATGGTATGGAAACGGCTTATTTTCGATATGCCACTAAAGAAACAAATTCGGGATCGATTTACAATACTTCTATCATTTCCCTGGTAACCAGTACCATCTTGCTCACGAGCATCATCATATTTTTTAAATCTTCAATTGCTCATTTATTACGGCTTGACAGTAATCCGGAGTTTATTGTATACGCTGCGATGATTATTGCCTTTGACACATTATCTACGTTGCCCTTTGCTAAATTGAGATTGGATCAACGGCCCCGCAAATATGCGTTGATCCGGATTTCAACAATTTGCCTGCAGATAGCGGTAACTTATTTTTTATTATCTCTTTGTCCGCGTTGGGCTGCTCAAAATCCCAACGGCTTTATCGGCACTTTTTATAACCCGGATTATGGCGTAGGTTATATTATCATAGCAAACATGATTGCTTCATTTTCGGCTTTGATTTTTTTGAATAAAGAGCTTTTTTCTTTCAGATTTCAATTTGATAAAAAAATTTGGATGGCGATGATGATCTACTCAATGCCATTAATTATTGCAGGCTTTGGTGGAATGATCAATGAAGTTTTCGACCGCATCATGCTTTCGTGGTTGGCGCCGGTTACCGATATTACTGCTGCCAAAGACCAGGTAGGTATTTATTCGGCTTGTTATAAATTATCCATCCTGATTACTTTATTTATCCAGGCATTTCGCATGGGAGCAGAACCGTTTTTTTTCAAACAATCTGAAGGAAAAAATCCCCAAAAAGTTTATGCCAGAGTAATGAAATTTTTCGTGATCACGATCACAATAATGTTCCTTTTTGTAGCCACTGTATATTGATATATGGAAATATTTTTTAAGTACAGACCCGGAAAAATTAAAAATTTACTGGACCGGCCTGAAAGTAGTGCCAATACTGCTTTTGGCCAATATGTTCCTTGGCATTTATTACAATCTTTCCATCTGGTACAAACTTACTCATAAGACCATCGCTGGCGCTTATATTACCGTTTTTGGAGCAGTAATAACTTTGGTGATCAATTACTTTTTTATTCCCTATTTCGGATATATGGCTTGTGCATGGGCCACGTTCTTCTGTTACGGAAGCATGATGGTGGTTTCTTTTTTGTGGGGCCAAAAAGCCTACCGGATTCCTTACGCATGGAAGAAATTAAGCACTTATATCATTATTGTGGTTTTTCTCTTTTTTGTACACGTACTGTTTAAAGATTTGGTTCCCGGGTTTATTCCGTCCATAATTTCCGGTACTGTTCTCATCCTGGTGTATATTGGCTTTTTGCTAAATATTGAGTGGCGTGAAGTACGTGGTTTGCCGGTTATCGGTAAATATTTTCGCGAGGGAAATATATTTGCTAAACGCAAATAGGATTTATCGACCTTCCGGTAAACAAACAAAAAAGGAAAATTTCTATTTTTTTGAGGTTATTATATAGCTGCTTAAAAAACAGAAATATTCCATAATCATAGTTGTCTTTTTAATCCGTTCATCTTACCTTTGCCGCCAAATTGAAATAAGGACTTTTAATTAAAATTTTATGGCAAATACCGGACAAATAAAACAAATCATCGGGGCCGTTGTTGACGTGCATTTTGCAAACGAAAACAAGCTTCCGGAAATATTTAACGCGTTGGAACTTACGAAAGAAAACGGTGATAAACTTATTCTGGAAGTGCAGCAGCATTTGGGTGAAGACAGCGTTCGTTGCATTGCGATGGACGGAACTGAAGGCCTGAAACGCGGTATGAACGTGGTAGATACAGGTTCTCCGATTTTGATGCCTACCGGCGAAGCTATTAACGGGCGTTTGTTTAATGTAACCGGCGATGCCATTGATGGTTTACCACAGGTAAGCAAAAAGAATGGTCGCCCCATTCATAATAAGCCGCCTTTATTTGAAAATCTTAGTACCGCAACTGAAGTTTTATTTACCGGGATTAAAGTAATTGACCTTATCGAGCCCTATGCAAAAGGTGGTAAGATCGGTTTGTTTGGTGGTGCTGGTGTAGGTAAAACGGTTTTGATCCAGGAATTGATCAACAATATTGCCAAGGCTTACAGCGGTTTATCTGTGTTTGCCGGTGTAGGAGAGAGAACTCGTGAAGGAAATGACCTGATGCGTGAAATGATTGAAGCAGGCATTATGAAATATGGCGATAAATTTATCCATAGCATGGAAGAAGGCGGATGGGACCTTGATGCGGTAAATATGGAAGAATTGAAAGATTCAAAAGCGACCTTTGTTTTCGGGCAAATGAACGAGCCGCCGGGAGCAAGGGCACGTGTGGCTTTGAGTGGTTTGACCGTGGCTGAATATTTCCGTGATGGCGATGGTACCGGCAAAGGAAAGGATATTTTGTTTTTCGTAGATAATATTTTCCGTTTTACCCAGGCTGGTTCTGAAGTATCGGCTCTGTTGGGAAGGATGCCTTCTGCAGTAGGATATCAGCCAACATTGGCTACCGAAATGGGATTGATGCAGGAAAGGATCACTTCAACAAGAAATGGCTCTATTACATCCGTGCAGGCGGTGTATGTTCCTGCGGATGACTTAACCGATCCGGCCCCTGCAACTACATTTGCCCACCTTGATGCAACAACTGTATTGAGCAGGAAGATTGCTGACCTTGGAATTTATCCGGCGGTAGACCCTTTGGACTCAACTTCAAGAATTCTGACTCCGGCCATCGTGGGAGATGAACACTACGATTGTGCCAACAGGGTAAAACTTACGTTGCAGCGTTATAAAGAATTACAGGACATTATCGCGATACTTGGTTTGGACGAATTAAGCGATGAAGATAAATTAACGGTAAGCCGTGCCCGTCGTGTTCAACGTTTCCTTTCTCAACCGTTCCATGTGGCAGAGCAATTTACAGGTTTAAAGGGTGTATTGGTTTCTATTGAAGATACGATTCGCGGTTTCAATGCAATAATGGACGGAGAAGTGGATGAATATCCTGAAGCAGCATTTAACCTGGTGGGTAACCTTGATGATGCGATTGCGAAAGGTAAAAAAATGATGGAAGCGGCCAATTCATAATTTGCCGATACACTAATTAAAACAACCATGACTTTAGAAATATTAACACCCGATAAAAAGATATTTAGTGGCGAAGTGTACGGAGTACAGCTTCCGGGGATCGGCGGCATGTTTGAGGTACTCGATAAGCATGCACCGATTGTAAGTGCCTTAAAAGCAGGAAAGTTGAAAATTCTTAAAGATAAAAACGCTTCATCGCAATATACTATACAGGGAGGCTTTGTAGAAGTGTTGAATAACAAAGCATCTGTTTTGGTAGAAGGAGCGAAGGAAGTTTAATAAATTTCTGAGATTACTAATTGCTTAAACCCTGCAGCAATGCGGGGTTTTTTATTGGACCGTAATAATATAATACATGCAGGTGGTACAGTAATTTCGCAGGTAAGGAATTTTGCTTACCAATTTGTTTTGTTTCTTGGGCTTTATATTGAATTTGTATTCATAGATCGGGTTAAAGAGATAATTAATTTTTCCGGTAATCTTGTAATCGTTTTGCTTTACGATTTTCTCGAATCGTTCAATTGAAATCCCTGTTTCTTTTATTTCTAACAGATCATTGATAATATAATCTGGCTCTTTAAACAGTTTAAGGGCACTTTTATAAAGTGATTTTGGAAGCAAATGAAAATAGGGAACTTTTCCCAGTGAATTTTTGCACAACTGCTGGTGTCCCCCAAATGGCATCTGCCAGGGAGGGAAACCAAAAAAAATGATTCCCGGAGGAGTTAGAAACTCTTTTAAGCGGGCCAATAATTTTGGCTGATCATGAATATGCTCGATGACATCTTTTAGAAGAATTATATCAAACTTTCCTCCAAGCTCTTCTACGGTTGTGTCATAAATATCTTTTGCAACGAAAGAGAGCTTTCCTTTTTCAATTTCTTCCCCAAGCCATTTTTTACCATTTTCAATTCTTAATAAATCGAATTCTACACCTACGCAGATGGCTCCTTTATCCAGGAAAGGCTTCAGCACACCCCCTTCTCCACAGCCAATTTCTAATACGCGCAATCCCTTTTTGATAGTGAAACACGATTCAATAAATGGAACAATATATTTTGATGAGTTGAGTGCCTGTATATCAAAATATCTTTTTCTGTCTGCATGAAATTCGAACATGAATAGAAATGCGTTTTAGGGGAAGCAAAAGTATTAAAGAGATTGCAATGTGCTAAAAAATAAAAAACCTCTTATTTTTCAATAAAAGGTTTTTTATAAACTTAATATCTAAAAAACTAATACTTTTTACTTTTGTTTTGTTTCCTGGTTCCAAAAATGTTTCCTTCCTTAAAGCCGTTTCCTTCTGGGCTTCCGAGTCTTGTCATGGCGCAGCGGAAACCAACAGTGCTGCTTGATTCATCCTGAGACATGTAACGGCGTGCGCCGGGGGATAACCAATAAGGCATATCGTTCCAGCTTCCACCTTTGATCACACGAGATTTATCGCTTATCAAGGTTGTTACACCATATCCATAAGTAACATTTGAAATGGAATCACCATCTAAATAGTTGATTACATCACCTTTCTGGTAGTTACGGCGTTTTACGGCTACAGAGTCAGGAACTACTTCCTTTTTTAGTCTTCCCAAAGTATCTCTCACATAATCGCCATTTTCATCTTTATAAAATCTTTCGAATTTGTTACCACGAAACGGATTGAAATCGTCTTCATCCATTGACGTCATCGGGCGATATACGTCAGCTACCCATTCGCTTACATTTCCACTCATATTATACAAACCATATCCGTTAGGATAAAATGATTTTACTGGTCCGGGAATGGCGGCACGGTCATTCAAACCACCTGCAACACCCATTACGTCACCACTGCCTCTCTTGAAGTTGGCTAAGAATTCTCCCTGCCAGCTACCGCGGCGGTTATCACGAAGTCCGTTTACATTTTTACTCCATGAGTAAACCTGTTGGTTGGATATAACTTCCTCACCATGATTTTTCTCTTTGGTACGGGGTTTAGGATTCTGAGCGATTATACCATAAGCTGCATACTCCCATTCAGCTTCTGTAGGTAAGCGATAGCCTGGTAATAAAACACCATCTTCCAGTGTTACCACTTTCCTTGGCCTGCCACTTACATCTTTTAAAGCACCTTTTTTAGGAGCCGTTTTATTATTGATCAACTCGGGATTCATGATGTATGTATCAGTATTGAAGGTTTCATCACCCTCTCCTCCCTTCATTTCTGCCAATGGGGCTCTTTTGTTTAGATATCCTTTATCTATCAATATCTTTTCATTTACCCTGTCAGTTCTCCAGATACAGAAATCATGAGCCTGTTCCCAGGTTACACCTACAACAGGATAATAATTATAAGCAGGATAACGGAAATAATATTCAACGTAAGGTTCGTTATAAGCCAGTTCACTTCTCCAGACCAGCGTATCAGGCAATGCCATTCTCATTATTGTAGTATCACCATCAAATGTGTTTGAAAGCCAGTAAAGGTATTCACGATAGTGAACATTGGCTACTTCTGTCTGGTCGATATAAAATGAATTGACACTCACCCTTCTTGGAACGTTGTTCCAATCGCCCATCACATCTTCTTCCTTAGCGCCCATCACAAAAGTACCCCCTTGTACAAATACAAGACCAGGGCCTGTTTTCTGCTCGTTCGCTTTTAATACGTGGAAGTTCCCAAAGTTCTTATCATCATAATTCCACCCTGTTACGGAGGATTGTTGATGTTTTTTACCAAAGATACTTCCGTTCTTACACGAGGGTAGTGCTACAAGGGCTGCCAGTACTATAAGGGTAAATTTCCCGGCGGATAATGATTTTGACATGTACATTCGTTTTGCAGATTAAATAACGAAAGGTTTTCTTTCTTATTGTGAAAGGGCTTTTTGCTAATGCGAATATAAATACTTTATTTGGTTTTGATTTGGGAATAAAGTAAAAAAAAGGCTTTAAGAATTTTTTTGCAATGCCTTCACAAATAGAGCTCTTTTGTTATTTATTCCCGGTAAAATTTTACTATTTATTCCAACACCTCTTAAATTTTTTTTATAGAGCACTTAAAATGCAATAAATAATTTTGGACGGCGTTCATTGTGCAGTATGCAAAGCCAGAGCCAACTGTTATTAAATTTTAATTGGCTGTTAAAAAAAAAAATTATTTTTACAAACTTCAACCCCATCAGTTATAAGAGAATTCTACCTAACCAGTTCATTAAAATTCACATGAAACGAGCCTTATTAAAGTTGACTGCAATGATAATGCTGATTGGCGCGGCGCTGTCTGTAAATGCACAAACTGCTAATCCTATTAATGTAGTAACTACTGCTGTTCCTTTTTTGCGTATTTCCCCCGATGCCCGCTCCGGTGGGATGGGAGATGTTGGAATCGCAACCATTCCTGACGCTAATTCCATTTTTTGGAATCTTTCAAAAATACCTTTTGCGCAAAATAAATCAGCTATAGCATTAACCTACACACCCTGGCTAAAAGGCCTTGATCTGAATGATGTGTATTTGGTATCTGCAGCAGGTTATCACCAGCTTGATGATGTACAGGCCATCTCCGGCTCGGTACGTTATTTTAGTTTGGGAAACATCCAGTTTACTGATAATTTGGGAAATGATCTTCAAACGTACCGCCCCCGCGAGTTTGCGGTAGATGCAGGCTATTCCCGTAAACTTTCTGAGAAGCTGGGATTAGGGATTTCATTACGGTACATTAATTCTAATTTGGCCAGTGGCCAATCTTCGAGCGGGTCTACTTATAAAACAGGAACTGCTGTTGCAGGCGATATATCCTTGTTTAAAGATGGCTCAGAAGGGGGTACCGTTTCCGGATTAAACTGGGGCGTTGCTATCTCCAATCTTGGTTCCAAGATTTCCTATACCAATGATGCGTCTGAAAGGGATTTTATTCCGGCAAATTTAGGTCTGGGTGTTGCCTACGTTGACGTAGTTGATGAAACAAGCAAAATTACTTTTGGCCTTGATGTAAATAAATTGTTGGTACCCACGCCTCCTGCTATCGGTGATTCTGCCGGGCTGATTGCTTATCACAACAAAGGCGTTGTACAGAGTTGGTTCAGTTCATTTGGAGATGCTCCGGGCGGGTTTAGTGAAGAGCTAAAAGAGTTCCAGTTGTCTTTGGGCGGGGAATATACGTATAATGACCAGTTCTCTTTAAGATTGGGTTACTTCTATGAAAATCCTACTAAGGGCGATAGGCAATATTTTACTGTGGGCGCTGGTTTAAATTATAATGTATTTGGTTTAAACTTTTCTTATTTGATCCCTTCCGGAACAGGTGTGAACAGAAACCCGTTGTCTAATACATTGCGCTTCAGTATTCTCTTTAACCTGGGAACGCCGGATTCAGGACAATAAATTCTAAAATATTATTTTATTTATAATAATACGCCCCTATTTTTGGGGCGTTTTTTTGCTTCAAACAGTTAAATACAGTAAAGCAACAAAAAATAAAGAATCTTATTTTCAAGTGTGGCAAAAAAATCTATGTGATGCAGTCAAATACACCTCTCAGAATTGGTTTTGGAATTGATTTTCACCAGTTAGTACCTAACCGTGAATTGTGGATCGGTGGAGTAAACCTCGAGCACCATAAAGGCGCTCTTGGCCATAGTGATGCCGATGTGCTGCTACATGCTATATGCGATGCGATGCTCGGAGCCGCTTGCCTTGGAGATATTGGTTTTCACTTTCCTGATACGGATGAAAATTATAAAAACATTGACAGTAAGATACTGTTGAAAAAATCGAATGAACTGATCAGAAACGCTGGTTATCAGGTTGGCAATATTGATTCAACGGTAGTCCTCGAGTTGCCAAAAATAAAACCACATGCTGCTCAAATGCAAAAAGTAATTGCCGGAATTCTTGACGTAAATGAAAACCAGGTTTCTATTAAAGCTACTACTTCGGAGAAGATGGGATTTATTGGCAGGGAAGAAGGAATTGCCGCTTATGCAACTGTGTTGTTAACAGCAATACAATAATTTTTTCGGTTCATTAATTTTTTTCATCACCATTTTGTCATTCCTATCTTTGCACGCATGCATGATGTGGAAATTAAACTTATAAATACTTCCGGCAACCCCGATCCGGAGTATGCTACCCAAGGCGCTGCGGGGATGGATATCAGGGCCTGGCTTCCTGAACCTGTTACCTTGCACCCTATGGAACGAAAGATGATACCTACCGGCCTTTTTCTTGAAATTCCGGAAGGTTATGAAGTGCAGGTAAGGCCGCGGAGCGGCATGGCGATTAAGCATGGAATTACCTGCCTGAATTCTCCCGGAACAATTGACAGCGATTACCGCGGCGAAATTAAAATCATTCTCATAAATTTATCATCTGAACCACATATCATAACAGGTGGGGATCGTATTGCACAAATGATCGTGGCAAAAGTTGAAAAAGCTAATTTGATCTCCGTCAAAAAGTTGGAATCAACCGTAAGAGGTGAAGGCGGCTTTGGGCATACGGGTAAAATCTAATTTAAAAAATTGTTTGAATGAAGTCCTGGAGTAAAATCGTTATCGGAATTGTTTTGTTGGATGCGGCGGTGGGTTGCCATTCTACGAAAAGCCTCCAGAGCGCCATCAGTAAAAAAGATACCATTGTTGAAAAAGTACCGCTGATTGTAAAAGACAGTTCGTTTAATAGCATTCCTGCTTTAGAAGTGCTAAACGCGCTTAACAAAAATAAAATCGATTTTAGAACATTCTCTTCCAAAGCCAAGATTGAATATGAAGACCATAACGGCAAGCAACCGGATTTTAATGCTTTTATACGCCTTCAAAAAGACAGTGTTTTATGGATATCCATCAGTTCCACATTTTTAGGGATCGAGGCATTTCGCCTTTACATTACTCCTGACACGATCATTCTTTTAAATAAGCTGGATAAATCGGTTGAATATCATCCATTCAACTATATCGAAGGTTTTGCGCATATTCCGATGGATTTTAATTTACTGCAGAATATTTTAATTGGCAACCCCGTGTATGTCGGTGATAGTGTTGTATCGTACCGGCAAACGGAAAATCATATTTTGATAGGTACCGTTAGCGGTTATTTTAAAAATCTTATAACGTTATCCGCAGGTAATAATCATTTGGAAAGAATCAAACTTGATGATGTGGATTTAAACCAAAACAGGACAGCATCCCTGCTATATGGCGATTATGAAAAAAATGCAGGCTTTGATTTTGCGACCGACCGGGAAATAAATGTTTCAGAAAAATCAAAAGTAGATATAACGATACAATTTAAGCAGTATGAGTTTAACAAGGAATTATCATTTCCCTTTAACATTCCGCGCAATTATAAAACAAAATAATTGTTACTTTAAACTAATGCAGCTTGCATAATATTGACTGATTATTCTTATAAAATTTTGTACTGAATGCCTAAGAAAATTGTAACAGCTTTTATCTTTTTTTTAGTTGCTTTTGCTGCTTCAGCACAACAACAACTTACTAAAGACGAACTTGAGAAGCAACGGGAGGAATTAAAAAAAGAAATTCAGGCTACAGAAAAAGCACTTGTAGAAACTCAAAAAACAACTAAAGTGAACGTTGGGCAACTCAGCCTGATTAATAAAAAATTAAATCTGCAGGATAATGTGATCCATAACATAAGCGGTGAAATCCGGAAGCTGAGCGACAATATTTATTTATCACAGTTAGAGATCAACAAAATACAAAGAGTCCTCGATACGTTGAAAGTCGAATACGCCAAAAGCATGGTGTATGCCTATAAAAACCGGAGCAATTATGATTTTCTGAATTTTATTTTTTCTGCCAACAATTTTAATGATGCCATAAAAAGGATTGCTTATTTAAAATCTTACCGCAATTATCGTGAAATGCAGGCGGAAAATATTTTGAAAACACAAGCCTTGCTTCACGACAAAATAACGAGATTATCCGGGTTGAAAGATGACAAGAAAGATGTACTTAGTGAGAAGGATAAAGAACTGGAAAAGCTCCAAAAACAAAAAGACGAAAAGGCGCAAATTGTTAGCAAACTCAAAGGACGACAAAAAGAGTTATTGGCCCAGGTGCGTGATAAGCGAAAGCAGGACGCAAAATTGAAGAACGCAATCACGGCAATGATACGCCGTGAAATTGCAAAAGCTAAAGCCGAAGCCGAACGGAAAGAAAAAGAACGGCTGGCCGCGCTGAAAAATAATAATTCAAAATCCGGGGAAAATAATACAACTGCCAGTACATCCAAGCCAGCTTCAGTTCCTTCGGGAAGTGTATTGGTTAGCAGTGAAGCAGATAGGGCGCTGAATGCAAGCTTCGAAAAGAATAAGGGAGCCCTGCCCTGGCCATGTGATGGTTACGTGATTACCCATTTTGGACCAAACCAATATCCGGGCGGAATAGATTACAATAATCCCGGCGTAAGTATTGGTGCAAAAGCAGGCGCGCCTGTGAAATCAGTATTTGATGGAGAGGTTACCCTTGTGAATTATATGGACGACAAGCAGGTTGTTTTTATAAAACACGGAAAATATTTTACGGTTTATAGTAATCTTGCAACAGCTAATGTGCAACGCGGCGATAAAGTGCATACAGGCCAGGTAATAGGAAAAGCAGGCTTGAATGACGATGGTAATGGTGAAGTTGATTTTATTTTAATGGACGAAAATAACAACGTCAATCCGGAATCCTGGTTAAAACATTAATCCAATAATTTCTTTTTTATTTCTCACAATTTTCATCTTCATTTTATGCAGGTGAATTCAAAGTTTTATTTTAATGTCATTTTTATTTGAAGTAAAGGGTGTTAATCCCTCATGGGGAAAAGACTGCTTTATCGCTCCTAATGCCACCCTTTGCGGGGACGTAATTATGGGCGATGAATGCAGTATATGGTTCAATGCAGTTATCCGCGGAGATGTAAATTCTATCCGGATGGGCAACAAAGTAAATGTGCAGGATGGCGCTGTTATTCACTGCACGTACCAGAAATCCAAAACAATAATCGGAAATAATGTGAGCATCGGACACAATGCAATAGTACATGGATGCGTTATAGAGGATAATGTTTTGGTTGGCATGGGAGCCATTGTGATGGATCATGCTAAAATAGGTGCCAACAGTATCATTGCTGCAGGTGCTCTAGTTCTTGAAAACACGGTAGTTGAGCCTGGAAGTATTTACGCCGGGGTTCCTGCAGAAAAGGTAAAAGACATTTCTGAGGAATTGATAAAAGGAGAAATTGAAAGGATTGCTAATAATTATCTTATGTACGCAGGCTGGTATAAGAGTTGAGGTGTAAGAAGGTTTAGATAGTTTAGTTGGTTTAGCATGTTTAGAACGGTTTAGAATTCCGATCAATGAAAAAAATATTAATTTTTGCTTTTTGTGGCTTTATGTTTTCAGGATGTTCCATATTGAGAAGGCATGAGAAATACGGTTGCCCGACGAATGGTAAAAATATAGGCGCTGAAAGAATTTTATCAGGCGATAAGGCGGCGATAAAAGCAGCGAGAAAAGCCAAAAAATTTAAACATTAATTGATTCTCTCTCTTTATAAAAACTAAACCTATGTGTTATCATTTGAAAACAATGTATGGCGGCACAGAAGCTGTAATTGACGATAATTGCGGTATTTCAAAATTTTATTCGATAGCCGGGACGCTCGCTGAGGGTCTTAAAGTGAAATTTCTTAACCAGGTGGACGATGCAGATACGCTTGACTGGGATTTCAAATACAAGAATAATTTTTTGACACTTCACTACAATATATTTAATGGAGTTTCGATACTTCCGCAACGTTTTACGCACACCGAAAAAGTGAATAAAGCCGTAGAAGAAGTGGCAGAATACCTGGAGCGTAATGCTTATTGAGTGAGGCTTTGAGCCGAACAGTAAACCAACAAATAACTGCAATTTTTATTTGCTTACCATTTTTTATTATCTATAGTTCCTAAAATATTCAGATAACTGATGTAGCGTTCTGCTGCAATTTTATTTTCTTCCACAGCTGTTTTTACGGCACACCCGGGTTCTTCTATATGCATGCAATTGTTGAATTTGCAATCATTAATCAGCGCCTTCATTTCCGGAAAATAGTGTGAAAGTTCCTGCGGTTCAATATCCATCATTGCAAATTCTCTCATCCCCGGTGTATCAATTATTTTTCCCCCGAATGGAAGATCAAACATTTCCGCAAATGTGGTCGTGTGCAGGCCTTTGCCGCTCCAATCGCTCACTTCCTGCGTTTTTATAATGTTCTCAGGAAAAATAGTGTTGATAAAAGATGATTTTCCTACGCCCGAATGGCCGCTTAATAGAGTAGTTTTATTTTTCAATAATTCTTTTACTGCGTCTATCCCTTCTCCGTTAGTAACACTCATCGGGTAAACAGGATAACCGATTTTTTCATAAACCGATTTGATCCTGTCAAATTTTTCTATCTCTTTTGTTTTATACAGATCAATTTTATTAAAAACAATAATTGCGGGCACATGGTAGGCTTCAGATGCGGCTAAAAACCGATCAATAAAACCGGTGGATGTTTTAGGATCTTTTAAAGTGGCCAACAAAATACTTTGGTCAAGATTGGCTGCCACAATATGATGCATGTGTTTGTTGTGTGGCGATTGGCGGGTAATATAATTTTTCCGTTCGTGAATTTTCGTGATAATAATCGATTCTTCTCCGTCTTCTTTATCAATATCTACTACATCTCCTACGGCAATCGGGTTGGTAGAAGTAATATCATCGATTTTAAATTTGCCTTTGATGCGTGCATTAAATTCTTCACCGTCTCCATTCTTCACCTGATACCAGCTTCCTGTCGATTTATAAACTAACGCTTTCATTGTATTCAATTAGCTAATCAGCTAATTAGCTAATCAGCTAATTAAGGCAATTAGGGGAATTTTTTAAACAAGGTATATCTTAAAATAATTTCTACAAATAGTAATGCCAAAGCTGCGAAAATAAATGGATAAAACTTTTCAGAATAATGATGGAAGGTGGTGATCTCAACTTTTGATTTTTCCATTTTGTCTATCTGGCTATAGATCTTTTCGAGGCTTTGATTGTCAGTTGCCCGGAAGTACTGTCCGCCTGTCTGGGAAGCAATATTTTTCAAAAGATTTTCATCAATAGAAACTTTCTGGTTTTGCATCACTATGCCAAGCGGCGTGCTCACGGGGGTAGGGGCATAACCTTCTGTTCCAACACCGATAGTATAAACTTTTACATGAAATGTTTTTGCTATTTCCAAAGCCGTAGACGGATCGATAAGGCCGCCATTGTTCATTCCGTCAGTAAGCAGAATTACTACCTTACTTTTTGATTTGCTGTTGCGCAACCGATCAACGCTTGTGGCTAAACCCGAGCCGATTGCAGTTCCATCTTCCAGTAAACCATTTCTTATTTGCGAAATCTGTGTTTTTAAAACATAGTGATCAGTGGTGAGAGGGCACTGAGTGAAGCTTTCGCCCGCAAAGATCACGACGCCGATCCTGTCAGTAGGACGATCATCTATAAATTCTTCTGCCACTTTTTTTGCCGCTTCCATGCGGTTAGGCGTAAAATCCTGCGCCGTCATACTCCCGCTTACATCAATGGCAAGAACGATATCAATACCTTCGCCTTCCCGTTGAGTCTCGTCAAACCGTGTTTGGGGGCGTGCCAATGCGATGATGATACAACCCAACGCAAGCATTCTTAAAACAAAGGGAAACTGCTGAAACGAATTTTTCCATGACCTTGACGATGCCAGGCCTTTGGTGGACGAAATGCCAATCGCGGCTTCCTGCTGTTTTCCTTTGCTGTATTTCCAGTAGATTAATATAGGAATCAGTAAAAAAAGAAGCAATAACCACGGCTGCCCAAAAGTAATATTTTGAAAATAGTCAAATACCATTCCCGGGTTTTTTATTTTCGATATTATTGATTGTAGTGATCATTTCTTTCGTTTCTGAAAAGCATTTTTGATTTTCAGATTCGGGGGGAAGATACCTGGCAAATTTTACGGCATTACCCATGCGCAGGCAATTTGCAAACTCCGAAATTTTTTCCTTCGACACATCCAGGTCATTTATTTCAATCAATATTTCGTCGGTAGTAAGATGCATCTGGTAGGTGTTTGTCTTTCTCGACAAATACCTTTTAAAAATATCAGAAAGCCGCGCGTGGTATTCTTTCACCTCATTCCTTGCCGGCAAATTTTCTTTATGCAACTCGTCCAGTAGCTGCATCGCTTCGTCAAACGGTGAAAGCTTTGAATCAAATATGCCGGTGTCTTTTTTCTTTTTTGATTTTCTGGCAAAATAGATGATCAGCAATGTTAATAAAATAACGCCAATTGCGATCAGAGCCCATATCCACCAGGGAAACGTTTTCTTTACCTCGATGATCGTTTTGATATCGTGAAATGGAAGCACACTGTCAGCAGGGGAATAGGTCACATCAACCGGGATAGAATCTGTAAAAATATTAAAAGTCGAATCGCCCTCAAGGGTAGAAAAGGTAAGCGCCAGCGGCGGAATTACCTGCCTTCCAGAATCAAAACTTGTAATAATTATTTGTTGACTGAAATTGAGATTTCCATTTGAATAGGACGAGTCGATTTTTTCCTTTATGATCGGCACAAAATTTCCGAAGCTATCCGGCACAGAAAACCAACTAAGCCTGTAAGTATTATCTGGCATTGATGTTTCAACCTTGTAATGTATTTGCTGGCCGATCAGGATATCGGTTTTATCAACGGATGTTTTTACAGTGGGCGACTGTGCAAAAGAAGGCCGTATCGAAAACAGAAAGCCAAACATTAAAACCGTAACGAACCTGATATCGTGAACTCCTTTCTTCAAATCCTTTAGTGCGTTTTTTTTCTTCTTGTAAAAAATTGTTGTAAAATTTTTACGTAATCCTCATCAGTACGGATATGTAATAATTGCGCCCCTGATTTTTTGAAAATGGTTTTGGTGGCCGCGCTTTGCTCAATAAAATTCTCGTGGTATTTATATCTTACCATAGAATCTGAGGTGTTGAGCCATTCCTGTTTCCCGGTTTCGAGATCCTGAACTTTTGCCATGCCAATATCAGGCAGTTGGCTGTCCATTTTATCATAAACTTTAAGGCCGATAACGTCATGCCTTTTACCTAACACGCGCAAAGCATGTTCATAATTGTCATCAATAAAATCACTCATGATAAAGGCAATACTTTTTTGGTGATTAGATTTTGAAAAGAAATTTAATGCTTCGCGAATATTGGTTCCATTGCGTTTAGGCCTCCCCGTTAGCAATTCACGCACAATGTAAAGCGCGTGATCTTTTCCTTTTTTTGGAGGAATATATTGTTCCACTTTATCACTAAAAAAAATAACACCTACTTTATCGTTATTGTTGATAGCGCTGAACGTCAATACAGCACCTATCTCTGTGATCATATCCTTTTTGTTTTGGTGTACGGTCCCGAATAAAGAACTTGCGCTTACATCAATTAGAAGGATCACCGTTAATTCTCTTTCTTCCTCAAAAACTTTTGTAAAAGGATGGGCGTAGCGCGCGCTTACATTCCAGTCGATAAATCTCACATCATCACCATGATAATATTCACGCACTTCCCTGAAACGCATGCCCTTGCCTTTAAAAGCGGAGTGATATTCACCGGTAAAAAGATGCGTGGTGATCTTCTTACTGATGATCTCCAGTTCTTTCACTCGTTTTATTATGTCGGCGGTGGTTAAAGGCAATTATTTAATTATTGTTTATTGAATTATTGTGCAATTTGTTTTATTGCTTGATTGTTATATTGTTTTTTATAACTTCTTCCAAACTCTTCTATACTTTTCTAAACCTTCATTAATAAATTCGTTTATAAGAAAACAAAAATTAGTGTTATTTGCTGCTTTACTGCTTCGCATTTTCCAATTTTCATATTTTCCAATTTTCACATTCATCAAGGAACATTCACCGCTTTCAAAATTTCATTGATCACCATTTCAATATTCACGTTTTCTGCTTCCGCTTCATAAGTAAGGCCGATACGATGACGTAAAACGTCTTTACAAATATTTCTTACATCTTCAGGAATTACATAACCTCTTTTGTTTAAATAAGCATAAGCCTTTGCCGCCAAAGCAAGGTTGATGCTGGCCCGTGGCGAACCTCCGTAGGAAATAAGTGGTTTTAATTTTGGGAGATTGTATTGATCAGGATAACGTGAAGCAAACACAATATCAATGATGTATTGTTCCACTTTCTCATCCATGTAAACTTCACGAACAAGCTGTCTTGCGTTCAATATTTCGGAAGAAGAAACAACTGCGTTTATACGTGGCTGTTGCATTCCCAAAACATTTTGCCTGATAATGGCTTGCTCTTCTGATTTTGATGGATAATCGATAATAACTTTAAGCATAAAACGATCCACCTGGGCTTCCGGCAATGGATACGTGCCTTCCTGTTCGATGGGGTTTTGAGTTGCTAATACCAAAAACGGTTCTTCCAACTGGTAAGAGCTGTTGCCGATCGTAACCTGTCGTTCCTGCATTGCCTCAAGCAAAGCGCTTTGCACTTTTGCCGGTGCCCGGTTAATTTCATCGGCAAGAATAAAGTTGGCGAAAATAGGTCCCTTGCGAACCACAAATTCATTCTTTTGCTGATTGTAGATCATGGTCCCGATAACGTCTGCCGGTAAAAGGTCAGGCGTAAATTGTATGCGGCTAAAATGAGCATTGATGGTGTTGGCAAGCGATTTAATCGAAAGCGTTTTGGCCAGCCCGGGAACCCCTTCCAATAAAATATGACCATTGCTTAGCAGTCCGATCAGCAATCTTTCAAGCATGTGACTTTGACCGACTATAATTTTTCCTATCTCGTCGTGAATCTTGTCTATAAAGTTTGCGGAATGATTAATTTTTTCATTCAACAGCCTGATGTCTTCTGCAGTTTGTACCATGATTTTTTCGATAAAATGGATTAAAAATTTAAGATTTGCAAATTACGAACAACGCATAAACAAAAAAGTGTTTCTGTAAAACCTTCACCGAAAGGTATGTTAAAAAATAAAGGGAGTGTTACCTCCCTTATTCACATTCAATAATAAATTATCTTCCATCTGAAGGGGTACCTTCATTTACCCTGAAGGATACCTTACAAATAACGCCGTAAGAATGCACTTTAGCGTCTTTCACATGTACCTTAAAATCCTTTACGTACACGGAATCAATATTTTTTACTGTTTTTGACACTTCGGTCACAGCATTTTGAATAGCGTCATCAAAGCTTTTTTCTGATGAAGCTATTACTTCTATTACTTTTACAATAGGCATAATAATTTGTTTTAAATGATTAATAAATATTTGAGAACATATTAGGCGCAAAAGTTATTCCGCTTTTATAATTTGTTATTTTAATGTGATTTAAATGAGGACAGGATGCTTATAAAATATAATATTCTACATTTGCGAAATCATTAATTAAATAGTTGAACCGCAACATTTACATAAGAAAGTTTTTTGGTGTTTTATTACTTGCGGCGTTTGCTTTAAGTAATACCCCTACAAAATATCTACATTGGTTATTTGCCAACCACACCGATTTTGTAAGTAAAACTCTAACGGATTCAAACAAGCCGCAGATCAATGCTCCGGGTATTGATTGCCATTGTGAAACCAATGTAGTTATAGCTCCTTACGCTTTACAAAGTCCTGTTGTTATCAAACCCCCGGTTCCTGTTTTTTTTAATTATAGGGCAACCACAATTTTTGCAATTGTTGTTTCTCAACCAGCTTCTTTTGGCTTAAGAGGCCCTCCTTTCATTGCCTGAATCACTTCGCCTTTTCCAGGTATTCATCTACAGTAAAAGAACATTTTTTCGGTATTTCTGTTTGCTGTTTTTCCTAATCAATTTGCCTCTTAATTAATTTAAATGAAAATCCTTCTTTTTATAATAGTGATAAGTGTATCATCACTTTTTTCCTTACCACTAACTGCACAAAAAAATGCTCCCCGATATTCGCTCTCGGGAAAAATAACCGACTCTTCAGGTGCGCCTTTGGCGGGGGCTTCTATTTATATTCCTGATCTGAAAAAAGGAAGTATTGCAGATGTGAACGGGATGTATAGTCTTAGCAACGTTCCTGCAGGGTCTTATCTTGTCGAAATAAAATATATAGGATATAAAACCATTGCGGAGAACATCGATTTTGATCAGAATAAGAATGAAAATTTCTCTATGCAGATAGCCGTGATAGAAGAAAGCGCCATTGTGGTGACCGGTTCCTCACGTGCTACTTCCATTATACGAAACCCGGTGCCTATAGTTGCGGTCAACAAAAAATTCCTGGAACAAAATCTGAACACCAATATTATTGATGCCATTGCAACTGTTCCCGGCGTAAGTGAAGTTACTACGGGGCCCAATGTTTCAAAACCATTTATCCGCGGTCTCGGTTTCAACAGGATCCTTACTTTATATGATGGCGTGCGCCTTGAAGGACAACAATGGGGAGACGAGCACGGCATTGAAGTGGATGAGAATACCGTGGACAGGGTAGAAGTGGTGAAAGGTCCTGCCAGCCTTATCTATGGCTCAGATGCACTGGCTGGTGTAGTGAATTTAATTCCCGCCAATGCGCCTGCACAAGGAAAAATTGTTGGCAATATTTTGAATGAATATCAAACCAATAACCGGCTGATAGAAAATTCGGCAACAATAGCTGGCCACACAAATGACTTAACCTGGGGCGGCACTTTTACGCATAAAATGGCTACCAATTATAAAGACAAATACGACGGAAGGGTTTACAATACAGGTTTTGCCGAAACAGACGCTTCAGCAAATCTTGGCATTAATAAAAACTGGGGCTACAGCCATTTTGGATTTGCTTTGTATGATGACTTACAGGAGATTCCCGATGGAAGCCGTGATTCTGCCTCAAGAAAATTCACCAAACAAATCACTGAGGCCGATACTTACAGGCCGATAGTTAGCAATGCTGAATTGAACTCTTATAAAATTTCTGCTTTGCATCAGCATGTGCAGCATTATAATTTTTATAGCGCCAACAGTTTTGATCTTGGAGGCGGAAGGCTGGCTGTGAACCTGGCTTTTCAAAAAAGTATCCGCAGAGAATACAGCCATCCTGAAGTGCAGGTGCCAGGTTTGTATCTTTTGCTTGATACTTATACTTATGATGCGAAGTATTATTTTAAAGAGCTGGATGGATTTAGCGTGACGGCCGGTATCAATGGAATGTACCAGGATAATAAAGTTACGCGGGGAACTGAATATATCATTCCTTCCTATCAACAGCTTGATGCCGGGCCTTTCATTTATGTAAAGAAACGCATGGACAAACTTGAAATTTCAGGTGGTGTGCGCTATGATGTAAGGGATTATCATAACCAGGATTTGTATGCATCCACTGATGCTTCAACCGGTTTTGATCACGTGGTCACCGGGAAAGATACTGCCGGTGCGCAACATCTATTTACAGCGTATCAACATACTTTTTCAGGCATAAGCGGAAGCATTGGAATGTCTTATAAATTCAATGACCAGTTTAGTATGAAAGCCAATATTGGCAGGGGTTACAGGGCGCCAAATGTTTACGAAATTTCTGCAAATGGCGTGCATCCCGGAACCAATATGTACCAAATCGGGCATCTTAATTTTAAGCCTGAATTTAGTTTGCAGGAAGATCTCGGTGCCACTTTTAATTCTACACACGTTACTATTACCGCAGACGTTTTTAATAACGATATTCAAAATTACATCTACAATCAAAAGCTGGAAACTGCGCAGGGCGTGGATTCTATCATAGTTCCGGGCAACGAGACCTTTAAGTTTGTAGCAGCAAGAGCACAGTTGTATGGCGGCGAATTAAGCATTGACATTCATCCGCACCCGTGGGACTGGCTGCATTTTGAAAATTCACTTTCTGTTGTATATGGCGTAAATAAAGGCGTTCCGGGAGAAGGAAAAATTTCAGACAGTGCCAGGTATTTGCCTTTCATTCCGCCATTGCACACTATTTCTGAACTGCGTGCAAATATTAAAAAAGCAGGAAGTGTTTTTGCCAATGCATTTGTAAAAGTTCAGTTTGAAATTTACGCCGCACAAAACCGCGTGTATTTGCAAAATAATACCGAGACGCCAACAGCAGGTTACCAGTTGTTTAATGCCGGCTTTGGTACCGATGTTTTGAATAAAAAGGGAAAACCGATGTTCAACATTTCTTTCCTCGGAAATAATTTATTCAATGTGGCTTATCAATCAGGATTGAACCGTTTGAAATATTTTGAACCGTATCCCGGCAACTTTACCGGCCACGATGGTATTTATAATATGGGAAGAAACTTTAGCATTAAAGTGAATGTGCCATTGAGATTTAAAGGTTGAAAGTAGACGAAGAAATATTTGGTATTTTTCCTGCTGTTGTTGGCGTCCCGCCAACAGTTTATTTTTCATGTCTGTATTAGGATTTTTAGGATTGCAGGATTTTAGGATTGCAAATCCTGATTCCATTATTTACAGTAAACAAACAAATAATCGCGATTTTTATTTTTCTTATTCTCCCGGGTGATATTTTCTCACCACCTGCTTCATCACATCTTCCTTGTAAAATAGCACGTTTTTAAAAATTCCTTTGGTGTACATATAACCCTGGTCAAAAAAGTGTTTGGAATCACGATGGCCGCTCTCACCCCCTGTCAATAGAGATTTTGCTTTTATTCTTTTTCCAAATTCTACAGCACAAATAAAACTGTTACCGTTGTAACCATATCTCTTTTTGGTGCCGTTAAAAGTGCGGCTTACAAAAGAAGGAATTTCACCCCAGGTAGAAGAAGTAAAACCAACAGGAAGGCTTGATGAATCGTCGTCGAATTTTGATTCAATATTTCCGGAAATTCTTTGAAAACGATTGACCTTTCCCCATGCAATATTCCAGGTTCCAAAATTATTTTCAAGCTCGTGTATTGCCGACAAAAGCGGTTGGAGTAATTGTTGAGCAGTAGCAGTGGCTGCAAATTTTTTGGTTTTAATCACCTGGTCGTTTTCATCGCCTTTAGGCACTTTTATAAAATAAATATCCCGTAATAATTTTTCTCCCCAGTAAACAGCAAGTGTTGTGGCAACAGAATTTTCGCCTGAATGATAATGCCAGTTTTTTAAGATATTTATTGGCTCTTCTAAACTATTTTTTGAGGAATCAGATGCTGGTAATGTTTCATAAGCTTTTACTAGCGCCGGAATTAACACTTCAAAAGCAGCGAGGTAAGTATTATAACCTTTGGCAATCACTTTATCAATCGTATAGGATTTTTCTTCCGGCAAAATTCTGAGTGCATTTATCGCGCGAAAATTTTGTCCGTCGGGAGCCATGTAAGAAGGATAATCTTTTTTCTTGGGACTGTAATTTCCGGCAACGGTAAAAGGAGTGGAGTTGCAGTTTTCAATCCATCCGTTTGGCGGATTGTAAATATGAACGCTTTTATTTACCGGCGTTAATCCCTTCCATTCTGTTGCAGAAGTAGTTCCGTCAACCGATTGCGACCAATCATATTTTGGATCTCTTTTCGGAATAAAGTTTCCATGCCAGTAAGCGATGTTTCCTTCTGCATCCGCATAAACAGTATTGTTGGAAGCGTTGGCCAGCATGTCCATTATTTTTTTATAATCCGCAAAACTTTTTGCTTTGGTTCTCAGCCAGCTTTGTTCCAATCCTTTAATATCCCTGTTGTCTGATTTTACGCTGATGTATTCGCCGTTTCTTTTCGCCATTATTGGTCCGTGACCTGTGAACAATGCGTCAAAACTTTTTGTTTTTAATGAATTTCCTTCGCGGTAATTCAGCACAATTTTTTTATGAATTACCGGTTTTTCTTTACCATCGTATTGGTAATACAATTTACCGTTCTTAGAAGTTATCTTTTCTATGTAAGCGTCTGAAACATCGGCGTCGCTTGAGGTGTGCATCCAACCGCAATGTTCATTAAATCCCTGGTACACAAAAAACTGTCCCCACGTAACTGCGCCGTAAGCATTCAAACCTTCGTCACTCACCACGTGCACTTCGGGCCGGAAATAAAAAGTAACATGTGGATTGATGTATAAAATAGAATGATGCGATGCCGTGATCTTTGGCGCAAATGCAAAACCATTCGAGCCTGTTATTTTTTCTTCATGATACGTGTTCAGCGCGATCGGTTCATTCTTTCCTGAATAAAAATTTTGCAACTCACGAACACTTACACCGCCTGTGCTAATGGCGCCAATACTTCCGTCTGTCCAAAGCAAAGGAAACCAGGGTTCAAACCTTGTCAGCAACGCGGGTTTTATCTGAGGGTTTTTATACAAATAATAATTTATCGCATCACCATAAGCGTTACATAATTTCTTTAACCATAGCGGTGCATTGTTATAATCTTTCACGGCGCCTGCAGAATCAATTACCATTTTTATCAGCAGATCATTGTACAAATCTTTTTCGCCGTTTACTTCTGAAAGCCTGCCCAGCTTTTCTACATAATTCATTTCCACCCTGGGAAAATCATCTTCACATTGCGCATATAAAAGTCCGAAAACCGCATCTGCATCGGTTTTGCCGTAAACGTGCGGAATACCATAATTGTCGCGGATGATGGTAACATTCTCAGCTTCCTGCTTCCACCGGCTGATTTCTTTTGGAGAAAATGTTTGCGCAAAAATTTGTAAAGGAAAAAAAAGAACGAAGAGAAATTTCATGTCAGCTTGTTTATAACTTCTAAAGATACATTTTATCAATACAACCATTTTGCTTTTCGCGAACAGTAAATGAAGAAATAAGGGACATTTTTATTTAGCAAAATATTTTGACAGATTTTTTTTAAAACTTTAAACCGCGTTGTCTTTTGTAAGTCACAGGAGTAACAGTTCACAATTAAAAACAAAAATTATGAAACAGATTATTACTCTTACAAAAGCCGATTATTTTGGATTGGCATTTATTTTCAGCACTACAATTGCTTCCGTTGTTTATTCAAGCATTTACTTCATGTAAAAAATGACATCGAAAAACAAACGCAATCCTCAAAAATGATTCCCGCCAATGTTGCAATAAATTTTGTTGAAATATTGACGGGAATTTTAAATGAAACTTATTTTTTGCACGTCTTTTAGCTTTTCTTTCGAATCAGTAAATAAAGAAATAATTTTGATTTTTATTTTGATACTTCTTTGCGGAAAGAATTTTGCTACAACATTTGCAGGTTTCGATTTGTGGTTTTATATTTAATAATTAATTTATTACCACAAACTATTTTTTATGAATCTTTCAACCAGATTTTCCAATGGCTGGACCATTGCAACTAACAGCTTTAAAGTTTTAAAAGAAAACCGGCAACTTCTTATTTTTCCCATTCTTTCCATGGCATCAATGTTCGTGATCGTCGTTTCATTCGTGGCAATTGTATTTGGCCTCTCAGGATGGAACCTGGATAACCTGAAAGATTCCGGAAACATTATTTATTATGCGTCGATATTCTTTTTTTACATTACCAATTATTTCGTGATCGTATTTTTTAACATGGCGTTGGTGCATTGCGCTTCACTTTATTTTAAGGGTGAAGAGGTAACCGTACAAAAAGGTATTGAATTTAGTAAAAGCCGGATTGGCGCTATTTTGGGCTGGGCGGTTTTTGCCGGCATTGTTGGAGGTATTTTAAAGATCATACAGGAAAATGTGGGTTCTTTGGGCAAGATCATTACAGCCATTATTGGTGTTGTGTGGAGCATTGCTACTTTCTTTGTAGTTCCCGTAATAGCCTATGAAAATGTAGGACCTCTGCAGGCGTTTAAAAGATCTTCGCAATTAATGAAGGAAAAATGGGGCGAAAGTATTGGAGCGGGTTTTAGTTTTTTCCTGATACAATTGGGCGCGTTGGCGGTGATTGTTGTGGTGGCTTTTGCTATTTCAGCTATTAATTTTATTGCGGCAATTGTTGTTGGCGTGATTGGCTTGCTGATATTGTCAACGGTAATGAGTGCTATTAAAACAATTTTCATCAGCGCAGTATACCACGATGTAACAGGCGACCCTGTTGAATTGTACAATCAGCAGTTCGTTGATAATTTATTTGAACCAAGAAAAAGACGACTTTAATAATTATATAACTGCTTTCTTTTAAAATGAAGTTATATTATTGACCATCCTCCAATCCGGGGTGGTTTTTTTTAGATCAATAATTACAATTATCATAGCTTTATGGGCGCTATAATTAAAAAAGTAAACTATGAAAGCATTTCTTTTTACAGTATTGTTATTCTCTTTTTTTGTTTCAAAAGGACAGCAACAAAATACTGTTCCTGATTCAACATTTTCAGGACAGATCATTACCGACAAAAGCCATCACACAAAAATTTACCTGACTAATTTTCAGCAAACTGTTGACGACGCTGGTCTTTATACAACTACTTTTACTTTTGGTTACCGTTCCGGACGTCCCACATTTGATGTGAACCTCAGTATGAATTTTGAAAACCCGCTTCTTCCGGATGGACCGATAGGATTCCAATATAACCCCGTTGGTGTTGGCAGGTTTAATGGTTCCGGCGGCGTAAGAAACAACAATAAATATCTATTTCTCCAGGGGCAATGGACCGTTTCAGGACATCACTTTTTTATTAAAGTGAAATCGAAGGAAAAAATTTATCCTGTGATCAGGGGGCTTGACGGACAATTAAGCTTTTAAAATTCGACGGAAAAATAAAAATTCGCGGAATTTATTTGTTTACTGAATATCATCGGATCCAGTTTTCGCTTTTCAGAAAATTCACAAGTGTTGTATCCCTGGTTGATAAAGGTTGAATCCATGCGCCGAGCTTGTCGCGGTTCCACCGCAAATGTTGCGGATTCCCCGGTTTGGCAAATGAATATTTGTAAAGAACAGCACGGATAAATTTCGGCGGTTTTTGCGGAAAAGGATTTGACGCAAAAAGGCTGAGCGCATTTTTTTCATTATGCAAAAGCTTCCAGATGAGGTTATAAACCCATGGATATTCCTCTGGGGTGGACATTGCCGCGAACCACATTTGCCAATCAAGCCGCAATTGATAAGGCGCTATTTGTGGTGGCATCTTATCTAATTTTACCGGCAGGCCTTTATAAATATAAGGTTTCCAATTCGCGCTGTCAGTAGGATTCTCGTCCATGGTTCCTTCAAAAATTATATTCATCCTTTCCTTGCCTACCCATCCAAATGCGCCATAGGTATTCACAAGTTCAAACGGATCATAAGAAGTATTCATTACCTGTAGTGGAGAAAATAGGTTAAATGCCGGTTGCACACTTAGCAGCACTACGAGAGAAGTTACGATCCAGGCGGCGGTGTTCATTCCCTTTGACTCAACTGCATTTTTCTTCGCCAGCTCAGCTTTTTTTACCAATGTTTTTGGAAGAATGGCCGTCCAAAAATCGTCATCAAAACAAGCAAAAGCAGGAACAATGGTAAGCCAGTTTAAAAATGAAAGATTGCCGCTAAGGATGATCGTGATTTGAAATAAAACAATCACCACTCCTGCAATCAGGCGAGCGATTCGCGGCCGGAAAACGAAGAAAGGTGCGGCAAGTTCTGCCAGCCAATTAAACCAGACACCGGCTTTTAAAAATGCTCGTGGTAAAAAATGAAACCACCTGCTGAGCGGCCCCGGTAGTGGTTGCGTTTCAAAATGATAATAAAGCGCGGTGCCATTGCGCCATATTTCATCGCCACGAAATTTTATCAAACCCGCGCCGAGCATAATGCGAAAAATTAGCCAGCGAAAAAGTACGATGATGGGAAATGGGGGCGTTCTTTTTGGAAACGGCCGTGCATCCCACAGCGGACAAAGAAAAATAGCAAGAAAACCTGTTTCGGTTAATTGAATTTCCCAGCCGTATCCATACCATTCCTGCCCTACATGCACAAAAGACATATAAAGAAACCAAAGAATAAAAAGTATCGGCACATTGGCATAGCCGGCAATCACCACAAGCGAAAGTGCAAATCCTATCCAGGCAAAAATCAGCAGTGTGTTATCCGAATGACCAAACCAAAAGATTGAGGGAAGTCGCATAAAACCTGCCCCTGCGGAACCTACCGCTTCAGTAATTCGATGTAAATAAATATTGACCGGAAGCAAACCATTGGAGCCAATGAGCGGAAGAATTTGATTGATGGCTACCAAAAAAGCAACTGCGTATATAACACCCAACAACCGGAGGATCATAAATCGTGTAAGCCAGTAACTTCGCTTTGAATTAAGCAAAGGAAAAGCGGCTCGTGAACCGGCGCGGATGTTTTGGGTATCCATGGCACTGAAATTTGCAGCAATATCAATACCGCTTTTGAAGTCGGAAAATTATCTGACCTATCGCCTTCAAAAAAATAAGATTGATTTTTGCAACACCAAAAGATAGTAAATTAATCGTCATGCGAAGAAAATATGATTCCGTTGTTGTTGGCTCTGGGCCCAATGGTTTTGCTGCAGCTATTACGATGCAGCAAGCCGGTCTTTCTGTGTTACTGATTGAAGGAAAGGAAACCCTCGGTGGCGGCGTTCGTTCTGCTCAATTAACCCTTCCCGGTTTTATACATGATGTGTGTTCTGCGGTTTATCCTTTGGGCGAGGATTCTCCGGTTTTTAAATCGTTTCAATTGCAGCAATTTGGACTCGAATATATCACACCGGAGAATGCAATTGCTCATCCATTTGATGATGGTTCTGCAGTAGCGGTAAGGTATTCAATAGATGAAACAGCAGCACAGCTTGGTAAAGATGCCACTAATTATAAAAAGATTTTTTCGCCACTGGTAAAAAACTGGCGATCCATAAGCTCCGCGTTTTTGGGCCCGCTTCATGTAAGCGGTTATTCAAATGCGAAAGCAAGATTTGCTTGTTATGCCGTAAGCCCCGTAGTAAATTTTGTAAAACATCAATTCGCTGCAGCAGAAGCACGCGCTTTGTTTGCAGGAATGGGCGCTCATACAATGTTGCCACTGGATACGCTCACCACTTCTTCCATGGCAATTGTACTTAACTTAATGGCACATGTTAATGGCTGGCCTTTGCCCAAAGGCGGGGCGCAGCAAATTACAAATGCGCTTGCAGACTATTTTAAAAAATTGGGAGGAGAAATTCAAACCGGCAATATGGTCCACTCTTTAAAACAGTTGCCCGAAGCCAAAACTCTTTTGCTTGACGTGACACCTGCGCAACTGCTTTCCATAGCCGGAGATCAACTTTCTGCATTTTATAAATGGCAGGCAAAAAGATATCAATACGGAGAAGGTGTTTTTAAAATTGATTGGGCGTTATCGCAGCCCGCGCCTTTCATCAATAGTAAATGCAGGGAAGCAGTGACAATCCATATCGGAGGAAGTTTTGAAGATATTTACCAAGGCGAGGCAATGGTTGGAAAAGGAAAATTACCAAAAAAGCCGTTCGTTTTATTTGTTCAGCCAACAATTGCAGATCCATCAAGAGCGCCGGAAGGAAAACATATTGCGTGGGCCTATTGTCATGTTCCGGCAGGGTCAACGGTTGATATGACTGTTGCAATTGAGAACCAGGTGGAACGTTTTGCGCCCGGGTTTAAAGATTGTATACTTGCGCGACATGTAATGAACACGCATGATATGCAGGATCATAATCCTAATGATGTCGGCGGAGACATCAATGGTGGTGCAGCCATACCTTCACAACTTTTTACGCGGCCTGTATTGAGATTTTCTCCATACAGAACTTCAGCAAAAAATATTTACATCTGTTCATCTTCCACACCGCCTGGTGGCGGAGTTCACGGAATTTGCGGATATTATGCCGCCAGAAGAACTTTGAAAGATCACTTCAAGATTAAATTGCCCTGGTTATAAATTATAGTAAAACAAAAATCCGCATAATTTGTTGGTCGACTGTTTATGCAACCATCAATGGATAATAACAGGATCGGGCTTAGATGAATTTTTTAACGAACCTGAAAAATTTATAAGGCGGATATTTAAATGGAAGATCAAGCCAGGCAGGACTTGTAAGCACCGATCTTTGATTGCTGAAGGCAAGAAAACTGTCCTTGCCATGATACTTTCCAATACCACTGTTGCCCACTCCGCCGAACGGAAGATTATGATTGGCAATTTGCATAAGGGTATCGTTGATGCAAACACTCCCCGAAGTGGTCTGGGCCAAAACAACATCGGCATTTTTTTCGTTACCAAAATAATAAAGCGCAAGCGGTTTTTCTTTTTTATTTATTATTTCAATCGCTTCACTAATTTTGGTGAAAGAAATTGCCGGTAATATCGGCCCAAAAATTTCTTCTTCCATTATTGGCGAACCCGGTTTTACGTTATCAAGAATCGTGGGAGAAATGAAACAATTTGTTTTATCCGTTTTTCCTCCCCAATAAATTTCTTCGTCGTTTAAAAGGTTTGACAATCGATCAAAAGCCCGGTCATTCACAATTCGGCCATAGTATTTACTTTGGCTGATACTTTTACCAAACATCTCATTAAACGCATGGGCAATTTTTTCAAGCAGTTTTTCTTTTATGCTTTCATGAACGAGAAGGTAATCAGGTGCAATACACGTTTGACCTGCATTCACGGCCTTTCCCCACGCAATTCTTTTTGCAGCGATGTCAATATTTGCTGAAGTATCCACGATGCAAGGGCTTTTCCCGCCGAGCTCGAGAATAACCGGGGTAAGATGCTCTGCAGCAGCCTTCATTACTATTTTGCCCACACGACTGCTTCCCGTAAAAAAGATTACATCAAACGGTTGTTTCAAAAGAATTTCTCCCACTTCCTGGTCTCCGCGGGCCACGGAAATATAATCTTCTTCAAAAGTTTCTGAAACAATTTTTTGAGCGAGCGCAGAAGTATTTGCAGTAAATTCGGAAGGCTTAAGCAAAGCGCAACAACCGCTGGAAATGGCGCCCACCAAAGGATTGAAAAGTAATTGAAAAGGATAATTCCACGGCGCAATGATTAAAGCGATGCCAAGCGGTTCGTAAATAATTTTGGAGGTCGAAGGTTTCAGATAAAGCGGAGTGGTAATTTTTTTAGCTTTAACCCAGCTTTTTAAACAATCAAGATGAAAATCAATTTCATTTAAAACAATCGCTATTTCTGTGAGGTAAACTTCTTCTGTTGATTTATGCAGATCCTCCCAAAGTGCTTTGTAAATTTCCGGTTCAAATTTTTTAATACCGGCTTTTAATTTTTTTAATTGTTCAATCCTGAAGTCGAGGTTTTTCGTCTTCCCCGAGGCATAGAAATTTTTTAAATCCTTCACTTTTTTTTGAATCCATTCTCCTGAAACATTTCCAACTATTGCATCGTTCATTGTCATTTCCCTTAAATAAATACGTTTTGCAGTAAGTTAAATTAAAACCAGTAAACAAATAAATAATTGTAATTTTTATTCTGGAAAATAAAAAAGGGGGCACCAACCCTGGAGCCCCCTGTGTTTTCGAGGTAGGAAATCTATTTAAATCTTAGGTTGATACCAATATTATTTGCCGTTAAACCCGTCGTTTGTTTATAATGCCCATATCGAAGATCGACCATGTTAAAGAACGGAATATTGAAAACTCCTTTTTCGGGGGTTATTCTCACATTAATTCCGTAAAACTGTGATGTGAATGCTGACAGGTTGTAATTACTTGTATAATAGGGATCAGACGACGAATGTTGCGCATACGGTGCAAAATATTGAGACGCTGTTTGGATATAATACCTGTAAAAAGGACTTACAGAGACGAAAGGCGTTACCTTATAAGGAATTTCCAGGCTTGCCGTATGTGCTTTTATTCCCCAATCATCTGTATAATACCTGTAATAGCTTCGTAGAATTATTTTGTCTCCAAGGAAATAATTCATCCGAATTCCAAGAGGTATTTTTAACCTTTCAGAGGGTAGTTTTTCAATTTTTTCACTTCCATCAGTAAAGTAAACACGATGAAAAGGAAGTCCAAGATATCCGTTTTGCGCCACGCTCTCAGCTATTAAAGCCAGCTGGAAATTTTTATTTACCACTTGTGATAAAGTGAGCGATCCTGAGAAGGTGTTCCGCGGTGTCCTTGGAATGTGTACTTTAATAATTTGTCCACCGGAAGTAATTATATTTCCACTGGCGGTTGTATAAGTGGTGGGAGTGGATTCCACGGGTTTCGGTACAAACTCTGTCGGTTCAATTAGAACGACATGGTCAAAATATGCCTGTCCTTTAAAATTGATCTCTGTGTTTTTATTTTTTGATGTTTTACCAACAGAAAAGTCGAGACCAAAGGAGTGATAATTTACTTCTGTGGATAATGAGGTTCCAAGGCCAAAGCTGAGGCCATTGGCTTTTTCTACCTGCCAGTTTAAAGAAGGATAAAACCTCGTTCCCCAGGCTCTTGCGGTTCCTAAAGGATTTACATAGGCTTGTGAAGCAGCCGTGTGGTGGTCGTATCCCAGTTCCAAATCCCATGTGTATTTGTTATCTAAATTTTTTTGTTTCAAAAATTTTAACTCAAGCACATTTGAGACATCATTGAGTTTTTGAGTACCGATGCCACCGGTTACCGCCGAATGATCCCCGTTTTGATTAAAATAACCTGAAACGAGGTTCACTTCATCTAATTTAAGTTTTTGATTTTTATATGACGATGTATCTACATTATATTGTTGTGAAAAGGCCGATAAAAGCCAAAAATAAAGGCCGACAACGGTTAGACAAATTTTCTTCATTGGTTCTTTTTAATTCAATTATTTTTCAGATATTATTTTTTAATTACAACCGCATCCGCCCCCGATTTTACCCGCGTTGGCGCCACTTGCCCCTTCGCGGTAGCTTTCAAAGTTGAGTTCGGTTTTTTGAACTTTTCTTGAGTTAAGTTGCATTTCAGCATCGTTTATTTTGTTCTTCTGATACTCTTTTACATCGGCACATCCTGTAGTAATGCTCAATACAAAAAGGCCAAATGCGGGTAGTAAGATTATTTTGTTTTTCATGCTAAAAGATTAATTGCATTTAATATTGTTTGATGTATATATTTTGTTGCTGTCATCGATGATTAAACATTCTACCTGTTTCAACTGGTTAATAAGAAAAAGGCCATGTTCTATCCCCATTACCATTACGGGCGTTGCCATCGCATCGCAAATTTCTGCGTTGGGCGAAATGATTGTTACACTTTTGATGCCGCTAACGGGCATGCCTGTACGCGGATCGATGGTGTGTGAATATTTTTTCCCATCGATCATTACAAATTTTTCGTAGTTGCCGGAAGTGGCTACCGCCATATCGCTTATGTTCATATAAGAGAATGGATAACCTTTGTAATCCGGGTGAACGATACCTACTGTCCAAGGTTTTCCGTCAGGTTGGGCTCCCCATGTGGTAAGATCGCCGGAAGCATTTACAATTCCACTTGTTACGCCTTTTTGCTTCATTAGATCTTTGGCCATTTCTGCTGCATAACCCTTTCCAATTCCGCCAAAGCCTATTCTCATGCCCTTTTCTTTTAAAAAAACGGTTTTATTTTCCGCGTCCAGTTCTATGTTTTTATAATTGATAAGCCGCACCATCTTTTTTGCCTTTGTTGGAGAGGGTAGCGACGACATGGTTTGGTCGAAATTCCACAACTTTTTATCTATACTTCCATAGGTAATATCAAAAGCGCCTTGTGTAACGGAAGATATTTTAACGCTCCGCTCAATGATGTTGAAGGTTTCATCACTTACTGTAACGGGCTGTATTCCTGCATTCCTGTTGATAAAATTCGTTTCGCTGTCATCGCTGAACGTGGTTAGCAATTTTTCAATTCTTTGTATTTCTTTCACGCCTTCATCTATCATCTGGCCGGCCCATTCGCGGGTATGCGCTACCACAGTCAGTTCAAACTGATTGCCCATAAGTTTCATTGCACGCTTATATGCCTGTGGTTGCGCCATACCTTATTCGTTTACCGCTGTTATTTCATCAACAAAATTGTCGGGGCCGTCGCTGTAATATCCATCCCAAACTTTCAGTTTATTTCCATTGCTATCGAGTAAAATTGTAAATGGAAACCTGCCTTCGGGATTATATTTTGCCGCAAGTGCATCATTTTCCTTTTGCTGTTCGTTTGAAAGTTTGTCTTTCTTTTTCCTTGGAAAATCTGCGTTCACAAGAACAAGATTATCCTTTGCAAAATCCTGAAATGCGTCAGAATTAAAAATATCAGCACGCAATTTCATGCAGGGTATACACCAGTCAGACCCCGAGAAATTTAAAAGGATGAGCTTGCGTTCAGTTTTTGCTATTTGTTCTGCTTTATCAAGATTGCTGAGCCAGGGTGATGGCGTCAGACTCGTGGTAAAAAATAAGGAAGCGCCAACAAGTAGTTTTATCATAGTATAAATTTTATTGTTTTTCTATAGGTAAATAGTAGCTAAAATTATTCCATTGGTTGGGTGGCTGTTCATATTAAAATGTTAGATAACAAAGTATTAACGGCCATTGCTGCATAATTTTTTTTTACCAAAGAGGGAAGAATGTTGTGCTTAAAACCCGCTAGAACAACAAATACCATTTTATTAAAAATAATAGCAATAAAAAATCGTCTCAGCTATTTTAGATTCAGTTTGTTAAATAAACGCAGATACTTAATGGGGAGATAGGGTAAGGGATCATTGAGGGGTATATTTTCAGGGAAAATATGATCAAAATAAAGGTCCTCTCTTTTTTTGCCGAGAATTCTTTGAATTATTATTTTCAGGGCACTCCTAAATTGAATTAGTCGTTTAGAGCTAATTTCTGTCCTGGGACAATCTTGATATAAAGCGAAAATACAGGTGAGGTATGGGAAATTCACGCCTGCTAAAACTGAGTAGCACACACTTGACCAAAACCGTGGATTTAATTCAAGAACTTTAACTCCATTATCAAGGTTATCATACCGAAGGTCAATGTGCACAATGCCCGACCATTTAAGCTTTTCGGCTAGCTCCTGTACCACCAGATAAGTTTTTTCATCATAAAGAAAATCCACGGCATGCTCTCCTCTCACCGGCTTTTGGTCATACACTATTCTTTTTTGAATGGTAAAAGCCAGTATTTTTCCTTCTTTACATAATATACTGCAGTCAATATCGAAACCATTTATATAACTTTGAACAATTATCTCGGATGCTTTACTATTTTTTTGACAAAAATTTATCAATGCATTTCTGTCCTCGAAGATTTTAATTCCTTCTCCACCTGATCCTTTGCGTGGCTTAATTAATACAGGGAAAGACAAATGTCTTAATCGCTCTTCAAATTCATTTCCCGGTGCATATAAAATTGTTTTAGGACCTTCGATTTTATTTGAGACCAACCATTTGGCGGTCAACCATTTGTCATCCGCAATCTCAATATCATTTGTTGGAGGCACAGGGACAATGTTGGTTAGCTTTCCAATAATGTCCCTATTGGAAGAAATTAACTTGATGGCAGCGACATCAACAGGTAAAATTACGTCGGCATGTGTTGCACGTAATGTATTGACGATCGCTTTTAGCAGATCCGAATCGTTTGTTGCGTTGTGGGTGATAAACTTGTGGCAATACCGGGAATATCTGGTTTTGGCATACTGGTCATTGGAAAGAATGTAAACTTTAAATCCTGGTTTTTTCCCCAGGCAACTCAACACTTTCAATGCGAAAATGCTTTCCCCGTCCGGTATTAAAACCGAAAAAGAATTGCTTTTTGATATCTTTTTCATCCTGTGCCATTTTTTTTTGTTTAATGACTGCGCTTGGATGGGGATAACTGAACTCGATTTGTTCACCGAAAATAAAAAAAAAATTGTGCAAACAAAAGGTGAGGGAGATCTTTCTTTAAAGAGACGTAACTGCATTTTGTTATTTACAATATGAAAAGGTTAGCCGGTCACTGGTTTCAACATAAATGCCCTCTTTCGTTGATTACTTTATTTTGAACGATTCTTTCTAATGCATCTTTATCTTCGATCAATTGTTTTGCTATTTGAAGGCAGCAAATACAATTGTCCAACTGGATAAAAAGTTTGGTGGCTCTTTTTTTATCCCTTGTATTTATAGTATCGTCATTACAATAATATTCTACTTCAAGAAGTGTACTGTCAGGCATTTCCACGACCGTGCAATATGATTTTGTTTCCATCTGTTTCTTTTAAAATATACAAACAGCGCACCGGACCTGCATCTGAGATTGAAAAGTTATTCAACGCCTGTGGATAAATCAGACAGTTAACCAAAAAAAATCTTTGATCGAAAAATTCTTTTAACATTTTTCGAAGGGCTCTTCATTTTTTTTAAAGGGAACAGGCACGGACTTTGCAAGGGACTTTAATTATTGATATCAGATATTAAATAGCTCCAATATATTTCCGGACATAGAAATTATTTCCATAGATTTATTTGTTTTTTTATTTTTATCTGTTTATAAACAGGCTCATTTTTTATAATATGAAAAGACCAGTAAAAGAAAAAATTATAAGAACAACTTTGCCTAAAACACCTACCGGAATAATCGGACTTGATGAAATTACTGAAGGTGGTTTGCCTAAAGGAAGGCCAACATTAATTTGTGGAGACGCCGGAACCGGGAAGACATTATTTTCCATCGAATTTATCGTTAAAGGTGCGGTTCATTTTAACGAGCCCGGAGTGTTTGTGGCGTTCGAAGAAAAAAGTGAAGAATTAGCCATTAATGTCGCTTCCCTTGGAGTGGATCTTAAGAAATTAATTGCTCAAAAAAAGATTAGAGTTGATCATGTTCATATCGACCGAAGTGAAATTGAAGAGACAGGAGAATATGACCTGGAGGGGTTATTTATTCGTCTGGGTTATGCCATTGATAGCATTGGCGCCAAAAGAGTAGTGCTTGATACTATCGAAAATATTTTCTCCGGTTTGGAAAACGAGGGAATTATAAGGACAGAACTACGAAGGCTTTTTCAGTGGCTGAAACAAAAAGGTGTGACTGCGATTGTAACCGGGGAAAGAGGAGAAGGAAAATTAACGCGGCAGGGTCTTGAAGAATATGTTTCAGATTGCGTTATTGTTTTAGATCATCGCACGCAAAACCAAATATCCACCCGCCGGATGAGAGTGGTAAAATACCGCGGCTCTGTTCATGGAACTAACGAATATCCGTTCCTGATAGATAACGACGGCATATCCGTACTGCCGGTAACTTCATTAAAACTTAATAACCCGGTTTCAACAACGAAAGTCTCTTCTGGCATTCCTTCCCTGGATGATATGCTTGGCGGTAAAGGCTTTTACAAAGGAAGCAGCATCCTGATTTCGGGAACGGCAGGTACCGGTAAAACGAGTATTGCGGCATATTTTGCCAAAGAAACCTGCAAGCGAAAGGAGCGTTGTCTTTTTCTTGCATTTGAAGAGTCCCCGGAACAGATCCTCCGGAATATGAAGTCGATCAATCTTGATCTTGCGCCTTACGTTAAAAACGGGCTTTTAAAATTTTATGCGTCCCGGCCCACTCTTTACGGGCTCGAAATGCATCTGGTGGTTTTCTATAAACTAATAAGACAATTTAAGCCGAAAACGGTTATTCTCGATCCGATCACCAACCTTATAACAGTAGGCGAGCAAAACGAGGTAAAATCGATTTTAATTAGATTAATTGATTTTCTTCAGAAAGAGCAAATAACCGTAATGTTTACAGCATTGTCTCCGCTAAGCAGTTCGATTGGAAGCCAGGACGAAAGTATCTCTTCTCTTGTAGATACATGGATTGAAGTACATGATATTGAATTAAACGGTGAACGCAATCGTGGCATATACGTGTTGAAGTCACGCGGCATGAAAAGCTCTAACCAGGTAAGGGAATTTTTAATAACAGACAAGGGAATTGAAGTCGTCGAACTGATGGTTGGGCCTGAGGGAGTCCTGATCGGCTCTGCAAGAAGAGCCTATGAACTGGAGCAGGAAAAAGAGGAAATCCTGCGCAAATATGAGGCGGACAGAAAAAATAAAGCGATCGACAGAAAGAAATCAATCCTGGATAATAAAATTAAAAGTCTTACTTCCCGTTTTGAAATGGACAAAGCAGAACTAAGTAGTCAACAATTGGAAACCAAATTGAAAAAAGAAGTAACGGAAAAAAACCGCAAGGAAATAATATCAGGAAGGAAGGGGAAAAATAATAATAAAAAATAAACAATCCGACACATCAGATGGAACAAACCTGGGAACTCAAGCTTTATATCGCGGGCAAAACTATAAAATCAGAAACGGCTTTGCGAAATTTAAAAAAATACTGTCGCGAACACCTTGAAGGCAGGTACCAGATCGAAGTGATCGACCTTTTAATAAAGCCTCAATTGGCAGAAGGTGATCAAATATTTGCTGTGCCTACACTTGTGCGTAAGGTGCCGGTTCCGATACGCAAAATTATTGGAGACCTTTCCAATGAAGAAAAAGTACTTGTTGGCTTGAATATTGTTCCGGTAAAAAAATAACATGAAATTTAAGGAAATGGCAGGACGTACCGACAATGAACCAATGGATGAAGAGCCAACCTTTTTGCTGAAGTTATTTATCACGGGGGCATCCCCCAATTCTGCAAGGGCTATTGAAAATTTAAAAAATATTTGTGAGCAATACTTAAATTCAAATTACGAACTTGAAATAATTGACGTATACCAGCAACCTTTACGGGCAAAAGAGGAACAGATCATTGCTTTGCCTATGCTCCTCAAACTTTCCCCTGTGCCGGTCCGAAAACTGATTGGCGATATGTCAAACACTGAAAAAGTATTGAAAGGTCTTGGAATAAACATTTAATATTTGATGGAAGTATTAGAAAATAATGATCACCTTCATTTGCAGATAGAAAAATTGCAACAACAACTGGAGGAGGCCAACGATACAATCGAGGCGATACGCACCGGGCAAATAGATGCTTTAGTTGTAAAAGATCACAAAGGACACCAGCTTTACACACTTAAAACTGCTGATCAGACGTACCGGGTTTTTATCGAAAAGATGAGAGAAGGAGCTGTTACGCTCAATCAACAGGGTATAATATTATATAGCAATTCCAGGTTTGCCTCTCTGCTGGGCTATTCACTTGAAAAAATAATTGGTTCTTACTTTAAAGATTATATCCGACGGTCCTTCATGGAAGATTTTAGCCAGTTGTTCAAAAAAGGCTGGAAAAAAGAATGTAAGGGCGAGCTGACTTTAGTTTCAAATCCCGGAAAAATGGTTCCCGTGCTGCTTTCATTAACGGGACTTGAACTGGACGAAGGAAAAGCGTTAAGTGTTATCATTACCGACCTCACCGACCAAAAAAAGATTGAAAAAGAACTGCGCGACAATAATAAATTGCTGGAAGAAGCGAAGGCGTTTACCGAAAAACTAAACAACGAACTGGAAGAACGGGTTCATGAAAGAACCCGCGAACTGCTTACCAGCCGCGAACATTTTAAATTTTTGGCCGATACGATCCCCGTTATCGTATGGACTGCAAACGCAAATGGTGAATATGATTATTTCAATCGTCAATGGTATGATTATACTGGTTTAACTTTTGAAGAATCCCGGGGCAACGGCTGGCAATCCGTTATTCACCCTGAAGATCTGCCCGAAACACTGATGGAGTGGGAAACATCCATAAGCAAAGGAGTAGAATTTAAAAGAGAAGATCGCAAGCGCCTGGCAAATGGTAAGTATCGATGGAACCTGGCTCATGCGTTGCCATTCAGGAATAGTGAGGGAAAAATTCTTGCGTGGTTTGGTGTGTGTACCGATATTGAAGATCAGAAAAAAGACATGGAGAAAAAAGATGAGTTTATCAGCATGGCCAGTCATGAATTAAAGACACCCGTAACCAGCCTTAAAGTGTTTACTGAGATTTTGCTGATGGATGCTGCTACCAAAACGAATAAAAGTGAATTGAATATGCTTAAAAAAATGGATAAGCAGATCAATAAACTTACCCGGCTTATCGGCGACCTGCTGGATGTTTCCAAGGCCAATTCAGGACAATTAAATTATGACTTTGAAAAGATAGATTTTAATGAATTGGTAAAGGACACGGTAAATACGATGCAGGTTACAACCAATACGCACACTTTGGAATTAAAACTGGCAGATACCGAACAAATAATTGCTGACAAAAACAGGCTCGGGCAGGTAATCAATAACCTTATTTCAAATGCGATAAAATATTCTCCCAATGCCGACAAGGTAATTATCTCTTCAGAAAGGAATAGCGGCGAAATAAAACTTTGTGTGAAGGACTTTGGCATCGGGATTCCTGTTTCAGAACAGCCGAAATTGTTCAGTCGCTTTTTCAGGGTGAGTGAGAACACTTATCCGGGCCTTGGACTTGGGCTTTACATCTGTAAGGAAATTGTGAAACGCCACGCAGGCGTGATGCATTATAAGAGTGAAGAAGGAAAGGGTTCTACTTTTTGTTTTTCAATTCCCCTTCAGAAAGCACCATCCAAAACAAAGAACGGCACCTCTTAATTCATAATTTAAAGTTAATAGTGTTCATATCCGTTTTTGGCTGCTGTAACGTTCTGCTTAGGGAGTAATTTCGCATTCGTTCCGTCAAACAAAACCGGCGGTATACCAGTCTATTGGAAATTATTTTTGATAAGCTCATCGAAAGCTTTTTAGAAAACGAAGTGGGCATAAGCCAGCACTTTTTACCGCCAGCGCTCACTGCTGATCTCAAGGCAAATTTATTTAACCTTTATTCCGAAGACAAGCTTCGTTCTGCCGGCACCGGTAACGGTGCAGCGCCGGTTCAGGACAAATCTATCCGGGGTGACCTTATTTTTTGGCTTGACCCTAAGAATAACAACGCTGCTGAAACTGAATTTTTCAACATCCTTGATGTTTTCATTGCTCACCTGAACAGCACCTGCTATACCGGAATTACAGGCTACGAATTTCATTACACACTTTACGAGCCGGGGATGTTTTACAAAAAACATGTCGACAGGTTTCGCAATAACCCAAGCCGTCAATTTTCGATGATTTTTTATTTGAATGAAAACTGGAAGGAAGAAGATGGCGGCCAATTGTGCATTTATAATAACGAAAAAATACAAAAAATATACCCGGAAAACGGCAAGAGTGTTTTCTTCAAAAGTGACAAGTTGGAGCACGAAGTACTGCCGGCAAATCGCCCGCGCATGAGCATTACAGGATGGTTAAAGAGAAATTAATTGTCATTGCAAAAAAGTTTGATGCAAAATGAAAATCGCAGTTGTTTGTAGGTTTACTGTAATGTAATAATTTTTGATGAACCGATATTTTATTTTGAATAAGCCCGCCAATATGGTTTCACAGTTTGTAAGCAGTGATAAAGTAAGATTATTGGGCGAACTTGATTTTTCTTTTCCTGGTGGAACTCATGCTATCGGACGTCTCGATAAAGATTCCGAAGGCCTTTTATTGCTAACCACGGATAAAAAAATTACCACCTTGATTTTTTCAGGAAAAAAGCCTCACAAAAGAACTTACCTTGTAATGTTGCAAAATAAAATGAGTGACGAAACCTTTCGCCAACTGGCAGAAGGTGTAAAAATCATAATTGAAAATGGCCGTGAGTACCTGGCAACGCCGCAATCGATATTGCGTGTAACCGACCCCGTTAGTTTGTACCCGTGGGCAACTGATCTTCGCGAAGCCTTCCCGCACACTTGGCTTCTTATCACGCTTACGGAAGGTAAATATCGCCAGGTGCGGAAAATGACGCTTGCGGTCAGGCATCGTTGCCTGCGGCTGATTCGGTTGAGTATGGAAAATATTACGATCGAAGGTATCGCGCCGGGAGAGGTGAGGGAAATGGATCAGGAAACTTTTTACAGATTGGCCGGCCTTTAATGATAAAAATAGAAACCTTTTCTTTTTGTTCGTTTACTGAATTTAAATTTAAAACTTGTGAAGTTTTTTAGTTTTCGGGGATGATTTTTGCAAATATCCGGTGGAAAAATGCTGTACTTTTCTTAATTTACTTCAATGAAAAAAATATTGCAGATAGCAAATGGAATTGCGTTTATCGTAACCCTTGTAATTAATTATTTATCGAATACAGGAATTTTTAATGGTAACACAATGGCCACCGTTTCTGCACGTTATCAAAATTATTTTACTCCTGCGGGGTATGCTTTTTCCATTTGGGGACTTTTATATCTTGGTTTGCTTGCTTTTGTGATTTACCAGGGACGAGGACTTTTTACAAAGGTCAATGAAGAATGGCCGGTAAAAGAAATCGGTTGGTGGTTTGTTATTTCATGCGTCGCCAATTCGTTGTGGGTTTTTGCATGGCTGTATAACTATACCGGCCTTTCTGTGATCATAATGATCGTTTTGCTTTTTTCTTTGTTCAAAATTGTTTTCAATACCCGCATGGAACTGGATGATTTGCCGTTGAAAAAAATTGCTTTTGTATGGTGGCCATTTAGCTTGTATTCAGGGTGGATAACAGTTGCGTTGATAGCTGACGTAGCTGCATGGCTTACAAAAATTCAATGGAGCGGTTTTGGTATTTCCGGAATTGCGTGGACAATAATTATGATCATTGTGGCAGGAATTATAAATCTCATCGTAACATGGAGCCGTAATATGCGTGAGTATGCATTGGTAGCTTCGTGGGCTTTAATTGCGATTGGGGTTGCCAACTGGAATAAGGCGCAGCCTGTTGTAATTACTGCTGTTGGCGTTGCAGTTATACTTTTTATCAGCAGTGGTATTCATGCTTATATAAACCGTCAAACCAGTCCCTTCAAAAATTTATTTGGATAAATGAGTGACAAAGAAATTAGTGTTTGTTGGTTTCGACGAGACCTGCGCCTCAATGATAATGTGGCTTTATACCATGCTTTAAAAAGTGAATACCCGGTGTTGCCGGTGTTTATTTTTGATAAAAATATTCTCGATCAACTTCCAGAAACAAAGGATAGGCGTGTTTCTTTTATCCATCAAACCATAAAAGAGATAAATGACCAACTTAAAAAATCGGGGTCGTCGTTTTATATTATCCATGATACGCCTTTGAGCGCGTTTGAAGAGATTTGCAACACTTTTGAAGTGAAGGAAGTCTTTACCAATCACGATTATGAGCCTTACGCAATTGAAAGAGACAATAAAATAAATGAATTTTTGGCTAAAAAAAATATTGCTTTTCACACGTTTAAAGACCAGGTGATATTTGAAAAGTCTGACGTAATGAAAGATAACGGTGATCCTTACACGATATTCACGCCTTATTCCAGGATATGGAAGCAAAAATTTCATAAGGAAGGAGTCAAAACTTTTGCATCCGAAAAGTTGTTGTCTAATTTTTATCAATCTAAAGCTTTCTATTTCCCATCATTACGGGAAATCGGTTTTGAAGAAATATCTTTTAAAGTTCCGGAACTACATGTTTCAAAAGATTTGCTTCGTCATTACGATGAAACCCGAAATATTCCTTCTGTAGAAGGAACAAGTTTTGCAAGTGTGTATCTGCGTTTTGGAAGAGTGAGCGTAAGGGAACTGGTAGATCTTGCTGATAAACTAAATGAACAATGGCTGAATGAACTGATCTGGCGTGAATTTTTTATGATGATCCTTTTTCATTTTCCACAGGTGGTTCAACATAACTTTAAAAGGAAATACGATGACTTGAAATGGAGGAATGATGAGAGCGAATTCAAGCTTTGGTGCAAGGGGGAAACTGGTTATCCGCTGGTTGACGCGGGGTATGCGACAATTAAATGAAACAGGGTGGATGCATAATCGTGTACGCATGCTCGTTTCCAGTTTTCTTTGTAAAGATTTATTGATTGACTGGCGTTGGGGTGAAGCTTATTTTGCGGAAAAATTATTGGACTACGAGCTATCATCCAATAATGGCAACTGGCAATGGGCAGCGGGAACGGGCTGTGACGCAGCGCCTTATTTTCGTATTTTTAATCCATCTGAACAAATTAAAAAGTTCGATCCCCAATTGGTTTATATAAAAAAATGGATCAAAGATTTTCGGCCCGGCTATTTGCCTGAAATGGTGAAACATGATTTTGCAAGAAAAAGGGCTTTAAAAATGTATAAAGACACATTAGACGATACCAGGTAATTGCTACAGTAAACGGATAAATTACGGGGATTCTCACTTTGCTGATTCGCTGGTAAAAAGATAGAATCACCGATGAATTTTTAACCATTCGTAAAAAATATTTTACACGGCAACTTCCTCTGGAAAAAAAAGAATAATTTGAGTGAATTTAAAAATTGCTTCAGAATGAGAATGATAAGAAATAGTTTCACGGGTCTTTTAGTCTTTTTCGTGTCGGTAAATTTTTGTGCTGCGCAGGTAAAATCATTTAAAAAAACTGATTTTGGCGTTAGTTTTATACTGGATAAAGGTTCTATGGATCTTTATCTTTTAAATAATGATTTGGTAGAAGTAAAATATACTTCACTTGATAAAATGCCGGAAAAAAAATCGCTCGTTGTTTTTCCTGTAAAATCTTATCTCAAAAGCTTTTCAGTAAAGGAAAACAAAGACGACGTGACTATCATAACTTCAAAACTAAAAATAAAAGTCGATAAGCAAACTAATGCAATTACTTATTCTGATTTAAACAACAATGTTATTCTTGCGGAAGCAGGTGCGGTTAATAAAGAAATGCGTGATACTACGATAGCTGGAATCAACACATATGCCTGCTCCACGTCATTCGATTCCCCGAAAGCTGAGGCTTTATTTGGACTTGGATGCCATCCTTTGGATTCGCTTTCTATTAACTACAAAGGCCGAAACCAGGATATGGCTATAAAATATTTGACAGGTGCCATTCCCGTAATGCTTTCGTCAAAAGGCTATGGATTGTTGTGGGATAATTATGCAGAGTCGAAATTTTATGGAGGTGAGGCGTCAAATACGCAATTCACCTATGTTTCCGAAAGTGGTAAAATGGTTGACTATTATTTTTTTTACGGTCCTTCATTTGATCACATCATGGATCTTTACCGAAACCTTACCGGCGTAGCGCCGATGTATCCTAAATGGGCTTTTGGTTTATTTCAATCGCAGGACAGGTATAAAACGCAACAGGAAGTTTTATCAGTAAAAGATAATTACCGAAACAATCATATTCCTGTTGATGTGATTGTACAGGACTGGTTTTACTGGTCGCCTGATCCGATTGGTTCACATATTATGAATCCGGAAAGATATCCTGATCCGAAGGCGATGGTCGATGCACTTCACAAAGCAAATATTCATGCGATGATTTCTATCTGGCCATGCTTCGGGAAAGGCACACAGGATTTTAACCAACTTAAAAAAGCAGGATATCTCAGCAGTGTAACATGGGACAACTTTTTTGTGCATGCAATAGATACTTATTACGATGCACATAATCCCGGCGCAAGAGAAATGTATTGGGACCAGGCAAGAGATAGTCTTATAAAGCGCTACGGCTGGGATGCATGGTGGGTTGATCAGTGCGAGCCCGATACCAAGGATCCGAATGACAGGAAAAGGGCTAATTTTTACACCGGCAAGGGAATTGATTATTTTAATACTTATTCGCTCGAGCATACAAAAGGTATTTATAATAAGTGGCGGAGGGATATTCCCAAAAAGCGGATTTTTTTATTGGCGCGGCAAGCCTTTGCAGGTCAGCAAAGAAATGCGGCTACTCTTTGGTCTTCTGACATTACCACCACCTTCAGCGCGTTTAAAAACCAAATTCCCCAGGCCATTAATGCATGTGTGTCCGGAATTCCTTACTGGACTTCGGATATTGGTGGCTATATTTCTTATACTTCACCTGAAGGGATTCCAGATTGGTCGACGCCTACCCAGCGCGAATTGTTTGCAAGATGGTTCCAGTTTGGCGCTTTTAGCCCGATTTTCAGAATTCATGGAAAAGGTGAACGCGCTCTTTTTTCTGATAACTGGGATGCACACACGAAAAGTATTCTCTTAAAATACGATGATCTGCGTTATCGTTTACTGCCGTATATCTATTCGCTTTCAAGCGAAGTAACCAGAGATAATTATACGATCATGCGTTCGCTGGCTTTTGATTTTAGAAACGATCCTGCTGTTTATAATATCCCTGATCAATATATGTTTGGGCCAGCATTTTTGGTTAACCCGGTAACGCAACAATTATATTCCGGCGATCATGCCAACCAGTTGGGTACAACGAGAAAAGTGTATTTGCCTAAAAACACTGAGTGGTATGACTTCTGGACGGGTAAAAAAATCGATGGCGGACAAACCATTGATGCTTCAGCACCGATCGATATAATACCTTTATATGTTCGTGCCGGATCAATCGTTCCGATGGGACCTGTAATGGAATATGCTACGCAAAAATCCGAGGACCCCATTGAGCTGAGAATTTATCCCGGTGCTGACGGGCATTTTACTTTATATGAAGATGCCAACAATACTTACAATTACGAAAAAGGAGAGTTGGCAACTTTTACTTTTAACTGGAATGATAAAACAAAAGAATTGAGTATTTCAGCAAGAAAGGGCTCTTTTCCTGGTATGTTGAAAAGCAGAACATTCAAAATAGTGCTGGTCGCTGCAAATAAAGGAACCGGAGTAAATGAAAGTGTTACAACCGACAAGATCATAAATTATGATGGCAACCCTATGAAAGTGAAGTTGTAAAAAAGTATTGTAACGGTTGCGCGTAATGGAATTTTAATTTTAAAAATAAATCGCCGTGATCCCAAACAAAATAAAAATCATTACCCGAGGTTTGTTTACTGTAGTGGTAGCGATAATCTCTTTCGCATTTGTCTTAAAAAAGCCTTTTGATACCATTAAGGTTGATGGAGGATTGATAAGCGGAACCACTGATTCTTCCGGAGCGATTCATATTTTTAAAGGAATACCTTTTGCTGCATCGCCGGTGGGTGATTTGCGATGGAAGGCGCCACAGCCTGTAGTTCCGTGGAAAGGAATAAAAAAATGTGATGCTTTTGGTCCAAGCCCAATGCAGGGAAATCCTGTTCCTTTTGGCCCGTGGTCAAAGGAATATTTGATTCCCAAAGAACCGATAAGTGAAGATTGTCTTTACCTTAATGTATGGACAGGTGCAAATTCTGCCGAAGAAAAAAGGCCGGTGCTTGTCTGGATATACGGCGGAGGTTTTATGAGTGGCGGAAGTGGAGTACCCATCTATGACGGCGAAGCAATGGCTAAGAAAGGGATCATCTTTGTAAGTATTAACTACAGGGTTGGAATTTTTGGTTTTTTGGCTTTGCCTGAATTAACAAAAGAATCACCATATAATGCATCAGGAAATTATGGGTTGCTTGATCAAATTGCAGCATTAAAATGGGTTGAAAAAAATATCGCTGCTTTTGGTGGAGATCCGGATAAGGTAACGATTGCCGGCCAATCAGCAGGTTCCATGAGCGTAAATTGTCTTGTGGCTTCGCCTCTTGGCAAGGGCTTATTTAAACGTGCTATTGCTGAAAGTGGTGCTTCGCTGGTTGGGGCGGGCATTGGAAGAATGCAAAACCTTAAAGAAGCTGAGCAGCAAGGCGTGGAGTTTGAGAAAAGAATCAATGTAAATTCTCTTGCCGGTTTAAGAAACATTCCGGCAGATGAATTATTGAAAAAAACCGGGGGTCGCATGGGCCCTGTTATTGATGGATATGTTCTGCCTGAATCCATTCCTTCTATTTTTGCCGAAGGAAAGCAAAACCAGGGTGATCTTCTCACCGGTTGGAACGAAGATGATGGAGTTGTTTTCGGTAAACCTTCAAATGCAGCAGCATTTAAAAAAGAGATGGAATTACAGCATGGTAAGTTTGCGAAGAAAATGCTGAAATATTATCCGGCACACAATGATGAAGAAGCCGCTTTATCGCAAAAGAGGATGTTAAGAGATCAGCAGTTCGGAATTCAAAATTATGCGTGGGCGAATGTGCATGCAAAAGAAAGTACGCATCCCGTTTATTTATATCGGTTTGCCCGCAAATTGCCTGCAGCGGGCGATTATATTAAATATGGTGCTTTTCATACAGGCGAAGTTGCGTATGCCTATGGCAATTTGCGTTTTGTAGAACGTTGTCCATGGCAACCCGTTGATTATACGTTGCAAAACACTATGTCGTCATATTGGGTTAATTTTATCGCAACAGGTGATCCGAACGGCAAAGACCTTCCGCAATGGCCGGCTTATAACACTAAGGATAACATGACGATGATCCTGGCCGAATCCCAGGAAGCGAAGCCTTTGCCTGATAAAAAGAGCCTCGATTTTTTGATTGATGCAATTAACCGGCGGTAAATCTGCTATTGGTAATAAATCTAATCTTAATTGAACTACAGCTTAAAGTCCATGAATGGAAAAAAAGATTATTGGTATTTGTGAAGGGTCAAAGTATTCCAATTATGAAAATTGGATAAAGGATCCACAGGTTGAAATAATCAGGCTGGGGTACAAGTACAACAATATTGCCGATGCTGAAAGATGCGACGGAATAATACTTACCGGTGGCGACGATGTGAGCATTGAATTGTATACGAATTTAAAAAACGTAAGAATTAACAACGCTGAAACAGGCGATAAAAAAAGAGATGAATTTGAATGGAAAATAATGGAACTTGTTGAAGAAAAACAAAAGCCTTTATTGGCAATATGCCGTGGCCTTCAGTTTGTAAATGTATTTTATGGCGGATCGTTACTTCCTGATCTTCCTGATTCTCGAAAAAAAATCCACTCCAAACTTAACAATGGTAATGATCGAATGCACATAATTACCCTGGACAAACATTCGATGGTATATCACATTGTGGGAGAAGATAAAGGAATGGTCAGCAGTGGTCATCACCAGTGCGTTTCAGAGATTGCCGGCGGACTGAAGGTGACGGCCATGTCGCCGGATGGCGTGGTTGAAGCATTAGAAAAAAGGGATAATGAAGGCAAAACTTTTTTCCTGTTAATTCAATGGCATCCGGAAAGAACCATGGATAAAATGAGCGTACTTTCTAAAAATATCCGGCAGGCTTTTCTTGAAGCTGTGATAGAAAGCCGATGACTTGTCAAAAGCCCAACCAGTAAACCAACAAAAAACCAGTATTTCTATTTCCGGTTTGAAGCGTAATGGTTACTTTTCTCCTACAAGGTTTAATTCAAGGATTTGATTACATGCAGTGTAAAATTCAATGCAGTCTTTTGAATAAAACCTTCGGTTTGAATTTTTTGCCAGGTTAAAATAATTTACGATTTCCTGTTTGATCAACGGTGTCACGTTTTTATAATCATCATCCTTTAGGTAGAGCAGCCAATTGCAATAGGTTTGATCCGAAAGGCTGTATTCGCAATCTGTTGACGGCTTTCCGGTATCAAAGTCAAGGTCTTGAGGATGTATATTTCCGTCTGAAAGAAGATGTAAATTGGCAGTGTAATGCAACAAGACGGTATCAAAACTTTGCTGAAATAATGTTTCGGATTTCGGTGTAGGCACTTTAAACTTTAGCGGCCGCAAAGGGCCAACCTTCGGCAAAACGCGTATCAGGAACGAAAGAAGTTTGGCAGAAAATCCTGGCCTTTCGTATCCTTTGCCAAATTGCTTGTCATACTGTTTCTGGCGCATCTTATAATAAAAATGCCTGGTTGTAGCATTATCATTTTTCTTTTCGATGGATTTCTTCTTTTGTGACCAGGCGGCTTTGGTGATAGTTGGAAAGATGTTGGCGACTATCCAACGGAAAGTTTCCACGGCCCTGGTGAGATGATTATTAAACACTCCATTTAAAGAAAGTCCGTAGGTTTCAAAAAAAGCTTTTGATAATACCGCTGTGTCTACCTTAAATCCAATAAAGTTCCGGTAGGCCGGTGAAGCGTAATTACCTTTAGCCACCTCCAGCACATCAAATCCAAACTCCATTCGCATATGGGCCAGCTCATCTTCTGCGTAAGTCATCGTGTGGCCATATTTTTTTTCCAGTTTTGGATATACGATGGGGACGCTTTTGTTGGTTGCCAGCGGATGCCCGTAAATATCCGCCTCATAGTGCGATAAAAATCCCAACGCGAACGCATATTGATTGATGTTCTCTGCGTCCTTCAACAAAGCATTTACCAGGTCACCACTTCTAACGTAATGGGCCAGATTGGTGAAAAGCTTACTTCCAAAAGGGTAGTAGCCCATGTCGGGCGCAACAGCGCCTCCATAGGCATATGCATGTGCCTCTTTCTGTTCATCCTCTGTGGCCAGGGGATATTTTTGTTTTAGAAGCGGCAAAATAGTATTGTCCCAGCATGCATCAATAATAGCTTCGTGGGTTAGAACTCCAAAGCATTTGCCAATAAATGGAAATGAAAAAAAGAGGAGCAATACCACGATTTTTATGGAGAAAGCTGATTTCATTGTATTTTTCTTACAAACTGGTACTGTACAATTTGTAAGTCATTTTTTTATCTGTACAAAAAAGAAGCCATTTACTTTTCAGATCCTTCTTTTCCATTTGCAACCGGCTTTTCCTTTACCACTACCAAATCTTCAATACTAACCGTGATGGGCACCGCACCTACCTGGATGATTGCCTTCTTTGCGCGGATATCTGTCACGGTTCCAACTTGCCTGTTAGCTTTCATTAATACTTTATCGCCTTTTTTTATTGGCTCGTTTGTTTCTATAAACCTGTTGTCAATCTTCTTTTGCTTCTTTTTCAATATTTGTTTTTCAGGTTGTTTAAAAAGCAGGGCTTGCATCATCTTTACCTGTTTAGACTTATCCTCTTTATCCGCTGTTTTCTTCCATTCTGAAATGAGAGCTTTTAGTTTTCTTTCGGTTTCTTTTAAATAAGTAAGTTTTTCTTCAGTGAGTTTGTTTTGCTCCTTCAATAACTCAACTTGTTGCTTATGTTTTTCTTTATCGATAAACTGCTGCATCTCCTTTCGCAATCTTTCATTTTCTTTAACCAGCGTGTCAAGGTTCTTTTTTTCTGCCTGTATTTCCTGCTGGTCTTGTTCTGTGCGGTTTAAAAGTTTATCCAGTGAGAAATGCGATTCATCTACCAACTTCCTGGCCTTTTCTATCAGGTGCCGGGGTAAGCCGATGCGTTCGGCAATCGAAAATGTATAAGAACTCCCCGGCTTTCCGATAACGAGGTGGTACAACGGTTTTAAATTTTTTTCATCGAACGCCATAGCGCCATTCACGATACCGGCCACTTTATTAGCCATCACTTTCAAATTGAGATAGTGAGTGGTAACCAGCCCTAATGCATGTTTTTTTGCCAGCTCTTCCATTATCACTTCTGCGAAGGCGCCTCCAAGGTTCGGGTCGCTTCCGCTACCAAGTTCGTCAATGAAAAACAATGTTTTGCCATTGGCGTTTTCCATAAAATATTTCATGTTCACCAGATGCGAGGAATAGGTGCTAAGCTCAAATTCGAGACTTTGTGTATCGCCAATGTGAATCATCAATTGTTTAAAAATGCCAAACTCACTGTCAGGGCTACACGAAACCAGTAGCCCGCTTTGTATCATCATCTGCATGAGACCGGCAGTTTTCAGGGTAACAGTTTTCCCGCCTGCATTGGGCCCGCTTATCACCAGTATGCGGTTTTTGTCATCCAAAGAAAGATTAACCGGAACGGTAGGCTTTTCCAATTTTTCATTGTAGATATACAGGAGCGGGTGAACTGCATTTACAAGTTTTAATATGGCTTTATCGTATAAGGCGGGCAGGTTACCATTGTAATCCAGCGCCAGCTTTGCCTTTGCTCTTATGAAATCGTACTCGCCGATAACCTGGTGATAAATTATGAGTAATGAGTGATAAGCGCGCATCCTGGAAGTGAGCTTTTGCAGAATCACATGAACTTCTTTCCGTTCGTCGTTTTCCAGCGAAAAAATATCGTTATTCAAATGCGTCGTTTCCTCAGGTTCGATAAAGGAGGTTCTTCGGCTATCGCTTTCGCCATGCAAGATTCCTTTAACCATTCTTTTTTGTTCGGCGAAAACTGCCAGCACTTTTCTGCCATTCATAAAACTTTCTTCAATATCGGTGAGATATCCAAGCTTGTTTAATTTGCCTACGATCCGGCCAAAAACTTTTTTCAATTCAACTCTCTTCTTATATAAAGCCATCCGGATGCCCGATAGTTTTTCCGAAGCGGAGTCTTTTACAGAACCATATTCATCAAGAATCTCATCTATTAACTGTGGAATTGTTTTTTCAAAGTAAGTGGTTGAGATCACGATTGCGAGAGAAGGATACGCTTCTTTCCTGTCTGTGGTGAACCAGCGGAAAATTTGTTGAATGGCCAGCGCCAGTTTTTTTATTTGTAAAAATTGTTCACCTGAAAGTACGGATGAATCAATGCCAAGAAGTTTTAATTCGTGAGAGAGATTTAATACTGCGTCGTCCGGGAAGTATAAATGATTCTGAAAAAGTAATTTGTATTCATGCGTTTGTAACAGTTCCGGTTCAATAAATCTTTTTTGGGTGTGAATACGCAATTCCCCTGCTTTTTTTCTGGCGAATTCAGACCGGCAATGATCAGTAAGTAGTTTTTTTATTTTGTCAAACTCGAGTTGATTTGGCGCGGATTCAGGAAATAGTTTCATGTGATTTCAGCTACTTTTTTAGTGCCAAGTAAATGTAAGATAAGTTCGTTAGGAGCAAAATATTTAGTTTACGGTGCTAATAATCAATATTTTATATAGTTGTATTTACTGTTTTCCGGCATCCGGTAAAAAAAATTACCAAAAAGCTTTTAGTTTTCAAAAATCTTATCTATGTTTGTTCTCATCCCCAATCATCTGTTGAATTTCCATCGTTACCAACTTTTCTGAAACTTTACAAATGTTGTGTAATTCCCAATCATTCCTCTTTGATCAACTAACTGTGGTCCAAAATATCTTTTGAATTTCGAGAGCTTACAAGTACATAGATTTCTGAATCCCTAACTTCTGCAATTCTCTGTGTCAGCTTCCCCAAAATCCTCACGGAATTAAATTTCTGTTATACCAACATATTTGTTCAATATTCTACGCAAGCGCCGTTGTAATCACTGCCTATAAATTTCTAAAAATTTATTTACGGTAAAAAATTATCAACCTCAAATTGACAACAATGAAAAAGAAATTTACAATCAGCGCGGCTTTTCTTCTGATATCAGCAATGGGCTTCGCTCAATGCCCTGATTATTTTAAAAGAAATAACGGAAACGGAACCTGTGGTTCCGAGGCCGAAATAAGGATGTACTTTGCCGTTTGCCCGGCAAGTGCACCGGCAATCGATTCCATACATGCTAATGGTGTAAAAGCAAATGTTACTGTTGGCGCTCCTGATGATTCGAAATGCGCCTCTAAAGGATATATAAGTTACTGCGTGAGCGGAGATTTACCTCCTGCAGGCACTTTAGTGGTGTTCTTTGATTTCGGCGAATTCTCTGCAGGGGACTCATGTATTGTCCCGGAAAATGGTCCTTCAGCCGGACCGACTCCTGTGGTTTTAAGCAGCTTCAATGCTGAACGTGGTGGCAAAAATGTGGTGAATGTGACGTGGAAAACAGAGCAGGAATTGAACTCCAGCAGGTACGAAATTCAAAGGTCGTTCAACAACATTGATTTTGAAACTGTAGGGATAGTAGCCAGTCACAATTCAAACACAAGTATCGCCCAGTATTATTCTTTTACTGATCAGTCGAATAACATTGATCAAACAAGTTTTTATCGCCTTAAGATGATCGATCTTGATAATTCTTTCGCGTATTCTGATGTAAAGACAGTAAAAGGCAGCGGGTTTAAAAGTGAAATCTCTATGTTTCCTAATCCTGCGTCCGGCAATCAAACGATTACCATCAGCAATTTGAGCGAGCCTTCAAGTATCAGGATTTTCGATTATTCCGGAAGATTAATTCAGCAGCTTTCCGCAACAAATAATTCTGTCCAGATAAACAGCCTGCAAAAAGGTAACTATTTTATCAATGTTACCGGTAAAGAAACAGGAACGTCATCTGTGAAAAAGCTTTCTGTCATGTACTAATATTGTTTTAGTTGTTAATTAAAAGGTTGCCTTTTGCGGGCAACCTTTTTTATGAAATTAAAAAATGAGTTTTTTGTCGGTTTACTGTTGATTTAAAATTATTCTTCGGTTCCAGGATTATCGCTGTTTAAAACAAATTTCCAATCCCCGTCTTTTTCCTTTTTCCAGATATTTACGTACGTGCCGGTTAGTAACGTGTCGGGCAATTGTAATTTAAATGTTCCATAAGTATACCCGAGATCACCGGAAGCAGCAATTTCTGCATGTACCGGTTTCCATGAAAGCGTATACGACGTGTCGCTTAAAAAGCTGATATAATTAATTGCTTCGGCGCCAACAATCGGCAGATGGTCAGGCCTTAGCAACGCTCCTTCATTATCGATATATTGGAGGAAGGCCTTTTTCATCCCCACCTGCCGGCACATATCGGAAAATGCCAGGTCAGCGGCGATTATCTCATGAGTTGAAGGCATTTCTTTTACTTGCTTCTTTTCATTGCACGAAAAGATCACGATGACACTTATCAATAACAAACCGGCTGCCGGGAAAGGATTTTTTTTAAGCATAAATCGTCAGTTTATAAAAAAGGCGAAAGCATTTTTCAATACCCTCGCCCCAGCGCAGGAAATATCACCTGCATTATGAAGGTTTTTACACCTTTAAAAATTATATATGCAATTTAGCCTTTTTAGCCAGTAATTCGTCAACTGTTTCCTGGTACATTTCATCAGGAATACAACAATCCACGGGGCAAACGGCAGCACATTGCGGCTCTTCATGAAATCCCTGGCACTCGGTACATTTTTCAGGAACTATATAATACATATCGTTTGAAACAGGGGAGTTACGTTGCTCCGCGTCCATTACGCTTCCGTCCAGCAGGGTTACTTCTCCTTTAACGGTAGTTCCATCCGAAAGTGACCATTCTACGCCACCTTCATAAATCGCATTGTTGGGACATTCGGGTTCGCAAGCCCCACAATTAATACATTCATCGGTTATTTTAATCGCCATTTTTGTATTTGTTTTAAGCAGTTCCACAGGTCAAAATAATTTCGGAATTTTGAGCCCGCTTTTAAATAGTACAAATATAAACAGATAATTGAATCAACATGAATTTAGCGGAAAGAATTACAATAATGGTGAGACTGGGAAAGTATCTACTGGAAGAAAATGATGAACTCAAAAGTGTAAAGCAAAATGCCTATAAAAAAAACAAATGGTTTACTGAAGAATTCATCAACTATTCGTTTAAAAATATAGCAGAACATTTTCTTGCTGAAGACAAGTTAAATAACTGGGTGAAACATTATCATATTGATGATAATATCCGGGCTCAAAACATCGGCGTAGTGATGGCGGGAAATATTCCCCTGGTTGGATTTCATGATTTTTTATCTGTGTTTGTCGCGGGGCATTACCAGGATATAAAATTGTCTGACAAAGATGATGTGTTACTGCCACATATCATTCATAAATTAAAACAATGGAATGCGAATGCGGATGCGATTATAAAAACAAGTGAGCGATTAAAAGATTGTGATGCTTATATCGCAACAGGGAGCAATAATTCTGCGAGATATTTTCAACATTATTTTGGAAAATACCCTTCGGTTATCAGGAACAATAAAACTTCTGTTGCTGTATTATATGGCGATGAAAGTGAAGAACAATTAAGCGGCCTCGCCGATGATGTTTACACCTATTTTGGATTAGGTTGCAGAAATGTAACAAAGGTATATGTAGCCGAAAGATATGATTTTGGAAGGCTGTTAAATGCGTTTAAGAAGTACGATTATTTTGCAGATGTAACCAAATACCGCAACAACTACGACTACAATCTTGCTTTGTTCATCATGAACAATAAATATTACATGACCAATGACAGCATTATTCTTTCGGAGAATGAAAATATTTTTTCACCTGTGAGTGTGCTGCATTATACATTTTATAAAGAACCGGAGGAGATTCTTGAGCAACTACGGTCTGATCAGAATGTGCAAGGTATCGTGGGACAAAACCATATTCCATTTGGGAAATCACAGGAGCCCGGTCTTTTTGATTATGCGGATGGAACGGACACCATGGAATTTTTGTTGGGGTTATGATTAAATGCAAGCGTAAAAAACTTCACATTTCTTTTAAGTTAATTCTGAGCAATCAACGTTCTTGTTGTGAAAACTTTTAGGTTTTATCAAGTAATTTTACAGCCCTTGTTTCCTAAAAGTATTGCCCATATAATTGACGACAATTTTTAATTTATTGTTAAAGGTAAATGTCCTTTAAAAATTTTGGTGCTCCTTACTTTAATTTTATTCGCGGGCATATATTTTGAGGGAATGAGAACGCAGCTCTTAATTTAATGTACTTTCAATCAAGAAAATAACCTGATTATATTATTATAAATAAAAATTTCCATACATGAAAACAAGAAATATCCTCTTAACAGTACTTATCAGTGCACTTACTACATTTGGAGTTATTTTCGCCTACAACAAAATAGACCACAATAGCAATAACCCCAATTTCCAAACAACTGTCCCCGCAAATTATAAATACGCCGGATTCCTCGATAGCGGAAACAGTCCTGCTGGTAGCCCGGTTGATTTTACACAAGCCGCGGCAGCAGCCATTCCTGCGGTGGTTCACATTAAAACCACCACCAATGCTAAAACGGTAAATAATAATTTGCCGCAGCAGCAAAATCCTTTTTCTGATCTTTTTGGCAACGATCTTCTAAATCAATTATTCGGGCAAGGAGGTAGACAAAGAATGTTGCCGGAAAGGGCTTCCGGATCCGGAGTCATTATTAGTGACGATGGCTATATTGTAACAAACAATCACGTGGTGGCTGGTGCTGATAAAGTAACAGTTACAATGAGTAACATGAAAACATATACGGCAAAAGTTATTGCCGCCGATCCGTCTTACGACCTGGCAGTAGTAAAAGTTGATGCGAATAATTTGCCTTTCATGCTCTACGGAAATTCTTCTGACACAAAGATTGGGCAATGGGTGTTAGCGATTGGTTATCCGCTATATCTCGATGCAACAGTAACAGCCGGTATCATCAGTGCAAAATCCAGGTATCTTGGATTGAATCATGATAAAACCGGAGGACAAAAGCTTGCAGTGGAATCTTTCCTACAAACTGATGCTGCCGTTAATCCCGGAAATAGCGGTGGTGCTTTGATAAATACAAGTGGTCAATTGATTGGTATTAATGCGGCCATTGCATCTCCTACAGGATATTACAGCGGTTATTCTTACGCAATTCCGGTAGATATTGTAAAAAAAGTAGTGAATGATCTTATTAAATATGGTAGCGTACAAAGAGGATTTTTGGGTGCAGCATTTATTGATGCCAGCAGGTTAAGTAATGAACAAAAACAAGCTAATAATGTGCCTGCAAACGTAGAAGGTGTTTATATTACTGACCTTGTGAAAGACGGCGCAGCAAAAGCTGCAGGTATTGAAGTTGGTGATGTGATCAAAAAAATAAACGGCGTGGATATCAATTCTGGGTCAGAATTGCAAGAACAGTTAAGCAACTTCAGGCCGGGTGATAAAGTAAAGGTTACTGTCAGCCGCAACGGTGCTGAAAAAACAGTGACTGCCACCCTTAAAAACAGTGCCGGTAACTATGGCATCGTAAAACCGACCGCAATGGTAGACAAATTAGGCGCGGAACTCGAAACGCTTGCTCCGCAAAAAGCAAAACAACTGGGATTGCCGGGTGGCGTAGTGGTGAAAAAGATTAATGAAGGAGCCCTTAATGATCAAACAAGAATGAGAGACGGGTTTATAATTACAAAAGTGAATGGTAAAGATGTAAAAACACTTGATGATCTGAAAAATGAAATAGGCACCCAGACTGATATCACCATCACAGGATATTATCCGGGATACAATGAACCTTTTGAATATCCTTTAACTCTTGACGAAAGTCCTGAATAACTTAACAAAATAATTTTTTATGAAAGCCGCATCCATTGCGGCTTTTTTTTGGTTTAAAGTATTTGGTAGTCATTCAGCCGGCTAGTAAAACGACAAATATTGCCCATTTTAATCCTGAAAAAAATTTACTTTTTTTATGGATCGCCGGTCATCATCCCAAACGTAGCTTTGGTAAAATTCTTCTTTTTACTTTTTCGTGTTCCGTCTATTTTTAGTTAAAATTTTCTAAAAAACCCATTTTTATTTTTGACTTACGAAACTATTCGTACATTCGTTCTACGAAAATATTCGTAGTAAAGCAAAATAACAATGAACAATTCAAAGCAGAACAAACCAACAGAAAGTGAAATGGAAATTTTACAGGTGGTGTGGGAGAGAGGCGCTTCCACAGTTCGTGAAGTGCATGAGATACTTTCCAAAACAAAAGACTCGGGGTATACAACTACATTAAAGTTGATGCAGATCATGAATGAAAAGGGGTTGCTTAATCGGAAGGATGATTCCAGAAGTCACATTTATACTCCGGCCGTTAAAAAGGAATCTGTTCAAAAACAAGTTGTAAGTAAAATGATCAACGGGTTGTTTAAGGGGTCATCTGCGAAACTGGTGATGCATGCCCTGGGAAATCATCGTGCTTCGAAAGAAGAAATTTTAGAAATCAAAAAATACCTCGATGAAATTGCTGGCATGGAAAATACGAAAAAGAAAAACAACTCATAAGTCTGAGTTTCTGTGAAAGATCAATATTTTATTCAGGATAAAAAATTTTAAACAATGGATCAGTTTAGCTTTTTATTTTCACCGGCTGCGGCTGCGCTCGGTTATACTTTGTTGTATAGTATCGGGCAGGCATTTATTGTTTTTATCTGCCTTCGCATTGTTTTGAAATTTGTACCAAATGCACCGTCGCAGGCAAAATATTCCCTTTCCTATGGTGCCTATTTGGTTATAGCCGTGTGGTTTTTTATAACGTTGATCCGCCAGTTTTCGGTTGAAAAAGGCCAGGCAGCTATTCAGCGGGTATTAGAGGCCGGCGCTTTTCATCCTGTTGCTTTAGACAGTACCTCTTCTGTGTCAGGCGTCTTATCATTCAGTTTTATGGATCAATATTTACCCCTGGTGGTGGCTTTTTACCTGATTGGAATAGCCTGGTATAGTACCCGGTTATTGGTCAACTTTTTTCAAACCAACAATCTTAAGTCCAAAGGCCTTGGCGAAATGGATAATGAGTGGAAGTTTCGTATTGTAATTCTTGCCGAAAGGATGCACATCAGGCGTCCGGTACAAACGTTTTTTTCCACTAAAGTAAATACGCCAATGATGGTCGGTTTTTTTAAGCCGTTTATTCTTCTGCCTTTTGCGGCTATGAGTCAGTTATCGCCTCAACAATTTGAAGCAATCCTTTTGCATGAACTTGCTCACATCAGGCGCAATGATTACCTGTTTAATATTTTGCAGTCGGTATTGGATACTGTTTTATTTTTTAACCCGTTCACCTGGTGGATCACCAAATATATTCGCGAAGAGCGTGAAAAATCATGTGATGAAATGGTATTACAATCATCAAGTCCCTATCATTACGCCCGCGCATTACTGGCCCTTGAAGAGCCAATCAAAAACCAGCCGTTGGTTATGACTGCAGTTAACAAACGGTCCCATTTATTTCACCGAATTAAAAACATTATGGAAATGAAAAATAATCGTATAGACCTCCGGCAAAAATTTATCACTTTATTAGTTATCGCAATAGCCACTGTTTCAGTTGCATGGTTAAGCCCAGCTACAGGCAAAGTAGCACAAAAAGAAAATCAAAAAGAAGTTGCCAAAAATTCGTTTGGTACCTCTGCACAGGTGTTCACCTTTTTGCCTTTTGGCTGGTTGGCCGATAGTACCCCGAAAGGACCTGCTCCCTTACCACCCGCGCCACCTCTTCCACCGATGCCGCCTGTGGCGATGGCCCATGCGGGGGTTGCACCTATGCCACCGGCGCCTCCTATGCCTCCCTCACCTCCGGGAATGCAGCCAATGGCACCTTTACCTCCCATGCCTCCGGCAGCGCCGCTTCCTCCAGCCATGTTGGATCAAATGAGAGATTCACTGCCTCCTTCAGCAAATTATTTCAACAGTAAAGAATGGAAACAACAAGAGGAAGCTATTAAAAAAAGTACCGAAGAGATGCGCCGGTATTTTCAAAGCGATGCATGGAAAAAGCAACAAGACCTGATGCGCGAGAACGCCACCGCAATGAAAAAGTATTTTGAAAGCCCGGAATGGAAAAAGCAACAAAAACTGATTCAGAAAAATGCTGAGCAAATGGAAAAGTATTTCAGCAGTCCTGAGTGGAAAAAGCAGGAGGAACTGATGAAGAAAAATGGGGAAGAGATGAAAAAATATTTCAGTAGCCCGGAGTGGAAAAAGCAACAGGAGTTGATTAAAAAAAATGCGGAAAAAATAAAGGAATATTTTAATAGCCCTGAATGGAAAAAACAACAGGATGAGTTACGGCACGCAACTGATTCTTCCCTTTCGACCTTTTTTCAAAGCGATGCCTGGCAAAAGCAGCAGCAAAATATTCAGAACGTTGTGGCTAAAACCCAGGAATTTTTTAAAAATGATGTAATGAAAAAAGTGCAGGAAAATTTGGAACAGATACAGTTTGAACTGCAGAAAAGACAAAATAATGCAGATGTAAACAAGAAATAATTATTGACTTCAAATTAAAAAACCAGCAAATTTGTTCGTTTGCTGGTTTTTGTTTTATAAGCTCTTTTTAAAAATATCTTTAATTAGCCTTAGGTTTAAAACCTTCTTTCAGGGTAACCGTTCTGTTGAATACCAGGGCGCGGGGTTTGGAATCTTTGTCAATGCAGAAATATCCGTTTCTTATAAATTGAAAGTGCGCTCCTTTTTCGGCATGCTGAATGTGAGGCTCAATAAACGCATTCTTAATTATTTGTAACGAGCCGGGATTGATAAAGCTTTTAAAATCCCCTTCTTCTGCGGCCGGATTTTCAACAGTGAACAAGCGCTGGTATAATCTTACCTCTGCAGTTGCTGCCGTTTTAGCATCCAACCAATGAATAGTTCCCTTCACTTTTATATTACTGGTATCTTGATGGCTCCTGCTTTCAGGAATATAAGTACAGTGGATTTCGGTAACATTTCCTTCGGCATCTTTTTTAAAACTCTCACAACGAACGATGTAAGCGCTTTTTAAACGCACCATCTGCCCGGGTGCCAGCCTGAACCATTTTTTCACCGGCACCTCCATAAAATCATCTTTTTCGATCCATAACTCTTTTGAAAAATTTATGGTTCTGACATTGTTTGGATCATTAGGAAGATTTTCGGTTGTGAGCTCTTCTGTTTTTTCTGCCGGATAATTATCAATAATCAATTTTAGCGGATTGAGAACTGCCATAACGCGCACCGCAGTTTCATTAAGTTCTTCCCGTATGCAAAATTCCAGCAAGCTGATGTCAATTAGATTATCGCGCCTTGCCACGCCTATTTTATCACAGAAAGTACGGATACTTGAAGGTGTATATCCTTTTCTTCTGAAACCTGATAAGGTAGGCATACGCGGATCATCCCAGCCGGTAACAAAACCTTCGTTTACCAGGCGGAGTAATCTGCGTTTACTCATAACCGTGTGAGTCATGTTTAAGCGTGCAAATTCGTATTGGCGCGAAGGAAAAATTTCCAGTTTTTCAATGAACCAGTCATAAAGCTCCCTGTGCGGAACAAATTCCAAAGTACAAATACTGTGGGTAATGTGTTCGATACTGTCGCTTTGACCGTGAGCAAAATCATACATCGGGTAAATGCACCATTTATCACCGGTACGATGATGATGAGCGTGTTTAATCCTGTAGATAATGGGATCGCGCATCAGCATATTGATGTGGTTCATATCAATTTTTGCCCGCAACACTTTTTCTCCGTCTTTGTATTTTCCATTCTTCATTTCTTCAAAAAGACGAAGATTTTCTTCGACGCTCCTTTTTCGAAATTCATTCTCTTTACCGGGTTCTGTAGGGGTTCCTTTATCCTCAGCAATTTTTTCTGAAGGACTGTCATCAACATAAGCCAATCCTTTTTTTATCAGTTTAACAGCAAACAGGTACAACTCATCAAAATAATCACTTGAATAATATTCATTGCTCCAGGTAAAGCCGAGCCAGCGAATATCTTCCTTAATGCTTTCAACATATTCCACGTCTTCAGTCACGGGGTTGGTATCATCAAACCGAAGATTTGTGTTTCCTTTATATTTTTCTGCAACACCGAAATTGAGACAAATACTTTTTGCGTGGCCTATATGTAAATATCCGTTCGGTTCTGGTGGAAAACGGGTTAGTACCCTTTCATATTTCCCGTTTTTAAGATCCTCTTCAATGATCTCCTCAATAAAATTCAAACTTTTTCCTTCAGACATTTCTTTATGTATTATCTCTTTCTCCATATTTCGTTCAAAGATGAATTACTTTACAAGCATTCACGTTATTGATAATTTTTTTAAAAATCCTTTAACTAAAATCAAAAAGTTATTCCATACTACCGGCTATTAATTCTGCAAGATCCACCACCTTGATCTCTTCTTCCTTTTTATTGAATTTGACGCCGTCCGTAAGCATCATCATGCAATAAGGACAATTGGAGGCGATGATATTTGCGCCGGTGTCAATGGCTTGTTGTGCACGGGCGTTATTCACTCTTTCGGTTCCTTTTTCTTCTTCTTTAAAAACCTGTGATCCGCCGGCTCCGCAGCAAAAGCCATTGCTGCGTGATCTTTTCATTTCTGTTAATTCTACATCAAGCGCTTCCAGCACTTTTCTCGGGGCTTCATAAATATTATTGCCGCGGCCAAGGTAACAACTGTCGTGGTAAGTGAATTTTTTTCCTTTAAAATCACCACTCTCTTTCATCTTTATTTTTCCATCGTCAATCAGTTGCTGTAAAAAAACTGTGTAATGCACAACTTCGTAATTTCCGCCCAGCGCCGGGTATTCATTTTTGAAAATATTGAAGCAGTGCGGACAGGTAGTTACAATTCTTTTTATCCCATATCCGTTAAGTAATTCAATATTTTGTTGCGCCATCATCTGGAATAGAAACTCATTGCCTGCACGTCTTGCCGGGTCACCATTGCACATTTCTTCATTCCCCAGAATTGCATAACTGATTTTAATTCTATTCAAAATAGAAGCAAAGGCTTTAGTAATCTTCTGAGCCCTTTGATCAAAACTTCCGGCACAGCCCACATAAAACAAAACTTCCGGCGTTTTGCCTTCTGCCGCCATCTCAGCCATCGTTGGAATATGCATCGTCTCTGATTTTTGCAGCTAAAATACAACAAAGAATTTTGATAGTATAGGTGCACTTTCAACTGTTTCCACCTATTTTTGTCGGCGCGCAAAAACAAAAAGATAGTTGATTAAAAAAATTAAAAACTGGGAACAGTGGCCTTTCAAAATCTTATATGCACCAATCGCCCCGGCATGGGTATGGTATATGATACGGTCACGAGCTGTGTGGTTTTTTACGCCAAGTAATCCAAAACTCACTTTTGGCGGTTTGGACGGCGAGCCTAAGAAAGAAATGCATGATCTTCTTCCCCGGGAATATTGTCCGGATTATTTTAATGTGAAGCCATCTGAAAGATTTTCGGATGTTCAACGAAAGCTTGAAACATCCGGAATTAAATACCCCTTGATTGTAAAACCGGAAGTAGGCGGCCAGGGGATTTTATTTAGAAAGATTGAAACGGAAGTAAATCTGAAAGAATACCACTCGAAGATTCCTGTTGAGTATTTTATCCAGGAATTTGTTGAATATCCTGTTGAAGTAAGTTTGTTTTATTACCGATACCCGGATGAAACAAAAGGTGCCATTACCGGCTTTCTGCAAAAAGTGCCCATGCGTGTGACGGGAGACGGGGTACATAACCTTGGTGAGTTATTATTGAAAAATTTAAAAACGAAAAAGCGCCTCGCCGAATTAAAGCAAAAACACGAAATAAATTTAAATAAGATAATTCCTTCGGGAGAAGTTTATATTCTGAGTCATGCAGGTAATCACAATCGTGGGGCAGATTTTTTTGATTTAAGCGCCGAAATAAACGATGAACTGGTAACGCTTCTTGATAAAATAAGTCTCGGTATCAACGATTTTTTTTACGGTCGCTACGATATTATGTGCAGTTCAATTGAAGAATTGAAACAGGGAAAAAATTTTGTAATACTTGAGTACAACGGATGCGGCGCCGAACCCAACCACTTTTACGATACGGGTTATACGCTGCTTGGCGCGTGGAAAGAAATATTAAAACATTGGAAGATTTTATTTGAGATTAGCCGCTACAATCATAAGCAGGGCATTCCCTATTGGTCTTTTATGAGAGGGTTTCGCTTTCGACGTCAAACAAGAAAATATTATAAATTAATTAATAAAGTCGACAAGGAAATTTCCTGAAAAATTGACATCTTGCTAAAAACTAAAGGACTATGGTGAAATCTCTTTTAATTTGTTTATTATTTTTTTCTTTCAATGCCGTTGGCCAAAATTACGCCCCGGTTGATTCTTCCAGTAAAGTTCATTTCGTTATAAAAAATTTCGGTATTAATACCGGCGGTGATCTTACAGGGTTAAAGGGAAATATCACTTTTTCTCCGGACAATCTCGCGGCATCAGACTTTAATGTTTCTGTGGCTGCTTCCACCGTTGATACGGATAACAGCATGCGGGATAAAAGCCTCACCGGTGACGAATATTTTGATGTTCAAAAATATCCGCTGATAACAATTGCTTCAACCAAGGTAGAAAAGACAAACAAAACTGCCGCCGGGTTTTATTATTTTACGGGAAATCTGACTATTAAAGGAGTTACCAAATCCATTTCATTTCCATTTCAGGCACAGGAAGAAAATGGCGGATATCTGTTTACCGGTAATTTTGATATAAACCGCACTGATTTTGGAGTAGGCGAACAAAATATTGTTTTAAGCAACCAGGTTGCCGTTACTTTGTCTGTATTTGCAAAAAAGAAGTGACCTCATGTCATTAGTAAAAGTTTTTTTTTGGGGGATGGTCGTAAGTTTTTTAGGCTCGCTTCCGCTGGGAACTTTGAATGTGGCTGCGATGCAAATAAGCGTACAGGAAAGTGTTCAAAATGCCATTTTATTTTCACTGGGTTCTTTATCGGTTGAGATGGTGTATGTACGCATCTCTTTAGTTGGCATCAATTGGGTGCGCAAACAAAAAAAACTTTTTCGGTGGATGGAATGGCTTACGGTTGCAATCGTACTGGCACTTGCCATCGGCAGCTTTGTCGCAGCTATGAACCCTCATCATGCTAAAAATGTAATTCTTAGCAATAATTTAAATCGGTTTGTTCTTGGTGTAATGCTAAGCGCGATTAACCCGATGCAAATACCTTTTTGGTTTGGCTGGAGCACCGTTCTTTTTACCAAAAATGTGTTGCAGCCTAAAAATTCATTTTACAATTTATATATTCTTGGAATAGGCCTGGGAACGCTTATGGGAAATTGTGTTTTTATTTTCGGCGGCAAATGGATTGTTTCGAAAATGAACGGCAACCAAAACATGATCAACTGGATCATCGGTGGCATCTTTGCTGTTACTGCAGTTATATTTCTTATTAAAATCCTGTTGAATAAAGATGGAATGAAGAAAATACAGGAATCTGCGTAAAGGGTTTTTTACAGTAAACAAATAAATTTTACAGATTTTTATTTCATAAAATCTTCTATAGTTCTCATAATATTAAAAATTTTCAGCCAAAACAGTCAATTGTTTGAAATTTTTTGGTAAAAAATGAAAAATAAATTTGTTGATTTCAATTTAGCACTTACATTTGCGATGCAATGACGATCACACAAGCAAATACCGGCTTCTTTTATTTTAGCTACTATTTTAGAAATAGTCCGGGATCGGCTTGTTAAAAAACTGAATAACAGAATAACAATAGAGAATCCCGGCGCAAATCGCCGGGATTTTTGTTTTTATATGAGCAAGAAAATAGCCATACAGGGTTTTGAAGGCAGCTTTCACCAGGCTGCTGCCCGCCAGTTTTTCGGAAACGAAATTGAAGTAATATGTTGTTCCACTTTCCGCGACGTAATAAAATTCGCCGATGATAAAAAACAAAGTGATGGTGGGTTAATGGCGATAGAAAATTCTATAGCCGGAAGCATATTACCAAATTACAATTTATTGCAAAAAAGCAATCTGAAAATTGTGGGAGAAATTTACCTGCAGGTAAATCAACATTTAATGGTGAACCCGGGTATTACATTGGAAGATATCAGGGAGGTTCATTCTCATCCAATGGCCTTGCTTCAATGTTCGGATTTTTTGGAAAAGCACAATTGGAAATTAATTGAAACAGAAGATACAGCGCTCAGCGCCCAGCATGTGCACCAGCACCGAAGTAAACATATTGCCGCGATTGCAGGCGAACTGGCAGCTGAACTTTATCAATTGGAGATCATTGCTCCGAATATCCACACACAAAAAAATAACTATACACGGTTTTGGGTATTGGAAAATGCCGCTTCAGTAAAAGAAATAAATGATGCCAATAAAGCTTCACTGATTTTTCAAACCGATCATTCAAAGGGAAGCCTGGCAAGAGTACTTACCAAAATTTCTGATGCGGATGTTAATTTAAGTAAACTACAATCTATGCCGATTCCGGGAAGTGACTGGAGGTATTCCTTTCATGTGGATTGTGAATTTAATCATCTTGAACAATTGGAAGAGGTACTAAAAAATATAAAACCTTTAACTGCGGATATTAAGGTATATGGAGTTTATAAAAACGGGAAAAACGCGGGTTAATTTTAAATGAATAATTAGATGAACGAAATTCACGATAATAATGAAAAAAGCAAAATGGCGAAGGTTGCTGATCGTCTTTCCGGGATAAAAGAATATTATTTTTCCACAAAGCTCAGGCAAATTGATGAAATGAATAAAGCCGGAAAAAATGTGATCAACCTGGGTATTGGCAGCCCGGATCTTCCGCCGCATCCCGATGTAATAAACACTTTAGCAGAAGAAGCTAAAAAGCCTAACCAGCACGGGTATCAGAGTTATAAGGGAAGCCCGGTACTTAGAAATGCAATTTCTAAATGGTACAAAAAATGGTACAATGCGGATCTCAATCCCGATACAGAAATTTTGCCACTAATCGGAAGCAAAGAAGGTATCATGCATATTTGTATGACGTATATCAATCCTGGTGATGCAGTACTGATTCCTAATCCGGGATATCCTACTTATCAAAGCGCCGCAACAATTGCGGGAGCTAACGTTATCGCCTATACGCTCAAAAAAGAAAATGACTGGTGCCCTGATTTTAATGAACTGGAAAAGCTCGATTTGCAAAAAGTAAAACTGATGTTTGTGAATTATCCGCAAATGCCAACCGGACAGTTACCCACCCACGAAATGTTTAGTGAGTTGATTTCATTTGCAAAAAAACACAGCATGCTGGTTTGCCACGACAATCCTTATAGCTTTATTTTGAATGATCATCCGATGAGCTTGTTGAGTATTGATGGCGCCAAAGAAGTGGTTATAGAATTGAATTCTTTCAGTAAAAGCCATAACATGGCCGGCTGGAGAGTGGGAATGCTTTGTGGTGCAAAAGAAAGAATAGCAGAAGTGCTTCGATTTAAAAGTAATATGGACAGTGGCATGTTTTTGCCCTTGCAACTCGCTGCTGCAAAGGCTTTGGAACTGGATCAGGATTGGTACGATTCTGTAAATGCGGTTTATAAAAAAAGACGCGAAAAAGTTTTTGACTTGTTGGACCTGTTGAATTGTACTTATGATAAAAACCAGGCTGGTTTGTTTGTGTGGGCCTCAATTCCCGGAAATTACAAAGATGGGTTTGAGTTGAGCGATGAAGTTTTGGAAGGATCAAATGTCTTTATAACCCCGGGAGGAATTTTTGGAACTGCCGGTAATCAATATGTAAGAGTGAGTTTGTGTACCAATGAAGAAAAGCTGGATGAAGCAATAAGCAGAATCAAAAATGAAAAGAATTGAAATAATTAATTGATATGTTTGAAAATGTTACCATAGTAGGTGTTGGTTTAATAAGCGGGTCTTTTGCATTGGCTTTAAAAGATAAAGGCTTTGCAAAAAATATAATTGGTGTCAGCAGAACACAGGCAAGTTTGGATAAAGCCAAAGCGCTTGGAATTATTGATGAAGCGCTGCCATTGGAAGAAGCGGTGAAGAAAAGCGATTTTATTTATGTAGCCATTCCTGTTGATGTTACGATTCCTGTTATGGAACAAATAATGAACCTGGTTACAGATAATCAAATTGTAGCTGATGCAGGATCTACCAAATACGTGTTGTGTAAGGCTTTGGAAAATCATCCCAAAAGGAAAAGATTTGTGGCAACACATCCTATGTGGGGAACCGAATATAGCGGCCCGGAAGCCGCTGTGAGAAACGCTTTCGCAGGCAGGTCGTGTGTGATTTGTGAAAAAGAAAAGAGCGATGAAGATGCAGTAAGGATTGTTGAAAAGATTTATAAAGAGCTGGGCATGCATCTCGCTTATATGGATGCCGAAAACCATGATATACATGCGGCGTATGTGAGCCATATTTCTCACATTACTTCTTTTGCTTTGGCTAATACGGTTTTAGAAAAAGAAAAAGAAGAAGACGCCATTTTTGAATTGGCCGGTGGTGGTTTTGAAAGTACGGTGCGCCTTGCAAAAAGTAATCCTTCCATGTGGGCGCCGATCTTTATGCAAAACAGGGAAAATGTATTGGATGTTTTAAATGAACACATTTCCCAGCTAAGGAAATTTAAAAGCTGCCTTGAAAAAGAAAATTATGAGTACCTCGTAGAACTAATGGATAATGCCAACAAAATTTCGAGGATCATTAAATAAAACAAAAGCAGAAATAACCATAAAAATCTAAAAAATTAATTTTACAATGCAAACAGAAACTACAACTATGAAAGAGGAAATAAAAGAAAAATGGGACAAACGTCCGTTGATCATCAGTGGTCCATGTAGCGCTGAAACTGAAGAACAAGTGCTGGAAACCGCTACACGACTGGCTAAAACCGGTAAGGTAGATGTATTGCGTGCAGGAATATGGAAACCAAGAACAAAGCCCGGCATGTTTGAAGGGATTGGCGTAAAAGGCTTGCCATGGCTTGCGCAGGCAAAGAAAGTTTCAGGGCTTCCAATTGCTGTGGAAGTAGCAACTGCAAAACACGTGGAGATGGCATTACAATTTGATGTTGATATTCTTTGGATTGGTGCGCGAACTACAGTAAACCCTTTCAGCGTCCAGGAAGTGTGTGATGCTTTACGTGGTGTTGATGTTCCCGTTTTGATTAAGAATCCTATCAATCCTGACCTTGAACTTTGGAGCGGCGGCATTGAGCGTTTGCAGAAAGTGGGGATGAAAGAAATTGGTATGATCCATCGGGGATTTTCCAACTACGGCAATACCGAATTCAGAAATGCACCGATGTGGCATTTGCCGATTGAAATGAAAAGGAGATTTCCTGAAATGCTTATCATTTGTGACCCGTCACATATATGTGGTAACAGAACAGGCCTCCAGGATATCGCACAAAAAAGTATCGACCTTGATTTTGGTGGACTGATGATTGAAACACATATTGATCCTGATAAAGCATGGAGCGATTCAAAACAACAAATTACCCCCGAAAGATTGGTGGAATTGCTCGATAACCTGAAGTGGCGTTTTGAAAATACCACTGAAAAAGAATTTGTAACGGCACTTGCCAAACTACGTGAACAAATCAACCAGGTAGATGATGAATTATTAGCGCTCTTGGGACAACGCATGAAGATCTCTAATAAGATTGGTGAATACAAAAGAGAAAACAATATCACTATTTTGCAAACCAATCGCTGGAACGAAATTCTTGCAAAGGCTTTTGTAAAAGGTGAAAAACTGGATCTTAGCAAAGATTTTATTACGAAATATTTTGATGCCGTTCATATGGAAAGTATCAACCACCAGAATAAAATCATGAATGAAGAATAAAGCAATGGTTGAAAAAAAATATTCCTTTTCCGGTAGTTCAGTAAACGTATATTTTGATGCGGCTTTTTCAATGTTGAAAAAGATCGTAGATAAAGAAAGTTGTATTCTTATTACCGACGAAAATCTTTTTGCAAAACAACCGGAAAAGTTTTCCGGTTGGAAAACGATTATCATAAAAGGCGGCGAAGCCCATAAAAATCAAAAAGCGGTTGATGAGGTTATTGAACAACTGATTGACTTACATGCCGACCGGCAAAGTTTTATTGTTGGTGTTGGCGGCGGTGTAGTTACAGATATTACGGGCTATGCTGCTTCAATTTACATGCGTGGCGTAAAGTTTGCGTTTGTGCCAACAAGTATTTTGGCAATGGTAGATGCCTGCATTGGCGGAAAAAATGGTGTTGATGTTGGCGTGTATAAAAATCTTGTTGGAGTGATCAATCATCCGCAATTCCTGTTGTACGACTATTCATTTTTAGAAACGTTGCCGCGTGAAGAATGGATCAATGGATTTGCTGAGATCATCAAACATGCCTGTATAAAAGATGAAAGTATGTTTCGTTTTTTACAGGAAAAGCCATTCGATTATTTTCATACTTCTTTGCAAAATGCGGGGACATTGGTTCAGCGTAACGTAGAAATAAAATACAACGTGGTTGCGAGTGATGAACGGGAAACCGGTGAAAGAAAGTTGTTGAACTTCGGGCATACCATCGGTCATGCCATTGAAAACACCGCAAAGCTACCCCATGGAAGTGCGATTAGCATCGGTATGGCAATAGCATGTATCATTTCAGAAAAGATCAACGGATTTTCAGCGGAAGGAACCCACAAGGTGAAACAACTTCTTGCTGAATACGAACTGCCAGTTGTATTTGATATCGATAAAGAAAAAGCGTGGGATATCCTTTTACACGATAAAAAGAAATCCGGGATGGATATGAATTTTATCGTGTTGGACGAAATCGGGAAAGCGTCTGTAAAAAAAATTCCAATACCTGAATTGCGCGAAATATTTTTTTCCATCAACTCATAATTTATAATTCACCATTTATAATTCACCAAGTGAACATTACCATTACACCTTCTTCTGTTTCAGGAAAAATAAAAGTGCCGCCTTCCAAAAGTTCGATGCAGCGCGCGTGCGCCGCAGCACTTATCACTCCCGGAACAACGGTTATCGATAATTTTGGAAATAGCAATGATGAAAAAGCAGCGCTTGATATTATTTCAAAACTTGGCGCAACCATCAACAAAGTGAGTAATAAACTCGCGATCACTTCTCATGATTTTATTTTCCGTTCGCAGTTTCCTGAAAAAAATGTGATCCTTAACGTAGGCGAAAGTGGTTTGTCCATGCGCATGTTTGCGCCGATTGCCGGGCTTTTTAATTATGATATCATCTTTACCGGTGAAGGAAGTATATTAAAAAGGCCGATGAATTTTTTTGATGAAATACTCCCGTTACTGGATGTGGAAGTAAATTCCAATGACGGTAAATTGCCGGTTACTTTACGAGGCCCCCTTCATCCGAAAAATATTACGGTAGATGGTTCTTTAAGTTCCCAGTTTTTAACAGGCCTTTTATTTGCCTTTGCAAAAGCGTGTACCCACCCCGTTAGTATTACGGTCAAAGATCTTTCAAGCAGGCCTTATATTGATCTCACAATTGCTGTTTTAAAAGCTTTTGGCTTTAAGATTGAAAACCGGAACTACGAAGTGTTCAATATTTTTCCGAGGGAGCCATTGCAGGCGCACAGTGTTTCATACCGGGTGGAGGGCGACTGGAGCAATGCTGCATTTCTGTTGGTGGCCGGTGCCGTTGCGGGGCAGGTAACTCTCGGGGGTGCTGACCTAACTTCATGCCAGGGAGATAAAAATATAATGGAAGCCTTGTATGATTGCGGGGCAGAAGTGGTGATTGATAAAGGTGACATAACAGTAAAAAGAGGAGCGTTGAGGGCTTTTGAATTTGACGCAACGCATTGCCCTGATTTGTTTCCTCCGTTGGTGGCGCTGGCTTCCTACTGCAAAGGCACTACCACTATTAAAGGTGTAAACAGGCTTTTGCATAAAGAAAGTAACCGTGCGATTGCTTTAAGAGATGAATTTAAAAAGATGAATGTTCAAATTCATATCAATGGAGACAATATGATGGTACAAGGAAGCAATGAAGTAAGAGGAGCCGAAGTTTCGTCACATAACGATCACAGGATTGCGATGGCAACAGGCGTTGCGGCATTGCGTGCAAAAGGAAACACGTTGATTCATGATGCACAGGCGGTAAATAAGTCGTATCCCGATTTTTATAAAGACCTGAAATCGATAAAATCAAATGCGGCAGATAACAAAAATAAGGACGTTGTATAATTACAGTAAACGGGCAAATTCTTCGGATTTTTATTTTGTACTATAATATATCGTTATTTTATTTCTATAATTGATCGGCGATTCAACTATTTGCAAATACTTTCCGTTCTTTGCACCGCCGATAAGAATTCGGAAACTTAATCCTCACACTCAATAATAATGTCTTATACAGTAGCAATTACCGGGCGTCCAAACGTAGGCAAAAGCACTTTTTTCAACCGGATGCTCGAACAACGCAAGTCGATTGTTGACGATCTTAGTGGTGTTACCCGCGACAGGCAGTACGGCGTAGCCGAATGGGCAGGAAAAACCTTCAACGTAATTGATACCGGCGGTTTTGTAGCTGATAGCCAGGATATTTTTGAGCGTGAGATTCGCAAGCAGGTTCACATTGCCATTGCTGAAGCCAATGCGATCATTTTTATGGTAGATGTAACAACCGGAATCACTAACCTCGACCAGGAAATGGCCGAGATGTTGCGCCGGTCGCCCAAGCCAGTTTATCTCGTAGTAAATAAAGTGGATAATTACAATCGCGAACTGGAAGCTGCAGAATTTTACAGCCTGGGTTTTGAAAAAATATTTTTTCTCTCTTCAATTAGTGGCTCAGGGACGGGTGAATTACTTGATGAAGTTTGCTCACGCGTTCCTGCTGAAATCGTTGAAGAGCCAACGACGATTCCAAAGTTTGCCATTATTGGCCAGCCGAATGTAGGAAAATCATCTTTGCTCAATGCACTTACAGGGCAGGAGCGTACGATAGTAAGTAATATTGCCGGAACTACAAGAGACTCGGTTCATACTACTTATAATTTATTCAACAAAGAATTTGTTCTTATCGATACGGCCGGGATCAGAAGGAAGAAAAAAGTAAGTGAAGACCTTGAATTTTATTCTGTGATTCGTGCTATAAGCGCTGTGGACGAGGCGGATGTTTGTATCCTTTTGCTGGATGCAGAAAAAGGTATTACCGCGCAGGATTTGAATATTTTTTCACTGGCGGCAAAAAAAGGAAAAGGAATTGTGGTACTCGTAAATAAGTGGGATGTGGTAAAAAAAGAAACGAACACGGCCCGGGATTACGAAAAAGCGCTAAAACAAAAGCTCGCTCCTTTTAACGACGTGCCCATCATGTTTATTTCGGCTACAGAAAAATTGCGCATTTTCCAGGCAATGGAAGCGGCATTAAAAGTATATGAAAACCGGATGCAAAAAATTACCACTTCTCAACTCAATGAAGTGATGCAAAAAGCAATGGAATCCTACCATGCTCCGGTGGTGAGAGGACACGCGGTGAAAATTAAATTTGTTATGCAATTACCAACGGCGGTTCCGTCATTCGCTTTCTTCTGCAATTACCCGAACGATATTAAGACACCGTATAAAAATTATCTCGAAAACCAGTTGCGTCAAAATTTTGACCTTACCGGTGTTCCCATCCGCATTTTCTTCAGGAAAAAATAAAAAACAAAGGAATTTGTTCGTTTACTAATGAGGCAGTTTGGGTTTAAAATAACTGTAAACCCACGTGCCTGCAAGTGCGCTTCCCAATGTGAGAATAGCGATACTTAGTCCACTGCCGATTTGTACATAAATGGGCCCGGGACAAGTGCCGGTTAACGACCAGCCAATACCAAACAAAATGGATCCGTAGACATAGCCCCAATTGAATTGCTTTTTAATGATTTTAACCGGTTCGCCATCTAATGTCTTTATATTGAATTTCCGGATGAGGAAAACAGAAATAGCCGCAGTCGGAATAGCTGTCATAAAAATTCCGTACATCTGGAATCCCTGGAATCGAAACATCTCCTGCATGCGAAACCATGAAACGGCATCTGCTTTAATAAGTGTTGTTCCAAAAATAATTCCGAGTAACAGGAACAAGAAGTTTTTCTTTTTCATCATTTGAGAAGTAAGGGTAAAATAAAATTGGCTGTTAAAATGCCACTGGCAAAAAATAAGATGACTGCCACCAGGGACGGCCATTGTAAGGTTGACAACCCGAAAATCCCGTGGCCGCTGGTGCATCCATTTCCATATCGTGTGCCGAAGCCCACCAGAAATCCTCCGCCGATAACGATAATCAAATGCTGCCAGGTGAGTAAATGCGACCAGCTAAAGATTTCTGCAGGTAAAAGATTATGCACATCTGTAATTCCATATGAGCCCAGGGATTTTTTGGTAGCATCTGCGAGAGGCATTGGCGTAACCGGTTTAAGAATTACGCCTCCTACAAATCCTCCTATCAGAAGGCCGGCTGCAAAGAAAAGATTCCATAATTGATCTTTCCATTTGTATTTGAGAAAGGCAACCTGGCCCGGAAAGCATGCTGCGCAAATGTGCCGTAAACTGCTGGAAATGCCAAGCATCTTATTTCCGGCAAGCATTAGTATTGGCACCATCAGTCCAATGATTGGTCCGGCGACATACCACGGCCACGGCTGGCGCAAAAAGTCAAAAATATTCACTTATATATAGTATTTAGATCGATGCAAAACTATTTAAAACCAGCTAAAGAATGCCGGTTTTTGAAATTATTTTGTTCGTTGCACAACGTCTTTGCCGGGGGTATTGAACATTTCCGTCGTCGTCGGCTGTAATAAGAACCGAACTGGGTTTGGAGGTGGCTCTTGCTGTTACTCTCCATATAAAGCTCTTGAAAAAATACCGGTAGCACTTTTTATCATTCCAATATTTCCGCCCTTGCCTTCGACTGATCCATCCACACGATTGATAATGTATTAAAGAAATGGTAGCTTTAGGTTCAAATCAATTAACCCGATATTATTTTTAAGTAAAAAAACTGTATGAAAAAAATTATCACCTTTGTTTTGTTCATTTTTTTATCGACCCTCCTATTTTTTTCCTGTAAAAAGAAGGCAGCAACGTTAACGACAAATGAAAAGATTGTAGGAACATGGCAATTGCAATCAGATATCTATCACCAGTTTGTGGGCGGCGTTGATTATTCAGATACGACCCTTGGAATGGGTGCCACATTTCGGTTCGCAAGTGATGGCAACGCCTATATAGAAATGCCGGGGCAGGGTACAACCACTTCTGTGTACTATTTAAAAGGCGATACACAAATCGTTATAGGGGGAACCAATACATATGATATTAAAACGCTTACTTCAAATGAATTGGTGCTCTATTCAAAACATACACAGGGTGCAGATTATTATGAAGAGACGATTTCTTTATCAAAATAAGGAATAGCAGAGCTTGTTTATGGCCCATGCGCTATCCGATGTAAAGGAAAACGACAATTAAATAATATGAATATTGCTGGTTATTAGGTAATATTAAATATTTCAACTATTTGCAATTGCAGAAATGATTATCTTAGTTTGCCGGTTTGGTATTATTTGTGTGGGACATATTACCTTAAATTCAATATCATTGTCCATCCTATCTTTCAAAAAATGATTGTTCGTTTTAGAAACTTGCCACTTGGGGTCAAATTACTTTTGATAGGAATCGTTCCTGTTGTCTTCCTGGTTTATTTCTCCGTGATGATTTACAATGAAAAGTCTCAGAAAGTGGAATTGCTGGGCAACTACATTGAACACATTCAGCAATCGCAAAATATTACAGAATTAGTAGCAGAACTTACCCGGGAACGCCGCCACAGTTATTTTTATAAATTGAATGACACAGGGTATAACCAGCTTTTGAAACACCGGCAACGAACTGATTCAATACTCCACCTGCTTGAAGAAAGCCGCGATCCCGCATTTTTGGATTTTAAAAAATATACGTTTTTAGATAAACTGGATTCTGCCAGGAGAGAAGTAGATTCATTAAAGATGAGTACCGATGGCATTATGCAATTTTATACGGATGCGATTTTCAGGTTGAACCTGATGTCGGTTTCCTTGCCCCCCAACACCTTACTTAAATCGGCCTATCCTGAACTTGTAGCCCAGAAAAAATTATCAGAAATGATTACTTACCTGGGAATCATTCGCACGAATGTATTTAATGTGTTGTTGACGAAAAAGTACGTTTTTGAAACTTTATTTGGCACGCTGGGAGTTTATAAAGTTTTTAATACTTACGAAAGAGAATTTTTATTGAAAGCACCTACACGAGTGGCAACTATCTACAAAGAACGGAAAAACGGAACCGACTATGGTGCAACGCTTGATTATCTGCAGAAGGTTTTCAGCACATTTAGATTTGACAGTACTTATACTGCTAACCGGTTTTGGGATGTGTCCACCCGGGCTATGACAAACCTTAGACAACAACAACGCGCCCTTTGGCAAACCGCTGATATGAAAATGCAGCAGATTTACCGGGACGAAAAGGACGCTAAGAAACAAACACTTTCTTTTTTGTTTTTTGCTGTTGTATTGGTTGTTGCAGTTGTGGCTTATATCATCACCCATATTCACAGGTTGCTGAACGAAATAAAGCTGGCCGCATCAAAAATTTCAGTTGGCGCTACCGACCTGGAGTTGAAGAATATGCCAAAAGGAATTATTGGTAACCTGGCCCAAAGTATTATTGAAATTGATAGAAATAATATTGAGCTGGCAGAAGCAGCCAGCCAAATTGGTAAAGGAAATTTTGATGTAAAGGTAAAGCAGCGCAGCAACGAAGATCTTCTTGGGATTTCTATAAAAAAAATGCGCGATGACCTCCATGAGTTTACGGCCCAGAAAGATAAAATTCAACGTGACACAGAAGAACTTGTTTACAGGAGGGATGAATTTTTTAGCGTTGCAAGCCATGAACTTAAAACACCGGTTACTTCTCTTAAGGCTTATACCCAGCTGCTCCTGATGGATGCTGATGGATTTATGGATATGCAACACAAGACGATGCTGGAAAGAATGGAGGTTCAGATAAATAAACTTACTTCTTTGATCAATGATCTGCTCGATACTTCCAAGATTGAAAACGGGCAATTGGTTTTTAATAAGGAATTATTTATACTGAATGAACTCGTATCGGAAATTATTGAGGAAACGGAAGTGGTTTGCCAGACGCATAAAATAATTTTTAAGAATAGCCAGGCGGCTTCAGTGTATGCGGATCGGGAGCGCATCCGGCAGGTGATAAATAATTTTATCAGCAATGCGATCAAATATGCCTCTGCCAGCAAAAAAATAATTATATCTATCGAAAAGAAAGAAGATAAAGTTGTTTGTTCGGTGCAGGATTTTGGAAAAGGAATCAATATCGAAGAGCAGGATAAAATTTTCCAGCGATTTTATCGTATTTCAGGTCCGAATCTGAATACGTTTCCCGGCCTGGGGCTTGGCCTTTTTATTTGTAAGGAAGTAATAAAAAGACATGATGGGAACATTGGGTTGATAAGTGAAAAAGGAAAAGGAAGTATTTTTTATTTTGAATTACCTCTTAACAGCGGTTATGCCGGCAACTCAGGCTTGGAACCTCAAAAAGGCAAACAGTAAACCAACAAAAAAGTACAATTTTTATTTTTTGCCTGTCAAACGTTCTTTAATATCCAATTCAAATTTTCTTGCATAATCTTTTGCCACATCGTATCCCGCATCCGCATGCCGGATAATGCCAAGTCCGGGGTCGTTTCGCAACACACGGCTAAGCTTAGACGCAGCATCATCAGTTCCGTCAGCCACAATTACCATCCCCGCATGGATGCTATAGCCCATTCCCACACCACCACCATGATGAAAACTAACCCAGCTGGCACCGCCAGCCGTATTCACCAATGCGTTTAAGACCGGCCAGTCAGCCACGGCATCGCTTCCGTCAAGCATTGCTTCTGTTTCCCGGTTAGGGCTTGCGACAGAACCTGTATCCAAATGATCCCGGCCGATAACGATTGGAGCTTTCACTTTTCCGTTTCTTACCAACTCGTTAAACGCAAGCCCGGCCTTTTCTCTGTCTCCCTGGCCAATCCAGCAAATACGTGCAGGCAATCCCTGGAACGCAATTTTTTCCTGCGCCATTTTTATCCAACGTATCATGCCTTCATTTTCAGGAAATAATTCCATCATAACGGTGTCGGTTACCCGAATATCTTCCGGATCGCCACTTAGAGCTGCCCAACGAAAAGGGCCTTTACCCTCGCAAAAAAGCGGCCGGATGTAGGCAGGCACAAAGCCGGGAAAATCAAATGCATTTTTGAGGCCAGCTTCGTGTGCCCGTGCCCGTAAGTTGTTTCCATAATCAAAGGTAACGGCCCCATTTTTTTGCAATTCAAGCATCAATTCAACATGCTTTTTCATAGCTGCGTAAGAAAGTTTGGTATACTTTTCAGGATCGGATTCGCGCAGTTTGTTCGCGTCTTCAAAAGATAGTGTGTAAGGAACGTAACCCACAAGCGGATCATGCGCAGAAGTTTGATCAGTTAAAACATCCACTGTTATATTTCTTTCGATTAGTCTTTGCAGCAGATCCACTGCATTGCAATGAACTCCTATACTCCACGCTTTACCTTCCACTTTGGCTTTTAAAGCTTTGTCAATTGCTTCATCGATGTTTTCAATCATCTCATCAAGGTAACGGGTTTTAAGCCTTTTTTCTATTCTCGTTTTGTCAACCTCAGCCGCCAGGCAGACGCCATTGTTCATTGTGATGGATAGTGGCTGTGCGCCGCCCATACCCCCCAATCCTGCCGTAATGCTTAAGGTGTTTTTTAGAGAATTGTCAAAATGTTTTTTTGCTACGGCGCCAAATGTTTCGTACGTTCCCTGCACGATTCCCTGGCTGCCGATGTAGATCCATGAGCCGGCTGTCATTTGCCCGAACATCATTAATCCCTTTTTCTCAAGTTCATCAAAAACTTCCCATGTAGCCCATTTGGGAACCAGTTGCGAGTTAGATATTAAAATCCGCGGAGCATTGGAATGGGTTTTCAGCATAGCAACGGGCTTACCGCTTTGTATCAACAACGATTCATCATTATCCAATTCTTTTAACGCTTTAATAATGAGATCAAGACTTTCAAAATTTCTCGCCGCTTTTCCTCTGCCTCCGTAAACAATTAGATCGTCGGGCTTTTCAGCTACGTCAGGATTTAGATTGTTTAATAACATTCTCAACGCTGCTTCCTGCACCCAGCCTTTGCAATTAAGTTGAGTACCGGTGGGGGTTTTATATTTTACCGGGTCGTATTTGGATTTATTATCTTCCATTTTACAAAAAGGTTGTTTAACAAAAATGTAATCCCGTATTCTATAAATTTATTAAATACTGGTTGTAATCTGCTCTTTAGTTTTTAATACGCAATTATAAATTATATGTTCTGAACAATTTTTAAAAAATATTAAAAAAAATTTGGTTATTAAAATTTAATTATTAGGTTTGTGGTATCCAATCCAAAAAACCATTTCTTTTTTTTATTTCGATTTCCAATTCCATTAACCAAGATTAGCTTTCCCCGGCTCAGAAAGTGTTTTAGTTTTTTTTTGTCTTTAATTCCGTCCTGTAGATTACTTAAAAAAGTGATACCAAAACCGTATTGATAAAAATCGAATATTCCTTGCCATTTTTTCATCTTAAAATTTAAAGGATGTTAGCACTTACACATTTACCTAAGCAGAGAAAAAAGCTTCCGGGCGTTCAACTCCATAAGTTTAAATTCTCATTTATGGCAACTATCGTTTCTTTTCTATTTACTTTTTTTATTCAAACAAGTACATTGTATGGTCAAACTCCGTTTCAGCCTTGCACGGGATGTGTGGCTAATGATGATCATGTGGATTCGGTGGTTTTAGTGCAAAAAAATCCGGCATATCCGGGTAGTGGTCAACCGGAATATATACCATTGCCGCCAACATGCAGCGGCTCATCAATTATGACTGGTTATTTAAAAATAACCTTCACTCAAAATGCAACTACTCGTTATGGAATGAGTTTGGCTGGCAACATTTTGGTAAATGGTGGTTTTTCACAAACATTTACTTATTGCGACCCTGCTGAAACGAATAGCGGAACATTTGTAAAGTATATAGGTGATTTTCCAATATCCTTTACATGTGGAACCAAGCTTGAATTACAAAATTTATTTATTGGATGGGGTAACAGCAGTGGCCAAAATGTTTGTCCTATTATTAATAATAACGTATGCGACGCATCACCACATTGTGAACAATTACCCTTAACTCCCGGAGGTCCTCCTATTGTGATTGTTACTCCATTGAGCGTAAATTTCAGTGCAACGGGCTCATGTGCTATCGCCAAAACTGCGCAAACTTATACTTTTAATGCGCTTGATCCGACAACCGGAACAACTGGAGGGACTCCGCCTTATTCATATGAATGGAAAATTGTAAATAAAACAACAGCTGCACAAGTTGGTACAATGACAGGATCTAATCCATCTTTTGATTTTGCCCAAGTTGGTGCAGGTACAGGTGTTTATACAGTCACATTAAAAGTAACTGATGCCGCTTCCCCGGCGGTAACCAGTACAATATCTAAAGATATTACTGTTATTTCGTGTTGTAATTTATCACCACCAACGCTCTCTGTAACCCAGCCGACCTGTTCTAACGCTAATGGAACAGTTACTGTTACAGGCCCGCTTGGGGCAGATTATGAATACAGTAATGGGGGGGCTTATCAAGCAGGCACTTCATTCACTGTAGCTGGCGGTGCGAGCTATAATATCACAGTTAAACAATTAAGTACGGGATGTATTTCGTCGGCATCGAGCGGAACGATGAATGCGCAACCATCGACCCCTGATGCACCGACATTAAGTATCGTACAGCCAACCTGTTCAGATGCGACAGCAACGATCACGGTAACATCTTCTACCGCAGGGTTGAAGTTCAGCTTTGACGGAGGAACGTATGCAGACTATCCGGCAGGAGGGTTTACGACAACGACAACAGGAGATCATACAGTAAGTGCTCAAAACGCAGCAGGATGCGTATCGGGTGATGCAACAAAGACAGTGAATGCGCAACCATCGACCCCTGATGCACCGACATTAAGTATCGTACAGCCAACCTGTTCAGATGCGACAGCAACGATCACGGTAACATCTTCTACCGCAGGGTTGAAGTTCAGCTTTGACGGAGGAACGTATGCAGACTATCCGGCAGGAGGGTTTACGACAACGACAACAGGAGATCATACAGTAAGTGCTCAAAACGCAGCAGGATGCGTATCGGGTGATGCAACAAAGACAGTGAATGCGCAACCATCGACCCCTGATGCACCGACATTAAGTATCGTACAGCCAACCTGTTCAGATGCGACAGCAACGATCACGGTAACATCTTCTACCACAGGGTTGAAGTTCAGCTTTGACGGAGGAACGTATGCAGACTATCCGGCAGGAGGGTTTACGACAACGACAACAGGAGATCATACAGTAAGTGCTCAAAACGCAGCAGGATGCGTATCGGGTGATGCAACAAAGACAGTGAATGCGCAACCATCGACCCCTGATGCACCGACATTAAGTATCGTACAGCCAACCTGTTCAGATGCGACAGCAACGATCACGGTAACATCTTCTACCACAGGGTTGAAGTTCAGCTTTGACGGAGGAACGTATGCAGACTATCCGGCAGGAGGGTTTACGACAACGACAACAGGAGATCATACAGTAAGTGCTCAAAACGCAGCAGGATGCGTATCGGGTGATGCAACAAAGACAGTGAATGCGCAACCATCGACCCCTGATGCACCGACATTAAGTATCGTACAGCCAACCTGTTCAGATGCGACAGCAACGATCACGGTAACATCTTCTACCACAGGGTTGAAGTTCAGCTTTGACGGAGGAACGTATGCAGACTATCCGGCAGGAGGGTTTACGACAACGACAACAGGAGATCATACAGTAAGTGCTCAAAACGCAGCAGGATGCGTATCGGGTGATGCAACAAAGACAGTGAATGCGCAACCATCGACCCCTGATGCACCGACATTAAGTATCGTACAGCCAACCTGTTCAGATGCGACAGCAACGATCACGGTAACATCTTCTACCACAGGGTTGAAGTTCAGCTTTGACGGAGGAACGTATGCAGACTATCCGGCAGGAGGGTTTACGACAACGACAACAGGAGATCATACAGTAAGTGCTCAAAACGCAGCAGGATGCGTATCGGGTGATGCAACAAAGACAGTGAATGCGCAACCATCGACCCCTGATGCACCGACATTAAGTATCGTACAGCCAACCTGTTCAGATGCGACAGCAACGATCACGGTAACATCTTCTACCACAGGGTTGAAGTTCAGCTTTGACGGAGGAACGTATGCAGACTATCCGGCAGGAGGGTTTACGACAACGACAACAGGAGATCATACAGTAAGTGCTCAAAACGCAGCAGGATGCGTATCGGGTGATGCAACAAAGACAGTGAATGCGCAACCATCGACCCCTGATGCACCGACATTAAGTATCGTACAGCCAACCTGTTCAGATGCGACAGCAACGATCACGGTAACATCTTCTACCACAGGGTTGAAGTTCAGCTTTGACGGAGGAACGTATGCAGACTATCCGGCAGGAGGATTTACGACAACGACAACAGGAGATCATACAGTAAGTGCTCAAAACGCAGCAGGATGCGTATCGGGTGATGCAACAAAGACAGTGAATGCGCAACCATCGACCCCTGATGCACCGACATTAAGTATCGTACAGCCAACCTGTTCAGATGCGACAGCAACGATCACGGTAACATCTTCTACCACAGGGTTGAAGTTCAGCTTTGACGGAGGAACGTATGCAGACTATCCGGCAGGAGGATTTACGACAACGACAACAGGAGATCATACAGTAAGTGCTCAAAACGCAGCAGGATGCGTATCGGGTGATGCAACAAAGACAGTGAATGCGCAACCATCGACCCCTGATGCACCGACATTAAGTATCGTACAGCCAACCTGTTCAGATGCGACAGCAACGATCACGGTAACATCTTCTACCACAGGGTTGAAGTTCAGCTTTGACGGAGGAACGTATGCAGACTATCCGGCAGGAGGATTTACGACAACGACAACAGGAGATCATACAGTAAGTGCTCAAAACGCAGCAGGATGCGTATCGGGTGATGCAACAAAGACAGTGAATGCGCAACCATCGACCCCTGATGCACCGACATTAAGTATCGTACAGCCAACCTGTTCAGATGCGACAGCAACGATCACGGTAACATCTTCTACCACAGGGTTGAAGTTCAGCTTTGACGGAGGAACGTATGCAGACTATCCGGCAGGAGGGTTTACGACAACGACAACAGGAGATCATACAGTAAGTGCTCAAAACGCAGCAGGATGCGTATCGGGTGATGCAACAAAGACAGTGAATGCGCAACCATCGACCCCTGATGCACCGACATTAAGTATCGTACAGCCAACCTGTTCAGATGCGACAGCAACGATCACGGTAACATCTTCTACCACAGGGTTGAAGTTCAGCTTTGACGGAGGAACGTATGCAGACTATCCGGCAGGAGGGTTTACGACAACGACAACAGGAGATCATACAGTAAGTGCTCAAAACGCAGCAGGATGCGTATCGGGTGATGCAACAAAGACAGTGAATGCGCAACCATCGACCCCTGATGCACCGACATTAAGTATCGTACAGCCAACCTGTTCAGATGCGACAGCAACGATCACGGTAACATCTTCTACCACAGGGTTGAAGTTCAGCTTTGACGGAGGAACGTATGCAGACTATCCGGCAGGAGGGTTTACGACAACGACAACAGGAGATCATACAGTAAGTGCTCAAAACGCAGCAGGATGCGTATCGGGTGATGCAACAAAGACAGTGAATGCGCAACCATCGACCCCTGATGCACCGACATTAAGTATCGTACAGCCAACCTGTTCAGATGCGACAGCAACGATCACGGTAACATCTTCTACCACAGGGTTGAAGTTCAGCTTTGACGGAGGAACGTATGCAGACTATCCGGCAGGAGGGTTTACGACAACGACAACAGGAGATCATACAGTAAGTGCTCAAAACGCAGCAGGATGCGTATCGGGTGATGCAACAAAGACAGTGAATGCGCAACCATCGACCCCTGATGCACCGACATTAAGTATCGTACAGCCAACCTGTTCAGATGCGACAGCAACGATCACGGTAACATCTTCTACCGCAGGGTTGAAGTTCAGCTTTGACGGAGGAGCGTATGCAGACTATCCGGCAGGAGGATTTACGACAACGACAACAGGAGATCATACAGTAAGTGCTCAAAACGCAGCAGGATGCGTATCGGGTGATGCAACAAAGACAGTGAATGCGCAACCATCGACCCCTGATGCACCGACATTAAGTATCGTACAGCCAACCTGTTCAGATGCGACAGCAACGATCACGGTAACATCTTCTACCGCAGGGTTGAAGTTCAGCTTTGACGGAGGAACGTATGCAGACTATCCGGCAGGAGGATTTACGACAACGACAACAGGAGATCATACAGTAAGTGCTCAAAACGCAGCAGGATGCGTATCGGGTGATGCAACAAAGACAGTGAATGCGCAACCATCGACCCCTGATGCACCGACATTAAGTATCGTACAGCCAACGTGTTCAGATGCGACAGCAACGATCACGGTGACATCTTCAACCACAGGGTTGAAGTTCAGCTTTGACGGCGGAACGTATGCAGACTATCCTTCAGGAGGATTTACGACAACGACAACAGGTAGATCATACAGTATGTGCTCAAAATGTAGCAGGATGTGTATCGGGTGATGCAACAAAGACAGTGAATGCGGCACCACCTTGTGGAGGAATTATCTTCACTTACACCCAGGGATTCTACCATGGAACAGGTAAAGGATGTACACCCAAACGACGGATCAATGAGGGCACTTCAGGTGATGCAGTTAGCATTGCAAAACATGGGAGGAACATTATACCTCGGAAAATCCGGCGCTTCATTTACAGTTACTTATGCACAGGCTTCCAAACTGCAATTGATTTTGCCCGGAGGAGGAAAACCTACCAAATTAGGGGGTAATTATAACTTAAATTCTGCAGGAAACTATCCACCGTTGAAGAAAGGAAGGATCAATAACGTTCTTCTTTCGCAAACGATAACACTGGCGTTAAATACGAATATACCTGGTAATGGTCTTTCCACTTTTGAACTGAAAGACGGATACCTGACAACGATGAACGTTATAGGTTCGGCTTGTGACGGACAGGCGGCCACTTGTGCAAACGGAGGATCAATGACTAGTATGAAGATTACAAGTAACTCCGTTCTCATGGCGCTCCTCAACGGAAAGACAGTTGCTGATCTTTTACAAATGGCGAGCGACGCGCTTGGTGGAACTTTGCCGCACGGTGTAAGCTATAGCGATATCAGTAACGCAGTTGACGTAATAAATAATGCTTTTGACGAGGGACGTTATAGCCTTGGATATTTTGCCACACCGCAATCCTGCAGCAGTACGCTCTTAAAACCAATTGCGATTACTACCAGTTTGGTGCAGGAAACCGTTGCTGAGGATGTAACAGTTACCACCACTCCAAACCCTGTAGATAATACGGTAAACTTCACCATTAAGACTAAGATTTCAGGAAGGGCCAGTTTGGATCTTTATAATGTGATGGGCGTTAAAATGACGAATGTTTACCACGGACTTATGCCTGCAGGCGAACAAGTGATCAAATACAATCTGCCTTCCAAGTTAAGAGGTACGTTGATTTACACTTTCATGATTGGAAATAAACAGGTGACAGGAAAGATAGTCAGAATAAAATAGACAAGTTGTCCTTATCAAACAAAAGAGGCTGTTTCCTTTTCCGGGGACAGCCTCTTTTATGTTACTTGAGAAGAAGTTCTTGCTTATTAAATTTTACCTCAACTCAATTCTTTAATTTCAAAACCACTCATAAACTCAATCGCTTTCACAATGTCATCTACGCAAAAAGCGATCTGTTTCATTAAACGAAACTTTCTTCCGGAATTCCTGCACCAGGTGTTCAATTTTTTGAGATGAGTGTAAAGGTCTCCGGTATTCCAACGCCTGGACAGCAACCAACAATTCAATTGCCAAAACCTTTTCGACATTGTTTATTACACGCAAACATTTTGTGGCCGAGTTGGCTCCCATGCTTACATGATCTTCCTGGTTGTTGGAAGAGGAAATTGAATCAACAGAAGAAGGCGTACACAATTGCTTGTTCTCACTTACAATAGCCGCCGCGGTATATTGTGGAATCATCAGCCCTGAGTTGAGCCCCGGATTTTTAACCAAAAACAAAGGAAGTTCCCGCTGGCCACTTAATAACTGGTACGTTCGCCTTTCAGAGATATTGGCGATTTCGCTTATGGCTATAGAGAGAAAATCTAATCCAAACGCCAATGGCTCACCATGAAAATTACCGCCACTCACGATCTTGTCGTCATCAGGGAAAATATTCGGGTTATCGGTGACTGAATTAATTTCAATAAGAAAAGTTTTTAGGATAAAATCAAAAGTGTCTTTGGAAGCACCATGAACCTGCGGAATACATCGAAAGGAGTATGGATCCTGCACCTGGTCTTTTTTCCCCGAAAGAATTTCACTTTCTTCCAAAATTTTTCTCAATTCTGCGGCAACAAATATTTGTCCCGCATGCGGTCGTATTTCGTGAAGTTTCGAATAAAGACAATCGGTATTGCAATTAAACGCGTCAAATGAAATTGCTGAAATTATGTTTGCCCACTGCATTAATTTTTCGGCTTTAACCAACATAAACATTCCATAGGCGCTCATGAACTGTGTGCCGTTTATTAAAGCCAATCCATCTTTGCTTTGTAATTGAATCGCCGGCCAATTTAATTTTTGCAGCGCGTCTGCAGCAGGTATTTTTTTGCCATGCAATTTCACTTCTCCCATCCCAATTAAAGGAAGGCTCAGATGTGAAAGGGGAGCCAGGTCACCGGAGGCGCCAAGTGAACCTTGTGTATAAATAACCGGAAGCACATCGTTATTGTGCATGTCCATCAACCGCTTCACCACTTCTATCCCGATGCCCGAATATCCGTAACTCAGAGATTTAATTTTAAGCATCATCATCAGCTTCACAATTTCAGCCGGCACTTCCTCACCCAGGCCGCAGGCGTGCGAAAGAAGTAAATTACTTTGTAGATTTTCTAATTGCCGTTTTTCAATCTTTACGTTTTGTAAAAAACCAAAACCGGTATTAATACCATAAAAAAGCGCATCACTTGATTTAATTTTTTCGTCAAGGTAGCTGCGGCATTTTATAATATCTTCATGAGCGGCAAAAGTGATAGAAACCAGTTGGTTATATTCTAGATAATTTTTTACCTGTTCGAATGTGAGGAAACTTTTATCAAGCGGTAGATAATTATACGTCATAAACAAGTTTAATTTATCAAAAATAGGCAAAAGAAACGGAGCATTTATGCCCTTTGGACCGGTTTAATTCGATTATCAAAGTTATTTGTTAAGACCGCGATTTTCTCCTCCTGATTTCTTTAACAAGAGATTATATTTGCAATTCTGAAAAACTAATAGTTTCGCTTCGTCGCCATGTATAGATATTTTTTCCTGTTTTTACTAGTGTTTTCGTTCCAAAAAAATTGCCTTGCGCAGGATACGTTGCCCAAAATAACGGTCACCCAACTGGGTAGCAAAGTTTTGGTTAGCTGGTATAATCCTTTCACGAATGTAACAACCATTAACGTGCAAAGGTCTTCTGATAGCTTGAAAAATTTCACTACCATTGGAAGCTTGCTGGACGTAAGCCCGGGTATAAATGGTTTTGCAGATTCGAAAGAATTCATTCCTTCAGATCAATATTATCGTTTATTTATTTCATTTCATGGTGGCTCTTATATCTTTACCCAATCGCACCGCCCCGGAAAAGATACACTTAGCGAAATACCGGTGATAGAAAAGCCGCTAACGTCAGAAACTCCCAGGTACAACCATAATCTCTTCGTGCCATCGAGGCATGTTTTTACCGGCAAAGACAACAATGTTATCATTTCTTTACCGGACGCAGCCAAAAAAAAGTATTCAATAAGGTTTTACCGGGCGGATGGTTCATTTTTGTTCGAGGTGTCAAAAATTGATGAGTCATTTCTAACGCTTGATAAATCCAATTTCTTACGTTCGGGTCTTTTTATATTTGAATTGTACGATAATCACATTATCATTGAAAGACATAAATTTTATATTCCCAGGGACGGGCAGCCAATGCCGGAAATGGATGTCCAGGGAAATATACTCAGGTATAATTAACAGTAAACAAACAAAAAAAGTAGTTTTTTATTTTAACGACGTTGTAATTTAAGTACATAAAACGCAATTTTTTCCAAAGTTGCGGCTATTGAATTTTGTTATCTTGCATTATAAATGCGGAAGTAGCTCACCTGGTAGAGCGACAGCTTCCCAAGCTGTAGGTAGCGGGTTCGAGTCCCGTCTTCCGCTCTTTATTTTTCTTCGTTCACCGTCTTTATAAATGCATCCATACTCTTTGCATTATCTACGTTAAAATTACCAATCCTTGTGCGGCGCAGGCTGCTGAGGTAGCCGCCACACCCAATTTCAGCACCAAAATCATTTGCCAAACTGCGTATGTACGTTCCCGTTGTACAAACAACTTTAAAGGAAACCTCGGGCATTTGAACCGAGGTTATTTCAAATAGACTAATTGTAATTTTTCGTGGTTCAAGAACCACATCAACTCCTTTTCGCGCCATTAAATATACCGGCTTCCCTTTTTGTTTGATGGCTGAATGAACAGGCGGAGTTTGCAAAAGTTCCCCCGTAAATTTTTGGGTTGTTTGCTGAATTAACTCTTCGGATATTGTATCCACAGGTTTAAAGTCCCGGGGTTCACTTTCAAGATCGTACGTAGGTGTAACGGCGCCTAAAGTTATCGTGCCGGTATACTCTTTTTCCTGTGCCATATACTCATTTATCTTTTTGGTGAACTTTCCGGTGCACACGATCAAAAGGCCGGTAGCTAAAGGATCCAGCGTGCCGGCGTGGCCCACCTTTTTAATTTTAACCAGGTTCCTGATTTTTTTTACCACATCAAAAGATGTCCAGCGTAATGGCTTGTCAATTAATAAAACTCTTCCTTCTTCAAAAGTGTTTCCCTCCATGGTAGGATTTATTCTTTTGGCGCAATGTACATTTCTTTCACAAAAGATGATCTTAAATTGCCTGCCGCGCTTTTAATTCAAGATATTTATTGATGGTGTTAACCGTAAGATTTTTGGGAGACGACAAGATCGATAATATTCCAAATTTGGAAAGTTCTTTTGCGATAATCCTTTTTTCAAAAGCAAATTTTTCTGCGATTGTTTTTATATATACCTCTTCAATATCTTTTGCATGCGAATTGCGAAGTTCATCTAATTCAGAATTTTCAAAAAATATTACAAGCAGAAGATGATTACGCGCCAGCGAACGCAGATAATCGAGCTGCCTGTTTAGACCCGACAGTGATTCGAAATTTGTGAAAAGGATCAGGAGGCTTCTATGTTTTATTTTACTTCTTATTTGCAGGTAAAGCATTTCGAAATCACTTTCCAGGAAATTGGTTTTTTGTTTGTATAACAATTGTAAAATATGTTCAGCCTGTGATGCTTTCCGGTCGGCAGGTAATATATTTCCCGGTTCATTTGAAAAAGTGATTACGCCCACTTTATCTTGTTTCTTAAGACATACATTACTTAATATGAGGCAGCTATTGATGGCATAATCCAGGAGTGTCATCCCGTTGAAAGACATCTTCATCAAACGGCCTTTGTCGATGATACAATACACCTGTTGGGATCTTTCTTCCATGAAACTGTTGACCATTAAGCCACCTTTTCGTGCAGAAGCTTTCCAGTTTAATGTGCGTATATCGTCTCCTGATACATATTCTTTTATTTGCTCAAACTCAAGACTCTGGCCGATTTTGCGCACGCGCTGGTTGCCGCCATCGCTGTTTAAAGTGGTGCCTGAGAATAATTCATAATTACGCAATTGCAGGAATGAAGGGTACACCGGTATCGTTACTGCCGCTTCGGTTGTAAATCTTCTTGTGAGAAGTTTTAAAGGAGAGGAAACAAACAAGTGAATATTTCCGAATTGGTATTCTCCTCTTTCAAGGGGCTTCAGTTTCCATGAGATCTTTTTTTGTTGACGCGATTTTAAATTCAATTTTTTCTTCCAGTGCCGCATTTGTAATTGTTCCGGTAATTCGTCGATAACAGTAATCTGCACCGGAAAACTCAAATGGTTTTTAACGATAAGGTCAATCTTGTTTTCATCTCCATTGCTGAAACGGTGAGCCATAATTCTTTGGGCGGCAGGATGTTTTTTTGTGAAAAATAAAAGTGAGTAATCAATAACACAAAAGACAACAAAGACAATGAAAACCGTGACAGATGCCGGTTGTAATGCCGGGATATAAAATGCCAGGATAAAAAGGCCAATCAACCCCGCGATGCCAAAATAAAAACGACTGCGCAGGAAAAGATCTAAAAAATATTTTTTTATCGTTTTCAAATAATTGGTTGTATTATTTTTTTAAAGAACTTACCGCGGCACTTCGATTTTTGAAATAATATCATTGATCAATTCATCTGCCGAAAAACCTTCCATCTCTTTTTCCGGTGTCAGGATAATCCTGTGCCGCATTACCGGCGCAGCCATTTCGATAACATCTTCAGGAGTTACAAAATCTCTTCCCATGATGGCTGCATTTGCTTTTGCTGATCTTAATATAGCCAGCGATGCGCGCGGTGAAGCGCCAAGATAAAGTGAAGCGTTGTTTCTTGTTTCATTTACTATTTTAGCAATAAACTCTACCAATTTCGGATCGATAATTACCTGGTTGGTAATGTTTCTGTATTCTGAAATTTGGGCTGGTGAAACCAGTTGCTGCACATTTTGCAACAAACTATTTTGTGTAACAGATTGCTGGTTCATCAGGATGTTTACTTCCTCTTCCACGGACGGGTAACTGATAACAATTTTAAATAAAAACCTGTCCAGTTGGGCTTCCGGCAGGCGATAGGTACCCTCCTGTTCAATCGGGTTTTGCGTAGCGATTACTAAAAATGGAAAATCCATAAGGTGAGTGATGCCGTCGATGGTAACCTGCCGTTCTTCCATTACTTCAAATAACGCAGATTGTGTTTTTGCCGGGGCGCGGTTTATTTCGTCGATCAAAATAATATTGCTGAATATCGGGCCGCGCTTAAATTCAAATTCAGCTTCTTTTGGATTAAAAACTGAAGTTCCTAATACATCGCTCGGCATCAGGTCGGGCGTAAATTGTATCCTTGAAAAGTTAGTATTAATGATCCTGGCAAGTAACTTGGCTGTGAGGGTTTTGGCCACCCCCGGCACACCTTCTATTAAAACATGACCGTCGCACAGCAACGCGATAAGTAAAAGGTCTACCATCTTGTGTTGCCCTACAATTACTTTACTTATTTCATTCCTGATATCTATCACGGCATTGTTCAGCGTATTGATATCAATGCGTTGTTCAAACAAATTTTCTTCCATCAGCTTTTTGGTTTTTTAAAATTTTCAATTTTTAAATTTAATTCAATCAGTTCATCATCCGTCACCTCTTCCTGCTGTTGAATAGTGTTGATCAATGTAAACAGTTCTTCAGTATCTTTTTTAGGAACGCCGCTTTTGCCCGAAAGTGAATTTATAAATTCCGGCGAGATAGCGGAGGTATTGATAAAATATTTTTTGCGCAGGTATTCATAAAAATAGGTAATGTTTTTTTCTGCAATGTTTCGATTGTTTTTGTGTTGCAAATAAAGACGCCCGATCGTCTCGGTGAAGGCTACCGTGGCATTTTTATTGGGTTTTATTACTTCAATTATTTTTTGTTTTCGTTTAATATTAAATACAACAAAGAGCAAAATAGCCACCAGCGCAAGATAGAATGCCCAAAGCAAAGGCGGATTTTGTTTTATCACTTCTAATGATGAAAATTGGTCTTTATTGTTCAGGTTGTTTTTGTTCCTTGTTGAAGAAAATTCTTTATAGTATGCATCCCAATAAATGTATTGTGGATTGAAACGAAGGTAAGCTGTCACATTCTCGAAGTAATGGTAATTATTTTTTGTGAGTAAAAAATAATTGCTGAAAATTCTTGGAGCAAGATGTAAATACAACCTTCCGCGGCCGGAAAAAATAACAATATAATCCGGCAGATGTAATTCATTAACACCCAAAACCCTTGTGATAGAAGGATCGTAGCTGTTGAAATAATTTAAAAAAGGGAAATAGTAATAGCTGTATTTTGATGCATCAAAATCTTTTCCATAAAACATGCTTACCCACGTGTCGTGCATTTTGCCATTTACTTCGCTGATGATTTCTCCTTTCCTGTTGACCGTACAATAAATGGCATCGAGCAATTTCTCGTCTATATAATCGGCAGAGATAAATAAATCATTACCTGCCTTTATGTATTCAACCATTGCGTTTACTTCATCCGTTGTAAGTATCAGGTTTTTTGTTACCAGGAAATACAGGGAATAGGTGTTGGTGGTTTCATTTTGAAGTCCATTCCAGGTAGAGGTAAATGGCTTGTCTGCGATATTGATCCAGTAATCCGGAAACTCTGATTTAAATCCCTGGTAGGCAATAAAAGAACCAAACGGAAGTTTGTCAGTTCGCCTGTAGCTTTCATTGAGTGGCGGAAGCTTTTTTTTATTTTGTTGACAACTCCATCCTGAAATTACCAGCAGAAGAATTAAGTTATATTTTAAAAATAATTTCAATTGTGGGGTTATATTTTTTTATCAAAAAAATGAAAGTCTTCTTTTAATTTCCGGTATTCATTGATATCGATAGAAAACTGTCCGTACCATATATATTCATATTCGCGGGTTAGTTCCCTGAATTCGTTGTAGTAAGTATGTTGCTGCATTTCTGCCAGGTATTCTTTATTGGTTTTATCAGCGGTAAAGTTGATTAACCCTTTGTCAGAAAGGTTCTTCAGTGTTTTTAAGAAAAGATACCGGGTTGCCTGGCTGAACTCGTTATTGTTTTCCGCGCCGGCTATAAGTGCATCGTATTCTGAAACTTCATTTAATTGAAGCAGTGATTCTTCGGCGGATTCGGGAATTACTTTTTGCTTTTTTATAAAAATTCCATTCTTAAAAAAGACTTTGTATGAAATATAAATAATAAAGATCAGCGCTAAAGTCCAAAAGAATATTTTTAACGGAAAACTGTTGAGTATTTTGTTTAAGGCAGAAGGTGTCTCTATATTTCGATGGGCCCTTTTAATTCTGCCGGTCTTTTCATCCACACTCACGGTGTCTGTTCTCATGTCTTTTTGATTTCTCAAAAGACTGTCGAGATAATTCATATAATAAAATTCGCGGCGGCTTTTGTATTTTACGATACCAGTATCACCGCCCAAAACTTTTTTATGTAAAGTAGTGTCTGCGTCTGCTGAATGCGAATCCTTTTGTTGGAAATACACTTGTCCATCCGGGACGGTTAAAGAGTCCGTTTGTGCATAGCTGTTTCGCGGAAATAAAACCGGCAGTAACAGTAAACAAAGAAATAATTGATATTTACATTTCATAGGCGGCACCATCCTTGAGTATTTTCCCGTCTTTTAAATCGAAACCTTCCCGATGCAGACGAATGGGATATAAAACAAAATACCACAGTATTAAAATAAATGAACCTGCAAGTATCATAATACTGAATGGAACCGGCAGGCCGATATCAACTGAATTTTTTTCGAAGGTATTGCTCATTAAATGAGTAACATAGCTTTCAAAAAAAGCAGCAATAATAAAGAAAGGTACGAGGCTCACGCAAATTTTAACTGCGTCTTTTACGCCACGCAAAAAAGACTGTTTTCGTGTATACGTGCCCGGGAAAAGCCAGCCCGTTCCCAGAATAATTCCGGCACAACTGGCAATTACAATGGAAGAAATTTCAATAGTTCCATGAATCCAGATCACAAGTACTGATTGCCAGCCGAGCCCCTGTGAAAAAAATATGTATTGAAAACATCCAAGCATAAGGCCGTTGCTCCACATAAATAAAACAGTTCCTATCCCGAATAACACACCAAATATCACGGTTTTAAATGCGACACCGATGTTATTAAAAGCAATGGTTACAAACATCGAAAAGGGATTATCATCTTTGTAAACACCAAAAGGATCGCCTCTCTGAATCGACGCGATGGTTTGATCGTAATAGCCCGGCTGAACGTGATGGTTAAAATATTGACGGGCAAAATCCGGATCGGTGGAAGAAGAAACAACGCCTATGAACACAAAAGAAATAAAAAGCAGGAACGTAAACAAAAAAACCTTGTGATAGCGCCGGAACAACAAAGGCAATTCGTATTTCCAAAAACGAATCACTCTTGAAAAATTATGTCTTTTATTTTGATAAATATTTTGATAAATAGAAGCGGCAATCCCATTGATCCAGCGTGTTACTTTGCTTTTTGGATAGAACGTTTTGGCATAGGAAAGATCATCTAACAGCGTGATAAAGCGATCGGCCATTTCATCAGGGTCTTTTGTTTCTTCACGTTGATACTGATTCCATTTCTCAACATTTTTTTTTATAAACCTGGCTTCGCGCATAAGGTAAAATTAGTACGAACCGTTAATTGATTGCAACTACCTGGTAAAACGGTTTCTTAAAAAACTTATTTGAAAGTGAAACAAATTACTCATTAATAAAAATAAAACCTCAATTTTTATTTTAAAATAATAAATTGCTGTTCATGTCGCTGATACAAATTGAAACTCCTTTTAATATCGATCTCGAATTTGAAATTGCAGAAGTTTATAAAAGGCTTTTAGCTTACCTGGCAGATTTTACCCTCTTGCTTTTTTACTTCGTCAGCATGAAATATTTTTACTATGGTGGCTTTAATCTTACAGGAATAGCAACACTAAAAAGCCACATGGGGCTTGATATTCTTACCATCTCTATCCCGATGCTGCTCTATTCACTTGTGTGTGAGGTGATGATGCACGGGCAAACGATAGGCAAGAAGATAATGAATATCCGGATCATCAGTCTTGATGGTGGCGAGCCTTCCTTGAGTCAATATACCATCCGTTGGATATTTAAAGTTTTTGAGTGGCCTTTCTTTTTCGGGTACACTTTTTTTAGCCTGCAGAGTATTGTTGGCTATATCCTCATGACGGGTTTTTGGGGATTGGTGGTTTTGATATTTATTGCGGTAAGTAAAAAAAATCAGCGGTTGGGAGATATAGCTGCCAATACAGTTGTGATCAATACTGTTTCTCCGTTTTCAGTGAATGATACCGTGTTTATGGAAATTGCCGATAAAAATTACGTGGTCACCTTTCCGGAAGTTTTGAAGCTCAGTGACCGTGATATCAACACCATTAAAAATGTGGTAAATCTTTATCACAAGGAATACAACACCCAAATCTGCGACCGGCTTGCCTGGAAGGTGCAGGAGGTTTTGAATATTCAAACGAGCATGTATTCTATCAGTTTTTTAGAAACATTGCTGGCCGATTATAATTACCTCGCCACCAAATAAAAAGAGGCTGCCTTTCGGCAACCTCTTATATGTTAGCTTTTCAGGAATTATTTACCTTCTTTTATCAACATCACCGTTACTTTGTCGGTTCCCTGGAGGAACTGCGCAATGTAGGTTCCGGGGCGATATTTACCTCCAAACTGAATGGTACTGTTAGCCGCAATATTTGTCCGTTGTTCGATTACTCTTCCGGTAATATCTGTAACCACCATATTTACATTTTCTTTGCTGAGGCTTTGCAGCCCTGAAGTGAAGTAGTAGGAAGTTGGGTTTGGTGCAACTTTTACGGAGAGTTTGCCTGTTCCTGTTTGTTCTGAAACCTGGTTGCTGTTTACTTCGACAGGTGAACTGGTGATATCGGAACTCATTATTCTTGTTTTCTTGCCGTTAGGAGTATGAATCACTATTGAACCACCGCCAAGAACGGTTGCCGGATCTCCATTGTCCAGCCGTTCCATAGTTGTTGTCATAAACAACTACCCCTGTTGCAGTAGCCAGATTTTTATACGGAATTTATCATCGCCACCTCCGTTTATTTTGCCATCAATTGCGGAAACCATAAAACTATAGCCTGCTGCTCCGTTGATAGTACCGGTTCCTTTATAAATCGCCTTTCCTCCACCAGTAATAACCAGTGAGCCGGCTTCGTAGCTGAACTTTTAAAATTCAGGTTACCTGCCTGGAATTGGAATTCCGTGTTCCCATCCACGCGATTGTTACCTTTTTTGTACTGCGAATTAAATCCAAAGTTTGCTTTACCGCCTACCTGCATATATTGAGCACTTTCATCTACTGGTGACATGATCCAGCCTCCGCCCGTTACGAAACCTGCATTAGGATCATAAACAGAGAAGTAAGCTGCATTTGAAGTAGCGCATGCAGAACCTGCCACTGCTATAACCTTATAAAGGTTTACTGAAAGTCCAGATACAGGAGTTGTTGCAACCCCGTTTGCATCTGTTGAAATTGTATAGGAAGTTGTAACTCCTGTTCCTGGATCAAGTGTAAAAGTAACTGGAACTCCTGGAACAGCAGGTGAAATTGTAGCTGAAAGAATTACTGGAGTTGTAGTTGAATAGGTATTGCTGCTGGCTGAAGCGTCAATACTATTAATTGGATTGATGGTAAAATCAGCGCCGTTATTCGTGATGGTGTAGTTATTGAGAGCACCGCTAACGGTAGAGCTCAAAGTAGCGGTAATATGATAAGGGCTGCCTGCAACGGTTTGCCCACCTGCTCTTGAGTAAGTAGCGGTAACACCGTCAGCTCCCACGAAGTTGATTCCTGATCCGGTTGTCAGCGGACTCGTGTCATCTTGCCCACAATATTTGCTTTTTGCAACTGTTGTCCAGGTGGCAGCACGCAGATTGATTGTAAAGTCGGCACCGTCGTTTGTGATGGTATAGTTAGCCAGTTTACTGTTAGGATCAACCAATGTAGCGGTGATATGATATGGACCACCGGCAACTGTTTCACCAGCTACTCTTGTATAAGTAGCGGAAATATTATCAGCTGCCAGGAAGTCTCCTGAGCCGGTTGTTAAAGGACTTGGGTCAACATCGCCATATGTTTTGCTATTGGTATTTGTCGTCCAGGTAGCAACTCGTTTGGTGATCGTAAAGTCAACCCCTGTTGTAAAGGATAAAGGTATAGTTACTGCTCAGGGCCAGATCACCTTGTGTGATGTTGTAGTTTCCTACATTCTCACCTCCATCTCTTGACAGCGCACCCGTGAACGCATCGCTGCCGATCAAGGCAGGCGTAAAGCCATAAGTATACGTCGGATTTGCATCACCATACGTTTTATTCTGACCTGCATCCGGTGTTACCGTGATCGTTAACTTCTTGATTTCGAACTGAACCCCTGTTGTAAAGGATAAGGTATAGTTACTGCTCAGGGCCAGATCACCTTGTGTGATGTTGTAGTTTCCTACATTCTCACCTCCATCTCTTGACAGCGCACCCGTGAACGCATCGCTGCCGATCAAGGCAGGCGTAAAGCCATAAGTATACGTCGGATTTGCATCACCATACGTTTTATTCTGACCTGCATCCGGTGTTACCGTGATCGTTAACTTCTTGATTTCGAACTGAACCCCTGTTGTAAAGGATAAGGTATAGTTACTGCTCAGGGCCAGATCACCTTGTGTGATGTTGTAGTTTCCTACATTCTCACCTCCATCTCTTGACAGCGCACCCGTGAACGCATCGCTGCCAATCAAGGCAGGCGTAAAGCCATAAGTATACGTCGGATTTGCATCACCATACGTTTTATTCTGACCTGCATCCGGTGTTACCGTGATCGTTAACTTCTTGATTTCGAACTGAACCCCTGTTGTAAAGGATAAGGTATAGTTACTGCTCAGGGCCAGATCACCTTGTGTGATGTTGTAGTTTCCTACATTCTCACCTCCATCTCTTGACAGCGCACCCGTGAACGCATCGCTGCCGATCAAGGCAGGCGTAAAGCCATAAGTATACGTCGGATTTGCATCACCATACGTTTTATTCTGACCTGCATCCGGTGTTACCGTGATCGTTAACTTCTTGATTTCGAACTGAACCCCTGTTGTAAAGGATAAGGTATAGTTACTGCTCAGGGCCAGATCACCTTGTGTGATGTTGTAGTTTCCTACATTCTCACCTCCATCTCTTGACAGCGCACCCGTGAACGCATCGCTGCCGATCAAGGCAGGCGTAAAGCCATAAGTATACGTCGGATTTGCATCACCATACGTTTTATTCTGACCTGCATCCGGTGTTACCGTGATCGTTAACTTCTTGATTTCGAACTGAACCCCTGTTGTAAAGGATAAGGTATAGTTACTGCTCAGGGCCAGATCACCTTGTGTGATGTTGTAGTTTCCTACATTCTCACCTCCATCTCTTGACAGCGCACCCGTGAACGCATCGCTGCCGATCAAGGCAGGCGTAAAGCCATAAGTATACGTCGGATTTGCATCACCATACGTTTTATTCTGACCTGCATCCGGTGTTACCGTGATCGTTAACTTCTTGATTTCGAACTGAACCCCTGTTGTAAAGGATAAGGTATAGTTACTGCTCAGGGCCAGATCACCTTGTGTGATGTTGTAGTTTCCTACATTCTCACCTCCATCTCTTGACAGCGCACCCGTGAACGCATCGCTGCCGATCAAGGCAGGCGTAAAGCCATAAGTATACGTCGGATTTGCATCACCATACGTTTTATTCTGACCTGCATCCGGTGTTACCGTGATCGTTAACTTCTTGATTTCGAACTGAACCCCTGTTGTAAAGGATAAGGTATAGTTACTGCTCAGGGCCAGATCACCTTGTGTGATGTTGTAGTTTCCTACATTCTCACCTCCATCTCTTGACAGCGCACCCGTGAACGCATCGCTGCCGATCAAGGCAGGCGTAAAGCCATAAGTATACGTCGGATTTGCATCACCATACGTTTTATTCTGACCTGCATCCGGTGTTACCGTGATCGTTAACTTCTTGATTTCGAACTGAACCCCTGTTGTAAAGGATAAGGTATAGTTACTGCTCAGGGCCAGATCACCTTGTGTGATGTTGTAGTTTCCTACATTCTCACCTCCATCTCTTGACAGCGCACCCGTGAACGCATCGCTGCCGATCAAGGCAGGCGTAAAGCCATAAGTATACGTCGGATTTGCATCACCATACGTTTTATTCTGACCTGCATCCGGTGTTACCGTGATCGTTAACTTCTTGATTTCGAACTGAACCCCTGTTGTAAAGGATAAGGTATAGTTACTGCTCAGGGCCAGATCACCTTGTGTGATGTTGTAGTTTCCTACATTCTCACCTCCATCTCTTGACAGCGCACCCGTGAACGCATCGCTGCCGATCAAGGCAGGCGTAAAGCCATAAGTATACGTCGGATTTGCATCACCATACGTTTTATTCTGACCTGCATCCGGTGTTACCGTGATCGTTAACTTCTTGATTTCGAACTGAACCCCTGTTGTAAAGGATAAGGTATAGTTACTGCTCAGGGCCAGATCACCTTGTGTGATGTTGTAGTTTCCTACATTCTCACCTCCATCTCTTGACAGCGCACCCGTGAACGCATCGCTGCCGATCAAGGCAGGCGTAAAGCCATAAGTATACGTCGGATTTGCATCACCATACGTTTTATTCTGACCTGCATCCGGTGTTACCGTGATCGTTAACTTCTTGATTTCGAACTGAACCCCTGTTGTAAAGGATAAGGTATAGTTACTGCTCAGGGCCAGATCACCTTGTGTGATGTTGTAGTTTCCTACATTCTCACCTCCATCTCTTGACAGCGCACCCGTGAACGCATCGCTGCCGATCAAGGCAGGCGTAAAGCCATAAGTATACGTCGGATTTGCATCACCATACGTTTTATTCTGACCTCATCCGGTGTTACCGTGATCGTTAACTTCTTGATTTCGAACTGAACCCCTGTTGTAAAGGATAAGGTATAGTTACTGCTCAGGGCCAGATCACCTTGTGTGATGTTGTAGTTTCCTACATTCTCACCTCCATCTCTTGACAGCGCACCCGTGAACGCATCGCTGCCAATCAAGGCAGGCGTAAAGCCATAAGTATACGTCGGATTTGCATCACCATACGTTTTATTCTGACCTGCATCCGGTGTTACCGTGATCGTTAACTTCTTGATTTCGAACTGAACCCCTGTTGTAAAGGATAAGGTATAGTTACTGCTCAGGGCCAGATCACCTTGTGTGATGTTGTAGTTTCCTACATTCTCACCTCCATCTCTTGACAGCGCACCCGTGAACGCATCGCTGCCAATCAAGGCAGGCGTAAAGCCATAAGTATACGTCGGATTTGCATCACCATACGTTTTATTCTGACCTGCATCCGGTGTTACCGTGATTGGACGCGGAGAAACAACCAAAGTTCCTGTTGCAGTAGCTGGAGTTCCTCCATCACTTAAAGAAACCGTGAAATCGTATGATCCTGCACCTACGCTTGCAGAAACGTTTAGCGTAAGTGTTGCTCCTGGAAATGGATCTCCACCATTAGAAGTAAATATTGCAGAAGGTGCAAATCCTCCCGATGTTACACCAGCCGGAAGACCCGACACGCTGTAGGTTCCACTAATTGTTCCGTTACTTCCACGTGTAGAAGAAACAGCAAAAGTTGGCGTACTTGCTGTTCCATATACTGAAACACCCAATTGTGGATCAACAGAAACAGAACCAATAGAGCCTGAAGGGGTAGTGACCTTCACCCAATTCATAGACGAGTTATCTGCACTTGAACCCGGATTAGAACCATTGTTTTTTATTACATCAACTCTCAAATTGTAATTCTCACCCCCTGTTCCAGGAGGGTTTCCTCCAGCCCCGTCAAATATTACAGAAGCAGTCAATGGAGATCCAGCGGAACCTACGGCATGGGTGCCATTGGTTAGCCCCGTTTGTGTCACAGGTCCAGCGATCAGGTAATCCGTGCCACCCAATCGTAAATATACATTATAAGTGATGCTTGTAGTACTGTTGGAAACATTACCACTAGTACTATATGTAAATGCATAAGGTATATTTGCTGTTTCTCCGGGAGTAACATTAATAGTCGCAAATCCGGTAGGGGTAACAATAGATGTAGCGCTCACGCCATCCGTAAACATCCACTCCGCGCTCAACCCCGAACTTCCGCCCACAGCCGTCAACTTCAAATTCGCCCCCAATTCATCCTCATCCGCAGGTACAATCCATTGTGAACTTACATTTCCTGATCCATCCGCAACCACCGTCCACGGCTGATGCGCAGGACTTGTCAAATCATCACCGCCGGTCGGATCGTGTAATACCTGGAGCGTTACCGTTTCACCAGGTTGCCAGCCGGAGCCGCTAATAATTGCAGTACTTCCCGGGGCGTAATCCGGTTGATCGGTTGTGATGGTTGCACTTTGAGAAAACACATTCACACTGGTAAGTGTGATGGCAAACAAAGTGAATAGCAGGGAGCGTAATAGTAGTCTCATATCTGATGAGTTTAAGTGTAAGTTGAGTTAACAGAGCTTTGGTATTGGAGTAATAGCTGGCTTGATAAACTATATGCTTATCTTCATGGATATGGGATGGCGAAAAAGATAATTGGAAAGTGTCTGTTAGCTTGGGAGCAATTCAGGAATCAAAAGTAGTCATGTTTTTGTAAAAACCAAATATTTTGTCCGTTTATTTTTTGGAATTTTAAAATTATTTTCCTAATCCGAAAGGAATGTATAGTAAACGAATAAATTAGCAACATTTCTATTTCCTAAGTTCACTAATAAGTGCAACATGGAGTAAATTCCTTTCGACATAACGTCTGCAAAGGGAAGAGCCGAAAAACTACCTTTGTTATTGCAACATGACAAAGAAGTATAATCAGCTCACCCTCGAGCAAAGGTACAAGATCGAGGCGCTAAAAAGCGCGGGAATACCACAAATACAAATCGCCGCAATCATCGGCGTTCACCGCAGCACCGTTAGCAGGGAATTCAAACGTAATATATGCAGTAGCGGTATTAATGCTTTTAAATATGTAGCTGGCAAGGCAGAAGAGAAGACCAGGCAACGGCATAAATTTAAGTGTAAGCAACTACGATTTACCGAGGAACTTAAACTGCAAGCAAAGCAGTGGATGACAGTAGAAAAATACAGCCCTGAACTGGTAGCTGCTCAATGGGAAAAAGACCAGATTAAAGGTGTCAGCTATGAAACGATCTACAAGTTTATCTGGGAATGCAAACACTCCCAAAAGCGCAAAAACAAACAGTTTAAAAATCTTTATAAACTTCTCAGGTATCGAAAACGACGACGAAAACGAGGAAACTATAAAGACTCCAGAGGCCTCATTCCTAATAGAGTGCCCATTGATCAGCGACCTAAAATAGTTGAACAAAGAAAACGGTTTGGCGATCTGGAGGTAGATCTGATCATGGGGAAGGCTCATAAATCAGCTCTTTTAGTAACGGTAGATCGCGCTACCTTAAGAACTACTATCGATAAACTTGTAGGAAAAAACCCAAAAGTAATCGCAGCTAAAATCATCGAAAGGTATAAAGGCTTACCCTTAAAAACCATCACTTTTGATAACGACCCAGCTTTCGGGTTACATGAGATTATAGCTAATCAACTTAATGCCAAAACCTTTTTTACCAAACCTTATACCTCACAGGATAAAGGAACTATTGAAAACCGAAACGGTGTTATAAGAAGATTCTTTCCTAAGAAAACTGACTTTAATTTGGTACCTGTTCAAGAGGTTGAAAGAGTGGAAGCGACAATAAATAACCGCCCAATCAGAAAATTTAAATATTTATCTGCCAATGAAGTATTTTCACAACTTAAAGGTAGCTTGTTGCATTATATTTTGGTTTTGCCGGAAACCGATATAACCTCTACCTTGAATCGCCTTTAGGGAACAGCACTTTTTCCGGTGATTTATTTAGCTCGTCTAAAATTTTATGAATAATCGTGGTGCGGAAGCGCGAAGCTTTTCTGGGTGGCACCAGGTAGGTAACAGTTACTTCAACCCAGGTGTTGGCATTAACCCTGAAAGTAACGTAGGGGTATTCTTTTATTTCTAGTTCATCTACCGGCGAATTCTTTACCATGGCTTTTAATTGGGTCACCCGGTCTAACATTTGCGGCCCCAATTCTGACGTCGTTACTTCCCTTATCGTTTTAGACACAAAAGCCAGGTCGCTTGTATAAGCGACATAAAACGGAATTTCATTCCATATATATTCAAAATCTTCCCACGAATAATTATAAACAGCGCTTTGCAGGATAAGGCTGTTCGGAAACCGGATCAGCCTGCCGCTTGGAAGATCGTTGGTAAGATAATCGCCACCAAATTCCCATAACGTGGTGTCGAAGTAGCTGATTTCAATTACGTCGCCTTTAAAATCGCCGATCTGAATCCGGTCGCCAATACTATAAGGATTGCGGATGATGATATAGACCCATCCGATAAAAGAGCTGATAGGCGTTTGCAGGGCAAAACCTAAAATCAGGGAGATCAATCCCAGCGAAACGGCTGCCGCATACCAGTTAGTAAACAGAAATGATATAACGATGAGGGCAACTAAAATAATGGCGATTAACCGTGTAAGATGAATGAGGTTATACCGGGTGTATTTGCCGGTTGAATTTTTATGAATAAGCACTTCCACCAGTTTGCCGATGGCTAAAACCACTACCGCAAAAAACACAGCAAGAGAAAATCTTTGAAGAAGCAACCGGTATTTACCCAGAAGATCAAAAATGTGCAGCCGGAAAAGTATATAAGCGGCCATGGCTACCAGGGCAATTGTAATGTAGGTGCCCAGCCAGATAAACGAAGACTTCTTTTTGATTTTGCTTTCTTTCTTTTCTATTTCGGCTTTTTGATTTTGCTTGACCTTCATAAACTTTTAATTGATATCAAAATTTTTTACAATAATAAAGCCAACATTATCTGTGGATAGTGAATGGTGTTTGATCGCTGGTGAAGGATTTTCGCCCGCAGACACAAGCTTGTGTTTGGAAGGAGCAAATTCAGTTCAATCCTAAAAAGCAACCTTTTGCCCATTATTTAATTTTGACACCTTAACTTTATCGCCTGAAAAAAGTAAATCCGGTTTAAGGATCATCATTTAATAAACTTTTTTACACACAATGGCAACACCAGCAAGACAATTCCTGGACTTTGAGCAACCTATAAAAGAACTATACGAACAAATCGAAGAGAACCAAAAACTCGCTTCGAAAACGGGTAAAGATGATTATAATGAAATCATTAATAAACTGGAACAACAGATCCTTGAAAAGAGAAGAGATATTACAGAACATCTTACGCCCTGGCAAAAAGTGCAATTGAGCCGTCACCCAGACAGACCTTATACGTTGGAATATATTTTAAAGATGTTTACGAATTTCCTCGAATTACATGGCGACCGCAATGTTAAGGATGATAAGGCCATGGTGGGCGGTTTTGCCCAGTTTGATGGAGAAACGGTAATGGTGATAGGACAGCAAAAAGGTACCAATACCAAGATGCGGCAGATGCGAAATTTTGGAATGGCAAATCCTGAAGGCTATCGCAAAGCTTTGCGCCTGATGAAGCTCGCCGAAAAATTTAATAAACCGGTAATTACTTTAATTGATACACCTGGTGCTTACCCAGGACTGGAAGCCGAAGAACGCGGCCAGGGCGAGGCAATCGCGAGAAATATTTATGAAATGATACGCCTGAAAGTGCCGGTGGTTTGCGTGATCATTGGCGAAGGTGCAAGCGGCGGCGCATTGGGCATTGGAGTAGGGGATAAGGTTTTGATGCTGGAAAATTCATGGTACACGGTGATCTCTCCTGAAAACTGTAGCTCTATTCTTTGGCGCAGCTGGGCACAAAAAGAAATTGCAGCAGAGCAATTAAAGTTAACTTCTGATGACATGCTGAAGTTTGGGTTGGTAGATGGCATTATTCGTGAGCCACTTGGCGGCGCGCACTGGAATTACGATGAAGCGGCGGCCAATCTTAAAGAGTATATTAAACCAATCATTGCGGAGTTGAAAAAAATCGCTCCCGGGGAAAGGATCAAACAACGAATTGATAAGTTTAATAAAATGGGTTTCTGGGACGAATAATTAATTCTTAAATACTTATTCTTTCTTTTCCTATTTTTACTAAAAAATACAAATGATTCTTTCATTCTCATATCGAAAGCGGGCTCCTACATCGTTTTCCTGATTCCTGTATCTTGTAAAAGGTAATTTTATTCCATCTTTCATTTTTAAATAATGTCCTTAATAAATAAACTTTCCGGAACCGGGGTTGCTTTAATAACTCCCTTCAAAAAAAACAACGAAGTAGATTTTGATGCGCTTGCAAGAGTGATCGATTTTGTAATTGAGAATGGTGTGGAATACCTCGTAACCCTTGGTACCACCGGCGAAACGCCTACGCTTTCAAAAAAGGAACAGACAGATATTTTAAAATTTACGATAGAAAAAGTAAATGATCGTGTGCCCGTAGTTGTGGGTATCGGCGGAAATAATACACAAGAAGTTATCAATCATTTTTCAGATTTTGACCTGGATAAAGTGACGGCCATTTTAAGTTCCAGTCCTAATTATAACAAGCCTTCGCAGGAAGGAATTTTTCAACATTATAAAGCCATTTCGGATGCTTCGCCTTTGCCGGTGATCTTGTACAATGTTCCGGGTAGGACCGGAAGCAACATGACAGCCGAAACTACTTTGCGGCTTGCCAAAGAATGCGGGAATATCCGGGGAATAAAAGAGGCAAGTGGCAACATGGTACAGTGCATGCATATTCTTAAAAACATGCCTGAAGATTTTTTATTTGTCAGCGGCGATGATCATATTTCTCTTCCTCTGATCGCCTGTGGCGCGAAAGGTGTGATAAGCGTTGTGGCTAATGCTTTCCCGAAAGATTTTAGCGAAATGATACGTGCCTGTTTAAAAAATGATTTTCAAAAAGCGCAGCAACTCCATTATAAATTGCTTGTGGGATATGATCTTTTATTTATTGAAAATAATCCTGCCGGAGTAAAAGGATTTTTGTCAGAATTGAATTTGATAGAAAATGTTTTGCGGCTGCCGTTGGTATCTTTGTCTTCTGCCAATCATCAAAAAGTAAAAGAATTTTTAGCTTCCATTTCTTAAGTTGAGGTTGATGGTAAAATTAAAATCTTCGTTATTTGTTGGTTTACTGCTTTTACTTTCAACGGTCTCGTTAGCACAATTCAAAGTTACATTTTTGGTGAAACAGCCGTCGTTGCTGCATTCCATGGATCATATTTATCTTGTTGGAAATTTCAATTTATGGAATCCTGCTGATAGTTCGTATCTTTTGAAATCTTCTCCAAGCGGCGTTTCAACAATCACCGTTTCATTACCTGCCGGTAATTACGAATATAAATTTACACGCGGTAGCTGGCAAAAAGGTGAAACGGATTCTGCCGGTAAAGGAATTGGTAACCGCTCGCTTACTTTAAATTCAGACACGGTCATTCACGCAAATATCGCCGGATGGAATGATGATTTTAAACAAAACAATGTAGTGGTTGAGAGAAAACACACTGCTTCACCCAATGTAAAAATTATTGATACGGCATTTTACATTCCTCAATTAAAACGAACAAGAAGGATTTGGATTTATTTGCCGCCGGATTATAAAAAATCTGCAAAAAGATTTCCTGTATTATACATGCACGATGGGCAAAATCTTTTTGATGATGCCACTTCTTATTCGGGCGAATGGGGCGTAGACGAATACCTCGATTCCATTTTTAAAAAAGGCAAAAAAGAAGTAATAGTCGTGGGAATTGATAATGGCCTTTCAAAAAGAATGAGTGAATACAATCCCTGGGAGTTTGAAAATTTTGGCAAAGGCGAAGGAGACAAATATGTCGATTTTTTGGTAAAGAATTTAAAGCCATTTATTGATACGCATTATCGTACAGTAAAAAAAAAGAAAACACTTTCATCGCAGGAAGTTCGATGGGTGGACTTGATTTCGTTATACGCCATTTTAAAATACCCACACATCTTTGGCGGTGCCGGAATTTTTTCTCCTGCTTTCTGGACAGCTTCAGGAATTGATAGTACTGTTTTGGCTGATGCGAAAAAAGTAAACTCAAAATTGTTTTTTTATGCCGGAGGCAAGGAAGGTGATTCGATGATCCCGGATATGAAGCGAATTGAAAAAGAAATTAAAGCCCGCAGCAAATCGCAGGTAAAAGAAGTTGTCGATGCAAATGAACATCACAACGAAGCAGCGTGGAGAAAATATTTTTCTGCATTTTATGAATGGACGGTGTTGAATGGGGAATAGTGAATGGTGAATGGGTGAAAGTGAAATTATTGATTATTACTTTTTAATTATTGGGTTTGTTTACTGTTCTAATCCGTGCAAATCCGTGTAATGCGTGGCAAAAAAAAATCATGCTAAATAACAAACACCTTCTTCTGCAACTTCTGTATTCTCAAAGATTTCACAGGCTTCTTCCTTAAATTGTTCCAGCGTTTCATACATAGAAGAAAAATGACCGAGTAACAATTTTTTTGCACCTGCTTTTTTTGCAATCGTCGCTGCCTGCTTGGAAGTGGAATGAAAGCGTTCGCCGGCTTTCTTTTCAAGATCATGCAGATACGTACTTTCATGATATACAAGGTCGGCTCCTTTTATTTTATCCGCAATCGGATCGTAAAAAGCAGTGTCAGCGCAGTAAGCGTATGATTTTGGAGGTTCGACGGCTGTGGTGAGTATTTCGTTTTTTATAACTTCACCTTTGTTATGTATAAAGTCTTCACCCTGGTGTAAGTTTTCATAAAAGGTTTTGGGAACTTTATATTTCTTTACCTGCCTGGCAATAATTTTTCTTCTATTTTTCTTTTCCCTGAACAGAAATCCCCAACACTCTATCCGGTGGTTTACTTTAAAACATTCAACAGATATTTTTTTGTCTTCGAACAACACTTCTTCTTTTTCCAGCTTATGAAAATATAATTGAAAAGGAAAGCCGGCGCCTGCCACATCCATTTGTATTTCAATAATTGATTTTAATTTTTCGGGAGCGTAAATATGAAGATCGTTCAGGCGATTGTTTAAGGCAAAGCTGTTTAATAACCCGATGAGACCGAAATAATGGTCGCCATGCAAATGAGAAATAAAGATATGATTGATGCGACTTTTTTTTATTTTGTACAGACCCATTTGCATTTGCGTTCCCTCACCGCAATCAATCAGCATCACATGTTCAGCCGTTTGAAGCACTTGTGCAGTCGGGTGCCTGTTGTGAGAAGGTACGGCAGAATTATTTCCTAAAATGGTTACAGCAATCACTCGGTTTTATTTTTCAATGGGGTAATTATTACACGAATTCTTTATTTGAGGGTATCGTTTACTAAACAATTTTACATATTTTTCTTACAGGTATTCTCTTTCTATTTCTTCCATTTGCACGATATCCCATGCTTCGCTTTCTGTCGGCGTAACATTCAGAATTTCCAATAACTCTTTCTTATCCAAAAAGTCCGAAACTGAGGGCTGCAGGTTGCAAAACACCATAGAATTGCCTTCTTCATAAAACTTTTGCTGAATCATGGCAAGTGCGTTTGCTGGTTCAAATTCCGTTTCTTCAACTTCTTTAAAATTAATTACCAGGTTCGCAATCGGTTCGTGCAGGTATTTTAGAAAGGTTTCCTTGATCTCTTCTGTCATATTAGCAGACAATTTCTTCTCTTCGATCGTAATGACGTGCATTTTTTCTTTGGTATCAATTTTGACTTTCATAGTTACAGTTTAAAAGAAGAATGCAAAAGATTTATTCAAAGATATTAAAATAAAAAAGGAAAAGAAGATAGACAGGGTTATTTGAATAATGATTTGAACTCGTTGAATAATGATTTGAACTCGCAAAAACCTTCATTAAAGATCAATCCGGCCTTTAAGGAAAACCGTAAATTATTCGGTATATTGTCAAATCTGATTTTTTGAAGTGCCCTCTTTTCTCCTCTGCTTTTTAACATCATGTGGAACTTTTAAACGTTATTTAATAGAATTTATTTATTATTATTGTACAGCGTTACAATTATTGAAAAGCATTAAATTAAATTGTTAATAAATGGACAACAATTTTTCGACACAAGTAAAAGAAATTATTTCTTACAGCCGCGAGGAAGCCTTGCGGTTGGGAAATGACTTTATTGGGACGGAACATTTGGTTCTGGGCCTGATAAGGGACGGCGAAAATACAGCGATGAAAATCCTGAAGTCGCTGAACGTAGATCTTTATGAGCTGCGTAAAGAAATTGAACTCGCCGTAAAAGATAAAACAGGAAAAAATATTGCAAATATCAATTCATTACCTCTTACCAAGCAGGCTGAAAAAGTAATTCGTATTACTGTTCTTGAGGCAAAAACCAATAAGAGCCCGTTGGTGGAGAGCGAACACCTGATGCTTTCTATTTTGAAAAATAAGGAGAACATTGCTACACAGATATTAAACCAGTTTGACGTGGATTATGACATGTTTAAAAGCGAACTGGGTTATGTAAAAACTGATCCGAAAGCGGATTTTTCTGATGAGGAAAGTGAAGAATTTGAAGAAGAAAGAAAATCCTATTCACAACAGCAACGGTCTTCAAAAAGTTCATCAGCACAAGCTAAAACCAAAACACCGGTTTTGGACAATTTTGGAAGGGATATTACAAGACTTGCCGAAATGGGTAGCCTTGATCCGATTGTAGGGCGCGAAACAGAAATTGAGCGCGTGTCTCAAATTCTCAGCCGCCGTAAAAAGAACAATCCTATTTTGATTGGCGAACCGGGCGTGGGTAAAACTGCAATCGTTGAAGGTTTGGCCCTGCGCATCATTCAAAGAAAAGTGAGCCGGGTTTTGTTTGATAAAAGAGTGGTTTCGCTTGATCTTGCAGCTTTGGTAGCAGGAACAAAATATCGTGGCCAGTTTGAAGAAAGAATGAAAGCGATCATGAATGAGCTGGAAAAAAATCGTGATGTGATTTTGTTTATTGATGAAATTCACACGATCGTAGGTGCGGGTGGTGCAAGTGGTTCGCTTGATGCTTCCAACATTTTTAAACCGGCGTTAGCACGTGGTGAACTACAATGTATTGGTGCATCCACGCTTGATGAATACAGGATGTACATCGAAAAAGATGGCGCGTTGGATCGCCGTTTTCAAAAGGTAATGGTTGACCAGCCTAGTGTTGAGGAAACCATCGAGATCCTTAATAACATCAAAAGCAAATACGAAGATTATCACAATGTTTTGTATGATGATGAGGCCATTGATGCCTGTGTGAAATTGAGCGACAGGTATATGACAGATCGCTTGCTTCCGGATAAAGCAATTGACGTTTTGGATGAAGTGGGCGCACGTGTTCACCTGAAAAATATTAATGTGCCGCAGGAAGTGATTGAACTTGAAAAAAAGATTGACGAGATAAAACACGAAAAAAACAAAGTGGTAAAAAGTCAGCGTTTTGAAGAAGCGGCTTCACTTCGTGATACAGAAAAACATTTGCAGGAAGAGTTAGAAAAAGCAAAAGCTGATTGGGAAGAAGAAAGCAGGAACAAAAGATACCCGATCAATGAAGAGGCCATTGCTGAAGTGGTGAGTATGATGACAGGTATACCTGTAAAAAGAATGGTTCAGGAAGAGACCGATAAATTGCGCAAAATGGGCGAGGACCTTAAGGGCGCTGTGGTTGGCCAGGATGAAGCTATCGGCAAAGTAGTGAAAGCCATTCAAAGAAACAGGGTTGGGTTAAAAGATCCGAAAAAGCCAATTGGAACCTTTATTTTCCTTGGGCCTACCGGTGTTGGTAAAACCGAACTGGCAAGGGCTTTGGCAAGATATATGTTCGATAGTGACGATGCACTCATCCGGATTGATATGAGTGAGTACATGGAAAAATTCACTGTTTCAAGATTGATTGGAGCGCCTCCGGGATATGTGGGATATGAAGAAGGGGGTCAGCTAACGGAGAAGGTTAGACGCAAACCCTATTCTGTAATTCTTTTGGATGAAATAGAAAAAGCGCATCCTGACATTTACAATATCCTGTTGCAGGTGCTGGATGATGGGGTACTCACAGATGGGTTGGGAAGAAAAATAGATTTCAAGAATACGATGATTATCATGACGTCAAATATTGGCGCACGTCAATTGAAAGATTTTGGTGCAGGTGTAGGATTCACCACTCAATCAAGGATCCAGAATGCCGAGGAAAACAGCAAGGCTGTGATAGAAAAAGCTTTGAAGCGCACGTTCAGCCCCGAATTCTTAAACAGGATAGACGATGTTGTGATCTTCAATCAACTTACCGAGGAAAATATTTTCTCTATCATCGACATCTTGATGAAAGGTGTGACAAAAAGGCTTGACAACCTCGGATTGAAATTGGAACTGTCAGAAGAAGCCAAGAAATTTATTTCCGATAAAGGGTATGATTCACAATTTGGAGCACGTCCGTTACATAGGGCAATTCAGAAGTACCTCGAAGATCCTTTGGCAGAGGAAATATTGAATATGAATGTTAAAAACGGAGACGTATTAATTGCTTCCCTGGATAAGGAAAACGAAAAAGTGGTTTTCAAGGTTAAGGAGGCTCCCGCATCCAAAAAAAAATCTGAAGCATAATTTTAAAAAACTATAAATCAAAATGCCATCGCACAACGGTGGCATTTTTTTATCTGCTATTTTTTACTTTCTTTTTTTTGTTAGATTTTTGCAACAATGCGTCCTAAAATAATCATCACGATTGATGGCTTTTCTTCCTGCGGAAAAAGCACCCTGGCAAAACAACTTGCTAAGAAATTAAAATATACCTATATAGATAGCGGCGCCATGTACAGGGCCATAACGTTATATTTCCTGCGCAATCATATTGACTGGACAAAGGAAAAAGATATTCAACATGCGCTTGAAAATATCTCTCTGGAATTTTTACCCAATGAGCATACCGGCGATGCAGAGATCTATTTAAATGGTGAAAATGTTGAGTATATCATTCGCGACTTGGTGGTCGCAGAAAAAGTTAGCCAGATTGCTGCCTTGCAAAAAGTGAGGACCTTTGCAGTAGCTGCTCAGCAAAAAATCGGCGAAAACAAGGGAATAGTGATGGATGGGCGCGATATCGGCACCACCGTTTTCCCGAATGCGGAAGTGAAAATTTTTATGGTTGCGGATGAAGCAGTAAGAGTTGAAAGAAGATTTGCTGAAATGTTTGAGAAAAATCCGAATATTACATTGGATGAAATAAGAACCAATATCGCTTTACGTGACTATATCGATGCCAACAGGGAAGTGAGCCCATTGCGAAAAGCGGCTGACGCTATTGAATTGAATAATACGCACCTGGACGAAAAACAACAATTGGATTTTGCTTTAAAACTGGTAAAGAAAGTTTGCGAACCAGCTTGATATTTCAATTCCGGGTTTTTATCGATTTCAGTAAACCAACAAATAAACCGAATTCTTATTTTACTTTCGGCAACTTATCGCTCTTAAATATCAGCAATGGATCAAAATCTAACTGGCACTAAGCCAAACTACACGTCTCAAATTGTGATTATTGGCATATTGTTTTTCATTTTTGGATTTGTAACCTGGCTCAACAGTACATTAATTCCTTATTTGCAAATTGCGTGTGAGCTGCAAACTTCGCAGGCGGTGCTTGTAACTTTTGCATTTTATATTTCCTATTCGGTAATGGCTTTTCCCTCTTCATGGGTTTTAAAACGTACGGGGTTTAAGAACGGAATGATGTGGGGATTGGTTTGCATGGCGCTGGGAGCTTTGCTTTTTATACCGGCTGCCAACACGCGCACCTATGGAATGTTTTTAACTGGCTTGTTTGTGATAGGAACCGGCCTCGCACTATTGCAAACAGCATCTAATCCTTATATTACTATTCTCGGGCCTATTGATAGCGCCGCTAAAAGAATGAGTGTAATGGGAATTTGTAATAAGGGGGCTGGTGCACTTGCACCTCTTGTGATGGGTGCTTTTTTGCTGAAAGATGCAGATGCTTTAGTAGCAAGATTAAAGACATTAAATGCGGCGCAAAAAGCAGTAGAGCTGGATGCTTTGGCTTCAAGAGTGATTGTTCCATATATTATCATTGCCGCTGTTTTGCTTACACTGGCTTTTTTCATTTATTTTTCCAGCTTGCCTGAAGTAAAAGCCGAAGGCGAAGATGAAGTGGAAGATGGTACTAACGGTAATGCAAAAACGATTTTTAGTTTTCCTTATCTATGGATCGGCGTTGTTGCGTTGTTTCTGTATGTTGGCGTAGAAGTAATGGCAGGAGATATTATCCAGATTTATGGAAAGGCTATTGGTATCCCGCTAAGTGTCGCAAAACATTTTACTACGTATACGATGCTGGGAATGTTGGCAGGATATTTAATCGGCATCATAAGTATTCCGAAATATTTTTCACAAACTACTGCTTTAAAAGGCTCAGCTATTCTCGGTATTATTTTTTCTTTGCTAGCCATATTCACATCAGGATATATTTCTATTTTATTTATTGCTTTACTGGGATTGGCAAATGCTCTTGTATGGCCTGCCATCTGGCCTTTAACGATTCATGGGTTGGGCCGGTTCACCAAACCCGGTTCAGCTTTACTCATTATTGCGATTGCAGGCGGCGCCATTATACCAAGGATCTGGGCAAGTGTTGGGGCAAAATTTGGTTATCAGCAGGCATTTTGGATCATGATTCCTTGTTATATTTTCATCCTTTATTTTGCAACATTTGGTTATAAAGCAGGAATGAAAAAAGAGGCTGCTGCCAAAAGTTTATCGTGATCCTGTCTTCAATTTTCAACCAGCCTGCAATTAAATGTAACTTCGCGGAAGAAAGTTTTATATATGGAGGCTGATAATACAAAAAAGGCACCGGGCATATTAAATTTATTGCAGAGCAAATGTCCGCGTTGCAGGATAGGAGATATGTTTATAAAGAAAAATCCTTACTCAAAAGGATTTATGAAGATGCACGACCGCTGTGAAGTATGCGGGCAATATTTTGATCTTGAAGTGGGATTTTACTATGGCTCAGGCTATATGAGCTATGCAATTACGGTTGGGTTAAGTGCCGTTTCTTTTATTGCCTGGTGGATAATTATCGGAATTTCTTACGATGATAACCGCGTGTTCGGATGGCTTGTTTTTAATGCGCTTTTAGTGCTTGGCTTGCAACCCTGGCTTATGCGCTTGTCCAGAACTATATGGCTTGCCACATTTGTAAAATATGATCCGGATTGGGAAGATCATCCGGCTGAAGTTCCGGAAAGGATGAATGAAACCCACAAACACGGATGGTAAAAAACTATTCTTCAATCAAACGGATACCGGTTTTTGTAAATTCAATCTTGTGTTGTTTGTAAAGATTCCCGGTTGCCATTTTGAAGGTTTTCTTGCTCATTTCAAAGAAAGAATAGATATCTTCAGGAGAAGATTTGTCGTGATAAGGAAGATACCCGTCGTTTTCTTTTAATAGCCTTATAATTTTTTGCGTTTCGTCTTCAACCCTGTTGTATCCTGGCTTTCCCGCAGCCACATCTATTTTGTTTTCGGGCAAAATATTTTTTATAAATCCCTCAAACTTGTCGCCGATTGAAATGTTCCTGTAAATTTCGTTATTGTGCAAAATGCCTTTGTGGACGTTGTTGATTATCACCTCATAGCCTATATCCGTTTGTCGGTAAACGATAAGATTTACGATTTCTTTTTCTTTTACCGTGAGCGTTTCATTGGATAAAAATGGTTCCAGTTTTTCTGTGGCCGCAAGCCTCCCCGTTTTTTCATCCATTACTATTTTCACCAGGTATTCGCCGTTTTTCACCATAAAGTTTTTCATTTGAGATTTAGGAATGAAAAGATCTTTCATCAATCCCCAATCTAAAAATGCACCTTGATGGGTAACATTCACTGCCTTTAATTTTACAATATCTCCTAAAACGCCATAAGGTTTTTGAGTAGTTGCAATGGGCCGGTCTTCGCTGTCGTAATATAAAAATACTTTTAACTCATCGTCAATTTTTGTACCGTGCGGCACAAACCGCTTTGGCAGTAATATTCCTTCTGCTCCGTCATCTAAAAAAAAGCCCATGGGTTTTTCTTTGATCACCTTCATTATGTTGTATTCACCCATTTTTACCATTGCCGAAAAATTGAATTTCAACAAAGTTAAACAAATGAAAGCTGAAAGATTTTTGTAAACCAGCGATCATGGACAATAGGAGAAAGGTTAACCAAGGGTCAGGGCCAATAGGTGAAAGAAAAAAAATTGTCGCCTAAACGATCTATAATTTCAATCGCTCATAAAACTCAACGGTTTTGGATGAATCGGGGTGAGTGATAATTTGCCTGTAAGCGTCGTTTCCATTTAATTGCACATCGATCATGAAAGATTGCCCGGCTATTATCGCGTAGGTTGAGTTAAGATCTGTTTCTTTCATTTGATTGTCACTGATCATTGAAAAGGTGCCAAAACCTATACCAGTACTTGTTTTTCCTAAAGAATCCTTTGAAGTCTGGCCGAACATAAAGTAACCATTATTAAAGGCTTTATATTCTGTGCGGTCGTACCACATAGTATCGGCTCCTTGCAGCTCATAGGACTTGGTTTGCTTCCATACGCCATCTAAAGGAGTTGTTGTTTCTTTGTTACCAACGCGTTGATAGGTCTCGGTAAGTTTTGAATTTGTGTTGTTAATTACAATATCGGGAATTACCTGGTTATAGCCGTCGGCTGTTTTACTGATTTCCAGCTTATATGAGCGTGGTGAATTATCAAAAACTGAGTCATTGGAAGTGTAAATGATATGTTCAGTAACACCACTGGTATCTGACGTATATGACCCAACACCAAAAGAAGAAGCAGAATCCGCCGCCAGTACCTGGGAATACATCACGTATTTATCGGTGTAAATTTTTAGTTGTTTTACATCCGAATATTTTGTTATGGTTGCTCCATCGTTTACTGTTTGGGAGGTCATTAAGTATGCCCCTGGCATATCAGGAGCTTTGTTAGAGGATGAATTACAGCTTGCAACAACCAAGGCTGTAAAGCAAATTTGTAAATATCTCATATCATCAGGCTTTTATTAACATAAATTTAAGATTTTTTTTTCATTTGCTACCTGATTGTTTTCAACATCTCGCGCTTGTGTGTTATATCGATCGGCTTGATCCTGGTATTATCATTGTACATTTTTTTTAATGAAAAAAAGAAGAAAATGGTCTGCTGAAGTGACCAAAAACAGCGATGCACTGGATCTAAAAAAAGGCGTATTTACATTGCATGATCCTAAAAAAATAGCCCAATCTTTGAAAAAGTCTGCCCGGCATAGTCACAGACGAAAAGGAACTCCTTTTCAATCCGCAATGTCAATGCTCACTTTTTATATCAATCGTGAAGGGAAAAACCTGGACGCTGATCAAAAAGAAATACTCGAAAAAGCAAAAGATGAGTTGAGGGTTTTATTTGGCAGAGAGCCAAAAGAATAAATTGCAAAAGAAGAATTTGGTTTTTTTGTTTGTTCACTGTGAAGCAATAATAATCAGTGGTTATTCAGGGGCATTCCCTCCGCCTGGAAGTCTTTCCAGTTAAGGTACCCAGGCGCCACTCTTTGTTCAACCATGGTGATACAGTTCTCTACCGGGCAAATCAACTGGCAAAGGTTGCAACCCACACATTCTTCTTCTTTAATTGCATAAGTATTGTAAGGATTTCCTTTAGTAATGCTTATAGATTGATGAGAAGTATCTTCACAAGCGATGTAGCACAATCCGCAATGAATACATTTTTCCTGGTCGATGTTGGCAACATGATGATAATTGATATCAAGTTCTTCCCATTTGGTAAGATTGGGAACCGATTTTCCAATAAAATCATAAATAGTCTCAAAACCCTTTTCATCCATCCAGTTGTTCAATCCTTCGCACAGATCTTCAATGATCCTGAAACCGTGCGTCATTACAGCGGTGCACACCTGTACCGATGTTGCTCCCAGGAGCATGAATTCAACCGCGTCTTTCCACGTGCTTATCCCTCCGATTCCTGAAACAGGAACTTTCCTGGTTACTTTATCCTGGCTGATGGTTGCCAAAAATTTTAAAGCAATTGGTTTCACAGCCGGACCGCAATAACCACCAAAAACGCTTTTGCCAGCTACATACGGATTAGGAACCAATGTATCAAGATCAATTCCTGTAACTGATTGAATGGTGTTAATAAGAGACAATCCGTTCGTTCCGGCTTCCACCACAGCTTTTCCGGCAGGTACAACTGAATGAACATTTGGTGTGAGTTTGGTGATAACCGGAATATGAGCGGCTTCCATAACCCATTCCACCACCATTTTTGCGATTTCAGGATCCTGGCCAACTGCAGCGCCCATCCCTCTTTCTGTCATGCCATGCGGGCAACCGAAATTTAATTCAAGGCCATGCGCACCGGTATCCTCTACTTTTTTAATCAGTTCGTGCCAGCTTTCGCGATCGTTATCCGCCATTAAAGAAACGACCATTGCCCTATCGGGAAATTCCTTTACTACTTCTTTAATTTCTTTTAAATTAATATCTAACGGGCGATCGGAAATAAGTTCAATATTATTGAATCCCATAACTCTTTCGCCATTGAAATTTACGGCAGAATATCGTGAAGAAACATTTTTTACCTGTGATCCCAAAGTTTTCCAAACCACGCCGCCCCAGCCGGCTTCCAAAGCGCGAAGTACATTGTATTTCTTATCTGTCGGTGGTGCAGATGCCAGCCAATAAGGATTAGGGGATTTTATGCCTAGAAAGTTTGTTGATAAATCTGCCATTTTTTGAAGTAAAACTTATGGAAAAAATTTGTAGATTTCTTTTCTGTTTAATACTCTTTTAAGTTCAATGATAGAATTATTTATTGAAAGACCAAGTCTGTAATCCCCGAATCTTACTTTATAGTAATTCCTATATCCCTTCAATTTTTCAATATTACGAGAAGATTCAATGGATTTGAGGGTGATTAAATCTTCAAATGCAAACTTTTCAATTTGTAATCTTCTTTTTGAAGGAGCAACTTTGGATAAATCTTTTAAAAAAGTTTTGGTATAAATTACTTTCACTATTTCTTTATGAGAAGTTTTTTATAATATTCTTTAGCTTCTTCAAGTGTGAATTTTTCATCTGTTTCTGTTTCCTCCATATATTGCCCCAATGCATAGTCTTCCAGTACTTCTTCAATTTTTTTAAAAGTTTTAATGTCTAACTGAACAGCGATAGGTTTCTGTTGTTTGTTTATGATGTATTTTTCTTTTAAATCTATCATGAATTTGTATTTTAAATCCTTAATAACGAATTTACTATTTTAAACCGACATCAAATATTCCAATATCGCCGAAGCGCCGTCTTTACCTGCCTGCACCGCATCAACTACTTCCTTCCCTCCGTTTACACAATCGCCGCCTGCAAAAACACCTTTGATATTTGTAGAACTGTTTTCTTGTAAAGAAATTTTACCGCGATTATTTTCAATTGCGTTTTCATTTATCAGATTTATGTAGGGACTTTGGCCTGTTGCTTTAATAATCATATCCACCTCCATAGTGATAGTCTTGCCTGTTGGTATGGGTGCGGGTTTCCCCGAATGATCCGGCGCACCCAATTTCATCACATCACAAACTAAAGATTGAACTTTACCATTTTTGCCTTTAATTTCTTTTGGCGAAGCCAGCCATTGGATTTTACAACCATCGAGCATGGCAATATCTAATTCAGTTTGTGTGCAATTCTTCTCTGCTTCACTGCGTCTATAGATCATCGTTACATCGCCTGCACCCAATCTTTTTGATTGTGTGGCTGCATCAATGGCTGTCATGCCCATACCGATTACGGCCAATTTATTTCCGACAGGAACATTCGGAAAACCTTTCGTTCTGATATCATAAATAAAACTGATTGCGTCAACCACGCCTTCCAATTCTTCTCCGGGAATATTCAAACGATTGGCAAGCCCGACGCCAACTCCCAAATAAACTGCATCAAAGTTTTGTTGAAGTTCTTCTAACTTAATTTCCTTGCCAAGAGCATGATCATATTTTATTTCTATTCCCCCGAGGGAAGTAATAAAGTCGACTTCGTCCTCGCAGAACTCAGGTGTTACTTTGTAAGCTGCAATACCAAAAGTCATCAAGCCACCACCCTTACTTTCTTTTTCAAAAACAGTTACGTCTACGCCTTGCCGTGATAATACATGTGCACACGAAAGCCCGGCGGGGCCGGCTCCTACAATTGCCACTTTTTTACCGGTAGATTTTTTTCTTTCAAATATTTTCGATTTTTCTTTTATTATTTTATCAGTTGACCATCTTTGAAGTTTGGCAATCTCGATTGGTTTTTCATCCAACAAATTATAAACACAATTACCTTCACATAATTTTTCTACCGGGCAAACACGGGAACAACCACCACCAAAAATGTTTGATACAAAAATGGTATGTGCTGAACCTTTGATATTATCTGTAGTGATTTGTTTTATGAATTTTGGAATGTCAATACTTGTCGGGCAGCCTTTAATACAGGGTGCATCATAACAAAAAAGGCAACGGTTGGCTTCGAGTAAAGCAGCTTCCTTATTTTCAAAAGGAGGGTGAATATCGCTGAAGTTTTCTGCGTATTGTTGATCAGTTAAACGATTATTTTTAATTGACATTTTATTGTTTTTGATTGCGTCTTCGCCTGGTAGGCTCAAGAAGAAATGGATCAAGCAAAGCTTGTCCTTCTCCTTTGGAGAAGGGTTGGGATGAGGCCTTACAATTCTACCAGCTTTCCATACGTCTCCGGCCTTCTGTCCCTGAAAAATTGCCATGTATTTCTCACTTCATCAATCATATCCAGGTCAAGGTCGGCAATCAATAATTCATCTTTATCTTCTGAAGCTTCTGCAATTATTTGTCCGCGCGGATCTACGAAATACGAAGTGCCATAAAATTTGCCGAGGTTCCAGGGTTTTTCTTCGCCCACGCGATTGATACAACCCATAAAATAGCCGTTAGCTGCAGCATGGGCCGGCTGTTCCAGCTTCCACAAATATTGGGATAATCCGGCTACAGTGGCAGAAGGATTATAAACAATTTCTGCTCCGTTCAAACCCAAAATTCTTGCGCCGTCAGGGAAGTGGCGATCATAACAAATGTAAACACCTATCTTGGCGTAGCGAGTTTCAAACACAGGATAACCCAAATTTCCCGGCTTGAAGAAAAACTTTTCCCAAAAACCGGTTGTGTGTGGAATATGATTTTTTCGGTACTTGCCTAAAAAGGTTCCGTCAGCATCAATGACCGCTGCTGTATTGTACAAAACTCCCGGCTGTTCTTTTTCGTATACCGGAACGATCATTACCATGTTGTATTTCTTGGCGTATTCTGCCATTCGTTCTGTTGTTGGCCCCGGAACACTTTCAGCAGAAGCATACCATTTTGCATCTTGCCCCGGACAGAAATAAGGGGTGTTAAATATTTCCTGCAGGCAAAGAATCTGCACACCTTTTTTTCCGGCGTCTTCAATAAACGGAATGTGTTTTTGAAACATCGCTTCTTTAATTTCTTCGATAGTTCCTTCGCCTTCAGACTTTGGTAAACTCATTTGAATGAGTCCGGATTTTATAATGCGTGGCATTTTTTGATTTTTTTGTGGATCAATTGTTTATGGAAAAAGTGTCGGTTTATCTGTGTTATTCTCCGGATTTTCGTTTAAATATTTTTTTATTAACTGCGAAACGTATTCCAAATATTCTTTAGCAGGTTGAATAAATTCATTCACTTGCGATTCATCTGTAATGATGAAATCATCATAATCACTTTGCACTCTTTCATTCATTAGACTTTTAAAAAAAGCTGCATGCCGGATATCAAAAGTGTTTTCTTTTACAAACCTTTGATTAAGAATAGAAACAGTTCCACTATGTGTTTTCGATACTAAATCTTTAGTTAATAATAATGCCTTAGTCGCGTGAAAACAACTATAATATAATCTGTTTATTAGTGTGTCATAAAATTCGTTCTCAAATAATACATCAACTTCCTTCATTAAGGCAGCTGCCTTTTTCATTTTGATTTTAATTGCTTCGTCTCTACGGCTCATAAATTGACGTATTGATTCCCTATACCTAATTGCAATGAGTAATAAGCTGGGTGATTTTTCCAATCCTCTTTTGTAGTTATTATAAAACTAAAAACCGATGCGATGGAAATACTTAGGGGAAACAATTTTTCATCTATGCCTTTTTTTACTGATTTTGGATACCTTTTATCTGTCAACACCAATATATCCCAATCACTTTCTTCATGAACTTTTCCAGTCGCCCTGCTTCCAAATAAATAGAGTTGGGCATCAGGGATTTCTTCCAACACTGCTGATTTTATCTTTGCTAATATTTCTTGGTCATTTTCCATTATTACAATTTATGGAATCTTTTTAGAATGATTTTTCAAAAGCGTACAAAATTATTTTACCAAGTCATGCATTCGGTTTCTGCAGCTACTTTAAATAATTTCTTTTACTCTATTTCTTTTTATGAACTTACCATATCCTCTCTCCACTCTACATTCATTTTCATCAATAGCAACTTTTCCACGCAATAAAACTGTTTTTACTTTCCCCGTCACTTCCCAACCTTCATAACCGCAATAATCTACATTCATGTGGTGAGTTTCTACCGACAAAGTATGTTTTTTATGCGGATCAAAAATAACAATATCTGCATCGGAACCCGGCGCAATGGTTCCTTTTTTAGGAAACATGCCGAATATTTTTGCCGGATTGGTACACGCCAATTCCACAAATTTGTTTAAAGTAATTCTTCCCTTATCAACACCTTCACTGTATAATAATTCTATCCTGTTTTCAATCGCCGGGTGGCCGTTGGGTATCTTTGAAAAATCTTTTTCTCCCATTAGCTTTTGTTCCCACATAAACGGGCAATGATCTGTAGCCACCACATTCACCAGGTTTTGGTTGATGCCTGCCCACAACGCCTGTTGATCTTTCTTTTCTCTTAATGGCGGGCTCATCACCCACTTGGCGCCTTCAAAATCGTTTTCGTAAAGAGATGCATCCAACAATAAATATTGAATGCAGGTTTCTACAAACAAATGCTGGTTTCTTTTTGTTGCATTGCGAACAGCATTCAACGCCCCTTCGCAGGTGAGGTGAACAATATAACCGGGACAACCGGTGTAATTCAACATATCAATAAATCTTTCAGAAGCTTCAGCTTCGGTGACTTCGGGCTGAGATAAATAATGATACAACGGAGAAAGATTTCCTGCTTCGCGATTTTTTTGAATAAGATAATCGATCATATCGCCATTGGTAGCATGAACGGTTACCAATCCGCCTTGTGCTTTTACTTCTTCCATCAGGCCAATCATTTGGCGGTCGTCGATCATTAAAGCGCCTTTATAAGCCATGAATGTTTTGAATGAAGTAATACCTTCTTCTTCAATCATCTGCCTGATCTCACTTTTTGTGTCGTCATTAAAATCGGTTACGGCCATGTGAAAACTGTAATCGCCGTAAGTGGTGCCTTGTGCTCTCCCGTTCCATTCTTCCAGCGCTTCGTGTAGCGAATGCCCTTGTTTCTGTAAAACAAAATCAATAACAGTGGTGGTTCCGCCAAACAATGCTGCACGGGTGCCTGTTGCGTGCGTATCGCTCGAAAAGGTTCCCATAAAGGGCATTTCGAGGTGAACATGCGGATCTATACCTCCGGGAAAAACCAGCATCCCTGTTGCATCAATTTGTTCGTCAGCTTCTACTGATAAATTTTTTCCTATAGCAGAAATGGTTTCTCCGTTAATAAAAATATCGCCGGTAAAATCATCTGTGGCGGTAACAATTCTTCCGTTTTTGATCAATAATGACATATCAAATATTTTTTTGGGTAGGGAGATTACAAGTTACAGTAAACCAACTTTTATTCAAGATTCTTATTCTCAATTCAGCTTAAAATAACATTTTCTTTTTCGTTCATCAATGCGCTTTTTCTGTTGGCTGCTAAAGAGACCTTTTCTTTTTTCATCATTAAAAAATAAACAAAACCGGAAACAAAAAAACCAACAAACCAGGCATAATTGTATAAATGCCCGATCCACATAGGAACCGCATCCGTAGAAATTAATTTTACTGCGATCAAAAACCCGGGAATGTTCGGAATGATTCCCAGTAACAAAGCAATTATCGCGGCTTTATTAAATCCATTTGAAAAACTGTAGATTCCTGTTGACTTGTACAACTCCATCGTGTTCAATTCCTGCTTTCTTATCAAATAATAATCGGCAATCAATATACCGCCTACAGGCCCAAGCAAACTTGAATAGCCCACAAGCCATGTAAAAATATAACCTGAAGGATCGGCGATGAGTTTCCACGGAAATATCAATATGCCAATAACGCCGGTGATATATCCGCCGGTTCTGAAAGAAATTTTTGAAGGAGAAAGGTTGGCAAAATCGTTTGCCGGGCTTACCATGTTTGCGGCAATATTAGTTGCCAACGTGGCAATCGCCACAGCAATCATTGCCGCTGTTACTACTAATTTATCTGAAAATTTTCCGGCTAAAACCAAAGGGTCCCAGATGGCTTCGCCATATAAGATGACAGTTGCAGAAGTAACTACCACGCCTACGAATGAAAAAATTGTCATGGAAGAAGGAAGCGCAATCGCTTGTCCTTTTATTTGTGCTTTCTGGCTTACGGCATAGCGTGTAAAGTCAGGAATATTTAAAGAAAGCGTGGCCCAAAAACCAATCATACCTGTTAGTGCCGGAAAAAAGAAATTCCAGAATTCAGTATCGGTGTTAAACCTGGAAGGCTCTTTCAAAATAGGCCCAAGTCCGTGAACCACAGATATCGCCCAGGCGAGCAATGCAAGGGCCGCCAGCGGTAGAAAGAAAGCTTTAAAAACCAATAATTTTTTTATGCTCTCAACACCCAAATAGATTACGTACATATTGATCAGCCAGAAAAAAAGAAATGTTATTGCCGGCCCTGTTTGTAAACCAAACGATGCGGGGAAAATTTGGGGCAAATTTTCAATTGCGGGTATCCATAGCCGTAACATCTGGTAAATCGCAAAGCCCCCGATCCATGTTTGGATGCCAAACCATCCGCACGCAACGATAGCCCTCAGCATGGCAGCTATGTTTGCACCTTTTACACCAAAACTGGCACGGGCAAAAACCGGGAAAGGAATTCCATATTTTGCTCCGGCGTGGCCGTTTAGGATCATCGGAATTAAAACGATTGCATTTCCAAGGAAGATGGTGATGATTGCTTCCCACCAGTTCATTCCGCCGCCGATCAACGAGCTGGCGAGCATGTAAGTCGGAATACATAAGCTCATACTTACCCAAAGCGCCGCATAGTTGCCCGTCTTCCAGGTGCGTTTGTCGTGCGGAATTGGCGCCAGGTCATCGCTGTAGAGCGCTGAGGATTCGAAAGTTTTTTGATCTTCCATTTGCAGCGTAATTATGAAAATGAATTTATTATTTCACCTGAACTTTTTTAGCTCTTCCTGCTAAACAGTCGTGTTTGACAAATAAATATAAAAATAAATTGATGAAATGCCTCAACAAACAAGAGTTGGACTCAGTTTTGTGTCAGTTTATGTGAAAACTAAAAGGACGGACCTATGGATAATACGCTAAAAAGAATAAAAGATATAAAATCAGGTTGTTGCGTAACTATTTTACTGAATACGCACCGGAATTCTCCCCAAAACAAAAAGGATGACATTGTTTTGAAGAACCTTGTTGCTGAAGCGGAAAAAAGATTGAAAGAAGAATGCGATGATGAAACCGGTGCAGAAGTGTTTAAAAAATTAAATGAACTCGCTTCTACTATCGATGCACGATATAATTTCGAAAGTCTTGCGCTTTTTGTAAATCGTGATATCGCGGAATTTATACGTATGCCTTTTGAAGTGGAAGATCGCGTTGTGATAGATAACTCATTTGCTACCAGGGACCTAATCAGGCTTTTACACAAGAAATTAAATTATTACGTGCTCGTTCTTAGCCGCGAAAAGGCAAGATTGATTGAAGCGGTGGGTGATAAGGTGATTAAAGAGATTCACAACGGGTTTCCGATGGAAAACTCTTTTACGGTTGCGGGCGAAGGAAATTTATATAACAGGGAAACAAGCCTCGTGCTTGAATTTTTTGGGAATGTAAATGAACACCTGGGTGACCTGCAAAGTGCAAAACGCCTTCCTGTTTTTATTTGCACCGATGAGTCAAATTATAGTGATTATTTAAAGGCTGCCGGTCAGGACGAAAATATTTTCGGTCACGTTCAAGGTAACAAAGATGACGAGGACGCCAATAATATTGTGGAGGCAGCATGGCCTGTTGCCAAAAAATGGCTTGAAGAAAAAAATAAAAAACGGCTGAATGAATTAACGCAAAATGCCGGAGGGGAAGATTTTGAAACCGATTTTACCCAAATATGGAAAGCCATTATTGAAGGCAAAGGCAGGACACTTTATGTAAAAGAAGGTTATATTGTACCTGCCAAACTGGAAAATAATACAGTAAAGCTCGTACAGGGTGACGAAGCAAACGTTGACGATATTATTGGTGAAATGATCGAACTAAATAATGAAATGGGAGGGGATACTCGTTTTTGTTTCAGGAGACGAACTTAAGGATTACAATAATCTCGTCTTACTTAAAAGGTTCGGGTAGTAAACGAATAAAAAACAAGGATTTTTAATCTATAAATAAATATCCTTTCGGCTGAACCGAAAGGATATTTCGTTTGAGGATTTTTATGATTTATGCTTCCTGGTGCACACCTTCACTTATTTCTTCAACCAGTTTTTCGTTAAATGCATCAAGGTCTTTAGGGCTGCGACTTGTAACCAATCCTCCATCAACTACCACTTCCTGGTCCACCCATTGGGCCCCTGCATTTTTAAGATCGGTACTAATAGAAGGGTAGGAAGTCATTCTTTTTCCTGTCAGCATTCCTGTTTCAATCAATAACTGAGGTCCGTGGCAAATGGCAGCAACGGGCTTTCCGGATTCCATGAATTTTTTTGCAAAATTGACATATTCTTTTTGCATGCGCATTTTATCGGGGTTCAGTACACCGCCGGGAATCATTAATGCATCATAATCATCGGGATTAGCATCACTTAAGTTAACATCTACCGGCAAAGTGATTGACCAATGATCATGATCCCACGCTTTTACGTGGCCCGTCTCAGACGAAACAATATCTACTTTAAAACCTGCGTTTTCCATCGCTTTTTTAGGACTGGTGAGTTCTACTTCCTCAAAGCCATTTTCAGTAAGAATGGCAACTCTTTTTTTATTATTTTCTTGCATATCTATTTTTTTTTGGATTGAACAATTATCAAAAAGAGCCACAATAAATATGCCTGCGCCTGTTTTGAAATGTTAAACAAAAACCCTTCTGGTACAAGCAAAATAAAAATCTGCCCAAAAAGTAGGTTTACTGTAAACCAAATTGAAAACAATTGTTATGAAATCAGCGATCAACTTTCTATAAAATTTCAATCTTATATCTTTGCGCTTTATTAAAAATTATGGCAAAAGTAAAAGTAGGATTAGTGCAAATGAGTTGCGAAGCTGATAAGCAACGCAACCTTGATAAAGCGATAGGAAAAATAAAAGAGGCTGCGCAAAAAGGAGCGCAAATTGTTTGTTTGCAGGAATTGTTTACATCACTCTATTTCTGTGATGTGGAGGATTACGATAATTTTAAATTGGCAGAAGCCATTCCCGGGCCTTCCACAGCTATTTTGGAAAAACTTGCTGCTGAATTGAATGTGGTGATCATAGCTTCTTTATTTGAAAAACGCGCGCAGGGATTGTATCACAATACCACGGCGGTTATTGATGCCGATGGTAAGTATTTGGGCAAATACAGGAAGATGCACATTCCTGATGATCCGGCTTATTACGAAAAATTTTATTTTACGCCGGGCGATTTGGGTTACAAAGTTTTTAACACAAAATATGCCACTATCGGCGTTCTCATTTGCTGGGATCAATGGTATCCCGAAGCGGCGAGAATTACTTCGCTAATGGGCGCAGAAATTTTATTTTATCCTACTGCCATCGGTTGGGCAACCAGCCAGGATGAAGAAACGAACAAAGAACAATTTAATGCGTGGCATACGATTCAAAAAAGTCACGCGGTGGCAAATGGTGTTCATGTAGTTGGTGTAAACCGCGTAGGATTTGAACAGGATGGCGCAATGAAATTCTGGGGCGGATCATTTGTTTCCAATCCTTTTGGAAATATTATAAAGGAAGCTTCTCACGACCAGGAAGAAACGTTGGTAGTGGAAGTGGATCTTTCCAACAGTGACAAATACCGCACGCACTGGCCGTTTCTGCGCGACAGAAGAATTGATTCATATCAGCCTATTACTAACCGTTACATTGATGAAGATTAATTGATGAACCGACAAACACCAAAAGAACTGGGTTATTATTTTCCCGCCGAATTTGAAAAGCATGAGGCTACATGGCTTAGCTGGCCTCATAAAGACGCTTCGTGGCCCGGGAAAATTAATTCTATTTTTCCTGCTTATTCAAAATTTGTAAAGGAATTGACTAAAGGAGAAATTGTGCGGATAAATGTAAATGATGAAGCAATGGAAACCTTTGCCACGAGCCACTTACGTGATGCAGAAGTGAATATCGATAAAGTTGAATTTCATCATAATCCCACGAACGACGCGTGGTGCAGGGATCATGGCCCGGCATTTTTAATCAATCCGAAAGCAACACAAAAGAAGATGATTGTTGACTGGGATTACAATGCGTGGGGAAATAAATATCCGCCGTTTGATTTGGATGACGTGGTTCCTACTTTAATTGGGAACACTTTTAATCTGCCGGTTTATCATCCGGGAATTGTAATGGAAGGCGGTTCTGTAGAGTTTAATGGAAAAGGAACTATTCTTACTTCTACGGCTTGTTTATTAAATCCAAACCGTAATCCAAATTTGAATCAATCTCAAATAGAAAAATATTTGTGCGATTATTATGGCGCAGACCAAATTTTATGGATCGATGAAGGAATTATTGGTGATGATACTGACGGCCACATTGACGACACGGCCCGGTTTGTAAATGAAGATACGGTGCTGGCAGTAGTAGAAGAAAATAAGCAGGATGAAAATTATGATTTGTTGCAGGAAAACTTAAAACAACTAAAAAAACTTCGTTTACTGAATGGCAAGCAACTCAATATTGTCGAGCTTCCCATGCCGGATAAAGTGATCTACAAAGAACATCGATTGCCCGCTTCTTATGCAAATTTTTACATTGCAAACTCTTCGGTGATCGTCCCGGTTTTTAATTGTTCAAAAGATGAAAAAGCATTGCTGATCATTCAAAAATATTTTCCCGATAGAGAAGTGGTTGGGATCGATTCTACCGATATTATCTGGGGCCTCGGAAGTTTCCATTGCCTTAGCCAGCAGGAGCCATTGGTATAACAAATTAATCAGTGATTTTCTATTTTTCAGAAAGCTCAATCCAAACGGGTGCATGATCGCTTGATTTTTCCCATCCGCGAACATCCCGGTCAACGCCGGCATCAACAAGCCTGCCTTCAAGCTGCGGACTTAATAAGAAATGATCAATTCGCAGCCCTGCGTTGCGTTGGTAGTTGTTTCTGAAATAATCCCAAAAAGTATAGATCACATCCTCGGGGTATAATTTCCGAATTGCGTCTGTCCATCCCTGTGATACCAGCTTTTTAAATGCTTCTCTTGTCTCAGGCCGAAACAAAGCATCCTTCACCCAACGTTCGGGTTTGTACACATCCAACTCTGTAGGCATTACGTTATAGTCGCCGGTCAACAAAACAGGTGTATCTTTTGCAAGCAGATCTGCAGCGTGTTTGGTGAGTCTTTCAAACCATTTCAATTTATAATCGAATTTTGGCCCCGGCGCGGGATTTCCATTTGGAAGATAAAGGCAGCCAATGGTAATACCATCAATCATTGCTTCAATATAGCGGCTGTGCATGTCTTCTTCATCGCCCGGTAATGCGCGCCTTATTTCCTGCGGTGTTTTATCTTTTGATAGAATGGCCACACCATTCCAGCTTTTTTGCCCATGCCAGATAGCGTTATAGCCTGCGTCTTTTATTGCTTCTTCCGGAAATTTTTCCTGCGGCGCTTTTAATTCCTGCAAGCAAACAACATCCGGTTGTTTTTCAGAGAGCCAGCGAAGCAGCACCGGCAGGCGGCCGTTTACTCCATTTACATTATAAGTTGCTATTTTCATTTGTAAATTTTTTTGAAGAAATGATGATGCAATTTATGATCTTTATTATTCACTTTTACTTATCATACTTTGGATTATGATTAAAATTGCTCCTGATAAAAGAAAACATTTTTGGGTTGGAATGCTGATGGGTGCTGTCTTTCGCATCTTCACTTTTTATTTTTTTCCTGAGCGTTACATCTTCAGTATTATCATCACTTTTGTTTTGATCGTTGCGTTAACTTATGGCTTCGAACTTTTTTCGCTCATTACAGGGAAAGGCCATTACGAAATAATGGATGCGGTTGCAGGAACAGTTGGCGGAACGATTGGGATGGGTATCATTCTTACAATAGAATATTGGCATAGTACGCTTTGACTGCTTTTGATTTTTGAAGCTGAAACAGTAGATCAATAAATTTTGAGGATTTTTATTTTCTAATTTTTATCAAACGAACATAATCCAACATGGCCTGGTTAATATCCCCATTCATATTTTCATTCCAGGGTTCAAAAGTGATGGAGATGTGATGTAAACCCTTTGTGAGTTGCAATTTCAGCGAATTGCTATAGCCCCAATTGCTCCATTCATCTTTTCCGCGCTGCGGGAAAACCAAAGTGCCGGTCGTCGTTGAATCAATCGTAACCGTGCGGAAGGCACATTTGTTTTCAGTGTTGATCGGGCCGTTTCCGTTTGAATATCTCACATCTAAAATATACGTTCCTTCCTGTTGTATATTGATTGTAAAATTAAGTTTTGTATTTACCGTTTTGCTTACTTCTATAAAACCATTTCCTGAAAAACCTTTGTAGGGTTTGTGTGCTTTTGGTACAAATTTTTCCAACTGAATAATTTGCTCATTTGATTTTGGATAAACCTGCAAGGGCTCGCTGGCAAAGGATTCCATATCATTGTTACGAACCGCGATCACCTGGTAATTTCCATATTCTTCGGGGTTCACCGATACAGAAGAATCGGATGTTTTATCCAATAAATTTCCGTTCTTCATCACTTTGTATGTTGATATATTCTTGCTCGTATCCTGCCACGAAATTTTCCCATCCCGGTAAACAACGTCGGGCATTTGAGGACTGAAATTATCTTTAACAGCGTTAATCTTTTCAATAGGTAAATCAAGATTTCCCAAAACGATTTTTATTTCGTGCGTACCTGTGAGGTTTGAAGGAATTGAATAGTTGGAAGATTCTTTTCCGTCAATCAGAAAAGCAGTAATGATATCGCCATAGCCACTAAGTTCAATATTTAATACGGCATTTCTGTATTTAAAATTGTTCAGGGTCCTTTCGCCTCCAAATACTTTAGGAACATAGGGTGTAAAGGAAATATTATCCGAATTGAAATGAATACCAAACAGAATTCTGTAAACGAGGCTTAAGCTTCCGGATAAGCTCCAAAGCATGTTGCTTGAGTTGATTTGTGTTCCCGCATAATCGCCGTCAGATGCTACAAAATTTTCTTTGTTGGTTAAAAATAATGCCGCTGGCCGGTACACAGAGCAAATCGCTCTCACCACCGATTGTTCGTTGCCTGCTTTTGCTGAAGCCAGCGCCCAGTAAGATTCTACAAATGGCCACACAGCGTCATTGTGATACGGTGGAATGCCGGGGATTTGCGGATAGATACAAGAAATTCCAAATGGGGTAACGGGTGCATTGGCCACAATTTTTTGCTGTTTCTCCCGGTTGTCAGCGATATCAAAGTAAATCGATAATGCTTCACCTAATGCTTCAGATTTAGGAGAAAGCATTTTGAAATTTCTGCCATATAAATATTGCCCGAAATATCCTTTATCGTCCTGCCATAAATATTGATTGACGCCATCTTTTATTTTATCAGCGACCTCGCTGTATTTTTTTTCGTCTTCATTATTGCCAAGCTCGGCAGCCATTTCGGATAATACAATATTGGCTTCAAAATGGACGGCATTGGTTCCCAAACATTCTGATTCGTATATATCCGCGGGCTGCATCCACGTTGGGTAAGTTTCTTCGCGCCAATCTAAAAAAGAAGATTCTCCTTTTACCATTCCCGTCTCCACATCATAAATATTATGCAGGTCATCATCAATAGATTTTTTCACCACTTTATAGGCATAGTTTAGCCAGTCTTTGTCGCCGGTAACTTTGTAAACTTCCCATGCGGCCACCGCCCATATTTCTCTGTCAGTTGAAATTGGATACGCGCCTCCTGTTCCGGTGTCCTGTATGATTTTACCGTTTTTTACCTTCTTTTTCAAACTGATCATTGCTACCTGAGGTTGCAAAATTCCCATGGATAAAATAATGCTGTAACTTATATCGCGTGTCCAAACGCCGGCCCATTCTTTGCCCGTACGGAAAGTGCTGTCGGGCTCAATAGCGTTTTGCATTTCTTCCAAAGCCAGGTTGTATAAGGCATCCGGAAGCATATCGTCGGAGTGGTATTGCGGAAATGCGCTGATATCTTTAGTCAACTTCCAACTATTCGCGGTTTTATTTTCGTCCGGATTTGGATTGAGCGTTAAAGTGGTTTCATAAATTCCATCATGATTGCTGTCGCTTAATTCCAGTTCTTTATGAGAATACAAGTTGTTCCAATCCCACGTGAGCGGATCAACATTTCCGGCGACAAAAACGCCATGGAAATCATTTTTGTAAATTTTCTTTCCGTCAAAAGTTTGGTAGTATCCTTTTTCCTTAAATGATTTTAATACATCGGTCATGTCTACACGCAATTTTACTTTTACATCTTTTTGTAAATAGTCATTGGGTGAAACTTTTGTTGAATCAACATATTGTTTTCCAAACTTTACGACAGGTGTTTCATACACACCCGTGTCGCCTAAACAAACAATCACATTGTCTTTGCCTGCCGGGGCAGAATTATCCGCACCATTGATGCTAAATTTAAACTTAACTACGGGACTTTGTTTTATGCCGGGGCTTACATAATTGGAAACAATTTCTTGTCTTGAAAGGGCTTTCGCAACAAAAGAACCTTGTACCACACTATCACCATACACTGAAAATGCTTCTGATTGATAGAGTGTTTTTGTATTGATGGCTTTGTTGATCGCTTTTTTCATTTGATGGCATCCGGTAAGAATTATACCAATTATCATGGCCGGGACGAGACTCTTGTTCATGCGCGAAAATTAAAGATTATTTTGCTCATTTGAAGTTTACATAAAACTAAAATTGAAATTGCCATTATTTGTTTGTTTACTGTATTTGATACCGACAAATTTTTATTTCTCATAAGGCGACGGGCTTATAGATGTCCACCCTCCGTCAACTACTAAACTTTGCCCTGTTATATGCCTGCTTTTTTCAGATACGAGAAATAATGCCGCGTTGGCAATATCTTCAACTGAAGCAGGACGGCCCATCGGCGTAATCTTCGACCAGGTTCTTTCATAATTTATATCTTCTGCCAAAGTTCGATTTGTAACTGTGGCCCCGGGAGCAATGGCATTTACATTTATTTTATGATCTGAAAGTTCGATTACCAAACTTTTTGCCAGCATTTCCAAGGCAGCTTTGCTCATTCCATATACAGCAAGATTTTTATGGGCCTGGTGGCCGGTAACCGAAGACATAAATAGAAGTGACCCACCTGATTCCTGTTGTTTCATTTGATTGGCGGCTTCCTGTGCTAAAAAGAAAGTACCACCCAAATTCACCTGCAATACACGATAAAAAGATTCAGGTTTATATGTGAAGAAATCACCGTATAAAGTAATTCCGGCATTCGCAATCACAATGTCCAGTTGACCAAATTCATCAACGGCAGTGCTTACCAGTTTTTTAATTATCGTAATATCACTTGAATCTCCGGTAACAGCGATGCAATTTCCTTTAGTTGTTCCGCGGATGCTGTCAGCCGCTTCATTTGCCAGCTTTGGATCCAAATCATTTAAAATAACATTGGCACCTTCATTTGCAAGACTGGTACATATCTGCAAACCAATTCCCTGGCCTGCCCCGGTTACTATAGCTACTTTTTTTTCGAAAGACATAAGAATGGTTTAATGATTTTTGGGAATAAAATTTTATCAATCAATGTGAATCTCTTGTTACAATACTCCCTGAGCCTCCTCTTAAAAAATCCATATCTGCACCAAGATGCGCCTGTTGTACGTGCTCCACATATAAACCCACATAGCCCCGTTGTTTCAAATTGTCTTCGTTGTTTCTTCCCGCTTTTCTTTCATTTAATATTTCATCGGTAAGTTCAACATGTAAAGTACGGTTGGGTACGTCAAGTGTGATGATATCACCTGTTTGTATCACCGAGAAATTGCCTCCTGCAGCAGCTTCAGGCGAAACATGCAATACTACCGTGCCGAAGCCGGTTCCGCTCATTCTGCCGTCTGAAATCCGAACCATATCCGTTATCCCACGATTTAATAATTTTTTCGGAAGGCCCATATTTCCCACTTCGGGCATGCCGGGATACCCTTTGGGTCCCACATTTTTTAAAACAAGAATACTGTTTTCGTCTACGTCAAGATCTTCAAGATCTATCCTTGCTTTATAATCTTCAATAGTTTCAAACACCACTGCTTTGCCCGTATGTTTCATTAAATGGTCGCTTGCGGCAGAAGGTTTTATTACAGCGCCGTTTTCGCATAAGTTGCCGTGTAAAATGGCGAGGCCGGTCGAAGCGTTGAAGGGCTCATCCAGGGTGGCGATAACTTCATTTTCTTGAATAAAAACATCCTGGTAATTTTCCCGGATCGTTTTTCCGTTTGCGGTGATGCAGTCGGTATGCAAAATGGAATCGAGCTGTTTTAAAACCGCCGGTAAACCACCTGCATAAAAAAGGTCTTCCATAAAGTAGTTGCCTGACGGTTGCAAATTTGCTATCAACGGAATGTGCCGTGATAATTCATCGAAATCTGAAAGTTGCAGATCGACACCGATACGCCCCGCGATTGCCAAAAGATGAATTACAAAATTAGTGGAACCACCGATTGCAGCATTTACTTTGATCGCATTTTCAAACGCATTTCGGGTGAGAATATCAGACAATTTCAAATTTTCTTTTACCATTTCAACAATTCGTAAACCCGAAAACTGTGCGAGCATTTTTCGCCTTGCATCTGCAGCAGGGATCGCCGCATTGCCCGGTAAGGACAAACCCAATGCTTCCACCATACAAGCCATAGAAGATGCAGTGCCCATTACGGCACAATGCCCGTCGCTTCTGCACATGGCCGACTCTATGGTGCGCAATTCTTCCTCCCTGATCTTACCCTGTTTTAATTCAGCATCAAACCGCCACAAGTCGCTGGTGCCAATGCTTTTGCCATTGTACCTTCCGGTCAACATCGGTCCGCCGGATACCACGATCGTAGGAATATTTACACTGCAGGCACCCATTACAAGAGAAGGTGTGGTTTTATCGCAGCCACACAATAATACCACGCCATCGAGCGGATTGGCCCTGATGGATTCTTCCACATCCATACTTGCCAGGTTGCGGTACAACATGGCGGTAGGCTTGATCAGGGTTTCGCCAAGAGACATCACCGGGAATTCTACAGGGAAACCGCCTGCTTCGTAAACCCCGTTTTTAACAGACACCGCCAACTCGCGAAAATGTCCGTTACATGGCGTCAATTCACTCCAGGTATTACAAATGCCAATGACCGGTTTCCGGTTAAATTCATAATCCGGAACTCCCTGGTTTTTCATCCACGCGCGGTGAATAAAGCCGTCTTTTCCTTTGGCTGCAAACCAATCTGCGCTTCGCAATTTTTTTTCTTCCATCAAAAATTTTTAGGCATTATCAAACAAAAGGCACTCATTATGTATTGCAAAACAAGGTAAGGATTTTACGGTTATTTCTTTTTATTGCAAATATTTAAGATGGTAGTAAACCAACAAATTATTTTGATTTTTAATTTGAGATGAAAAACGGTGGCTTTTAATTTGTTAATGTAAACTTAACATTGAGTTTACTTTGAGGTAACATTAAGGCGTGAGTTTTGCACTCAAATAAAAATAAGCTTGTGAAAAAAGTTACTCTTCATTCAAATCAGAAAAAAAGAATTATTGCAATATCAATGATATTGTTATGCCTGGCATCAACAAACGTTATGTCGCAGGACTCCGCCAAAGTAAAAGAAGAATTTAAGCCAGCCGGTAAAATCTGGGGCTACGCTTTTGGTGATTATGCCTTTAAACTTCATGCCGATTCAGCATTGAGAGGAAAGCAGCAATATTCGGGATTGCCCAAAAATTACAACTCTTTCAATTTGCGTCGCGTATACCTGGGCTACGATTACCAGTTTACCCCGAACATTTCTTCCCAGTTTTTGCTTGCGCATGAATCAGGCTTCGAAGCCAATCCCGGAAGCACCAATGCCCTTCCCGACGGAAACCGTTCAGTGTATATCAAAGCAATGAACCTGCGTTTCAAGGATATTATTCCCCGCGCAACAATTGTTGTCGGTCAACAATCTACCCCCACTTTTGCTACGTTATCCGAACATCTTTGGGGATATCGTTCTATCGAAAAAACGCTGGCAGATATGAGAGGTGTTTCGAGTTCTACTGACCTTGGTCTTGGCATCTTTGGAAAGATCGGGAAGAATGAAAATGTAGGTTATGACATTCTTGTTGGGAATAGTAACGGCGCCAAACTTGAGAATAACAAGTATAAGAAAATATATACTTCGTTGTATTTCTACCTGCTGAATAAAAAGATAGTGATCCAGGGTAATTATGAGCACGACAGAACCGCCTCAACTCCCGTGAAGCAGGATATTAACAACTTCAAAGCCTACGCAGCCTACCATACTTCCTCAACTACCTTTGCTGTAGAAGCTTTTACCCAACTGAAAACAAACAACGCCATGTATATGGCCGGCACCAATTCACTTTATTCTGATGTGGCACCATCAGGTATTTCATTTTATGTAACACAAACGATTACTCCCGATAAGCTGAGGTTCTTCGCCCGCTACGATATATACAATCCTGATACTAAATATGATTCCAAATTGGGCTATGAAAGCGGCTATAATACTACCAAAGAATCATTCGCTACCATCGGGCTTGATATCCTCCCCACGAAGAATATTCATATCGAACCAAATTTGTGGTACAATCATTATGGTAGTAAATTGCCCGGCGCAACCGGAAATTTGAAAAGTGACTATGATCTGGAAGCGCGCGTAACTTTGTACTTTTTATTCAATAAATAATTATCATAAAAATTAAAACTCAAACAACCATTATGAACTTCAAAAAAATTATTCTTTCGCTTATAGTCATCTGCGCAGCTATCATGTTTAGCTCCTGCGGAGGAAATGGCAGTGGTAGTAACGGCGGCTCCGACAGCACCTCCACAGCTACATCCGGCAGCGACAATGAAATTTTAGCGGCCGGCTCCTCATTTGTTAATCCCTTGTTTTCCAAAATGTTCAGCGTATATAACAAGGAAAAAGGAATTAAAGTAAACTACCAGTCAATTGGTTCAGGCGGAGGTATCAAACAATTGCAAAACAAGATCGTTGATTTTGGAGCATCTGATAATCCATTGAGTGATGAGCAAATGTCACAATCCCCATCACCGATCATTCACATTCCGGATTGTTTGGGTGCGGTTACGATCGCATACAATTTGCCAGACAATCCTACCTTAAAGTTTACACCAGAAGTGTTAAGTGATATTTTTTTGGGTACGCTTACTAAATGGAACGACCCTAAAATTCAGACACTTAACCCAGACGTAAAGCTTCCTGATCTTCAGATTTCTGTAGTGCACCGTTCTGACGGAAGCGGAACCACTTTTATCTTCTCGGATTATCTTTCCAAAGTGAGTGATGCATGGCAATCCAAGGTAGGCAAAGGGCAATCATTGAACTGGCCTGTAGGGCTTGGCGGCAAAGGAAATGAAGGCGTAGCCGGACTTATCAAACAAACTCCTGGTGGAATTGGATATGTTGAATTGGCTTATGCGATTCAAAATAAAATGCCGGTTGCTTCATTGAAAAATAAATCAGGAAATTTCGTAGCACCCACTTTGGCTTCCACAAGCGCTTCTGCAAACGTGGATATTCCTGCCGATATGCGCGTTTCGATCACAAATACAGAAGCGCCCGAAGGATATCCTATTTGTAGTTTCAGTTACATTTTAATGTACAAAGATCTTTCTTACAATATCAAATCTGAAGCGAAAGCAAAAAATGTGGTAGACCTGGTTAAGTGGATTATAACAGATGGTCAGCAATATTCTGAATCTTTGAATTATGCAAAGCTGCCGGAATCTGTTGTGCAAAAATCATTGGATCTTTTGAAAACGGTTACCTATAATAACAAGGCGCTGCAATAAGAATTTTTCATCCGGAAAAGAAAGAAAATACTGCGGATTCATCTAAAAAGATGTTTTCGCAGTATTTTGCATAATAAATAAAGGAACAAAAGAATGGATGCTGCAATAAGTTTCAAAGCAAAGCGGATCAACTTTAAAGAAAAGGCTTTTAAAAAATCACTCGCTCTTTCGGCTATAATTGCGGTGGTGATTTTGGTTGCGATCTTCTTCACGTTGCTGGTAAATTCACTTCCTTCTATAAAAGCTTTTGGCGCAAAATTTTTCTACCAGACTACATGGGATCCTGTTGGCGACAAATTTGGCGCCTTGCCTTTTTTGGTGGGCACGCTGCTAACCTCTTTCCTCGCATTGATCATATCTACTCCCTTTTCAATTGCTGTAGCAATATTTCTCGGGGAATATTATAAAAAGGGACCTGTGGCAGAGATATTTAAAAATATTGTTGATCTGCTGGCGGGAATTCCTTCTGTTATTTATGGTTTTTGGGGGTTGTTTGTTCTGGTTCCACTGGTACGTTCCCTGGAAATGCAGTTACATGTGGCACCTTATGGCGTAGGTATTTTTACCTCATCGGTAATCCTCGCGATTATGATCCTGCCTTTTTCAGTATCTCTGTCGCGGCAGGTAATCTCAATGGTGCCAAGTCATTTAAAAGAAGCTGCCTATTCACTGGGAGCTACGAGGTATGAGGTAATTACAAAGATCATTATCCCGTATACAAAATCCGGGTTATTTGCTGGTTTACTGTTGGCCCTCGGCAGGGCATTGGGCGAAACCATGGCAGTAACCATGTTAATCGGTAACACCCACGAAATTCCGTCCGGAATATTCAGCCCGGGAAATACAATGGCGAGTGTTATCGCTAATGAGTTTAATGAAGCTACAGGGCAGGTGTACACTGCAGCGCTGATAGAAATGGGATTGTTTTTATTTGTGGTAGCTACTATTATTAATATTATCGGAAAACAAATTATTAAACGGTTTACACTCGAATAATTCGCTAAAACAAATCAGTTTATGGCAATGGTATTAGAAGCGGAATTAGCTAAAAAGAGAAAACTTACGGAGGATCACCTGGTTAAAAAGCAGATTGGCCGGAGGAATAAAAAGAGTATCCTTTTTAAAGGCGTTATAATTGCTGCAACCACTATTTCAACTTTGCCTTTGTTGCTTATACTATTTTACATTTTTAAGCAGGGAGCATCCGCCATCAACTGGCATTTTTTAACCAGCCTTCCCAAGCCTGTAGGAGAATCCGGGGGCGGGGTTTCAAATGCTTTTGTAGGAAGCATTTTGATATTGCTGATTTCATGTATTATCGCTATACCCTTAGGGATTGTGATCGGTATTTACCTGAGTGAAGAAAAAAAATCCAGGCTAGGGTATTATTGTCGTCTTGCGGTGGATGTGTTGCAGGGCATTCCGTCAATCGTTATTGGTATTATTATTTACGAATGGGTGGTGAGGCCGATGGGGGGCTTTTCGGCTTTCTCAGGTAGTGTGGCGCTTGCCCTGATGATGCTGCCTTCTATCATCAAGTCTACTGAAGAAACACTCAAGCTTTTGCCCGAAACCTTAAAAGAGGCGTCGCTTGCATTGGGGGTTCCTTATTACAAAACGATCTTAAAAGTGATTGTTCCCGCAGGGCTTAGTGGCATATTTACAGGCGTTATTTTGAGTATCGCAAGAGTTATCGGTGAAACAGCGCCTTTGTTATTTACGGCATTTGGAAATCCGTTTATGACGACCAACATTTTTAAACCAATGAGCAGCTTACCTTTGATCATATTTAATTACGCGACAAGTCCGTATGACGATTGGCACCAGTTGGCGTGGGGTGCGTCCATGTTATTGATACTGATGATCCTGATTTTAAATATTATTACTAAAATAGCACAACGTAAATGGAAAGTCCAATTTTAAAAGCTACTAACTTTAATGCCTTTTTTGGAAAAAACCATATTCTGAAAAATATAAATCTGGAGGTTCATAAAAATAATGTGTGGGCTATTATGGGGCCGTCCGGCTGCGGTAAAACCACTTTTATACGTTGTGTTAACCGTATGCACGAGTTGGTGCCCGATGCTACAGTAGATGGATCGCTGCAACTGAAAGGTGAAGAAATTTATGAAATGAATCCGGTGGTTCTGAGAAGAAAAGTAGGCATGGTGTTTCAAAGGCCAAATCCCTTTCCCACGATGAGTATTTATGATAATGTAATTGCCGGGTATATTTTAAACGGCGTAAGGTTGAGCAAGATGGAGAAGGACGATATCGTTGAAACTTCGTTGAAACAGGCGGCACTTTGGATGGAAGTAAGAAGTACCCTTCATAAAAAAGGAACTTTTCTTTCGGGCGGCCAACAGCAAAGATTATGCATTGCCCGGGCGCTGGCCATGAATCCTGAAATTCTTTTATTGGATGAAGCCACCTCTGCCCTTGATCCCATTTCGACCTCTATGATCGAAGACCTGATTCAGCAACTCAAATCAGAATATACAATATTGATGGTGACGCACAATATGCAGCAGGCCGCGCGCGTGAGCGATAAAACCGCTTTCTTCTATCTTGGCGAACTGATAGAAGCCGCCAATACAAAAACGATTTTTACTAATCCCAAACACGAAAAAACACAGGAATATATTACCGGCCATTTCGGCTAAATATTTCTGGCGGAAAAATTTAATATTATGGCACTCTCTAACTGGAAACAAAAACTTACACCCCTTGATAATGAAATCCAGCAGTTGAAATCTGAGATGATCAACATGTGGCAAATGGTTTTATCGCAGCTTGAAAAGGCGCAGGAAGCGCTGCAGAAACGGGACAAAGATCTTGCGCGCGAAGTGCTTTCTACAGAAAAACGCGTAAACGCGTTTGAATTAAAGATCGACCGTGATTGCGAAGATATCCTTGCTTTATTTGCACCAGTTGCTATTGATTTGCGTTTTTTGCTGGCAGTTTTAAAAATTAATATGAACCTCGAGCGCACCGGCGATATTGCTGAGGGAATTGCCAAGTTTGTGGTAGATCTTCCGGAAGATTTTGATACAGGATTACTGGAAATAACAAGGGTGATTGAAATGTTTAAACAAGGCAATGAAATGATTGCCGAAGTGATGGAAGCATTTGAAAAAGAAGATACAGGCCTGGCAAGGAAGGTGTTTAAAAAAGATGATCTGCTCGATCAGATCAATGCAGAAGCCGCATCAGTTGTTGCTATTTATATTCAAAATAATCCTACAAAAACGTCATCGGCGTTGTACATTTTATCGTCTATCCGTAAACTGGAAAGAGTAGGAGACCAGGCGAAAAATATGGCCGAAGAAATTATTTTTTATTCTGAAGCAAAAGTGCTTAAGCACAAGCCCAAAAGCAAAAAGGCCAATCCTGAAGAACAGTAAACCCACAAAAAAAGAAGATTTTCATTTTGTAAAACAGATGGTTTCAGCAAAATAAAAATCTTCAATATTTATTGCTTGTCAAAGCAAATCAATCTTATCGAGGGTAACTACAATGAAGCTAATACCCTAGATAGATTAGCTTCACGAGGCAATTATCAATTAAAGATATTAAAACCAAATGGAACTGAAGAAGCATTAAAAGTACTCTGGTAGCCAGGGGAAAAATTACCGGCTGCCGCTAAAAGATGAGCAAGCTTGAAATGGCTATTATTGACTTCTGTTTTGCAAATAATCTTAAAAGATCGCTACCGGGAAAGGCCTGTTTATTCCTCCATTACTCTCTTTAGTAAAATAAATTAGGTGCATAAAAAGGTCGATTATATTTTGTAATTAGCAAAATAAAAATCTTCAATATTTATTGCTTTACTGCAGTTCCAACAACGATTTTCAGGCAGTCGCTTCCACAACAGGAACATTCGTTGTTGCTTTTTTCTTTTTTGACCTCATATAAAAAAACAGGAACAGAAAGGCAAATACCAATACCAGGGGAATAATGTTGGTAGCCAAAATTACCTGTGGCCCCGAAACTAATTGCGCGTGCGCATAAGCGGCTGCTTCCGGCGTACCTGCCGCTGCGGAACGATACGTGTCGATATTGGTACCGGCCGGCAATACGGCAGCAATCAGGCTGTCGTAATACCCTCCCATAAAAAACATATAAATAGATACGGCAAACATTCCCGCACCGCCTAATAGGTTAATCCCTAAGGCGCCGGATTTTGGAATGTTTTCTGACACAAATCCCAGCATCGTAGGCCAGAAATATGCTACCCCAATACCAAAAATAATGGCTGCAACGAATAACATACCACCGCTGGTGGTTCCCAACATATAAATCCCCAGGGTTGCAACAATAGCTGAAAATAATAACAGCCCGGAAGGAGAAATACGATGCACAACAGGGCCGGCTACACTTCGGGCGGCAGCCTGCACAGCAGCAACCAATGCAAGTACCAAAATGGCGCTATCGGTAACATTTTGCAGTAAAACACCTACCCATTGATTGGTAAAAAGTTCCGTGATGGCTGTGCCTAACATGCATATGAATAGAAATATATATAAAGGAGTAAGCACTGCCTTGTACATTTCTTTTGTTGTGTACCCCGACGATACGCGTTCTGTAACCGGGAAGTCAAGTTTGAAGAACATGTATCCGTAAACGACAGTAGGGATGAGCATCGTAGCCACCTGCCATTGCCAGTTAAGTGCTATTCTTTCGAAGCCGAATGATACCAATGTCCCAATCACAATTCCCGCCGGAAACCAAAAGTGAAAATGGTTTAATTTGGTAGTTTTGTTTTTCGGGTAAATACTTGTTACAAGCGGATTACACGCCGCTTCCACGGTTCCGTTGGCCACCCCGATAAACAAAGTCGAAATATAAAGACTGAAAAAACCCGTGGAAAAAACGGTAAAAATAATCCCGACCAAATGGAGGAAAAATGCCAGCAATAATAACCTTTTCATACCAACAATATCCACGATCATGCCACCGATGATTATCGCTAAAGGAAAACCCCAAAAAGCAGTGCCGGCAATCAGTCCCATTTGTTTTGCATCCAGGTGAAACTGCACCATTAACGTGTTCATAGTTCCGGCACGGATACCAAAGGATAAAGAAGTTACTAATAAGGCAAGGCAACTTGCTACAAATAGTTTGTCGGGCTTAATTGTTTTTTCCATTAGTGTGTTTTTAAGAATATTGAAGATATTTAAGACAAGTATTTATTTTTTGAATCATTCATAAAACTAATTACCGGCATTCCGGAAAAGCCACCTATCCGCTTTTGCTATAAACTCTGCAAATCGTATTTCGTTGTGTAAATTCTCATATAGAAAAAGCAATCGATAAACCAAAAATGAAGATAAGGAAAATAAGATGATAACTTTTGACGATCAGCTAATTTTTTTTCAAAAGTTTGCGCTCCATTAATTTTACAATAAACATGTATTCGTCAAAACTCCTTTTGCGCCGGGTTTTACGCAAAACACATTTCCACTTTCCGGGTATTTTTGTTGTTCTTCATTCTCTAAATTTTCTCTTGCTGAAGTAATTACCAGGTAGTCAAGGTTTTCGCCGGCAAACGTGCACGAAGTAACTTGAGGAACAGGAAGTTCAATTTTATCCAATAGCTCACCGTTCCGGGGATTCCATCTGTACACACCAAAGCCGCCCCATTGTGCAATCCAAAGCATTCCTTCCTCATCGATCGTCATGCCGTCCGGTGTTCCCAATTTTTCCGGCACTTGAATAACGTTCTTTTCAAAGATGATTTCACCGGTTTTCTCCCGGAATATAAAAGATTGAACAACCCGTGTCGGGCTGTCTATAAAATACATGCGATTGTTATCCGCAGTCCAAACAATTCCATTAGAAATTGAAGTCTCCGGAACTTTTTTCTGAATTTGCAAATCGGTATCAATCATGTACAAAGCGCCGGCACCTTTTTTTTGTTGCAAATGCATGGTGCCGATCCATAATCTTCCCAAACTATCGCAAGCGCCATCGTTACAGCGGTTGCCTGAATCTCCAGGTTCGATATCAACAATCGGTGAAAGTTGCTCTGTCGCCAAATCAAATCTTGCTATGCCCGCATCTAACGCCAATATCAATTCATTGTTATTTGCTTCTCTTACCAAAGAAAGTTTCCGGTTAAAATTCCAGGTCTTGGTAGTTTTTAATAGCCAGTTGTATTCGTACAAAATTCCTCTTTCAATATCAACCCAATAGCAACATGTATGTTTTGCATGCCACAGAGGGCTTTCTCCAAGAATACATTGTGAAGCGAATAGTGTTTTTGCTTTCATTAATCCTGATTATTTATTTTCTTGATTATCGCGAAAGTGTCTCGTGTTTTTGATCGGTTAAAATGAAGCTCCGAAGACAATGCTTCGTAAACAAATTTATAAAGATGTGAGAAATTAAAGGTATTGAGTTCATATCCCAAATCCCGGATGCCTTTTTTATTACAGATCCTTCTGTTCTGCTTTTTCAACTACAATGTCCTTTACATTTTTCGTTTGTGTAACCTGAATGTCTTCTACATTTTTTAAAACAAAGGAAGAAGCGCCTGAATTTTTTTCAGCCTGTATATCATAAAGAGTCGCTCCTTTTACATCATCCAAAATAAATGGCGGGCGGTAATCATCTTTCAAATAACTTATTTGCACATCATGCATTTTAAGATCCTTTACGTGACGGATATAAAACCCGTACGAAGGCATCGTTTTCCAGCTATCCGGTTCAGGATAATCTTTTTCATGTTCGGGAACAGTAGCATTTGCCGCATCTTTCGATCCTCCTCCTTTATAATAAATGCGGATATTGCTCAGTTGAAGATCATTCATATAATGGTCGGGCAAACCGCTGATAATGGCGCCTTGTTTATCATCTACATTATAAGCCATCAACATTGATTGATGATAATTCTTCTGCAATCGCCAATTGGAATTGAATCAGGGCCGCGCATTCTTGCACCAAGACGAATGAAAAATTGGCGCATTTCCGATATCACGCATGGTGATGTTTGAGATAGTTACATCTTCTAATTGGGCGCCATCAACGGTTTCCAAAGCAAGGCCGCGGCAATCATCAAAAACACAATTGCTAATGGTAATATTTTTAAAACCGCCATTGCTTTCTGTTCCGAATTTTATTCTTCCGGTCGGCGCATGGTTTTTGGGATCAGTTTTTTTGAATGTTCCGTCCAACAGCGTTCCTTCCACATAACCGCTCACCTGGCAATTGGTGATGGTCACATTTTCCGTTGACCGTGAATAGCCCAGCGCGAAAGAACTCTTCAAACAAATGCCATCATCCCAGGGCGAATTAACAGTGCAATTGGAAACCCTTACGTTTTTGCAACAATCAATATCAAATCCGTCTCGGTTGGTATCTACTTTTAAATTATCAATCGTGAGATTATCAGCTCCGGTAGCAAGAATTGCAAACCAACCTCCGTGAAAAATGGTAATGTCTCTTAAGATCACGTTACGACAGCGCAAAAGACTGATGGATTTATTCGGTTGTTCATCACCGTTGTGCCCATTTCTTACCAATCCTTTTCCCCAAATTTTACCTGCGCCAATGATTGAAATATCATGAAGGTCTTCGCCCCAGATAAAGCTATTGTGAAAGTGGCTGTGCCCATAATCCTGGTAAGCGTCATTGATGCTTTTTTCCGGTTTATCAAATAAAGTTGAATCTGAAGAAGCTATTAATGTGGCGCCCTGGTCTATATAAAGGCAAATGTTACTTTTTAGATGTATTGAACCGCTTACATAAGTTCCTGCTGGCAAATAAACCGTACCTCCTCCGGCATTTGCAGCTTCGTTAATCGCTTTATTTATTGCGTTCCCATCTATATTTACACCGTCACCTTTAGCCCCAAAATCTTTTATGTTGTAAAAATTATTTTGCGTTTGTGCCTTTACGTTAGGTGTCAGATAAAATAGAACAGAACTTAAAAAAAAGGCTTTGTAAAGTAGTCGCATCGTTATTTTTTTTGAGAATGAAAATACTTAATATTTGTTGGTTTACTGGTTCAAATTGAGAAAGAATAAGAACTAAATACAAATTTTAAATTAAATTCACTGAACAAAAAACGTTGTTATGAGAAACAAAATTTCGGGGTTTATTTTAATCAGTCTTCTATTTTCTGCTGTTTGTTTAGGGCAACAGGATAAGTTCAATGGTGTTGAATCCAACCTTCAAAATATCTACCGGCTTTCTGACGCACAATCGCGTTCTATCAGTCCTGAAAATTTTACAGGCGCAAAAGGACAGGGAGGAATGGCCACGAAAGGAACCGGCGAAAACCCTTCAAGAGAATTGGGGAAAGGCTGGAAAGTAAGTCCCAGTGTGGTTATTAAAGCACACACCACTTTTACCGTTGCTGAAATTGATGGCCCGGGATCTATTCAGCATATATGGATGACACCTACCGGCGTTTGGCGAAATTCTATCATTCGTTTTTATTGGGACGATGAAAAATCACCTTCAGTAGAAGTGCCTGTAGGTGATTTCTTTTGTATGGGCTGGAACCAGTATGCACCTTTGAAATCGCTTGCTGTTTGCGTAAATCCCGGAAGCGCTTTTAATTGTTACTGGCCGATGCCTTTTCGAAAAAAATGTAAGATCACTATGGAAAATATTGATGATAAGGATATGGTGCTTTATTATTCCGTGGATTATGTTTTAACGAAAATACCCGACGATGCAGCATACTTTCATGCCCAGTTTCGAAGGGTGAACCCGGTGCCGTATAAATCGGTTTATACGCTTGTTGATAATATAAAAGGACGCGGACAATATGTGGGAACTTATATGGCCATTGGCGTGCACAACAATGGCTGGTGGGGCGAAGGGGAAATTAAATTCTATATGGATGGGGATACTGACTTCCCGACGATTAACGGAACAGGAACAGAAGATTACTTTGGGGGTTCTTACGATTTTGATACAAGAACAAAAAACGACGCGGGGGTTAGCGAAAGCCATTACACTGAATTTACTTCTCCCTATTCAGGTCTTTGCCAGGTGATAAGAGGCGACGGACATTATAATGTGTCACAACGTTTTGGTTTATATCGCTGGCACCTTACTGACCCGATACGTTTTGAGAAAAGCCTGAAAGTTACCATACAGGATCTTGGCTGGCATCCGGATGGGAGGTATCTTCCGTTGCAGGATGACATAGCTACTACCGTTTTCTGGTACCAGACTGAACCGCATAATACTTTTCCTCCACTACCTGATAAAGATGCCCTCGAGGTAAACTGAACATTAATTAAATTGAATAAGTGCCTTTGTTTCTATACCAAAGTTAAACAAAGAAGGGGATGTATGTTTCGCTTTGAGGCAAGCAGGTCACACAACGGGCGGGTTTTTATATTAAATTTTTTAATTTAAGTTTGTTTAGGTATTTTTGTAAATATTTAAACAAAATGAATTTCTTTTCTATTTCACAACTCGCCCGCTATTCCGGTATAAAGGCTCACACGATCCGGATGTGGGAACAAAGGTATAACGCGCTCACGCCAAACAGGTCTGAAGGGAATACAAGATATTATGACAATAACCAGTTGCGCCGCCTTTTGAATATTGTGAGTTTGTTGGAATCGGGTTATAAGGTGTCTGAATTATGCTCGATGCCCGATAAGAAATTGTTCATGCTGGTAGAAGAATTGCCTGGTAAACGGGTGGACAACGATATGCATGGATTTTTTGTTTTGCAACTGGTGAGGGCGGGAATGAGTTATGATGAAATTAATTTTGAAAAAATATTTTCTCATTGTTTGCTTAAGTATGGTATAAAAGAAACGTATGTTAAAGTGATTTACCCTATGCTTCATCGTGTTGGTATAATGTGGACTACCGATGCTTTGGAGCCTGCAGCAGAGCATTTCATCAGTAACCTTGTGAGGCAGAAACTCTTCACGGTTATTGATTCTCTGCCTGCAGCGAAAACAAATAAGGATTCCTGGTTGCTGTTTTTACCGGAGAATGAATTTCACGAGATCGGCTTGTTGTTCGCTTACTTTCTTATTCGTCGGTCGGGACGAAAGGCAGTGTATCTTGGGGCAAATGTTCCGTTGCAGTCGTTGTATGTCGCAGTAAATGAAACGACCCCCTCGAAAGTTCTTTTGTTTCTTACGCATAATGATTTCCCCGAGGATACACAAAGCTACCTGGAAGAACTAAGCTTGTTTTTTGGTGACAGGAAAGTTTTTATTTCGGCTGATCCGTCATTGTTTGAAGGTGTTAAGGCAGTTAAAAATATTCACTGGTTAAGTTCGCCACAAAATTTGGAAGAGGTGTTGCCGGACTTATAATGTTTAAATAAAATTGTTAAAATATAAACAAAAATCATGTCAAAAATTGCAGTAATAGGCGCAGGGTTTTCCGGGCTGAGTGCAGCAGCTTATTTATCTGTTGAAGGGCATGAGGTGCATGTTTTTGAAAAGAATGCGACTGCAGGAGGCAGGGCAAGGCAGTTAATAACGAAAGAGGGGTATGTGTTTGATATGGGACCAAGCTGGTATTGGATGCCTGGGGTATTTGAGCGATTTTTTGCAGATTTTGGCTATGCCGTATCTGATGGTTATGATTTAAAGTTGCTCGATCCATCTTTTGAAGTGGTTTTCGGCAAAAGTGAAACCATAAGTATTCCTTCTGATTATTCTGAATTGAAAAAAATATTTGAACAGGTTGAAAAAGGAAGCGGGGATAAATTGGAGCAATTCATGAACGAAGCCCGGCATAAATATGAAACGGGGATGAAAGATTTGGTTTATATGCCGGGGCTTTCGGTTCGTGAATTTGCGGATGCAAAAATTATCAAAGAGGCTTTTCGGTTACAAATTTTTTCTTCATTCAGTAAGCATGTAAGAAAATATTTTTCGAATCCGAAGCTGATTTCTTTAATGGAATTTCCTGTATTGTTCCTGGGCGCTATGCCACAGGATACGCCGGCGTTGTACAGCCTGATGAATTATGCAGGGTTGAAACTCGGGACATGGTATCCATCCGGTGGCTTTGGAAAAGTGATCGACTTTATGAAGTTGATTTGTGAAAGGCAGGGAACCATTTTTCATTTCAATGCGCCGGTAGAAAAAATCATTGTCGATTCTAAAAGAGTAGAAGCGATCGTTGTAAATGGGGCGGCAATAAATTTTGATTCAGTGATTGCTTCTGCAGATTATCATCATATCGAAAAGGATTTGTTGCCGCCCGGTGACAAAAATTATCGGGAGGAATATTGGAAGAAAAAAACGTTTGCGCCTTCATGCCTTATTTATTATCTCGGTGTTTCAAAAAAAATAAATTCTCTTCAGCATCATACTTTATTTTTTGAAGAAGATCTTTTTCAACATTCAAAAGAAATATACAAATCGCCCGGATGGCCATCCAAACCTTTATTCTACGTTTGTTGTCCTTCAAAAACGGATGATACAGTTGCACCGGAAGGGCATGAGAATTTATTTTTGTTAATGCCTATCGCGCCCGGACTGGAAGACAATGAGGCCATCCGTGAAAAGTATTTCAGCCTCATGATACTGCGACTTGAAAAGCATGCAGGGGAAAAAATAGAAGAATATATCGACTACAGGAAAAGTTATTGCATCAATGATTTTGTTGCTGACTACAATGCGTATAAAGGCAACGCTTATGGCCTGGCCAATACATTGAGGCAGACCGCATTTCTGAAGCCCAGTATCAGGAATAAAAAAATTGCAAACCTGTTTTATGCAGGCCAACTTACGGTTCCGGGCCCTGGTGTACCGCCATCACTTATCTCCGGCAAAATAGCGGCCGGGCAATTATTAAAATATTTAAAAAATAAGAAGCATGAAATCCTTGTTTGATCAACTTTCGGCAGATGTGAGTAAGGCCACTACAAAAGCTTATAGTACGAGCTTTTCGCTGGGTATTTATTTTTTGAACAACAAACTGCGCGATCCCATTTATTCTATTTATGGGTTTGTGAGGCTGGCCGATGAAATTGTGGACAGTTTTGCGGGATACGATCAAAGCAAATTGCTGGCAAAATTTACAGAAGAAACTTATGAAGCGATAGAAAATAAAATTTCTGTAAACCCTGTTTTAAATTCTTTCCAGCATGCCGTTAATCAATATTGTATCGAAGACGGGCTGATTGCTACTTTTTTAAAAAGTATGGAAATGGATCTTAAAAAAGTTGACTATACCGAAGAGAAATACCAACAATATATTCTTGGCTCCGCCGAAGTGGTTGGCCTTATGTGCCTGCGCGTATTCACCCATGAAAAACCTGAGTTGTACGAGGAATTGAAGCCTTATGCAATGAAGCTGGGCGCGGCTTTCCAGAAGGTTAACTTTTTACGGGATATAAAAGATGATTATCATGTTTTGGGAAGAATTTACTTCCCCAATGTAAACATGGCGCATTTCAGCAGAGATGTAAAAAAACAGATTGAGCAGGAAGTTGAAGAGGATTTTAAAACAGGATTGGCCGGAATAAAAAAATTGCCCTCTTCTTCAAAAGGTGGCGTTTATCTTGCTTATGTATACTACAGGTCGCTATTTAAAAAAATAAAAAAAATGCCGGCGCATAAGATCCTAAATGAAAGAATCAGGATCAACAATGGAAAAAAACTTCAGCTTATGATTAATAGTTTGGTCATAAATAAAATGAACCTCGTATGAAAAATGTGTTTTTTGTTCGTTTACTGGTAACCGTGGTTGCTCTTATGTTCTTTACAAAAGCAACCTTTGCAAAAGTTCCTTCGATCGACGAGGTAAGATCACTTTATGAAAAATCGGTAACAGATGAATCAGCATGTAACAAGTTGATCGAAATCCTTTCACCTTACAACGAAAATAGCAACCCACTTTATTCAGGCTACAAAGCAAGCGCTATCATGATGATGGCAAAACATGTTTTTAACCCTTTTTCTAAAATGTCTTATTTCAAAAAAGGAAAACGAATTCTTGAAAATGCAATTAAGGCAGATGAAAAAAATATTGAATTAAGATTTCTTCGGTTTAATGCGCAAACGCATATGCCTTCCTTCTTAGGTTACGACGAAAGTATTGAAATTGATAAAAAGTTTTTGGAAACTTCTTTTGCAACAATAAAAGATGTGCAGTTGAAAGCGTTTTTGTTACCCTATTTAATGAAATCAGATTATATAACTGCCGATAAAAAAGAAAAACTACAATTATAAATTTGAATCAAAAAATGAACGATCTGTTGATTTTAGTGGATGAAAACGATAATGAAATAGGGCTGATGGAAAAGTTGTCTGTCCATCAGACTGGCAGCCTTCATCGTGCTTTTTCGGTTTTTGTTTTTAATTCGAAAGGAGAGTTGTTGTTGCAGCAACGGGCAGATGATAAATATCACTCAGGCGGCCTTTGGACGAATACCTGTTGCAGTCATCCTGTTGGCGGTGAAGAAATAAAATCGACTATCAGCAAGCGTTTGAAAGAAGAAATGGGAATTGAATGCGAAACGGATTTTCAATTCAGCTTTATTTATAAAACTGAATTCACTAATGGCTTAACAGAGCACGAACTCGATCATGTGTATTTCGGAAAAAGTGATGAATTGCCGGAGCCCAATATTTTTGAAGCAAAGGATTGGAAATATATTGACCTGGAACAATTGCAAAAATCCATTGAGCAAAATCCGCATGATTATTCCTACTGGTTAAAAATTTGTTTGCCGGAGGTAATTAAAAAATTTGAACAAAAAAAATAGCTTTAATGGAAACCTACATTTTTAATGCTGAACAATTTTTACCGATCACTATCAACAAGGCCTGGGAGTTTTTTTCCGACGCTGAAAATCTTGCTGTAATAACGCCACCGGCTTTAGGTTTCAAAGTTTTGTCATCAGTAAGAAACAGGGAAATTTATGAGGGCATGATAATTGATTATAGAGTAAGGCCGTTGTTTAAAGTTCCCCTGCACTGGCGTACTGAAATTGCAAAAGTGGAGAAGCCCTATTCCTTTACCGACAGGCAATTGAAAGGACCTTACAAATTGTGGGAACACACCCATCATTTTTTTGAAAAAGAAAATGGTATATTGATGAAGGATAGGGTTAAATATCAATTGCCCTATGGGGTTATCGGCGAACTGACCCATTCAATTTTAGTCCGCAATAAAATTGAAGATATCTTTGCCTACAGGCAACAGGTTTTAAATCAAATTTTTAATGGCCATGGAAAAAACAATAATTGATATTGTATTTGTGTTGATTGCCTTCGTTTCTATGGAAGGAGTAGCATGGCTGGCACACAAATATATTATGCACGGTCTTTTATGGAAACTTCATAAAGACCATCACAAAAAGGAAAGCGAAGGATTTATCGAGCACAACGATTTCTTTTTTTTGATTTTTGCATTGCCTGGAATCGCCTCGTTATTTTTCGGAATGAAAAATGATTACAATTTTCTTTTTTTTATCGGCCTTGGTATTACTTTATATGGCATGGCCTATTTTCTGATTCATGATATCTTTATTCACCAGCGGTTTAAAATCTTTAGAAATAGTGACAGCCTTTATTTTAGGGCCATACGTCGTGCGCATAAAATACATCATAAACATCTTACCAAAGAGGATGGCGAATGCTTTGGTATGCTGTGGGTGCCTCTAAAATATTTCCGCGAATTGAAATTAAAAAAGGCCACATGAAGTCTTTATACCTGCTTGTTGATTTTTTTACCATTCTGATTCCGCTGCTGTTTTCGTTTCATCCTAAAATAAAATTTTATAAAACATGGAAGCAATTCTTTTTAGCTTCTTTAGTCGTTGCTTTAATTTTTATTATTTGGGATGCTTTGTTTACTTATCTGGGTGTATGGAGCTTTAATTCACGCTATGTAACAGGAATTTATTTCTTAAAACTTCCGGTAGAAGAAATTCTTTTTTTTATTTGCATTCCGTTCAGTTGCATTTTCACTTTTTTTTGCCTTGATAAATTTTATAACCTCGCCTGGAATGATAAAACAGAAAGAAATTTTGTTATCGTTTTTTTTATTGTATTAACAGGTACCGGTTTGGTTTTTGGCGGAAGACTTTATACTTCGGTCACCTTTATAAGTACTGCTTTTGTGGCAGTTTTTTTGAAATTTATTTTTCGCGTAAAATGGTTTGGTAAAGCGATAAGCGTGTATGCAATACTGTTGTTTCCTTTTTTAATCGTGAACGGAATTCTTACCGGCAGCGGCTTACAACAGCCAGTTGTTATTTATAACAAAACAGAAATCATGAATATTCGTTTGTTTACTATCCCGGTTGAGGACGTATTTTATGGTTTGGAACTTTTCCTTTTGAATCTCTCCCTCTATAAATATTTGATGAAAAAGCGTACCCCGCCTGTTTCGGAGCTTACAAAGTCCCGGGAATTGTTTTTCTAAAAAATTGCCCGGATATGTAACCTTATTAAAAGCAACGCAGTCTGATCTGTAAAAAAGTAATTGACATTTTGTTCGATAGTGCCAAATGAAAGTTATATTTATATTTAATTAATTTATCAACTGTTATGCTCATGAAAAAAATTCTCATTTTTATAGTAGCGTTGGTCTCAATTAAATTTTCGATCGCGCAGGATGCTGCCTCCAGCATTGATACGCTACTAAATGCCTATTCAGAGCTGCATCAATTCAACGGTTCTGCTCTTATAGCTAAAAACGGAGACCTTCTGTTAAATAAAGGCTATGGGTACCGCGATGCCGAAAATAAAGTTTTGAATAATGAACATTCCATCTACCAGTTGGGAATCGGTAACCAAACAGTTTACCTCGGCTATTATTCTGAAGCTCCAGGCACAAAATAAATTATCCGTGTCTGACAAACTCAATAAATATTTTCCGGATTTTCCCAAAGGGGATAGCATTACAATTAAAGAATTGCTGACTCACACTGCCGGCATTTACAATTACACCAATGATCAGGATTTCATGAAAAATGAAATTACCAAACCCAAAACACGCGAACAAATGATGTCCTTATTTGAAAATAAGCCGCTGGATTTTTCACCGGGAACTTCCTGGAGTTATTCTAACAGTGGCTATTCGATGCTGGGTTATATCATTGAAGAAGTTACTCACCAACCATATGAAGCCGCTGTTCGAAATTTCATTTTCCAGCCGTTGGATATGACGCATAGTGGCTTTGATTTTACTAATTTAAAAAGCCCTGATAAGACGATAGGATATCTTGCCTTAAATTCCAAAGACACCATGCGGGCACCTATTGTGGATTCAACAATATCATTTTCTGCCGGCGCTATATATTCCACAACCGGCGACTTGTATCGCTGGAGTCATGCGCTGGAGAATCAGACCATCTTATCCGCATCCCAGCAGGAAGAAGCGTATACACCGGTAAAAAATAATTACGGTTATGGATGGGGGATAGACAGTATTGATGGAAAGAGAAGAGTGGCACATGGAGGCGGCATCCCCGGCTATATAACGATGATGTCACGGGTGCCCGAAGATGGAGTGAGTGTGATCTTACTGAGCAATGCATCAAATCAAACGGTAGGAGAGATAACCAAAAAAATATACGCTATTCTTTATCATCAACCATATGAACTTCCCAAAGAAAGACAAGCGATAAACCTTGATCAGCAAATCATGCAGCAATATACTGGCGAGTATGAGGTGATGCCCGGTATAAATGTGAGCATAGTTGCAAAGGACAGTGTGCTGATTGCAACCCCAACCGGTCAATCACCAAAAACACTTTATGCCGAAAAGAAAGATTTTTTCTTTGAGAAAGAAGAAGATGTTCAACTTGATTTTACAAGAAATGATCAGAACCAAATAGATGGTTTTGTGTTTCACCAGGCGGGTCGTGAAATAAAGTGTAAGAAAATCAAATGATCGCCGGTTGCCCACAACGTTCCAGGACTTTAAACATTTAGAAGAACTGAAGGTGCATCTATTTTTCTGTATAAAAAGCCAGCGTGAGGCAAATACAAACGATGATCCACCACGTTTTATAGCCCAAGGTGACCAACCCAATAGAAAAACCATAGAGCTGTGTTAGGTACATCGTTATAAAAGGCACAACCATCGTTCTGCTGCGGTTAACCAGCATTATAAGCGAAAGCCACCAGGTTCCTTTGGAAAGACCACCGTCAGCTTTTTTATACAACGAAACAGGATTGAAAACCATATTTACCCGCAAATATATCGCAGATACAGATGCAGAATCATCGCTTTATAGCAGTGGGTTTGTGAGGATGTTTTTTCCAAATAAAAATCTGCAGCATTTGTTCTTTTACTGCAAACTGTTTTTAATGAACATGTTATGTGTAAGCTTAAACCCTAAACTGTCATTTAATTGTAAAAATGTCGGCCATATTTTAGGTTTTCTTAACAATTATTTGCCTCTTTCAATTTCTAAATTATCTTTACCCGAGTTCGTTGATGTTATCAAGTATTATAGTAACCCCACATACTATTTAACGCTAGCTGAATTGAGATATTCCTTCTGATAAAACCTCCCGGGATCTTCCGGTTAACTGTCACAAAAATTTGTAAACGATGTTTTCAGTACCCCTTTACTGATGCGTAATAATTATGTCTGCTTATGAATAAAGGCTTTACAATTTTAACCTGCTTACTGTTTTCCTTCTTTTTGACAAAGGCGCAAAGCGTAAGCCCCACGGTTATTGCTTCAGGAGGTGGGAGCGACCTATCCAACAACATACGATTAGACTGGACCTTAGGCGAACTGGCAACGGAAACTATTTCCACCCAACAGCATATTTATACCCAGGGCTTTCAACAACCGTATTTGCAGGTAATCAACATACCTGTGCAGGTTGATTCGTCCCTGGGCTACCAGGTGAGCGTATATCCTAATCCTGTTACCAGCATGCTTCACGTGTACCTTCATGGTGTGGCTGACACCAAAGTTTATCTGCGGTTATCGGATATCAATGGAAGAACCGTGTACCTAAATTCTGTTTATACGGCAGGCAGTTCAACCACTATTGATATGACCAACCTGGCTGCAGATATTTACATCCTCTTCATCAATACTCCTTCAGGACAAACAATCAAGACGTACAAAATCATAAAAACACAATAATACGAATACCAAACACCAACACACAAAACATACAAAATGAAAAAATTAATTCTTCTACATGTTTTTGCATTATTTCTATTATCGGCCGCTTTTGCACAGTCTGTGCCGCGGGGAATGAAGTACCAGGCCGTAGCTAGAGACGCCAAAGGACAGATACTTGCTAACCAGAATATCTCTTTAAAAATTACGTTGCTTGGCGAAGCAAATGGTAATGCCAGTAATTACTACAGTGAAGTGCATAACGTAATTACCAATGAATTGGGATTGTTTTCCCTGGTGATAGGCGAAGGAGACAAAGAAACGGGAGATTTTACGGCTGTGCCATGGAGCACTGAGGATATATGGATGAAAGTGAGTATTAAAGAAGGCGCAAATTCAGCGTTTACTGAAATAAGTAACAGTAAATTGTTAGCCGTCCCTTATGCATATTATGCGGCCACTGCGGCGCAGTTGGTTGGACCATCGGCAAGTGCGTCGGGAGACCATAACTCTTCAGGTTCCACAAGTGCCGGAATTCCTTCCCAAAGCTGGAGCTTGTTTGGAAACTCCACTTCTGATCCGACAAAGGATAAGTTGGGAACCACAGATGCGGCAGATCTTGTATTAGTAACAAATAATATTGAAAGATTAAGGATATATGCTAACGGGAATATCAAAATAAAAAGAAGTTTAGAAGTAGGCGCTGACCTGGTAGTGGATTCCAGTGTTTATTTAAATCATGTTGGTGGTGAAACAATAAATTATGGAAATTTTACAGTGTCAAAGCAGAGTAAAACCAGGCTGACCGGGGATTTTACCGTTGACAGCCTGGCGTCATCACTATTGTCAGGAACCCTAACAGTAGACAAAGAAACTAAGTTGAATTCTTCTTTGAATGTCGATGGTCCAACTGATCTTGACAGCAGGCTGAACGTAAACGAAAAGAGTCCGACAACATTGACTGGTCTTTTGCATGTCCAGGGAATTACCGATCTGGACAGTTCATTAAACGTCAATCACGGGAATCCAACGGTTTTATCGGGTAGATTGAGAGTGGATAGTAATTCGGTTTTCAATTCCCTCACCAATACGGATACCACCAAAGCTTCGCCTAATGGTGCGCTGGCAATATATGGCGGAGTGGGAATTGACCAGGGATTAACCATCGGAGGAGATGTGAGGATAGGAGGTAACACTTCATTCGCAGGACCTTTACACGTAAATGATCCGACCGAATCAGTAAGTACGAAAACCGGAGCAATTATAGTAGCTGGTGGTGTAGGTATTGGTAAAAAAATAACCGTAGGTGGAGCTGCCAACCTTCTCGACAGCCTTAATGTACTAGGCATATCCACACTCAAAAATACTACGCAATCCACCAGCACAAGTTCAGGAAGCCTGGTGGTTGACGGAGGTGCAGGGATAGCCAAAAATGTGAATATCGGAGGAACGCTTACAACAGCCGGTGTGGCAACAATCAACAATACTTTGAAAGTAAATGCTTCGTCCAACTATATTGCCGAGTTTACAAATAGCACAGATGCGAATGGGATTAGCATACAGGTGGGGGCTTCTACTCCTGCTAATAAAAATAATTTTGTGACTTTTAAAAACAGCAGTGGGGCCACTGTCGGGCGTATCGAAGGTGAAACTTTAAATGAATTGCATAATAGTACAGAATATACAAATGAACTGGCCAGCAAAGTTTATGATGTAACATCGGGAGCAATAGATGTAGGGTTGGCAAGCTATGATCTTGGGAAAGCAATTGCAGATCAAATTGAGGCTGATGCCTCTGAAAATGTATGTGCTGGCTTAGGTGTTGTTGTATGCCCTCCGATAGCATCTTTAATAGCCGGATCAATCGCAGAAATTGTGGTAGCAAGTATTGAGGAAGCTGCAGTTATTGCAGAAACAGCAGTAGCAGCTACTACCTTAGCCACATGGAAGAAGAATCTGGATGATAATGTAGGAGTTACCTACCAGTCTGGCTCTGGTGATTATGCAGAATATTTGCTAAAGCAACAACCGTCTGAAAAAATATTTTCAGGCGATATTGTAGGCGTTAAAGGGGGCGCGGTAAGTAAAAACACCGATGGTGCCGAGAAAGTAATGGTTGTTTCCACAAAACCAATTGTACTTGGAAATACCCCTGCGGGCGGGTCAGAAGCCAATTATGAAAAGGTAGCTTTTATGGGGCAAGTTCCTGTTACTGTTTTTGGTAAAGTAAACCTTGGAGACTACATTATTCCAAATGGTTTAAACAATGGCGTAGGTATTGCGGTTTCACCAGATAAGATAACTTCAAAAGATATTAAAAATATTGTTGGAATCGCCTGGTCAACATCAGACCAAACAGTTGGATTAAGTAAAATTAATGTTGCAGTTGGCTTAAATGTTAATGACAATCAAAAATTGATTGATGCGCAGCAGAATGAGATTGACCAACTAAAAAATCAATTATCGCAAACTTATACACAGTTAGAAAAATTGGTTCCGGGATTCAAAGCGCCCTCTACTTCAACTACTGCTTCTGCGCCTGTACTTTACAGGTCTGCGGGAAACAAAAATACAGCGACATTAATTCCTGCTAATGATCAATCTACTCTCGGAATGGAATTCCCTGTTAAAAAGGGTGATGCAGTTACCTATTATAAAGCAACAAGAACTGATTTTGAAAACGCATTTGAAATTGCAGAACAAACAATGACTGCATTAAAGGATGGTGCTAAATATAAGACGATTTGGCAAAAGATCGATTCAAATCCGCAATATAAAGAGCATTTGATAGACCATGTCATGCAGGTTTATAAGACTCAACTGGATAATCAGAAAGCTCTTGATAAAAAGCTTAATCACTATTAAAAAAATGCCGGTTAATTGCAGGAATTTGGAAATAAGGCTCTTTAACAGGAAATGGCAGGAATCTTATCACAAGAAGCCTTTTCTCACAAATTAAAGTTTTAAACATGAACATCGTAAGCCCATTCGCTTTTCTTTCAGTAAAAAGGATAATTAAAGTTCTTATTGTTTCTATTTTATTTTTGTTGAATAAGAACCTGGCGGCACAGCAGGTAGTGGTTTTGCCGGGAAATGGAAATTTTAGCCAGGCAGCCAGCCCGCAGGGTAATTTCAGATACCAGAGAGGTTTTTATCTGATTACACCAGACGAAATGAAGGCGAGTGGTTTTGAGAATGGAAAAGAGATCACCTCAATTGGATTTACCTTAGGTGCGCCACAAAAGGATACTACAAAGGGCGCTATTAAAGTGTATCTTCAAAATACAACAGATAAAGTAAGCAGAGAAGATACTGCATGGTCCTATGTTACTGTGAACTCTAATTCATACACAATACCTTCCGGTTTATTTCCGGGTAATTATCAGTGGCAGGTAAGAGCAGTGTGCAGTGAGAATTCTCCGTTTTCAACAGTTAGTAGTTTTTCAAATGACAATTTAGACTCCTGTACACAGGCCACAAATTTATCTACTTCCAATATAACAGACAATTCAGCCACTTTCAACTGGGATCCATCTTCTTCTGCAGTTACAAAATATTATGTTGAATACAAAAGTTTAGATTCAACTTCCTGGAATATTGATTCAACTACCAATAATTTTTATAATGCTTCTGGTTTATTGGCAAATAAAAATTACCAATGGCGTATCAGAACGGTGTGTACCTCCTTCAATTCTAATTTTACAGCAACCTCCTTTAAAACCAATAGCGTTTCATCCTGCGACGCGCCGTCTGGTTTGGCAGTAGACGCTGTGGGAGATACCACTGCTCAAATTTCGTGGGCCGTTGTAGACAGTGCCAATTATTATGGTATTCAATACAGGAGAGTCGGAACTTCCAATTGGGTTGTCACAATTGCTTTTTCAGATTCTTTTTTAATTCACTCAAATTTAGCACCCGGAACCACTTATGAGTGGCAGGTTAGAACTGTTTGCTCGTCTGGCACTGGCGCTTATATTTCAGGTCCTGATTTTACCACTACAGGAACTCAGGTTTGTTATCCTCCTGAAAATTTAACAACCAATTCAATTACTGATAGTTCAGTTATCTTTAAATGGACACCGGTTTCAAATGCAACTTCTTATGAGGTGCGCTACAGACTTAGGCAAACCATATCGTGGGATCATGCTGTTTCACCTGCTACGCCAATGACTTTGGTTGATGATGACAGTTTGAAAATACCGGACTCTATCGGGACTTACATTATCCCTTTTAAAAACGGTAGTAACTTCACGTATACAGGCGGCGGGGTTTATGTGGCCTGGGAATATTCAAATTCTACCGGTGATATTTCTTCAGCCAATACTACTGTAAGTACTACAGCCAATACTTCGGTAAAAGATACCAACGGTATTGACAGTATAAAATATATTTTAAGTTTTGTCGGAAAAAGTGATAGTCTGACACAAGCTTTGCAAACTACTTTGGTAAATACTAACCTGCGCCCGGAAACAATTTTTGGTTCTTCTTATTTGCAGGACAGCGTTGCCGTTTCAGAAGTGTATTCGTTGGGGAACGAAGCACCTGCATTCACTTCATCACCTGTACAGGCTTTGCTGACCAACTACATGAGTACTGCACAAACAATTCCTGTTACGCTTACTGTCAAAGAGGTGAATTCGAATTCAATCAGGTATTCTGATGTAGAGAACGTTAAGCTTCCAGCAAACTCCGACACACTTATTTCATTTGATGGCTGGCAACCTTCTTTATTCGAAAAAGATTCGATTATTGTAAGTATGCCTGCACAGACAGGTGAAAATGTAGTGAATAACAACAGAAATTATTATTTACAAACAGTAGGCCAGTCAATAGTTTCGTATGATGATGGTTCCAACCTGCTGGCACAAACAGGTCTTGATTCAATACAGGGGCTGCTGCTTACCCGTTATCACCTGCAAGGTTGTGGCAAAATCAACAGTGTACAGGTTTACCTAAGTGCTTCCGCTGTTGGGCATTCAGTGTATGGTGTTGCACGAGATACCTCCGGAAATATTATCGCCACTTCGGCTCCTTTCGTCCCTGATTCTTCACAGGTGAACGCATATCATTCTTTCTATTTTTCAAACACCCCATCGCTTAAAGATGAAGATTATTTTGTGGGTTTGGCACAAACAGTGAACGCTACAAGTTATTTACCTGTAGGGGTACAATGGGAGGGGAAAACTGTCAGGAAGAATGCCTACTACGTAGCAAAATTAAATGGAGATAGTCTTACTGATTATTCGAATGCCGGCAGGTTAATGATCAGGGCTGAATTAATTCAGGGTGTTGCGGGAGCTGCAATCACCGGAAATGTGAATTTGTGTTCAGGAACCAAGGATACGCTAACTGCCTCAGCCAAAACCGAACGGTTTGCTGATAGTGTAGTTGACTTTAGCACCCAGGCAACTGTGAATGCCTATAGTGCTAATAAAGTTTTAGGGACACCTGATGTATATCCTGCTTATGGTTCCAATCCAAAGGCATGGTCCGGCAATTCGCCGGATTCAAGGAGAGAATATCTTACTTTACAGTTTCCTGATCCTGCTCCAATCAATATGGTTGAGATATTTGAAACATTTAATCCGGGTGCTGTCGATTCTGTTTTTGTTAAGAACCCCGGGACTGGCAATTTTGATATGGTGTATGCTGCTAAAGCTAAAACATTACCTAAAACATCGAAGATCAACAGGATTACTTTCCCGACAACTTCTTACGATGTTTCAGAAATCAGGATCACTTTAGCATCAGATTCTGTAGCAGGGTATAATTCAATTGACGCAGTTGCAATTGGACAGTTAACTACTCCGGGTGTATTTTCAAGCATAGTATGGAGCCCGGGATCAGAAACCTCATCGCAAAAAATTGTATCAAATCCGGGAACCTATCATTTAACCGGAACAGATGCGAACGGTTGTTCCACTTCTGACAGTGTAAAAGTAAAAGCGCCTTCTACTACCGCTCCTGTAATCACTGCCCGTGGCAATACCGTTTTTTGCCAGGGTGACAGCGTTTGGCTTCGCTCGGATAAGGCAGGTGGCAATACCTGGAGTACCGGCGCGACAACAGACAGCATCGTTGTAAAAACCGCAGGACAATATACAGTTTCATACGATGATGGAACCGGCTGCGGCGTTTTAACTTCTTCTCCATTTACTGTAACCGTTAATCCTTTACCGGTAGTCAATATCAGTGGTAAAACAACTATCTGCCCGGGTGAATCCACAACAATAGATGCGGGTAACTTTACTTCTTACAGGTGGAACACAGGGGAGACTACGGAAAAAATTGATGTCACCTCTCCGGGTACTTATACGGTAACAGTTACTAATGCTACCGGTTGCCAGGGACGCGGAAGCATAGTAATGACCATGGCAACTACGCCGTCGCCTTCTATCACAGGAAACCTTTCATTTTGTCCGGGCGATTCAACGATACTAGATGCCGGTGCCGGTTACAGTTCGTATGTATGGTCTGTAACAAACGCTACTACTCAAACGATAAAAAGCTTAATAGATACTACTTATACAGTAACCGTTACTAACGCAAGCGGATGTTCTGCTACAGCAAGTGCAACTACTACTATGTATAAAGCGCCGGTGCCGAAAATTTCCGGAGATTCCGGCTATTGTATCAACAGTTCTGTTACGCTGACAGCAAACTCTGGTTATCAAACTTATCTATGGTCTGACAATGACGTTACGAATCAGACTACTATAAGTACACCGGGAGATTATACTGTCACCGTGACGGATAATAACGGATGCGTGGGAACTTCTATGCCGAAATCAATTCACCAGTTTACTTCGCCGTCTCCCGTTATTTCAGGAACACTTTCTTTTTGTGGAGGCAGCTCCACTACATTGGATGCGGGCACGGGCTATGCTTCTTATTTGTGGTCAACAGGCGAAACCAATCATTCGATTTCAGTTGATTCTGTTCAAAATTATTCCGTTACCGTTACCGATAACAATGGGTGTACCGGTAGCGCAAACGTAAGTACCAATAACAATAATGCCATTCCACTCACGCCCGGCCCGATTTCGGGTACAAGCAGTGGTATTTGTAGTTCCACACAGGTATATTCAGTTGCTCCTGTTGATAACGCTTCTATTTATGAGTGGGAAGTGCCGGATGGTATTTCCATTGTCAGCGGCCAGGGAACTACTCAACTAACAGTAAATGTGGATCCGTCCTTCACTTCAGGTGATTTAACGGTGGCCGCATCAAATGCATGTGGAGAAAGCCCTTCCCTGAATCCAAGGATACTGTCTCTCGAAGCTGCTCCGGCTACACCCGGACAGATTAGTGGCCCGGACAATGTATGCGGTGCTGTTACGAAAACCTATTCCATTTTGCCTGTTTCATCTGCCTCTTCCTTTACCTGGACGGTTCCGCAAGGCGCACATATTATAAGTGGCCAGGGAACATCAAATATCACCGTATCGTTTGATGCAGGTTATATCACCGGTGACATTTGTGTAAAATCAAATAGTAATTCATGCGGAAGTAGTGCAAATAGTTGTATTACTGTTGCCGGAATTCCACCGCAGCCTCAACCTATTACAGGCACGATGGTAGTTTGTCCGCGGCAGGAAAGTGTGGCATTTTCAATTCCTGCAGTTCCAGGCGCAACTTCTTATGTGTGGACCGTGCCGCAACAGGCTTCCATTTCGTCAGGACAGGGAACTACATCAATTATGGTAGCTTTTGGAAATAAAGAGGGTTCCGTAACCGTGGCCGCTGTAGACGGATGCAGTACGGGTGTGCCTCAAACGCAAAATATTGTGATGAACTGCAACAATGCTGCAATAAGATCCGGCTCGTTGCAAGGTGACATACAAATAAGCAATGTAAATAAAATCACTGTATATCCTAACCCGTCAAATGGCCGGGTAGTATTACAAGTACCCACCGAAGCACAGGTTCAAAAATACCTCGTTAATGTCACCGATCCGGAAGGAAGAAATGTGTATTCAAAAACTTTCAGCTCTCCCGGAAACATTATTCCTCTTGACTTAACCTTTTTGCCAAAAGGGTTGTATTTCATCAATGTTTTGAGAGCAGGGGAAAGGGATGTTTTAAAAATTATAATTAACTAGTGAAAAAAAAATGTTTTTTAAAAGCCGGTTTTTACAAGACCGGTTTTTTTATTTTGAACTGATTTTTTTAGTTCCGGCTTCGCCTGGTAAGAAAATAAGAATCGGTGCTATTTGTTTGTTTACTGGTTTGGGACAGGAAATTTTTTGAAGCGAAGCGAAAAAAAAACCGGCTGTAAACGGATGTTTGCAGATTTCACACTACCAGGCAATATCTTTCAATCCATCGTGTATTTCTGGCCAGGCATCGAAAATTTTTTGGCCGACAAAATAAATAATCAATTTTTGCATAGAAAGATAATTGTTGCTGCAGAAAAATGTCATTGGAATTCAATCCTTTTTTTCTTTGGAGATATGCCTTGCTTTTTATGAATGCCCGTTTTTTTTCCTGCCTTTACCTCTGCTGATTGAACCCCGGCTGGCTACCGGGCTAAGGCAGCAATTTCCTTGCTGGTAAATGAAAAAGTTTCCTACCTTACACGCCTAATTGTTCTAACGAAGTTCGCTGGAAATCTGACCAAATAGAGGTTGATGGAGTAGAAACATTTCCTTTTTTGCCAGGAATATAATTACCAGTTGTTACAAGAAGATCAAGTTTTTATTTGAAGATTTGCTACCGGATGGAGACAAACAAGGAAAATATCTCAAAGAGGCCTTTCCTGGAAAAGTTAGCCACTTTTGATTTGGAAAGGTATTATACACCATGGGTTCGCTTTTTTTGCCACCTTACAATGTGGCTTGCTTTTACCTCTCTGCTTCAGCTTAATTTATTCTTTGATTCGGGACTACCCGTTGATCAGGCAGCGGCATTTGCCTTGAGAACCCTATTTTGCAATTTGGCTGTCTTCTATCTTTTCTTCTACGTGGCGGTTCCGAATACGCTTTTAAAAAACAGGGTTATTGCAACGCTATTGTCATTTGGCGGCTGTATTATTCTTTGGACCCTTCTTAATCATTATCTTCTTCTTTTTATAGCAAACCACTTCAATGTAACGTCGCCTTATTATTCCAGAGGTATTCAGGCAAACCGCGCTGCTTCCTTTTGGCACATCATTTCGCCGGAATTTATTCTGATATCGCTTGCACCAATGTTTTATGCCATCTCGCCCTTTTTTTTTACGAAAATTGTTTTTAGTATTATTCGCTTTTATTCTCAAACCTTTAAATCAGAAAGAAGAGCCATGAAGTTAGAAAGAGATTTTTTAAAGGCGCAGCTCAACCCCCATTTCCTGTTTAATACTTTAAACAGTATATATGCTCTTTCTCTTCGAAAAGATGATAAAGCGCCACAGACGATAACACAATTGTCTGAAATGATGCGCTATACATTATATGAATCTGATGCCCAATTGGTACCCGTGGAAAAGGAACTTGATTACATTCAAAATTATGTAAAACTTGAAAGGACAAGGTATAAGCAAAATGCAAATATTGTTTGCCAAATTGATGACCCGCAGATAGATGGACAGTTAATAGCTCCTTTGCTCACCTTTAATTTTATTGAGAATGCGTTCAAATATGGGCTTAAAAAAAGGAATGAAGGATTTGTGAAAATGCACATTTCGGTAGCTGATGGTGTTTTTAATTTTTCTATTTTAAATGATAAAGGCGAAAAACAAACATCAACCGGGTTTGGAGGTATTGGCCTGGCAAATGTTAATAAAAGACTGGAACTTTTATACCCGGGTAACCATGAATTGACAATAGAAGATCGCGGCAATAGTTTTTACGTTGGCCTGGCGATAAAACTTCAAAAAACAACAACAATACAATGAGTGCGATCAAATGTTTAATTGTGGATGATAAATCGTTGGGGCGGGAGATCCTGGAAAATTTTGTAAGAAAACTTTGATCCTTTTGTACATGGAGACAAACAAAGAAAATATCTCAAAAAGGCCTTTCCTCGAAAAGTTAGCCACTTTTGATTTGGAAAGGTATTATACACCATGGGTGAGGTTTTTTTGTCACTTTTCAATGTGGGTATTTTTTACCTCTCTGATTCAACTTCATTTATTCTTTGATTCGGGGCTACCCTTTGATCAGGCAGCGGCATTTGCCCTGAGAACCCTATTTTGCAATTTGGCTGTCTTCTATCTTTTCTTCTACGTGGCGGTTCCGAATACACTTTTAAAGAGCAGGATTATCGCAACTCTATTGTCATTTGGCGGATGTGTTTTTCTTTGGAACCTTCTTAATCATTATTTTATTCTTTTTATAGGGAACCACTTCAACGTAACGGCGCCTTATTATGGCGAAGGCGTTCAGAATAGCCGGGCTTTGTCGTTTTGGTTCATCATTTCGCCGAAGTTTATTCTGTTATCGCTTATACCAATGTTTTATGCCATCTCACCCTTTTTTTTTACGAAAATTGTTTTTAGTATTATTCGTTTTTACTCTCAAGCCTTTAAATCAGAAAGAAGAGTCATGAAGTTAGAAAGAGACTTTTTAAAGGCGCAGCTCAACCCCCATTTCCTGTTTAATACTTTAAACAGAATATATGCTCTTTTGCTTCGTAAAGATGATAGGGCACCACAGACGATAACACAATTGTCTGAAATGATGCGCTATACATTATATGAATCTGATGCCCAATTGGTACCCGTGGAAAAGGAACTTGATTATATTCAAAATTATGTAAAACTTGAAAGGACAAGGTATAGGCAAAATGCGAATATTGTTTGCCAAATTGATGACTTACAGGTAGATGGACAATTAATCGCACCGCTTCTTACCTTTACCTTTGTGGAAAACGCGTTCAAGTATGGGCTTAAAAAAAAGAATGAAGGATTTGTGAAAATGCACATTTCGGTAGCTGATGGCGTTTTTAATTTTTCTATTTTAAATGATAAGGATGAAAAGCAAAAATCAACAGAGTTTGGAGGTATTGGCCTGGCGAATGTTAATAAAAGACTGGAACTTTTATACCCGGGTAACCATGAATTGATAATAGAAGATCGCGGCCATAGTTTTTACGTTGGCCTGGCGATAAAACTTCAGAAAACAACAACAATAGAATGAGTACGATCAAATGTTTAATTGTGGATGATGAACCGTTGGGGCGGGAGATCCTGGAAAATTTTGTAAAAAAGATTAATTTCCTCGAATTGGTGGCAACATGTGAAGACGCCTTTGAAGCATTAGATATCCTTGAAAGCCATCCGGTAGACTTGTTGCTTTCTGATATACAGATGCCTGAAATAAACGGGATAGATTTTGTTCGATCACTTCCTTCACCACCGGTCATTATCTTTATTACCGCCTATGACCAGTTTGCGGTAAACAGTTATGAATTGGGTGTAGCCGACTATCTCATGAAGCCGGTATCATTTGACAGATTTTTAAAAGCTATTAATAAAGCAAAACAGCAAATTGATATGCCAAAGCATGGGGCGGAATCGCATAGTGACAACCCGGAGTATTTTTTCGTAAAAGCAGATAACAAATTAAACAAGGTAATATTTAAAAGTATTCAGTATATCGAAGCGGTAGGTGATTATATAAAAATTTTCACTTCAGATCCGGCTCTCGTTTCCTATTCAAGTTTAAAATCAATGGAAGAAAAATTGCCGGGCGACCAATTTGTAAGAATCCATAATTCTTTCATTGTGTCAGTAAATGCAGTGAAAGCTGTGAACGGGAATTATATCGAACTTGTCAACGGTAAGTCTTTGCCTGTAGCTAAAAGCCGCAAGGAGTCATTGTATGCAGCTTTGCAAATTAAGGATGATAAATAATTCAGGGTGGGATTAAAAAAAAGGAAACTTTCTTCCATAAATCCGGCAATTCCTGCCAGCTACTTGGTATTTGTATCCAACCGTCGTAAAATTTACGAAACAATTTTTATAGGGTTAAAACTTGTAGGATAAAAGCCAATCAAACGTTGTTATAGTAAGGCGTGGCAAAAGCGAAAAATTATTTTATGAGGTAGTGTTTATTGTTTCCCCAACATTAAGTGCCTGTCGGGTTGATAAAACATCCTTAATCCCTTCTCTTATTTTACCCGTGTGGGCACTAGGTTCTTTAAGGTGGGTAGGCGTTACAATATTCAGAAATATAAATAATGCTGATTTGTTTATTTACTGGTATAATTGAATCCTTTGGTTCCATTGAGTGACCCTGTAGGGACTCGAACCCTAGGCCCGCTGATTAAGAGTCAGCTGCTCTACCAACTGAGCTACAGAGTCGTTCCTATAAAGAAAATGATACCTAAAGTATCATCTTTTATGGTTACCCGACCTGGATTCGAACCAAGACAAACAGAATCAGAATCTGTCGTACTACCGTTATACTATCGGGCAATAAAAATGCAAATTTAAGACTTAATGGTTTTATTTTTTCAACAAAAAAATGCAAAATTTGTTTGTTTATTGTTGATTAAGATAAAGCAAAAACTAATTACTGCCATTACATCTCACGATCACGTCAACGAAATATTTATTGCTGTCAAAAAAATATTTCATCACTTCAAAACCGCATTCATGTGCGATTGTGTCAATTTCGTGCAACGAATATTTTTGCGAGATCTCCATAAAGACAGACTCGTGTTTTTCAAAACCAATAGTTGTATTACCAATCACTACCGACTGGTCTTGTGTTGAAATAAGATAACTTTTACACGCACCGGTTGCCGGATCATAAGTGGCATAATGTTCGAAATTTTCTGTGTCAAAATTGCCGTTAAGTTCTTTATTTATTCGCCTTAGTAAATTCAAATTAAAATCCTTTGTATAACCGGCTTCATCATTATAGGCAGCCAATATTTTTTTCGGATTTTTCTTCAGATCGAAACCGATCAAAACCATATCTCCAAAAGAAAGCAGGCTTCTTAATTTTTGAAGAAACTTCGGCATTTCGTTGAATTTAAAGTTGCCAATATTGGCGCCGAGAAAAAGCACTAGTTTTTTATTGGAAGAAACCTGGTGCGCGGCGGAGAGCATTTGAAAATATTCGCCGGCAAACCCGTGAATGGTAAGGCCGGGAATTCGCTTTGGCAAATCTTCATTTAAAAGCCGGATGATATTTGCTGAAATATCGATTGGTATGTAATTGGCAATTTGATTTCTACCTGCTAATTCTTTCAATAAGTGAACTGATTTGATAGCATCGCCGGGACCGAATTCAATTACATCAACCTGGTCGTTATGATCCAAAACTGTATCTGCAATTTGCGATTGTTGCTTCGAAAAAATTTCCATTTCGGCATCGGTAAGATAATATTCATCGCTGTCCATTATCTTCTGAAAAAGTTCATCGCCTTTCTTATCGTAAAAATATTTTGAGTCTAAATACTTCGGTGAAGATTGCAGGCCTTTCAGCACATCGGATAAAAATTTGTTCATGTTTTTTTATTGGGCAAGACGGATGCCGGTATATTGCCAGCGTAAATTGGGTTGAAAAAAATTGCGATAAGTTTTGCGGCTATGGCCGGGCGAAGTAACATCAGAAGCGCCGCGAAGTACTTTCTGGTTTACCATAAATTTTCCGTTGTATTCGCCAATAGCCCCGGGCGCTTTTGAAAAACCGGGATAGGGGAGATAAGCGCTTTCGGTCCATTCCCAACGGCGGCCCCACTCGAATTTTGCAGCCGCTGCTTCCCACTCAAACTCAGTAGGCAAGCGCATTCCCTTCCATGAAGCATAAGCGGCCGCTTCATAAAAACTGATGTGGCAAACCGGGTCATTCATTTCCAATAACTGCAAACCTTCCAAAGTATAGTTGTACCATTTGCCATCAATTAAATGCCAGTACATCGGTGCAGAAATTTTATTTTGATTAACCCATGTCCAACCATCAGAATGCCAGTAATTAAAATTTTTATAGCCACCTGCCTTTATAAATTCAAGGTATTCTTCGTTCGAAACTAAATTTTTGGCTACGCTGTACTTTTCCAAAAAAACACGATGTCTTTTTAATTCGTTGTCAAAACAAAATCCTTCTCCTTCAAAACCGATCTCATAAATGCCTTCCTTCATTTTTACAAAATCATCTGCTGAATAAGAATTCTCTTTTTTTGTTGCTTTACTGCCGTTCCCATCTGTATAAGCTGGAAATAATGGGTTGTTTCCGAGTATGTATTTTATATCGGTCAATAAAAGTTCCTGGTGTTGCTGTTCATGATTGAAACCAATAACTATTAAATCTTCCACCTCTTTTGAAACAGGTTGCTGCAAAAAAATGTTCATTGCCCCATCCACATGCCTGCGATAATTGTAAATTTCATCTACAGTGGGGCGGCTTAAGTTTCCACGATCGGTGCGGATTACGCGTGCTCCTGCATTTTCATAATAACTGTTGAAAACATAATTATAATTTGGATCAAATTCCTGGTAATCTTTTGCATTTGGTTTCAAAACAAATGTTTCAAAAAACCAGGTGACGTGCCCGATGTGCCACTTGGGCGGACTTACGTCCACAACCGGCTGCACCACGTAATCCTCTGTGCGCAAAGGTTTACAAATGTTTTCAGTGTATTGCCTTATGGTTTTATATTTTTCTGCTAAATCCATTTTTATTTTTTACTAAGATAATTTTTTAAGTCGGAAATGGTTTTGATCTGTAAATCTTCAGCTTCTTTTTTGCGCATCATTAAAGCATACGTATTATTGAAGCCGATGGGTTTTAGCCATCGTAAATTATACCTTTTATAAAATTGCTTTTGTACGTAGTTGTAAATTTTTTCTTTATTTCCATTGAAGCCTGCAACAATTGAATCAGGTGTTTGTAAAATTACCAAAAGGCCTGTACCAGTATATTCAGGATATAGATCAATTTGATTATTTGTCAGTGCGTCAAAGCAAATTTTAGTTCCTCCCAATCCTGTTTTTGTTTGCACCTGCAAATGCGTATTGCCTTTTATCAACATCGAATACATTTCTGCAAGAATATATTGTTCGCCGAAAATTTTTGAGCCGATTGTGATCTCATCTCCGTTTTCCTGCAAAGGATTTTTGTACAAACTTTGTTCCATTAAAAAATCCTTTGCCACTTTTGCCGGTGATTGTTTCAGGTAATCAACCTTGTAGTTTAATTCAGTCATAACAGAATCATTTATTCTGCCGGCCAACCGGTTCAACACATTTTGTAATTCAGGATACCTTTTTAATACTTCTTCGCGCACTAAAGGGGCGGCGTAATAAGGAGGAAAAAGATGTTTGTCATCTTCTAAAACCTGCAGGTTAAAGGCTTTCAAACGTCCGTCAGTGCTATATCCGTCGATCACATCGAGTTTTTTTTCAAAAGCAGCTTTATACATTACGGCGTCGCTTATTACTACCGTGCGTATATTCAGATGGTAAACTTTTTTTAATCCGGGATAGCCATCTTTTCTTCCCATGAATTCGGGCGTAAAACCTGCCAGCATTTTGCTTCTGTAAAATTCAGGAAGGATATAAAATGAGGAAAGCAGCACCAGGCAAATGGGCAACAACCAAAAAGCAGTGCGTACCTTTTTTAGATTCAATTTTTGAACGCGCGATAAAATGAAATCAAAAAATATCGCAAGCAAAGCAGCAGGAATAGCTCCTGCTAAAATCATGTTCGTATTGTTCAACGCAATGCCGCCAAAAATAAATTCGCCTAAACCGCCGGCGCCAATATACGATGCAAGTGTTGCCACGCCTACGTTTATTACCGTTGCAGTCCTGATTCCTGCCAATATAACGGGCATGGATAGGGGCAATTCTACTTTGGTAAGAATTTGATTTCCCGTCATCCCCATTCCGCGTGCCGATTCAATTACTGCCTGGTCAACATTGGTAATTCCTGTAAAAGTATTTCTTACTATTGGGAGCAGTGCATAAAGAAATAAAGCTACAATTGCCGGAACCGGCCCGATGCCCAAAAGAGGGATCATAAAGCCAAGTAACGCAATGCTGGGTATTGTTTGCAAAATGCCTGTAAAACCCAAAACAATTGCAGCCAGCTTTCTTTTTCTTGTAATAAAAATTCCTAACGGAACCCCGATTAAAACAGCAATCAATAACGAAATAAAGGTGAGGCCGATGTGTTGTAATAACTGATCCAGTATCTTACCGGACTGGTTTCGCACAAATTCAAAAAGAGTAGGAGCATCATTCATGGCTTTGCTTTAATGCCTCAAGGCCTGTGAATAAAGAGTTGTAGCCAACATTTTTAATTTCGCCTGACGCCGGATCTTTCACCCGCAACAAATTTTTATTTTCAAATTGTAGAAATTCGATGGCTTCCCAAAGCGTTTTATTTTCATCAATAAAAGGTGCATTGTTTTCGGCGTTTGTGTTTTCAAGATGATTGAAAATGTCTTTTAAATAAATCGAATGCAATTCAAGTTGCATTTTTTGCGACGAAAAAAAATCACTCACAAAATTGGTTTGCGGATGAAATAAAAGTTCAACGGCTTTGCCTTGTTGCACAATTTTTCCTTTATCCATTAATAAAATTCTATCACCTAATTCAAAGGCTTCCCTTATATCATGCGTAACCAAAACGATGGTTTTGTTTTTCAATACATCGAGCCTGGAAAATTCTTTGGTAATATTATTTTTTGTAATGCCATCGAGAGCTCCAAAAGGTTCATCCATCAACAATAAAGGCGGATCGGCTGCCAACGCTCTCGCGAGTCCTACTCTTTGTTGCTGGCCGCCACTTAATTGCTGCGGATAGAGGGATAAAATGTTTTTGGGAAGATGCAATTGCTCCAGCAATTCGGAAATACGTTTTGAAATTTTTTCTTCAGGCCATTTTAAAAGGCGCGGAACGATCGCTATATTTTCTGAAATTGTATAATGCGGAAAAAGTCCGTTGTTTTGCAGAACATAGCCAATGCTTCTTCGTAATTCTTCAGGTGCAATTTCTTTGATGTTTTTTCCTGCGATGGTAATTTCCCCGGAAGAAACGTCAATAAGGCGGTTGATCATTCTCAATGTGGTGGTTTTGCCGCAGCCGCTCGTGCCCAGTAAAACAACATTTTCACCTTCTTTTACATTAAATGAAACATCATCAACCGCTGTTGTATTCCCAAATTTTTTTACGACATCTGTAAGAGCGATCATCGATGATTTTTAATAATCGTTATTGAAATGGTGAAGAGAAAAATCAGTCTGAAACATAAAATTTACGATCACTTCTTTGTTTTCTTTATTTAACAGCGAGTAGATTAAAAATGAATTTACGAAAAAATTTGAGCAAGGTTTTTGATGCAAGAAAAGAAAATTGCAGAATGTGGGAAAGAGGCAAGGTAATACAGTCGTGCAAATGGTTTAGAACGGCTACGGTTACTGGTACTTTGCAGTAAACAAACTTTTAGAAGCTTTTTCTATTCCGGAAAACACAGATAAATGAAATCAGGGAGAGAAAGAAATACTAGTACCTGTTTATTTTATTTTCTTATCTTTTTGCAAGTTATTTTTGATCTATTAAACATTTTCTTCCATGAAAAAAAAATCTCTTTTTGCCTTTGGCGTTGCGATAGCAGTTATGTGCTGCATCGTTTCTTTTACCAACAGAGCGCCTCAACAAACGTTACCTAAACCGGACACGGATAACGCAGGCTTAACCTTGCCTTCAGGCTTTAGCGCGATGGTCGTTGCCGATAATACAGGGGAAGCTCGCCATCTCGCGGTTACCAAAGAGGGTAATATTTATGTGAAACTCGGTGGTGTAAAAAATGGCAATGGCATCCTGTATTTGCAGGATGAAAATCACGATGGGAAAATGGAAAAAATTACCGGCTTTGGTAATTACGGCGGAACCGGGATGGCTTTGAAAAACGGCTATTTATATGCATCATCTAATACGGACGTGTATCGTTATAAGCTAAACGATAAAGATGAAGTGGAGCAGCCTTCACAGCCGGAGACTATCATCACAGGATTGTTGGATCACGGAGAACACAATTCAAAATCGATCACCCTGGATAATGACGGGAACATTTATGTGAATGTGGGCGCTTATTCCAACTCCTGCCAGGAACAGGATCGCGTACCGGGTTCGATGGGAATTCCCGGTTGCCCGATTTTAGATTCTGCGGGCGGCATCTGGCAATTTAGAGCGGATAAAGCTGATCAACATTATGGCGACGGCGTTCATTATGCAACAGGTTTGCGAAATGTTGTGGGACTAGATTGGAACAACCAGGACAATGCGCTCTTTGTAATGCAACACGGCCGTGATCAGTTGCACGATCTTTTCCCGAAATATTATACCGTAAAACAATCGGCTGTACTTCCGGCAGAATGCATGTATGAAATTCGCAAGGGTGATAATGCAGGCTGGCCTTACATTTATTATGACCAGATTCAGCATAAACAAATCCTGATGCCTGAATATGGTGGAGACGGGAAAAAAACTGCAGACAAAAAATATTTGGAGCCGGTAGAAGCGTTCCCCGGTCACCTGGCGCCCGATGGTTTGTTGTTTTATACCGGAAACCAATTTCCTGAAAAATATAAAAATGGTGCATTCATTGCTTTTCATGGTTCGTGGAACCGCAGCCCTGAACCACAAGCCGGATATTTTGTAGTTTTTGTTCCTTTCAAAGACGGCAAACCGAGTGGCAAATGGGAAGTTTTTGCGGATGGCTTTGCTGGTGAGAAAACTCTTTCACCAGGCAGCGCAAAACATCGCCCGTGCGGACTTGCCCAGGGCCCTGACGGATCTTTGTATGTTTCAGACGATTCCAAAGGAACTATTTATAGAATCATGTATAAAAAATAATTGAATGACTAAAATGATTGTGCTCGGTTTTTTATTATTGCCTTTGTGTGGGCTTTTTAAAAACCGTGGTTTAAATGATAATAATAAAGAATCCAAAGCTTCAATTTCTGCTCAACAATCTTTGAAAGAAGGAGAAGCGGTGTTTAAAAAATATTGTATTTCGTGCCACCAGGCAGATGGAGGAGGAGTGCCGCACATGGCTCCTCCATTGATTCAAACAAAATATGTTTTGGGCGATAAAAGTGATCTTATAAAAATTGTATTGAACGGATTGAAAGGCGTTGAAATAGAAGGCGAAACTTATAATAATCCGATGCCGCCGTTGGGTTCGGTTTTAAAGGACAAGGAAATTGCAAACGTACTATCTTATGTAAGAAATAGTTTTGGAAATAAAGTTTCACCGGTGAAAGTTGAAGACGTTAAGGCGGTAAGAAATCAATTAAGTAGTAACGGGGTAAAATAGCCGGTTATCTGTTAAAATATATTTAATCGGTGAATAAATTTGTAATGCCAATCCGAAAGGTTGGCATTTTTGTAGTAAACAAAGAAATTATTCAAATTCTTATTCTGCTTCAGATAGTCAAAAATGCCAAACGGGGCATAGTATTTGAACCCATAACCAATTGATAATAAATATTTTATTATTATTAAAAAGTAATTATGAAAAAAACAATCGTTTTTTTAACTATGGCTGTGTGTGTTATGGCAATTTCGTGTACTGATAAAACAACAGAAACCAAAAAGGAAGTAATTGTAGCGCCTGCTAAGTCCGTTGAAAAAGCCGCTCCTGAAAAACCAACTTCCATTAGCGTAGATAAAGCCGGGGTAAAAGTGGAAACTAAAAAGTTAAACGTAGAAGTAAAAAAATAATAACCCGTTTGCACTTAATATCAATCCCCGAATAGCCCCCTTATTCGTAATACTTAATTGATCGTTTTACCTTCAAGATGGATTGTTGAGTCTTTGATGGTCGATGATGGGTGTATTGCATTTTTTGGTTAAACCCCCCAAAATATTCTTCAAATAAAATCAAAAATCTATTTATACTATTTTGTATAAACAGTAAAAGCAACTACCTTTGCCAAATAATATTACACACAACAATAGATTAAAAAACAGGGTAGAATGAAAGAAGAAATGGATGTTTTGGAGCAGACCGTAGCCAGTGATTACAAATACGGATTTGTTACCCAAATTGATACAGATGTGGTGGCAAAAGGGTTGAGTGAAGAAACCATCCGGCATATTTCAACCAAGAAAAATGAGCCTGAGTGGATGCTTGAGTGGAGGCTAAAAGCGTATCATCACTGGCTGAAAATGGAAGAACCGAAGTGGCCCAATGTGCATTATCCGCCAATCAATTACCAGGATATTATTTACTATGCCGCGCCCAGGAAAAAGCCGACATTAAACGGCCTGGATGAAGTGGATCCCGAGTTGTTGAAGACTTTTGAAAAGCTGGGTATTTCTATCAACGAACAGAAAAGGTTAACCGGTGTTGCTGTAGATGTGGTGATGGACAGTGTTTCCGTAGCTACCTCTTTTAAAAAGCAACTGGCAGAAGTGGGAATTATTTTTTGCTCCATGAGCGAGGCGATCCAAAATCACCCTGAGCTGGTGAAAAAACATATAGGATCGGTGGTGCCTATGACGGACAATTATTTTGCAGCTTTAAACTCAGCGGTATTTACCGATGGTTCTTTCTGTTATATTCCAAAAGGCGTTCGTTGCCCGATGGAACTCTCAACTTATTTCCGCATCAATACAGAAAATTCAGGACAGTTTGAGCGTACCTTAATTGTGGCTGAAGACGAATCTTATGTTAGTTATCTCGAAGGTTGCACCGCGCCAAGGCGCGATGAAAATCAGTTGCATGCTGCCGTAGTAGAACTGGTTGCGATGCGTAAAGCTGAAATAAAATATTCCACCGTTCAAAACTGGTATCCCGGTGATGATGAAGGAAAGGGAGGTATTTACAATTTTGTAACCAAGCGTGGTATTTGTAATGGTGAATATTCCAAAATTTCATGGTCGCAGGTAGAGACCGGTTCTGCAATTACGTGGAAATATCCAAGCGTTATTTTGAAAGGCGATAACTCAATCGGTGAGTTTTATTCTGTCGCGTTAACCAATCATTTTCAGCAGGCAGATACAGGAACCAAAATGATTCATATCGGAAAAAATACGAGAAGCCGGATTGTTTCAAAAGGCATTTCTGCAGGCAAAAGCCAGAACAGTTATCGTGGGCTGGTTCGTGCCGGCAAGAACGCATTGAATGCAAGAAATTATTCGCAATGCGATTCCTTATTGCTAGGCGATAAATGTGGCGCACATACATTTCCTTACATCGAATCGAAAAATAATACAGCCGTAATTGAACACGAAGCGACAACTTCTAAAATTGGTGAAGACCAGCTTTTTTATTGTCGTCAGCGTGGTATTGATACAGAAGCTGCCGTTGCATTGATCGTTACCGGTTTTGCAAAAGAAGTGATGAATCAATTGCCAATGGAATTTGCAGTGGAAGCGCAGAAGTTATTGGCCATTAGTCTCGAAGGAAGCGTGGGTTAGAATTACGAATTACGAATTAAAATTTCAAATAAAATACTCAATAAACGAAATGTTATCAATCAAAAATTTGCATGCCTCTGTAGAAGGAACAGAAATATTAAAAGGAATTAATCTTGAAGTAAACGCAGGTGAAGTTCACGCGATCATGGGCCCTAATGGTTCAGGAAAAAGTACGCTTGCTTCTGTTTTGGCAGGAAGGGAAGAATATGAAGTATCCGAAGGTTCGGTTGAATTTGATGGAAAAGATATGTTGGAATTATCTCCCGAAGATCGTGCGCGCGAAGGGTTGTTTCTTGCATTTCAGTACCCGGTAGAAATTCCCGGCGTGAGCACCAACAATTTTATAAAAACCGCACTGAACGAAAAGAGGAAATATCATGGACAGGAACCTTTGGATGCCGTTTCATTTATGAAACTCATGAAGGAAAAAATTAAGTTGGTGGAGATTGATAAATCATTATTGACACGCTCTATTAACGAAGGATTTTCCGGCGGCGAAAAAAAGAAAAATGAAATTTTTCAGATGGCCATGCTTGAACCTAAATTGACCATTTTGGATGAAACGGATTCAGGCCTTGATATTGACGCGCTTCGAATTGTAGCCAGCGGTGTAAATAAATTGCGTGATGAAAACCGCGCTATCATTGTGATCACGCACTACCAACGTTTATTAGATTATTTGCAACCGGATTTTGTGCACGTTTTGCTTAACGGTAAAATCGTAAGAAACGGTACAAAAGAACTGGCGCTGGAACTGGAAGAAAAAGGATACGATTTTATAAAAGAAGAATTGAATGAAACATCAGCAATTTAATTATTGATGTAAAAAATAAAAATGGAACAAATTAAATTAGAATATTTCGACGAAAAATTTAACCGGCTTCAATCCCTGGATCCTGATGCATTTTTAACACAGGTGAGAAAAGAAGGTTTTGAAAATTTCAGTACCAAAGGCCTTCCTACTCATAAAAATGAAGAATGGAAATACAGTGGTGCACCGGTAAGCAATTTATTTAAAAAGGAATACCAGGTTACTGAAGATAAAGAACCATCGCATGTTACAAAAGAAGATATTGATGAAATGCGTTTGCCGGGGTATGAAAATGCGAATGAATTGGTATTCGTTAACGGAAAATTCATTGCAGAACTTTCTACCATTCGCAGTTCCAAAGAGCAATTGGTGGTTATGCCGTTGGAAGAAGCTGAACACAGTAATTATAGTGAAATTGTAAAAAAACATCTTGCCAAGAGCAACCTCTTTATTAATGATGGTATTCATTCGCTCAACACTTCTTTTATTTATGGAGGCGTTTTCATTTTTGCAGTAAAGAAACAAATAATTGAAAATCCTGTTTACCTGTATCACATTTCTGACGCAAGGGACAACCACATTTTAGCACAGCCGCGCAGTTTGGTGTATGTTGAGGAACGTTCAAAATTGCAAATCAGTGAGAGTTATAAAACTATCGGCTCGATGGATAGTTTTACGAACGAGGTGATTGAAATTGTGGTAAACCAGGATGCCATTCTCGAACATTATAAAATTCAAAATGATAAAGTAAGTGCCAGCCAGGTGGCTACTACCCATATCAGGCAGATTGGAAAAAGTTTTGCGCATTCACTTGTTATTTCTTTAAACGGCGGAACAATTCGTAACAATACCAATATTATTATGGAAGCCGAAGGCAACGAAGCCCATATGTATGGATTGTATTTATTGAAAGGGAAAACACATGTAGATAATCATACGCTTGTAGATAACACGAAGCCCAATTGTTTTAGTAATGAATTGTACAAAGGTGTTATTGATGATAGCGCAACCGGTGTATTCAGTGGCAAAATTTATGTAAGGCCTGACGCACAAAAGACAAACGCTTATCAAAGCAATAACAATATTTTACTGAGCGATAACGCCAGTGTAAACAGCAAACCGCAACTTGAAATTTATGCAGATGATGTGAAATGTTCACATGGATGCACTGTAGGGAGATTGGATGAAGATGCTTTATTTTATTTAAGAGCCCGCGGCATTTCAAAAGAGCATGCACAGGCAATGTTGTTGCAGGCTTTTGCTTCCAACATTGTTGAACAAATTAAAATAGTACCGTTGCGCGAATATGCTGAAGAGTTGATAAGCGCAAGGCTTTCAGAAGTAAATACCGGGGAGTAAATCATGGAAACAACCACTACGATAAAACCAACATTCGATGTAAATGAGATCAGGAAATCTTTTCCTATTCTTGAACGCGAGGTGAATAACCAGTTAATGGTTTATTTGGATAATGCGGCCACTTCGCAAAAGCCACAGGCGGTTATTGATGCATTGACTTATTACTATTCGAATTATAATGCCAACATCCATCGCGGCATTCACACGCTGGCAGAAGAAGCAACTGCCGCGTATGAAGCAACCAGGAAAACTGTAAAAGATTTTATCAATGCAAAATCTACTGATGAAATTATTTTTACAAGAGGTACTACAGAAGGGGTGAATTTGGTAGCTTATACCTGGGGAAGAAAAAATATTACAGAAGGCGACGAGATCATAATTTCAGGAATGGAACATCATTCTAATATTGTTCCGTGGCAAATTCTTTGTAATGAAAAGAAAGCGGTTTTAAAAGTAATTCCTGTAACTGATGAAGGTGAAATAGAAATGAAGGAATTTGAAAAGCTACTTTCTGAAAAAACAAAACTGGTTTCAATTGTTCATGTTTCCAATTCATTAGGAACCGTAAATCCTGTTGAAGAAATAATTGAGGAAGCGCATAAAGTGGGTGCTTTGGTTTTTGTGGATGGCGCGCAATCGACTGTTCACCTTGATATTGATGTACAGAAAATGGATTGTGATTTTTTTGCATTCTCCGGGCATAAAGTATATGGCCCTACCGGAACCGGCGTATTGTATGGCAAGAAAAAAATATTGGAAGAAATGCCCGTGTTTATGGGCGGTGGCGAAATGATCAAAGAAGTAACTTTCGAAAAGACAACTTTTAGTGATCTTCCTTATAAGTATGAAGCGGGTACGCCAAATATAGCAGACACGATTGCTTTAAAAGTGGCGTTGGATTTCGTGACAGAAACAAAAAAAGAAATCATCCGGAATCATGAAAATGATTTGCTGAAATACGCAACTGACCAATTAAGTGCGATTGAAGGCTTGAGGATCATGGGCACTGCAAAAAATAAAGTAAGTCTTATTTCTTTTGTAATAAAAAATGCGCACCCGCAGGACATCGGTGTGTTGCTGGACAACCAGGGAATCGCTGTAAGAACTGGTCATCATTGTACACAACCCTTGATGAAACGTTTTGGTGTTCCCGGAACCGTTCGCGCATCTTTTGCGATGTATAATACAAAAGAAGAAATTGACCGCTTGGTAACAGCAGTGAAAAAAGCGGTAAAAATGTTGACATAATGAATGAAAACACAACAATAAAAGAAAGGGAAGAAGAGATAGTTGATGAATTTTCTTTGTTTGATACGTGGGAAGAAAAGTATGAGTACATCATTGATCTTGGAAAAAAGTTAGAACCCCTGGATGATAAGTTTAAAGTAGAAGAAAATATTATCAAAGGTTGTCAATCTACAGTGTGGTTGACTTCTGATTTTGAAAATGGCAAGGTGTATTATAAAGCCGACAGCGATGCTGTAATTGTAAAAGGATTGATCAGTATGCTGATCAAAGTTTTATCTGGCAATACACCTGATGAAATTTTGAATGCCAAACTGGATTTTTTAAAGGATATTGGCATGATGACACATTTGGCTCAAACCCGCTCCAACGGCTTGTTATCAATGATCAAACAAATTAAAAATTATGCGCTCGCCTATAAAACGGTAAGTGCGAATTAAAAACTATGGAAGCTGAAGAATTAAAAGAGAAAGTAATTGCAGCATTGCATGAAATTTATGATCCTGAAATTCCTGTGGATATTTATGAACTGGGGTTGATTTACGAAGTGGATATTTTACCGATCAACAATGTTCAGATCGTAATGACACTTACTGCACCAAGTTGCCCATCTGCACAGGAAATTCCGGTAGAAGTTGAAGATAAAATAAGAACAATTGAAGGAGTGAATGATGTACATGTTTCCGTGGTTTGGGATCCGCCATGGGACAGGAGTATGATGAGTGAAGTGGCCATGTTAGAGTTGGGATTTATGTAGGGGAAAGGGTTTAAGTTGTAAGTAGGAGATTGTAACGGTTACGGCTAAACGAAAAATAAGCCGGATTAGTGTATTTCGGATAATTAGTGTACTAAGAAAAAAAATCATCATGAAAATCACATCACAGGAAGAATACGGTTTGCGGATATTACTGCGTATTGCAAGATGCCATGACGATGAAAGCATGAGCATACAAGCTTTGAGCGTTGCAGAAGGTTTGTCGGCTGCTTATGTGGCAAAGCTTACACGCATCCTTCGTAAGGCTGGTTTTATAAACAGCACACCCGGGAATGTGGGTGGCTATATTTTGGCAAAACCAGCAGATGAAATAAATGTAAATGATGTATTGAAAACTTTGGGCGGCTCTTTATTTTCAAAAAAATTCTGTAACGATTTCTCAGGTGCCAAAAAATTGTGCACCAATTCCGTTGATTGTTCCGTTCGTTCACTTTGGCAAATGGTTCAGTTTTCAGTTGACCAGCTTCTCGATAAATTGAGCTTATACGATCTTATTGGCACAGAATCGAAATCAGACAACTTGCTTAATTCTCTTTTACAACAACACCAATATCCGCAAAGAGAAACGGTTTCATAATTTTTTAATCTGGTTAAAGTAATTGTTTAACTTTAGTTCGTGAAAGAACTTTCATCCTATATTTCGATTAATCCCGGGATTCGCTTTGGGAAGCCTTGTATTAAAGGTACAAGAATTGCCGTTGCTGATATTTTGCAGTGGTTGGCTTCAGGTATGACTTATGCTGAAATTCTTGAAGATTACCCATCACTTAAAGAGGCCCATATAAGAGCTGCACTTATGTTTGCCGCTAACAGGGAATCCATGATAAAAATTATTGCTGAATAATGAAACTTTTGTTAGATGCAAATCTTTCCTGGCGATTAACAATTAAATTGAAAGATCATTTTGAGGATTGTTTCCATGTAGATCAAATTGGGTTAAAGAATCCTGCGACTGATAATCAGATTTGGCAATATGCCCACGCTCATGGATTGATTATTGTAACTAATGATATTGATTTCCAAAATCTTCTCAACTTTAAGGGATTTCCTCCTAAAATAATTTTATTAAAAACGGGTAATCAAAGTAACAAACATCTCGAATTCATTTTGGTAAAACATAAAGAAGAGATTCAATCATTTTACGAAAATGCTGAAATTGGCCTGTTGGAAATTTTTTAATAATTTCTTTTTGTACTGCCCTGAGTAATGTATGTTTTTCAAATTTTTGTTTACGATCAGTAAACCGACAAATTTTCCCTTTTTTTATTTTCGTTGCCCTGCAATTAAAGCAAGTCTCTGACTATCATTTATTAATTGAGCATTGTTTTTGTTATACGACAAAAAGCAAAAAATTAATTTATGAAAAGAGCAATTATTGTATTACTGGGAATATTTTACCTCGGCAATGCTTCAGCCCAAAAAACCACCATCTCCGATTCAACGACAGAACTTCAACCTGGTCATCCAACCATGATTAGTTCACAGGTTCCTCATGCACCAGTTATGGAATCTCCTTATAAAACAAGTTTCGCGAAAGACGGTATTACTATCGCCGCCGCGGTGGGTGTTACGCTAGTTGGTTATTCTCTTATCAAAAAAAAGGATAACCTTACTATGGCGCAGCTCGCTACCAAAACCAAAAGCAGCCTTCCTTTTTTTGACCGGTTTGTTGCAGGCAATTATTCGGATCGGGCCAATAAGGACAGCTACATTTTATTTGATGGTTCATATGCTATTCCCGTTGCTGCTGCTTTGCTAAACGGCAAAGAACGTAGCAAATTCGGGCAGGTGATGGTGATGTACCTGGAGACCGTTGGCATTACCGGGGCCATGTACACGCTTACTGCAGGGTTGGTTTATCGAAGCAGACCTTTTGTTTATGGCGACAAAGCGCCGCTTGAAAAAAGGCTCGATAAAGGTGGGCAGCGTTCTTTTTACGGCGGACATGTGGCAACAACAGCAGCTACGACGTTTTTTACTGCCAAAGTTTTCCAGGACTTTAATCCCGGTTCAAAACTGACTCCTTATTTATATACCGGCGCGGGGGTTCTTACGGCACTGATGTCATACGAACGGATGCGGGCAGGGTATCATTTTTTTAGTGATTGTGTGCTGTCAAGTTTTATCGGCGCTGCTACAGGAATTCTTATTCCTCAGTTTCATAAAAGGAAAGAATTAAAAAACGTGAGCATTACACCCTACTATTTTGATAATGCCAAAGGTTTATCATTTGTATATAAGTTCAGGTGAAAATGATAGGCAATAAAAAAACCGGATCATTTTGTGACCCGGCTTTTTTTAATAAATCTACGCTCAGTGAATTAGAAAGAGTATCTAAGACCTAATTTCATGTTCCAACGGGAAGTGAAGTCTGAAATAGACCAGGACTTACCTGTGTTGGAATCGGTAGCATATTTAGGATTGAAAGTAAATGTTGGTTGTGTAGGGCTTATCCATTGTGAAGCTTTTGCCAGGGTAATTGGTTCTGTTTCCTGGTAACTTACATAGTAAGAACGTCCCCACTTTTTGTTCAGCAGATTGCCTACATTGAACACGTCAACAGTAAATTCAAGTTTGTGTGTTTTGTAGATATTCAAGCCTTCTGCAATTTTCAGGTCGAAATGATTTTCCCAGGGAGTGCGGTTACCATTTCTTTCTAATGCCTGTCCTTTGTGAGCCTTCAGGTAGCTATCTGAATTGATGAATGTTTCAAGTTTTGTCCAGTCATCAGGATAAACCAGTTGTGCCTCTGCCTGTGAAGCAGGAACATACATAATATCGTTGCTGTTTCCCGGATCATCACCATTTACATCTCCATAATACGCGTAGCTAAATGTCTGTCCGGACTGCCCTGTGTAAACCAAGCCAACAGAAGTAGAAAGCTTGCCATATTTAAACACCTTGGTTACATAAGCAATCACTCTTGATCCCGGGTCGTAGTTGGAACGGGTAAGTTCAGGATTGTTCAAACCATTCACTGTGTAAACATAGCGCCAGTTGGAAACTGCCTGGGACGAAGTACCATCATTCACTGCATAGGAATGGCCTAAAGTATAAGCGGCGCTTATTGCAAATCCTTTTTTGAATGGACGCTGCAATTGTGCTGTAAAATTATAAGCATATCCTTTGCTGGTATTTTTTAACATGATTACCCTGCCAAAACTTGCATCAATCGGGGTAGTGCTGTAAAGCGGCCGGGTAGAATTACCGATTGTGAGCGATTGAGTTGGCGCTGCGGTATTGATATCCTGGTAAGTGATATCGTTTATTGTTTTTGTAAAAATACCTTCTAGAGTTCCTATTAAACCCCATGGTAATTTATGATCGACAGCAAGGTTTGCCCTAAATGTTCTGGGAACCTTAAAGTTTTGGCTGGTCACATCAATTTCCGAAGGAGCGCTTGCAGGATTGCTGGGGATATAAGCGCCGAGATGGGCTCCCTTTGGATCGTAATTAAAAACTTCGTTGGCTGATGGTGAATAATCATCATACTTGATGGATTCCACACCGGTATTTGAATATTGGTTAGATATCCAAACAAAAGGAACGCGGCCGGTAAATAAGCCTATACCACCACGCAATTGAGTCTGATGTTTACCATTTACATCATAATTAAACCCAACTCTTGGCGATAATAATAATGCACTTTTTGGAACTTTATTGGTGGCCACGTTATTTGCTATAGCGATCTGCGAAGAATTGAAAGTTGGGTTGGCAGAAGGCTTGTTGAAATATGCAGGCAGGTCAATTCTTAAACCATATGTAAGGTGAAAATTGTCCGATACGTCATATTTATCCTGGCCATATACACCGAATTGTGCAAAATGAATTTTACCAGGGGCGTTAGGATCTGAAACATTTGAATAGCTCACATGATATTGATCCGGTATAGAGTCGTTGATGAAGTCATTAACACTGCTATATTGGTAAGCACCATAAAATGCACGTAAGAATATATTGGTTGTATTGTAAAACTGGTTGTCCGTACCAAGGGTGATGGTGTGCCTACCCGCATAGATATTATAGTTATCGGTAAGCGTAAAATTGTCCTGATCCAGTTGGTTGGCAGACGAATATTGTTCCCCACCTATATTATAAGTCAAACCGCCTGCTGCCTTAATGGTGATGGTAGGAAATGCCGGATCGCTAAAGCGATGGTCCCTGATACGGTTATAGGTAATACGTAGCATGTTTGACCTGCGGCTGGAAATGTTTGTATTCAGTTCGATTACACTGGAATTGGTAATATCCTGGAAATGATAACCCCCATTGCCAAAGGTGATGGAACTTGCGCCACGACTGATATTATAATCATTACTCTTTTCGTAGCTGTGGCGTAATGTCAACTTGCTCTTTTCACTAATGTTCCAGTCTATACGGGCAAATATTGAGTTGGATTTGCGGTCCTTATTGAAGTTGGTATAACTTCCGGGATCATAACCATAAGTTGATTTAAGGAATGTGGAAATACTGTCAAGAGCGCCCATGCTGAATTTTGAACCGGCCCCGGATTCTGCAGGATTGTAACCTAATGGTTGCGAACGCTTGTACAACTCAGCATTTACAAAGAAAAATAATTTATTTTTTACGATTGGTCCGCCAAGACGAAACCCGTATGTTTTATCGGTAAACTTATCCAGTTTGAGCCCTGTTGTTACACTTTTTCCTACCATGTTCTGATTTTGCCAATATGAGTAAACAGAACCATGAAACTGGTTAGTACCTGAACGTGTAACTGCATTGATACCACCACCGGTGAAACCACCCTGGCGAACATCGTATGGAGACAGTACTACCTGTACCTGATCAATTGCATCTAATGGGATTGGGTTGGTTCCCGCTTGCCCACCGTTTGTTCCTGAAGAGGCCAAACCAAATACGTCAGTTGCGTTGGCGCCATCAATAGAAAACTGGTTGTAACGATTATTGGCACCTCCAAAGGAAGTTCCAAGAGAACTACCGTCGCTGCCACTGTTAACGGTTACTGCCTGTGGGGTAAGCCTTGTAAAATCAGCAATACTGCGGCTGACGGTTGGAAGGTTTTGGAGTTGTTGTTGGGTAATATGAGTAGCAACACCTTCGTGGTCAGGACTCATTACCGCATTTCGGCTTAAGGCAATTGTAACCTCGCTGAGCGATTTGGCTTCTGACACCAAAACAGCATTGAGGCCGAGGGGCGTACCCAATGCCAGGTCCAAATCATTGTAAGTCTTTGATTTATAGCCGACAAAGGTGACTTCTACTTTGTAGGGTCCACCTACTCTCATGTTCGGAATCGTAAACTGACCATCAGACTGCGCCGTTGTTGCATATGCAGTACCTGAAGGAACATGGGTGGCTTTGATGGTGGCACCTGCCAGGGGAGTGCCATCCTCACTTTTTACTGTACCCACTATACTACTCGTTGTAACCTGTGCATTCATGATGAAGGGAAACAAAAAAGCAGCAAATAGTAATGGCAGAATTCTTTTTAATTTCATAAACTATTGTTTTAATTTGTTTTGAGGCCGCAAAGAAAGTGAAAAATACTCTAAGTGCGGTTAAGTTTTTATTAACAAAACCAAGGCAATTTTTGGGAAGTTTTCGCTGCACTTGGTTATTAACAAATTATTAAGGATTATAAAGAATGGCCGCACCCTGTCACCGGAGCAGGTCAAGATTCTCTAAAGAGTTGTATACGCTCCGTCGGCCCGGTAAATGGCCATAGCGTCAAATATTTTATTTAGTAAAATACAGTTATTGCGACCGTTCCACTTTTTTAAAATCATTGGTAATCGAAGCTATTACGAGGCCGGTAGTGTCCTTGTCTCGATATTGTACACGTACATGAAAACGACAGTTATACAATTTTTGGGAAGCTTCCGGGTAATAAGCAACATCTTTAACGGTAACAGTTGTGCCGGGAAGCATTGTTGTATCCAGGTAATTATGCATGGTTTCCATCAGTTTATTCTGCAGGGCAACCCCTGATAATACTTTTTGTTTGCACGAGCTAATAAGGAAGAATATAAAGATGAAGGTGAAAATATATTTCATGGCAGTTTTTGGGATAAAGATAATTAATACATGTGTATGATATCACAGTAAACAGACAAATAAGAAAGATTCCTCTTTAGCGGATTAAGGAAACGGTTCCTTTATACAATTTTTTTTGTCTTTTTGTATCTATAACATACACGTAGACGCCGGAAGGAAGCGGTTCACTCCTGAAAGTGCCATCCCATGGTTGCTGGTATCCCTGCGAATGAAAGACCATTTGCCCGTAACGGTTATAGACCTTCACATCACAGGTTGCATATAAATTCAGGTAAGGGATTCCCCATGTGTCATTCAGGCCATCATGGTTTGGGGTAAAAGCATTGGGGATCTGGGGGTCGGGCAATATTTTTACAGCCACCTGCGAACTGTCTTTGCATCCGCCGGTCCCTGTTACTGTAAGGGTGTAGTTCACATCATCGAGGGGCGTAACCATAGGTTGAAGTACGGTTTCGTTACTAAGGTACAAAGCCGGATACCAGTTGTATTGTAATTCGGTGCCGGTGGCTGCAGCTTCTATCTGGCCCGTTTCGCCCTTAAGCAAATACAGGTTAGGCCCGGCATTGGCTTTTGGCGATGGAATGATGGTGATTTGTCGCGAGCCGGAATCAACACAATGGTTGGTTGCCATAAAACTGTATAATACGGTGGCAGTTCCCGGCGCGCTTTGTTTTGGATCAAAAATACCGCCGGGCGAAATGCCGGTTCCACCATAGGAAAATGTTCCCGGTAAATCCTGAACTGTTGCATAAGGCGTAATTGAAAAGGGTGACGAATTATCACAAACAGGTGCAATGGCGGTATATTGAATTTGCGGGGCACGAAGTACTTTGATATTTTGGGTTAAAGCATCCTCGCACGAAATGCCGCTGAATGCAACCATTTTAACCGTAAAGGAAGAATCAGCAGAGGATATGGCGGCCGGATAGTTGTGATTATAAATTTTGCCGGGATAAGGATCTTCATCGATCGTAGATACTCCCGACGAATCTCCCCAAAACAATTGCACCCTTGTGATCGTGCCAAAATCGACAGATGACTGGTTCGTTAGCTGCACCGCTTTGTTACTACATAACCCCGCCGGATCTGTTACCTGGAAATCGGAGTGGGGCACTGCGCCGTTTACGGTAAAAATTTTGCTGATGCTATCGGTACAACCTTTACTGTTGGTTACCGTTAGCCCAACCGTATAATTATCTGCTGCCGAATAATGATGCGATGGATTTTGTATTGATGAATTGTCAGGATTTGAAGGTTGGGCGTTGGGATCGCCAAAACTCCAGTTATATACAAATGGTAATGTGCTGTTATCGCCGGTATAACTACTGTCGGTAAACTGCGCCACGGCATCGTGCAGGCAAATTTCCGGGTTTATGAAATTGATTTTAGGTTCCGGGTATACTTTTATTTTTACGCTATCCATTGAAGCGCAACCGGGATTGCTGGCAAATGCGGTTTTTATATAGTAAGTATGAATCTGCGAATTAGCAGAATCGTTTGTTAAATGCAATGAAGGTGCTGAAGAAGTTGTATCACTTAGCCCCGTTGAGGGAAACCATGAATAGGTATAGGTTGCATTTGCTGCACCACCAAGGGAAATCGTATCGGCCGGGCAAATAGCTGCTGGGTTTCCTGCATAGGAAGGTGGCATTTCTGTATACACCACCACATTTTTTATGGATTGATTGTCTGTATATCCCGCGGTGCTGGCCGTAAAGCCAAGATACCCTGTAAAATTAAATTGCTGGTGCCCTGAAATCATTAAAATACTATCTACAAATACCTGTATGTCTCCATTGTCATAGGTTATTTCCGCATGATTATAATTTGTGGAGCGAATGAAAGATATTTTGCCATCAGAGTTATCTCTTGTGGGCTGCCCGCTACATTCGTTGTAGCCATTTCCCCACCTGATCTCAACTTTTGGCATGTCTTTATGCACAGTGGCGGGGTTATAAGGAATGCAATTATTCCAGGTATCAAAACAAACTTTCAAACCGTTGGCTGTCGCCGGTATGCCCAACCCTTCACCAATAACAAAGCCTGACGGAGGTACATCCAAAAAACAAAATGCAAGGCCGTCAGCGCCGGTTCCATCGTATAGCCGGAAATCAAATTCCGCCTTCCATTTACTGCACATTGAAAGATTAATGGGTTGTTTAAAAAATGCGGCGCCACTGGTTTGGTTAACCGGGCATAATAATAACTCTGAATTTCCGGTGCCGGTAACATTAGCTACCCTTGCCGCCCCTTGTAAATTCCAGCCGGACGTGTTCATTGGCGAACCTGATAGTTGCGCAAAAACATAATTCTGTCCAACGGTGCGATTGGTGACAAAGGAAAGCAACAGAAAGAAAAACAGCCTATTGATAAAAGATTTATATGGAAGCAATGAAGGGAAAATTAATAATTATAAAAACAAAAGAGTAAATATACAGCTATTCGATCTCAATTTTTAATCAACGAAATATAGTTGGGATACAGTAAATCAACAAATTTTTGCTATTTCTGTTTTGAATTCTTTTACATCCTGCGGGATAATAATAAAACCTTTTTTAAGTTTTATACCAGATGAAGAAGCGCCATCTAAAGTTGATGTTGATTGATAAGGCTTTGCGGAAATGATCAATTCAGGTCTTCCTATTCTATCAAATCCGAATACGCTCTTTTTCCGAAATAACGATAACCTCTCGAATCATATTTTGTTCCCGCAAGAACAGAATGAATAAAACCATTCAGTTCAACCTGTGTAGTATGATATATGCCCCTGGAAGGATTGGGTTTAAAGAAAAATTGTAATCTTTTATCTTTCGATTTGAAAACGATCAGGCTGTCATTTTCTGTTTTGCAGAATCTAAAAAAGGGAGACAGTTGATGTAGCATCAGATGGCTTCTATACCACGTACCACCTGTTGCAGAAACAAATGGTTTGCCTTTATATAATGCGATACTATCGTTATAGGCAAATACAGTAAGATAATGTTGCTTTTGATTTTTGAGCCAGTTTTTTAATTTAAAAAGATAAGAAGAATCATATCCATAGTCGCTATCAAGAAAACTGATTCTTTGTATATATGAAGGAATAACCTTGATTCCATCCATATAATCAAAAATAAAACGGCCACCTCCACTGTGCGAATTGAGATAAATAACTTTTTTCGTTGACGGCATCAAATTGTAAAGGGTATCAACAATGTGATGTGTTAGCATGATATAGTCAGGATGTTTTCTTGTCCATGTTGGCCAGCTTTCAAATGAATTTTCCAGGTAAGCAACCACTACATTATCATTTGTAAGTTTGTGTCGGATAAATTTTGTTTGTGCACGTATGTGTTGAATATTAAAATGCCAGTCATCGCCCTCTTTCATTTTTTTGCCCATCGTTTGTTCAGTAGTATTTCCATTTGGCAAAGCATACAAGATCAGAATAACTTTTTTAGAATGGTTAAATGCAGGAGCATCAATAGTGATTTTTACATCCGTTCCTATTGTAAAAGAATAAATGCTATCCTGCTTTATCTTACCGAAAGTGGAACAGGACAACAACAAAAAAAATATCTGCACAAAATATCTCACCGGGAAAAGTTTTTTAAGAAATTTATAGTCGTTAAAAAAGTAAATTTGATCGAAAAATATCAATTGCCGGATTCACTTTTCTTTTTCTCTTCATCAATCACATTCAACAATCCATTTTCAAAGCGGTCATCTGCAAGTTGCCAAAACATAACGCCATTAAGGTGATGTTGTATTACATAATCAGTTTTTAATTGTATGGAAACGGAGTCATCATAAGTGGCAAATAATTTTCTTTCAGGATTAAACGCATAAGGCGCCTGCGCTACCGGATCCCAATAATGCGTAAACCCGTTGGTAACATTGAAAGTATCTGAAAAACTTTTGTAAGAAATTCCACGGTAAAATTTTGCGGGTTGATTTAGTCCGTGATTGGCAGTATCCGTCACTTCAAACATTCTTGCATAAAAAGCCGCGCCAATCGCAATTTTTGAGGGAGGAACCCCTGCGGCAATTAATCCTTTTACGCCACTATCAACAGACTCCGGATTCTGCTTTGTTGAATATAAGGGTGTATGATGTCCCGAAACAGTACTAACGCCGGAAGTGAGGTCGTAGCTCATCAGGTTTACACGGTTCACCAAAGGCATTACTCTTTTCCAATTGATTGAAGAATCAATATAAGTACTAAAACCACCTGCGGCAAAACTGATCTCCTGTTTTTTGCCAAGTGTTTTTCTAAGTAGCTTCACCACAGCGGTGAAATTATCTTTATCAGCAAGGCTGTAAGGATGCCCGGGAAAACCTTCTATAACAGGGTATTCCCAGTCAAGGTCAATTCCGTCAGTGCCAAAATAATCTGTTAGTTCTTTTGTTGTTTTAGCAAATATTTTCCTGCTTTTTTTGCTGGCAAAAACAGCAGAGCAGGTTTTGCAACCTCCCCATCCTCCGAGTGATAACATCACTTTCAGTTTTGGATTTCGTTGTTTTAAGGCTACCATATTTTTAATGGTTTGGCTGTCGCGCGCATTCATCACAGCAAGTGAATCACCTTTTAAATGACAAAAACTGAAAATAAGATGAGTGAGTTTTTTTACCTGGAAACTATCAATCATGGTAGGCCTGCCTGCATAATACGCGATCACGTTTATATCAGCAGGTTTCATTTTTTGTGCATTGCAAAACAAAAAAGTAAAAATAAAAAGCAGCAACAAATTGTATCGAATCATAAAACCAATTTTCGGGAATTTTGATTTTACAATATAGTAATAATTGATTGAAGCATGTTGATTTACAGTAAACCAACTTTTGAAAGGAATTTTTATTTTGGTGTTATTAACGGTTACTATTACACGCAAATGAAATCCTGTGTGTTACAATTTCCTTAGATTGTTAATGCTATTCATTAGATTCCCTTACCATTTTCCCGCATAATTTAAATTTTCATTTGTTATGAATTTCAGGTAATCAAATTTTAAGAACAATATTTGTCTGAAATGTAAATAATCATGGGCAAGCCAATTGCATAAAAACATTTTTGCTGTCATCTCTCCAAACTTTGGATGGATGTATACGTTGTCCCATTTTGGATTAGTAATAGATTGCAACCATTTAACAGATTGTTCCCGTTCTTCTAGAAATTTATTGAGCTTTTCATCATAGTTCTGTTGCATGTATTTTCTTTCATGCACCCAGCCGGGAGGGTCAATGGCGGGCAAAGGATCGTTAGGGTTTTCCAATACATGTTTTGTTCGTGCACGAAAGTCTTCCCTCTCCTCATCATAAAGGTGGCAAACTATTTCTAAAAGAGACCACTTGTCCTCCCTGGGCTTCCGCAAATATTCATCTTTTGTTAAACCTGAAAGATGATTTTTGAAAATATCCTTATCTCTTAAAAGTTCATTGATAATATTCTCATATTTCATCAGTAAATAATTTATGGGATGCAGTAATCAAATAAAGGTGAAAAGAATTACTGATTTTTTAAAAAGAAACTTTGTTTCATTTTTCATACTCGTTGTGTGCCGACAGTAAACCAACTTTTAGGATGAATTTTTATTTTCTTCAGATTTGACGGTAATAGTTATACGAAAAAGTCAGAAGTTATTTTTATTTTTTTATCAAAAAATTTTTAGCGCTCAATGAAAACTCTCTGTATAAAATTACCGCTGTTGAACCATGAAACGCGTTTAAATAATAAAGAAAAAAAATATTTATTTTTTTATATTTGAAAATACTTTTAACTTTTCTGCCTAAACCAAGGCAAAAATGAGAAAACTGATCAATTTACAAACCATCCTTTTATTGGTGGTTGCGACCGTTATTTTTTATGCATGTGACAGTGCTGATACTTCCAAAACAGAATCAATAACTAATACTAACGAAGATTCTTTGCAACAGGTTATCGCCCATGGCGAATACCTTGCTGTGCATGTAGCAGCCTGTATCCATTGTCATAGTAAAAGAGATTTTACCAAATATTCCGGTCCGCTTGTACCCGGAACCGAAGGCGGGGGAGGGCAAAGGTTTGATAATACTGAGTTTGATGCTATTCCCGGAGTTCTTTACAGTAGAAATATTACGCCTGATTCTGCAACCGGTATCGGCAGTTGGACAGATGCGGAAATTATCCGCGCTATTACACAAGGTATCAATAAAAACGGGGATACACTTTTTCCTTTAATGCCTTATGCCAGTTTCAACCACATGTCTAAAAATGACCTGTTAAGTATTGTGGCATACCTGCACACCCTAAAACCTATTCATAACCAGGTTCCACAAAGGCAATTAATGATACCGATCAGTATGGCTTATCCGGCTCCTGCTTTGCAAAAATCTATTGATGCGAATGTGGCTCCACCTGAAAGTGATTCAGTTCAATATGGTGGCTATCTTGTTGCTATGGCCGGTTGCAGTGATTGCCATACACCTTACGCAAAAGGGCAACCTGATTTCAGCCGTCTTTTTGCCGGTGGAAATACATTTCACCTACCTGGTTTTACGGTTAACTCGGCTAACTTAACGCCTGACTCTGCTACAGGTCTTGGTACATGGACTGAAACTGCTTTCCTGGGTAAGTTTCTGCCTTACCGCGAAAAGAAAAACTGGGATTTTGATCCCGGAAAAGAAAATACAATTATGCCGGTTATTGAATTTGCAGGGATGACAGACGGAGATCTGAAGGCCATCCATGCTTATATCAGGTCTTTAAAACCGATGACGAATAAAGTGACAAAATATCCTCAATAGCGTGTTTTTTTTAAAAAAGCAGCAATATTTTTATTGATGCCCGGTGAGATTCCTGGAGTCAATCTTAGCATTTGACTGCTCTTTTTGTAGCACATAGATATTCATCTTTGTTCTAACGGTGAAGCCTAAACGCTTATAAAGTTCAATAGCATTTTCATTATGTGCCCGGGCGTGAAGAAAAGGAATATTTCCTTCTTGGCAGGATTTTGTGCACCTGGTCATTAATAAGCGACGTGCCATATCCTTTGCCTGTGTGATCAGGATGGGTGCAGACGGCACTAATTTCAATATAATTATAAGGATGCATTCTTTGTCCCGCCATAGCGATGAGTTGCCCGGCATTGAAAATACCTTTGTAGTTACCGAGTTCAATGGTGCGTTTTAAAAAAGGACCGGGCTTCGTCAATTGAGTCAAACTCATCATTTCCGGAACATTTTCTTTCCGCAATGCCACAATGCGTGAGTCAACATCTGTTGTAATTTCCGGATGATTATAAGTCATTTGTATGGCGTTCACATGGTTCAATACTTTCCAGTATTCAGGAATTCGCAATTGCCCGTTTGATGGGATGATAACAACACGCCCATCCGGTACCAGGTCGTATAATTCACAGAACGATTCTTCATCGTAATTTTTTAATCCGGCGAAAGGACTGATGTCATCAGGGAAAAACTTTACACGATCATTACCCAAGGCCAAATGCCTGTTTGCTGAATTCAATGCATTCCATGCCGGATTATCAAGTATATGCGTTCTCATAATTGTGTGGCGAAAATAAAGTTTTGTTACCTTAACAGGATGAAAAGGTTACTCAATACTTCAGCAGTACCTTTGCTGTTGTGCCGTATCGCTGTAGGATTAATTTTTTTATCGGAGGGAATGCAAAAATTTATCCTGGCCGGTCCGGGAGTTGATCGCTTTACTAAAATTGGTTTTAGTCATCCTTTGTTTTGGGCTTATTTTGTCGGTTCGTTCGAAGTGGTTTGTGGCGTTCTTATTTTGATCGGGTTGGCAATTCGTTTTGCAGCCGTTCCATTGCTGATTATAATGTTGGTAGCGTTTGTAACAACGAAAATTCCAATCCTTACTGAAAAAGGGTTCTGGGTATTTGCTCATGAATACAGAACCGATTTTGCAATGACCCTGCTTTTAATTTTATTGCTGATTCATGGTGGCGGAATTAATTCGGTTGATAAAAAACTTTCAGATTCTGAAACAGAGTAAACCAATAAATTCACCGGATTTTTGTTTTCCGGGTTCCAAATAGCACATGTAAATGTTGAGAGCAAATAGTAGTGATGGAAAGAGATTTTTTGGAAACGATTTTATGACCTGTACTACAGTTTCAAATTATCATTTTCGTCAAACTCCCAAAAGGGATTGAAAGCCACTTCAAATATATATCCATCTAAATCTTTGAAATAACCGCTATACCCACCCCAAAAAACTTTTTGGGCAGGTTTAATAATTTCGGCTCCGAGGGCTGCAACTTTCTTTAGCACCTCATCTACTTCGTTTTCTGATTTGGCATTGTAGGAAAATGTGAGTCCATAAAATAACGACGGCTGGTATGGAAGTGTTACATCAGCCGCGAGTTCTTCCCTCGGATACAAAGCCAATGTAATTCCTCCTAGTGGAAACAAAGCAAGGTCATCTACACTTTTATCAGACTTCTGCCAGCCAAGACCATTTTCATAAAAGTTCAATGATCTTTTAAGATCACCAACACCTAGAGTTATTAGATTAAGTTTCTGTCTCATTGTAGTATGACTTTATTTTACATTCGGTTTAAAATGCCTGTCGCCACTGGTGTTCAAAGGATGAAGCATGGCCTTGTTGCAATAAGTTGCTTTTTCGAATTCCGAAATATTCATGGAAAGAATAGAAATGCCCGGGAACATTTCATTCAACCGTCTTATTATTTTTCGGGAGAGATTTGCCTTTTGTTTTGTAGTGCGGCCTTGCATGATGTAGCCAAAAATGTGAATGAAATTTTTTTTACCAGCGCCCAGTTTAAAATAGGTGTAGGGATTTATCCGAACCTTAATATCATTTTCAGCAAACAAATGTGTGGCTTCCGCAACTTCATAAACTGCCTGCATTATTTCGGCAGGAGTTTTAATCCTGGTAATGTCTTCTGAGCAATCGATTACAAAATGTGGCATATGGGGTATAGTTTTAGGTTAAGGTTCACCGTTATGCTGGCCGCACCTTATTGAATACATTCAATTTTAATTTTTCGTAGATCAGCCATACGGTTATGGCAAATACAAACATAGAGGATATCATTTCTGCAAAGTGTGCCCACCTTACGGTATCCGGAAACAAAAAATTAGGAATAATCAGGCTGACGCCAAGGCTCAGAAATACCAGGATAAGGCTTATTAATAATACACCGGGGCGATCTTTAAACATCACTGCCAGCGGTAATACAAAAAGACCAAACAGCAAGCCTCTTAAAAATTGAAACGGATAAATTACAGGGTTCTGATGAAAATTATTAGTTAGTACCGACATGAAACCATAGTCATCGGGATGGCCGGAATAAAAAATTCTGAGATCTTTTACCTGCCAGGCCACATAATATCCAAATACAAAATAAATGATCATGTAGATAATACCGATAACAGTAAGCTTTATAATCATTTGTGAAAAAGAAAAAGATGGTAAATACCTGATTCGGTTGCCGGTATCTGATCTGCGCCCTTTTCCAAAAAGTTTCACAGCTAATGGGACACCGGTAAATATGATAACACCGTTTGCCAGCATTATTAAAAAAATATCTTTTTTGGTAAGGATTTTAAATGCCGCACTAAAGAAATACGTTTCTATCTGCGCCATAAATGAATAAATAAAAAACAGGCTGAACATCAAAGCCGGAATGAGTCGTGAAGGCTTCCAACGGGAATGTTTCACTATATACATGATCGTCATGCAAATCCAGGCATCAGTAATCAGCACGTATATTATTCCTGATGGATCGGTGTTCGCGCTAGCTGCTTTAAAAGCCCCGGAGTAGGGGAGGATTGCTGAAACTCCCAAAAACGCAATAGTAGTAACGAAAACCAATAAAATAAACCTGAGTATCGTCTTCATCACATTTTGTTTTAGTAATTGACTGATAAAGTTATTTACATTTTGCTTTTCAAAAAGGTATTCCTAAAAGACAACGTTCTTTCGGAAAGGAAAAGATGGCGCAAATGAGCGAAGGCTTTTTAAGCTTTCCCTTATGCTTTATTTTTATTCCGGTTTCGGCGTACTGTTTCCACCATCCAAAACTACCTTCCAGCTTCCGTCTTTTTGTTTTTTCCAGGCAGTGAAATAATTGCCGTAGTAAATGGTATCTTTTGTGGTAAATTTCCAGTTGCCCCACGTATAACCAAGGTCTCCTGATTGTGCCACTTCTGCATTTACCGGTTTCCATGAAATGGCTTTGAGATCGGTGTTCTTATCAAAACTTTTTGCAAAAGCAGCTTTACCAATTACCGGGAGTTGATCGCCTTCAAACTTTACGATATTGCTATCGGCATAGTAAAGAATGGCATTATTAAAACCTTCTTTGGCAGCCATGTCATTCATGGCACTGTCTGTCTTTATCATGTTCAGCCTGTCGGTTGTGGAAGTTTTATTTTGATTACACGAAATAAAAAATGCAGCCATAATAAAAAATGCAGTTTTCATGTTTTAAAATTTTGTTAGTGATGATAGTAAAGGCATATTAAAACTACAGTAAACAAACAAATACGTTCGATTTTTATTTTGCTAAGTTTTCGCAAGCATAAAAAAACTAAAAACAATCATTTCATAATTTCACGATCTTCTGATTTGTAGACAGCGTTTTATATTGGAATCAAACTTTATTCTCTTGCAAGAAAACCGCTTCAACGAAATTCAATCACATCCGCATTTTGCCAGCCGGATGGTTCTTCTAAATCCGGCAATGAATTCGGATATACAGCATGGCAATCACCCTGTTTTATGAACTCAGAAGCCGTACTCCTCAACCAATATTCCTGGTAAGAATAAGGTACTATGATCACTTTTTTCACAAAGACCGCGGATGCGGAAAACAGCCCCAATGCTATATCATTACTATCCGCTTCATTATAAATGTTACCAAGCAGCGATGCGGGAAGCGGATCGAGGATGCTGCCGGTTCTTGTAGTTTGGGCTATGTATTGCTGCCAGAAATAGTAGGCATCCTTGGTTAATGAATATTGTTTTATTTCTAAAAAATGCTTGCCATACCAATAAATCGGAGAGTGAAACACCTCCTGGATTATTTCACGGCCGTTGACCAATTTATCTGATAGAATATTTATCCGGTTCTCTTCCACATATTGTGCGCAAAGTGCATAACACTTGCACATATAAGGATCTGTGCATGGCGGAGCACCATATGGATTACAAGGGAATCCCCACGACTTGCGGGCCACATAACCTGAAGCCGTCCACCGGTAATAATTTTGAGAATCAACAGGGTCATGGCTGTGGGCCGACACGATAAACTGGTTAGGTCTCACATCATAGATGGTAGAACTGTCATAGACTATTGAAACGCTATCAACAGGTGAAACCGGAAGGATTCTTTCAGGTTTGGAAACATAAGTTTTGCCATTGGCAAGATGGATCCTGATTGTGTAGGTATGGCCCACCTTCCCAACAAAACCGGGATCACTACTTTGATAGGTGCCCGGAAAAACGCGATTGCATACCGTTGAATCACCGTTTTCGTCGTGTATCACTACAATAGCATCATCTATGAAGATCTGGCTTGAGTCGATTTGGGAATTCGTAAACCTTCCACTATAGCTAAGTTGAATAGTATAAGGAGCAGGATCTGTTGTTATTGATCCCTCAACCACCAATACCGGGGTTGAATGTCTTATTGGTGCAGCAATCTCTTTAATGCAGCCATAGGCCAAAAAAATTAAAGCAAAAAAAAGGGTTCCTATGAGATGGCGTTTGCACATAAAAGCTAAAAGAAATAATATAAAGTTATTGAAGGAATAATGGTTCCAAGTACAGAGAGCTCATATGAATTCAGACCGTGCGGGCTTCGTTGAAAGTAAACGGAGTACGGATTTCTTCTTGCATACACATTATAAATAGAAAAATTAAAAATCGTATATTTTTTTTGTTCGGCAAACCTGCGCGAATCGTGCGAGAACGAAATATCTAACCTGTTGTAATCGGGTAGCCGGTCTTTGTTTCTTAATGAATAATTGGTGACAACAGTACCATTGATTATATAAGTACCATCAGGATAGGTCGCTGGTCTGCCACTCACATAAGTAAAGTTGCAATTAAAATCCCAGCCTTCTCCCAGCTTAACACCGGCGGAAATATTCAGGTCGAATGGTCTGTCAGAATTAGCCGGATAATAAGAACCCATATTCACCATTTCACTTGCGAACGGTGTAAGAGCCTGCGCGAAAGATCTCGACCATGTATACGCAAGCTGGCCGGTGTATTTTCCCTTTGATTTTTTGATGTTGAATTCAACGCCGTAGGCTTTGCCGTTTGCGTTTAAAAGGTCTGCATCTATATATGGATTTAAGGAAAGATCAGCACCGTTTTTATAATCAAGAAGATTTGCCGATTTTTTGTAAAATCCTTCGAGCGATGATTCGATAATGTCGTTGTCAAAATTTCTGAAAATACCTACCCCAAACTGATCTGTCTTAGCCGGTTTAATTTGGTTGTCGCATAGCTTCCAATAATCGACCGGGGTAACAGAAATAGTATTTGAAATAATCTGAAGGTATTGGTACGTTCTGTTGTAACTCATCTTGAACGATGTTTCATCATTTATTTTGATCTTTAACAATGCCCGTGGTTCCCATTCGCTATAAGTTTGTATTCTTTTATTCTTTTGATAGAAAATGCTGTCCGTTAATGTCGCCTCGGATTGCGGTTGGCCGTTTTCATAAAGATAAATAGTGTGCGGACCTTTGTATAAAAAATTTGACTGCCTTATTCCTGCTTCAATCGAAAAGATGTTGTTAATTTCAAATCTGCCTAAAACAAAGGCAGAGGTTTCACTCCCATGTTCATTTTCGAGACGGATGTTATTGATGACGGATGTTTTTGCTGCCGGTGTTAAATTTCCCGGGCCAATATTATAATTGATAAAATCGCCGCCCATTTCCACGGAATTATTGTCAGTTAACCGATAGGAAAGACTCATCTTTGCTTCATTCTGCTGAATATCGTTTTCCAATTTGAATTGATAGTTTTTTTGCAAGCCATTTATATCCGAGATGTAACCGCTATAGTTTCCATTCAGGCTCAAAACAAGTTTTTGGGTTAGTTCCGATCGAAGGTTCAAGGAAGCGATATTGGTTTGCCATCCATAGCTGGTATCTCCCGGAAATTTGAAACTATCGAAACTCCTGTACAATGACAGCGAAAGCTGGTTCTTATTGTTGATTTTATAATTGATTTTTCCGGTGCCATCATAGAAAAATGCATTACTCTTCCTGATGTATTCCGGTAAGAAGCTTATCATAAATCCCGGGTAGGCTACGCGGGTGCCTGCAAAGAATGTCAATTTTTTACTTATCGGGCCGTCTACAAAAATGTGGCTGCTTATCGGGCCAACTCCGGTATTGTAACGAACTTTACTTTCATTCCCGGATTTAATATTTATTGCCACCAGCGACGATAATCTCCCGCCATAGGAAGCGGGCATTGTACCCTTATACAACGTAAAGTTTTGTACGGCGTCTGCACTTACAACGGAATAAAAACCCAGTAAATGAGACGTATTGAAAATAGGTGCTCCATCAAGCAAAACCAAATTCTGGTCTACATTGCCTCCGCGAACATTGAAGCCGTTGGCTCCTTCACCAGCGGTAGTAATTCCGTTTTGCAGTGTGAGTGCTTTAATTAAATCAGCCTCGCCCGCTACCATTGGTGTTCTGCGCAATTCGGCTACATTTATGTTTACGGTGCTCATTTTCATGTCGGATACATTAGCATCCGGGCTTCTCGATCCGATTACAACCTCCGGCAATTCAATGGGAGGTTTTTTCTTAAGGTCAATCACCACATGCGTTTCATCTAATGGATAAATCATCTTCGATGCTGATTTGTACCCTGAAGCCGAGCATGTTAATTCATAAGAATTAATGGGAATAGTGATGGTAAATTTTCCTGAATCACCTGCCGTTGTTCCTTTTTTAATCGCTTTTATAAAGATGCTGGCACCGGCGATTGGCTGTTTGTTATCAAAGTCTCTAACGACTCCGTTAATTTCAATTTGCTGGCTAAAGGTCGTAGCCGGTAGTGCAAGCAGAAAAATAAAAAGGTATTTTTTTTGGAAGGGTAGCAACCAATGAAGTATTATATGTGCGCCGCAGGACGGCTTAATTTCACCCAAAAGTTGAATTTAGAAATAAAGATATTAAAAAAAAATTTTACTCAACGTGGATTGTTTTACTCAACGTTAGAATGGTGAATCGATCGCGATGCTTTTCACAAAACAATATTTTGCAGCGTTAAAGTGTGCAAAATTTCAGTTTATAGTAAACCAACAAATTTTGTGAGTTTTTATTTGCTCCTTATTTCATATACTTATCTAAATATTTAAAAATATCCTCGCGAATATAATCCGCGTCAAACATTTTTCCATAATGAGGCGCGCCCGCCACGATGATCAGCTTGTTAGGCACGCCGGCAAGCGTAAGCCACGAACTTAAAATTTTAGATTCCGTATTGGGTACCGATTCATCTTTTTCTCCCTGCACGATCAGGAAAGGCGGGTCGTTCTTGTCTACATATGTTACGGGACTGGCGATCCTGGCAAGGTCCGGCCTGTTAACAGGCATCGCTCCCAGCAGAATGGAAACAGGATTTCTTTCGTTGTTCACCGAAGTATCAGGATTAGTAGCCAGCATCACCAGGTCTGACGGACCATAAAAATCAAAAGCGCATCTTATCTTAAAATTTATTTTTTTCCCGGGCGGATAAAATTCTTCCACGTCATTATTATTGGAGAGCGCCATCAGTGAAGCTAAGTGGCCGCCTGCGGAAAAACCAATTACCGCGATCCGGTTTTTATCGAGATTATATTTGGCAGCGTGATCATATAAAAATTCAACTGCTTCATTTACGTCCTGTATCTGCGCGGGAAACACGGCTGTTGTACTATAACGGTAATCTATAGACGCTAATGCGTAACCACTGTCGATAAAAGACTTTACCGTGTTTTGCATATAGCTCATATCGGCGTATTTATCATTCAGCATCCACGCACCGCCATGGATCCATACCACCAGTGGCGTGTTCTTTTTATGGTTTGCCGGAAGATAAATATCCAGCAAATGTTTTAGTACGGTATCTCCCGCATAAGGAACATTAGAATAGGTAATGGTTCCTTCCGGGAAAATATGTTGTACAGGGGAAGTAAATTGTGCATGACTTGTTTGCACTAAGCCAACAACAAATGCGAATGAAAAAAGGGTAGCTGTTTTTATTTTCATAATTTAAATATAAATCAATTCCCGTTTGCAAACTTGAGTCCCCTTGTGATGATCCGGACCGGTTGCTTTTTTATTTTGATCGATATCCTTTCCTCCTGAATGAATTTAAGTAAATTACGAAATAATCCTAAAATCATAATTGATGAAGAGATCAAATTTATTTTTCTGCTTAGTAACACCGGCAATCGTTTGTATGTCGTGTGCTTCTTCTAAAAATACGGTGAACAATCATCTTTCCAAAAATGAAAAGAAGCAAGGGTACCAGTTATTGTTTGATGGACAATCGATGGATCAGTGGACGGGCGCTGCTGATAGTTATTTGCCTGAAAATGGCACCATTACCATTCACCCGGAGAAAGGCAGCGGCGGAAATCTTTACACGAAAAAAGAATACAGCGATTTTGATTTTCGTTTTCAGTTTAAGCTTACGCCCGGCGCCAACAACGGAGTGGGAATAAGGGCTCCGCTTGAAGGAGATGCCGCTTATGTAGGTATGGAAATACAGATACTGGATAACAAAGCGCCTGAGTATAAAGATTTGCATCCTTATCAATACCACGGCTCTGTGTATGGCGTGGTGCCTGCAAAACGGGGCTATTTAAAACCTGTTGGCGAATGGAATGACGAAGAGATCATCGCGAAAGGGCCGAAAATAAAAGTGATATTGAATGGCACCGTTATCACCGATGCCGATATTACCGATGCGCGTCAAAACGGAACGATGGACGGGCGGCAGCATCCGGGTTTGAAAAGTGAAAAAGGACATATTGGTTTCCTGGGGCATGGTTCTGTAGTGCAATTCAGAAATATCAGGGTAAAGAATTTGTCGGCGCAATAATTTGGATCATCATGCGGTTTTATCACTAATGATCGCGACGTTGAAGGCGCATGGTGTGGCGTTTCGCGTGGTCGTGAAACACGACTTTCTCGTCATTCCAACGTCCGACGCGGCCGCGACGGTCGTCGACGACGTCACGAACAACAGCTTCTATGTCGATCCGGTTACGAAGGATCCGCCAACCGCGAAGGGGAGCGGCGACGTCATTCGGTACACGTCTTTCCTCGAGAAAGTCGCCGGTCGATGGGTCGTGACCCGGGGTCTGAAGCAGCCAGAGGCGACGCCAACGCCATGAAGACTGCATGGCTCATCGTCGGTCTGATCGGGCTCGCGTTGGCAGTGGGCGGGACCGCCCACGCTCAGGAGGCGTGGATACCCGGACAGGGCGGAGATCCTCGGGCCAACCGGCCGACAGGCTCGACACAGGTGAGCGTCGTACCTGGCGAGAGCGGCGTGACGATCTACATCTCGAGCAGGCAGGAGATTCCAGGTCAGGCTGGGCGTCCGGGGTCGAGCAGTACGGTCAGCGATCCCACAGGGCCCAGATGCACGGCCGCGGCGATGAACGTCAGCGGCACCAGCGTCCGCTGGGTCCGCGCCGGGCTCGCCGCCCATCCGGGAACGCTCCCGTGGGGCGTGAACTGCGACAACGGCGCCTTCGGCATCGCCTGGGTGCCGACCGACGCGCCCGCGGTGCCGACGGTCGTTGCGGGTCAGCCGTTAGGCCCGGCGGTCGATCCTGCCTCGGTCGCGGCATCGGTCTTCGGCATCGTGCCGCTCCCGCCGATCACCGTCGGCATGAACCCCAGCACCGGCCTCGTCGCGATGCCCTCGTGGTTCTGGGTCGACGGGTACGACGGCTCGACGCTCAGCGGCTCGCGCAGCCTCGGGCTCGTGACCGTCGAGGTGGAGATTGCGCCGCAGAGCTACCAGTGGAGCTTCGGCGACGGGGCGACGCTCGACACGCAGTCGCTCGGCCAGGCCTACCCGGCCGAGAGCGACATCCAGCACATCTATCAGCAGTCCTCGCTCGCCGCGGGCGGCGCGTACCACGTGCAGCTCGCGATCACCTTCAGCGCGCGCTACCGCGTCGACGGCGGCCCCTGGACGCCGCTCGCTTCCGTGACGCGAACCTTCGCGCGCGACGACGTCGTGCAGCAACTGCAGTCAGTGCTCGCCGCGAAGCGGTAGCACGGAGTCCGGACCTCGCCATGGCCACCACCGCGCAGACACAGCAACACCGCCGGACGAGCGACGACGCACGCGCATCAAGCGCTCTCGGGCTCATCGCCCTCCTGGCAACCGGCGCGCTGATCGCGATCGCGCTCTGGTGGCTCGGCGGACCGCCCCGCGTCGCCACGGCGCGCCCCGACTGGCCGTACATCCGACACGTGCTCGCGGCCTCGACGGTGAGCGACGCCGACGTGATCACCGTGGCGAGCACCGTCGCGTGGCTGGCGCTCGGGTACCTCGCGGTCACGACCCTGCTGCACTTCGTGATCATGCTCATGGACGCGCTGACGGGCGGTGCGCGCTGGGTGGATCCGGGTTTGCGCGCGAGCGCGCTCGTCACGCTCCCGGCGGTGCGCCGGATGGTCGACGGCGGTGTCGCGGCCGTGCTGCTCCTTTCGAGCTGGACGCCCGCGCTCTCACGGACGACGACGGCGACCGCGCCGCCCGCCGCCTCGGCCACGGTCACCCTCCCGCTCGCCGGGACGGGACGGCGCCCAGCGGACCGGGGAGGCGTCGGCGACGTGCAGGAAGGGCAGCCGGCGCGGATCACGTACACGGTGGCGCGGGGGGACTCGCTCTGGGACGTGGCCAGACGCGTGTATGGGGACGGCTCGCGCTACGTCGACGTCTTCGCGGCGAACCGGGGTCGGGTGATGCCGGGCGGGGAGACGTTGGTCGACCCGCGGGAGATCCGGCCGGGCTGGACCCTGGAGCTCCCGCTGCCCGCCAGGAACGTCGGCGTAGGCGCCGCGCACGTCACATACCGCGTCATGGCCGGTGACGACCTGTGGACCATCGCCGCGCGCTTCCTCGGCGACGGATTCCGCTGGGTCGAGATCTGGAACGCCAATCGCGACCGCGAGATGGGCGGCGGCTGGCGATTCACGAACCCCAACCTGATCTACCCGGGCTGGGTGCTCGAGCTGCCGGGCGCCGCAGTGCCGTCCGCCGCTCCGGTGGGCGAGGGCCGCCTCTCGTCGTTGCCGGCGGCGGCGCCCACCGGGCCGCGCGCCACCGCTCCGAGCGCCCCGGTCCACTCGACGGCAGGTGGCACGGCGGAACCCAGCGGTGCGACCGCCGACCGGCCGGCGTGGGCGTGGCCCTCGGCGCCGGCACCGCCGCTGTTCGCGGCGGGGGGCTTCGTCCTGCTGGCAGGGGCCGCGCTCTTCGTGCACCGGCTGCGCCGCCGCGGAGCCGGTGCTCGGAGGAGCGCCGGCGCGTCCGGAGGCTTCGGCGACGCCGGGCGCGTCGCGCTCGCGGCCGACGCCGTCGCGTCGGCGCTCGCCAATCACGGTGTCGGCGAGGCGCGCATCTCGCTCGCCTATGAACGCGATCGCCGGCTCGTATTCGCGGTCGACGGTGCTCCCGGCGATGCCGAGGCGATCGCCGCGCGGCGGCATGACGTCGGACGGCGGCTCGCCTGCGAGGTAGGAGTCGAGGTCGTGGCCGCGACCCGCGCCGAGCTGTCGCTGCACGACTTCCGGCGGCTCGCCGCCTCCCTGGTCGGCGACCGCGCGGAGGCGCGCACGCTGATGGTGCCCGTGGGATCGGACGCGGACGCGATCGTCTATCTCAACCTCGCCGCACTCGGCAGCGCCGAGATCGTGGGTGGTGCCGGTGAGCAGCGCCAGCTGCTCCGCGCCTGGCTCGCCGCGCTCGCGACGACGCGCGGCGCGGACGCGCTTTGTTTCCGCGCCGACGACGCGACCGCCGCGCTCGTCGGGGACCTCGCCGAGGCGCCGCACTTCGCCGGCGTGGCGGGCGGTCGAGACGCCGGGGAGTTGAGCGTGAGCTCGACGAGATCGTGCAGACGCGGCTCCTCGAAGGCGCCGCCCGACCGCCGATCGTCGCCGCGGTTGAAGCGAGCGGACCGATCGAAGGCCGGCTCGCCGCGGTGCTGCGCGACGGGCCGGCCGTTGGCGTGTATGCGGTCGCGATCGCTTCCGCCGAGCACGCCGGGACACTGGGGGCGTCCGCGGTCTTCGACGATCCGCCCGCGGTCGAGGACGACGATGGCGAGCTTCCCACCCCGCTTGCTCATGCGATCACGCTCAAGACCAGGCGCGGCGACGTCCTCCCGCTCGAGCGCGTGCTGGTCAGGCGCGACACCTCGCCACGCTGGCTCGAGGGTGCGAGGAGTGCGGAGGTCCTGGGCGCCGAGTCGTCGGCGGAGCCGGTGCCGGGCGCGGAGGTCAACGTTGAGGCGCTCCGACCCATGGTCGACGGCACGGGCGGCCAGGTACCGACCGACGCGATCGACGCGACCGCGGCGTGCTCGGAGGAGGCGCAACAGCTCGCCGCCGAGGCGGGCGCCAGCGGCAGCTCGACATTGCGTGCTGAATCGCAAGAGCAGCGCGAGGACGACGGGGTCGACGCGTGCGAACGCTTAGAATCGCGCGCCGCCCTCAGCGCCCGCATGGGTGGGAGCGGCACGGGTACCCGACACCGGCGCGGACGCGCCGGGCGACGCGTCCGGTGACGGGAGCGGCGGCACCTCCGCGCTGTGGCCATCGGAGGATCCGGGGCCAGCGTCCCCCGTGCCGAGCACGGTGAGCATCGAACAGGGTGCGTCGCAACCCACGTTGTTCCCGATGGAGGTGGGCGGCGGGGACGTCGCTGCGGACGCGAGCGCCGGCGCGGTGTTCACCGTCCGTTGCCTCGGGCGGTTCGAAGTGAGCATGGTCGACGGAGAGCGCGTCGCGGGATGGAAGCACCAGAAGGCACCGGAGCTGCTCGCGTTATTGCTCGTGCATCCCGGCGAGACGATGGCCCGGCAAACGATCGCGGAGAGGCTCTGGCCGGATGTGCCGTGGGACGACAGCGTGTCTCATGCGCTCTCGAACGTGGCCTCGCAGCTGCGGATCGGGTTGCGCCGCGCCAGTGGGCAGCCGGCGCTGCCCGCACTCGCGGCGGCCTGGCGCAACGGATACCGGCTTCGGCCCGAGTACTTCCGCGTCGACGTCGATGCGTTCGACGCGGCGCTGCGCCGCGCGGCGAGCGCGCCCGCCCCCGAGGCACTTCCCGCCTATGAGGAGGCCTGCGCGCTGTACCGGGGCGACTTCCTCGAAGACGAGGAGTTCGCCTGGGCGGAGCCGATCCGGAGCGCACTCCGGCAACGCCTGATGGAGGCGTTGCACCGCGCGGCGACGATCGCGGCGAGAACCGGCGACCGAGAACGCGCCGCTGGCTTCTATAAGCAGATCCTCGAGCGCGACCCGACGGACGAGGCAGCCGTACGGGCGCGGATGCAGGCGCTGGCCGACTCGGGAGACGTCAACGCTGCTCGCAAGACCTACCGGGCGCTCTGCGATGCCTTGCAGCTCGAGCTCGGGGACCCGGAGGCAGGCCCGGCGGCAGAGACGCGCGCCCTGCTGGCGACGCTGACGGAGGAGGCGCGCAATGCATAGTCCAACGCGCGCCCTCGGCGAACCGGCGCGCCTCGGATTCGCGCCGGCGGATCACAAGTGGTTCGGCGTGGTGCTCGCGATCTGCGCGCTCGCGATCGCGCTGACCGCAGGGATCGAGCGCAAGGGGGCAGTGGGAACCGGACTGACGGCGGTGTTCGGGGCGGTGTTCGTTGCGCTCGCTTGGCATGACGTCAGGGATCAGAATCATCCCGAATCGCGTCGTTTACGCCGCCATGCCACTCGCGATCGCCGTCGCGCCGCTCTGGCCCGACCGCGGGTGGCCCCAGGCGCTGGCCGGCGCGTCGGCGGCGTTCGGCGCATTGACGGCCCTTGCGTCCTGGAGTGGTGCCGTCGGTGCCGGCGACATCAAGATGGGGACGCTGGCCGGCTTCGTCGTGGGCTATCCGGGCGTGGTCACGGCCGGGATGATCATGGCGCTCGCCGGCGGAGCGGTGGCGCTCGCGCTGCTCGTCCGCGATCGGTCGATGCGCACGTCCTCGATGCCATATGGGCCGTTCATCGCGGTGGGCGCCGTTGTCGTGCTGCTGAGATAGTTGTCATGACGGGCGGGGCAGGGGCGGAGGGTTAGGATTCGAACCCACGGTGGCTTGCGCCACGACGGTTTTCGAGTTCAGGGTCGCCGCTCCCGCGAGGTGATCTGCCGTGGCTTGTCGTGCTCCCTCAACTCGTTCGCGCGTGACAGCCCCCCAGCGGCGCCGTCGTCGTTGAGTAGGTGCGGCGCGGCCTGTGCGGAGGTCCCATGGGCCAGCCCTCCGAGGCCGTCACCACGACGCGCGAGATGTCGCGCTGGCGGAGGCGGCCCGAGCAGATCGTCCGCCTCGACGTCTGGACGGGCTGCCGTGGGTCCCGGGCGGGTACGTCGGACTCGCGGTCGAAGGCGCCCTCGCGCACCCTGGCCTGAGACGCGTCGTCGCAATACAGCAAGAGGAACGACACTTGCCCGCGGCGCGGGCTCGACGCAACGTCCCCGACCCGATCGCCAAACCGGGCGAAGGAAACGTCCCGCCGCGCCATTTCGCCCGCGCGAGGCGTCGCGTCGCGGCGCCCTTGAGTGCGCCCGTCACAGCTCGATCTCGCAGGCGAACGGCTGTGCGGTCTGGTGAGCCGTCACGAGCACCGTCGTGAGAAGGATGGCGACGCTGAGCAGCGAGAATTCCAGGCCGTGGAGCGGGAGGCGCGCGAGCAGCGTGCCCGCCGCGCCGGCGCCCAGGAGGAGCGACAGCGTCGCGCTCCCGCACGCGGCGCAGCCGGTGCCGGGGACGTCGCGGCCGCGGCGCGAGTTGCCGCCCAGCACCATCGCATCGGAGCAGCATGCATACCACGATCTGTAGAATGCACGACGGCGCGGGTTGCCACCGGAACGGAAGGACATCGCGATGCGGCGGTTCCTGCTCAGGAGAGACATCGACCGAAGCGGAATATCCGGTACAGGTGATGTCGTAGAGGGAGTCCAATTCTGGAATGGACAAGTTGCCCTGACGTGGCGCTCTCCGTTTACGGTGGTTAGCGTATTCCCCAGCATCGAAGCCGCTGAGCGCGTTCATAACCGCGGCCAGACCACCCACCTCATCTGGCTAGACGACGTCCATGTGCCTGAGGCACCCGATGCGCAGCCAATGCTATAGCGCCTCGGCGCTACGAATCTGATTGAGGTATCCACATGCGCGCGTGGTTCCTTCCACGCGAATCGGTGTCCTATGCGATTCGATATCTCACAGGATTCCCCACCATGAAATCATCAATGTTTGTCAGGAGCGGTCTCACGTCTCGCTCGTAGCGATCCGGGCCGCCAATCGAGGCAACATGTGGTGTGACGATCACATTCGGCAGCATCAAGAATGGATGGTCGATCGGAAGTGGCTCAACGATGAACTCATCGAGCCCAGCGCCGGCAATGTGCTCGTTCTTGAGGCACGCAATCAACGCCGACTCGTCGATAACAGCACCCCGGGCGACGTTAACGACGTAGACTCCCTTCTTCGTCCATGATAATTCCCGCGCGCCGATGAGGCCGATCGTCTCAGGCTTCAAGGGAAGATGCACCGAGATGTAGTCGGCGCGTCGCCGCGCGCAGTAAGAACACTCCGGACAGCTCGTCGGGCAACTGCGGTTTCCGGTGTGCGCGTGATGCCTAACGTTGGGTTGGCCTCCCGTGGTAGCCGGTTGCCCTTGGCTCGCGCACGCCCGCCAGACGGTGCTCGCGCCGCCGGATCATCGTGGCGACCCTCCTCGTCGCCGCCACCGACTCGATCGCCGCGGTCATCATCACCGAGCCCTCGCGGCGTCGCGGATCCGCCGATGCGAGGGGCCGGCCGCCGGCTACACCGCGACGTGACCGGCCGGGGCATGGAAGGGGGTGCTTCCACCGGCAGCATGTCTGCCAACTGTGGGGTGCCTCGGCGCACGCGTGCGCGCAGTGTGAACCCGCCGCCGGCGTCGAAGCCGGCGGTTGTGAAGGAAGGCAATAACGCCCGTGGCTGCCACGACGGATGCCCTCGTCTTTCCCTCAACTGAATGGACACGTGCCTCACCGGCGGCAGCCGGCTGGGATGCCGCGCGGCTCGATGCGGCGCTCCGGTTCGCGGAGGAGCGCACGAGCAGCGGCGTGGCCGTTGTCTGGCGCGGACGGATCATCGCCGAACGGTGCCGGCCGCCGACGGACACGGCGGCCGGTACGCCCGACGGCGACCTCCCGGCGCTCCCGAGGTCACTCGGGCGCGATGCGCATGGTGGCCCCATCGAGGACGTGGCCTCGGTCCAGAAGAGCTTCACGGCCGTCCTCGCGCAGATCGCACGCGAGCGCGGCATCCTCGACTTCGAGCGGCCGGCGTCGGACTACCTGGGGAATGGGTGGTCGCGTGCAGCCGTCGAGCGTGAGCGTGATGTCACGGTGCGTCATCTGCTCTCGATGACGAGCGCGCTTGATGATGCTCTCGCGCCTGAGGCACCGGTCGGTGCGCGCCGGCGGTACAACACGCCTGCGTATCAGCTGCTGGTGCGGGTCATTGCGGCCGCCGCCGGGACGGACCGGGACGACCTGACGCGGCAGTGGCTCACGGCGCCGCTGGGCATGCGTCACACGCGCTGGATCGAGCGGACACATGCCCCGCAGGTCGCTGGAAGTCCCATGCTCGGCCTCGCCACGTCGCCGCTCGACCTGGCGCGTCTCGGACTGCTGGTCCTCGCCGACGGCGTGTGGGACGGGACGCGCATCGTGTCCTCGGCTGGTCTCTCGGAGCTGTTGCAGACGTCGCAACCGCACAACCCGGCGTACGGCCTGCTGTGGTGGCTCAACGGTCGCGATCGCGTGCTCCGGCCGACGGGCGACGTCGAGCGCGGTCCGCTGATCCCGACGGCCCCGAACGACCTCATCGCCGCGCTGGGGACGGGCGATCGCAAGCTGTACGTCGTGCCGAGCCTTGGTCTCGTCGTAGCGCGCCTCGGCGCGCCGGCCGGTGCCCAATCGCCGGCAGGATCGCAGTTCGACCACGAGCTCTGGGATCGCCTTGCCACGGCGGCTCCGCGATGACCCCGGGTGACATGAGCCGTCGCATTCTCGACGGCATCCGCGTCCTGGACTTCACGCAGGTGATCGCTGGGCCCTACTGCACGCGTCTGCTCGCCGACCTCGGCGCCGACGTGGTGAAGATCGATCGCATACCTGCCGGGAGCGCACCCGTGCGCAGCAACGGCGGGGCGACGAACAACGCGGGGAAACGCTCGATCGCCATGGACCTGAAGTCGCCACGAGGCGCCGCGCTCGCCGGACGGCTTGCCGCCGCCTCGGACGTCGTCGTCGAGAACTTTGCACCGGGCGTCCTGGCGCGGTTGGGCCTCGATTACGCGACGCTCGCTGCCGCCAACGAGCGGCTGATCTACGCATCGATCTCCGGGTTCGGCCAGAGCGGTTCACACGCCACCCGCCGAGCCTACGGTGCGACGGCCCACGCGGAAGCCGGCTTGCTCTGGATCCTGCAGCGCGCTCACGGCGAGGCCGAGCCGCTGGCGCCGGGGCTGCAGATCGCGGACGTCGCGACGGGGATGAACGCCTTCGCGGCAATCCTGGCGGTGCTGTACGACCGGGAGCACACCGGACGCGGGCAGCAGATCGACATAACGCTCATGGAAAGTCAGTTGGCGTTCCTCGGCGAGGCGGCGGCCCAGGGTGCTGCAGGCGCGGACGATGACCACTGGGAGCCGTTCCGGCACCCGATCCATCGCTCGAAGGACGGACGGCACTTCACGATCAACCTCGGCAGCCCACGAAACTGGTCGCGGCTGATGGAAGGTCTAAGTGGGCCCGATCTTGCCGTTGCGCCATCCGGGACGGAGGCGAACGAGCTGATCGGCAGGCTCGTCGCGCAGCGCACGGCGCAAGAGGTCGTCGACGGTCTCGAGCGGAGCGGGGCTCCCTATGGACTGGTGAAGACCCTGCAGGAGGCGCTCGGCCACCCGTTCTTCGAAGAGCGCGAGACCGTTGTGTGGGAGAGCGACCCGCTGGAAAAGCAAGTTCCGCTGCTTCGGCCGCCGATGCGCTTTTCGCGCTCACCGGCGATGCCCGCCGGCCCTGCACCTCTTGCCGGTGGTCAGACGCGGGAGGTCCTCGAAGCATTGCTCGGACTGGAGCCGGCCGAGGTTGACGCGCTCCTCCGCGATAGGGTTGTCGGCGAGAGCGGAGTCGCCTAGCACTCTGCAGGGCTCCGGCGACGGTGTCGACCGACACGGGGTCTGCGGGGAGGGACGGTGGTTCATGGCGAGCACGGTTGCGCTCACTCGGCGCATCTCGAAGCTGATCGAGGAGTATGACGCGCAGGGCCACCATCGCACCGGCACCGACGTCGATCGGCGGTCGGGGGAGTGGCTCGCGGAGGAGGTCCGCGGGCTCGGCCTCGAGCCGGAGCTCGTCCCGGTCCACCTCGACCGCGTGGAGCCGCGCGCGTGCTGGATGGAGGTCGACGGCGAGCGCATCGACGGAGTGCCGCTGTTCGACTGCTCGTACACGGGACGCGACGGCATCGTGGGGGACCTGCGCGAGGCCGGCCACGGCGGCGTGATCGGCCTGGCGGCGAGCCCGCCGAACGGCGAGCCGACGGCGCTGCTGGAGGCGCGCCGGACGGGGCCCGAGCGGGCGCTCGTCGTCGTCACCGAGGGGCGCACCCCGGGCCTGGCCCTGCTCAACGCGCCTCACTTCACCGCGCCCTTCGGCCCGCCGGTCATGCAGGTTGAGAGCGAGCACGGTCCGCGGCTGCGCGAGGCCGCCCGACGCGGAGCGACCGTGCGCGCGGTGATCCACGCGGAGCGCGTGTCGTCGGACACCTTCAACGTCCTCGCGACCCTCCCCGGCACCGACCCGGCACGCACGCTCGCCGTGAACACGCCCCGCAGCGGCTGGTGGGAGGTGGCTTCCGAGCGCGGCGGCGGGATCGCCTGCTGGCTCGAGGTGATGCGCGCGTTCATCGCGCATCGGCCGGCGTCCACCGTGATCTTCGCGGCGAACACGGGCCACGAGCTCGGGTTCTACGGCCTCGAGGTCCTGCTCGCCGCCCGCCCCACGCTCGCGACCGACGCCACGTGGCTGCACTTCGGGGCGAACATCGGCGCGGCGGCGGCGACGCAGGGGAACATCGCGGCCTCGGACGTGCGGCTCGGGGAGGCGTTCCAGCGCGCCCTCCAGGGCGCAGGAACGCGCGAGACGCGGCTGGTAGTGCGCGATGCTCGCGAGAGCAGTGGCGGCGGCGGCGAGATGGCGATCGTGCATCGACGCGGTGGCCGCCGATACGCCGCGCTGACGAACGACAACGCGCTGTTCCACATGCGGGAGGATCGGTACCCGTCGAGCGTCGACGTCCCCCAGGTTGCGGCGTTCGCGAGCGGAAGCATCGCGTTCGCGCGAATGCTGGCCGACCGCCCGCCGTCGGGCGATTGAGCGCGCGCGGAGCGCGAGAAGCGAGGAAGCACATGCCCGGACCACTCGAGGACGTCCGCGTGCTGGAGCTGGCGACCTGGGTCGCCGCCCCCAGCGCCGGCGCGATCATGGCCGACCTCGGCGCTGATGTCGTAAAGCTCGAGCCGCCGGCCGGGGACGCCTGGCGCGCGTCGGGAGGGCCGGCGCCGGGCGGTCGGTGGAGCTCGGTGTTCGAACTCGATAATCGTGGGAAGCGCTCGGTGATCGTCGACCTCGAGCAGTGGGAAGGCCCCGCGCTCGTCCGGCGCCTTTGCCGGGGCGTCGACGTCTTCATTACCAATCTCACGGCCGCCCGGCAGGAACGCTACGAGTTGACGGCTGCGGCCGTCCACGCCGAGGCGCCGGCGACGGTGCATGCGTCAATGACGGCCTATGGCCTCGAGGGCCCCGATTGCGAGCGCGCCGGCTTCGACAACGCGGCGTTCTGGGCACGCACGGGGATCATGGGCATCGTGGGCCAACCCGACTGCCCGCCCGGCATGTTCCGGGGAGGGGAGGGCGATCACACGGCGGGACTCGCGCTCCTCAGCGCGGTGCTCGCTGCGCTCCACGAGCGCGATCGCACCGGGCGTGGGGGCGTCGTCGACGCCAGCCTGTTCGCCGCGGGCATGTGGACCATCGGCAGCGACTATTCGCGAACGCTCTTCACGCGGCGCCAGCCGGAGTTTCGGGACCGCCGAAGGCCGGCCAACCCGCTCGCCAACACCTACCGCTGCGGTGACGGCCGCTGGCTGGCGCTCGTGATGCCGCAGTCGGATCGGTACTGGCCCGGGTTCTGCCGGGGGGTCGGGCACCAGGAATGGGAGCACGACCCCTGCTACGCCTCGCTGGCCGCCCGCCGTGAGCACACCGAGGCGCTCACCGCGGCAATCGATGCCGAGCTGGCGACGTGTCCGCGTGCAGACTGGGCGACCCGTTTCGATGGAGCCGGGTTGATCTGGAGCCCATCGTCGAACTCCCAGAGGTGCTCGACGATCCTCAGGCGGAGGCGGCGGAGCGCTTCGCTGAGCTCGAGCGTCCGGACGGTTCACGGTTCTCGACGCTTGCCGTGCCGTTCCGCATGCCGGGTTCGGAGGTCGGCCCGCGCCGGCCCGCACCAGATCTCGGAGGACACACACACGAGGTGCTGCTCGAGCACGGCTTCGACAGCGAGGAGATCGCCACGCTCGCAATGTCGCGGATATTCGGGTAGCTGCGATGCCGTTCCAGCGGCAGCCATGGAGATAGCGGATCAGGGCGTGGGCCCGCGAAGCGCAAGTACCCGCGGACGAAAGGAGCGGGCGAACCGTGAGTGACCTGGTCTACGAGAAGCGCGAGCGCTACGCGGTATTCCGCATGAACCGTCCCGAGCGCCTGA
>CAWAMQ010000008.1:0-310111 GCA_963783125.1 uncultured Chitinophagaceae bacterium
TGTGGGAAAAGATAAATGTGATTATTGTAAAATGCCCGTGAGCGACAATCGTTTCGGGGCAGAAATTTTAACTGATAAAGGAAAGGTTTATAAATTCGATGATGCACATTGCGTGCTCTCTTTCCTTCATTCTCCTTCATTTGAAAAAGAGAAAAATTATAAAATTTATTTCGTCAATTTTTCAGCCGATCATTCTTTGATTCCTGCATCAACTTCCTATTTTCTTAAGAGTGATGAACTAAGAAGCCCGATGAACGGGAACGTTGCTGCCTTTAATAATGCAGACAGCCTCCAGGTAGCAACTACTAAATATTCAGGAACCAGGTTGGACTGGAATGAATTAAATAAGCCATGAAGCATTTTCTTTTAGCCATATTATTGTTGTTTTTCATTTCGCCGATTGCCTTTTGCGGACGCGTACATGTTGTGAAAAAGAATACCAGCCTTAGTTCTATCCAGGCCGCGATCAACGAAGCCAAAGATGGAGATACGATTTTGGTTTATCCGGGCATTTACAAAGAAAAAAATATCCAGGTTAATAAATCGCTTGTGTTGATTGGAAAAAATTTCCCGGTTCTTGATGGTGAACACAATTATGAAATGGTTTCTATCCACGCGGATAATGTTGTTTTTCGAAGGTTTCAAATTGATTCATTCCGGCGTTTCAAGCCTTACAGATATTGCAGCGATAAAAGTTTTTTCAAGAAGAAATGTTCAAATAAAAGATAACATTTTAGATGATACTTTTTTCGGAATATATCTGCAAAAAGCCGTTTCCTGTATTGTTGAAAATAACCAACTTACCGGCGAAGGTGTTACCGACCAGCAAAGCGGAAATGGCATTCATTGCTGGCAATGTGATAGCATTCGCATCATTAGAAACTCTGTAAAAAGTCATCGGGACGGAATTTATTTTGAATTCGTAAATCATTCCCTGATCATTAAAAATATCTCAGCAAACAATATCCGTTATGGTTTGCATTTCATGTTTTCAAATAATAATACTTATGTCGGCAATACTTTTAAAAATAACAACGCAGGCGTTTCGGTAATGTTTTCGCATGACGTAAACATGTTCAATAATGTTTTTGAAGATAATTGGGGCGACGGCTGTTATGGCATTTTTCTAAAAGAAATTACTGATAGCTATATTTCCGGAAATCAATTTCGCCGCAATACAACCGGTATTTTTGTGGAAGGTGCCACCAGGCTGAAGGTGGAAAAAAATCAATTTATTAAAAACGGATGGGCACTTAAGATAGATGCAAGTTGCCAGGCTGTTAACCTCGCTTTCAACAACTTTTTAGGGAATTCATTCGATGTGGGCACCAACGGAACATTGGTAAGTAATTTCAGTCACAATTATTGGGACAAATATGAAGGCTATGACCTGAACAAAAATAATGTGGGCGATGTTCCTTATCATCCCGTCAGCCTTTTTTCAATGATCGTTTCAAAAAATCCTTCAGCAATGATTTTATTCAGAAGCGTGATGGCTTCGCTGTTGGATAAAGTTGAAAAGATCTTACCAAGTCTGACACCGGAAAATTTAGTTGATCACAACCCTTACATGAAACCAATAAGATTATGATTATCGCAAATAATGTCACCAAAAAATTTGGAAAACTTACGGTTCTGAACAATGTATCAGCCACTTGTAACCGCGGCCAATGTATCGCATTGATCGGGCCGAACGGAAGTGGAAAAACGACGTTGGTGAAGTCTATTCTCGGGATGGTTATTCCTGACAGTGGATTTATCACGTTCAATGATAAAAATATTCATCACGATTGGTTGTACCGTGAACACATCGGTTACATGCCGCAAATAGGCCGTTACCCGGAAAATATGACGATCGGGCAGTTGCTGAATATGATGAAAGATATCAGGTTTAAAAGCGGGCAAGCTTCGCTCGATGAAGATTTGATAAAGGAGTTCAAACTGCCAGCACTTTTGCAAAAAAGAATGCGCACTTTATCAGGAGGAACGACTCAAAAAGTAAGCGCTTCACTCGCTTTTCTTTTTAATCCTGATGTGTTGATTCTTGACGAACCCACAGCAGGACTGGATCCTGTGGCTTCCGAAATTTTAAAAGAAAAAATTATCGCAGAAAAACAAAAAGGGAAATTGATCATGATCACCTCACACATTTTGAGTGAATTAGATGATCTTATCACGCATGTACTTTATATGCAGGACGGCAATCTTTTGTTCCATAAAGATATTGACCTCCTGCGCGCTGACACTGGTGAACAAAAACTTTCAAGAGCTATTGCTTCTGTAATGCAAAAACGCTAATCGAATGAAAAAAAAACAATCAAAAATGAAAAAGATAATTAAATACGTAATCGTTGACATACTGAGAAATAAAATTGTAATCGCATATACGTTGCTTTTACTCGCTATTTCTTTCAGCTTGTTCAACCTGGAAGATAACACTGACAAAGGTTTGCTCGGATTGATGAATATTGTATTAATCATTGTGCCGCTTATCAGTATTATTTTTTCAACCATTTACGTGTATAACAGTGCCGAGTTTATTGAATTATTGGTAAGTCAGCCGTTGCAACGAAAACACATCTGGATCAGCCTTTTCGCCGGCATTGCCATCGCCTTAACATTGGCTTTCGTGATAGGCGTTGGTATTGCGGTTTTGCTGTATTCCTTTACTGCTACCGGTTTAATTTTGGTTGGTGTTGGATTAATATTGACAATAATATTTGTTGCCATCGCTTTACTGGCTGCCGTTTACACAAGAGATAAAGCAAAAGGAATCGGAATTGCTGTTTTACTGTGGCTTTATTTTTCAATCATTTTCGACGGCCTGGTTTTGTTTATTCTTTTCCAGTTTGCAGATTATCCATTGGACAAAGCGATGTTGGTGTTGAGCGGATTGAACCCGATTGACATGGGAAGAATATTGGTTTTATTAAAGATGGACGTATCAGCCTTAATGGGCTATACCGGCGCCGTTTTTCAGAACTTTTTCGGAACAGCAATTGGAATGATTATTACACTTATGGTGATGTTTTTGTGGATGGTAATTCCGGTGAGTTTGTCGCTTCGCAAATTCAGGAGAAAAGATTTGTAACGCAGTTGTTAGAATTTGAAATAATTAAAATTAAGAATGGATCAAACAAAAGAAATAATAAGCATTGAGGATATAAAAAAATTGGTGGATACTTTTTATGATAAAGTGAGAAGAGATGAGTTGCTCGGGCCGATTTTTGACGAAAAAATCGGTGACCGCTGGCCGCAGCATCTGCAAAAAATGTATTCTTTCTGGCAAACCATTTTGTTGGGTGAACACACCTACTTCGGAACACCTTTTCCTCCGCACGCAAATCTTCCCGTTAGCGGAGAGCATTTTCAACAATGGATGAAATTGTTTAAAGAAACTTTGGATGAAAATTTTAAAGGAGAAAATGCTGAAGAGGCAAAGTTTCGCGCGGCAAAAATGGCGCAAATGTTTGAATCTAAAATTGCCTATTACCGTAACCGTGGTTCCGGAGGTTTAGTATAAAAAGCGGATGGTAAAGACAAAAGATATTTTTATAAAAGTACTGATCGGCGACGAGGAATTGAAGTTGGAAACGTACACTCATGAATACAGAAACCTCATGATGTTATTATTCGATAAAATTTATTTGGAAGATTTTGGAGAGTGCAAAGGAATGGGCAGATGCGGCACGTGCATGATAGAAATTGTTGAAAGCGAACGGCAGATTTCTTACCTTGGAAGAAACGAAGAGGCGACGATGCAGAAGGCCGGATTTATGAAAAGCGATCAAAGATTAGCATGCCAGATACTGGTAAATGAAGAATTAAAAAATGCAACGATCAGGGTGTTGAATAATTAAAGACGAAAGAAAGATAAGTAAATAAGGCGGTTCGGTTTTATAAATAAAATCCGGCTGCATTTTTTAAACCATTAAAAAATATAAAGATGAAAAATGTATTAAAGACAGTAAACAAAGAAATAATTCATTTTCTTATTCTGGCTTCTGTTCTGTTTTTAAGTGCTTGTAAAAGCAATAATAATTCTGATTCAGTACTTGACAGAACCTACTCAGGCAACGGCGATGATTTGCCAAAAGAAATGCAGGTGATGGTTCCGCCGCCGATGTTGCCAAAATTTGACCAGGTAGAAAAGGGAGGCTCAAAAGTGATACAGGTAACTTTTACAGTCGAAGAAAAGAAAATAGAAGTGGCTCCGGGCGATTCAATGTGGGCGTTTACTTATAATGGAACTGTTCCGGGACCAATGATCGTAGCGCACCAGGGAGATTTTATTGAATTGACATTGAAAAATCCATCCACTAATACCCAGCTGCACAATATCGATTTTCATGCGGCTACCGGTGCTTTGGGAGGTGGTGATGTGTCACTCGTTTCTCCCGGTCAGCAAGTAACTTTCAGATTCAGGTGTATAAGAGCCGGCGTGTTTGTATACCATTGTGCTCCCGGCGGATTGATGGTTCCAATCCATGTTACAATGGGAATGAATGGCGCGATTATGGTCTTACCAAAAGATGGTTTAAGAGATGAAAATGGCAACCAGATCACTTTTGACAGAGCATATTATATTGGCCAGGAAGATTTTTATTTGCCCAAAGACAAAGATGGAAAGACGATAAATTTCCCTACCGTTCAACAAGAGGTACAAGCAATGGGCGAATCAATCAAATCACTTAAACCTACCAATATTGTTTTCAATGGAAAGAAAGGCGCTTTGTTAGGCCCGAATGCTTTAAAGGCAAAAGTGGGAGAGAAGGTTTTGTTTATTACATCGGAAGCGAACAGGGACACACGAATACATCTTATAGGCGGCCATGCAGATCTTTACTGGCCGGGAGGAAAATTTAGCAACAATCCTTTTACCGATTTTGAAACATGGGAAATTCCCGGAGGAAGCGCTGCTGCTGCATTGTACAAATTCAGGGAGCCCGGAACTTATCTATTGCTGGATCACAACCTGATTGAGGCGTTTGCCTACGACGCAATTGCGCAAGTGAAAGTAGAAGGAAAATGGGACAGCAGCTTGATGAAAGTGGTACATCCTCAAAACCCCATACAATAATCTAAAACAATAACTAAGAAAGCAAAAGTATTTTTATGAAAAATATAATCAGTATTTAAGTACTTTAATACTTTTATTATTTACCTTTACAATTCAATTAACTCTTAAAATTTAAAAAACATGGAAACTTTATTGCAACCCGAAAATATCCTTAATGTAACAGTGATAGAACCGAAGTTGAAACACCCAACGATCTTCGCCCGCTTTGATGAATTAAATCCTGGAGAAAGTCTTACTATTCACAACGATCATGATCCGAAACCCTTGTATTATCAACTGCTTGGCGAAAGAGGAAATATTTTTGAATGGGAATACTTGGAACAAGGGCCTGAAGCGTGGAAAGTAAAAATCAGCAAAAAACTAACAGGAGAAAGCGACGAAACCCTTGGTGAAATTGCAACGAAAGATTTAAGAAAAGCGCAGGTGTTTAAAAAATATGGCCTCGACTTTTGCTGTGGCGGAAAGAAAACAGTAAAACAAGCTTGCGCTGAAAAAGGATTAGACGTGACAAAAGTGGAACAGGAATTACAAAATGCCGATAAAACTTCGTCTACTGCAAGACCGTTACCTTTCAATGACTGGAGCCTTGATTTTCTTGCCGATTACATCGTTAACACCCATCACAGTTATGTAAGAAACACCATTCCTGACCTTTCCAATTTCGCTGCAAAAGTTGCGCGTGTTCATGGTACCCGTCATCCGGAATTGTTGGAAATAAACAATCTCACACAGTTGGTTTGTAGTGAATTAAGTTCACACATGGTGAAGGAAGAAAAAGTTTTATTTCCTGCAATAAAAAATTTGGTGGCTGCAAAAAATAATAACACATCGCCAGATGCAGCAAGCACTGCTGTGATAAATGGAGCGATCAACACGATGGAAGAAGAACATGAAACCGTCGGAAATGCCCTTGAGAAAATCAGGCAATTGAGCATGAATTATGCATTGCCTTCAGATGCATGTGCCAGCTATTCTTTCCTCTATAAAACTCTTGAAGAGTTTGAAGATGATTTGCACACGCACGTTCATCTTGAAAACAATATTTTATTTCCAAAAGCTTTGGAGATAGAAAAGGAATTAAAGAAATAAGCGATGCTGAAGTCTAAAACGCACCAGGCTCGTGTCTTATTTTCCAAATGTCATAGCTCAAATTTCAGTGAACTGGAAGATAAGGCACGGCCTGGAAAAGGGTTGAACCGTTACAACGCTTTCCTAACTGAAGCGCTCGAACAGAAGTTGAAGAAGTTTTAGGAAATTAAAAAGTAAGAAGATGGACATCCCCGATAAACAAGGTAAACAAAAAAGAGTGGTAATTGTTGGCGCCGGATTTGCCGGCCTGACTTTAGCAAAAAAGCTCGCGACAAAATTTTTCCAGGTTATCTTAATCGACAAAAACAATTATCATCAATTTCAACCTTTGCTGTACCAGGTGGCTACCAGCGGGCTGGAACCAAGTAGTATCAGTTTTCCTTTGCGTAAAATATTTCAGAAAAGAAGAAATGTTTTTATCCGCATGACAAAAGTTACTTCTATCTCGCCTGAAACAAAAACAGTGCATACGGAAATTGGAGATGTTGATTATGACTACCTGGTGCTTGCCCATGGCGCTACAACGAATTTTTATAATAACAGGCAATTGCAGCAAACTGCTTTTACGATGAAATAAGTTCCGGAAAAGAAAGGCTGTTGCGCAACTCACTACTTCAAAATGAAAAACAGGCATTGTTAACGCAGAAAATCCGGAAGACAAGCGTTCTGTTTTTTTAAATGTGGTAATTGTTGGTGGTGGTCCTACAGGTGTTGAACTGGCCGGAGCTATTGCTGAAATGAAAAAGAAAATTCTGCCAAAAGATTATTCTGAACTCAATTTTCGCAGATGCACATTCACCTGTTGGAAGCAGCGCCGCGGTTGTTAAATGGCATGAGTGAATCCTCCGGTAAAACGGTGGTTGATTATCTTGAACAATTGGGTGTGGAAGTACATTCAAATACCGCTGTTAAAGATTATGATGGTGAAAGAGTTTCATTGAGTAATGGAAAAATAATAAATAGTCATTGCCTTATTTGGGCGGCTGGTGTGAAGGGAGTTGCCATACCGGGAATTCCGCAAAAATCGATTGCAGCAAATAACAGGCTTTTCGTAGATCAGTACAATAAAGTCCGGGATTCAGAAGACATATATGCGATTGGCGATATTGCTTTGATGCAGAATGATGCCTGGACAAAGGGACATCCGCAGGTTGCGCAGGTTGCGATTCAGCAAGCGGTACTTTTAGCTAAGAATTTAGAGAATGCACAGGCGGGGAAAAGCCTTAAGCCGTTTCAATATAATGATAAAGGAAGTTTGGCAACCGTCGGCAGAAACCTGGCGCTTGCAGAAATCGGCAAAATAAAATTAAAAGGATTCGTTGCTTGGTTTGTGTGGATGGCGGTTCACCTGATGTCAATTATCGGTGTAAAAAACAGGCTGTTCATTCTCATAAACTGGATGTGGTTGTATTTAACCTACGACCAATCTCTGAGATTGATCATCAAACCAACATTTAAAAACAACGAAATAAAAATGTATGAAGAAAGTGCTTCCACTGCGAATAGAAAACAATTAGCTGAGGTCGTCCTAAAAATATAAATCCGAGATGAATAATTTGTGATGAATAACTTCCTAAAAAAATCGATCGCTGTAATCCTTTGCCTGGCATTGCTATCGGCATGTAAGCAAACTTCCAAACCTGCTCCGGCAGAAGAAAGCGCTGGCGTAAAGGAGCAAACAGAGACAGAATTGACATTAAATAATGGGGCAAAATGGAAGGCAGATTCCAGCACTACTCATCACGTGGCCGACCTTCGTACGATCTCTAATATGTTTAAGGTACAGCCCAATCCATCGCTGAAAGAATATCATATTTTGGGTAACGACCTCGAAAATTCTGTAAATAAAATGATCCAGGATTGTAAGATGACCGGCCCGGATCATGAAGCGCTGCATAAATGGCTGCATCCGATTTTAAAAGAAACGAATCAATTAAAAGATGCTACTGATACCTCAGAAGCACGAACAACTTTTAATTCTATAGATAAACAATTGAATGATTATCCTACTTATTTCCAATATCCATGACCATAAACGCAAATACAAAAATTGCAAAAATAATTAAGCAGAATCCTGAAGCGCTGGAGGCGATAATAAGCATCAATCCTAAGTTTGAGAAGCTGCGCAATCCTTTGCTGAGAAGGTTGATGGCCGCACGAACCAGCATTGGAATGGCTTCGCAAATTGCCGGAATTGATGTTGAACAATTCTATGAAAAACTCCAACCTCTTGGTTTTGAAATTGACAGAAAGGCTGTCCACGAAACCAATAAAGAGAAACCAAAACTACCTGCTTTTTTTAATTCAATTTCTCCCGGTCAAATAGTTTCGTTTGACGTGAGGCCGATAATAAATGGAGGTAAGGATCCTTTGAATTTAATTATTGAGAAGGTGAAAAATGTTCCTGCCGGAGGGGTTCTTAAAATCATAAATAGTTTTGAACCCACTCCGTTAATTTCTTTATTGAGTAAACAAGGTTTCGAATCTTTTACAGATAATTTAGATGATGAAACGGTGGAAACTTATTTTTATAAAAAGGGTACACAGGAATTTGAAATAAATGATCAGGAGAAAAGCGCGCAAGGTTGGGAAGAATTGTTGGAAAAATTTAAAGACAATTTAGTTACCGTTGATGTACGCAATTTAGAAATGCCACAGCCAATGATGACTATTTTGGGTGAATTGGAGAAGTTAAGTGAAGGCAACGCTTTATTTGTTTACCACAAAAGAATTCCGGTTTTTTTATTGCCCGAATTAAAAGAAAGAAAGTTTGATTACCGAATAAAAGAAATAGCCCCAAATGAAGTGCGGCTACTGATTTTTAAAGATTAAGAATGTTTCCCGGTGTTACCAATAACGGCCTTGCAAAAAACACTTCTTACAAAGTGGTGTTGCCTTTTTATGTTTATGCAGGATTGGCTTTCCTCGTCGCCACGATTTTTCTTCTATTTTCTTCATCGGCGTTTTTGCAACATTATTTTCATCCGCGAACGCTTGCTATTACACATCTTATGGCGCTCGGTTGGGGAACGATGATCATCCTCGGCGCCAGTCATCAATTGGTTCCAGTATTGATTGAAGGAAAGTTGCATAGTAATGCGCTTGCTTATCTTTCTTTTGCTTTTTCAGCGGTCGGCATTCCTCTGTTAGTCTATTCTTTTTGTGAATTTGATTTTGGCTGGATTGCACAGTGGGCCGCAATTGCCATCAATCTTTCCGTTTTATTTTATCTCATTAATATTGGCATCAGCATGTCGAAAAGTAAAGTTGAAAGTGTACATGCCATATTTGTTTTTACAGCAACGCTTTGGCTTTTTATCACCACACTTGTCGGCCTATGTTTGATTTATAATTTCACGTATAATATTTTATCTCAGGATTCTTTATCCTACCTGCCGCTGCATGCACATCTCGGAATTATCGGCTGGTTTTTGTTGTTGGTGATTGGCGTTGGTTCCCGTTTGATACCACTGTTTCTCATTTCAAAATACAATAACACCAAACTATTATGGTGGATTTATTATCTAATCAATATTGCTTTGATAAGCTTCCTCATTATTTTTTTATACATCAAAATCAACTGGCTGTACCTTCTTCCTGTCGGCTGTCTTGGAGTTTCTTTGATCTTGTTTGGATCTTATTGTTATCAAGCTTACCAACAGCGAATCAGGAAAAAAGTAGATGAGCAGGTGAGGCTTTCATTGCTTTCTGTTTTGATGATGGCGCTCCCTTTATTTTTTTTATTGATCATCATTTTGTTTTTGATTTTTTCAAAAAGCAATTACCATTTAGTGATTACCTATGGCTTCGCCATTTTCTTTGGATGGATCACCGCAATAATTTTCGGAATGACGTTTAAAACATTACCCTTTATCGTCTGGAATAAAATCTATCACCATAAAGCAGGCCTGGGAAAAACGCCTAATCCAAAAGAATTGTTCAGCAGCAAAATATTTTATTGGATGAGCATTTGTTACCTCTGCGGATTTATTTTATTTATCACAGGCGTGCTAATTTCAAATGAAATGACCATTCAAATAGCAGCAATACTTTTGTTATTAACCGCCGTACTTTACAACGGCAACGTATGGAAAACAATAATGCATAAACCGGCTACTCATGAATGAAATTACAAACGATGAAGCCAAATGCAGTGTGGCTTTGGAAGCATTGAAATCAGTAGATGATCCTGAAATCGGGTTAAATGTAGTTGACCTAGGGTTGATTTATCAAATTGATTTTGATGAGGATCAAAAAAAGATTTATTGTTCTCATTCGCTCACTACACAGTTTTGCCCGATGGGCGAATCTATAAGTTCAGGGATTGTAAATGCACTTGAAAATGCATTCCCGGATTATGATGTAGAAGTAAAAGTTACTTTTGATCCTCCATGGAATTCAGAAAAAATTTCGGATGAAGGAAAAGAATTTTTAAACCGCTAAAAAATGCTAAGTAATACCTGCAAAACCGCGATAAAAGCTGTCGTTTACTTGTGTTCAAAATATGATGCGCAGGAAAACGCAAGCATTAAAGAAATAGCAGAGTTTATCAACGCCAACGAACATACCGTTGGAAAAATTTTACAAACACTCGTCAGGCAAAATATAATCAACAGCATGAAAGGTCCGTCAGGAGGGTTTTTCGTCTCTAAGCAACAACAAAAACAACCGATCATAAATATTGTGGAAGCAATAGACGGCAAACAGGTTTTTAAAAGTTGTGGCTTGGGTTTGAGCAAATGTTCCGCTTCTCACCCTTGCCCTATTCATGATGAGTACAAGGAAGCTCGTGATATTGTTGAAAATTTGTGCCGTCAAAAAAAGGTACTTGATTTATGCGAACCTGTAAATAACGGGTTGGCTTATTTGATGGGATAACAGAATTTTTAATACAGTGAACCAACAATTATTGCTATTTTTTATTTTCAGTATTTATTGGTTAAAAAAAATAGCCGTCAAAGCGATGGCCGCAGCGTAATGTGAAACGGTACTTCAACTTGTTCTTTTGATTTTGACAATACAATTGATGCTGCCTCTTCTCCCATTTTCTTAAAATTGCAGGAGAGGCGATGACATTTAATATAATTTATGAAAAGAGTTTGTGAGCCAAAACCAACAATCATTCCGTCCACGGGAGGGCATATCAGTTAAAAAAAGAGCAGCTCTGATTTTCAGAACTGCTCCAGGTTATTACACAACCTTTCAACTCACAAGAAAAGATGCTTAATCAAAAAGAGATGCAAGGTTTAGTAAAATAAAGTGAATTATATTTTTACAAATTCCACCCGGCGGTTGTTTGCTTTCCCCTCTGCAGTTTCATTTTTTTCAATTGGTTTTGTTTCTCCAAATCCTTTTGTTGTGAGTCGTGAAGCATCAATTCCCATTTCAAGAAGTTTTGTTTTTACCGCATCTGCACGTTGTTGTGATAATTTTAGATTGGCTTCTGCGCTTCCATCGCTGTCGGTATGTCCGTCAATTTCAAATTTCAAATCATCGTGTGCTTTCATTAATTTGGCTATATCATTTAAGGCGCCCATCGATTCGGGTTTAATGGAAGATTTATTTCTGTCAAACAAAATACCGTGAGTGATAAATTTGCCGTCGGTAACGATCTTTTTGTATTTGTCTTCGCCGCCGGCTGCAATCCTGAAATTTTTTATCTTAAAACCATAATGAGCATCACCTGAAATCGCGATGTGACCAACGCCTGTGGGCAGCGTGTTGGTAGCCGCTACCCTGTATTGATCAATATAAGCTTTGCCAATATTGTTTCTTATATAGATAGCTACGTGATGCCACTCGTTAAGAGTCTTCATTGACTGTGCTAACGGAGAAGGAAAATCGACAGTGGATGCATTAACTGGCCCGAGTGCACCCCTGGTATTGTTGTCAATGTAAAAACGGAACATCGGCCAGTTACCAAAATTATTATCACCCGGCTTTCTGAACTGAACTGAAAATCCATTTACATATGCAAAGCGGTCGCCATCATTCTCATACATCATATCAAACTCTATGGTAAACTGTTCCGGCAGATAGTGGTCTGAATTTATCAAAGGAGCTACAACCTCGTGTGAGCCTGCCTGAATGCGAAGGATCTTTTCGTCCTCATAGCTTTGTATCTCCGCGTTTCCTTCAATAAGTGAAAACCGTGAAGGAATTTCCCCGTCTGGTTCTTCAGCCAGGTCGGGCTCAAAAATGATCTTATTACCTGGTACAAAGTCATAATTTTTATAATCGTTTATCGAAGGCTGTTTCTTTGCTGTATTTTTTGCCACTGCCGTGTTGGAGCTACTTCCGCCGCCACCTTCTTCCGTGGAAGCACTGGTATTATTATCCCCTGTTGCACCGTCCACAGTTTTATCTATCACTTTGTCGGTTGCATTTCCGGTCTTGTTAACGATGTTGTTTTCAGCACGGCTCTTCACTTCGTTTTTAATTTTTTTCCAGAGTTGCGCCTGCGAACTTTGAGCAGATAGCATGAAAAGGCATCCACATAAAAAGGAGCCGGGGATGGTGCTTACTTTCATAAATTAGTTTTTTACTGTTACCGATGAATAGGATGATAATCGTTTGATGTGTGCAAATGTCCTTTATACTGCTGTCTGTAACAATCCCGTCAAAACAGGATTTTTAAATCTACCGGAAAACAGGGATTTTTCTCAAAACGTTGGATACGTGGCAATTTTTAGAGAAATTCGTTTCTTCTAAAAAAATAGTGCGTTATCAAAACAAGCCAATGATATTACGGAGAACCGGATACCTTTTTACCCTGAGCTTTTTTCTCCTGTGTCACATGGTTTCGATCGGCCAGAATAAATATATCGACAGTCTTAAAAAAGAACTTTCGAAAGCCACTGCAGACACCACTAAAATTCAACTCCGGGTAAAGATTGGCGATAACATTGTAATGAATGATCCTGCCACTGCGATGGACTATTTTACAAAAGCTTTTTCTTTGGCGCACCAGCTCGAAGACAATTACCGGATGGCGTTGGCCACCAGTGGTGAGGGATTGGTTTACGACTATCAAAGCAAAGATGACAGTGCCATGTATTTTTATCATCTTGCCGATAGCTTATATGCTTCTGTTAATTCGCTGCTCGCCAGGGAATCGCGTGCCTCCAACAAAACGTCAATGGGCAATATTGAACGCAGGAGAAATCACCCCGATACTGCCGTCCGTATTTTTCTCGATGCAGCTGCCATTATGGAACAAAGCTCGGCTGATAACAAGTGGCAGGTGCTTGGTATCATTTATTCTGACATAGCGAACGTCTATCACGATATGAACCAGCCGGCCAAAGCGCTGGCTTATGACAGCAAAGCGCTGAAAGCCCAACTCCAACAGAAGGACAATGATGTGTACACATGCTATACAGAACTTTTTGTCGCGCAGGATTTTATTGAACTTGGTAAGGCAGACAGTAGTAAACATCATTTACAGTCGGCGGAAGAACTTTCGCGCAATCTCAATTCAGCGGATATTTCATACCAGCTAAACAGCCAATGGGGCCAGTATTACCGGATGCAAAAGGATTACAGTAAAGCAATAAATTTTTATAAAAATGCTTTACCCTTTGCCGTAAAAACCGGCAGGAAGTTTCGTGAAATGGACTGCCATAGAATGCTGGGGTTTATTTATGCGGACATCAAACAGTATCCGGCGAGCCTTGCGCAACTTCAGCAGGCGTTGGCGCTGGTGCGCGAAATAAAAAACAAAAACCTTGAAGCAGGTATTTTAAAACATATTGCTGACGCCGAAAACGCTCTTGGAAATTACAAACCTGCGGCGACCTATTACGCTCGTTATATCCACCTGCACGATAGCTTGCGCGAAGACGAATCGAAGAAGAAGATCAACGAGATTGAAAATAAATACCAGGCCCGGACAAAACAGAAAGCCATTATCGCACTGCAGAAAGACAACTTGCTGCAACGTGCCCAACTGAAACAAAAGCGTACGCTGAATATAGCTCTTGCAATCGGGCTTCTGTTAGTTTTTTTGACAGGAGGCCTTTTGTATAAAAATTTTAAAAATAAACATGTGCTATTGTTGCAAAAACAGGAAATGCACCGGCAGCAGATCCGTGAATTGCAGCAGGAAAGCAAACTAATCGCTGCACAATCACTGATGGAAGGGCAGGAGGAAGAGCGCACACGGCTTGCGCGTGACCTGCACGATGGTGTGGGTGGCTTATTATCCGGGGTTAAATTATCAATGTCAAATATGAAAGGAAACGTTTTTTTGTCACACGAAAATGTCGATTCGTTCAACAATGTGATCAACCAACTTGATCAATCCATTGCCGAACTGAGAAGGGTTTCTCATAACATGATGCCTGAATCGCTTGTAAAATACGGTCTGAAGGAAACGCTCGAAAACTATTGTGAGAGTTTGAATTACTCAGGTAAAATAAAAGTACAGCTGCAGACCTACCACATGGAACAACGAATGGAACAGGCGACGGAGATTGTGGTGTATCGTATTGTGCAGGAGTTGCTTAACAATGTGATAAAGCACGCTTCCGCCGAAAACGTGCTTATCCAACTGCTGCGCGAAGAAGAAAGATTTAGTCTTACCGTAGAGGACGACGGAAAAGGATTTGACATGGCTGCCGTTGATAGTAAACGCTCTGCGGGATTAAGTAACATCAGGGCCAGGGCTGCTTACCTGAACGGGACTGTTGACATTATTTCATCACCGGGCGAGGGAACTTCAGTGCATGTGGAAGGCGAATGCAGCGCTTCATTATAATTTTAACCTGATATTTAAATAACACTATGCCCGTAAAAGTCTTTATTATCGACGACCACCCGATGGTAGTGGAAGGTTTGAATTCCCTCTTAAGCCGCCTGGAAGAAATTGAAGTAATTGGTTCTGTTTCCAATGCTTTTGACGCCATCCCGTTTATTGAAAAAAATGACCCGGATGTTGTTTTACTGGATATCAACCTGCCCGAAATAAGTGGTATTGACCTTTGTAAAAAAATACACCAGCGGTTTCCCTCTATAAAGATCCTCGGGATGAGCACATTTAGCGAGAGAAGTTATATCTCACGTATGATAGAAAACGGCGCTTCAGGATATTTGATCAAAAGTGCTTCCGGCGAAGAAATTGCGGAAGCGATACGCACGGTTCGCCAGGGAAGAATATACCTGAGCGTGGCTATGGAACACATGGCCCGGCCGTTGTCTGTGTTGCCCGTCGACACTCTTCCGACGCTGACTAAAAGAGAAAAAGAAGTGCTGCAACTCATCTCCGAAGGGCTCACGAATAACCAGGTGGCGGAAAAATTATTTATCAGCCCTCTAACCGTAGATTCTCACCGAAAAAACCTGCTTACAAAGTTGAATGTCAATAATACGGCGTCTCTCATAAAACTGGCAGTGCAACACGGATTGATATAGGCCCGTGTTCTTTTGACAATTACCGCCATGAGATATTGAACGGACAAAAATAACCGGAGGCGATTATTGATAGTGCCTGCAAGGCTGATGATAGGTCAAAAAATTAGTTTGAATTGGCTATTAATGACTTTAGAGCTTCTAACGAATCCGCTTGCGGCCTCACTTCAAAATTAAATTGTTGTTTCATTCCTTTTCCAGAACAGTATTTATTCTTTATTGTTTAAAAAAAATAGCCGTCAAAGCGATGGCCGCAGTGTAATGTGAAAAGGAACTTCAAACTGTTCTTTTGAGTTTGACAATACGATTGAGGCAGCGCGTTCTCCCATTTTTTTAAAATCAGTGGAAATGGTTGTGATTCCATTAAGAATAAACTTTTTCCAGGGCGTTTCATTATAAGAAATAATACCAATGTTTTTTCCAACTTTTAATTCGGATGCCTGTATTTTTTCCAGCAGTATCACCAAATCATCTTCCATCAGGTTAATATATACTTCGCCTTCCTTTATCACTTCGTCACCAATTTTATGTACTTCTTTATAATCGAAAGCATACTTGCGACAAAAAGATTGAAATCCTTTGAGAATTTCAACAGGAAAATAAGTGTACGACGGAAAAACTATTTTTAGTGTTTGATATTTTTCCAATTGAGGCAATGCTGTTTCTAACGCTTCAAAAATATCTTTCTCAAAATTTTCGTAGACGGCGCTATATTCTCTCCTGACGCCTGGTATAATCTTATCCAGTAAAATTAAATTACCGGTTGTTAATTCATTAATGATTTCTGCTGCATTTTCTCCGCCTTCCAAAAAATGCGGAATGATCACATAATGCGTATAATCTTCCTTCCTGTATTGCAACATCTTTTTAAATAAACTGAAATCATTATTGTAAATATAAAAGTCTATAGCGGCGTGTTCCCCTAAAGTTTTTGCAAATGAATCATAAATAATTTTTTTGTGAGCGCTTAGTTTATTAAAGATCAGGAAAACTTTTATTGCCTGCTTAAAATCGGTTTGAGCAATGAAATATCCTTTGCCGGGTACAGAACCAATTACGCCTAATTGTTTTAAATGCCGGTAAGCTTTTTCTGCAGTGTCACGAGATATTTCAAGCTCATAACTTAAATCATTAATAGATGGGAGCATGTAGTCTTTTCCCAGTTTCTGTTGTTCTACAGCTCTCAATACTGAATTTGCAAGTTGGATATATTTAGGTGTAATAGATTGGTCATCTATATTAATTATGCGGTATATATTTTCTGAAGTCATGCTCAAGCAAAGCATAAATATAATTTCTTTTTTTTATCAAATCAAAGGCAGGACAGTACAGGACAGTCGCCGAAAGAACAGGATGGTGAACTTGGAAATGCTTTATTAATTTGCAGTGAACAGGATGAATCCTTATGCCAGGTTCACGTTTTAAAAACGGTTGCTTGGAAGGTAAGGTTGTAAACTGTTTCAGAAGTAACGGCAAAAATTACTGCAGAAACGTGTTGATTTCCTTCGTTTAGAAATTCGTTTCTTGATTCGGCTGTTACTGTTTATTTCACGGCACAAGCGTAGATGTATATCTGCGTTTCAATGAAAGCGTTGATGACCATGTAACAGGAACTATGTTGGAACTGTTTGATGCGGAAGGAGACCGGGTGAAAGAACAATAAAGAGGTTGTGAAACGTTGCCGGTCATAATCTAACGTTTGCAAAATAAAAAACCTGTTTTTTGTTTTGTTTACTGTTCCGGGATTAGGAATTTAATTGAAAGCGATAGTATAACTTAATGAATCAAACAAATCAAAACGCATGCAAATAATATACGGAATATTTTTCCACTTTATCGGTGGCGCTGCCTCCGGAAGCTTTTATGTTCCCTACAATAAAGTAAAGGGATGGCATTGGGAAAGTTTCTGGATTGTTGGCGGACTATTTTCTTGGCTGATCGTCCCGCCGATAGCGGCTTGGCTTACCGTACCTCATTTCGCTGATATCATTTCGCAAACAGATATGGCCACTTTTGGCTGGACTTATTTCTGGGGTGTACTTTGGGGCATTGGCGGTTTAATGTATGGTCTTGGTATGCGTTATCTTGGTATGTCGCTCGGGAATTCTGTTTTGCTTGGTTTTACTTCTGCATTTGGAGCCTTGGCACCATCTATTTATTACAACTTTCATCCACAGGCAGGCAAGACAACTTTCAATGACTTGCTCAGCACTTCATGGGGACAAATTGTACTTATTGGTATCGTACTTTGTTTACTGGGGATTTTTATCTGTGGAAGAGCAGGTGTTTTAAAAGAAAAAGAACTATCAGAAGAAAAAAAGAAGGAAAGCGTAAAAGAATTTAACCTGGTAAAAGGATTGATCGTTTGCATTGTTTCCGGGATACTGAGTGCCTGTTTTAATTATGGAATTGAAGCAGGTTCTAAAATGGCAGATGTTGCCAATGCAATGTGGAAATCAGCTAACCCCGGAGAAACAGGAAATTTTTTATACCGCAATAATGTTATTTACATAGTACTGTTATGGGGCGGACTTACCACCAACTTCATATGGACCATGTTTTTAAATTTCCGTAATAAAACTTTTGGTGATTACACCAATAAGAAAACACCACTTCTACGGAATTACTTTTTTTGTGCAATGGCCGGAACACTCTGGTTCCTGCAGTTTTTCTTTTATGGAATGGGTGAAAGTAAACTGGGGAATGGCGCCAGTTCGTGGATACTCCACATGTCTTTTATCATCCTTGTCGCGAACTTGTGGGGGTTTGCACTTAAAGAATGGAAAGGCGTCAGCAATAGAACACGTACTACAATCATTATAGGAATTATAACCATCATTGCTTCTGTGATATTAGTAGGATATGGAAATGCTTTGCATCAATAAGGGGTATTGGAAATATTTATTTTAATAATTGAATTATTTTATAAAAAATTATGGACACAAAATTAAACACCGGTACTGAACTTTCAAAAGCCGATAAGTTTAAACACGTAAGTTATTTGTGGGACGATAAAATGGCTGCATCGCTGGAGGGCGATGAAGTAGCGTTATTAATATACCGTTCTAATTTGCTGGGTGCAGATTTAAGATTAACCAATTACGGAGGAGGTAATACTTCGTGTAAACAATTGGCAAAAGATCCGATAACGGGCAGAAGAGACTGAAGTGATGTGGGTAAAAGGAAGTGGTGGCGATTTAGGCACTTTGAAAAAAAGCGGTTTGGCCGCCTTATACGTTGATAAGCTTCGCTCCCTTAAAAAATATTTACCGGGGAATCGAATTTGAAGATGAAATGGTAGAACTTTTCAATCATTGTATTTATGATTTAAACTCGAAAGCGCCATCTATCGATACACCCTTGCATGGCTTTCTTCCATTTAAACATATCGATCATTTACACCCCGATGCCGCAATAGCTATTGCCGCCTCAAAAGATGGAGAGAAGATAACAAAAGAATTATTCAATGGCACCATAGGTTGGGTTAAGTGGCAAAAACCAGGCTTCGAATTAGGATTAATGTTGAAGCAATGTTTAGATGAAAACCCCGGCATTCGTGGTATCATGCTTGGTTCGCATGGATTATTTACCTGGGGAGATACAGCCTATGAAAGTTATATCAATACACTTGAAGTGATTGAACTTTGTGCACAATATCTTGAAGATAATTATGGAAAGAAAGGGCCGGTTTTCAGTGGACAAAAAATTGAATCATTACCTAAAGAAAAACGCCTGGAAAAGGCGGCTGCCTTAGCCCCGATCTTAAGGGGTTTCTGTTCTTCAGAAACAAAAATGATTGGTCATTTTACAGATGATGACAGGGTGCTTGAATTTATCAATTCAAATGATTTGGGAAGGTTGGCGCCAATGGGAACCAGTTGTCCTGATCATTTTTTAAGAACAAAAATATCGCCACTCGTTTTAAATCTAACACCGGAGGAAGATATGAATGACGTTGCTGCAATAAAAGAAAAGCTTGCTCCTGCGTTTGCGGGTTACCGTGAGATGTATGCGGAATATTATAACCAGTGCAAACACGAAAATAGCCCGGCTATGCGTGATGCAAATCCCGTTGTTATCTTATATCCCGGAGTCGGCATGTTTACTTTTGCGAAAAACAAACAAACTGCAAGAGTTGCCGCAGAATTTTATATCAACGCGATCAATGTAATGAAAGGAGCGGAAGCGATTTCGGAATACACTTCTTTGCCGCGACAGGAAGCATTCAATATTGAATATTGGTTATTGGAAGAAGCTAAACTGCAGCGTATGCCAAAACCCAAACCTTTGAGTGGCCGGATTGCATTGATTACAGGAAGTGCCGGAGGAATCGGTAAAGCCATTGCAAAAAAGTTTGCAGACGAAGGAGCCTGTGTAGTTGTCAATGATATTAATGAAGAAAGATTAACGGCCGCAACTGAAGAATTTCAAAAAGAGTATGGCAAAGATGTCTCGTCATTTGTTAAGCTGGATGTTACCAATAAAGAAACGATTACTGAAGCAATGAAGCATGCTGCACTTGCTTTTGGTGGTGTTGATATCATTGTAAACAATGCAGGTATCAGTATTTCAAAATCCATTGCTGATCACACTATTGAGGATTGGGATAAGTTGTATGATTTATTAGTGAGAGGACAATTCCTGGTTTCACAAGCAGGTATTGAAGTGATGCGCAAACAGGAATTGGGAGGAGATATTGTCAATATTGTTTCTAAGAATTCAGTCGTTGCGGGACCAAACAACGCCGCGTATGGATCGGCAAAAGCAGCACAGGCTCATCTTTCGAGATTAATGGCAGCCGAATTGGGAGCCGATCGAATTCGTGTGAATAGTGTAAACCCGGATGCGGTAATTTCAGATTCTAATATTTGGGCAGGTGGATGGGCTGAAGGCCGGGCTAAAGCCTATGGTATATCTATTGAAGAATTGCCAGCCTATTATGCTAAACGAACCTTGCTAAACGAAATGATTTTGCCGGAAGATATTGCCAATGCTTGTTTTGCCTTTGTAGGAGGATTACTTAATAAATCCACCGGGAATACACTAAATGTAGACGGTGGAGTTGCAATGGCATTTTTAAGATGATTTTATAATCAAGTAATCAAATCGTTGATGATTTTTTAATCGGTCAACCTTTTGGTTTTTTGGAGAAAATAAAATTTTTATGAACGGTGAAAAGAAGAATAAAAGTATACCTGAAGAAATGCCTCCAGGAGAGAAGGAAGTAATAAGAATTGCATTTAAAATGCAGTTGCACCAAGGCTTTAAAGAAGAATATAAAAGACGGCATGACACTTTGTGGCCGGAGTTAAAAGAACTGTTGAAAGCAACGGGCATAAGTGACTATTCTATTTTTTGGGATAAGTCAACATATTGTTTGTTTGCTGTCATGACCGCAACTAATCCAAAGGCTTTGGACGATTTAGCGAATGATCCGATAATGAAAAAATGGTGGAATTATATGAAAGATATTATGGAAACCAATGAGGATAATTCGCCCGTTTCAATTCCATTAGAGGAAGTTTTTTATTTGTCCTAAATTGAGAATAATACAATTAACGTAAAAATTGATATGACAGTAAACAAAGAAATTATTGAGAAAAATAATGAGGCAGGGTTGCCGAATCACAAACGAAATTTTGAATTTATTTCTTCTGGCGTCAGCAATGTTGAAAATATAATTAGAAAATTAATTGATTTTCAAATCGCGATTCCAAGTTGGGCGTTAGGAACGGGAGGTACACGTTTTGGCCGTTTCCCCGGCGGAGGGGAGCCAGGAAATCTCGAAGAAAAAATTGAAGATATAGGTTTGCTACATGCACTTAACAGGTCAAGTGGCGCTATTTCTTTGCACATTCCATGGGATATACCCGAAGATGCAGCGCACATTAAACAACTTGCTTCAGAATACGGTTTAAAGTTCGATGCGATGAACTCAAATACATTCCAGGATCAACCGAATCAAAAATTGAGTTACAAGTTTGGCTCGATGCAGCATGTAGATAAAGCAGTGCGTAAACAAGCAATCGACCATAATATTGAAGTAATAAAATATGGTATTGAACTCGGCTCAAAGTCTCTCACGGTTTGGTTAAGTGATGGTTCCTGTTTTCCCGGTCAGTTGAATTTCAGAAAAGCCTTTCAAAATACATTGGAAAGCCTGCAGGAAGTGTATGCAGAATTGCCGGATGATTGGAAAATGTTTGTGGAATATAAAGCCTTTGAACCCAACTTTTATTCTACCACGGTCGGCGATTGGGGACAGTCATTGCTCTATACATCCAAACTAGGCAAGAAAGCGTATACATTAGTTGACCTTGGGCATCATTTAGCCAATGCAAATATTGAACAAATTGTTGCTTTACTGTTGATGGAGCAAAAATTGGGAGGGTTTCATTTTAATGATTCAAAATATGGAGATGATGACCTTACTGTTGGCAGCATCAAGCCATACCAACTATTCCTCATTTTTAACGAACTGGTAGAAGGAATGGATGCCAGGAAAATGAATCACTCAACTGATTTAGCGTGGATGATCGACGCATCGCACAATGTAAAAGACCCGCTTGAAGATTTATTGCAATCTGTTGAAGCAATCATGATCTCTTATGCACAGGCATTGATTATAGATCGACAAAAATTGGTGGAAGCCCAAAAGAATAATGATGTCGTAACAGCGCAGGAGATTTTACAAGAAGCATTTCGTACGGATGTTCGCGCATTGGTTGCAGAAGCGAGATTGCGTGCAGGCGGCGCGTTAGACCCTTTGACGTTTTACCGGAAAGAAAATGTGAGAGAAAAATTGATCAAAGAAAGAGGAATGAAAACTTTAGCAACAGGATTGTAAGAAATGTTGATCGATAAAGGGGTTTTATGAAAATAAAAATCTGATGTATTTCTTTGTTTACTGGTTTATAGAATTTATTAAATCCTCAATCCATGCCCTGAAATCTAACACCTGAAAAGCATGAGCAAACAAAACGTAATAGCAATTTTTGATGTGGGTAAAACCAATAAAAAACTATTCCTGTTTGATGAGAATTACCAAATTATATCAGAAGAATCCACGAGGCTTGAAAATATAAAAGATGAAGATGATTTTGAATGCGAAGATGTTCATGCGCTCACCCGATGGATTACTACGGAATTTAAAAAAATATCTTCATTAAATGACTTCAATATACACGCAGTAAATTTTTCCGGTTATGGCGCCAGTATGGTCAATATAAATGATACAGGACGGCCAATTACGCCGTTGTACAGCTATTTGAAACCATATCCTGATGTACTAAAAGAAAAATTTTATAATACCTATGGAGGTGAAAGCCTGGTTTCAAAGCAAACTGCTTCGCCTGTGCTGGGTAGTTTAAATTCCGGTTTGCAATTGTATCGTTTGAAGTATGAACACCCTGAACTGTTTTCTCAATTAAAATACGCTCTTCATCTTCCCCAATATTTAAGCTTTATAATTTCTTCGGTTATGGCTTCTGATATCACCAGCATAGGCTGCCATACTCACTTATGGGATTTTGAAAAAAATAAGTATCATGATTGGGTGTTTGCTGAAGGATTACAACATAAATTGGCCCCGATTTATAACATCGATCAAACAGAAAATATAGTAAACGGGACAAATAAAATATGCGTTGGCATTGGTTTGCACGATAGTTCTGCCGCATTAATACCTTATCTAAAATTATTTCCTGAGCCTTTCATTTTACTATCTACCGGCACCTGGTGCATTAGCTTAAATCCATTTAATCATTCCATGCTTACTGAGTATGAATTGCAAAATGATTGTTTATGTTATCTAACCTTTGAAGGAAAGCCTGTAAAGGCTTCCAGGTTATTTGCCGGTAATGAACATGAAGAGCAAATAAAAAAATTGGGTGACCATTTTAATAAAGATGTGAATTATTATACAGAAGTAAAATACAATCCTTACTTTTTAAGACGTCTTCAAAAAATTGATATGCCAAAAAGTAAGGGCAGAACCGCAATGTTACAACAATCTGTATTTGAAAAAAGAGCATTAACCGGTTTCCAATCCTATGAAGAAGCTTATCATCAGTTGATGCTGGATATTGTATCACAACAATATTATTCAACCCAATTGGTTTTAGAAGGCACCCATGTTAAAAGAATATTTGTGGATGGAGGTTTTGGTAAGAATGAAATTTACATGCATCTTCTTGCTGATGCTTTTCCTGGCATTGAAGTGTTTGCTGCTTCAATGGCACAGGCAACAGCCGTGGGGGCTGCGCTTTGTCTTCATGCCAAGTGGAATAAAAAATATTTACTTAATGATATGATTCATCTGAAATATTATTCCTCTGTGCATAATCCGACCGCATGATATTACGTATGTGCCTAACCGTTATTAAAAATATCTTCTATGAAATTTTGAAGATAATCCACCATACTTGCCTGCCCGATTGATGGAAGTCAACTGTAAATAATATTTAAGTACAAATTATATCTTAGATTTAGATATTTAAAATATCAACTCATCTAAGATGAAGACATTACATCTATTAATAGTTATAATTTTTTTGCTGGTAATTTCAATCGCCTCACAAGCCCAGATGGCCCGCGATGATTATTTCGCAGGCAAATGGAACGTGTTGATAAAAAACCTGCCGCAGGGAGATACAAAAATGATTGTTAATCTTGAAAAACAGGATACGGCCTGGGCCGGCACCATCCAGGATTCTACCGGGAAAGAAATTTCAAAGTTTTCTAAGGTGGATATGCAAGACACAACCGTCACCGTTTATTTTACCGCGCAAGGCTACGATGTTTATTTGCGTTTAGATAAAAAGGGGGATGATCACGTTACAGGAAACATGTTGGATATGTTTGATGCCGAAGGCGACCGCCTGAAAGAAGAGTAATAAACGACGTGAGTTTTTCTGTTATAGTTTTGACAGGGCTATCACCTGGTGATTTATTAAATGATTTAAAACAATTTCCTGGTAGTAAACCAACAAATTTTCCCGATTTTTATTTTGTAAAAAAACAACCTTCAAACTAAATCAATTATTTTTTTTACCTTTTAAAAATGAATGAAAATGTTATCATTATTCTTGCGGCCGGAAATTCATCGCGAATGCAGCAAACCAAGCAGTTGTTACCTTTTAAAGGTGAATCATTATTAGTACACACTATTGAAGAAGCGCAAAAATCTTTAATGCCGGTAATAGTAGTGTTGGGTGCAAATTCTAAAGAAATAATGGCGGGTATAAACTACATGGAAGTAGATGTGGTAGACAACAAAAACTGGGATTCAGGTATGGCCTCTTCCATCAAAGCCGGCATCGACAAAGCAAGAGCGATTTATAACAAAATGGAAAACTGCATTCTTGCCGTTTGTGATCAACCTTACATATCTTCCTTTTTATTCCAGAAATTAGTTGATCAAAAAAAAGTGAGCGGCAAAAAAATAGTTGCTTCTTCTTATGCAGATACTTTGGGTACACCTGCACTTTTTGATAAAAAATATTTTGATGATCTTTTGAATTTGCCTGGAGATCACGGGGCGAAAAATCTTCTGCAAAAATACGCGGAAGATGTGGCATCTGTTTCTTTCGAAAAAGGCGATATTGATGTAGACACCAAAAGCGATTATGAGCAACTGTTAAAGAATCAAAATTTATGAAAATAAGTTTGTTTGCTGTATTGGTTTCTTTTTTATCATTTAATTCTGTACCAACGATAGCTCAGGAGAAAAAGATCACAGTCGCTGTGGCTGCCAACATGCAATATGCTTTTGCGGAATTAAAAAGTGAATTTGAAAAAAGCAATCACATTGGTGTCAACGTAGTGATTGGTGCTTCCGGAAACCTGACGAGACAAATTATGCAAGGTGCGCCATTTGATGTTTTTATTTCGGCAGATACCAAATACCCGGAGAATTTGTATCAGAACGGTGTAGCTGCGGAAAAACCTAAAGTATACGCAAGAGGCGCTTTGGTGTTGTGGACGATAAAAGATGATTTGCCGCTTCAAAAAGACCTTCAATTTTTATTATCGCCACGAATAAAAAATATCGCTATCGCAAATCCCAGGATTGCTCCGTACGGCAAAGCGGCCGAAGCGCTTTTAAAAAAAGCCGGTATATGGGAAAAGTTGAAAAAAAAATTGGTGTACGGGGAAAGCATTTCGCAAACAACCCAGTTTGTTGCGAGCGGAAACGCAGATATCGGCTTTACCGCCAAAGCGGTGGTGCTTTCAGATCAAATGAAAAATAAAGGAAAGTGGATCGAACTGGATGAGCAGGATTATCCGCCCATATCGCAAGCCGCCGTTCTTTTGAAATACGGCGTTAAAGATCATGAGCCCGAAGCAAGAAAATTTTATTCATTTTTATTTTCTGAAAAGGCAAAGGATATTTATAAAAAGTATGGCTATTTAAATTAAAAGAATGATCGAAACTGCTCCTATATTTTTAACCCTTAAGCTCGCTTTTCTTACCACGCTTATTTTATTTTTTATTTCAATACCCATCTCACGCTGGTTATCCCACAAAAAAAATATTTTTAAAACGATCGCTGAAGTTGTTGTGAGCCTGCCGCTGGTATTGCCTCCAACTGTAATCGGTTTTTATTTGTTGCTCGCTTTTAGTCCTGCCGGCGCTTTTGGAAAATGGTTGGAAGATTATTTTGATATAAGGCTCGCTTTTTCTTTTGGAGGATTGTTGATCGGCTCGGTGATTTACAGTTTACCTTTTATGGTGCACCCGGTTTTATCGGGTCTAAGTTCTTTGCCGCCCAGTCTTGAAGAAGCTTCCTATTCTTTAGGCAAAACCAAAATGCAGACGTTGTTCAGGGTGTTGTTGCCTAATATCAAACCTTCTTTACTTACAGGAATTGTATTAACCTTCGCCCATACGATTGGCGAGTTTGGCGTGGTGCTAATGGTTGGCGGAAATATTCCCGGTAAAACAAATTTGGCTTCTATCGCTGTGTATGATGAAGTGGAAGCCTTGAATTATCACAATGCCAATGTGTACGCAGCCATTTTGGTTGGCATTTCGGTTATCATTTTATTTTCACTTTATTTATCAAACCGTAAGTTGCAGGAAGTAAAAATATTATGACGCATTTTTCCCTACAAAAAAAATTACATGCTGCAGGAGGATCTATCGCGCTTGATGTGAATTGTGACGTGGAAGACGGCGCCTTTATTAGTTTGTATGGACCTTCCGGTGCCGGCAAAACGTCATTGCTGAGAATGCTCGCCGGGTTTATGACGCCGGATGCAGGAAGGATAAAAGTGAAAGATGAAATATGGTTTGATAGTGAAAGGCGAATAAATGTAATTCCTCAGCGACGGTCTGTTGGCTTTGTTTTCCAGGATTATGCCCTGTTTCCCAACATGAATGTTGAGCAAAACATCTCTTATGCTTTGGGTAAAAATGATCCGCAAAAAATTATAAATGATTTACTGGAAGTAACCGGGCTGAAAGGTCTGCGGGATAAGAAAATTCAAATGCTTTCAGGAGGACAGCAGCAGCGTGTGGCCGTGGCGCGGGCGATTGCACGCAAGCCGAAATTATTATTGCTCGATGAACCGTTGTCGGCCATTGATAACGAAATGCGTTCAAGTCTCCAGCAAACACTGCTTTCGATCCATCAAGAGTTTAACGTGACGGCTATTATTGTAAGTCATGATATTAATGAAATCGTAAAACTTACTTCAAAAACTATTCATCTTGAAAATGGTGTGGTGGAGCAATTTCAATCTCCCGCAGAAATTTTTCTGAACAGGTCTGACGAGCCGTCCTCGCTGAAAGGTGTCTTTCTGTCTGCTGAAAACTCAGGCGATGAATTTATTGCGTTGATACTTGCGGGAGAGCAGGTTATTACCATAAAATGCGGTGAAGCCGATGCTAACAATTTGCAAAAGGGTGATGAAATCATCGTTTCTTTTAATGGGGCGACGGCATTTTTGCGTAAATTGTAAATGATAAATTTAAAAGATGATTATTGATAGTTTCAACCGTGTGCATGATTACTTGAGGATTTCACTTACCGACATGTGCAACCTTCGTTGCTTTTATTGCATGCCTGAGGAAGAGTATGATTTTACGCCTGCTTCAAAGTTGATGCAGAAGGACGAAATATATGCGATCGCTAAAATTTTTGTGGCTAATGGAGTGAAAAAAATAAGACTCACCGGGGGTGAACCTTTTGTAAGAAAAGACGCGGGAGAAATTATAAAATCTCTTTCTACCCTGGGTGTTCACCTGGCTGTAACAACAAATGGTACCAGGCTTCATGACTTCGAAGACGTGTTGGAAGCTTCGCAAATTCATTCCATCAATGTTAGTCTTGACACGTTAGACAAAGAGAAATTTAAATTTATCACAAGGCGCGACAGGTTCGACCTGGTGAAGAAAAACATTGATAGTTTTATTGATAAAAATTTCCAGGTGAAGATCAATGTGGTTGTGATGAAAGATTTTAATGACCATGAGATCAATGATTTTATTCAATGGACGAAAAACATTCCTGTACATGTTCGCTTCATTGAATTTATGCCGTTCGCCGGCAATCGCTGGACGAGTAACAAAGTGGTTTCTATGGACGAGATTTTACAAACTGTAGGTGGGCAGTTTGATTTTATTCCGCAGGAAGGTGAAAAAAACGATACTGAAAAAAAATATGTTGTTCCCGGGCATACGGGAAGTTTTGGTATCATCAGTACAATGACAAAGCCTTTCTGCGAAGGATGCAACCGGATGAGGCTAACCGCTGACGGAAAATTAAAGAATTGTCTTTTTTCGAATGGCGAAGCTGATCTTCTTACACCCTACAGAAATGGTGAAGATATTTTGCCGCTTATTATTCAAAATATTAAAAGCAAGGCGAAAGAACTGGGTGGACAGTTTACCAGCAATTTACAAACAGTGGAAGCAGGCCATATTCATAACCGAAGTATGATTACTATCGGTGGCTAATTACGTGAACAATGATATCAGTAAGAGAAGCAAAAGAAATAATAGAAGAAAAAGTTGGTTTACTACAACCAAAAGAGATGTCGTTGTTGGATGCCTGTGGTTTAACGCTTGCCACCGATGTATACGCGAAATTTGATATCCCGGCTTTTGCCCAGTCATCGATGGATGGATATGCCATTCAATTTGATAAAAAAGATCAACCATTACCCGTTAAAACAACGATTGCTGCCGGAAATTCAAATTCCTATTCTGTCAAAACAGGAGAGGCGGCGCGTATTTTTACAGGTGCACCATTACCTGCAAATGCAGATACAGTGGTGATGCAGGAAAAGGTAAACATTGAAAAAGGAAATATTTTGATCAATGACTCTGGATTGCAAAAAGGAGATTATGTTCGTGATAAAGGAGCAGAGATTCACTCAGGAGAGATTGCGTTACCGGCTAACATTTTTTTAACGCCCGCTGCTATTGGTTTTTTGGCTGCAATCGGTATTGCTGAAGTTAGCGTTTATTGTACACCGTTAGTTACTGTCATCATCACTGGAAACGAGTTGCAGCAACCCGGCAAAGAACTTTCCTTCGGTCAGGTTTACGAATCCAATTCATTTGCTTTGTCCGCTGCATTAGGCCAATCAGGAATTGAAACGATTGAAATTTTATACGCGGAGGATAAACCGGAGGTTGTGCAGGCAACGTTGGACAGGGCGTTGAAAAAAAGTGACCTGGTTTTATTGACCGGTGGTATCAGCGTTGGTGATTATGACTTTGTTTTGGAGGCGACCGAAAAATGCGGGGTGCAAAAACATTTCCACAAAATAAAACAAAAGCCGGGGAAGCCTTTGTATTTTGGAACCAAAGATAGCCAGGTTATTTTCGGCCTTCCCGGAAATCCCGGCTCTGTCCTTACCTGTTTTTATGAATATGTTTTGCCTGCGATAGAAAAAATGACCTGGCAGAAAAATTCAGTTCGACAAATAAAGGCAACTTTAAAAAATAGTTATTCAAAGAAAGCGGGGCTTACACATTTTTTGAAAGGTTTGTATGATAACGGCCAGGTTGAAATATTGACGTCACAGGCTTCCTTTCAGCTACGGTCATTTGCAATTGCCAATTGTTTGGTCGTTATCGGAGAAACATCAGAACAAGTAAAAGAAGGAGATGAGGTTGAAGTGCATTTGTTACCCTTTAATTAGTTTTAAGAATGAATATTAAAGTGTTTGGACAGTTAACAGATATTATCCGGGAGGAAAACATTTCAGTAGAAAAAGTAGCGGATGTGAATGGATTGAAAAACCATTTGAACATCAGGTATCCTGCTTTGGCTGAAAAAACTTTTGTGATCGCGGTAAACAAAAAAATTACTCACGAAAACATTCCTTTAACCGCTGATGCGGAAATTGCTTTGTTGCCACCATTTTCCGGAGGATAATTTATGAGTGAAAATGAACGATACAGGCGCCAGGTGTCACTAAAAGAATTTGGTGAAAAAGGGCAAAGAAAATTGGCCTCTGCAAAAATTTTCATTGCAGGAGTCGGAGGGCTTGGTTGCCCAGCATTGTTGTATTTGGCCGCCGCAGGAGTTGGGTGTATCGGTATCGCTGACGCCGATTATGTTTCATTGAACAATTTGCAACGACAAATTTTATTTTCTACAAAAGATATTGGTAAATCCAAAGTGCTGGTTGCAAAAGAAAAAATAAAAGAGCTTAATCCTGAAGTTGAAATAATTGTTCATGAAGAAAGGTTGACGAATACAAATGCATTCGATATAATTAGAGGATACGATCTCGTAATAGATGGCACTGATAATTTTCCTTCTAAATACCTCATCAATGATGCTTGTGTGTTGCTGAACAAGCCATTGGTCTATGGCTCAGTTTCGAAGTTTGAAGGACAGGTAGCTGTTTTTAATGTCAGCGATAAGCAAAATGTAAAATGCAATTATCGCGATTTGTTCCCTCAATCCCCTGCAGAAAAAGTACTGAGTTGTGCTGAAGAAGGAGTGCTTGGATTTACAACCGGAATTATCGGCACAACGCAGGCGATTGAAGCGATCAAATTGTTGACAGGGATCGGTGAACCACTCGTTAATCAATTACTGATCTTTAATTCCCTGAATAATCAATCCTATGTTGTTGAGATCAGCGAAAACAGGAACGCTTACCACTTGCCTCTTGATGAGAATGAATTCAGGCAAACTGATTATGATTGGTGGTGCGCGCCTGCAAATGTTGAAGTAATTGACGGAACGCAATTACAAAAAATGATCAGCGAAAATGACACACTAATTATAGATGTGCGCGAAGTTGAAGAAATACCCCACGTGGAGTTCAGGCACGAAAGAATACCGCTTTCAGATTTTCAAAATCAAATAGAAAATATTTCCGCTGAGAAAATTGTTTGTTTTTGCCAAACGGGGAAACGAAGCATGGATGCTGCCAGGATCCTGGTGGAAAAGTATGGAGAAACAAAAAAAGTTTATAGTTTAAAAGACGGCGTTTTAAGTTTGCATCAGTAAAGACTATGGAAAAAAGAAAACCAAAAAATATTTTTCAGGAAGGACCCATTACAGCTTCCTTTATTGGTGAAAGCATTCAGAAACATTCATCAAAGAAAGATATTGGTGCCCATAGTATTTTTTTGGGACAGGTGCGTGCAGACGAAATAAATGGCGAAACTGTTGCTGCTATTGATTATACGACTTACGAAGAAATGGCTTTGGAAAAAATGCATGAGATACGTGAAGATATTTTTAAGAAATATGAACTCACTTGCCTGCATGTTCATCATAGTTTGGGGAAAGTAAAAGCGGGAGAAATAAGCTTGTTTGTTTTTGCCTCATCCGCACATCGTAAAGCCGCAATTGAGGCATGCAATGAGGTCGTTGAAAAAATAAAAAAGGAGTTGCCGGTTTGGGGAAAAGAAATTTTTGAAAGCGAAGGTTATCAATGGAAAGAAAATAAATAATGGTAAACATAACACACAAGCAAAATTCATTACGGCAGGCTGTTGCATCCGCAGTCGTAAAAGTTTCAAAGCAGGAAACGATAGAAGCAATTAAGCAACGCAAAGTTCCGAAGGGAGATGTGTTTGAATTCGCGCGTGCTGCGGGTTTGCTGGGGATAAAAAAGACAAGCGATGTGATTCCTGATTGCCATCCTTTGCCGGTTGAGTTCGCTTCTATTACTTACGAAATTCAGGAATTGTCTATATTAATTTCAGTTGAAGTTCATACAATTTACAAAACCGGCGTGGAAGTGGAAGCGATGCATGGTGCTTCGGTAACGGCTTTGGTTATTTACGATATGTTGAAACCCATTGATAAAAATGTGGAGATATCCTCTATCAAATTAGAAAGTAAAAAAGGAGGAAAAACGGATTTTGCAAAAAGCAACTATAGCGCAATAAGGTGTGCTGTTATTGTTTGCTCAGACAGGATTTCAAAGGGAGAGAAGCAGGATTCTTCAGGCAAAACCATTGCCCAAAAACTGGAAACATTTGGAATAAAAACAAGTCACTATAAAATTATTCCTGACGATTTTGTTGAAATTCAAAACTCTGTAAAATCGATGGTCAATGAAAATTATGATCTCCTCATTTTTACGGGCGGCACGGGTTTATCGAACCGCGATGTAACACCCGATGCAGTAGCACCATTGATTGAAAAAGAAGTTCCGGGAATCATGGAACAGGCGCGCAATTACGGACAACAAAGAATGCCGTATGCGATGCTCTCAAGAGGCGTTGCGGGCTTTGTGAAAAATACACTTGTGCTTACGTTACCCGGTTCCAAAAACGGAGCTGCCGAAAGTGTTGACGCATTGTTCCCTGCTGTGCTTCATTTGTTTGAGTTAACTTCTGATGTTCATGAAGAAAAAGAACACTAAATTTTCGTCTTGCGCAAAATGAAAATAGCAGTTATTTGTTAGTTTACTGTTTTTCAGAGGTCTCTAAGCATTTTTTTGGGCATTTGCTTCCACACAATTTTTCTTCGTGTTGTATAATCCCTTTCTCAATTTTTTTACATCACAAAAATGACCAATCAATAAACTATTGTTTTTTAGTTTTTTAATAATGATATGATTTTTAGCATAGAGGTTGAAACTCCGGGACTGAAAACATTTTTTTAATCTTAAAAAACACCTCTATGAAAATTTCATTCAAATTTCTCTTGCTGTGCGTTGTTACCAGCGCGTTTTTTTTCTCATGTAAAAAAAATGACAGTACCAACCAGGAAACATTAAATACCCAGGATCAGAATTTTATTGTGCAGGCTGAAATGTACAATTCCGCTGAGATCCGGGCCGCACAGATCGCTGATACGACCACTGATTCCGCCGTGATAAAATCTTTTGCGCAAAAACTGGTAAGCGATCAGCAGGCAGCCCAAAGTGATTTACAAACGTTAGGGATGCAGGTAAACGTGGCAGTTTCCGACACCATTGGTGCCGATCAAACTCTGATGCTGGATAGTTTGCGTGGACTTACAGGGCGCGCTTTTGACTCAACTTTTATCATGAACCAGATCCAGGATCACAACCAGGTTATTGCCGAATACCAGGCAGAAGTGAATGCAGGCAATAAAAGTTCAGTGATCAATTATGCAAATAAATATCTGCCAACCTTGCAGATGCACCTGAATGCTGCAGACAGTATTGCAACAGCCATGCATTTCAAATAATATTTTCTAAAGAAGAAATGATATGGAATAAATCACGCGTATTTTTTTCATATAATCGCCCGGCAATTGTCGGGTGATTTTTTTTTAAATAATCGTATGTGGCTCACTGTTATATCGTTCCACATCAAAATAGAAATCTGATGTATTTGTTTGTTTACTGAAAAGAGCACGCAGTGGAAAACTGAAGTGTGTGAATTATTTGCAGAAGAGAAATGTATATTTACAGGTAAAGCCGAAAACTGAAACTATATGATAAAACGCAGAGCTTTTATAAAAAACACGTTGCTGGCCGGTGTAAGCACTTCTGTGTTAAGACCTGAAATTTTTCCGCTGACAGAAATGAATACGAAAGGTCATTCGCACCTTTCATCCAAAAGGGGAAAGAAAATTATCGTTGGAGGCGCGGGGATCAGCGGCTTGTGTTGCGGATATGAGTTGATGAAAAAAGGCCATAATGTAACAGTACTTGAAGCAAGCGGACGTCATGGCGGCCATGTTTTTACAGGTCGTGATGGACTGTCGGATGGCTTGTATGCTGATTTTGGCGCAGATCATATTACGAAGCCGGGTTACGAATATTTCTTTGAATACCTTGATGAATTTGGACTGGAGGCGTTAGCCTATCCAAATGCCGAAGGTTCACCGAATCTAAAAGAGAAGAATTCGCTAACAATGATCGGCGGTAAATTTTTTACTGAAGACATGCTGGCTGACACGGCTGTGCTAAAAGGTTTTGGTTTCAGCCAGCGTGAAGTGCAATTTTTATCGCAACACCCGTGGTACGAGTTGAGAGGATTATTTCTTAATTCTTACCTGGATAAATTTAAAGATCCATACCAACCTTTTGGTGTGGGTTATGATGAATTGGATAAAATTCCCATTGCTGACATTTATAAAAAAGAAGGCGCCTCTTCAGCAGCGCTCAATTATCTCGGAGGAAAACATACTTCTGCGCTTTATGAATTATGGCGAATGGCTGTAATGAAATTCCGGGGTATTCCGCTTTCCGAAGGCGAGACGTTTAGGGTTAAAGGTGGCAACCAGCAGTTACCAACGGCTTTTGCAAAACATTTGGGTGAGGGAGTAAAACTGGCGCATCCGATCACATCTATTCAGCAGGACGCGGATGGTGTAACGGTTACCTACAAGGCGTTTGGAAGAGATGAGGAAAATCAGATGAAAGCTGATTATTTTGTGAATTGTATTTCTCTCCAGGTTTTTAAAAACATTCCCATCACTCCCGCTCTTTCCGCCCGAAAACAATTTGTAGTTGATAACATGGGCTACTCATCTCATCCATTTTATGTGTTTGAAGCAAGTTCTAAATTCTGGCTGGATGATGGATTTAAAAGTATCAATATGTCGTTTGAACATCCTGATATTTCTTCCATCTGGCAGGAACCAAATGAAGTAGATACAACACGCGTTATATTAAAAGCTTACGGCCCCGGCGGCCTTTCTCCTCAAAGAGTGCTTGGTGCATTTCGTGAAGTATATCCGGGAAAGCACGACACAATTGTTCAGGCGCTCACGTTTGACTGGACCAAAGATCCGTATGCGCCCACCTGCGAAATGTTGCCTTTCCCGATAGGCCAGATGCATCAATTCTGGCCGGAGATAATGAAACCCGATGGAAGAATTTATTTTGCAGGTACGTATGCAGACAATCTTAGTCGCGGCATGGAATCTTGTCTTCGATCAGCAAAAAGAGTAGCAAATGAAATAGACGAAAATTAAGTTGATTAATAACGTAAAATAATCCCGCAAAGGAAATGATAAAATCTTCGCAAATTGTAGTTGCCATTGTATGGATCTTTTTCATGCTGGTTATTTACACGCTCTTTTCGTTTTCGCAAAAGGGAGTTAAGAGTCATTTGTCTAAAAAGCAAATTCAAAATCATGCCCCGGTTGTAAAAATTCTTTTTCCAAAAAGCAACAGCAGTTATCCATCCAACTCGGCGGTTCCTTATGAGATAAGGGTTTCAGACAAAGAGGACGGAGAATCGAAATACCAGGAGATTAATCCGAAAGAAGTTTTTTTAGAAATAAAATATGCAAATGATACTGCGAAAGCGCTGGAACTGATTGAAAAGAATGAGCAAAAAAGTTTGACGGGGCTTTCTGTTATTAAAAGTTCAAACTGCATGAATTGCCATGCGTTTAAAAGTAAATTAATCGGACCGTCTTTTTATGATATTATTCAGCGTTATAAACCAGCTGCGCAAACAGAAGACACTTTGGTAAATCATATTTTGAAAGGATCTAAAGGAAGGTGGGGAAATGTGCAAATGCCTTCTAATGATAAATTAAATTCCTTGGATGCAATAAAAGCCGTGAAATGGCTTTTTGCAAATGCCGGTGATTCTACGGTCAACTATCTCGCAGGCACTCAAGGATCTTTCATGCTAAAAGCTGGGAGCACTTCTTTTAAATATGTTATTCTTGTAGCAACCTACACCGATCACGGCACAAAAGGTCAACCAGCACAAAAATTGAAAGGAGAAGACGTTGTTATCATAGATTTACAATAAGCAAAAAAGCGTTTAACCTTTAACGCTATACTCGTTTCTGATAGCTTGTAAGGATTAATACTCGCTGTAATGGTCGTGCCCGAGTTGTTTCACGAGTTTGTTATAAATTCCAAAAAGTAAAAACGGCGCGGCCCATTGTCCAAAGAATAAACTTTTGTGTTTACTTCCGGCCATTTTAAAACCAGCAGAAACTGCCATTGATCCTATTGCTGCCCACAAAAAAACATCAGAAGGAAGTTTGGCGGTTTCACTTTCAATTTTTTTAGCAAGTCTGCCTTCGCGGTGTTCCGGTTTAATTAATTGTTCCATGAATGTTTGTTTTAGTTTTGCAAATCAGTCCAAAATTCATGCCCCGAAAAAGCAATGCGTCTTATTTAAACAACTTTTAAAAGTGTTTGAAATTACGTGAATGTAGAAGTAATGCAACAGCTTAAAAACCTGAAACCAGGAAAACACCGGTAAAAAAACTTTTAATAATAACTGGCAAAAAATTTGAGTTGACTGGGGTAAATTAAAATTATGAAATTCCTGAAACAGATATTAGCGATATTTTTCTTTACCTTGTTCCTTAGCGCCTGTCAGCCCACGCCCAATCATAAACATGAGCCGGTGAACTCAACAGAATCCGGTTCCAATGCCGCGGGCAACAACGATACAGGTAGCAACATTCATGATACTTTGTATCCGGCGCAACCTAACGGAATGGATACTTCCGGGGAGCAAACGGGAAGAATGAACAATACCCCCGGCGGCAGAAATAGTTCGAACGCACAAAAGCTGGATACAGGTATTCATAAAGTAAGCAAACAATAATTTACCTTGCCGAATTGTACCTTTCTTTCTGGTAGTCTTTTAAGAATACAGTAAAACCACTTTTTGCAAAGATTTTTATTTTGGAATAAAGATGCTATCACAAAAATTAAAATAATGTCGCAACCTTTATATAAGATTTTAATTATTTATGCTTTAATAACGATTGGCTGTAAAACCAATGGCGGCAAAGATTTGAAGCCGGTTATTGTCCGGTTGCCTCCAAGAGCCGGTGTAATAGCCGTTGGCGACAAAATGCCGGGTTCTTCCCATCAATATGATTTAAAAAATCCGGATCATAAATGGAAGTTACCGGATGGTTTACAGGAAGTGTCCGGAAATACCTGGCTGGATAAAGATCACCTGTTCGTCATTGAAGATTTAAATCCTAATTTATATCTGATTAAGATCAATGAGGACGATGCTGCTATTGAAAAAACAATTCCTTTTCAGAAGGACAAAGGCAAGTTCGATATTGAAGATGTAACGATGGTTGGGAATACAGTGTATGCATTGTGGAGCCACGGTGTATTGTTTAAGATTGATAATTGGAATACTAATCCTGGGGTTGAAAAAATACCTACGTCACTTTCAAAGGATAATAATACCGAGGGCGTATGTTATGATCCTGTCACCAAAAACCTGCTGATCGCATGTAAAGATGATTCCGGTATTCCCGGTGAAAAAAAATCAACCAAGGCGGTGTACCAGTTTAATATGCAAAGCAACATGTTATACAGGAAACCATTCCTCGTAATTCATAAAGACGATTTTAAAAAAATTACCGGCGACGACCTTCATTTTAATCCCTCAGCTATTGCCATTCATCCCGTAACGCATGACATCTACCTTTTATCTACCCGCGATAACAAATGCATGGCAGTTTACAATCGTGAAGGTAAATTAATAGCATTTCAAAAAATTGATGATGACCTTATGCCACAGCCGGAGGGAATTTGTTTTTCACCTGATGGAAAATTATATATCACCTCCGAAGGGAAAAAGCATGAGCATGGCAGATTATTTGAGTATGATCCAAAATAAGCAGGGCTTTAGTATTTTCTTGTTGATAAACCTACAGGGATTCTTTTTTCTTTTCGTAAATAAATTTACATTTGATGTCGTAAAAGCTTGATTAGTGGGAAATTGTATTGCTTTAAAATTTTCGCCACTAATATCTTCGATCTCTTTGATTGAAGTATGCCTAACAAGAATATTTTTTATCTAAATAAACCTAGACAATGCCAACAAAATTCAATTCTGTTTTCACAACCCTTGCCGTAGTTATTTCATTTTTGTGTTTCCAAAATGCAAACGCCCAGGAAGCAAATACGCTCACCGCTAAAGAAAAGGCTGATGGCTGGCAACTGCTTTTTAATGGTAAAGACCTTACGGGCTGGCATTCTTATTTGGAAAAAGCGCCGGGAAAAGCATGGCAGGTAAAAGATGGGATGATCTTCCTGAATAAAAACAGCAAGAGTGTTTACAATGATTTTGCCGACCTGGTAACAAACGACGAATATGAGAACTTTGATCTAAAGTTGGAATGGAAAATGGAACCATGTGCCAACAGTGGCGTAATGTTTTATGTAAATGAATCGCCCAAATATCAAAATACCTATGAGACAGGCCCCGAAATGCAAATTACTGATTTGTCCTGCCTTTATACTTCCAACCATAGTGAGATTAGTGATAGCCGGATTAACATGCATCGCGCAGGCGCGCTTTATGATCTGGCACCTGCAGATACGGAATGGGTAAAGCCGGCGCCAGAATGGAACACCTATGAGATTATTGCCAACAACGGGCATGTACAATTTTTTCAAAATGGACATAAAGTGGTTGATACAGAATTTTGGGATAGCAACTGGTGGAAGAATATCTCCCGCACCAAGTTTCACCAATGGCCGGATTTTGGAACATTCAGGACGGGCCATATTTCTTTGCAGGGAACTGAAGATGGGCACTTGTGGTTTCGCAATATCAAAATAAAAAAATTCAGGTTTGGACCTTCCACTTAAATAACGTGTTACTATCCATTTTTTTTGAAGTGATTTCACAGACATTGTTTGATAAAAAAAAATACAAATACTTATGAAAAAAAAATATGGGAGGCGGGAGTTTATAAAAGATTCTGCGTTAACTGCGGCGGCATTTACTATTGTTCCAAGCCATGTATTGGGCGGCAAAAAGCATGTAGCCCCAAGTGATAAATTATACATCGCCTGTGTGGGCTGTGGCGGTGAAGCACAAAACGATATTGAGCATTATGCTTACGCGCCCAAAAAAAATGCGGTGATCGCATTTCTGTGTGATGTCGACGATGTCAGGTCTGCTGAAACCCGTAAGAATTTTCCAAAGGCCCCATATTATCACGATTGGCGGGAAATGTTCGACAAAGAGAACAAAAATTTTGATGCAGTTACTGTGGCTATTCCTGATCACAATCACGCCATAGTAGGTCTTAATGCGATGAAATTGCGTAAGCATTTATATCTTCAAAAACCATTGACCCATGATATTTATGAAGCTCGTGTGCTCACACAAGCAGCCGAAAAATATAAAGTGGTAACCCAAATGGGAAACCAGGGCGCGTCGTTTGACGGAATGAGAACTTTAAAGGAATGGTTTGATGCAGACTTAATCGGAGAGATAGAAAAAGTTTACAACTGGACCAACCGTCCTGTGTGGCCGCAGGGTATTCCGTGGCCGGATAAGACGGCCCCGGTTCCGGACACTTTAAAATGGGATCTGTGGCTGGGAACAGCGCCCCAGACGGAGTATGTAGACAACCTCGTACCGTTTAACTGGCGCGGGTGGTGGCGGTTTGGAACCGGCGCTTTGGGGGATATGGGCTGTCATATTATTGGACCATCATTTAAGTTGTTGGGATTAGGCTATCCCACCGAGGTAACGTGCGAAGCCGTTATAACTTATACGGGAATGTTCAAAGAAGTGGATGATCCTATGAGCATTCCCCCCGCCAGCAGGCTTCGTTACACTTTTCAACGCCCGGATGGGGGAGAGTTGAAACTTTATTGGATGGATGGGGGACTGGTACCCGAACGGCCGGATGAATTACCACCGGATTTAAACCTGAATGATGCATTAGCCGGTGTTCCCAAGTTAGGCGATTTTGAAGGCGGCACTTTATTCGTTGGAAAGAGAGGCAAAATATCCTGCGGATGGGGTGGACGTAATCCAAGATTGTTGCCCCTTTCACTAAACAACCAGGTGGACGTAGCCAAAAAATATCCGCGCGTGCAGGGCTCGGCCAATGGCCACTGGTGGCAATGGGTGGATGCTGCTATTGCAGGTTATCACAACGATTATGAAGGAAATGCCGCACTTCCTATGCCCGGGAAGGAAAAAGCTTACGTAGATTCTCCCTTTGAAGATTACGCCGGGCCTGTTACAGAAACCGTATTGATGGGTAATCTTTTATTACGAAGCTTTGGTATTCGTGAAAAAACAAAAAGGCACGATCCGGTTTATGGAGAAGTGGAAGATATTACCACACCCGGGCGTTATATTGCTTACAAGTGGGATGGTGCCAACATGCGCATCACCAATTTTGAACCCGCCAATCAATTTGTAAAGAGAGAATACCGGCAAGGCTGGGGAGAATTAGAATTATAATTATTTGTTGGTTTACTGATTAGTTATAAAAAGAGCCGATACGACCGTTATCGGCTCATTTTTTGTCTTGCCTGCCTTCTTGGATTAACACTTGAGTATGTTTCCTTTCTGATACTAAACACCTGTTTGCTACGTTACTACTTATGTATTGCTTGCAGGAAAGTGCAGGTTTTCTGCGGGATATGCCGCACTTACCCCGCACTTAACTACAAGATGCTATAGAGTATTCATACTTATGCTATAGAGCATATATACATGACCCGTACATAATAATTACTTAAAACAGGAAGCTATGCCCTCTAAAATGACTGTTCAATTAACCGGAAGAATTCAAAACCTGGTTTTTTATAAACTGGGCGACAGGTATTGTGTTCGCACCATACCTCAAAAAGTAAAGCAGACAAAAGCCACAAAGGCAAGAGGCAAACAATTTGGCGTTGCTTCGCGGGCCGGAGCTGCGCTGAGGGGGCAACTGTTGACTGCGATACCGTTTCCTTCCGACAACAACATGCAAACAAGACTGGTAACGGCTATTTACCGATACCTGCAGTCTGTTGAGAAGATTCAACCGGAACAGGTTGATCAGCTTGCTTATCTTGATGGATTTCAGTTTACTAACGGTTATACGATACAGGAGAGATGGAACGTGCTGTTGAGCATTACACGAGATCCTGAAAGTGGCTTGCAATTAAATATTCCTTCCTTTGTTCCTGTAAAAAATATTTCGGCGCCTGCAGAAACCGTTGCCATTGTGTGCGAAATTTCAGCTGGTGGTTTTGACAGGGCTACGGGAAATCCCACCGGCGGTTTTTCCACTTCATTGCGCTTTGAATACAACAATGTTGAAGTTCCTGCACAGGTAATACAGATGCCGCTGCCAACGCCGCAGGGAAGCGTGATCGTTACTGCAATATCGCTTGAATACAACATGATCAAAAACGGCCATGAAGCTCCGGTGAAGAAAAAAGCGTTTATGCCTTCCGGAATTGTGAGCGCCATGTATGTGAAGGAGTGATTACGCCGGCAAGATTAAGTGGCAACTCTCCATTTTTTATTTCCGGCTAACTGCATTTGGCCCAGGCAAAGAATTATTGGGTGGCCTGCAATCTGCCTGTAGGTTGTTGATCAATTTTGCGCGACGAGCTTACAGTTTAAAAAGATTTATAACCAAAAGTGCAATCCTGTCTGATCAGGATTTTTAGGATTTTTGGATGAGCAGGATTAAATTGTCTGAATCAGGATTTGGAGGATTTCAGGATGAGCAGGGTTTGGAGAACGTATTCAAATTTTAGATTGTGATCTGGCAGGGAGGGTTATCCCTTAAATCTTTTCATCTTGTAAATCCTGATTCTGACAAATAAATAATGTCTGAATCAGGATTTGGAGGATTTTAGGATGAGCAGGATTTGGAGAACGTATTCAAATTTTAGATTGTGATCTGGCAGGGAGGGTTATCCTGTAAATCTTTTCATCTTGTAAATCCTGATTCTGACAAGAAAGAAATAGAAATGAATTACGCTCCATCATCTCATCTTTCTCCTTTAACATTCTTTCATATAAAACAATCTTTTCATCAGCCTGTGCAAAAACGCATTTTCAAATTACTATCCTGAAGTAAATAAGTACCAGCGCAATAGTATCATAGAAGGCATGAGAAAGAATCGGGTACCACAAGTTTCCTTTATAACGCTGCAACAGAAACGTCCAAAGTAATCCACCGAGGAAGGCGGGAACCATCCCAAAAATGCCCTGCTGCCAATGGTACATGCCAAATAAAATACTTGTGATAACCCCTGCCGTCCAAAACGCGTACCCTGACCTTTGAAACCATTGCTCTACGGTCGTTTGAATAAATCCCCGGAAAACGATTTCCTCATAAAGTCCGCCAACGATCCACGCTGCAATAATAGTGATAATCAGATTTGACAACTTCTGCCTGATAAAATCGTATTCTGTATATTCCGGAACGTCGAAAAAGTGGGTAATGAAAGGATGATAAACCCATTTATTAAAAGCGATCCAAAGCAAAGCTGAAATGATACCAATTATGATGCAATCCGGATGCAGACCATTTTTTTTAAGGCCAAGATTGCTTAAGGTCTTTCGCCGGTTCTTCAGATAGATTAATATGACCAGGATGCAAACAACCGCATATGAATAGAATGGCAATGGCACATAATGAGGAAACAGGAGAAGAAAAAGGATAATGAATCCCTGTACCAGTCTTTCTTTCAAAGAAATTTTATTCATGGAACAGTTTCCAGGTTAAGAGAATTTGTAGCAAAACTTGCCAATACTATTCAAATATAAAAGATACCCGCAAAATAGCCTTTACTTTTTAGCAACGTCTGCGGCGTCATTTTCAAATAAGGTTTATCCCCTCGGGTCGACTTGCCGATGTCACCCGCGCTTTCCATAGTATCCCTAAAATAATAATATCCCCGCCGTCCGTACGTCTGTGACTACGGTCACTACATAAAACCACATTATTTGCTGGTATTACTGTGATCATCTGAAAGATTACCGTGGTATAAGCGACCCGTTTCACTGACAAGAATAACAAAGGAAGGTGTGTTTCGCGGGCCAGCTTTAGATTAGGGTCAGTTACAATGTCCCTTTCATCCGGCGTCAGAAGTGGGGCAAGCAGGATGAGAAAGAACGTCCCTTCGTGTTTCTTTGTGTTTTTGAGACTTAGAGGTTCAATCAGATCGCCCGCGAAAGAAATCGCCGGGTTAGAACGATAACCTTTTAAAACTGCAGGCAAATTTTAAGATGACTGCCAGACTGAGGCCGCCCGAAGCCGGGTTTAGAAAGAGGATGCCACCTCTTACCGGATCAATCTTACCTGTTTATTCTTTATTGAATCTTATTAAACTCAGGATAAGGAAAGCCTTTGCCGGTCTCACACAAAGATTTGAGGCTGCGCAAAAACAAAGCCCAGTCGAAGCTGCAGGATGCAAACTCAGGGGTGTAAGCTACCCACCCGTCGTGGTGAAACAGCAATACCGTTCCTTTGGCGTGTGCTTCCAGTTCAAACGTAATTGTTGTGCCCAGCCAATCGGGGAAGGCTTTTAAAACTAACCAACTTACCTTGCTGTAGGGCTTCAGTTCCTCTATTTTTATTTCTTTTTGATAGTCATCAAAAGCAAATGACATCACAAATCCCACTTCGGGGCTTGCTTTTGTTGCAGGTGTCCACCAACCGGATAAGCCTTCCCGGGTAGTGATGGCTTCAAATACTGTTTCTACCGGGGTGCCTATCAACAGCCTGTGGTATATGCTTTTGGTTACCGTGCCTGTTTTTTCCGGTGATTTTTCTGCTGTTTCTGTGCCTGTATCTTTTGGTGTTGCCTTGCCTTTGCCGGTTATGATCAATTCTTTCAGGCTACCCTGGATATAGTGGGTCCACGCATCGTGGCAAATATCAAAGCATTCATAATCCGGAGTTAGTCCCTGATGTGTAAATGCCAGGAGTGTTTTGCCGTCCTTTTCTGAAATGTCAAAAATGATGTCGGTACCTTTCCATTCATTTTTGTCTTTGGTAAATTTGAAGTGATTGTCCAGCACATGCCACACAACTTTTTTGTCCGGCATAAGTTGGGTGATTTTGATCTTGCAAATGTGCACGTCCTGGTAATGGTAATCAAATACAGCATTAACCTTATCAGTGTCGCCGTCAATATTTTGTGACCACCAACCGCGGACGTTATTCACCGCATCGAATACCTGTCCTGGTGTTGCCTCCACTTCAAAGGTTGTTGTAAAATCTTTTGCCTTCATAATATACAAGTTTTATAAATGCAAATCTAACAGCCTGATCTCACTCTTATAAGGTGTAAATAAGACAATATAAAGGGTTGATTTGGACAGAACCTGTTTTTATCTTTACAAAAAGTTTGCTGATGAAACATCTTACTATCATAGTACCCAATGCGCAAACCGGACCGAATACAGTATCGTGCATCGTTGGTAGCTGGCATTTTTTTACGAGTGCAAATGAATATTGGAAAAAGAACGGCAACAACCCCCGGTTCAACATCACTGTTGCCGGAATATCTGATCAAACTGACTTTATCAATGGCTTGCTTAGTATAACGCCGCAGGTTGGCATTTCAACAATCAGCGAAACAGACCTTGTGATTATCCCCGCCATAAAGCCGGGGTACCAAAAAATAGCAAAAGAAAATGAGCCTCTGTTGGACTGGCTGAGGGAAAAGTATAAAAAGGGTACTGAGTTGGCAAGTATGTGTACGGGCGCTTATTTGCTCGCTTCCACCGGCCTGCTGAATGGTAAATGTTGTTCTATTCACTGGAATGAGGTGGACAATTTCAGAAAGTTATTTCCGGAGGTGATCATGAAAGCCGACAAGTTGATCACTGATGAGCATGGTATCTACACGAATGGTGGCGGGTATTCTTTTTTAAATCTTTTGATTTACCTCGTGGAGAAATTTTATGACAGGGAAACCGCAATATTCTGTTCCAAGATTTTCCAGGTGGATTTGGACAGGGATCTTCAATCCGGGTTTTCCATTTTCAAGGGACATAAAAAGCACAATGACGATATGGTGCTGGAAGCGCAGGAATACCTTGAAAAAAATTATGCAGGCAAAATATCCATTGGCTATCTCTCGGGGAAATACAATGTCGGAAGGCGCAACTTTGACCGGCGTTTTATCAAGGCAACCACCATCACGCCGCTTGATTATTTACAAAGGGTAAGAATAGAAGCCGCGAAGAAAGCTTTTGAAACATCACGGCAAACGGTAAGCGAAGTGATGTATGATGTTGGATACAACGACACGAAAGCATTCAGGGAAGTGTTCAGCCGTGTTACGGGCATGTCGCCGGTCAATTATAAGTCCAGGTATGGCAAATGAGAACGATACCGTCCTCGCCACCCGTCATTGCAAAGCGCATACCTTAATGCAAACAGGTGAAGTCAAAACGCCGTGCGCTGAAGCAATCTCCTGACTAGAACGACAACCGATTAGAACGACAACCGTCCTCGCCACCCGTCATTGCGAAGCGCATTCCCTAATGCAATCGGTGAAGTCAAAACGCCCCGCACTTAAGCAATCTCCTGATTAGAATGACAACCGTTGAGAACGACAACCGTCCTCGCTACGCGTCATTGCGAAGTGCATTCCTTAAAGCAATAGTTGAAGTCAAAACGCCCTGCGCTGAAGCAATCTGCTGATGAGAACGGCCAATGTTAATAACGACAAGCGTCCTTGCTACCCGTCATTGTATCTGGTAGTGGACGAAGAAAAAAACAAGATTTTTATTTTGCCATTGCTTTATCTCATTAACCGTATATTCGTTACGCACCGTTACTAACGTGCTGCCATATACGAAAATAGATAACCATTGCTATCATGCTTCGACGTGTTTTGGTGAATATAGGACTGGCTTTTATTTTATTTCCTGCCATCATGCTTTTAACCGGGTATATCAACCGGTACCTCATGGGTGATTACAGTGCCTTTACCGGAAGTTTTTGGGGATTTACCCGGGTAACATTATCGGACGTTCTTCGGGCACCAAGCTGGTGGATGCTGCCCGGTGTTTTATTGCCTTACAACACCCTTGTTTATTATTACAGGCAGTTTACCGGAAAGGAGATAAGGCTGGTCTATAAAATCCTGTTCTTTGTTTTAATTGCATTTCTTTCTTTTGTTGTAATGGGAGCGGGTGGCTATTTCTTTATCTCGCTTGCGGTTACTTTTAAATTACTGCTTGTCTTGTCAATACTAAGTTCGGTGATGGTAATGGTGCATGATTATTTTTTGAGGGAAGGGTAGTGGAGGGAGAAAAAAGGAAGATTTTTATTTTGTAATTGAAAGATTTTTAAATTCAATACCACTATATTTGAGAATCAAAAATGCCTTGAAAGACTAACTGTATCCCTAAAAACTATATCGTTAATTAAGAATAGGTCAATACCGTATTGTTGAAATAAACCATGCCTAAAAATAAAAATACCAAACCCAAAGCTGACATTGATTTTGAAAACGAATTATGGAACGCCGCAAATGAACTTCGAGGCGCCGTTGCAGAAAATCATTATAAAGATTATGTGCTCTCGTTGCTCTTTGTAAAACATATGAGCGAGCGTTATGAAATACGCAAGGAAGAGATCAGGCAGCAATTTACCGATCCTAAATCAGATTATTACACTACCGATAAAGCGGTTCAGCAGTCTATCATGGAGGATGAGCTGGAATACCAGGTAAAAAATGTTTACAAACTTCCTTATGAGGCTACATGGCCTTACCTTCTAGAAAATGCAGAGCAGGATGATATTAAAGTCAAAGTAGACAAAGCGTTTGTGGCAATTGATGAGATACTGGCTCAGCGCAATCCTGATTACAAAGGAGTACTGGAACCGATTTTCGTAAAAAGCCAGTTGTCTGTTTCGCAGGTGGCTGGATTGATTAATTTATTTTCCAACGAAAAGTTTTCAGAAGCCAGTAATCCTGAAAGCGATATTTATGGAAGGGTATATGAATATTACATTGGCAAGTTTGCGCAGGCTGAAGGCAGCGGCGCAGGCCAGTTCTTTACGCCCGGTTCTGTAGTGCGCTTGTTGGTGGAAATGATTGAACCATTGAAAGGCCGAATCATGGATCTTGCCTGTGGCAGCGGCGGCATGTTTGTGCAAAGTTTAAAATTCGTACAGGCACATGGCGGTGATAAAAACGATATTTCTATTTACGGGCAGGAACGTTACCAGGGCACTTTGCGGCTTTGTAAAATGAACCTGCTGCTTCGTAATCTTTCTTTTGATGTTAAGTTGGGCGACACTTTATTGGTTGACCGTTTTCCTGATCTGCGGGCTGATTATGCCTTAATGAATCCTCCCTTTAATATCAGCAACTGGCACCCGGAGGATTTACCTGAAAATGATCCACGCTTGTTTGGTGCGAAAGAAAAATTTACTACGCCCGGTAATGCCAACTACATGTGGTTTCAAACTTTATGGTATCACCTAAATGAAAAGGGAACTGCCGGTGTGGTGATGGCAAACGGTGCGATGACAACAGGAAGCGCCGGTGAAAAGAATGTACGCGAATACATGATTGATAACGGCATGGTCGATTGTATTGTACAAATGCCTGATAAACTGTTTTTAACTACCGGCATACCTGCCTGCCTGTTTATCTTAAGTAAAAACCGCGATGGTAAAGATGGATTGCACCGGGAACGCACCAACGAAATTTTATTTATTGATGCACGTAAGCTTGGCCAAATGGTAAGCCGCAGGTTGCGTGTGTTTGAAGATGACGATGTAAAGAAAGATTGCTTATGCTTACCATACATGGAGAAACAAACCTGAATTAAAAGGTGATGATCTTGATACAGGTGTATATGAAGATATTGCCGGCTTTTGCAAATCTGCTACTTTGGAGGAAGTAAAAGCAAGTAATTACGTGTTGTCTCCCGGACAGATATGTTGGTACTGAAGAGGAGGAAGATGATGGGGTTTCTTTTGAAGAAAAGATGGAGAAATTGACAAAGGAATTAACGCGGCAGTTTGAAGAAGGAGAAGAATTGGAAAAAGAAATAAAAGAGAATCTAAAAAGTTTGGGTTTTGGTATTTAAAATTATAAAAGCATGAACTATTCGACAGGTTCAGAATGGCATAAGTGGGATTTACATATACACACTCCACTTTCTCATGTAAATAATTATTCGGGTAAAAACCTTGATGAGAAGTGGGAAAATTTCATAACCGATATTGAAAATTTGCCTTCGGAGTTTAAGGTGATTGGAATCAACGATTACTTATTCATTGATGGATATGAAAAGGTAGTAGACTATAAGGCAAAAGGAAGATTAAAAAATATCGATACTATTTTTCCTGTAATTGAATTTAGAATTAAAAAATTCGGGGGTCACAAAGAATTTAAGAGAGTTAACTTCCATGTGATATTTTCAGATAAGCTAGATTCAAAACTTATTAGACAGCAATTTCTTAATCAATTATACGGAAACTATAAGCTTGCTCCTGGGACTGAAGGAATAGATTGGTATGGTGCTATAACGCCTGACAGCTTAGCGGATTTAGGTTCGAAAATAAAAGCTACGGTACCTGTCGAAAAGATAAATGACTATGGCTCTGATATTGAGGAAGGATTTAATAATATAAATTTTGATGAAGAAGAATTGCTAAGATTACTAACTGCCTCAAGCTATTTAAGGAAAAATTTTCTCACTGCCATAGGTAAAACTGAATGGGACGCGTTTAGCTGGAACGATAATAGCATCGCAGAGAAAAAGACTGTTATAAATCGCGTTGATTTTGTTTTTATTTCTAGCGAAACAATTGACGCATTCAACAAAGCAAAACAAAAATTAAAGGAAGAGAAAGTAACAAGTCTTCTGTTGGATTGCAGTGATTCACATAATCATGGGAATTCCAAATTGAAAGATAGAATAGGCAAATGCTTTACATGGATAAAAGCTGATACAAGTTTTGAAGGACTGAAACAAGTAAGTATCGAAGACGATCGCCTATTCGTAGGTGCACTGCCAGTATTATTAGAAAGGATAAAAATCTCGCCTAACAAATTTATACAAACCATAGTTATCCGAAAAGTTGCAAGTAGCAACATGTTAGAAACCTGGTATGATAATTTGGAGCTTGAACTGAATCCTAGCCTCGTTGCAATCATTGGCAATAAGGGTAATGGTAAAAGCGCTTTGACGGATATCCTAGGTTTAGTCGGTAATAGTTATAATGATAATTATTCATTTCTAACTAAAAGTAAATTCAGAAATCCTCGACCATTTAATAAGGCATCGAATGTAGAGGCAAAAATTATCTGGGTGGATGGAAGTGAAGATGGATACATTAACTTGAACTCCGTTGTCGATTTCAATAAGGTAGAAAAAGTAAAATATATTCCTCAAAACTTTTTAGAGACGTTATGTGCTAATGAAGACGAGCAGGGGTTTGAAGAGGAGATAAAAAAAATTATTTTTTCTCATACTGCATCTACTGATCGACTAGGATTCACAAATTTGGATGAACTCATTAACTACAAAACTGAGATTATCAATAAGGAGCTGGGCAATATCAAGGGTGAATTAGATGTTGCAAATAAAAAAATAATTCAACTAGAAAGAAAGAGTAGCAAGAATTTCCGTCAGGGATTGGAAGAAGGGCTAAAAAATAAAAATGAAGAATTAAAAAATTGCAATCTATCCAAACCCGTGACTGTTGTTGCGCCTTCGCAAGACGGTGAAGGTGAAGAAAAAAACAAAGAATTAAATAATAGAATCGTCGAAATACGAAAAAATATTGCGCTTGAAAATACAAAGCTTGTTGAAAAGTCAGAGCGAAAAAGCGTATTGCAACAGGATCTCGCAGAACTGACCAAAATAAAGCAAGCTTTTGAGATAACTCAAAGTAATTTAAAAACGTTCGTGGAAAGCCAAGTGAACTTGTTGAACCGATTCTCACTAGACGTTAATGATATTTTGACATATAAATTCAGTTTGAGCTCGATAGACAAACTTCTTTCTGAAAAAACACAAGAACTTACACAAATAAACATTGATATTTTTGGAAACAATGAAGACATAAAAGGAATTGAAGCTGAAATAAGTGAATTAAGCATCGAACTTTCAAAAATTGAAGAAAGGCTTGATGAACCGTATCGGCTTTACCAAAAATATCTTCAGGATTTAGCTAATTGGGAAAGTAGAAGAAATAAAATTATTGGCACAATCTCTTCTCTGGATTCAATTAAATATTTTGAGGATCAAATAAAATATTTGAATGAAAAGCTTGAGGGCGACTTAGTCAGGGAATTAGCCGTAAGAAATAACTTGATAAAAAAGCTTTTTGATAAAAAATCCGAGATAATTCAGCAATATAAATTAAGCTATAAACCGATCACAGATTTTATTGAAAAATATGGTCATTTAATGAATGACTATCAGATTAATTTAACAGTTGAATTTACCTTAGAAGGGTTTATCCAAAAATTCTTTGATCATGTTTCCCAAGGGGCTAAAGGAACGTACATTGGTGTAGAGGAGGGCAATAAATTTTTAAGCGAACTAATTTCTCCGTTTGATATTAATGAGTCGCAGGGTTTAATTGACTTTTTGTCCTCAATAAGAGACAGTCTTTTGTTTGATAAAAGATCAAATGAAGAAGTTATTACAAGAGACATCGAAAAGCAATTGAAGAAAGGTTATACGATAGATGACTTATATAAGTTCCTATATGATTGCGATTATCTTAAGCCTATATTTAAGTTGAACCTCGCAGATAAATCAATATCTTCTCTATCACCTGGCGAGAGAGGAGCCTTGCTTTTAATCTTCTACCTATTTCTTGATAAGGACGACAAACCTCTTATAATTGATCAGCCAGAAGAGAATCTCGATAATCAAAGCGTATATAAATATTTGGTTCATTTTATCAAAGAGGCAAAGCAAAAACGTCAAATAATAATAGTAACTCATAACCCTAATTTAGCTGTGGTATGTGATGCGGAGCAGATCATACACATGACTATTGATAAAAATGCGAATCACACTGTTTCTTATGAAGCTGGAGCGATTGAAAACCCAGTTATTAATAAAGTGATTGTCGATATACTTGAAGGAACAAAACCAGCATTTAAAAATAGAACGGATAAATATTCATCAATTTTTTCATAACAAAAGTGAATTTTAAAAAGTATTTCTTCAGTGATTTTGTTTCGATCAATCCTGTTGTCACGTTAAAAGCAGGGACTGAGTATTCTTTCATTGAAATGAAAGATTTAAATGATGGGAACAGGTTCGCATATCCATCAAGGCAACGAAAGCTTACTGGTGGAGCCCCTAACTAGCGCAAGCATCTCGCTTGTGCTTCTTCAAGCCGTAAAAATCCCTTCAAAATAAAAATTCCAATTATTTGTTGATTTAATGCCGCCCCTGTTTCTTCTCCAATTGAACATTAACTACAGAAGAAAAAAACAAATACTTCGCAAAGTTACTCGCTCCCTCTGTCGTCGCTCCGCGTCCGGCTATTTACCGCTCGCCGCAAGAAGTTTTCACTTTAATAATAAAAATTAATTAGCGGCTTCGACTCCTTAAACCGCCGTCCACTACGCGCCTCTGTCGGTACGCTTCGGCAAACAGGCTTCTATTTATTTTTTTCATCTTTAAATTTTGTCAGTTATGTTTCAGCATTCTGTTTCTCGTTCGTTCGTTACCGCTTCTTATTTCTCTTTTCTCGTCCTTGTTTAAAACGAGGACTAGTTGGGGGGACACAAGCGACCGCTGGAGCCAAAAAAGGGTGGTTTAAGCAAGCTGCTTATTTTACTCAGTAACCTCTTGCCCGGTTGAATTAACAAAAAAGGTTCTTCCATAGAGTACCACTTTTGCTTTTCCGTTTTTATAATAATAGACATCGTTGTAAATTATTGGGGTTAGTTCTATGCCATTGAGGTCTACATATCCCTACTTTGGCGCGAGGTTGTCAATCGTCAGTTTGGCGCAACGCGTCCGCTTGTGCTTTTATTAATAAAGAATTCTACATTTAATATATTTTTTGAAAGTAGGATCAAAAAAATTGTAAGTGATAATGGCAGAAGCGGATGCTTGCACCGACAAAAGGCTAAAAAGGTAAAACGACGGTAACAGAAAAATCAAATCAAACATTTTATAAAATATGCAAACACAATTTCAATACATAATAAACCTGGCAAAACAGTATACCGGCTATTCTGAGAAACCAGTTACTTTGTATGAAGCAATTAATAATTTACCCAAACTTATAATAGAAGATATTTTTAAAGAATATGGAGATCCTGATAGGAAATTTCAACCAGTAAATTTACTAAGAGCAGAAATTGCAAGAAAAATTTTACAGGGCGAAACTGTAGATGAAAAGCTTGTAGATGAAATCAAAGATAAAATTCGTGAAAAAGATCTTACCTATTTCAATCATTATGATGAGGCGTTCCTAAAGCAAATTCAGGAGTATGAATTATTTAAAAGAGATTTATTTGCGAACTGGCAAAAACCCTGGAGTATTTTTCATACTTTTTTTTATAGATCCTCAACGAAAGAGACCGTATTAATTTACCTGGACCAAATTGCCAGCGATCTTTTAAATAAATTGGATTTACGAGATTATACGTTTCATAAAGTTGATTTTCAAGGCGCGACTAATTTCGGAAGTACTTGGTGTTGGCTGGCTTTATTTCCTGTAATTAAGAATTCTCACAAAGACAGTTACCAATTCTTTGTTAGCTTCAGTGCAAAACCAGAGGCTGGCCAAATGGCCGGTTGGTCAATAAAGGATCCTAAGCCCAAAAATTTAAAGCCAATTGAAAATTACAGTGAAGCGGTAACTATTTTGCAAAAAATAAAACCTGAAATTATTAAACTTAATAATGAAAGCAGGAACTATTTTAAGTTCGCACCCGGCAGCCAGGCTTCAGAATGGGAAAGGTTTTACAAGGATAATATTATTGCTATTGATTTTGACTTTGAAGACTTGAACAAGTTTCCGTCGAAAGAAGCAATGAACAAAGCAATAGGTTTACAAGGTAATGACCAATCAAACAGGACATTGAATCTCTGGCTTTTTAAAACTGCCAACATCGGTGATATTGTTTTTGCAACCAAAGGTGTTAATACGTGCTTAGGTATCGGTATCATTGAAGGCAATTATTATTTTGAAAACGTTGGAGATAATTTCAATCACCGGCGAAAAGTCAAATGGATTACTGATAAGATATATCAATACAAGTCTAACACACTTAAAAAATATAAGAACCTCTTTCGTCCAGACACTTTTAGCCCTACGATTGTTTATGATTTTATTTTAAATGAATATGTAAGGTTATATCCTGAACTGGCTAAAGTATTTACTGAAAACAATTTAAATTTTTCCTATGAAAGGCCTGGTCCAACAATTGTTGCAGAACCAGAAGCGCAATCCGAAGCAGAATTAGAAGAGGATAACGAAGAGGCAGAACCAATAAATTTCTGGTGGCTTAATGCAAATCCTAAAATTTGGAGTATTAGTAATCATAACGAAGGTCAACGGCAAACCTACACAACACACAATGAAAAGGGAAACAAAAGAAGAATTTACAAATACTTTGAAGAAACCAAACCTGGTGATTTAATTATTGGTTATGAAAGCACGCCAACTAAACAGATAAAAGCAATTTATGAAGTAACCAAAGGAATTTATAATTCGGAAAACGGTGAAGAAATAGAATTTGAGTTAATTGAAAAATTGGAAATACCTGTTTCCTGGAATGACTTAAAGAATAACCCTGCTTTACAGAAATGCGAAGTATTTATAAACAACCAGGGAAGTTTATTTAAACTGAATGAAGAGGAATACGACATCATCAGAGAAATAATTGATAATAAAAATATCATTACCGAAAAGCTACTTTCCAATATCAACATAAGGAAATACAAGTTCACAGAAGATAATGATAAACCTTTTATTAGTGAGAATGCCTTTTTGCAGATTGTAACTTTACTCAGCCGCAAAAAGAACATTATTTTACAAGGCCCTCCCGGCGTGGGCAAAACTTTTATCGCCCGTAAACTGGCTTATGAATTAATGCATGAAGTGAATGATGCTAATATTGAAATGGTACAGTTTCACCAATCATACAGCTATGAAGATTTTATCCAGGGGTTAAGGCCCACTCAAAAAGGAAGCTTTGATTTAAGAGATGGAATTTTTTATTCATTCTGTCAAAGGGCATTGGCCCATCCAGACAGGCCTTTCTTTTTCATTATTGATGAGATAAACAGGGGGAACCTAAGTAAAATATTTGGTGAATTGATGATGCTTATTGAGGCAGACAAGAGAGCCGAAAAGTTTGCTCTAAAACTAACTTATGCAGAGGATGAAGAAGACCGGTTTTACGTTCCGGGAAATCTATACATCATTGGCACAATGAACACCGCAGATCGTTCATTGGCAATAGTAGATTATGCCTTAAGAAGAAGATTTGCTTTTGTTACTCTTCAACCTGACTATGACATAAATTTTCGCTCTTTCCTTTTATCAAAAGGCTTGTCAACTTCTATGGTGGAACATATTTGCTCATCAGTTAAGAAAGTCAACGACAAAATTAAAGAGGACATCAATCTTGGCGAAGGCTTCCAAATTGGACACAGTTATTTTTGTACTTACAAAGCCAACGAAGATGAAAACAAATGGTGGAGTGATATCTTAAATTTTGAATTAAAACCATTACTGGAAGAGATTTGGTTTGATGATTCAGCAAGGGTTACAGAAATATTAAAACAACTTTCAAGATAACAGATGCAGATCCCTATTGAAAATATTTATTACTTACTCTGCTATGCCTGGAACAAGCTGGATGAAAAAGAGCGTGTAAATGTTTCAATAGATGATAAAACGGAATTGCTTGACTTATTTGCCAAAGTTCTGATTAATGCAACCAGGATGCTTTTAAAAAGAGGCATTGACAAAAACTACATTGACTACACCGAAGAACTTGCCGGAGTAAAAGGTAAAATTCAAATCAGTGAAACATTAAAAAGTAATTTGCTTTTTAAACAAAGAACGATTTGCTCCTTTGATGACTTTTCAGCTAACATTATTTCAAACAGAATTTTAGTTTCTACTATTTACAGACTTACAAGAACTAAAGGTCTTGACAAACAATTAAAAAATGAATTAGTTTCTCTACAAAGAATGTTATTGGACATAGACCTAATTAAAATAACCAATTCACTTTTTAAGCAAGTCAGAATTAACAGGAATAACCGTTTCTATGGTTTCGTAATGAATGTTTGCCAGATCATTTATGAAAGCACACTTCCTTCGGAAGAACCTGGAAAATACAAGTTTTCAGACTTTACAAGGGATGACAATAAAATGAATCAACTCTTTGAAGCTTTCATAAGAAACTTTTATAAAATAGAACAACATAAGTACAGGACTATTAAGAAAGAAACCATAAAGTGGCAGTTTGATAATACCGACGAAGAAAGCTATCAATATTTGCCACAAATGGAGACAGATATTACATTGGAGAATGATGAAGAAAAAATAATCATTGATGCAAAGTTTTATCGTGAGACAATGACTATAAATTATAACAAGGAGAGAATAAAGTCTGCCAACCTTTATCAATTGTTCAGCTATTTATTAAATCAACAAGACGGCAGTTTAAAAACTCAAAATGCAAAAGGTATTCTACTTTATCCTACCATTGAAACCAATTATAATTTAAACTTCAAATATCGTAATCACAATATTCAAATAAGGACGGTAAATTTAAATTCAAACTGGAGAGAGATTTCATCACGATTAAAAGAAATAATTGAGGTTTAGAATTGAATGGCAAAATAAAAATCTTCTTCCCAGGCCGTGTCTCTTCTCCAAGCCTTGAAGCAAAGCAGGACACGGCCGATAATCTGGCCAAAATAAAAATCCTTCTTATTTATTGGTTTAGTGCCAGGCAATCTGTTCCTTATGTTCCTGCACACCGATAAAAAGATTGCCACGGCGCAGGAAGTATTTATCTTCATTTCGTAATTGATTGTGCGCCTCGCAAAGACGTAACCGGGAGATGGTGGTCTTACTTCAACAAGTTCGGTTCGTGAAGGCACGAAAAGAGGGTATCAGTATTTCTGTGTATTTTTAAATAATTACTTATTTATGAAAATCATAGGCTTCCTTTTCATTTATGTATTGAATGCTTCTTTATGTTTTTCTCAGTATAATCCGGACATTTATAAAAGCAAAGATTTTATTGTTTGGGGAACTGAAGAACTTACGTGGGAAGATTTCAGGGGGCCGGTATTATCTAAAGACTTTGATGCAGGAACTTATGGAGGGCTCTCTTATTATAAAGATAAAAATGGAGGGCTATTATGGTTTGCGTATTTCAGCAAAGATAAATCGTGGCATAGTGGTGAAACGGCTTATGGTTTAGAGCATGAAAAATATCATTTTAATATCATTGAAATTTATGCCAGAAAATTAAGGGAAGCGATTAGTGTAAATAAATTGTCAATGAAGGATATAACAAAAATTAGCGCATACATAAATAATATTTGGGCTGAATGCGAAGCAATGCAAAACGCTTATGATAAAGAGACAAAGCACTCGAAAAATAAAAAGAAGCAGATTGAATGGGAAAAAAAGATAGATGCCGAATTAAATGAACTAAAGGCCTTTAGTGATATCACAGTAAGAGAATACTAATTTGAGTTTGTAAGTAGCATTTCGTGAAGGCACGAACTCTGGACAGGGGGCTTTTGTTTTATTTACCTTTATTTTTTTTCCAAACAATCGTGATTCGTATCTTCACGAATATCTTCAATAATTCTGTTTTGTAAGAAGGCGCGAACTGGGAAAAAAGTAAAATAAAAATCGCCCTTATTTCATTATTTACTTCCTTGCTTTTTGCTCTTCTATCACCTTAACATACTTATCTAGCAATTCATAATATTTCTGTTTCCAGGTAGTTATTTGTTCTTTGGCTTCCTTTAATGTTGTTGGATCGCTGCTGTAATCAAATGAAGGATCATCAATAACCTGCGATTCCGTGCCTGGTATTTCGCCTGAGAAATCGTGGTCAAGAGCTTGCGCATATTTACTAAGTATAGAAAAGGATAGATCCGGTTGTTTAATATGCAAATAATAAGTCACTCTTTTATAGCCTGCTTTACGGGCTATCACTGCCACATTGATACCTGTTTCTTTAACCACACGTTGAAGAATTTTACCTCTATGTATAATTTTTTTGATACTTTCTAATTTTTTGTAAAGAAAGCAACACATTTGCATATTAAAATGTCTAATTATTGTCTAATTATTTAAATTTAGTGTATAATAATAAACTAATTTGTCTATTTTTAAATTATATATTAGATTGCATCAATTTATATTTATAAATTTTTAAACAATTAGCAGGCAATTCCGATTATTCGAACTTAACTCTCCTGGTAATGAATAAGGAAAAACGAGGAATAGGTTATTTGCCAAAAAACTACTTACTACCAAATGGGTTCAAAACAATACATTCAAAACCTAACAACAGATAAAGGGCAAAAATGTGCCTCACTAACAATGATCCCTAAACGCAATGTGCATCACATTCTTCATTACCTCTACATGCAGCAAATCAACGCAAAGAAAACCGGTGAGCCGCTTCCATCATTCCCTAATGGCAGGCATAGCTATTTCCTGCGCACTTATTATAAAAGTTTTTGCATTTTAAACCGTCTTAAAGGTACGGCGCTTTCAACCGGTAAAATTCAATTCATCAAAAAGCCTAAGAACCCGGTATGAGTTAAGGGTTCACAAATATAAGCAGCCTCACTTTGCAGGCCATGATAAATAATTAATAAAGCTGCTGTTGATTGTACAGCGTATTGCACACAGGTTTAGTAATAAACCAAAACGTAACGTATTATGCCATTGACACATGAAGATCATTATTACACGGGTTTCAGGAACGGTGATGAAAAAGCGTTCGAATATGTATATGCACAATATTACCGGCCGCTGTACCGGCACGGTTATGAAATTATAGATGATGAATTTGCCGTCAACTGCATAGTGAATGAAGCCTTCCTCAAGGGATGGGAGTTTCGCGGGCAAATGGAAAACATGCGCCACATCTATTGTTTCATCCGTCAAAATGTAAGATGGAAATGTTATGCCTATTACAGCAATCCATCCAACAAGTTTCACCGGATGCTCATTCACCCGGAATACTTATCCAATCTTCCAGGAATGCCCGGAACAGAAGAAGAGGAACACCAACTAGCAGATAAAAAACTAAAGGCGATAGAAGACGCCTTGCCTTACCTGCCTGGCAACAGGCACACCATTATGACTCTGTATTTTAAATATGGCTACAGCTATAAGAGAATTGCACGGAGGTTCGGCACCACCAACCAGGCCATCAGTCTTGAAGTGCAGAGAAGCCTGGAAAGCCTGAGGAAGATGGTACATGCGCAAAAAAGATTGAATGAAAAGAAACCACCGATGTTGGTTCATGCAGAAAAGAAATTGAACGAGAGGAAACCGCAAAAGTCAGTGCGGCAGTTGAACACGCAAGGGCTGGACGAACAAACACGGCAGGTATTCACCATGCGCTATGTAGAGAAGCAGGAGTTTGCCGCTATTGCGGAAAAGCTTGGAATACCATTGGGAGAGGTACAACAGCGTTACGTGATGGCCCATCGTAAAATAAAAGAAACACTTGCACAATGAATAAAGATACCATCATTTTAACCCGTCGGATACAGTTATATATCAACCTGCATGATAAGGAATTAATAAGTGAAGCCTATAAAACGCTATATCAATGGCAGTATACGTGTTTCCGTGCTGCAAATTATATTTTTACACATCTTTTTTTGCAGGAGCAGATAAAGGATCTGTTTTATTTAAACGATGAAACCCGTGTGAAATTAGCAGATATAAGAAAAGATGAAAACGGCATTTTAACCACTTCTAAAATGAATACCACTTACCAGGTTTTGGTTAAGAATTTTAAAGGGGAAATACCGATGCATATTTTAGGCAGCCTGAACATGACCCTTAACACTAATTTCAATAATGAAAGAATTGCCTATCAGAAAGGCGAAAGGTCTATCCGAAGCTATAAACGCGATATACCCATTCCATTCGCGGGTACTGATATTAAAAAATGGCAATTAACAGAGGATGAAAGAAATTTCACGTTTAATTTATTTGGTATTCCATTCCGTACTTATCTTGGTAAAGATTTCAATGATAAAAAATTATTGCTGAATAAAATGCTGGCAGGGCTGGTAAAACTTTGCACGAGTTCTATTCAATTGAAAGACAATAAAATCTATTTACTAGCTGCGTTCAGGATAGAAAAGGAAAAGCATGATTTGGATGAAACCGTTGTTGCAGAAGCCTCTTTATCCATTGACTATCCCATAATAGTAACCGTGGGTAAAAACCGTTACCAGATAGGCAGCAAAGAAGAGTTTTTATACAGGCGGTTGGCGATACAATCGGCAAGGCGGCGGTTACAAAAAGCAGCGAAATATAATAACGGCGGAAGGGGACGTAAGAAAAAACTGCAATCGTTTGAGCGCTTCGCAGAAATTGAAAAAAATTATGTCAACAGCAGGATGCATCTGTATAGCCGAATGCTGATAGACATTTGTGTAAGGCATGGTGCCGCTACTTTGATACTTACCGATCAGCAGGATAAAGAAGAGATGGCGAAGGAAGATGAGTTCCTGCTACGCAACTGGAGCTATAGTGCACTGAAAGAAAAAATTTCGTATAAAGCGGAAAAAGCAGGGATAACTGTTATAGTGGAGTAAAGTTTAATAATGTTAGTTGATCAGGTAATTAGACAATGTACTTATGCTGCAATAGGAAAAGCGATAAACTTAAGTTTAATTACGAGGCTGCTTGTACAGCCGAAGGGTGAGTAATGTTTTGCACTCATTAATAAATGTTTAGAGCCTTTAATACAATCATGTGTTCAGTAGTTTTTCGGAACAGGCAGTGAAGTTTGACACAATTGTGTTGGAAATCTTCATCATGGTAATGGGCAATTAGGTGATGTGCCAATGAGGAAAAGCGATAAACTTAACTTGAATTACGAGGCTGCTTGTACAGCCGCAGGGTGAGGTAATGATGACACTCACCATAGTTTTAATACAATCATGTTTGGCTTGGCATACTGCACCCGGGCGGAAGCGTTTTATGGTTTGATGATGGGCGGCGGCACGATTGACAGGCTGCCGGCAATTTACGTATTTGCAATATCGATGTATACGTATATATTTGGTTTCAAAATTAATTCTTATGAAATCATTGAAACTAACTACCTTATATTGCCTTATATTTTCATGCGCCGCATTTAGCCAAATCGAAGGAGACTATATAAAAGTAAAGGACTTCAAGGCCTTTGGTTTTGGTGCCTTTCTCAATTTTGCCATTCCTGTGAATGATGCAAATTTTCTTACGATAGAAGGAGGACTTCTGTATTTTAACGATAACAAAACTTCGGAAGACGTAGGTATGGGACCGGTTTTAGTTGGTTATCGCTATACACTCGATCAATCCGGAACAGGCTTTTGGCTGGAACCCCATGTGGGCTATGCTTTTGGCGCCACTTCAATACCGGTATATGATCAGTATGGGGGGCAGGCATATGATGAAAGCGGCAATCCGTTAAATCTAAAAATTAAAGGGCCAGCAGCGGGAGTGGGCTTTGGGTACCTTTTTCAACCATCCGGCCAGATACAGTTTAATATCGGCATAAGGTATGATCACACTTTCGGAAATACGGGTACCAATTTATTATCGTTTCGCATATTACATGCGTTTAGTTTGGGAAGGCGCAACGACTATTAATTTTCATTTAATAAAAGATCGGTTTCTCAGTCCCGGCATTAAAACCGGCAAAGGACTGCAAAAGCTAATCGTAAGCCTAAAGTCAAATCGAAAAGAAAGCAAGGTAAAAGATGTAAAACGTAAAGCGCTTTCAAAGAAACAGCGGGAAGCTGTTTGGGCAAAAACAGATGGGCGTTGCCACATGTGCGGTATAGAAATCGACATCAATAATTTTCATGCAGATCATGTAAAATCACACATAACGGGAGGCGTACACGCAGAGAATAATTATTTACCAAGTTGCAGCACCTGCAATATTCTTCGTTGGCATTACAGTCCGGAAGAAATACACCTTATCCTTAAGCTCGGCCGCTGGGTGAAAACAAAGATGGTAAATGATGATGAAGAAGGGTTAAAACTGGCGAGGGAGTTTGTGGCTCATGAAATGAGTTTGAGAAAGAAGAGGAGCAAATAAGAAGAAGGAACGTTCTTCATTACTTTTACCTGTCATAAATGAGTGAACCTTTTGTGAAACAACGGAGAGTTATGATCTTGTTGAAGCGCCTGCGCCGGTGTTCCGGTTTTAATCCCCGGTTTTATTTGCCAATTAAACGAATTGTTATTTTAGATTGACAATCCTATAGGATATCGCAGAGTTTGCTATTTTGCCGGGATGTGGCACCGAACGCTCATTTACACATTTCTTATTTTCCTGCTTTTGCAGGTTATTGCTCAAACTTCATTTGCGCAAACTGATGCCGGCAATAGAGACTCAATCTTCCACCAATATATAGAGAACTACAAAGACCTGCTCACCTTTAAAATGTCGTTAGGCAGCAAAGAGGATGGCTTTGATCTTGAAAATACAAGCCGTTACAAAATAAGATCAAACAATAAAACGAAATTGAATGCAGGTATTAACTACCGGTGGCTGGCATTCAGTCTCACGTTTGCGCCGAATCTTTTCAATCAGAATGTTGATAATAGCATAAAAGGTGAGACGAAATCTTTTGGCTTCGGATTTAGCTCCAGCTTTCATCATATCATTCAAAAGATTAACTACTCAAGGGTGAAAGGTTATTACCTCGATAATACAAATGCCTTTGATCCCACATGGAAAGCAGGTGATCCATACATACATTTACCCGGCCTTATTTTCAGAAGTTTTTCAGGCCAGACAGCTTACAAATTCAATGATAATTTTTCTTTCAACGCAATTAATTCACAAACGGAAAGACAGGTGAAAAGTGCCGGAACTTTTTTGCCGTCTGTATCATACGAACACTTTGTCGTGAAAGATCGAACGCCTTTGCCCGGCCAAACCAGTTCACAGAAATCGAAAACATTAGAGGTAGTTTTTTCACCCGGCTATTATTACACCCTTGTCACACCATCCCATCTGTATGCTTCCGCGGGCGTTAGTCCCGGCATAGGCTTTAGCCGGACAAAACTTTTGACACGTGATTCATCCGGTGATGCGGGAACCATATACAAGCGGACGGTCTGCCAGGTGAAAAGTATCTTAACTTTTGGGTATGATTCGCGCCGCTTTTTCACAGGCATACAAATCACGACCGGCGCTTATGGCTACAGCCACTCCAATAGTGATTATGCGATTCTTCCACAAAGAGGCTCAGGCTCTTTGTTCATTGGCTACCGCTTCAATGCTCCAAAAAAACTGACCGGCGCTATGGACAAAACAGAAAAGCTTGCCACCGGCAAGTTGCAGGAGTTAAAAGAAAAGGTGCAGCAATAACCTCAGTTATCCTGGGGACGGTTTTTATTCGAAGCAACGTCTCCGTCGTTATTTTTCAAACCTATATTAATGCGTTTCACGACGTTGCACCTCGCGCAGAAATGGTTCCAGTGAAAACTGGCTTTATTAACAATATATGCAAGAAGATTACTTGATCTTAAATGTCCACCGGCATAGAGACCGTAATAGGTTCAATCACAGTATGTTTTTGTTTGGCAATTTTTTCCATGATTTCTGAATCATTAAATAACTTCTGCATACCGTCCATATCAAACACATCTGCTACTATAACAACTGAATTGGGATCGTCGGTATCCTGGAATGTTTTAAATCCGGACGCGAATTTTGAAAAGAGGTCAACCCTGTCCTGGTGACCTTTTAGCCATGTATCAAAGTTCCCTACTTTGTGGCGTGCAACAATTGTTGGCATATCTTATTGCTTTTTGTTTGGCGCTTACTCTATCCAGTTTTCAGCATCCCTGTTTATTCTGATTATTATGCATGTGCAGGTTCAGGTATTGCGCCCAGCTGCATCATCAACGACATACCGTCCATCTCCACCCATTGGTTTTTTACCTCATTGTTTTCAATTTCGCAGATGGTAATAAAAGTGAGCTGCACCTTGTTGTTGGTGGCGGCAATCCCGTTAAAGTTCGCTGTATGCACGCCGCTCCAGGTGCCTCTTGCTGCTACCTTGTTTCCATCTTCGAGCATATCCTGCCACTCATGTTTTCCGCCGGTGAAAGCGGCCTGGAATCCCTGGTGAAACGCCAGGTGCTGTTCAGCATTTGCAGGCTCAGGACTCATGGAAGAATAGATCTGGTGATGGGGACCAAGCAGTTTTTTTGCTGTTTCAAGATCGTCATCGTCTAAAGCCTTAAAAAGGTTGATGACTATTTCCTTGTTTGTCATAAATTAATGTTGAGATGTGACGTAAATTATTGTTTACTAATTGCGACAGACTGGTCGGGAGACCGGGCTACTCCACTTTGTCTAAAAAAGTTGCAGTTGGCATACCAATTACTCCTGCCTGCTGTATCTGCGCCTGGCGTTCAGGGTCGCTCATTAAAGTATGGTACAACTCGACGTTGGATGCTTCATACATGATGGTTACCTTGTTTGGATTGTCAATCTCCCTGTAAACGCCAAGAAGTTTAGCCCCGGCTGCTGCAATGGAGGGCTGATCGGCATCAAATATTTTTTTCCACTCATCGAAGTCTTTTACTTCGTTTTGAATAATTGCAAATGGCATTGTCTTTATTTTTAAAAGTTATTAAATACTTACATCAATTAACGATTGATCACTCTTAAAAAACTCAAAATCCAACCTTACCTATTTGATAAAAATATTCTCACAAGCATTGGACAGAAACAATGGGTTTAAAACGGTAGCTGATTATTTTAAAGTGGTAGCAGATCTAAAAATCGGGAACAGAAAAATTTGCGGTAAGAGAATATGAAATTACACAAAATATCTTTTACCAAAAATATTTTTTGCGGGATGGTAGGTCTGTGCTTTTGGAGAAGGCGGGTGGGGCTTAACCAATACAGGAATAAAAATCCTGAAAATTTCTTCGTTTACTGTTCACCGTTATACAAGTCCGGCCGGGGAATGAGCAGGCAGTTCCGTTTCGTAGCCACGAACCTGGGATGAATGCTCCAAGCCACGGGAGAGAGCAGGAAAAGGATTAAGAATGGCGGATCATAAGGCCACGAAGACCAGGGAAGGAAAAAGATAGGCAATTATGCTAAAAACGGCAACTGCTAAAGCAGCAGCAATTGCTATTAAAACAAAAGGGTGCATTGCTATATTGGATACCAGGGATTTGCTTTTCTTTTGCTTTGACGATTTATAGTGTTTGATAGACCTTCGCATGTCAAATTAAAAAGTAATGCTTTACTAAATGATTAGATTCTTCAGGTATAAATTTCCATAAAAAAACTGTGGGTTAAAATTAGAAAAGATCGCCGCGGCGCACGGGCACAGTAAACAAAAGTTTATTGCGTATTTTTATTTTCGAACGCTGTTCAATATTTAGAATAATATCGGCAAAGATGAATATATTGTAAGACCGTTTAAAAAATATTACAACACTTTACCACTTATGAGTTTTCTTAAATTCATTCTTTTTCTCCTGCTCGTTTTTCTTTTACACGTTTCGTATGGACAAGGCGTAACTGCAGCGCAGGCTTATGATAGCGCAACCTTTTATAGGGATAAAGCAGACACTTTGTGGGATACAGGCTCGCCGGTCTCATCGCAAAAACTTAACGAAGCGCTTGCGATTCTTGATGATGGCCTGGTTTATTTACAAAAGCCTTACGTATGGGATCTTGCACAGGGAAATGTGTATGTAAAATTCAGGCGGTTTAATATTTTAAATGATAAAGCTCATATTTTTAGCCTTTTAAGAGAGAAGGACAGCACGATAAACACTTTAAAAAAGATGCTGGATATAGGCGGCTATGGTTACGACTTTATTGAGAAAGACACGGCATTCGCTTTTATAAGATCTCAAGAAGAATTTAAGGAATTGCTCGCAGCCGATAACAATCGGAAAGTGCTGTGGGAGGATGATTCATTTAAAACGCCCTACCGCAATAATTTACCCCTCAACGAAAAAGTTGCAGGTTTAAGTTTGTTGTGGTCTAAGGCGAAATACAACTTCGTTCATTTTGATCATGCCGGTGTAGACTGGAATAAGGAATATCTTAACTATTTGGATTCAATCACTCAAACAAAATCTACCGCAGCATACTATAATTTATTGATCAAATTCTACGCATCATTAAAAGACGCTCATACCAACGTATATTTCCCCAAAGAACTTTATGATTCATTTTATGCGCGGCCACCTTTCAGGACTGAGCTGATAGAAGGACGCGTGTTTGTAACCGATATCTATAGCGACTCTTTACAAAAAGCGGGTATAGAGAAAGGCCTTGAAGTTCTCTCAATAAATGGCGAACCTGTCATGGGATATGCAAGAAAATATATTGAGCCCTATCAAAGTAGTTCTACCCCTCAGGACATGGACGTTCGCAAATTCACTTATGCATTGCTTGCCGGTTCGAAGGATGAGCCGTTGATAATAAAGTTTAGAAATAAAGACGGCAGAGTGTGGACGCAGTCAGTTTACAGGGAAGGTTTCAAAAACACCGAATCAATTCCTCCTGTTGCATACAGTGAAATTGGCAACATCGGCTATTTGCAGTTGAATACATTTGCCGATCGCGCTGTAGACTCATTGTATGACTCGTTATTCAGCAAAATATCGAAAACAAAAGCTTTGATCATTGATTTGCGTAAAAACGGAGGAGGTAGCAGTGACATTGGATTTCATATCTTATCCACTCTTACAGATAAGCCGTATGCAATATCCATATCACGGTTTGCCCAATATAATTTTACAGCTAATGGTGCTGCCCAATGGTATTCTTATTTTCCGGAGAAAGTTTCTGCCTCAACAAAAATTTATTACGCAAAACCTGTCATTTTACTAATCAGTGCGAGGACCTTTTCTGCAGCTGAAGATTTCGTTGTGCCGTTCAGCTTTATGAAAAGAGGAAAAATGATCGGTCAAACCACAGGAGGAAGTACAGGCCAACCTTTAGGGTTTCAGTTGCCCGGCGGAGGAACAGCAAGGGTGTGCGCCAAGGATGACCGTTTTCCGGACGGCAAAAGATTTGTAGGTGTAGGTATCGCACCGGATATTTATATTCATAAGACAATAAAAGACCTTTATAACAATAAGGATGCTGCTTTGGAAAAAGCTGTTGAACTTTTGAAATAGTGCTAACACAAAAATTTGCTTTTAAAGCGCGGTATCGCCTCCCCCCGGAGAAGATGCGGTAGTGAAGGATGTAAAATAAAATGACCTTGAATATATTAATTTTTAATTTTATTGCCCACCCATGCGAAATAACTACTTTTTACCAGGCTTCTGTTTAATTGCTTTTGTGGCTTTTGTTTTTTTCCTGAGTTTAGGATGCAAAAAGAGCCATCCAAATTATTATTATATTAGTTACGAGGCTAATGGTGTGCGGCAGACTGATACCACTAATGCTGTTGCTGGTATGTATGCTGATGACACCGCCCATAACTATAGTGCCCACTTATTCGCCCGTAGTTCTCCTTCAGGTGATATGATAGCAATTACTATTCTTTCAAGAACACCATTAAATTCGACTACTGTTTACAAGGATACTACTCAGACTTTTGGAACACTTATAAATATTGATTACTACGATTTACCTTTCACCTTTCCGGGCTATCCCAAAATGAGTTCATACAAGCTTTTTCCCAGGAATGTGATGATTCACTTTACCAGGATCTCCGCGACTAGTGTGGAGGGTACCTTTTCCGGTGATATTGCCTCGTCGTATAATTCACCGGTCACTTCAATTACTAACGGCGTATTTTATTTAAAGGTGCATTGAGATAATTAAAATAAAGAAACGACTTCCTCGGTTCGTGTCCTCACGAACCGAAAAGCTGAGAATAAAACACTCAAACTAGCCCTCGTTTGTAACGAGGGCGGGTCAGAATGATTAAGTATTTTGCATGATATGAGTGGAGACAAATATATAATCAGCGACAAATCGGGCTGCTATTTTATTACGTTTACAGCAATTCATTGGATCGACATTTTTTCGAGAAAAGATTATAGGGATATTATTGTTGATTCACTAAATTTTTGTATTAAAGAGAAAGGACTGGTAGTGTATGCCTGGGTAATTATGAGCAATCACATTCATCTTATTATAACCACAAAAACTCAGGAAGGTAATATATCAGCAATCATCAGAGATTTTAAGAAATTTACATCCAAAGCGATATCAAAAGCGATTCAGCAAATTCCGGAAAGCAGGAGAGAATGGTTATTAAATGCAATGAGCAAAGAAGCAAAAAGAATAGGTCGGGCGACTTATTATAAACTGTGGAAAGATGATAATCATGCCATAACTATAGATGGGAAAATCGTTGGAATAAAAGAGCGGTTAAATTATATACATCAGAATCCTGTAAGAAATGGCCTGGTAGATGAACCTTGGGATTATGTTTACAGTAGTGCAAGGGATTATCAGGGAAGAAAAGGGCTTGTCAATATTGAATTTGTATAAGAAAATCAAGTGTAAGTCCTCGTTGCAAGAAAATCAAATGTAAGTCCTCGTTGCAAACGAGGACTAGTTAAGGTCGGGGTGAGGCTTTTTTTGCAATAAAGTAATTTACAGCCTGGCACTTTTTCTCTCCGATTGATCCACGCGTTTTTCCATACCTGCGCGCGGCAAAAGCCGATACCTGAAATGAAAATCTCGTTTTAAACTTCGTTTACTGATTACCGTTACAAGAGGGATGAAACATAATATAGGAGTTTCGTTAGTCTCAGCCTGTTAACTGTACCTTATTCTGTCTTCAACGCTTTAACAGGGTTTGCAACGGCAGCACGCAGTGTATGGAATGTAACGGTAAACAGTGTTATCACCAAAACAGTTATTGCTGAAAGTATAAATGGCAATGCGCTTAAGCCTGTATTGTAGGGAAATATTTTCAGCCAGTTGTTCATAAAGTACCATGCCACCGGAAATGCAATGACACATGACAGCCCAACCAATGCAACAAAATTCCTGGTAATAAGAGGAACGATCTGCGAAACATTGGCGCCCATTACTTTGCGTATGCTTATTTCTTTTTGCCTTTGCTGCGTGGTAAATGCTATTAACCCCAGTAAGCCGAGACAGGTAATAATGATGGTAAGTACAGAGAATGCAGTAAATATTTTGCCACGCTTTTGATCCGCCGAATACTGTGAATTGAAATCCTGGTCGAGGAAGGTATAGGCAAAAGGCAGATCAGGAAAATATTTGTTCCATGTTTTTTCAAGAGACGCAATACCTGCGCTAATACTTTTGGCATCCAAGTTTTATTTCGATCACATTATTGGCTGGCCTGTATAAGAACATCAGCGGGGCTATAGCACTATATAACGACTTTTGATTAAAGTCGCGCACTACACCAATTACTTCAAGATAAAAGGATGAAGTATCCCCGGCAAATTTTATTTTTTTACCAAGGGCATTATCGCCCCACCCATATTCCCGGGCCATACTTTCATTTACTATCACACTGCGCAGCGTATCGGGCAGGCCGGAAAAATTTCTTCCTTTGATTAGTTTTATTCCAAGCGTTTTAAAGAAATCTTCATCAACACCAAAATAAACGTCCACACCCTTTTCTGTGAAACCATTTTTTGTTTGAATAGAGAAAAGATTAAAGGGAATGCCCCGGCCGGGCACACTCTGGGCGGTACTTACTGCAAGCACATGCGGGTTGCTACGCACTTCATTTTTAAAAGAACGGATATTGCTCCTGAGATCTTTGTTGGAATTGGCTGCAACCGTAAGCACCTGGTCTTTGTTGAAGCCAAGGTCTTTATTGCGCAGGTAGTTCATTTGCCCATACACTACCCAGGTACAAATGAGCATGATCAATGAAATGGAGATCTGCACCACCACCAAGGCACGGCGTAGTGTAACATTACTGGAGCCTTTTGATAGACTGCCTTTCAACACATCTACAGGATTAAATTTGGATAAATAGAAGGCCGGATAACTTCCGCCGGCAATGCCTACAAACAATACTACTGCCAGTAAAATGAACAGCATGCCAGGCTGAAACAACGTGGTAAACGAAATGGATTTACCGGCAAGTGTATTAAACATGGGCAGGAACAAGGCAATAAAGCCAATGCTGAGGACTAAAGCAAACAAAGCGGTGACTGTTGACTCAACCAAAAACTGCATAACTAACTGGTGTTTGTAGGCGCCTATTACTTTTCTCATGCCTATCTCTTTTGCTCTTCGTGCAGAACGGGCGGTAGTTAGGTTCATATAGTTGATGCAGGCGATGAGCAGCATAAAAAATGCAACCGCTGAAAAGATATAGATGTAAGACATGCTGCCAAGGTCTTCAGGCTCATTTACCATATCCGAATGCAGGTGAATGGCGGTAACAGGCTGCACACCAAAACGCATTTTTATATTGAACTGCGCAAATATCGGCGCAAGGTATTTGTCATACACAGGCGCCAGCTTCTTTTGAAATGACGCAGGATTTACGTTTGGCTTCAATAACACATAGGTAAAGAAACCAAAGCCGCCCCAGTTGTTCGCAAAGTCGGCCGGCAGAGAACTACGCGAGATAAGGGCGTTAAAAATAAGATGGGAATTCCTGGGGACATCTTTAATAACAGCAGTGACCTTGTATACATCACCGTTGGCATTTTCCAATGTTTTACCCACGTAACCACCACTGTTGCCAAAGTATTTTACCGCTAATGATTTGGTTAGTACCAGTGAGTTGGGCGCAACCAGTGCAGTTTGCGGATTGCCTTCTATGAATTTGTGTGTAAATACCCTGAATAAATTGCTGTCTGCATAAAAGATCTTCTCGTCATAAAAGCGCTGGCTCCCGTTCTTAAACATGGTTTTACCATTATCCCACAGGCGTACTGCTTCTTCCACTTCAGGATAATCCTTGCTTAAGGCAACTCCCATCGGGAAGGGAGTAATTGCCCACTTCATGGTATCTTTTTCCGGCTCCTTTACGTAAGAATTGATGCGATAAATCCTGTCGGCTTTCACATTGTACTTATCATAGCTCAATTCGTCTTTTATATAAAAAATAAGGAACACGCTACAGGTAATACCAATGGTAAGACCGAGAATATTCAACAGGCTGTTCCATTTATCTCTCATGAGGTTGCGCATGGCAACACGAAGCAGGTTTTTAAACATACAGTAATTTTAAGCGTAATTAAATGTACGAAAAGGTTCGTAGAAAAAGCAATAATAAGTGCTTTTGCCAACCCTTTTTGTTGAACGGCTTTAATAGTGGTTAAGAGGCAGAAGTAATCACGTAATGAGATTGGGTTAAATAACTGCTTTTAACGCTATCCTGGTTGGACTGCGCTTCGTTTCATTCCAGGTTACATTCTAAACTCCTGGTGCAGAAGCAAGCTCCCTATTGGAACGACGCCGTTTATCATACAAAGGAATGCGCATCGCCATGACCACTGCTAATGGGCTTCGATCTTAACAACGTCACTGCTGAATTTGAGGAGATTGCCGCAGCGCAAAAACCAATTCTTTTATCCTTGGCGGCAAAGGAAGGCGCTTCGCAATGACGACTGCCGATGGAGCTTATCGTTACCGGGGGCTGAAAAAAGAAAACCGTTCTCGTTTACACGCCATTGCGATGCGCTTCCATAAACTACCAGGTGAAATCTATGCACCAGAAGCAATCTCCCGAATCATTCAGCTCAAAAGAAGTAACGCTCATGCACAGGTCTGGAGACGCTGCGCAAGGGAAGGATACTGTTTCAGTAAGGTCAGGAACAGCGGCGAGAGGAAATTCACGGCGAGTGAGTATTGCCAACCTTGCCAGGGTTGGCAACCCTTAAGTTTCAGGCTATTACATCATCCTCACAAGAAAAATTTCGGTTACGGATAAAATATTTTATTTAGCTTTCAGTTTAAATCATACCCGTCCCCCTGAATAATGTCGATACCATTTGGGTCTAAGCCCAAATAGTACCAGGGCTAATCGTCACGGAATTCCGTGCTAATTGAAAAGTTTTCGTGGCTTTACTGGTTTTTGTGTGCGCCTTTTTTGACAATTATTAAAGGGATAAGGCTCTGAATAGATCACTTTACAACTGCAAGTTTACCATAACGTGCCAACTAAAAAAGATACAATTGATCAAACCAAAATTTCCACTGAAAAGGTGGTCGGTTTTATAACACCCTCGTACATAACGATCTGAAAAATAAAATCTGCACACAGAAAATATGGAAGTACATCACCATCCACACGTAAATTCCAATAGTCACGGGAAGAAAAGATTCAAAGAATATTTCCTGGAATTTATAATGATATTCCTTGCCGTAACGTTAGGCTTTTTTGCAGAGAGCTTAAGAGAACATATTAATGATCATGCGAAAAGCGAACAATACATTCAATCGCTTGTGGAAGACCTCGAGTCGGATACGGCCAGGTTGAATGACATCATCGACTTTGATGCAGGAAAAATAGGAGCCTTGAGCAATATGTATCAATGCTATGATACGGTTACCAACAATCTCAAAGCAACATCCTGTATGGGCGGGCTGATCAAATTTTCAAAAGTTAACAGGCCTTTCCTGTCAGACGATCGTACGGTAACGCAGCTGGCTAACGCAGGCGGTTTCAGGTTGTTGGCTAAAGATGATGCTGATAGCATTCTTTCTTATGAAAAAATGTACAGGGATGTGCATGATTTTGAAACTACCATTTACCAGGAAGCACAGGATAACGTTCGTAACACATTGAATGAATTGGCCAACTTTAAAGTAGTCGCCCCACTTGAAAATGTTTCTTCTCTTTCGGGATCTGATAGCGGCAGTATTTCTTTGAGCGGACCTTTATTGTTTTCAGATGACAGAAAGTTATTAAACAAGTGGTTTAACCAGTTACAATTGTATTTACGGGTTACAAAAGCACAAAGTATTTTATTGAATCGTTTGCGGCAAATGGCAACCAATCTTATCAACTTTTACAAGAACAAACATCATCTTAAATAAGAAGAATGGAAGTCCATCATCACCCGCACGTAGAAAAAAAAGGATTCAAAGAATATTTTCTGGAGTTCATCATGATCTTCCTTGCTGTAACGCTCGGATTTTTTGCAGAAAGTCTTCGTGAACATTTGAGTAATCATTCGAAAGAAAAAGAGTATATCATCGGCATAAAAAAGGATCTCGTTGCAGATACAGCAAGCATGAACGATTATCTGCCTTCTTTAATTGCAAGAATTAATCAAACGGATACGCTTATAAAAATTTTGCAAACACCAGGAGTTACCGATCGCGGCAGTGATATGTATTACCTCGCCAGGCTTACTACCAAGCTTCGTTCGTTTATAGCAAATAATACGACATTAACCGAACTGGAACACTCCGGAAACTTCGGGCTGATAACAAAAGAACCTGTGTTGACAGGCCTGGTAAAAGTTCAAAAAATAGCCGAAACGTATAAAGTAATTACCGGTTTGGATGAACAGGAAGCCGAAATGACTTACCCTTTATTAGGCAAGTTGTTTAACGCGTCTGTTTTCAATACGATGGAATCGGGTTCCCGTTTCGTGATTGATTCTACCGCAAGTGCTTTTGCCAATATTACAAAACCGGGCGGCAACCCGCAGTTGCGCAATCATAATCCCGATGCGATTAATCAACTCATATTCGACCTGCATGAACGGAACGGAAGTTTTATTGGGGAAGTTGGCATTTTAAAAGAACTAAAAACCGAGGAAATTGCGCTGATTCAAAGCATCAACACACAATACCATTTAAAAGATAGTAAACCAACAAAAATCACAAATTAATAACCCGGAAGCTGTTTATGGAAGTACATCACCACCCACACGTAGAAAAGAAAGGATCAAAAGAATATTTTTTGGAATTCTTAATGATATTTCTTGCGGTTACGCTGGGTTTTTTTGCAGAGAATATTAGAGAGAAAATATCTAACAAAGCTATAGAAAATGAATATATGCAAAGTCTCGTGTCTGATTTGGAAGCGGACACTTCGGCAATTTCCCAGGCGACAGGTATATGGTCTTCTGCCAATAACGATGTGGTTGATATTGAGCAATCGCTTAAAGCCCATCCTGTGGACGTAAAAAACTTTTATAAATCGTTGTCAAAAGATTTCTGGCATTTCGACCTGTTTAAATATGATAACAAAACGGTGGAAGAATTGAAAAGTTCCGGAAATTTTCGTTTGATCAGGGACAAGAAAATTGAAAACCGGATTATGTCATTCGATCTTGATATGAAGTACCTGTTGACACAGGAAAAGGATGTTAAAGACCTGATGAATGTGTCTAAACAGGCAGAAGAAAAAATTGCTGACTATACCCAAATTCGATTTGGAAATTTTAACAACGATTCATCTTATAGCCTGCTGAATAATGACCCGAAGCTGATTGGAGAATATTATAACAAACTTCTCGCCTTTAATAAACTTGCAGTTTACCATGAATTTTTATTCAGGCAAATACAAGTAAAAGCAAAAAATCTTTTAGAGATTATTCAGAAAGAATATCATTAACCAGGGAGAATTAGAATTATAATTTTTTGTTGGTTTACTGTGTTTTGTCAACAGCCGATGAGTTTTTTCGTCGGCTGTTTAATTTAAAAACAATCAATGCTGCACGTTGTCTGATCTTGATCCTGGATCAAACGGCGGGTTTATTATTTTCGATTGTTGAATAAAAAGGATATGTTTTTTCTTTTTATAAATACCTACATTTGGATCGCGTAATGCTTAATGAAGGAGAAATTAAATATAGGCCGTTTTATTTCGGTTTTTTTCTTTTTTCTCCATCATACCCGTCAAAAAAGCTTTACTTACCTTTTATTATTGCACAAAAAAAATTGAAAAACATGCACAAGAAAATCAGTCTTTGTTTCACAGTATTCACAGTTATTTTTCTGTTCTCGTTTCAAAAGGTGAATGCGCAACAAGAAAATACTCTTACAGCTCAGGAAAAAGCAGATGGCTGGCAACTGCTTTTTAATGGTAAAGACCTTACAGGCTGGCATTCGTATTTGGAAAAGGCGCCGGGAAAAGCTTGGCAGGTGAAAGATGGAATGATTTTCCTAAATAAAAACAGCAACAGCGTAGAAAAAGACTTTGCTGACCTTGTCACAAATGATGAGTATGAGAATTTTGATTTTAAAATGGAGTGGAAGATGGACCCCTGCTCCAACAGCGGAGTAATGTTTTATGTGCATGAGGACCCGCAATATCAAAACACTTACGAGTCGGGGCCTGAAATGCAGATAGCTGATCTCGCCTGTAATGACGATGGACGAATTTTGAAATGCCGCGCAGGAGATTTGTACGATCTTATTCCTGCAGATACCGAATGGGTAAATGCCGGACCACATTGGAATAAATATGAAATAATTGCAGATCACGGTCATGTAACCTTCATCCAGAACGGGCATAAAATAGTTGAAACCACCATGTGGGATGATCACTGGCGGGATATGATCGAAAACAGTAAGTTTAAGGAATGGCCTGGCTTTGGAACCTTTAAAAAAGGTCACATTTCTTTCCAGGGAACCGAAAATGGAAAATTGTGGTACCGTAACATTAAGATTCGCAAGCTTTAGTTTTGCCCCTTTTTCTTTTTAAATTTTTTTCTCATTATGCTAACTAATATTTAAAAATAAAAGATATTATTATGGAAGAAAAACCAATACCGGGTAAACCCCTGAGCAGAAAAGATTTTATAAAAAATTCAGCGCTAACAGCGGCTGCTTTCACGATTGTTCCGCGTCACGTTTTAGGCGGCAAAGGATTTACTGCACCAAGTGATAAACTTTATATAGCTGCCGTTGGGTGTGGTGGCGAAGCGGAAAATGATATCCATCACTATGCAAGCGCTCCAAAGAAAAATGCCGTTATTTCTTTTTTGTGCGATGTAGACGATCGAATGGCTGCACCGAGAAGAAAGGAATTTCCCAAAGCAGGTTTTTACCACGACTGGCGCGAAATGTTTGAAAAAGAGCATAAAAATTTTGATGCTGTCTCGGTAGCTATCCCGGATCATAATCATGCCATTGTTGGCTTAAGCGCGATGCAATTGAAAAAACATTTGTATTTACAAAAACCTTTGACTCACGATATTTATGAAGCTCGTATTCTTACACAGGCTGCGGAAAAATATGAGGTAGTCACCCAAATGGGCGACCAGGGTGCATCCTGCGATGGAATGAGAACTTTGAGAGAATGGTTTGAAGCAGGAATAATTGGTGATATTACGAAAGTTTACAACTGGACCAACCGCCCGGTTTGGCCACAGGGAATTCCATGGCCTAAAGATAAACCGCCAGTTCCAAAAGAATTAAAGTGGGACCTGTGGCTCGGTACAGCTCCTCAAACTGATTACATAGATAACCTTGTTCCCTTCAACTGGCGCGGTTGGTGGAAATTTGGCACAGGAGCTTTGGGAGATATGGCTTGTCATATTATCGGGCCTTCTTTCAAATTATTAGATCTTGGTTACCCCACAGAAATTACCGGGATGGCGAGTACGATCTATTCGGGTATTTTTAAAGAAGCCGATTATCCTGAAAGTATTCCGGTATCCAGTAAGTTGAGGTATAATTTTAAATTAAAAGACGGGCGCGATCTGAAGTTGTATTGGATAGATGGCGGCTTTGTTCCTGATCGCCCTGATGAACTTGATCCGGATGTAAATGAAAATGAAGCTTTGGCAGACACACCCGAAGAAAATGATTTTGAGGGAGGAAGTCTCTTTATTGGAACAAAAGGAAAAATTTCCTGCGGTTGGGGTGGAAGCCATCCAAGATTATTGCCTCTTTCTTTAAATAAAGATATCAACGTTCCAAAAAAATATCCTCGTGTGGAAGGTGGGATGGACGGGCACTGGTGGCAGTGGGTGGATGCCTGTATTGCTGGTTATGGAAATATGGAAGTTGATTCGCCTTTTGTTGGTTATGCCGGCCCGCTAACCGAGACCGTGTTAATGGGTAATCTTTTGTTGCGTAGTTTCAACCTTCGAAAGAAGATAAAAAGACATGATCCTGTGTATGGCGACCTTGAAGATATTACAACTCCCGGCAGATACATCACTTATAAATGGGATGGAGAAAATATGCGCATCACCAACTTTGAGCCTGCCAATCAATTTGTAAAGAGAGAATACCGGCAAGGCTGGGGCGAATTAAAATTGTAATTATTTGTTGGTTTACTGCTGGGATACAGGAAAAAAATCGTGAGCCTGTCTCTCTCCACGGGAGGGGTGAAACCAGGTGACTCGCGCAAGCCTCATCTCCTGGCGGCGGCTTCCATGCCTATAATCCTGAACCGATGCAGGCAGCCGGTAGAAAATAAAAATCCTCAATAAAAATTGATTTACTGAAGGGTGCCAGATAACCCGGGTACCTGGAATTGTTTATTACACCATCCCTGGGTTAGGGGTAGTCGCTTATTATTTAATTATTTTTAATTTTGCATCAGGATCTCCTCCTTAAATTTGTTTACTTTTATTAAACTCTTCAAAAATTTATTTCCAGGGATTGATGACAAATTCGGAAAAAATAAACCTTATCCAAAAAGCCCCTGCATTTTTATCGCGTGAAAGTGAAATGGGAAACCTGATACGTGAGAAAGATTGGAGCAAAACACCTGTTGGTGATCCGGAGAGATTGGCCTGCATGTCTTAAAACGATGGTGTCGGTGATGATCGATAATCCTTTTGGGATGTGCATCATGTGGGGTAAAGAATATACCCAGATATATAACGACGGGTTCCGCCCGATTCTCGGCACGTCAAAACATCCGCATGCATTAGGCGCCAGCGCTGCCGATACTTACCGGGAAATCTGGCACACGATAGAACCTATGTTTCAAAATGTAATGCACGGTGCATCGATTCGCGAAACCGACTTTATGGTGCCACTTAACCGGAATGGTTATACAGAAGAATGTTACTTCGATTTTGCATATAGTCCCATTCGAAATGAAGAGGGGAAGCCGGGTGGAATATTGGTCACCGTAATTGAAACGACTAATACCAAAAAAGCGGAAGATGAACTAAAGGAAGCCAAAGAACGGATGGAGCATGCAACCCAATCCGCTGAAATTGCCACGTGGGTTTTCGATCCGCAAAAACAAACTTTTGTTTGCGACAATTTATTAAAGGAATGGTACGGCCTTCCGGAAGCAAAAGAATATCCACTTGCAGTGGTATTGGAAAAACTTGTTCCAAAAGACAGAGAACTTATTCAAAAAGAAATAGAAAAATCACTTCAATTTTCTTCAGGAGAAATAGACTATGAATCGGTAATAATACATCCGGTAACGAAGCAATCCCGGACATTGAGGCTGAAAGGCAAAGCTGTTTTTAATGAAGATAAAGTAGCTTATAAAATGTATGGAATCCTCCAGGATATTACCAATGAGACACTGGCGCAGAAGAGGATAAAAGAAAGCACGAAAAATTTCATGAACATGGTGCTTCAATCCCCATTTTCCCTTGCGATTTTAAACGGCCCTGAATACGTAGTAGATATTGTGAATGATAAAGCATTGCAATTGTGGCGCAGGACAAGGGAAGACGTGATGAATAAACCACTTTTTGAATCAATGCCCGAACTGCTTAGCCAGGGAATTAAAAAATTGCTTGACGATGTTTATCAAACCGGGAACTCGTTTTCGGCCACGGAAATGGAAGTGCAAATAGAAAAAAACGGCGTGCCTGAAAAGTCTTTTGTCAACTTCAATTACCAGGTATTGACGGATTCAGAAGGTGCGACTGAAAGAATCCTGGCAATTGGAATTGATGTTACTGACCTTGTTACAGCAAGGCGTAATGTGGAAGAAAGTGAAAAAAGAATCCGCACCATTATTGAAAATTCGCCGTTCCCGATAGGCGTGTACATCGGTAAAGAAATGCGGATAGAATTGGCCAATCAAACCATGATGGATACCTGGGGAAAGGGAAATGATGTAATTGGAAAGTTATATTCCGAGGTGTTACCTGAATTGAGTAACCAGCAGATTTTTGAGCAGTTGGACAATGTATTTACCACGGGCAATCCGTTTCATGCACACCATCAGAAAATAGACCTGGTAGTTGACAAGCGGTTACAAACTTTTTATTTCAACTATAGTTTTACGCCACTGCTCAATCTTTCAGGTGAGGTTTATGGCGTGATGAATACAGCGGCAGATGTTACGGACCTTGTGAGTGCGATACAAAAAACAGAGAAAAGTGAAGAACAGCTTCGCATCGCTCTTGCCGGCGGAGAGTTGGGTATGTTTGATTATTATCCTCTGGAAAACAAATTAATATGGTCGGCAAAAACGAAAGAACTTTTCGGCTTATCTGCTGATGCTGAAGTTAATTATGAAACCTACCTGCAGGCACTTCATCCGGCAGATTCTCCAACCTCAGTAGCGCTGGCGCAAAACAGCTTTGAACTGGACAAGGATGGATTGTATGAATTAGAATACCGGACGATTGGAATAGAGGATGGCAAGGTGAGGTGGCTAAAGTCAAAAGGGAAAGCTACCTATAACACTGAGGGTATTCCTGTGAGATTTACCGGCGTTGTGCAGGAAGTTACGAAACTTAAAGAAGCTGAAGCAGAAACAGAAAAACTAACCGATATTCTTGAAGCAAGCAGGGAATTTATTGCTTTGGCAAATACCGGCAAGGAATTCATTTATTTAAATCCTGCAGGATTAAATATGTTGGGATGGAATAATTTTAGAGGCCGCTCAATTCTTGATTGTGTTTATCCTGATGATCTCGACCTGGCGAAAAAGCTATTGGAACTGCTGCTTAAACAAGGGTTTTTTCATTCAGAAATCCGTTTCAAAAATGAGGAAACCGGGGAACCCTTCTGGCTGCAATGGAATGGGATGGTTATTAAAGATCATGCAAGCGGTGAGGTAGTTGCTTTAGGTACTATTAGTCCTAACATCACCGAAAGAAAAATAGCCGAGGAAGGTTTAAAAGAGAGTGAAGAAAGATTTAGAACTATGGCTGATTCTATTTCACACCTCGCGTGGGTAGCGCATGCAAACGGTGATATTTTCTGGTATAACAAAAAGTGGTATGAATATACAGGAACCGATTTTGAAAATATGAAAGGTTGGGGATGGCGGTCAGTACATGATCCTGAAAGATTACCAGAAGTAATGAAAAGGTGGACTAATTCAATCGACCAGGGTAAACCTTTCGAAATGATCTTTCCTATAAAAGGGGCCGATGGAAATTTTCGGGAATTTCTCACCCGCGTGATGCCGATCAGAAACAATGCCGGAGAAATTTATCAATGGTTTGGAACTAATACAGATATTACTGAAAGAGTAAGGGCGGAGCAGGAACTTAAAGAAAGCGAAGCTCGTTTCAGAATGTTTGCAGATTCAATGCCCCAAATTGTGTGGGCGTCTGATGCAAACGGAAGGCTCACCTACATTAATAAAGCTTTTTATACCTATACCGGGTTAAGTCCATCTGACAATATAGAGGAAGAATGGATTGGTATCATTCATCCAGACGACAGGGAAGAAACATTGAAGAGGTGGGAGGAGTGTACGGGCAGCGGAAAGGTATTCACGATTGAACACCGGTTCCGGAACCATAATAATGAATACAGATGGCAGCTAACACGTGCCGTCCCGATAGAGGATGCCGATGGCGGTGTGCAGACGTGGGTAGCCACCAGCACCGATATCCAGCAGATCAAGGAACTTGACCAGCAGAAAGATCACTTTATAAGTATAGCAAGCCATGAATTAAAAACACCCATCACTTCGATCAAGGGTTATATACAAATTCTTGAAAGCATGTATAGTGGGTCTAAAGACGCTTTTCTGAAAAAATCATTATCTGCAGTAGACAAACAAATCGTAAAGCTTACCAATCTGATCGCCGATCTTTTGGATCTTTCAAAATTGAAGTTGGGAAATCTTCAGCTGGAAAAAGAAACATTCAACATAAACGAACTGATTGAAGAAGTGGTTGGTGAAATGCGATTAGTGAAAAGGGACTATGAGATCCAGGTTTCGTTGCAATCTGATGCAGAAATTTTTGCAGACAGGGAACGGCTTGCACAAGTCCTGGTAAATTTTCTTACGAACGCCATCAAGTACTCACCGAAAAACAAACTGATAAACGTGAGGAGTTTTTTGAAAGATGATGTTTTAACCATAGAGGTAAAAGATCACGGCATAGGGATTAGTAAACAAAGCCAGGCAAAAATATTTGAACGATTTTACAGGGTTGAAGGAACCAATGAAAAAACGTATCCTGGTTTTGGAATCGGGTTGTTTATTTCTTCCGAAATCGTCCATCGTCATAATGGAAAGATAGGCGTGAGAAGTACACCGGGCAAAGGTTCGGAGTTTTATTTCAGCATTCCCCTCCGCTAATAATATATACAGGTGCGCATTTTCCGGTAAACGAACCAATTCGCTGAATTTTTATTTTGATGAGAGAAATAAGGGGCAGAACCCCAATAGTTCACGGTCATATTATCACCTCCTTGTCCCGGGTATTGTCATATTTTTGTCTTAAATAATGAATTTTTAACCTTTTTTAGTGTTTGTTTAACAAAGTGTGTAAATTACACTTTAATTTATTTAACGTTTATTTAATTACTTGATTATGGGAAAAAAACTCCTTTTCAGCGGACTATTTCTGTTCTGTTGTTTCTTTCAAACATTCGCCCAACAAAGAACTGTAACCGGTAAGGTAACCTCCACAGATGGTACTCCTTTGGTAGGGGCGACAGTACTGGTGGTGGGTAATAAATCCGGTGTCACTACCGGTCCCGACGGTACTTTTTCTATTAATGTGCCGCAAAATGCAAGACAATTGGAGATTAGTTATGTTGGATCGGAAGCAAAAACCGTAGACATTTCTTCCACTTCAAATGTTACAGTTTCTCTTGCAAGTACTGCTACAAATCTATCTGACGTAGTAGTAGTTGGGTATGGAACCGTTCGGAAAAAGGATGCGACAGGTTCTGTATCGCAACTCAATTCTAAAGATTTTAATAAAGGAATTATAGCCTCTCCTGATGCATTGCTTCAAGGCCGCACAGCAGGGGTAAATGTAACGCCTGCAGGTGGTGAACCTGGTTCTGCGGCTACGATTACAATACGTGGTACCGCATCTATTCGTGACCAGGGTCCATTATATGTTGTAGATGGCGTGCCCATCAGCCCTGGTGGAACACTGGCAACACAAAGCGGTGTTGAAGGAAGTTCTACTCCCCGAAATCCTTTAGCATTTTTAAATCCTAATGATATCGCGAGCATTACCGTTTTGAAAGATGCATCTTCCGCAGCTATTTACGGCTCACGTGGTGCAAACGGTGTAATACTTATTACTACAAAAAGTGGAAAAAGTGGCAGGGGGAGTTTGACTTTAAATGCAAGCACCGGAATTTCAACGCCTGCAAGCAGGTATGATTTATTAAATGCACAGGACTTTTTGTTGGCAGTGAAAAAAGCAAACGTCGATGCAGGTACAAGCCCTGCAGATGCTGCGCTGGCTGTATTAAATGTTGACAAGGGTTACAATACGGACTGGCAAGACCAGATTTTCAGAAACGCTTTAAGTCAGAACTATAACCTTGCATGGGGAGTTACACACAAATCTACCAGTCTCCGTTTGAGTGGTTCTTATGATGATATTCAGGGTATCGTTAAGACCAGTGAATTGAAAAGGTATACCGGAAGGCTCAATCTTACTCAGAAATTTATAAATGATAAATTGAGGTTTGATGTAAACTTCACCTATTCACATGTAAATAACACTTATGCTCCATTAACCAACAATGCAGGGTACCAGGGAAGTTTGATGGGGGCGACCATCGCGTTTAATCCTACTTACCCTATTTATAATCCGGATGGTTCATTTTTTGATCCGTTGGATGGTAACCGGAATCCGGTTGAAATGCTTACTTATTTTTCTGATAAGGGCACTTATAATCGCTTGTTGGGAAATGTTAGTGGTTCTTATACTATTGTTCCTGGCCTTACCTACAAAGCCACTTTTGGTTACGATGATGCAACCGACGACAGGCTTTCTTTCGCTGACCCAAGATTAAGTTCAAATGCATTTGGAGGAACAACTAACGTGTTTGGTAAAGACCTTTCAAATCCTATCCAGGGAAATGGGAGGGGTGTAAAACAAAACCTGGATTTGAAAACAATCCTTGTAGAACACACCTTAACTTATGACAAATCTTTCACCAATCAGGATTTAAATGCAGTTGTCGGATATTCTTATCAAAGCACTGAAAATACCTATAAAGGTAAAGTTGGTTGGGGATTAAATACTCCTGTAGTTAACCCTAAAGATGTGTTTGCAAAGACCTTTAATCAGTTTACTAACTATTACGATTATGTTCCTGACTATTACAAATATGAACTACAATCATATTTTGGAAGGGTGAACTATACATTATATAATAAATATCTGTTGACCGCTACAATGCGTATTGATGGCTCATCAAAATTTGGTGTAAACAATAAATATGGATATTTCCCGGCTTTTGCAGCCAAGTGGAAATTGTTGCAAGAGGATTTTGCTGCGAAAACTTTAGGTAATATTTTCAGTGAATTTGCGATAAGGGCCAACTACGGTATCCTTGGTAGTTCAGAAGGGATAGGAGCATACGATGCGATTGATTTGAAACAAACCTACGTTGGGAACTCAGGTAACGAAGAAACTCAATTTGTACACCAGGGAAATAAAAACCTTAAGTGGGAGCAAGCAGCTACAACGGGTGTAGGACTTGACTTTGCCCTTATAAACAACAGACTTTCCGGTACATTTGATTATTTCTATACTAAAAGAAAAGACCTTTTGTTCTATGCTCCAACTCCCGGAGGATTTTCAGCAACCTCTTTTTATTGGGTCAATCTTCCCGGTTATGTAATCAATAAGGGAACAGAATGGAGTTTGGACTACCAGGCTATAAAAGGAAAGAATTTTACCTGGACCATCAATTACAACATGACATTTGTACATAATGAAGTACAAGATTTCAATGTGGTTGTAAATACAGGAGCGGTACATGGCCAAGGTTTATCCGGAGCTTATGCGCAAACTTTTGCCAATGGCTATCCGCTTTTCACGTGGAAAATGCCAACCTTCCTTGGATTTGACGGAAACGGAGACGCCCGTTATGCTAACGGTGGTAAGGATGAATTACAAGGAAGTGCATTACCTAAATTTAATGCAGGTCTTACAAACAGCTTTACCCTGGGAAGATGGAATGCAAGCATTTTTGTAAATACGGTTAGAGGATTCTATATATATAACAACACAGCAAATGCCTTATTCCTGAAGGGGAGTATCAAAACGGCTCACAACGTTACTTACGATGTCGCTAATAGCCCTGAAGATCCTATCAACCCGGGAAGTGTATCGACAAGATTCCTTGAAAAGGGCAATTTTGTTCGGATTTCAAATGCCACAATTGGTTACAACTTTAATATAAAAAGCAATGTAATTAAGACGTTGTCGCTGAGTGCAATTGGTCAAAACCTTGCATTGTTTACCAAATACTCCGGGTTAGATCCGGAAGTGAATGTTGATGAGAACATTAATGGTGTTCCTTCACGCGGGTTCGATTACACCGGCTATCCTAAGGCAAGAACATATACGCTAAGCGTTAATGTTGGTTTTTAATTATTAAATTTTATAAAAACAGTAATATGAAATATTTGAGAAATTATATCGCTCCATTTACGGTGTTGATAGCTTTGAGTTTTTCTAGCTGCACCAAATTGGATGTTAAATTAAAAGCCCCAAATGCGCAAGCGGAACAAAATGCAGGAGGAGCGCCTGAGGCCTCATCTTTGTCAAAGGTTTATGAACAATTAAACCAATTACTAGGCCAGGGTAACTCTTACGCAATGGATGAGCATACTACCGATGAATTAATGGGGCCAACCCGGGGTACAGACTGGGATGACTTTGGAACATGGCGTAAGTTACACCTTCACACTTGGGATGCATCTCACAACCAAATCAATGATACCTGGAATGGATTGAACGGCGCTCTTTTCCAAACGACTCTATTGGCCGAATCAACTTCTGCCAGTGCATCTGATGTAGCTGCGGCGCGTTTCTTGCGTGCATATTTTTCCTACATCGTGTGTGATCTTTACGGACAAGTTCAACATCGTCCGGCAACGGCTGCTGCTGATGTAATCCCTGATGTGTACACCCGATCTGAGGCGACAGATTTTATTATCAGCGAATTAGAGGCTATAATTCCCGCATTACCTGCCTACAACGGCACTAACCGTGCCTTAGCAACTAAAGAAGCCGCTGAATTTCTTTTGGCAAAGACTTATTTAAATAAGGCGGTTTTCAAACAGGACCCAACAAGTCCCGCGGGACCTTTCACCTTTGACGCGGCAGATATGAATAAAGTGATAAGTTTAGTTGATGCAATTGCTGCAAATCCTAATTTGTCGATTTCCAATAATTATTGGGACAATTTTAGCTGGGAAAACAGCACAAAATCTACTGAGAATATTTTTGTTAGACCTCACGATGGTGGTATAAATGTACAGTGGGCTACATGCATGGGTTTCCATTACAACCAGGCACCTAGCGGCTGGAATGGTTTTACTACTCTTTCTGATTTTTATAACAGTTTTGAAGACGGTGACGTGCGAAAAGGAATTGCACTTCCAGGCTATACTGACAAAATGGGAAGTGATGTGGGTTTCCTTATCGGACAAATTCAAGGACCCAGGGCGGACATGTTGGCAATCCTATTGTTGACTTAAAGGACAGAAGCGGAAACCCTTTAATCTTCACTCCTTATGTAAGCCTCTTCTTCTCAACAGAAGCAATGGGAATTCGTACAGAAAAATATCCATTGGATCCTTCTACTATCAACAGTACAGGAGGTGGAAGCAGTCCTAATGATTATGTCTTCTTCCGTTTGTCAGATGCACTCCTTATGAAAGCTGAAGCAATCTTAAGAGGTGGAACCGCAACAGGAGGACAAACACCTACGAGTATTGTAAATAGCATTCGTGAAAAAAGGGGAGTTGGAGACCTTACTTCTGTAGACTTACCAACTTTGCTTGCGGAGAGAGGTCGTGAGCTTTATCTTGAAGGCTGGAGAAGAAATGACATGATCCGTTTTGGAGTATTTAATGATCCTGTTGGGCAACGCCCGACTGCTTCTGACCCTTCAAGAGTTGTGTTCCCGATTCCAAACATCGCTCTTTCATCTAACCCAAATCTTAAACAGAATTACGGTTATTAATTGTTATACATTTTTTACCAAAAAAAAGGGCCATATTTACATGGCCTTTTTTATTTTTACTTATGAAGCCTTCAAAGCTTACCTTTCTCCTTTTTGCTTTGTTGTATTTTTCCTGCAATAAAAAAAGGGAAAAAACTTTGTTTACTCTGGTGGACGCCAGCAATATTAATTTTACCAACAAGCTTACTGAATCGAAAAATTTCAACGTGTTTAATTACCGGAACTTTTACAATGGAGGCGGAGTGGCAATAGGTGATCTAAACAATGATGGCTTGCCTGATATTTTCTTCACCGCTAATCAAGGCCCGAATAAATTGTATCTGAACAAGGGAAACCTGAAGTTTGAAGACATTTCTGCGAAGGCGGGGTTTGGCGATAAAAAACAATGGAGCACAGGTGTTGTTTTGGTGGATATAAATGGAGATGGTTGGCTCGATATTTATATTTGTAATGCCGGAAATATGTTCGATTCAACACTTAGAAAGAATCAACTTTTTATCAATAATCACAACTTCACGTTTACAGAATGTGCCGCAAAATATGGTTTAGACAATAGCGGCTATACTACACAGGCCACCTTTTTTGATTATGACGGAGATGGCGACCTTGACTGCTTTATGGTAAATAACAGTCCCATACCTGTGAATACACTGAACTATGCCAACATGCGCGATCTGCCATTATCGCAAACAAAAGTGGCAGTTTTCCTGAAAGGTGGAGGAGATCATTTGTATCGGAATGATAATGGGCATTTTACGGAAGTTACAAAGGAGGCTGGCATTCACGGCGGCCTTATCAGCCTTGGGCTCGGAGTAACGGTCGGAGATGTGAATAATGATGGCTATCCGGACATTTATGTTTCAAACGATTTTTTTGAAAGAGACTACCTGTATATCAATCAGAAAAACGGAACTTTTAAAGATGAACTTGAAGACCGGATAAGCCACACAAGCCTTGCGTCCATGGGGGCCGATATACAGGATATCAACAATGACGGATCGCCTGATATATTTACAACTGATATGCTTCCTGGTAATGATTATCGTTTAAAAACCAATACATCTTTTGATAATTATGATGAATTTAATCTGAAGAAAAACCGGGGATTTTATAACCAGTTTACCCAAAATGCTTTACAGGTGAACAATGGTAACGGGAAATTTTTAGAAACCGCATACTATGGTGGTATAGCAGCAAGCGATTGGAGCTGGGGTGCACTTATGTTTGATGCAGATAATGATGGCAAAACTGATTTGTATGTTTGTAATGGCATCTATCATGATGTTACGGACCAGGATTTTATTAATTTTTTTGGTAATGATGTGGTACAGCAAATGGTGATCACGGGCAAAAAGAAAGATGTAAATACTATTATTAATAAGATACCCTCCCATCCATTATTGAATAAAGCATTTAAGAATATGGGCGATTTGCGTTTCAAGGATGTTGGAAAGCAATGGGGTTTTACGATGCCTTCCTTTTCAAACGGAGCCGCCTATGGTGACCTTGATAATGATGGAGATTTAGATCTTGTTGTAAATAATGTGAACCAGCAGGCCATGATTTACCGGAACAACAGCCGCGAGGAAGACAAGAATAACTATGTATCTGTTACCTTAAAATATAAATCACCTAACACATTTGCTATTGGCAGTACGATTAAGGTTTACCAGGGCAATCAAATACAATCAAGAGAGATTATGCCAAGCCGTGGCTTCCAGTCTTCGGTTGATTATACGCAAACGATAGGTCTCGGTAAATCGGGAATAGATTCGGTAACCATTAACTGGCCCGACAGAAGCATCACTACGCTAAAAAACCTTTCTGTTAATCAATCCCATATCATCGATTATGCGGCTGTAACTAAAAGACCGCCTGTTATTAAGACTAATCCCCAAACTATTTTTGAGCAATTACCTTCCAGGTTTGATAAGCATAAAGAAGATGATTACATTGATTTTTATTTTGAAAAGAATATTCCGTTTATGTTGTCAAGGTTAGGCCCCAAGGCAGCAGTAGGAGATGTGAATGGAGATGGAGTACCGGATATATATATAGGAGGTGCTAAAGATCAGCCCGGGCAATTGTACCTGCAAACCGCAAACGGTTTTGTAAAGAAAGAAATTCCTGATTTTAAAACTTATGATTTTGATGATGTAACTGTTGCTTTCTTTTTCGATTGCGATGGCGATGGCGATCTTGATCTGTTTACAGGTGGAGGAGGAAATTTTGCATCAGCCGGCTCTGCAAGTTTTCAAAATCAATTGTTCATTAACGACGGGAAAGGAAATTTTACCTTAAAGCGGGGCGCTTTCCCTCTTATAAATGCCAATTGCGGCGCAGCCGTTCCGATTGATTATGACGGCGACGGATACCCTGACTTGTTTATAGGCAACATAAGTGTTCCGCAGGATTATGGGGTTACTCCTCACAGTTATATTTTACATAATGACGGCAAAGGAAATTTTAGTAATGTTACAGAATCCGTTGCGCCCGGTTTATGCAATATCGGTATGGTTACTTCAGCTGCAGCTGCCGATATAAACGGTGATGGCAAGAAAGACCTGGTTGTTTCTGGTGACTGGATGTATCCACGTGTATTTACTTTTAACGGAAAACAATTTACAGAATTGAAGACCGGACTTGAAAATATGTATGGATGGTGGCAGTCGATTGCCGTTTCTGATGTGGACAAAGATGGTGATCCGGATCTTATTTTAGGAAACCTGGGTGAGAACTTTTATCTAAAACCTGATTCTGCAAATCCTGTTAAATTGTGGATTAAGGATTTTGATAATAATGGCACTTTGGATAAAATCTTAACCCGTACCGTGGACGGGAAGGACGTACCTGTTTTTATGATGAAAGATCTTCAGGACCAGGTTCCATCATTGAAAAGATTGAACCTTACCAACAAGGATTATGCTTCAAAAACGATTCAACGGTTATTCCCGGATCAATTGCAGGATGCAGTGGTAAAGAAGGTGAACTTTACAGCATCATGCATTGCATATAATGATGGCAAAGGACATTTTACAATAAAGAAGTTACCGGTTGCCATGCAACTGTCATCAGTAAATGCAATAAAGATGGAGGATATAAACCACGATGGCTATCCTGACCTTATTGCAGGTGGAAATTTTTTCAATTTACTGCCGCAATTTGGTCGCCTGGATGCAAGTAACGGAATTGTGCTATTGAACGATAAAAAAGGGAACTTTGTAACGTTTCCTGAAAATAAAACCGGCATAAATATTCCTGGGCAAACCAGGGATATCGTTTCATTCAAGTATAAGAATGATGATTGTATCTTGTTTTTGGAAAATGATGACTATCCCTTGATGTATAAATTAAAAAAATAGAAAATGTTGAGCAGGGCTATGCGCTTTTTTGATTTTTGTGCCGTAAGCACGCTCTTTTACCGGTTCAGGTATTTTATATGGTTATTCTTGTTTTCTTTAATCCTTTTTTCCTGCAGCGAAAAGAAAAAACTCGAAAATCCTTTGTTTACTACAATAGATTCTTCGCAAACCGGCATTAACTTCATAAATAAGCTTACTCCAACACCTGAATTCAATCTATTTTCTTACATGTATTTCTATAACGGCGCCGGTGTTGGTGCGGCCGATTTTAATAATGATGGAAAAATTGATCTTTTCTTTTCTGCCAACCAGGGGGACAATAAATTATTTTTGAACAAAGGAGGGTTAAAATTTGAAGACGCAACCCGGCAGGCTGGTATACTACAGGATGGTGGATGGAGCACCGGTGTATCAGTTGTTGATATAAATAATGATGGCTTAATGGATATTTATATCTGTAAGGTTGGTCATTATAAATCGTTGCACAGTCACAACCAGTTGCTGGTTTGCCAGGGAATTGACAAAAACGGAATACCTCATTATAAAGATGAAGCTAAAGAGTATGGCCTCGATTTTTCGGGCTTTAGCACCCAGGCTGTTTTTTTTGATTATGACGGAGACGGCGACCTTGATATGTTCTTACTAAATCATTCGGTCAACCATGATGGGAACTACGCGCCCAGAAAATATTTTTTGAATACATATGATTCATTGGCAGGACAAAAATTATTCAGAAATGATTCTTACACCGATGCTTCAGGTAAAACTAAGATCCACTTTACTGATGTGACGAAAGAATCAGGAATAAACGGAAGCAAAATAGGCTATGGACTGGGCGTCACCGTTGCTGACATAAATTTAGATGGCTGGCCCGACCTGTATGTTGGAAACGATTTTCATGAAAACGATTACCTGTACATCAACCAGCACAATGGAACTTTTACCGAAGAAAATACCAAACGGTTAATGCACACCAGTGAATTTAGCATGGGCGTGGATGTTGCGGATATCAACAATGATGGTTACCCTGACATAATCTCAATGGACATGCTGCCTTATGATCCTTATATTTTGCGCAGGTCTTTGGCCGAAGATGATTATGATATTTTTACACAAAAAATCTCTTACGGATATAGTTTCCAGTACTCCCGAAATAATTTACAGATAAACCGCCGCAATGGTATGTTTACCGAAATAGGCCAGTTTTCGGGAATCTATGCAACAGACTGGAGCTGGTCAGGCTTGTGGATGGACTTCAACAATGACGGTTTAAAAGATCTTTTTATTTCAAACGGCGTTCCAAAGAGAATGAATGATATTGACTATATCAACTTTGTATCGAGTGACGTTATCCAGCAGAAACTGATCGATAACAAAATGAATGAACAGGATATGGCTTTGATCAATAAATTTCCTGAAATTAAAATTCCCAATAAGTTTTATTCCAATTTAGGTGATCTTACTTTTAAAGACGTAACGGATAGTGTGAGCGATAATATTCCTTCCTTTTCCAATGGAGCTGTGTATGCTGACCTTGACAATGACGGAGATTTGGATATTGTTACGAATGACATTAATCAATCGGCATTGGTGTATGAAAATAATGCTAACGACAAGAAAGGAAGACCTTATGTTAGAATTCAACTAAAAGGCAGTGAAAAAAACATTGATGCAATTGGCGCTAAAATAATTTTGTTTGCTAATGGGGGAATAAGAACGTATGAAAATACCGCCGTTCATGGATTTCAATCAAGCATGCTAACGCCCCTCGAGATTGGCTTGTATCAAACAAAAGTCGATTCTGCATTTTTGATTTGGCCTGATAATTCTTTTCAGCCCATTTCAATAAAAGAGAACCAGTTGTTAACCTTCAACTACAAAGCCGGGTTGCCGAAGTTTGACTATTCTGAGGTGACTTCTTTTTTTAAAAATCCCACAAGGCTGGTGAAAGATATTACTTCGTCAACCGATATCAATTATCGGCACAAGGAAAATCCTTTTAATGAATTTTACCGAGAGCCTCTTCTTCCGCATATGGTATCAACAGAAGGTCCGGCGTTGGCGGTAGCCGATATCAATCATGATGGTCTTGACGATATTTTTGTGGGAGCTTCCAAGACTTTTCAGAATGCCGTTTTCCTGCAAACAAAAGATGGAAAATTTGTAAGAAAAAGCGAGCCGGATATGGAGAAAGACAGCATGTGGGAAAATGTAGATGCAAAGTGGATAGATGTAAATAATGATGGCAATTTGGATTTGGTTATTGCAAGTGGAGGCAACGAATATTACGGCAAAGACCAGCATTTGCTTCCCCTTCTTTATTTAAATGATGGTAAAGGGAACTTGAAAAGAAAAGAAGACGCATTTTCGGATATTTATGTCACGCAAAGTGTTGTTGTTCCTTGTGATTTCAATGGAGATGGGTTTGTTGATTTGTTTATCGGGGGACGGGCCGAACCTTGGCAGTATGGAACCATTCCGCGTTCTTATCTACTACAAAACGACGGAACCGGAAAATTTACAGATGTAACAGAAAAGTATTCGAAAGAATTGATGAACCCGGGAATGGTAACCAGCGCGCAATGGGTTGACATGAACAAAGGCGGGACTAAGGACCTGCTGCTTTCTTACGAATGGGGTGGAATAGACGTGTTTTTAAACAACAAGAACTCTTTTATAAGGAAACAAATCACCGATAAGAAAGGTTGGTGGAATTTCTTGCTTCCGGTAGATATTGATAATGATGGCGATATGGATTTGATTGCAGGAAACCTGGGATTAAACAGCAAGCTAAGAGCGTCTGATAAACAGCCCGTTTCAATGTATTATGATGATTTTGACAACAATGGCAAAAAAGAACAAGTGCTTACTTATTATGTTGCCGGGCAGGAAATTCCTTTCGCTACCAAACAGGAACTGGAAAAACAAATGCCTTATTTACGAAAAAAATATCTGCATGCAGAAGATTTTGCCAAAGCTTCAATGTCTGATCTTTTTGGTGAAGATAAAATGAAAGAAGCCAGGAAGTTTACCGCAGATTGGATGGCAAACAGTGTTCTTATTAATGATGGAAATTTAAAATTCGAATTAAAAGCTCTTCCACTTCAAGCTCAAATGAGTACTTACCGTACGGCTACCATTGTAAATGCAAATAATGACAGCTTACCCGATATTCTCATGATGGGCAATTATTATGATGACAATGTTGAATTGGGCAGAATAGACGGCGATTTCGGATCGATATTGGTAAACAAAGGAGGCAATAAATTTTCTTTTGAACTTTTAAATGGCTTGACTGTAAAAGGACAGGTGAGGCATATAGCCCCCATTACCATCAACGGCAAAAAAGCTTTTGTCCTCGCACGCAACAACGACAGCCTGATGATCATTCAATTTGCAAACCCGGAGATCAATAAAAAATAGGATAGTAAAGACGGGTTATCCATTTGGAAGAATCTGGCTCAGCTATTCTTTCTGTAACTAATGATTGAAATGGTATTGCCGGGGACATCTTTCCAAAATCTTCAACATAATTGGCCAACTGTTTTTCACCTTCTTTTACTCTTTGCACACCTCCTGTTACCTGTGAAACCAGGATGTTTCCCAAAACCATTTTTTTAATTTCAAATTTGCCGCCTGGCGGAACATCTCTTTGAGTTGGAACCGCCAACATAGTTTCAAATCTTTCAGCACCTACCTTGCGCACATTCAACATTGGATAATCGCTTTCTTCACCACCCTTGCTTTGTATGTAGTTTCGGATGGCGTGTATCATATTGTAAATTTCTCCGGTTGAAGGATAATGATCAAAAGTTCCTTTAAACGATATCATTGTAGAATCCTTCACCGTATCTCTTTTGATGGCCATTCCATACACTTTTACTGAATCGCTGAAATATTTTTTCATATCGCTAACCAGGTCATGAACATTATCAGTGATTACTTTTAGGTGCTTCTTTTCTTCCCATCTTTTTAAAGGGTTTTTTGAGAAAGTATAGGTGGAAGTCCATTTAAATTGGGTGGAATCTGTGCCAAAATAAATAAACTGCAAAAGACCTTTTAATGAATCGTTGTTGTGATAAACAACCGTCTTAAAACCGTTTAGTAAAATTTCCCCGATTTTGTAATTGCAATCTTTAAAAGAAAAATTATTCTCACTTATCTTTTTCCCGGGCCACCATTCAATCCATTGCTTCCTGTTAATGATGTGTCTTGCTACTGCCCTTTGTGAACACCCAATGGTTGTTTCAAAAGTTTGCGTTTGAGTGGCAGAACGTAAAAAGTAAAGAGTGGTTAAGCAGGCAACTACTAACACGATAATCAGGATAAGCCATTTCTTCATTTTCCAAAGCAATTATGAGTGTGCAAAATACTTAATCAAGAAGTAAAGTGAACACCATAAAAGGCATAGTTTTGTAAATTAATTTTCCTGTAAAGTAAATTTCCTTTTCAAACAAAGCAAATACCTTTAATTTACATCCTGTTTATTTTAAAATTAAATTGCCTGGTATGAAAAAAATAAGTTTTTCTTTTCTCTTTGTTTTTTCTTTTCTTTTTTCTTTTTCACAAGCGCAGGATAGCTGGAAAATTGTAGCCAATAAAATTGATCCTTCCAACTATTATGGCGAAACCGTTGCTAATGGAATGATCGGCATTGTTTCTTCTGCCGAACCTTTAAAATGCAAAACCGTTGTTTTGAATGGTGCATATGATCAATATGGAAGAGGCATGGTGAGTAATTTTTTGCAGAGCTTTAACCTGGTAGATATGTTTTTGGATATTGACGGACACCGCATTGGAAGCGGTGATGCAAAAAATATGCGGCAAGTGCTGGACATGAAACATGCGAATCTCAAGACTACTTTTGATTATGGAGATAAAGCAACCGTCTCTTACACTTATTATGCGTTGCGTGAATTGCCTTATAATGTTTTGGTCGACGTTACTATCACCGCGCACAAAGATATCCAGATCGTTCCCGCGAGTGTAATGCAAGCGCCTGACGAATTGCGCGATGTGCAAAATTATTTTAACCAAATAGATAAACCGGGCGAACTCATCAGCCTGCTTGTTTCAACGGCAAAAAGTCCGACAGGAAAATTAACATTCGCCTCAGCAACTACTTTTCTTTTTGACGAACCACAGACGCAGCAGCCGCAACTGATCCATGAGATGTGGGACAACAACATGCATCTTTTAAAATTTAAGAAAAGTCTTAAGGCGGGAGAATCTTATCATTTTGACATCGCAGGCGCTTCCATAAGTACGGCTCAACATGAAGATCCGTTTAATGAAGCACAACGGTATGCCATATACGAAAAACTGGAAGGTGCCAAAAAACTCATTCAATTTCATAATGAAGCGTGGGACAGCTTATGGAAAAGTGATATTGAAATAGCAGGAGACGTATCGAGCGAAAGAGATGTTCATGCGGCCATGTATCATTTGTATTCTTTCGTGAGAGGGGGCACCAATTACAGCCCCTCACCAATGGGATTGAGTGGACAGGGCTATAACGGTCATGTTTTTTGGGATGCAGAACTATGGATGTATCCGGGTTTGCTCGTGCTTCATCCTGAGATGGCAAAAAGTATGCTTGAGTACAGGTACGAAAGATTAAAAGAGGCAGAACACAACGCATTTGCACATGGGTTTAAGGGAGCCATGTATCCATGGGAGAGTGCTGCCAGCGGCAATGAAGAAACGCCTGTGTGGGCTTTGAGCGGGCCTTTTGAGCACCATATTACCGCTGATGTGGCCATAGCGGCGTGGCAATATTTTGAAGTGACGCAGGATACTTCATGGCTGCGGGAAAAAGGTTTCCCAATGATAAAAGAATGTGCCGATTTCTGGACGAGCCGCGTAGAAAGAAATGGCCCCGGTCATTATGATATTAATAATGTGGTTGCTGCTGATGAGTGGGCAGAGAATGTAGATAATAATGCGTTTACTAATGCAGCTGCAAAAGCGAATTTGCAATATGCAGTGTGGGCAGCGGAAGTTTTGCATGAGCAGGTTGATAGCGATTGGATCAACGTAAGAAATAATATTCCGATCTTGAAAATGTCAAATGGTGTTACGGCAGAATTTGCAGGTTACAATGGCATAAAAATAAAACAAGCCGATGTAAATCTGTTGGCGTATCCTTTAAAAGAAATTGCTGATGAAGCGCAAATAAAAAAAGACCTGGCTTATTATGAAAGCAGGGTCGGGGAAGGGTCTCCGGCTATGACTCATGCGATCTTCACGATTTTATACGCGCGGCTAAACGAACCGGAAAAAGCCTGGAACGCGTTTGAAGAATCTTACATTCCTAATAAGTTGCCTCCTTTTGGTGTGATGGCCGAAACTGCAGGAGGTACCAATCCATATTTTGCCACGGGCGCCGGAGGTTATTTGCAAAGCGTGCTGTTTGGTTTTGGTGGATTGGATATAACCCGCGATGGAATTGTTCAATTGAAAACCTCATTGCCAAAAAACTGGAAATCACTGACACTTACGGGTATCGGGAAAGATAAAAAGACTTTTACTGTCAGTCAATAATCCGTATTTCCAGTAAACAAACATTTATTAGAGATTTTTATTATGCTTCGAAGACATTGGTTTTGTCATAAAATTGAATTATTTCTTATGCGGGAAGAAAATCCCGAAAAATTTTCCGTTAGAATTTAACACACGTTAACAAATTATAGTACCTTGTCATATTATTTGCTTAACGATTGTCTTGAAAAAAATAACTGCCATATTTTTTCTCCTTTTATTTGCCTTCAACTGGTTTGGATACCGGCTAGTGTATGATTATATGCAGAATCAAGCCAACAAGCAGTTGGAAGTCTCTCTTGATAATAACGCTTACGATGAATCACAGTTAGTAGAAATAAAAGTAGCGGTTCATCTTCCCTATCAAACGAGCTGGGGCTCTTATGAACGATATAACGGCGAGATACAAATAGACGGGGTAAAATATAGATATGTAAAGCGTAAAATGGCCAACGATACTCTTTATTTAAAATGTATTCCAAACACTAAAGTGATGATGTTGCAGACTGCTAAAGATGACTTCTTTAAATTGTCTAATAATCTCCTTCAGAACAGTAATTCTAAAAAAGCAGACAATACTGCTGTTTCGGTTTTTAAAAATCTACAACCCGTTTTTAATGAGTGCTCTTTAGGATTCGAGATTTCTTCTCCGTTAGGATCTGATCAGAGAAGTTGGATTCCTTTAAAACCTATGCACCTTCTTTCCATTATTCATCTTTCTCCCGAACAGCCACCTGATGCTGTAATAGCTTAACATCCGGCAGTACATACGCCCGGACGTCTTACGAATGCAGCTATATCAAAATGTGTAGGGATCGCTCCGTTATTTTGGAATTGGGACTAATTCAGTGTCAATGATTGGTTAGTGATTTTCAATATTTGGAACACGATCGCTTAACAGGCAAAAAAAATAATTGGTTTCACTGGAAACTGAATAACGAGCCACAATACAGGTTTTAATATGGGTGATATTCCCCGGAACATTTTTTCCGGCGTTTGATCCCGTTCTGCATTCCTACGATTCAACAATTTTAAACAAATGTTCAAATTGAATTGCGGTTAATACTCCCGCTTCAAACCATTAATACTATTTCTCTAATACCAATACTTTAAGTTCTAAATTTTATATTATGAAACAGATCTTCTTTATCGCCATAATTTCATCTTTTTTCACGTGCATTTCAGCTACAGCTAATTCACAAGGATGTGTCGCTATCCGCAGTACTGGCGGTGTTTGCACCCTGGGCCAGGATCAACAACTGGACACGCTTACCAAATGGGACATCAACGTCAACAACCGCTATTTTAAATCTTTCAGGCATTTCGTAGGAACGCAGGAACAAAAGCAGCGTGTTGAACTGGGCACAGAAGTGGTCAATCATTCTTACACACTTGATATCACACCTACTTACCACCTGAACAAGTGGTGGTCGTTCTCATTGGACATTCCTATACTTGCCAACACGCGTTCATCCCTTTATGAGCATGATCACGTTTCGAGGCACCAGACGCATTCTTTCGGAGTAGGAGATGTAAGACTGACAGCTTACAGCTGGTTGTGGGATCCGGCAAAAATGCCAAGAGGAAATATTCAGGTGGGACTTGGAATTAAATTGCCAACCGGCGATTATAATTACCAGGACTTTTTCTATAAGAATGATTCAACAAGGTTGTTGGGACCGGTCGATCAGTCTATACAATTAGGTGATGGCGGAACCGGATTCACCTTTGAAATGAATGCCTTTTACAGCTTCACTGAAAAGTTTTCCAGTTATGCCAATGTGTATTACCTGGCCAATCCGCGTGAACAAAACGGAACTTCTACTGCCAGGGGCGGAACACCTTCTCAAAGCAGCATTTTATATCAAAGCAGCACGATGAGTGTACCTGATCAATATATGTTAAGGGCAGGAATAAATTATAATATCAGTGCTTTACAATTATCGTTAGGCGTGAGGGACGAATGTTTGCCGGTTCATGATCTTATCGGCGGCAGCGGCGGTTTTCGCAGACCAGGGTTTATTATTTCCTGTAGAGCCGGGGATAAATTATTCTTTCAAAAAATTCAACCTGTATGCATTCGTGCCGGTAGCTTTAGAGCGCAACAGAACACAAAGTGTACCGGATAAAATTAAAACATCAATGACAGGAACTTATTCCCAGGGAGATGCAGCTTTTGCGGATTACACCGTAAATATTGGCTTTACAAAAAGATTCTGAAACTGAAAATTATTAATCAAGTAATACGGCCCTGTTATTCTTATCGGGGGCCTCTTTTTTTGAATACCTAATTTCAGATTTTTTCAGGATTAAAAAAAATAAATTCTTATTTCAGATCTCGTTAAAAGGAAAAATGACTGCCAGAAGACAATAAGGCAGGAATTGACCTTGTGAGAAACAACCAGGATTAAAAAGAAAAAAATTACTATTATTATGAAAGGTTCTAAGATAAATAGACCCGGCGGAAAAATTACTTTCAGAAGCAAGGGCGCGTTCTGGATTGGTTTTTTGTCTGTAGCCGTTGGAGTAGCTCTTCAACTTCCCATGTATATTAATGCCGCCGACATGGGCTACAAGTTGGTTGGCATGCAGATGAGTACAGCCATGTATTATGGAATGGCGCTTGTGATATTCGGCCTCGCTATCACGTTGTACAGTCTTATACCTCCTGCTGTAACAAAAGAAAATACAGATTACAATTTTAAAATTCGCGCATTGGATGATGCGCCTATTAATAAAACACATATTGGCCTTTTATTCGTTATGGCACTGGCAGTTACTTTAGATGTGATGAAGCCGACTATCCTATCGTTCGTTGTGCCGGGCGTAGCAGCAGAATATGGGCTTAAATCACCTATAAATCCAAACGGAACTATCCCTGTTGCCTTGCTTCCGTTATGCGGCATCACAGGAACAGTATTAGGCTCTTTTTTGTGGGGATGGTTAGGCGATAGAATTGGGCGAAGGTCATCTATCCTTATGGCAGGCATAACATTTATTGCGACAAGCTCTTGCGGTTCTATGCCTTCATTTTGGATGAATTGCGTGATGTGCCTGGTAATGGGTTACGGCGTTGGCGGGCATGTTGCCCATTCTTTTTACACTTATGGCAGAAAGTATACCGGCAAGGCACAGAGGCTGGCTGATGGTGCTTATCGGTGGCGATATTGCCGGCGCTTACATTATTTCAAGTGCATTAGCATCCTGGCTTGTTCCACATTACTCGTGGAGAATACTTTGGCTGATTGGGTTCCCCACCGGCTTTATGCTTATTTTCTTAAATCGTTGGATTCCCGAATCGCCACGCTATCTGCTTAATCACGGCAGGTTTAAGGAAGCCCAAAAAGTTATGAAGCGGTATGGAGTAGTTGCCATCAAAGAAAAGATTTTGACCAAAAATATCGAAGTGAAAGTCAAAGATCAGTTCAAACAATTGTTTCGCCCGCCTTTTTTAGGGCTTACTTCTACTGTTGCATTACTTGCTCTCGGTGGCGGTTTTGTTGAATTTGGATTTGAACTATGGATACCTTCCAATCTTCAGCATCTCGGATTTACGAGTGCGGATTCCTTTGCCATACTTCGCAATGCAGCCATTATCGGGTTCCCGCTTAATTTCCTCGTAGCATGGATGTATGGAGCCTGGAGCAGCAAAAAGACAATCGTTATCCTTACACTGTTAACGGCTGTATCCATGATAGGTTTTTTATTTGCAGGCGATTCAATTGTGCAGCACAAAGTATGGCTTTATATATTGCTGGTTATCCCTATCTGGGGAATTAGTTCCGTTATATCCATTCTTTCCGTGTATGCTGCAGAAATTTATCCAACAAGAGTGCGTTCCCGCGGAGGTGGACTGGTCGCAGGTTTCAGTAAGTTTGGCGGCGTACTGGTTATTGCGCTTGTAGTATTTGCCGTTGCCCCTCCTTCTATTGCAGCAACTGCTATTATCGGGGCGATTCCTCTTATTCTTGCCGCCATTGCCATTATTTTTTTCGGAGTGGAAACACGAAAACGCCAGTTGGAAGAAATCACGGCAGAACAGCTTGCACATGTCTCAACGTATAATGATGAGATTATTGATACTGAAGGAAATTAAAATTGTTTTGGCTACGAAATAATTATTTTTTGGTAAGAAGTAAGTCTCCCAGGTCATACGTATTAATTTTTTTTACAACTTAAACAAACAACAATGCCACACATTCAATTAAACAACGAATTCCCGGGAATAATAGGATTATTAAATTATAGTCCGGAAACAGCCAAACCATTAAACGATCTCGCCGAAGTATTACTCGTCGGTGATAATTCTTTAACGAGAGGCGAAAGAGAAATGATCGCTTCCTCTGTATCTTACTGGAACGATTGTCATTTCTGTCACAGCAGTCATGGCGCAGCGGCTGCTAATCTTTTGAATAAACCCGTAAGTTTTTTGGGAGAAATAAAGCAAGGCTTTCCCAATACGGAAGTTTCTCCTAAAATGCGCGCCTTACTGAACATTGCACACCATGTACAGCAGGGAGGTAAGAATGTAACGGAAGAGGACGTACGAAAAGCTAGAGAAGCAGGTGCTCTGGATAAAGAAATTCATGATACGGTTTTGATTGCGGCGGCTTTCTGCATGTACAACCGGTATGTAGATGGATTGGCTACATGGGCTCCCAAAGACGATGAAGCATTTATGCCAATGGGGAAGATGCTCGCTGAACGCGGCTATAGTGCGACGACACCATAAACAGGATGTTTAACTCCATGTACTTTACATTTATATCGAATGATGAAGTGAAGAAAGTATTATCCTGAACATCGATAAATCCCGTAAATCATGGTTCAGACAAAAGGAATGAAAAATAAAAATTGCAATTTTTTGTTTGTTTACTCTGATTGAAAAAGAAAAATATCGATTATCGACCAATGAATAACGAATGACGAAGTGAAGAAGTTTCATCCTAAAAAACCTAATCCGGACAATCAACCCTTCATATGCTCAAGATCATTTTTTTTGCCTTCCGTTTTATTTACCTTGTCTGCATAAGCAGTATTGTAAACAGATCATTTTTAAAAGCTGTTTATCATATCAGTTATGCGCATTTTACTTACAGGCGCTAATGGTTATATTGGTATGAGGTTGTTGCCCGTACTGGTAAAAGCAGGTCATGAAGTAACCTGTGTGGTAAGAGATGTGAACCGCTTCAAACCATCAAGAGATATTTTAAAAAAGGTGCATATCATTGAGTTTGATTTTCTACACCCTGAAAATGCCGTGCAGAATTTTAATCATAAAATCTTTGATGTAGCTTATTATCTCATCCATTCCCTGGGTGATACCCACACTACACTTAAGGAATACGAAAGAAGATCTGCCGGCTGTTTTGTGCTGGTGGCTACGCTTACACAGGTAAAGCAGGTAATCTACTTAGGCGGAATCTCTAACGAGGAAAACCTGTCCCCACATTTGATGGCGCGAAAGGCGGTGAAAGATATCCTGGTACATTCCGGCATTGCCTATACTGTTTTTGAAGCGGGCATCATTGTAGGTTCGGGAAGTGTTTCGTTCGAGATCATAAGGGATCTTTCAGAAAAATTACCAATAATGATTGCACCGCGATGGCTCAACACCAGGTGCCAGCCGATCGCTATCCGCAACCTCATCAATTACCTGCACCGAAGCCTGCTAAACGAAAAGACCTTTAACCGCACCTTTGAGGTGGGCGGCCCCGACGTGCTTACCTATAAACAAATGCTGCTTGATTTCGCAGCAGTACGCGGTTATAAAAGATACATTTTTGCCCTGCCGGTTTTGTTTCCCGGCCTTTCGGCCTACTGGTTGTATTTTACTACTTCAGCCAACTTTACTATTGCGCGGCAATTGGTGCAAAGCATGAAAACCGATGTGATATGTAAAGAACATTCAATCCGCCAAATTATTCAGCAGGAACTGATCCCATACCGTGAAGCTATCAAAATGGCTTTTCTGAAGATTGAACAAAATATGGTTGTGTCCAGCTGGATAGATGCGGCGTCGAGCAGTTTGGCAGAAGTGGATTTAAAACAATATATTGAGGTGCCGGTGAACGGTTGTTATACTGATCGCCGCTGGACTGAAATCGATAAAGAAAAGAAAGAAGAGATAGCAGACCGGATATTCGGTATCGGTGGAAATCACGGCTGGTACTATGCCGATAATTTATGGCGTATCCGTGGGTGGCTGGATAAGTTGCTTGGCGGTGTCGGCATCAACAGGGGAAGAAGAAGCGATATACATATTGAAACCGGCGATGCGCTTGATTTCTGGAGGGTGCTTTTGGCCGACCGCAAAAACTACAGGTTGTTGTTATTTGCCGAAATGAAACTTCCCGGCGAGGCCTGGCTTGAATTTTCAATTGTAGAAAACGACTACCGTTGTATTTTAAAACAAACGGCTACTTTCAGGCCCAGGGGAATTCTCGGACGCAATTACTGGTATTCCATGTTGCCCTTTCACTATTTCATTTTCAGAAATATGCTTAAAAAAATTGCGGGAAAAGAAAGGCCCTCTTCAAAATTCTGGCACGCAGCAAAAGTTGGCGAAGACAATAATGATAACTGAACAGGGAATATTGAAGGTATGATTGTGAGTGAAGTACCATCTGGAGATGGTTGTGCCCATCGTTTGTAATCCTTTCCATTTTAGCTTAATCGCTTCCAATCTTCATAGGTCATTTCAAATTTAATCTCCTTTGTTCCGTGTAAACCAACTTCTGACCAACCTGCTTTTCTATAAAAGTTTTCTGCTCTGGTATTAAATGCAGTTCCTAACCATACTTTATTTTTTGTCTGGGAAAAATACCAGTCCAGCATTATTTTGTGAAGTTGTTGTCCAATACCTTTCCTTTCAAATTTTGGGTCTATAAATAACGCCCAAATGTTGTTGGTTTTAAGGTCTGCAATTGCAAAACCAACAATTCTATTATCAATTTCACAAACCCAACCTTTACCTCGTACAGTCATAAATTCCTTGCAATCTTCCTCTGTTACCAAATTAGGGTTAGTTAAAATATTTTCTTTTACTGAATTTCTAACCATTTGTATTTGCCGTATGTCCTCAATTTTTGCTTCTCTTACGATCATTTTTTCTAAAAAATTAATGTTTTGAAATATAGCAGGTCAGTATGGAATCCAACCGATGTATTTTGGCTAAAATACGCTATGGGCGCGAAAGCAGACATCAATAAATTTTTACCTGGAAATCCGGCAAACACCCAAATCCTGGTTCATGGGATTGAAAAGGAATTTTAATAATTGACAATTATGTTTTTTGGCGAAAAGAGGTACAAAACTTACAGGAAAGCGAGTATTAATTTGGTCTCATGTTTCATAATTCGGTAATAGTTAAACCAAAAAACAGGATAGAAAAACAAATTTGAGCGAATATTTTCGAAAAATAAAATTCTTGCTTTTTTGTTGGTTTACTGCCATTGATTGGCTGACCAGGCTTTACCGATGAAGCTGGTGTCTTAAATTTTAGAAAATATTTTCTAAAGCTATTTTAAAAAATCGATTAAGGTGGATCACAACGCGCCATTGGGCGATAATAATTCCCTCTCAAATGAAAATAATAAATGCGATTATTTGTGCTTTTACCAGGCTTAAAAAATGTCGGGTAAGGAAAAAGGAATATTGAATGTTGAAGTAAAGAAAACGCAATCACTTAAATTAAATAGTATATTCGATATATTATTTACTTCAAAACGATTGCATGAATAACTGGCGTATTAAGCTTTCTCTGTTTATCAATTATTTTGTTTTTGCCATCCTGCTGAACAGTGTTGGTACGGTGATTTTACAGGTTCAAAATAATTATGCTGTCACGCAGGGGGCGGCAAGCATTTTAGAAGCGTTTAAAGATCTAAGTATTGCTATCGCTTCGTTTCTCGTTGCGTCCTACATTTCAAGAATTGGCTATAAACGCTCTATGCTGCTGGCTTTGGCGTTTGTAATCATTGCATGCTTATGCATGCCCGTTGTGGGCGGCTTTGCCATGACAAAAATCCTGTTTGCCGTTACCGGTGTTAGTTTTGCGTTGATAAAAGTTTCGGTATATGCCACCATAGGCCTTGTTACTTCCAATAAAAAAGATCATGCGAGTTTCATGAATTTTATCGAATCATTTTTTATGATAGGGATTCTTGCAGGGTATTTTATATTCGGCGCCTTCGTGGATAACAGCAACCCGGCTTCTACTTCGTGGCTTAGTGTATATTATTTATTGGCCGGCATTTCTGCTGCCGCTTTTATTTTACTGCTTACTTCCAGGCTCGACGAATCCTCGGTAAAAGAAGAGGAAGGAAAATCTTTTGGAGATGACTTTGCCGACATGGTGAAACTCGCCATCAAACCTCTCGTTTTAATTTTTATTATTAGCGCATTTTTTTATGTATTGATAGAACAAAGTATCATGAGCTGGCTGCCTACTTTCAACAGCCAGGTATTGCATTTATCCACGAGGCTTAGTATTCAAATGGCAAGTATTCTCGCCATCTCAACTGCTGTTGGCAGGTTTATTGCTGGATTTCTTTTAAGAAAAATTCATTGGCTTAAAGTGCTCATTACATGTCTTTTATTGGCGGCGGTTTTGGTGGTTTTGGTAATACCGCTTGCGTCTAAAATTCATATTGTGTCAGTTGATAGTTGGCTGGCAGCACCTTTTGTAGCTTATATGTTTCCACTAATTGGTTTATTAATTGCCCCTGTTTATCCGGCAATTAATTCGGTGATCTTAAGTTCATTGCCTCTGAGGCAACAAGGGCCGATGAGTGGCTTAATAGTGATTTTTTCTGCATTGGGCGGAACAACCGGTTCCATTATCACAGGCCACATCTTTGAAGCATATGGCGGTCAAACCGCTTTTTATTTTTCATTGGTGCCTGTTACGATCCTGATCGTGAGCCTGATTTTTTTCAACCGCCTGCAAAAGAAGGATGCAGCAGTTTCTTCCTAGGTTTTAATTAATAAAATTATGGAAATAAAATATATTTTTTCTTTGGGAGAGTTATTTGAAAGAGTGCAGATGGAAATGGTTTTCCCGGATAACAAGACTTTTGTGGATTGCACACCCAACTCTGATTTTTCGAATATTCATGACTGTTATGAGAAAGAAAAAAATAATCCTGGTTTTGATCTGAAGGCTTTTGTTCACAAACATTTTAGGGAGCCCAAAAGTTTTCATACCGGTTTTGTAAGCGTAAAAGGAAGGCCGGTAAAGGAACACATCGAAAAATTGTGGGATTATCTTACCAGGGAGCGGGAAGAATCACATAATTCACTGGTGCCTTTGCCTAATTCTTATATCGTTCCGGGCGGACGGTTCAGGGAAATTTACTATTGGGACAGTTATTTTACGATGCTTGGTTTGCAAATATCAAAACGCGTAGATCTTATCCAAAATATGATCGGCAACTTCTGCTACCTCATTGATCACTTCGGCTACATACCCAACGGAAACCGTACGTATTTTCTCGGAAGATCACAGCCACCTTTTTTTGCCTGCATGATAAGTTTGTTGAGTGAAGAAAAAGGAGAAGATATTTTCGTAAAATATCTGCCACAACTTAAAAAGGAATATGAATTCTGGATGAAAGGGAAAGGCCAGGTTGATCTCAAAAGCCCGTCACTACACCATCTTGTAATGCTTCCTGATAAAAGTATTTTAAATCATTACTGGGATGAATCTGACGCGCCACGCCCCGAAGCGTATAAGCATGAAGTGGCGCTCGCAAAAAAATCAAATGATAAAAAAAGTGTGTACAGGAACCTGCGCGCTGCTGCCGAATCAGGTTGGGACTTTTCAGGAAGGTGGTTTAAAATAGAAGGAGATTTTTCAAGCATTCATGCTACTGAAATTGTTCCCGTCGACCTTAATTGTTTATTGCTCAATCTTGAGCAAACGATCGCAAAAGCGTATGATGTTGCCGGAGATAAAGCAACCGCTGAAAATTATAAAAACCTGGCGAAGCGGCGCAAACAAAACATTGATAAATATTGCTGGAACGAAGAACAGGCATTTTATTTTGATTTTGACCACGTGGAAAATAAGCAAAAAAATGTGTTCACACTGGCAGCAGCGTTTCCATTGTATTTCGGGATTGCTTCTGAAGAGCAGGCTTCAGGCGTTGCTAAAATTATAAAGGAAAAATTTTTATGTGCCGGCGGCCTGATCTCAACACTCGTAAATACCGGCCAGCAATGGGACGCGCCTAATGGCTGGCCGCCTTTGCAATGGGTGGCGATACAGGGTTTGGCAAAATACGGATTTATAGATTTGGCTAAAGACATTACACATCGTTGGCTGGATATCAATAAACGTGTGTATGAACACACCGGCAAGATGATGGAAAAATACAACGTGGTGGACACTGAAATAAAAGCCGGTGGCGGCGAATATCCCGCGCAGGATGGCTTTGGATGGACCAACGGCGTTTACCTTGCTTTGGATAAGTGGCTGAGTGAAGTTCAATAGATTATTTGGGAAACACTAAAATAAAAATCTCTTTTTTTTGTTTGTTTACCGGCGTTAGCCTAAAAGTTCGCTCTTTGCAATCAGGCCAATCATTTCTGAGTGAATAACAGCTTCTGAACTGTGTTTGAAATAGCAACAATAAACAGAATGGCTTTCAATTTCCTTTATCCGCTCTTCCGTTTCTGCATTTTTTGTTTTTCCCACCTGCCGGATGTAAACCGCAAATATCTTATCGGGAAAATGTTTCACCACCGACAAATAAATATGAACATCAATTTGCGAATCGTCGCCCAGCAACACAAACTGTAAATGGGGAAAGTGTTCAATGATCCTGATGATCCTCGTAAATTTTGTCATCAGGTTGTTAGAACCCGACCTCCAGAACTGCGTAATCCTTTTTAAAGAGCTCAATAAAAAAATACCTTTGGGCAAATCGTTTACCCGTGAAAATTCAATGATCAGGCTATACAGGTTCCATTCACTTCCCGAAACATAAAAAAAGGGATTGCAGTTGTCGCCAAAACGGTTGTGCCCCGCAAGCAGTTCATAATGATGCACCACACCCTTAAATGGTTTGCGGCTGTGTGCATTTTTAGTAAATAGCAGGTACAATTTACGGCGCAATCGTGCCGAATGAGAAATCAAAAACGTATCGTCAATATCCGATATAAAACCATGTTGGGATGGGAAAGGGATGTATACTTCGCCGGCGCATTGTATCACACGCATCTTGTACTTTTCTTCTTCAAGACGCACCAAAACCTTTTGCCAGCCTTTGTTTGGCGGAGAAGGGGGAATAATTTCAAAACGGAAGAACCCATCATCTTCTGCCCTGGTATGAAATACCGTTCCTTGCCATTCGATAGCAATTTTCGCACGGGCAAAAGGTATCACCATAAACATCCTGAGCATGGAAAATAAATTCACAAACCAGTTGCTGCGAAAAGTTTTGCGGGGAAAGGGGCTGAGTTTTAAAACATGCCCCAGAACGATCACTTTTTCCTCGTTGCCATAACCATGGTAAACTTTTATTACCGGGTGATGATTCAGTCTTAACAGAAAAAAAATCTTTCGTTTTATCTTACTGGCGAATGAAATTTGCTTTTCTTTATGTGCTGATTCCGTTTTCATTTAAACCTTTAATCTTTAATAATGGAGCCTTCTGCTGAATTAAATATATTATTTATTATCAATCCGGCTTCGGGCGGAAAGAAAAAAATTAACTGGGAACCTATAATCCGTAATTACTTTAAGCAACTACCTTACCATATTGACTTTTTTATCCTTGGCGGAGAAGTAGATGATTCGTCTGTCAGTCATTGGATTAAAAAATTGAATCCCCAAAAGGTAGTGGCGGTGGGTGGCGATGGCACCATCTCGATGGTTGCTCAACAGTTGATGGGAACCGGAATTCCGTTGGGTATTTTGCGCGGCGGATCGGCCAATGGCATGGCTGCAGAACTGAATATTCCTGAGGACACCAGCGCGGCGCTTGAGGTGGTAATTAATGGCGATCTAAAAAAATGTGACATTATCAAAATAAATGAAACAGAACATTGCCTGCACCTAAGTGACCTGGGATTAAATGCACGCCTGGTGAAATATTTTCATAAATCCGCAATCCATGGTATGTGGGGTTATATCCGAATGATCTTAAAAATATTGATCGAAGGTAAACCTGTAAATGCCCGCATCGTTACGGATGATTTTGAAAAGGATATTCCTGCTTATATGATCGTCTTTGCCAATGCCACAAAATACGGTACAGGCGCTATCATCAATCCTAACGGGGCTATTGATGATGGTAAATTTGAGCTGGTGGTAGTTCGCCGGGTGTCACTCATTGAATTTGCCAAATTATTTCTGCGACACACACCGTTTAATCCTAAAAAAGTCGAAATTTTTCAAACTTCCAAAGCTGTGGTTACAACCAAACGCGAAACAGATTTCCAGGTTGATGGTGAATACCTTGGCAAAAGTGATAAAGTGACGGCGGAAATAATGCCGGCCGTAATACAGGTGATCGTCCCCCCGGAAAAATCAACGGAAAACAAGCCCATCCCCGGGAAATAAAAATCGCCTAATTTGTTTGTTTACTACCTAAACCTTTAGCACCATCCGGGGGCCAAGGAAATTAAGATGTACCATTAGTTTTATAAATGAAAAGGCCATTATCATACTTATGATCAGCGAACCAAGAATATCGCTGGGGTAGTGAACGCCAAGATCCATTCTTGAATAACTGATCGCAATTGCCCACAACCACACGACGGCAATCCCCCATTTGTGTTTTGGAAAAAGCAGTGATACCGCAATTGCCAGCAAAGATACTTCGGCGGTGTGCCCGGAAGGAAAAGAAAAAGTGCTAACCGCCACCAGGTTATGAATATTCGGATGGGTGACAAATGGCCTCGGCCGGTGCACCACCCGTTTGAGCGTATCGGCGATTGTTGAAGTAAGCGTAAGGGTAATCAGAAGGAGCCAGCTTTTTCTTTGGAGCACAAAACGGCGCTTTGCATAAGCATATAATAATAAAATAACCGGCACCGAATAGGTCACCAGCGTCGCTACACCTGTTAGTTGAATAAAAAACGGATCGAGAAAATTCAGCCGGTGGTGATTAATGAATGCCAGCACGCGGATGTCTGTTTGCTGCAATTGTTCAAAAAAATGCAGAACCAGCAATTCCAGGGGTTGCAATAAAAAAAGGAGTTGATTCATTCAATCAATATATTTATTAAAGCCGGTAGTGCCATTCTCAATGGATCCGGTCTCCGCGCACTTCCATACTTTGCATCACCTGTGTTTCATATTCAATCCATTCTTTCCATCTTTTTCTTACCGAAGTTTTAGGAAGGTAATTATCCGCGAGATTGATAAACAGTGTATAATGCCCTGCTTCGCTTTCCATAAATCTGCGATAAAATTTTCTCATATAATCGTCGTCAAGCCCCTCGCTCAATCGCTTGAAACGCTCACAGCTCCTGGCTTCTATTAAGGCCATGGTGAGTAAATGATCCAAAAATCTCTCTTCAGGGCTTCCGCCTTTTTTCTGGAAATCCAATAATTTATTTACATAAATATCTTTACGTTGTTTGCCCAAAGATAAATTGCGTTTATGCAATTCCGTTAGTACCTGCCGGAAATGTCCCCATTCTTCACTTACTATCGGCGAAAGTTCGGTCACCAGTTTTTCCTTGTCGTTATATTTTGTAATAAGAGAAATACAACTTGTTGCCGCCTTTTGCTCGCACCAGGCATGATCGGTTAAAATTTCTTCAAGAGAAAGAGATGCAAGATCGATCCATCTCGGATCGGTAACCAAACGTAACCCCAATATATTTCTTGTGTCCTGTGATAAACTTTCCATTTTTCAAAAGTAGTTAATTAGCTGATTGGCTAATAAGCTAATTAACAGCTAATTTTACCCCGATGAATGAAAATTTCCTTGACAAAAAATTAATTGAAAGAGAGCACAACCGTTCACTTCGCTCGCTTACAATTAAAAAAACTGAATCAATTGATTTCTGCAGCAACGATTATTTGGGAATTGTAAAAAATAAATTACTTGAAAAAACTGCGTCACCATTACTTTCCCACGGAAGCACCGGTTCACGGCTTCTTTCAGGCAATTATAGGCTGATAGAAGATGCAGAAAAATTGATCTCGGCATTTCATGAAGCTGATGCCGGGTTAATATTTAATTCGGGTTACGACGCAAATACCGGGATACTGAGCTGCGTTCCGCAAAAAAGCGATGTGATCATTTATGACCAGTTAAGCCATGCGTCGCTGCGCGATGGTATAAGGCTTTCCTTTGCCGGTGCTTTTTCTTTTTTGCATAATGATCTGGCGGATCTTGAAAAAAAATTAATAGCAGCAGAAAAAGCTCAACAAATGTTTGTTGTTACTGAAAGTATATTTTCAATGGATGGCGATATGGCGCCTTTAAAAGAAATAAGTGATATGTGCGAAAAATACAATGCGGCCCTCATCGTGGACGAGGCGCATGCAACCGGTATTATCGGGATGAAAGGAGAGGGGCTGGTGCAGCAATTACGATTGCATCAAAAATGTTTTGCACGGATTCATACGTTTGGCAAGGCGTGCGGTGCCCACGGCGCCATTATTTTAGGATCTGAAAAATTGAAAAAATACCTTATTAATTTTTCCAGGCAGTTTATTTACAGCACTTCATTACCACCGGCCTCTGTAGAAGCAGTTAAAATTTCTTATGAAATATTTCCTTCCATGAAAGAGGAGAGAAGTCATTTGCAAAAGCTGATACACACTTTTAATAATGCATCTTCTCGTTTCAAAATCCCCAAAAGCTCAACACCAATTCAATTGGCAATTATTCCGGGAAATAATAAAGTGAAAAAGGTTGCGGAAATGTGCAAAGAAAAAAGATTTGATATCCGACCAATACTCTATCCAACAGTTCCAAAAGGCCATGAAAGGTTAAGGATCGTTTTGCACAGTTTCAACACAATTGACGAAGTTACAAACCTGTTGAATGTTTTAGGATAAAATAAAAAATCGATTTATTTATTTGTCCACTGGTGGCTTTGATTGCTGTAGTATTTTCTTCTTTAAAAGTTAGCAAGGAATTTGCATAGTATCCTTAAACAAAATGAAAACGATGAAAACAATTTTTCTTTCTTTGGGTATATTTTTATTATCTACGTTTGCTTCAGCGCAACTTAAAACGGAAGTGAAATGCCCGGTAATGAATGTTGACCTTCTCAACGGCAATATCAATCATATCATAATACCCACTTCTAATATCGCGCAAATCAAAAAAAACCTTCGCTGCTTTTCAAGCTTCGATGAAGATATAAAAGCAAAATGCGGCTCCACCGTTTTTTATAAAGACCAGGACATTTATTTTTTTGTTTCAAGAAATTATATTGAAATAGGGCCCCATTTTAAAGGTGTGTTGAGCGTTCCTCTATTAGGGGCAAGTCGCGATAAATTGTTCAATTTGCTTGGTGCGCCACAACTAAAGGAGCGAAATTGGGATGCCTTTCAAACGTCTTACGGCATTTTGATTTTGTATTATAACAAAGAAAACAAGGTTGATAAAATACAATTCAGTACAAAATCAACTTCTACGATTCAATTATGTGATGCGTCAACGTAGAGGAAGTTAGCATTCTTAATTGCGCCTGCAAAAATTTTACACCATTTATTTTCTTTAACTAGTCGGGGAACCGCATCCCCTAAAAATTCTGTATAATTAACCAATCACTTCATTTAAATCAAACGGAAATCGTGGGCGAATCCGGCAAATGATGGCCGAAACTATTTAAACCAAAGCGTCCGGAAAACCGGACGCTTTGGTATTTTTATTTCGTTTTGCTATATCCTGTCTGCAATTATTTTGCCCCTATCAATATTCCTGATTTTCTTTCGTTGCCCACCCTAAAAAGGTAGATCAGGTTTGTATGAGCACCGCCAGGAACGGTATAATCAATGTTCTGAATAAGTCCTTTCTGAATAAATCCCTGGTAGACGGTCTTAACCTTTTGGCCTAACAAATTATAAAGTTCAAGGCTGCCTTGTCCTGAAACGTCAGACTGCAGGGTGAACCTGATCACATTGTTGTAAGGATTAGGAACCGCCTTTACATCTGTGATCGGTTTATCCAATGTGACAGGTTGGTTTTGGATACTGGTGGGTGAGGAAAGCCTGCTTTGAACAGAAGGTCCACCGCACGAACTCGGATCAGAGATACAACCTCCGTTGTCGTCGGTTGCAGTTACACTATATCCGTCACCAAATGCAAGTCCGGTGAATATTACATCACCTGCAGAAGTGTGGTCTATTACTTTGGCTGGATTTGCGTTTCCGGGTTGTGTGAGTGTATAGGTAATTCCCACAATTGGACTGCTCACCTGAACGCTGAAGGTTTTATCGGTACAGGTTGGTGTCAGCATCGAAACGCCAGGTATAGCCGGAGTTGTTTTAATTGTTGCATTTCCTGAACCTGTCGTACTTGTACATCCGTTCACTGTTTGCGTAACGGTGTACGTGTTGTTATCATTTACCTGAATAGCACTTGTAGTTGCGCCTGTACTCCACAATAAAGTACCTGTATAATTGCTTGCAGTAAGAACTGAAGTGCCATCGCAATTATTTTGCGGAGTAACTGTAGGGGCTCCTGGGTTCGGTTTAATAGTTAAAGTGGCAGAACCCACTGCAGCTGCACACGGACTTAACTGCCCGGTGGAAGTGAGTTTTAAACTAACAGTTCCGGCTGTTATGTCGGCAGCTGAAGGAGTATAGGTGGCTGTTACTGTATTACCATTTGTAGAGATGTTTGAGAAATCGCCGCTACCCAAAGTACTCCAGGTTGCACCTGTGGCTCCTCCGCCAAAAGTTCCGGATACATTAACGGAAGCATCGGAAGCGCATATAGTATAAGGGCCGCCTGCATTAGCTGTAGCTGAAGGATTAATGGTTAAAGTGGCAGTACCCACTGTAGATGCACACGGACTTAACTGCCCGGTGGAAGTGAGTTTTAAACTGACACTACCCGCGGTTTTATCGGCGGCCGAAGGAGTATATGTGGCTGATACTGTATTACCATTTGTAGAAATGTTTGAGAAACCACCGCTACCCAAAGTACTCCAGGTTGCCCCAGTAGCTCCTCCTCCAAAAGTTCCTGATACAGTGACGGTAGCATCGGAAGCGCAGATAGTATAAGGGCCGCCTGTGTTGGCTGTAGCTGCGGGATTAATAGTTAAAGTGGCGGTATTTTCTGCAGCTGCGCACGGACTCGTCTGCCCGGTGGAAGTGAGTTTTAAACTAACACTACCCGCGGTTTTATCTGCGGCCGAAGGAGTATAGGTTGCTGTTACGGTATTTCCATTTGTAGAAACGTTTGAGAAAGTACCGCTACCCAAAGTACTCCAGGTTGCACCTGTGGCTCCTCCTCCAAAAGTTCCTGATAAGTTAACTGAAGCATCAGAAGCGCACATAGTATAATCGCCTTTGGGATCGGTGGTTGCAGCCGGATTAACAACAAAAGTGGCCTGGGCGGTACATCCGCTAAAGCTATAGCTTACGGAATGGTTTCCGACTCCGGCAGAAGAAGGTGTAAACGTAGTTGCAGTTACATTGTCTACTTTAAATGTACCACCGGACGGGGTTGCCTGGAGTGTATGGGGTGTATTGTCGCTCGAGCAGAACGGCCCCGGGTTGGTGATGCTGGATTGGCCGAACTGAAAGTTTACCGGTATGGGGCTTATAAAATCTTTTAATGCCGCAGTAGAGGCTGCGGAAGCTTTCGTTTTTACCCATAAGGTCTGAATATTTAAACCTGAACAGGCTAATCCTGATAGATTTAAAAGATAACTGATATTTACGCCTGCTTCTACAAATGCATATTGCTGATAGGAATTAGTTCCAAACGAATTGTAAGGCAGATTGGTTATACTACCTGTTCTGTTTGTTTCGGCAAAAGCATTACTGGCCAGCTCACTTGAAGGTGTCATTTGTTGATAAGACCATGTATTGCCTGACTTTTCCCACTGGTAAATATATACGTTTGGCTTTGAGCCACCGTTTGTATATTCCATTGAAATGATGATATCGTCTTTGGTTCGTCCGCCTCCATTGGCTTTGTTCAGATCAGGAGTGCCTGTGAAAGTTCCGTCACCATTTTGTACAATGGTACCCTGCAATAATTCGAAGTCGATATAGCTTGTACCATTTGTAGATAAACGGTCGCCGGAAATGAAGATCCACTGGTCATTATTAGCTGTATTTCTCGATACATGATACAGTGCTACATTGATGTCATTTTTATCAGGAGCCGAATTAGTAAACCATTTTAAATTTGAAACATAATCATTGAACTTGCTTCCGTTGGTAAATACATCATCATTACTGTTAAAGGCGTCAGTTTTCATGCCACTGGTAGATGAGTTGAAAGCTGTTCCATCTTCGTGAAAAACAGAACCTCCTCCGCCACTGCCCGGGAACCAATCTCCAACGGCGCTGTTGACTCTTAACTGGCCGTTAATATTAAATCCCCCGGTTGGCGGATTTACAGGGGCCGTTTGTGCAAATAAACTGGTCTGAAAAAAAAATGTAAGAAACAGCGTGAGCATGGCTATGCATGCTTTGCCGAATTTTAAAAATGTTCGGGATGTTAATTTGTAGTCCATAAAAAATGTTTAAACGATGAATAGATTAATACCATTTATTCATGGGGAAAAAGAGGCGAAATGAACCTTTTTCTCAAAAGGATATGAGACGAAGAAATCGGGACCGGCAATTGTTGTTGCCGAAATAGGAATTGTTAGAAAATTGCTTTAGAAGGAATGGACTTATTAAAATCAAACCACAAGAAATAGATTCTAATAAAAGTGTGTAGTAATTTTTGAAATCGCGATTAGCTCAGTTGGTTCATAGTGGATCTTCCATTACAAAGAAAATTAATTTATTTGAATTGACCAAGAAAATATAATTATTATTTTTATAATTTGTTTAGGCAGTATTCCTCTGTAATTATCTGGGGATGCTTGTTGTGGAAGATATTGTAAGATAGCGCGTTATGGAAATAAAAGCTCTTATGGCCTGCATCTAAATCCTTTTAAAAATAAAAAAAATCGTTTTTTATTTGTTTACTGGAAAGAAATATAAACCCTTAAACTTCATTTAAATCAAAAGGAAGAGAACGGATTCGCTTTTTAGTTAAGTCGAAAATGGCATTAGTGAGCGAAGGCGCAACAGTTGGCAACCCGGCCTCTCCCGCGCCTTCAGGATGATCTTTACTTTCAACAACGAAAACCTCAATTTGAGGTGTTTCGTTTATACGTAGCATTTTGTATTTATCAAAATTTTGTTCAACCACTTTTCCTTTTTCAATATTCAAACCACTTTTATAAGTGGCCGTTAATCCCATTACAACACAACCTTCTGTTTGCGATTTAATGATATCCGGATTTACCGGTGTTCCGCAATCAATGGCAGCTGTGACTTTCAGCGGAACTATCTTTCCGTTTTTTCTTTTTACTTCTGTTACCATCGCTACAAACGCGCCGGATCTTTCAACAATTGCCACACCTTTTCCTGTCCCTTTATCGCGAACATACCAATTTGATTTTTCCGCAACGGTTTTTAAAACCTGGGTATATCGTGTGTGATTTTTAAGAAGTGATAACCTGAAATCCAATGGATCTTTTTTTGCAGCATGAGCTATTTCGTCTATGAATGATTCATGCGCAAAACAATTGGTTGAGTGATAAACCGAGCGCCAGTAAGAAACAGGTAAATACAGGTTTCGCAAAATACCATTAATACGCATAGAAGGAATCGCGTATTCGGTATTGATGCCTCCGGCAATTCCACCGGTTGCTTTAGAACTGTTTCTATATTGATTCCTGATGTCCTGGCAGATCACTTTGTGCTCCAGTGAAAGCACATTGCCCTTTTCATCTACTGAGCCGCGACAAACATTCAGCGAACACGCCCTGAAAGGCCCCTGGCTTACGTCGTCTTCTCTTGTCCAAATCACTTTTACCGGAGCGCCCACCTGGCTTGATAAATCTGCGGCTTCTTCCACCACATCTGTGAGCGACCTTCTTCCGAATCCCCCGCCGAGGAAGGTATAATGAATGTTTACCTTCTCCCCGGGGATATTGTATTTCTCTGAAAGAAAATCTCTCATTCCATTAGGGTTTTGGGTAGATCCCCAAAAATCAATTTGCTCTTTGGTAACACTAACTACAGCATTCATTGGTTCCATGGGAGCATGTGCCTGGTAAGGCGTTTCATAAGATGCTTCAATTTTTACCGGCCCGCCGGAGAAGTCTTTTTCAAAATCTCCTTTGTTGTGAAAAACCGCCGCTTCCTGGTTTGATGCGTTTGTAAAATCTTCTTGTATTTTTTGAGTTGTCCAGTTATCAAGGCCGGCATTGTCCCATTTGATATCCAGTAATTTTCTTCCCTGTAGCGCAGCCCAGTAATTATCGGCTATAACGGCAATGCCTGCACGCTTTTGTCCGAAAACGGTTCGGGATGTTTTTAAAACATGTTTAACTCCTTTCACAGCCCGGGCTTTGTCAGCATTAAAACTTACGATTTTACCAAGCAACACAGGCGAACGTTCGATAGATGCGTACAACATACCAGGCACTGCTATATCAATTCCATATTGCGCGCTGCCATTTACTTTCAGGGGGATATCCTGGCGGGGAAAAGATTTGCCTATAATAATAAAATCTTTTGGATCTTTTAATTTGGGATTAGCAGGTACCGGCCGCTTCGCAGCATCTGCCACCAAATCACCATAAGATAATTTTGCGCCATTGTTGCGATTGATTATGGCTGCATTTTTCGCATAGCATTGATCGGCCTCAATATTCCATTTTCCAGCCGCTGCGGCAATCAGCATTTCTTTTGCAGAAGCGCCTATCTTTCTCATTAAATCATAATTGCCGTTGATACTCCTGCTTCCTACCACCATTTGATCGCCATAAATTTGTCTGTTAGCAGGCGACGGCATGATGGTGATGTTACTAATGTCCGCTTCCAGTTCCTCAGCAATGATCATAGGAATGGCTTCAAAAGTGCCCTGGCCCATTTCAGGCCGATGATTGTAAAGAATTATTTTACCATTATTGTCTATAAAAATAAAAGGATTAAGCCCAATGCCGGGATTTTCATTTTCAATGTTAAGGTTCACAATCTTTAGCTCTTCACCAAAAAGCGCAATGCCCAACACAAGGCAAGCACCGGAAACGGCCGAAACTTTTAAAAATTTTCTGCGGGGAATTTTAGATTCTAATTTCATAGCAAACAATTATGACGTGAATGGAAGCTCTATAAAATTAAATCAATTGCTGCAGAAAAGGAGCGTTTTTGCTTTAAAATTCACCATGGTGGCTACTGTAAAATAAAAATATTTGGATTTTGTTGATCTACTGAACCGAAGATCAAAAGGTAATATTCACTCCAAGGAAAAGCGCACCATTGGCGGATTTGGAATTGTTTAAAGCTGAAAGCCTTTTGTAATAATCAAGAGAAAAAACATGAAAAATATTTTCTATCCCGGCGCCTGCTTCCATAAAAGGATGTGTGTCAGGAACAGTAAACGACGCGTCTTTATTATAATTCCTGTTAGCCTGCGACATATTTCCCTGGTAAGCATTAAATGAAAAACGGGAGCGCCAGCCGAGCTTTTTAAGCAAAGGGACTTTATTAAAAATAATACCCCCGAGATATAACCTTGAGTATAGGCTCACATATTCATCTGTGGCGTACTCATAGGGAAGCATGGTATTGAACAAATAACGGCTTGCCACATAATATTCATTACCCGCAGGTAGATTCAATAACAGGTAGGGTGCGGTGCCAAAAGTTTTGCCAACGTGAAGATTATAATAAAAGAGGGATTTAGGTGGTAGTCTCAAAAGCTGTTCAATACCTGCCGAAATCTTTTCATAATTAAATGAGGTATTTCCGAATTTAAATCCTTGTGTGAAGCTGGCGGTGAGGATCGGATCGTACGTATCGGCTCTTATCTGGTCAAAATTCCAGATTACGGTTCTTTCTTTAGCCACAAACCGAACCCCAACAGTCGCCTCGGCCATTGGTAATGTTGTAGCTGTTACACTATCCACGGGCAGTTGCGTTTCCTTACTAAGAGGATGATAAGAAAAATTAAAAACAGGTGTAAGTTCTTTATAAGTAAATGAGCCGTTTACACTGAATTTTTTTGAAACATATTGTTCATGTTTCAACTGAATTTGCTTTAAGTAAACGCGCGTTGTTGGAATGTCTTTCCTAAGGTAAGAATTGATAAGATTGTCTTCGTCCAGTTCCTGGTCTTCCTCCGTCAGGTAATCATAATCGCTGCTGGCATACAACGAAGTTTTAGTCCACTTGGCGGCGTTCCATAAATATTTTATGCCCAGCCCGCCTTTTAACGCCTGGTCTTTTGTTCCATAGGCGATATATCCGTTCAGGTTCACTTTTTTGTTGAAACCTTCCAGCGTCCACAAGCCAGAGCGGAATCGCCATCCCTCGATGCTATTGGTGCTGAGAAGTGAATAGTATGGGCCGATGCGAATTTTGTTGTCAAAATCCCAATAGCCTGTTCCCAGGAGATTGATCACTTTGGAGCCAAAAATAAATTTAGGACTGTTCTTTAATGAGTCCACCATCACATAAATACTTTTCTCGTGGGTGGTAAGTGAATCGCCCAGCCGGTTTTGGTTCCAGTAACTCTCCGGCTTTTCAAGGTTTGACGAGGCTTCTTTCTTCATTTTTTTTGCAAATTCATCAGCCATTCCCGAGTTGATTCGAATGTCGCCGATCACGGTGGTATTCTGCACTTCAAGGCGTACTTTTTTGGAATTTTGCGGAGCAGGAATGCCAAGTAATTCGATTCCTGTTTCGAACTCAACAGTTGACACAAATTTGTAAGGCATATATACAGCTTTGCCCGTTGATAAATCCTTACTCAATTTATATTCTTCGCTGTACTTCACATTTTTTATAAAGTCGAGGTTTGCTGTTTTATCAAGATGCATCTCGATTTTTTTTACCGAAAAAGTACTGTCGTTGATCCAAATGGAACCCGAAAACGCATTCTCATATTTTTGTTTTGGCATAAAACGAATGGTATATACTTTTTTACCATTCACTACGCTGCTATCGTTAAAGTAAAAATTGTAGTAATTAAAAGCCGTATTACTCAATGGGCTTGCGAACGTTTGATTGAAGATCGTGTACCAGTTATCATAAACATTATAGCTGAAATTAAACTTATCTAACTGCCACAGAAATTTATCAGTCTCAAGTCCCAGCGTTTTCTTTGCAAGAACATTTTCTTTGTCCACCAAAGGCGAAACGCTATGATACCTGTCTGAAACTAATTCTGAAAAATAAACCGGTAGCAGTTTACTTCCGGTATTTCCGCTATCGGCATTTTGATACATTTTCAACACCAGCGATTTTAAACCCTTCCCGTTTGCTGAGGAATGAAGGTTGTCGATATCCACTTCGTGCCGGATGTATTGCCTGTAGCTGTAATTTTTAAACCTGTCGGGATTATTCAGATTTTTGTTGGCAATCACTTTTTTCATGTATCGCTTTCCCGGCTCTTTGTCTCGTTCGGCGCCCATGATTACTACAGTTTGTAAAGCTTGTGCCTCGGTTTCCATTTTAACTAAAAGATCTTGAGTATGATTTTTCTGCAGGGAAACTACAAGCCGCTTAAAACCAATGCTTGTGACTTCCAAAGAGTCTTCCCATCTTGAAGTTATAATAGAAAAAGATCCATCCTCTTTGGAGAGCGTCATATCAGGCGAATTGAGCAAATGAATTGTAACATCGTTGAGCGGTTCGTTGGTACTTTTGTCAATAATTCTTCCGGAAATGGTGAACGCCTGCGAAAAAACGTGCTGGGACAAAATAAGCGAAATAAAGAGCATACAAACCATCCTGGGGCGCAAGGCTAACATATATCGATAAAAAGGTCTCCTGCATAAAATATTTCTTATGCATATACCCGGGTAGTGGCCTTTTATTTTGAAAGGGTTGGGTTGGGGGCTATACTTTGATCGTTCTGTTTTCAGCTGGTAAATTGAGTACTGGTTAAAAATTGCGTCCAAAAATAATCCAGAAATCCTTAGTCTGGTAATTTGTTTGATCAATGGCCTTATAATGCTTTATCGCGTTGGTTATCGGTATTTAACTGAGGAGAGGTGTTTTTATTGTTTTATGTACCATCAAAACACCACAGTAAATTAACAAATAACGAGAATTTTTACTTTATGGATTTCCGGTTAAATTGCATTTTGCCCTATCAAACCGAAAACATAATTTTGCGGCTCAAAAAACATTTCGAAATGCCATATCTATTTACGTCTGAATCGGTAAGTGAGGGACATCCCGATAAAGTAGCCGACCAGATCAGCGACGCTTTGATTGATAACTTTTTAGCGTTTGATCCGCAGAGCAAAGTTGCCTGTGAAACGTTGGTAACAACTGGGCAGGTGGTGCTTGCAGGCGAAGTAAAATCAAAAGCCTACCTGGATGTCCAGGAAATTGCACGCGGTGTGATCAGGAAAATTGGATATACCAAAAGCGAGTACATGTTCGAAGCCAATTCGTGTGGTATCTTTTCAGCCATTCATGAACAATCATCAGATATTAACCAGGGCGTTGACAGGAAGAAAAAGGAAGAGCAGGGAGCCGGCGACCAGGGAATGATGTTTGGCTACGCTACCAACGAAACTGAAAACTACATGCCTCTTTCGCTTGATATTGCGAATAGTCTTTTGATTGAGCTTGCTGAATTAAGAAGGGAAAATAAAGAAATGAAATATTTGCGCCCTGATGCCAAAAGCCAGGTAACGCTTGAATACAGCGATGATAATAAACCTCAGCGCATCGATGCGATAGTAATTTCTACACAGCATGATGATTTTGACAAAGAAGAAAAAATGCTGAAGAAAATATCTGATGATGTCAAGAAGATATTGATTCCGAGGATGAAAAAAAAGTATCCAAAATATGCGCACTTCTTCAATGATAAAATTAAATATCATATCAATCCAACAGGCAAGTTTGTGATTGGAGGGCCACATGGAGATACCGGACTTACAGGAAGAAAAATAATTGTTGACACATATGGTGGTAAAGGTGCTCATGGCGGCGGAGCTTTCAGTGGAAAGGATCCAAGTAAGGTAGACAGAAGTGCAGCTTATGCAGCGAGGCATATCGCTAAAAACCTGGTGGCAGCTGGTGTTTGCAGCGAAGTGTTGGTGCAGGTTTCTTACGCGATAGGAGTGGCTCAGCCCACAAGTATCAACGTAAATACCTACGGAAGTGCTAAAGTGGACCTGTCGGATGGCGAAATAGCAAAAAAAGTAGAATCGCTTTTTGATATGCGCCCTTTCTTTATTGAAAAAAGATTGAAACTACGCAATCCTATTTACCAGGAAACAGCTTCTTACGGCCACATGGGAAGAAAAAATGAAGTAGTTACCAAAACCTTTAACCTGCCTAATGGTTCGCCAAAAACAGTAAAAGTTGAATTGTTTACCTGGGAAAAATTAGATTATGTACCCAAGGTTAAAAAAGCTTTTGGAATAAAATAAATTTCAAATTTTATTTTAAGCAAACCATAAGCTTTCAGCCTTATGGTTTTTTGTTTTTGTATCCGCCATTATGGTTGGTATCCTGTCGACCGGCTAAAAATTAAAATGCATCTAAAAAAATAAACCAGTTACAATAAAGATTTGTAATTTCAATCATGATTTAGCTCTTACTTTTATTGCCTGCTTCGCAGGTTGAGCAGCATTACCAGAATGATGGGTCAACATGAATGGAATTTACACTTTCTATCACTTTAGATAGTGGAAGGGAGTTTGGAGCGGATGAATTTGTGGCTCAAAAAATAATGGCAGATTATTATTTTTCGGATCCTTGTAGCTACTGGCAAAGCTTATTAGAGGGTTGTTAAGAGGAGTGAGAGCTTCTGTAGGTTAGTTAATATTTGGTGACAAATGCCATAAAACACAACTTCCTAAAATCATTTCTATGCAAAATTTTAAAGCAACTCTTTATTATATGTATTACTATTTAAAATATCTTCCGGGATAGCAGCAACAGATACCTCAGGAGTATATCTTACTAAAAATGACTTTCTTTCAAATACACTTCAATATAAAACAGTTAACGACATTCATACCCAATGCTTTCCCATCTTTTCAAGATTTGTTATAGAAAGAGAAGCATTCCCGGTACATATAAAAAAGAATAAAAAAAACATAAAAACTTTTTCACCAGGGTCCATTTTTGCTTTTAATAATAACGGGGTGAAATACCTTTATTTAAAAAGATCCAATGATTATGTAGCCATAATAAGTGGTGCGTTACCCATTTTTATGATTGTTCAAAAGAAGATTCATTTTTCAGGGACTATTGCTTTTGCTGATGATATATATTTATATGCAAGAAATTTGGATGACCCTTTTAAGGAATTCAATAAGGAAAATATTACCACGGATTTTAGCTCAAACAAAAAAGAGATGGATATTTTACTTGACCTGCGACAAAAAATAATTAAAAACGGCTATGATGCCGAAATCAACAAAAGAGCATTTTTAAAATGTAGAAAAATGGTTGAACTTTCTATGGATAAGATAAAAGATTTGCTTCATAGCTAATAAGAGCATTTAAAAGTCAAAAAAGTGCGATTTTATAGCTTAACTGAAGGTTTTGTTTTGCAAATATTTATAAACTTATCAATAATATTAAATCTTTTAAAAAGAAGTTCGATCCTTTGTTGCTTAGTCTAAGAATTAAAGATTTTTTATTTTTTATGCTGAAATAAATGGACTTTCCAGCGGTGACACCTTAAATGCCACTCTAATAAATTATTTTCATAAGCTTTCAACCTTATGGTTTTTTTATTTTTGTATCTTTAATTAAAAAAAATGGAAGCGTTTGAAAAAATAGTTCATTTTGATGAAGAAGGGAATCTTCTATTAAAATTGGGCAAAGAGTTCTCAAAAAAGGAGGCCAAAGTAGTAGTATTGATTAAAGACGATGAAATAACTGAAAAAGAATGGCTAAGTGTAGCAATGAAAGGTGGCGCTTATGATTTCTTAAATGATCCTGCGGAAGATATTTATACTATGGAAGACGGAATACCTTATAAAAGCGATCCTGATGAGGTTTGAAATAGTATTAATAAATTTTCCTTTTGATGATTTTTCAGGATCTAAATTAAGGCCGGCCCTTTGTTTAACTTCTCCAATTTCAAAACATCAACATGTTATTTTAGCTCCCATTACCAGCAATCTTAATAATGCAACAGAGACGACCGATATTTTACTCGAAAACAAACAAAATGATTTTGAAAAAACAGGATTAAAAGTTTCTTCGGTTATAAAAATTCACAAGCTTATTACTATTCCCGATAAAATAATACAAAAGACAATTGGGTTTTTGCCCGAATCCCTTCATAAAGAAGTTGACGGGAAATTAAAATTACTATTCAATATTTCTTAAGAAAATTCCATTTAAAAAAAGACCAAGAATATACACAAAGTGAGACCACCTAAAACATTTACACAACAACATCGTCCCAAAAAAAATCTTTTGATCGGAGGAATTTCCTCTGTGATTGACGCTATGAAAAATGGTATTCAATTGGAGCGCATTTATTTGCAAAATACCATTTCGGGAGACGAAGCAGATGAATTAAAAAAAGTGGCATTTGAATTTGAAGTACCGGTCAACAAAGTGCCTTTTGAAAAAATAAGAAATTTCAATCTTGAAAATCCGAAAGGTTGTATTGCCATCAAATCTAAAATAAAATATCAAAACCTTCAGGATGTAATCTCTTTTATTGTAGAAAACGGTGAAACTCCTTTGCTGTTGATGCTTGATGGAATAACGGATATAAGAAATATTGGCGCTTTGGCCAGAACGGCTTACTGCTGCGGCGTTCAGGCAATTGTAATTCCTGAAAAAGGTGTGGGAGCTTTGAATGAAGATGCTATCAATACGTCCGCTGGCGCACTTGAAAATATTGCAGTTTGTCGCGTGAAAAGTTTGCATAGCGCCATCGATGAAATGCATCTGAATGGCGTAAAAGTTTTTGCCAGCGAGATGAAAGCTGAAGAAAATATTTTTGATATGAATTTTAAAGAACCCTGCGCCGTAATAATGGGTAGCGAGGACAAAGGAATTCATCCATCAATATATAAATTATGTGATAATGTTTTTAAGATTCCTATGCAAACAGATTTCGAATCACTGAACGTTTCTGTTGCTGCCGGCATGATTTTGTACGAATCCATGAAACAAAGAATGACAGCCTCTTAATTATTTTTCTCTTTTACTTTTCCGAAAACCCAATAGGTAAGCTTGGTAGAAAGAATTCCAAGTCCCGCACCAGCAAGAACTTCCGACAAAAGGTGATTCTTATTATAGATGCGCAGTAATCCAACACCTGTTGCTACAACATATCCTGCTATAGCTTAAAACAGGATGACTGTATTTCAATTCCTGGTGAACAATTTCTGCACCACGAAAAGCATTGGCTGCGTGACCTGAAGGGAAGTCGGTATTGTGTGTGTTATATACTTCAATATGCTGTGAAATTTTTCTCATTGCATAACCAATGCCTCCTGTAATAAGAATCGATCCTGCGTCAAGAATAAGGTGTTCTTTAAAAGTATGTTGCGTCTTTACATGGAAAGCATCCATCGCGTAAACAGAAGCTGAAGGAATCCACATAAGATAATCTGCGGCTTTAGTGTGGAAATCTGGATAATAATCTTGCATGTGCGTCCAGATCCTGTCGTCAATTTTTGGAATGCCATTAATCACTGGTTTTAGACCACCGTAGATCAGCAAAGCCCCTGGGACAATGAGCCCTGAAGGCTTTAAGTATGGTTGGTCATTATTTTCCTGCGAGGAATATGTTGGATCCGCATTATTCTGTGCTGATACAAATGAACAGTAAAAAGTAAAAACAAACGGGAGGAGTACAATGAATAGTCTTTTATTGATCATCTGAAATTATTTATTAGTAAAAACTTTAAGGTTGTAAATATAGTAAGGATGAGTAACGTTTTTTAATCTAAAAATATTTGCAGGCAAATGGAAATATGCTTTATTTGTTTGTTTACTGACGAAGTGCTTTGATGTTTATCGGCAACCTAGCTTCAAGTATCTTTGCAAAATGGCATACAAAAATTTGCAGGAATTTATTGATGTTCTTGAAAAAGAAAATGAGTTGGTTCGCATAAAAGAATATGTGGATCCTTATTTGGAAATAGCAGAAATTACAGACAGGATAAGCAAAAGCAAAGATGGAGGAAAGGCGTTGCTTTTTGAAAATACCGGGTATGATTTTCCTGTGCTGATGAATGCGTACGGAAGTGAAAAAAGAATGTGCCTTGCATTAGGCGTGCAACATTTAAACGATACAGCAAAAGAAATTGAAAATTTATTTCACCTGCTTTCCGCTCCAAAAGAAAATATCATTGAAAAATTAAAATTACTACCGAAACTTGGGCAGTTTGCAAGCTGGATGCCTAAGGTGATCAGCGGGCGAGGGGATTGTCAGCAAGTCATTATGAAAGAACCGGATATTACCAAACTCCCGGTAATTACCTGTTGGCCAAAAGATGGTGGCCCTTTTGTAACGCTTCCGATCATTCATACAAAGGATCCCAACAATCATTCAAGAAATGTCGGGATGTATCGGATGCAAATATTCGGGCCAACACTTACCGGGATGCATTGGCATAAACATAAAGTTTCAGCAAAACATTTTAATGAATATAAAAAGCTGAATAAGCGTATGCCCGTTGCCGTTGCAATGGGTGGAGATCCGGCCTATGCGTATTCTGCCACGGCTCCATTGCCTGAAAATGTAGATGAATACATGCTTGCAGGTTTTTTACGAAAGAAAAAAGTGGAGTTGGTAAAATGTATTTCACAGCCCGAAATTGAAGTGCCTGCTGATGCAGATTTCATCATAGAAGGATATGTTGACCCGGATGATGAATTGATTTGGGAAGGCCCTTTTGGCGACCACACCGGCTATTATTCATTGCCTGATTGGTATCCACGGTTTCACATCACTGCTATTACTCATAAAAAAAATGCAATTTATCCTGCAACGATTGTCGGCATTCCGCCGCAGGAAGATGCATGGCTGGGTAAAGCAACAGAACGCATATTTTTAGCGCCGATAAAAATGACCTTGGTTCCTGAAATTATGGATATGGAAATGCCGGTGGAAGGCGTTTTCCATAATTTGGTGATTGCCAAAATTCAAAAAGATTATGCCGGGCAGGCACAAAAGGTTATGAATGCCATGTGGGGTGCGGGGCAAATGATGTTTAATAAAATATTGGTTGTTACTGCAGCAGCAAATAACAATGGAATCCAGTCTCCTGAACTTGGTAATTATACAGCTTTGGCAAAAGACGTTTTTAAAAATTTAAATCCTTCCACTGATATTTATTTTTCACAGGGACCGATGGATGTGCTGGATCACAGTTGCAGCAAACTAGGGTTTGGAGGCAAAATGTGCATTGATGGAACTTTTAAATTCGAGGAAGAAAAAGATGATCAATTTTCGTCTATGCTTCCCCGTTTTACCGGTGAATCTGCCACGCAATTAGAAAAGCTTTTTCCTGAAATAAAAGCGATCAATTTTTCATTGATTGAAAAAGAACTTCCATGCCTTATTGTATCTGTTCAAAAAAATAAAAAGGAGCATGTAAAAAAACTACATCAATCAATTTTTGATTCCGGAATCATCGATGGAATTAAAATGATGTTATACGTGGAACATACCATTGATCCGAATGATCTTCCCGTTGCTTTGTGGCGCTTTTGTAATAATCTCGATCCCAAACGCGATCATTTTATAGTAAAGAAACAAATAACAGGGATTTCTAATCAATATGCAGCCTGCATTGGCTTTGACGGTACTTTAAAAACGAAGGATTTCGATGATTTTTACCGCGACTGGCCTAATATTATAATTGCAGATGACAAGACTATTGAATCAGTGGATAAAAAATGGCAGAAGCTTGGTTTGGGAGCATTTATCCCTTCGCCTTCGTTGAAATACAAAAACCAGATGTATGGAGAGGAAGCGGTAGCTAATTTAGTTAATTAGCAGAGATGCTATTTGCCTGATTGAGCAAAAAATCAAAAGCGAGAGAGATTTAAACCGCTAGCGCATTCTTCTTGAAGATTGTAAGACTTGTTTAAATTTGAAAGCATCAACTAAGGCCATGGATGGAAAAGTAATAAATATTGATCCTGAAATTTTGGGCGGTACTCCTGTCTTTTTTGGAACCCGTGTGCCAATTAAAAATCTATTTGATTATTTAGAGTCAGGAGATTCAATTGAAATTTTTCTTGAAGACTTTGAAGGAGTTAGCAGAGACCAGGTAAAAAAAGTGCTTGAGCTATCGAAAAAATTAATTGAATCATCAACAAATATTCTCAGTGAAAATCTTGCTTGATGAATGTGTAACCAAACGTCTAGCAAAAGTATCTGGAAGAATTCGAAGTTTCAACCGTTATAGAACTGGGGTTAAGTGGAATAAAGAATGGAAATTTGATGTCATACTGTGTTGATAAGAATTTGATGTTTCAACAGAATCTGGAAAGATATTCGGTTACTATTGTGATATTAAACTGTATCATAAGTAAAATTGCAGAAATCAAAACATTCATGCCTTCTTTCAAATTGCAGGTGGATAAATTACAAAAACATAAGCCTTATCTCATTAATAAATAGAAACAAACTTTTTTTGTGAGCAAGAAATGAACAAAAAAAAGCTGAACCAGGATTTGCATAATCCTTTAATCCTGAAAATCCTGGTTCAGACAAATTATTAAATATCTGTTGCCTCGCCATAAGCTACCGCTGTTGCTTCTTTAATAGCTTCGCTGATGGTAGGATGAGGATGGATCGCATTTAAGATTTCGTGACCTGTTGTTTCAAGTTTGCGTGCCACTACAATTTCTGCAATCATTTCAGTTACATTATACCCGATCATATGGCATCCTAACAGTTCACCATATTTTGCATCGTAGATGATTTTTACAAAACCTGTTGTAGCACCTGCTGCAGTTGCTTTGCCACTGGCAGTGAAAGGAAATTTTCCGATCTTCAATTCATATCCGGCATCCTTGGCCGCAGCTTCCGTATAACCAACAGACGCAATTTCCGGTGAGCAATAAGTACAGCCCGGAACGTTATTGTAATCAATAGGCTCAGGATTTTTACCTGCCAAATGCTCGGCAGCGTTGATACCTTCTTTGGTGGCTTTATGTGCCAAAGCCTGGTGTGGCGTACAATCGCCAATGGAGTACAAGCCCGGAATGTTTGTTTGCTGGTTTTTGTCCACAACAATTCTTCCTTTTTCAGTTTTAACGCCCAGTTCTTCCAAACCGATATTTTCAATGTTTGCTGTGATGCCTGTAGCGCTTAAAACTACATCTGCTTCAAGCGTTACTTCGCCATCTTTGGTTTTCACTTTTGCTTTTACGCCATTGCCACTTGTGTCCACGCTGGTTACTTCGCTGCTTGTCATGATTGTAATTCCCTGCTTTTTAAAACTTTTCTCAAGTTCTTTGGAAACTTCCTCGTCTTCAACAGGAACAATTCTTGGTAAAAATTCAACGATAGTCACTTTAGTTCCGATGCTGTTATAAAAATAAGCAAACTCAGTCCCGATGGCCCCTGAACCTACCACTATCAACGATTTAGGTTGATCCTCAAGACTCATTGCTTTCCGGTATTCTATTATTTTTTTGCCATCAAATTTTAATGAAGGTAATTCTCTCGCTCTCGCCCCGGTTGCTATAATTATGTTTTTTGCTTCTAATGTTTGTTTTTTGCCATCAGCGCCGGTAACTTCCAACTTTGTCGGCGAAACCAATTTCCCGTTTCCCATTACCACATCAATCTTATTTTTCTTCATCAAAAAGGTAACACCTTTGTTCATCTTATCCGCCACACCACGACTGCGTTTTACCATATTGTCAAAATTGGGTTTAGGGTCTTTCAAGTCAACACCATAATCTACTGAGTGGTTTGCATATTCCATTACCTGTGCGCTCTTCAGTAAAGCTTTTGTCGGAATACAACCCCAATTGAGGCAAATGCCGCCGAGATTTTCGCGCTCTACAATTGCTACCTTTTTTCCTAATTGTGAAGCCCTTATCGCTGCCGGATATCCGCCCGGGCCACTGCCTAAAACTATTACGTCGTATGCCATATTTCGTATGAATTTGTTTTGTGAAATTGTTTTTATAAACCGTGCAAAATTACTTTAGAATGGCCAAAGCGCAAAAACTGTAACATTTAGTTATTACAATAATTATGATATTTGACAGATATTCACAAAAATTTCCAGGTGCGAAATCAACCGTCAAACCTGTTAATTATTTATTTCCTTATGAAGAATAGTTTGCTTTTCATTGCCCTGGTATCAATACTGATTTTAACCGGTTGCAGTACATCACGGAAGATGAATAAAAAAAACGATAACGTTACAACCGAAGCTACTGATAAGTATAATGTACGCAAAAGCGCAATTAAAGATAATAATGTATCGGCCAATGATGTTGTTAGTTTTGCCGAGACACTTATTGGCATAAAATACAAATACGGCGCAGAAAGCGTTGACGACGGTTTTGATTGTTCAGGGTTTGTGAATTACGTCTTCAATCATTTCAATATTCCTGTTCCCCGCGTTACCACAGACTTTACTGATGCAGGAGAAGAAGTACCGCTTCGCGAAAGCAAACCCGGGGATATTATTTTATTTACAGGCACCAATGCAAAAAGCAGGATTGTGGGACATGTGGGCATTATTACAGAAAACATCAATGGCGATATTAAATTTATTCACGCTTCAACAAGCAGGGGCGTAATGATTTCAGGAATGAACTCTTATTTTTTACCTCGTTTTATAAAAGTGAACCGGGTATTTCCGGAGGGTACATGAGCTTTGCGGGTTAATTTCTTCGTTTACTATTACCGTTAGTTATTTTTGACGAAGAGTTTTGTTTCTTTTCCCTGTTCCTGTTCTGCCTGAGTTTTGAGGGTGTTTATACTTAGGTTTAATTCGAACCCGATCAATATCACGAGTGAGTTCAAAAAAATCATAATCATAATTACCATAATGGTACCGATTGAACCATACAGAATATTATACCGGCCAAAGTTATTTACAAACGCTGTGAACCCTATTGTAACTAAAATTGACAAAAATGTGGCTACCACAGCTCCCGGCGAAACAAGATTCCATCGCCTGGTGGTAGACGGCGCATAGCGATAAATAAATGCATAAGAATAAAAGATTAATCCGATAATAAAGAGCCACTTTCCGTAAAAAATCAGATTCCTGATATGAAAATCTTTTATACCAAGCCAGTTCAAAATATTGCGTTGAAGAAGCAATAAGATAATACAAGCGAGCAACAAGCCGAAAAGCATAACGGTTAATTTTATCGCTTCCCATCTGCGTTTCAGGCCTTTTATTTTTTGAAATCCCACATGGTTTTTATTGAATGACCGCATTAAGCCCATCACAGCGCCGGATGCAAAAAACAGCGATAATACAAAAGTAAAAGAAAGCATCCCGATTTTTGAACCGTTTATAAAGCTGTCTACAAACTGTATCAATCCTTTATTATAAGTGGCTGAAGGAATAATGTCATGTATCAATCCATGCAGTTGGATCTTAAGAGCTTTCTTTGAAATAAAAGGCAGATTGGGGGTGAGCGTAAACAGGAATAAACAGGAAGTAGGTACCGACATGATAAAATTATAGGAAATTGCCGAGGCCTTCTCAGTAAACGTTGGGAGGTCAAAATCCTTTGAAAAGTATTTCACTACTTCATAGATAGTCATTCCCTGGAAACCGGGAGGTGACCAAACTTTACTTTTCCGAACCAGGTATTTTATCGGGTGAAGAATGAAGTGTCTCTTTTTTTGCAAAACGCTTTCCTGTTTTGAAGTCAGTTTCTAAAATAAAAAACTAAAGTACCCCTTTTTATACTATTCACCTTGCCTTGCCTTTATCAGGCTATCAAGTGCCTGCTGGTAGGCCTTTGCATACACTTCATGCTGCCTGTAGCTGGAAGCAAAATCCGAGTAGCCCGAAAAATCTGATCGCGCGACAAAAAACAAATAATCTGTTTGGGGAGAATCCAGGACAGCGTCAATGGTTTTTATCGATGGCGTACAAATAGGGCCCGGCGGCAATCCTGTGTTCAAATAGGTATTGTAAGGTGATGGAAATTGCAGGTGTTTGTGATAAATTCGTTTCAATCCGAAATCCTTCAATGCAAACTTTACGGTAGGGTCGGCGGCCAGTCTCATTCCTTTTTTCAGCCGGTTTATATACACGCTTGCAATTTTCCCTTTATCTTCCTGTTTATTGGTTTCTTCTTCAACTATGGAGGCTAAAGTGTATACCTGTTTTGGTGTAAGATTTAACTGTTCAGCCTTTTGCATTCTTTCTTTGTTCCAAAATTTTTGCTTTTCGGCATATAATTTTTTGAAAATATTTTTCATTGAGGTGTTCCATGTATAGGTATACGTGTTTGGAATCACATCTGTCATCACAGTGTTTGAATCAACATCAAATGGTTTTAAAGAATCTTTATTGTTCAAAAAATTAATCGCAGCCGAAGAATCAATTTCAAAGTCGCTTCCAATCTTTTTGGCAAGATCATCCTTAGTCCTTAGCTTGGTTATTACCAGGTTTACAGGGGCTTGTTTACCCGAGCGCAACATTTTTACCAGGTGATACAAACTCATCCCATCGGTAACCTTGTATTTCCCTGCCTTTACTTTTTGGGGATAATCCGCATATTTTGCAACCTGGTCAAACCAAAAATTATTGCTGATCATTTTATTTTTCAGCAGGCTGTCTTTCACATCCGCGTAAATGCTACCGGTTTTAATGTAAAGGAATTCTTTTTTTGGTGAATGAACAGATGGCCCGAAAATTTTCCAGGCGCAATAGCCGGCTACCAAACCGATGATCAGGATAATAAATACTATTATTTTGCCGGCTTTCATATTTTGTTTTCGTATTGGGTGTTGAAAAATAACGTTTTTATCCCTTATTCAAAAATAATACCCATAAAAAAAACCTGCCCCAAACAGGCAGGTTGCTGAATATTTTTTTAAACCTATTGAGCAGGAGTTGGCGTCTTAACAGGTGCCTGTTGCGTAGAAGGCATTGGTACCGTGTTATTCTGCTTTGGTGCAAGCGGCGTACCAACAGGTGCTTCATTTATTAAATTTTCATTCGAATTCGTGCCTCCTGATGAAGGGATAAACAGGGTAGAAGTAATGCAAAGCACCGCAATAATGGCTGCGAAAAGCCAGGTGCCTTTTTCAAGTACATCTGTAGTTTGTTTTACACCCATTAGTTGGTTACTGAATCCGCCTAAAGACGAAGACAAACCACCGCCCTTTGGATTCTGAATAAGCACTATCACTCCCAATATTATCGAGGCTAAAATGATAAGAACTATAAAGACAAATAACATATTAAATGATTTTTAAACTTTCAATTTTGGCTGCAAAGTACGCACTTTTGGAGGGATTAATCAAACTTAATTTTTGGTACATTTCTATTGCTTTGTCGCGCTTGCCCTGCTTTACCAAAACCTCTGCCATGGCTTCTGTAAGCACATTTGCGCTTTGGTTGGAAGCTTCAGAAGAAGTTTGTATTAATTTTTCAATTACTTCATTTTGTTCCGGTAGCTGGCCCGGGTGTAATTTCTTCATACTTTTAAGCCACGCGGTAAAACTTTTCACCTGCTTACCTAACTGATCATCGCTTATTGCATCTTCTGTAAGGTGAATGCCCTGTGAGGCAAAATAATCTACTGCATGCAATGGTTCAAAAGGGATAGACAGATCACCGTCTTCTTCGTGGTTGTTTCCCGTATCCGAAGTGGATTCGATTTGATTGGCATCTTCCTCAGTGGGAATTTTTATGTCAAAAACCGAATCATCTTTATTAAAATCGGAGTTTCCTTCCGCCTCCGCCTGGCTGCCTTCCTCTTGCGGTTGTGTTAAATCAACTACCCTTTGAACACTTTGGGATTCTTCATTCGCCAAATCTTCCGAAGGTTCCTCTATATACGGGACTTCTTCGGAATTTTCTTCATTGCGCTCGATCGATGTAACTTCTTCATTTTCATTAATTGAAGTAGTTGCTTCTGAATTTAAATTATCATTAGTTTCTCCGGTTGCCTGTAAAGAATAATTTCCATCCCCTGGTTCCTCTTCCCCGAGATCTGCTTGTGGTTGCAAAACTTGTTCCGTAGCCTCAGGATCTGTTTCATTGACTGTTTCCGAAGAGGCTGTTTCCAAATTAAAATTCTCTGTAATTTCTTCGTTTACTGGCAAAGGCAAATTTTCTTCTTGCCCTGTTTCATCGTCCGCTGCCACAGGTCTCGTATTTTCATTTTCCTCGCCCTGGTTTAAAAAAGTTGATTCCGGAGATGCCTGGGTAGCTTCTTCTGAAACTTCGTTGAATTCAGTATTTTCAACCTGGGGACTTTCTACCGGGATATCAAAAAAATCTTCTTCTGTTTCGGCCTTTATTTTTGATAATTGCAAATCTATCCAATACGGATCGTGCAAATAAATCCCTGTTTGTAAAGCTACCTCATTGAAACGTGGATCGTTATTTTTCTTCAAGTAATACAAAAGTAGAAAACGCGCTACCGAACTCGCCGGATAATCGCGCACATTTTTTTCAAGCATCTCCCTGTCTTGTGAAACGTCAGCATGATAAAGCGCCGCATAATCGGTATCTGTATTCATCTTGTAATTACCAGTTTGAAAATATTTTATTAAAAATAGCGTCTGTTACCGTTTTTATTATCTTGTCCATCAGGTCTGTTTCTGCCTGCTGCAAAGTTTGATTTGCAGGAAAGTCGTAATTACTGGTCAGGTCTGTTTCAAAACTTTTTGCGGGGTCAGGATCAACCGTATTTTTAAAAATAAGATGAAACGTAACGTTCAGCCTGTTACTTGATGCCTGTTGGTTTTGAACACCGCTGGTGGTTACGCTGTAATCAGTTAAATAACCGCTTATGTCATAATTGGCATCATCATTTTTTGTTTCCCTCAATCTCGTTTGGCTGATGATCTTTTGTCTCAGTTTTTCTGTAAGTTCAGGCGCTATCGTGGGGTTGACATAACGTGCACGATTCTCAAAAATATTCACCCGGAAAGTAGTGATATCTGCAGGAATGGGTGAAGTATCTTTAAATGAATATTTACAGGTTGCAAAGGTAAAAAGCACGGAAATGAAACTGAGTAAAACAAATAATGATATTCCTTGTCTTGATTTCATGCTGCGGTGTTTTATTTTCGTTTACTCGTTAATGTTATACTCTTTCAGTTTCCTGTACAATGTTCTTTCGCTGATGCCAAGATCGCTTGAAGCGTCTCTTCTTTTGCCGCGGTGTTTTTTCAGTGCTTTGATGATCAGGTCTTTTTCAGCATCCATGATGCTTAGTGATTCCTCAACTTCCTGGTGTGCATCAATACCGTTATTATTATTGCGAAGTACTACCGGCTGTCCCGAAGAAATCGCAGGAGGCCTTGGCTCATTATGAAAATCATCCAGCATCGGTTCATTCCTGAAACGGTTTTCATTGATTGAAGAAGGATGTTGCATCACATCAAAAAACATTCTTTTTAATTCGGTAACATCTTTCTTAACATCAAAAAATAATTTGTATAAGATTTCCCTTTCATTGGCAAACTCTTTTTGATTGGCTCCTTGTTGATGAGTTGATAAAACCGGAAGCCTGTTATAATTAACATCCGGTAAAAAATGTTGCAGCTCCTCTGCATTTATTGATTTGTCTTTTGACAAAACAGAAACCTGTTCAGCTATATTTTTCAACTCGCGAATATTTCCGGGCCAGGGATAATGAACTAAAATTTCCTTTGCTTCGTCTGTCAACTGAACCGGAGGCGATTTATATTTTTCAGCAAAATCCACAGCAAATTTTCTGAAAAGCAAAGGGATGTCTTCCTGCCTGTCCCGCAATGCGGGAACCCTGATGGGAACTGTATTTAATCGATAATACAAATCTTCCCGAAACCTGCCGGTATGAGTATATTCCAACAGATCTTTATTGGTCGCTGCAATAACTCTAACATCCGTTTTTTGTACCTTTGAAGAACCAACACGAATATATTCGCCGGCTTCCAAAACACGCAGCAATCTTGCCTGCGTTCCCAAAGGCAATTCACCCACTTCATCCAAAAAAATGGTTCCTCCGTTTACTGTCTCAAAATATCCTTTCCTCGAATCTACAGCACCGGTAAATGAGCCTTTTTCATGACCAAAAAGTTCCGAATCAATTGTTCCTTCAGGAATCGCACCACAATTGACTGCTATGAAAGGATTGTGTTTTCTTGCAGACAGTGAATGAATAATATGAGAGAAAACTTCTTTTCCCACGCCGCTTTCACCATTAATTAAAACACTTAAATCCGTGTTGGCCACCTGGATCGCCACATCTAAAGCATGCACCAAACCCGGTGAGTTTCCAATAATTCCGAACCTGTTCTTTATCGCTTGTTGATCCATTGATTTTTAATCTAAATATTTTTTTATTTCTTCTTTTAAAACTGGCAGGTAAACTTTTACAATTGACTAAATTGTACTGCTATCTACAATGTCATAATCGTGTATTATAATATGTCTTAATGCAATTATTTTCTTTTGATGAGACACTATAATATCAGAATTCAATTTTGTCGCTTTTGATAACGCCTCTCCAACTATTGCTAATCTTCTTTCTACAGCGTCTGCCACCAAAAAATTATTGCATAAATCGATTATCTGTGGAATTTTATTTTCTACAATTTTTACCATTTCATTCTTTTACTCTTCCAATTAATGTGCCGGCAGTGCAATCTTCAATCATCACGTCTACATAATCGCCTTTGTCCAAATTCCCTTTTTTAGGGAAAACCACCATTTTGTTGTGATCGGTTCTGCCTGCCCAGTGTTCGTCACTTTTCCTGGAATTGCCTTCTATCAATACTTTAAAAATTTTACCCAAATCCTTTTCCATGCTTTTTAATGAATGGGTTCGATGTAAATCAACGATCTCCTGCAACCTTCTTTTCTTTACTTCCAGCGGTACATCATCTTTAAATCTTCTCTCAGCCAAAGTTCCCGGCCTTTCAGAATAAAAATACATATAAGCAAGATCATATTCGCAATATTCAAACAGGCTTAAAGTTTCTTTATGATCCTCTTCTGTCTCGCCACAAAAACCACTGATAGAATCGGTAGACAAACCGCAACCCGGAAGAATTTCCCTGATCCTGTTTACTTTTGAAATGTACCATTCTCTTGTATAAGTGCGGTTCATCATTTGCAAAATCCGAGTGCTTCCGCTTTGAACGGGAAGATGAATGTAATTACAAATATTATCATATTTCTTCATGGTGAATAACACCTCGTCAGTGATATCTTTCGGGTGAGAAGTTGAAAACCGTACTCTCAGCAACGGCGAAATTTGTGCTACTTTTTCTAGAAGATTTGCAAAAGAAACAATTGAAGTATCACTTGCATTTATCCATTGATAACTGTCTACATTTTGTCCAAGCAAAGTGACTTCACGGTAGCCTTGGTCAAATAGTTCAGCACATTCTCTAACTACCGAATCTGCATCCCTGCTGCGTTCCCGGCCACGGGTAAATGGTACTACGCAAAAAGAACACATATTGTTGCAACCGCGCATGATGCTAACAAAAGCAGTAACGCCATTGCTGTTTAACCTGATAGGAGAGATGTCGCCATAAGTTTCTTCCCGGCTCAGTAATACGTTTACGCCTTTTTGCCCGCTTTCTGCTTCTTCAATTAAAGATGGCAAAGAACGATACGCGTCCGGGCCCACCACGATATCTACGAGCTTTTCTTCTTCTAAGAATTTTGATTTCAGCCTTTCTGCCATACAACCCAACACGCCAACCAGCAAACCCGGTTTGTCCTTTTTTATTTTCCTGAATTCTGTCAATCGCCTTCTCACGGTTGCCTCCGCTTTTTCACGGATGGAACACGTGTTGACAAAAATCATATCAGCCTCTTCGAAACGGGTAGTTATTTTAAAATTTTCTTTTTGCAAAATGGAAGCAATCACCTCGCTGTCAGCAAAGTTCATCGCACAACCATAACTTTCTATATAAAACTTTTTAGAAAAGGGATTATTAACAGCCTGTTTTGGCGCAAATGCTTCTCCCTGCCTGCTTTCATCATGTATAATATCAAGAGCTGTTTCCGGCATTTTCAATTTAATTTCTTAAGGCGGCAAAGATAACAAATTAAAAAATTGCGACACTATGGCAGAAAGTTAATAATATTGTTTTGATACTTTTACCGTTGATTAATTTCTTCACATGAAAACACTCTTTTGTTTTTTTGCTTATTCTCTTATCATTTTTACAGAAACAGCTTCTTCGCAACAGCTTTTTGTAAACACCAATATCCAGCATGCTTACGAAAAAGGAACGAGAAGCCCATCGGGAAAACCGGGAAAAAATTATTGGGAAAATCATGCGAATTACAACATCCAGGTGAACTTTGATCCGGCAACACAATTGCTACGTGGTCATGAAACGATCAGCTACGAAAACAACAGCCCCGATACTTTAAAGAAAATGATTTTTCGGTTGTATCCTGATCTTTATAAAAAGGGCGTTTACCGCCAAAGCCATATTGCCGAAAAAGATTTAGGCGAAGGTGTGCAAATCGAATCTTTTACTATTGGCGATGAGAAAATCAGAAATTTTGATGACCGTCCAAATGCTTACCGGCAAAATATTTTGCTTACAATAAAACCTTCCGAAGTTGTTTTGCCTCATTCTAAAGTCAATTGTGAAATCTCCTGGAGTTATAAAGTAAATACCGGTTCGCCGGTTCGCACGGGTATGGTTGACAGCACTTCTTATTTTATTGCTTATTTTTTTCCCAGGATCGCCGTTTACGATGATGTGGACGGATGGGATGAATGGAGCTATAATGGTTCACAGGAATTTTACAATGATTTCGGAAACTTTAATGTAGAGATTTCTGTTCCCAAAAAGTATGTGGTTTGGGCTACGGGTGACAGGGAAAATTCGTCAGACAATTTCACATCAAAAGTTTTGGACAAGATCAAAGAATCTTCCGTTTCTTCCAATATTATTCACGTAATTGATTCATCAGGTTACCAACAAAAGAATGTACTGAAAGAGGATGCAACTGGTACTTGGAAATTTTCTGCGGAAAACGTCACTGATTTTGCATTTGCATTGAGTGATCATTATTTGTGGTACGCAAGTTCGGTTTTGGTTGATTCTTCAACGGGAAGAAGAACGATGGCGGAAGCGGCTTTCAACCCAATTCATGAAGATTATTTTGATGTAGCCAACCAGGCGCATCAAACCATTTTTTACACCAGTCATTTTTATCCTGATTATCCTTTCCCTTTCAACCACGAAACTGTTTTTGATGGCACCGACCAGATGGAATATCCTATGATGGTAAATGATAACCCGACACAAACACATAAAGACGCCGTACAACTAACCACACACGAAATTTTCCATTCTTACTTTCCTTTTTTTATGGGAATCAACGAAACACAATATGCATGGATGGATGAAGGATGGGCAACGATAGGCGAATCAGTGATTTCTCCAAAAATGGGCGAGCCGGAAGATGAAGGAATATTCAGCAAAACCCGTTATGAAAAAATTTCCGGGACAAACGCGGATGTTCCCCTGATTACCAATACCAAAGAGTATGGCGGCGCTGCTTATCTTGCAAATTCCTACGGAAAAGGAGGCGTTTGTTATTATGTTTTGCAGGATCTTTTGGGCGACAAATTGTATTTTAAAGCGCTTCATCAATATATGAACGACTGGCACGGAAAACACCCCACGCCGTATGACTTTTTTTACAGTATTAATAATGGAAGCGGCAAAGATTTAAATTGGTTTTGGAACAGGTGGTTTTTTGGCTGGCAATACCCTGATCTTGCCATAAAAAAAGTAGAAAATAAAGGAAATGGAGTGCAGGTAACGATCGCTAATAAAGGGGGATTGCCGGTACCTGTTTATTTAACTTTAATTAAAAAAGATGGAAAGCAATCAGTGGAAAAATATACGGCTGAAGTGTGGAAAGATAACAAGGAAAAGACTTTCGCCATTTCGATTCCTTATTCGTCCATCAGGGAAATAAATTTAGGCAATGAATTTATTCCTGATAAATACAAGCGTAACAATACGTGGAAGGCAAAATAAAAATTGCCGTTATTTATTTGTTTACTGGAATAATGCAACCGAAATACATTAAAAGATGTTTCAAATTCTTATAAAAAAACTGGCTTACGGGGTACTTGTTTTATTAGGTGTGGTAGTGGTCGTATTTTTGGTTTTCCAGGCGTTTGGCGATCCGGCACGAATGGTTTTGGGACAGACAGGCGATAAGAAGACGATGGAAAATATTCGCAAAGAATTGTACCTCGATCAGCCCAAATGGAAACAATTTGTTTTTTACGTAAATGATATTTCGCCAATCAGCATCAATAGTAAACAGGAAATAAAAGAAAAAGGTCTGCGTGGATTTTTTATTCCTATCGGGAAAAATGAAAATCTCGCTTTCAAAATTCCCTATCTCCGCCGAAGTTATCAAACCAAAAAACAGGTGACGGAAGTTTTGATGGAAGCGTTGCCGGGAACAATTATGCTCGCAGCAGCTGCAATGTTTTTTGCCATTATCGTAGGAATTTTTTTGGGAATAATAGCGGCGGTAAAACAAAATACCTGGGTTGACACCACGTCAGTTTTTGCCAGCGTTATCGGTATTTCCGCGCCTTCGTTTTTTATGGCAATTGTGATTGCTTACATCTTCGGTTTGGTGTTGCACGATTATACCGGTTTATCGCTTACCGGTAGTTGGTTCAATATTGACCCGGTAACAGGGCAACGATATCTTACTTTGCAAAATTTGATCTTACCTGCTCTCACATTGGGCATCAGGCCGCTTTCAATCATCACGCAACTCACGCGAAGTTCAATGCTGGATACACTCAACCAGGATTATATAAGAACGGCTTATGCAAAAGGTTTGGGTAAAAAAGAAGTTGTGCTTCACCATGCGCTGCGCAACGCCATAAACCCGGTGCTGACTGCCATCACCGGCTGGTTTGCCGAATTGCTCGCTGGTGCTTTTTTTGTGGAATATATTTTTGGCTGGAAAGGAATCGGGAAAGTAACGGTAGATGCTTTGGAAAAACTCGATTACCCTGTGGTGATGGGCTCCGTGCTTTTAGCCGCAACGATCTTTGTGTTGATGAATATTTTTGCAGATATACTTTATGGTGTTATCGATCCTCGAGTGAAGATGAAGTGATAATCAGTAAAGCCACAAATTCCTTCGATTTTTATTTTGCCTTATTTCACCACCACATCCTTGATCACTTTTTCCCCTAATTCTTCATTTACTCTTTCGATGATTTTTGGTTTTTGATAGAGCAGTTCATTTTTTAGCGGAGCGACAGAAGTATAAATGTATAAAGTTGAATGAATGATCTCAATTTTATCAGTGTAGTTGGCAATAGTTCTTCCCATGATTTTTTCCCATGCATCTTTTACCTGCATGGCCTGAACGCCGGTTCTCAGTTTGCTTTTTTTCAAAAATTCTTTAAGGGCTTCGCCGATTGAAACTTCCATTTTGTAAAGATAGCTATTTGATGAAGATAGTTTAGGGATATGGTTTAAAAGGTTATAAATTCGGTTTAGAAGGGTTGGGGCAAGCGTTTAGAAAAACGGTTTAGAATTGTTTGGAAACTCACCATCTAATCCATCTAAACTGCCTAAACTATTCTAATCCATCTAAACTCTCTAAACACAGTTTATCTATTCCAGCTCAATTATCTGCACTGTATCTCCAAACTGCGAAAGCGCTTCCTGTAAGCGATCTGCGTGCGTATCAGTAATAAACACCTGCCCGTTGTTTTCGCTGCACACATATTGCAATAAGTTTTTAATCCGGCTTTCATCCAGTTTTTCAAATACATCGTCCAGTAACAAAACAGGTGCTGCATTTTTTACGGATTTTAATATTTCAAACTCTGCCAGTTTGCACGCAAATAACAGACTCTTTCTTTGTCCCTGCGAAGCGATAGTTTTAAAAACATTTTCATGCAGCAAAAAAATAAGATCGTCTTTATGAATGCCCACATTAGTCCGTTGTGTAAGCCTGTCTCTCTGCCGCGAGGCAATTAGCAATTCCTCTAAATTGTTTTCATTCTGAAGACTGTTATATTCCAAATCAACGTTTTCATTATTCCCCGAGATACTTTTATAAAATTCCTGTACCAGCGGAAATAATTTCTCAGAAAATTGCTTGCGCACTTTATGAATATAATTTCCCGGAGGAATCAATTGCTGATCAAAAGTTTCCAGTAAGGCGAAATCAAATTTGCCTGAATTAGCTTCGTTTTTTAAAAATCCGTTTCGTTGGGCCAGCACTTTATTGTACGAGATAAGCTGTTGCAAATACTCAGCATCAACCTGGCTGATCAAAGTGTCTAAAAATTTTCTTCTTTCTTCACTGCCGCCGGTGATCATCCCAATATCATCCGGAGCGATCACTACACACGGAAATTTGCCGATGTGATGGGAGAATCTTTCGTAAGCCACATCATCTAAATAAAATTCTTTTTTCTGCGAAGAGCGGTATATACAAACGATTTTTTGGGATTCAGCGGTGTCACTTTCATTTTGCAACTCGCCTTCCAGCCTGAAACCTTCATCGCCAAAATGAGTGTTTAAAACATCAGATTTGGTAAAATAACTTTTGGTGAAACACAGGTAATTAATGGCATCCAGAAGATTGGTTTTGCCTTTGCCGTTTAACCCGCACACTCCCACGATTCTTTCAGTAAAATCAAATTCTCTTGACCGGTAATTTTTATAGCCTGTTAAAGAAATCTTTGTAAAAAACATGATCCAAAGGTAAACGCAGAAATTCTGAATGTAGAATTTAAAGCATTCTGCGTAAATAATTTATTTGCCCGAGATGGTAATTAAAATGCGATAATAAAAAGATCAGTAACATTTCTGTGGTGAATTCCTGTTCTCCTATTTTTAAGGGAAATTGCTTTTTAAGATCTTCATCTGATAATTTTGGTATCGTGTTTTTGATTACTTCTTTTAATGAATTTATTTGTGCGATCAGTTGTTCCCGCGGCAAATCTTTCAACGCAAATTCGTCGTCCCGTTTCCGGATGTAATCAGTGTGTGCAAGTGTGCGCCCGATAAAATGATTCAGGTTGCCCAGGAGATGCAGCGTTAAATTCCCCGCGGAATTTTTTACATCGCCTTTTGTTTTCCAGATGTCTTTTTCTTTTTTAAACAAATTAATTTCTTCGGTCAATTTGTTGAGGTCTCTTTCGTAAAGGTCAGCAAGATTCATTGTTTTATTTTTGGGTTTACAGTAAACAAACTTTTTTGGATCATTTTTATTTCGTAACCAAATTTGCTGGTTAAAAAACGTATACCAAAATCTGCAAGTAAAGTTACGTCAAACAGCTATTATTTAAATCTTGTTAAGATATGGTATCATTTAGCTATCATTATTATATTTGCGCCTATGACTTTAGAATTACTTAAAGATTTGAGAGACCGTTTGATGGTTTTGAGGAGGTTTCTTTGACGTTGAGAACCGCGAACAAAAGATAAACAACGATAAACAGCTTTCGCTTTCCGCAGGGTTTTGGGACGACAGCAAACGAGCTACTTCCATTTTAAAATCGATCAAACTGAATGAATATTGGTTAAATATTTATACAGATGTCAAGACAAAAGTGGAAGATTTTGCCGTACTTTTCGAATTCTGGAAAGAAGGTGAAGCCACGGAGGCAGAGGTGCAGGAAGCGTATGACAGCGCTGTAAAAGCTACTGAAGAAGCGGAGTTCAAAAGTACACTCAATAAGCCTGAAGATGAAATGCCTGCCATCCTGCAAATTAACAGCGGAGCCGGCGGAACAGAAAGCCAGGATTGGGCCGAGATGCTGCTGCGCATGTATCGCATGTATGGAGAAAAGCAGGGCTGGAGCGTAACCGAACTGGATTACCAGGAAGGAGATGGCGCCGGGATTAAAAGTGCTACCTTACAATTTGACGGGCCGTTTGCTTATGGTTTTTTGAAGGCTGAAAGCGGCGTTCACCGGTTGGTACGTATTTCGCCTTTTGACAGCAACGCACGCCGGCACACCAGTTTTGCCAGCGTGTATGTATACCCGTTAATTGATGATTCGGTTGAAATAAAAGTGAACCCGGCCGATGTGGAATGGGCGTTTTTCAGAAGTGGTGGCAGCGGCGGACAAAACGTGAACAAGGTAGAAACCGCGGTGAGATTGACTCACAGGCCTTCAGGTATTATTGTAGAATGCCAGCAGGCGAGAACACAGGGTGAAAACCGGGAGAAGGCGATGGCGATGCTCAAGAGCCGTTTATACGAAGAGGAGATGAGGAAAAGGCAGGAACAGCTTGATGTTAACAATGCGTCGAAGAAAAAGATAGAGTGGGGCAGCCAGATACGCAGTTATGTTTTTCATCCTTACAAAATGATAAAAGACCATCGCACGGATTTTGAAGTAGGAAATGTCGGACCCGTTATGGACGGGGAACTGGATGGATTTATAAAGGCGTATTTGATGATGGAAAGTTAATTAGGTAATGAGAAAATGTGACAATGTGAAAATGTGCAACTCTATATAACAATAAAAGAATGCACCAATAATCAATCAATAATAATAATTCAATAATCAATAATTAAATAAATGGCTTCCATTCTTATAATAGATGATGAAAAAGCGATCAGGAAAACGCTTTCAGAAATTCTGGGTTATGAAGGTTATAAAATTGACGAAGCTTCTGATGGAGAAGAAGGCCTTAACAAATTCAGGGTAAAAAGTTATGACCTGGTGTTGTGCGATATTAAAATGCCAAAACTTGACGGCATAGAATTTTTGGAGAAAGCTAAAGAAATTAATCCCGAAGTACCAATTATTATCATCAGCGGTCATGGTAATATTGAGACCGCGGTTGAAGCAGTAAAAAAAGGTGCTTATGACTATATTTCAAAGCCACCGGATCTAAACCGAATGTTGATTACACTTCGTAATGCAATGGATAAAACCACGTTGGTGGCAGAAACAAAGGTGCTGAAAAGAAGGGTAAATAAGGTGCAGGAAATTGTTGGAGACTCGCGACCGATACAAAAAATAAAGGACACGATTGATAAGATTGCTCCTACTGAAGCAAGAGTATTGATTACCGGCGAGAATGGTGTGGGCAAAGAACTGGTCGCAAGATGGATCCATCAAAAAAGTGCCCGTAGTTCAGGCTCCCTGGTTGAAGTAAACTGCGCAGCTATTCCGGGAGAACTAATTGAAAGTGAGTTGTTTGGGCATGAGAAAGGAAGTTTTACTTCAGCTGTAAAACAACGCATCGGAAAATTTGAACAGGCAAGTGGCGGCACGTTATTTTTGGATGAGATCGGCGATATGAGCCTTAATGCGCAGGCAAAAGTTCTACGTGCTTTGCAGGAAGGAAAGATAACAAGAGTGGGTGCCGACCGAGACATAAATGTGGATGTAAGAGTGATCGCTGCGACTAATAAAGATCTGTTGAAGGAAGTTGATAATAAAACTTTCAGGCTTGATTTGTATCATCGGCTTGGCGTAATCATTTTGCATGTTCCCAATTTAAATGAACGGGCTTCAGATATTCCTTTATTGGTCGATCGCTTTTTAACTGACATCGCTATCGAATATGGCCAGCCCAAAAAAGAGATTGATAAAAAAGCGATTGATCTTTTACAGAAATATAAATGGACGGGAAATGTTCGTGAGTTAAGAAATGTGGTGGAAAGATTGATCATTCTTTCCGGTAAAATGATAACAGCAGAAGATGTCGAGAATTATGTTATGCCCAAAAAATAAAAACTCAATAAAGATTTCTCAGATGGGATCGCATTAAAATATGAAACACATTTATTGCATCAGTGGATTCGGCGCCGATGAAAGAGTTTTTGGAAAAGTTGATTTCGGCGAAAATGATGTTCATTATATTCAATGGAAGATTCCTGAAAAGAAAGAGAGCATTGAATCTTATGCAGCTAGAATGTGTAAAGAGATTTCTCATGCTAATCCTGTTCTCGTAGGTTTGTCTTTCGGTGGAATGATGGCAATAGAAATAGCAAAACTAATTCCTGTTGAAAAAATTATTCTTGTGTCAAGTGTTTGCTACCGCAAAGAATTACCTTTTTACATGAAACTAACTTCTGCATTGAATTTGAACAGGCTCATCCCGATGAAGCCATATCCGATTCTTGAACCCATCGAAAATTATAATCTTGGCGTTGAGGACAAAGAGCAAAAAAAATTACTGAGAGAATATCGGCAAAACCTCAATCTTCAGTACAGCAACTGGGCCATTGACCAGGTAGTGAATTGGCAAAATAAATGGACTCCTCCAAATTTTATTCATATTCATGGAACAAAAGATCACATCTTCCCGATAAAGTATATAATTAAACCAGATTATATTATTAACAAAGGAGGACACTTACTGCTGATGAATAATGCTGATGAGGTAAATGAAATTTTTAAAAAAGAGCTTGTTTGATAAAGTGAAAATTAAAAAATCTCTTGTGTTAAACTAATGATAGCTATTTATTTTAAGTTTTTTATTAAGAATTTTTATGCGCTATTTTTATTTCCTTTATTACAAAATTAGCTCATGAGTATAGGTCTACTACTGTTTATTATCGCGGTAATTGCTGTTCTTATAGGTTTATATGGAATGTTTAAAAAAGCGGAGATTGCCCCGTGGAAAGCATTGATTCCGTTATACAACACCTGGTTTATGGTGGAAAAGATGAAGCTGAAAAAGATTTGGTTTTTTCTTCAACTTATCCCAATCGCCGGGCAATTTATTACCATTTGGATCAACATAAAATTCGTTGAGCATTTTGGACGTTTTGGTTTGTGGCATCATTTTTTTACTGTATTTTTTCCTTTTATATATTTTCCTTACCTCGGTTTTTCTAACGAGGAAAGATACGCAGGTACTTTGGTTGTAGGCAATTACAAAAAAGGCGCTATACGCGAATGGATAGACGCAGCAGTTTTTGCGATTGTGGTGGCTACGCTTATACGCACCTTTGTTTTCGAAGCTTATACGATTCCAACTCCATCAATGGAGAAAACTTTGCTGGTTAATGATTTTTTATTTGTGAGCAAATTCGCCTATGGCCCTCGTTTACCCAATACTCCGCTGGCATTACCTTTCATGAATAACACGATACCTAAAACAGATACAAAATCCTATGTTGAATGGATACACATTCCTTACATCCGCTGGGTTGCAAAGCCAGTGAAAAGAGAGGATGTGGTAGTATTCAATTTCCCCGCAAATGATACACTTATAAATGATGCGCAACATGGATCACAAATAACCTATTACCAGGAAATACAATCCAGGATGATTACCGAACACATTTCAGAGGGCGAAGCCAGGCAGCGTGTTCTTGGCCAATATGGAGATCTAATCACAACTCGTCCCGTGGATAAGAGAGAACTTTTTATTAAAAGATGTGTTGGCATTGCTGGGGATACATTACAAATTAAAAACAGGATTGTTTATATTAATGGAGTAGCACAGCCTCTTCCAGAATATCATGAATTTAAATATTTAGTAACTACATCGGGACCGCTTGGTCCTGATCAATTAAATAGTATTGGAATAAATGACGTAGCCGATCCGGATAAAAACCAGGTGCAAATTATAGGCACTAATTCATATATTATTACAATGGACGACCCTGAAAAGCTGCAATTAAAAATGCTTGGCGGCGTGAAAGCTATTCAACTTCGGCCTTTGGATGATTGGGAAAAAGGAGTCTTTTTATTTCCTAATGAAAATAATGGCTGGACGGCAAATCTTTACGGTCCTATCTGGATTCCAAAAAAAGGAGGAACCATTCGATTAAACCCTGAAAATGTGAAGCGTTACCGCAGGTGCATCGATACTTATGAAGGCAATAAGTTTGAAGAAAAAGATGGGAAATATTTTATCAATGGCCAACCGGCAACTACCTATTCTTTTAAAATGAATTATTATTGGATGATGGGAGATAACCGGGACAATTCTCTTGACAGCCGCTATTGGGGCTTCGTTCCCGAAGATCATATTGTGGGCAAGGCTTCTCTTATATGGTTTAGTTATGATAACAACGGAATCAGGTGGCATAGGATATTCAAGAAAATCAGGTAATCATCCTTTTAAACCTCATCAGTAAAAAAAGAAATTATCGTGTTTTTTATTTCTGATTTAAATAGCTTTTTATCAATAGAAAATTTTCAATTCTAGCTCTGTTAAACTAATGATAACTATTTTGCACAACTATTTTATTAAAAATTTATATATGCTACTTTTGTTTCCTTTTATAAAAATTAATTCATGAGCGTAGGTCTACTTCTTTTTATCATTGCTGCTGTTGCAACTCTTATCGGTTTATATGGAATGTTTAAAAAAGCGGGTATCGCACCATGGAAAGCGCTGATCCCATTGTACAATACCTGGTGGATGGTGGACAAGATGAAGTTGAAAAAGATCTGGTTTTTTCTCCAGCTTATTCCTATTGCCGGCCAGTTTATAACTATTTGGATCAATATAAAATTCGTTGAACATTTTGGTCGTTTTGGTTTGTGGCATCACTTTCTTACTGTATTTTTTCCTTTTATATATTTTCCTTACCTCGGCTTTTCTGACCAGGAAAGATATGCAGGTACTATGGTGGTAGGTAATTACAAAAAAGGCGCCATACGCGAATGGATAGACGCAGCCGTATTTGCGATTGTAGCGGCTACACTTATCCGCACGTTCGTGTTTGAAGCGTACACGATTCCAACACCATCAATGGAAAAAACATTGTTGGTAAATGACTTTTTGTTTGTGAGCAAGTTCGCTTACGGTCCAAGGCTTCCCAATACGCCATTGGCATTGCCTTTCATGCATCATACCATTATTGGTACCAATACAAAATCTTACGTGGAATGGATCCACGTTCCATATATCCGCTGGTTTGCCAAACCAGTGAAAAGAAACGACGTAGTGGTGTTTAATTTTCCTGTTAATGACACCCTCATCAATGATGCACAGCATGGATCCCAAATCACCTATTACCAGGAAATACAGGCAAGAATGATGACCGACCATATTTCTGAACAGGAGGCGCGGCAAAGGGTTCTCGATCAATATGGAGATTTGATCATTACCCGGCCGGTTGACAAACGCGAAAATTTCATCAAGAGATGTGTAGCTATTGCCGGGGATACGCTTCAGATAAAAAACAGGGTTGTTTACATAAACGGAGTAGCCGAGCCGTTACCGGAATACCATGAATTTAATTATTTGGTAACAACCAGTACACCTCTTGATCCTGAACAGTTAAACAGTATAGGCATCCACGATACCCAGGACCAAAATAAGAACCAGGTGAATATGGTGGGAACCGATTCTTATGTTATTGGAATGGATGATGCTGAAAAATTACAATTGAAGATGCTTCCGCAGGTAAAAAATATTCAACCACAACCTTTGGCTGATTGGGATAAAGGCGTTTTCCTGTTTCCTTACGAGGTCGGTAATAGTTGGACAGTCGACGACTACGGCCCGATCTGGATCCCGAAAAAAGGAGCCACGATTCAATTAAATCCTGAAAATGTTCGTCGTTACCATCGGTGTATAGATACTTACGAAGGCAATAAATTTGAGGAGAAGAATGGCCAATATTTTATCAATGGTAAGCCAGCTACTTCTTACACTTTTAAAATGAATTATTACTGGATGATGGGAGATAATCGCCATAATTCGCTTGATAGCCGCTACTGGGGCTTTGTCCCGGAGGATCATATTGTGGGCAAGGCTTCATTGATCTGGTTTAGTTATGGTGACAATGGTATCAGGTGGAGCAGGATCTTCCGCGTTATCAAATAGCTATTACTCTTAAATTACAGTAAATAAGCAAATTCCTTGAATTTTTATCCAGGATATTTTCCTGCATTGAATGAATGTAAAACATCGCATTGATATGTTTCGATATGAAAAGGGAAGTAATTTTATTCTCTTGTTTTGGAGAAAAATTTTCACTCTGTTAAGAAAAATCTAACAATTTATTTTTTGGATGAGTGGTAACTTTTAAGACCTCTCATACGTATACATTCGTAGTCAATCGTATTGCTATGAATCAGTTGTTATTTTGTATACTTTCTTTAACTTTTGTGCCTGTAAAAGGCTTTTCTCAAAAAATAAGACAGATCCGTGCAGTTAAAACCAATGCTACGTTTAAAATTGATGGCGATTTGAGCGAGGCCGCGTGGAAAGAATCTCCTGTAATAACCGGCCTTGTAGAATTACGGCCCGACCCGGGGAAAGTTGAATCTCACAGTCACCGTTCCGAATTTTATCTCTTATATGATGACAACAATATTTATTTCGGCGGTTATTGTCATGAGAAGAGTGCTGACAGTGTTTCAAAAGAGCTGGTTGGGCGTGATAAAATCGGTAGCAGCGATTTTGTAGGAATTGTTTTCGATACTTACCATGATAAAATTAACGGGAGCGGTTTTTATGTAACGCCGTATGGCGAACAATATGATGCAAAATATTCTGAAACAGGTAATGAAGATGACACATGGAACGCGGTGTGGGAGAGTGCTGCAAAAATGCAACCTGATGGCTGGACTTTTGAAATGCGAATCCCGTATTCGGCGCTACGTTTTGCCAATAAAGACAACCAGGATTGGGGTTTGAATATCATAAGGAAAAGGCAACGAACATCTGAACAATATTTTTGGAATGAAATTGATCCCAACAAAAACGGTTTCTTAAGCCAGGAAGGTGTGTGGACAGGAATACAAAAAATTCATCCTCCGCTGCGCTTGTCTTTCAGTCCGTATTTTTCAACCTATTTAAACCATTATCCCTATCACACTGGTGGTGTAAAAGATTTTACTTCATCCGTAAATGGCGGAATGGATGTGAAGTACGGTATTAATGAAAGCTTTACACTCGATATGACGTTGATACCGGATTTTGGACAAGTGCAAAGCGACAACAAGGTGCTTAATCTTTCTCCGTTTGAAGTAAAATATAATGAGAACCGTAGCTTTTTTACCGAAGGAACGGAACTGTTTTCAAAAGGAAATTTATTCTATTCAAGAAGGATCGGGAGCACGCCAATACATTATTACGATTTGGAAAGTCATATTGATTCTTCAGAGCACATTGTAAAAAATCCTGTCGAATCGAAACTCATCAATGCTACTAAAATTTCAGGGCGCACTGCAAAAGGACTGGGCATTGGTTTTTTAAATGCTCTTACGCAACCTATGTACGCAATGGTTGAGAATGATAATGGAGTGAAAAGAAAAATACCGACCAACCCGTTAACCAATTATAATATCCTGGTTCTTGATCAGACGTTGAAAAATAATTCTTCTGTATCCCTTGTCAATACAAGCGTTTTGAGAAAAGGCCACGATTACGATGCGGATGTTTCTGCATTGGTTTTTAATTTATACAATAAAAAAAATGTCTACAACTGGAATGGCAAAATTGCTGTGAGCAATATTTTTAATAAAGGAAGCAAAACGGTTTCAGGCTATATGCACAATATAGGTTTTGGAAAAGTAGGAGGCCGGTTTAACTTTCAGCTTAACGAAGAATTAACCACTGCAAATTATAACCCTAATGATCTCGGAATTCTTTTTAATAATAACTATGTTGATCACTATTTATACGTTGGATACAACTGGAACAAACCCGGCAAATGGTACAACCAGCTTCATCTCAACAATAATTTTTCATACAGCAGAAGATTAACGCCTTCTGTTTACCAGTCTTTTCATTACAACGGAAACATTAACGGGCAGCTGAAGAGCCTTAATTATGTGGGAATAAATATAAATTTTATTGCCAAAGGGAATGATTTTTATGAGCCTCGTGTTGCTAACAGATTTTATAAAACTCCTGCAAGCTTTAACGTTGACGGCTGGATAGAAACTAATTCTGCTAAAAAATATTATGTTTCTGCAGACGCCAATATTGGGTTCAGTAATTTATTCAACAACCGTTATTATAACCTGCAAGTCAGCAATAACTACCGTTTCAATGATAAATTTTCAGTTGGCCATATGCTAAATTTAAACCCATCCTATAATGGTGCTGGATTCGCCGCTGTCAGCGGAAGCGATATTATTTTTTCAAAACGAGATCGTTTGACCGTTGAAAATATTCTTACTTCCAAATACAACTTTGACAGGCGTAATGGAATTACATTCAGGCTCCGTCATTACTGGAGCCAGGTGAGATCAAAAGATTTTTACACACTTCAACAGGATGGTTCACTGGTAAAGAATGTAAGTTATGATGGAAACACCAACCAGAACCTTAATATTTTCAATATTGATATGGTTTATACATGGGAATTCGCTCCGGGTAGCTTTTTGAATGTTGTCTGGAAAAATTCAGTGTATTCCGGTGACCAACGCATAAACGATTCTTATTTTAAAAATTTTAAGAATACCGTTGCTTCACCGCAGGATAACAATATTTCTCTCAAAGTTATTTATTACCTGGACGCACTTTCTTTCAGAAAAAAACATTGAGTCACTTTCGTACAGGAAGTAAACCGACAAAAAAAACAATTTTTTATTTTATCAAGAATTAAGGTTGCTTATAAATCGTTCCGTTCTTCATGATAAATTGAACGTTACGGATTGCATGAATGTTGACAGACGGATCGCCTTGCACCGCAATAATATCAGCAAACAAACCTTTTTTAATTCTTCCTATTTCATCGGCGTAACCAAACACATCAGCGTTTACAGAAGTTGCAGATTTTAATACATCAATCGGCTTCATTCCATATTCCACCATCGCTTCCATTTCTCTTGCATTGTCGCCATGAGGGAAAACGCCAACGTCGCCTCCCATACAAATTGTTACACCCGCTTTTAATGCTGCACTAAAACTTTTTTTCTTGTTGATAATCATCTGCGGATCGGGATCGGTTCCTTTATTCCAGTGGAGAAAATAATGTGCAATAGCTTCACTTACCGAAAGAGTGGGGCATAACGCAATCTCTTTTTCTTTCATCAACGCAAATACTTCCGGCGTACCGTTGTTGCCGTGTTCAATAGAATGCACTCCTGCATCAATGGCTCTGCGCATCCCTTCCGGTGTTGAAGAATGAGCTGTAACATACCTTCCGCTGCTTTTGGCAATTTCTACCGCTTTGGCAATTTCTTCTTCTGTAAAAGTAGGTTCGTTTTCTCCATGCAATCCCCAACCATAATCTGCATACACTTTTACCACATCCGCGCCTTTTGAAATCTGTGTGCGCACCTCTTTTTCCATTTCGTCTACGCTGGCCACTTCAGCTGCGCCTTGCGGAAAGTCGATATCAGCATTGCCCAAATGCGGCCCATAAGCGCCTTTGGCGACGATAGCTCTTGTGGCACAAATAATCCTCGGCCCGGGAATTACTCCTTTTTCAATCGCAGTTTTTAAGCCGGCATCATCATACATTGATCCTTCCGTACCCAAATCTCTCATTGTCGTAAAGCCGGCCATTAATGTAGAGTCGGCGTGCGTTACAGCCCGCGCAGTTCTTTCTGCGCGGCTTTCTTTCAACACCTGGTCATTCCAACTTGTTTCATCATAAGGATGTAAAAAAAGATGGGAATGTCCTTCTATCAATCCCGGCAAAAGAGTGGTTCCTTTCAATTCAATTACCCGGGTATTGGCGGGCAATTTAAATTGCATCGGGCCGGCTTCTTCAATTTTATTTCCTTTAACCAGTACTACCCAATTAGTGTGCATCGTTTCACCATCAAAAACCCGGTCAGGTTTTAGAAGATAAAAAGAATCACTTTGCGCCGATGAAAAAGAGGAGAGAAGAGAAAAAATAAAACCTAAAATCAGTTTCATGTTCCGGTAATTAAAATGGTAAATGCGTATTCGTTCAGTAAGTAAACTTATCCAATTATTGGCAGATCTATAAATTTTTTATGAAATACTTTTTTACCCGTTAGATTCTTTTGATGATGGTGATGAAAGGCTTTAATCAGTAAATCAACAAATTAAGCGTATTCTTATTTTGACCTAACAGTAATGTGTAAACGAAAATACCCACTTACCCGCCGTCGTTGTCAAGCACCACATCAACTTCTTCTTGTATGTGCTCCTTTGAAGCTTCTGCCAGCACAAACGTTTCGTAATATGCTTTAATAAAGGCCGTTAGCGGTGTTGCGATCAATGCGCCTTCGAGGCCAAAGGCTGTTGCCATTGCCAGCATTACAAATAAAGTAGAAACAGGATGCAGATTCATCGCAGAAGCTCTTATCCTGGGCATCAGAAAATCGCCGCTTATTTCATCGAACGCAATATAAAATAGAAGTACCCACAGCGCAGTGACCGGGTTAATGGATAAGGCCACAAGCGTTGGAGGTACAGCCATTATGTAGAACCCCAGTTTGGGTATAAGTTCTGCAAATAAGGTCAGCCCGGCCCACACCCACACACCAGGTATATGCATCAACGATAGAAAAATAAAAACAGCTACCGCCTCTATCAATCCTACCACAAGGTTTGACCAAACCCAGCCAACCATCATTTTTGAAGCCTTTGCCATTGCGGTTGCCGCTTTTTCTCTTTTGGACTTTGGAAAAATAAGCAGGTATGTTTCGATGAGCGGTGCAGGATTAATAAGCATATACACGATAATGCTAAAAAAAACCACAAGGATAAAAATACTGCCAATAATGGATATTGAAAATCTGCTCACACTTGTGAGGATTGAACCGGCGGAAGGAAGATCGTTGACGATATCAACATTTGTTTGCAACCTGGCCTGAAGCTGGGGATAATCTTTCAACAATGAATTAAGACGTTCTTTAAGCGCAAAATAGTAATCGGGAAGATGAGAGACGAGAGCGGTCACCTGGCTAAGGATTCTCGGTACTACAAGCCATGCGATGAAAAAAAGGAATAGAAGCATGGCAAAGAATACGATCAGCGCTGCCACGGGCCGGCGGATATTCTTAGAAACAAGCCACATCGTTGGTGTATTTAATACCAATGTGATCACTACTGCAAAAAAGAAAAGGAATAGGACATTCACAATCTCAAACGCAAACCACAAGCCTAATATAACAGCCGCCGCAATGAATATCAGCCGAACATTTTTTTTGTATTTTTCTTCTGCTGTGCTTTGCATATGATTTTTGTAAATACTGTTTATTGCAGGAATAGAATATATTATAAAAAATACATTTTCACAAAGCATGCCAGATTTCGGATGTGAGCGAATTCATTCAGGTAATATTACTTACAAACCAATGGCAATAATCTATTTTCGTATTATATAATTCAGGTAGGGCAAAAGAAAAAGCCATACAATAAAAAACAACCAAATGCGTCCGGCAAGCAAGTCGTAATCGTGCAATATAAATGCGAATGAACGGCCCGCGAAAAGCCCGAGTGAAAATTCAAACAAAATGGTAAGCATCGCCCATAAAGCACCTGCTACAAAAGCTTGCCTTAAATCAGGAATATGAAGATATGGAAAGATCCACCAGGCATAGGCAGAGCAAAGCACGATCAAAGTGATCGTTGAAAGCTGGTGTGCCCGTAATTCATTCATGTGGTTGATAAAAACCAATTGCCGAAAAGTAGCATTGAGAAATGCTATCACAATCATCGGTATCCATAAAATAAAATATCTAGACAACATTTCCGGAAGTTGAGAGAGTTAGAAAAATTATAACTAACGCTATGCTTTCTCCCAAATGCCAAGTTAAGAGAAAGAAAATGCTGCAAACATGATGTTACTCAATTGATACAGTGATCATTGTCAGTCAACAAAATTTCGCCAAAAAATATTTTAAATTTTGAATTCACTTTTTAAAGCGATTCGCCTGCAGGTGCTTTATAATTTTTTGAAGCCTGGTCTAATACCAATACCCAATCATTTTGTTCTCCTGTTGTCGGGGAAGTAAATTCCATAACAGGTCTTTTTTGCAAATTATTTATTGCGATAGATTTTCCGTCGCGTGGATCAAACCACCACCCATTGACCGGACCTTCTAAATTGGCAGTGCTTATGCTTATCGTTTTTCCAACGGGCATGTAGATCATCAGATAACTTTTATCTGCGGCGCGAAAAGCTTCCATGTGTTCTCCTTTTTCACCTTGCCCGGAAACGATAATTGAATTATCAGGAACACGATCTAGCAAAGGCCTCGACTCCATTAGTTTTCTTAAATATCCAACCTGGAAAGCGCCGGGCCTGTCCATTGCGTTTATCCAGCCCCGGTCTGGATAATTGATGGCTTCAACTTTGGCATTCATGAATTGCCATACAGCATGATGGCCATAAGTAACGCCACATCCGCCCGCAAACACCGACCGGTAGCACTGTTTGCGCACGTCATATGCACGAAAATATCCGTTATCAACATTCCATTTTGGCCACGGATTCACAGGGTGATCTTCATAATTAGGTTCTGCATCGAGAGTGGGTTTGGCAGGCTTGTAATTAAAATCGCGATGCACAAGATCCCAGCAGGCTACGTCATGTCCGCTTCCATGTCCCGATTGAAACATATTAATATCCAGCCATGGTTCATTTCTTATCCATTGAGAAGTAGAATTGCTGCCGCCCCAGGGATGATAGGTAATGATGCAATGATGATCGGTTGCATCAATTATCCCCTGCGCCATCGCGCGCCACACCGGCCGCCAGTCGCTGCTGTCGTTTACTGCCGGACGATCGCCGCCTAAAATCCAGATAATATTGGGATCGTTTTTATAGCGGTTGGCGATCCACTGTCCATAAGTATACGCGTTCACACTGTCAAAAACCACTGGCCCTTCTCCCCACAATTTCGTAACCTTATCGCCCCATGTAGGAAGCAACCCGATAAATAAGTTTCGTCTGAAGGCCATATGAACAGCGCTGTCAATCACCTGGAAATATTTTTCGTTTGGCCGCGTGGGATCCAGGTTTTTGAAAGGCACTTGTCCATATTGATTTGGAGTTCGCAATCCGTCATTTTCCGCCAGGGCTACAGCTTGTATTACCGTAAAACCTTTTTCGGAGCGGTTATCAAGATATTGTTTGATTTCAGGCAAAGTAAGACGATGAAACAATTCCCAACCTGTATCGCCTAACCAAAAGAAAGGAGTACCATCTTTAAATTGAAGATAATGCCCGTTTTCGGAGACCTGTAATCGTCCGTGTGCAAACAACGATTGAGCTGAAACATTGCAGCCGAAAATAGAAGTGATACACAAACAAAGAAAAAGGCGCATGGCGAAAGATTTATTTTTCAAATGTATTGTAAACATAGAAAATGCCGGTCGTAAAATAAAAATCAACACTATTTATTCGTTTACTGTTTGCTTTCAAATCATTAATCAAAGTAGGTAAATGTTTTTACTCCTGTACTTCCGTTTGTTGCATTTTCTGTAATGCTGGTGATCCTGTTGTTACTGTCGAATTTGTAGGTACTCGTGGTACTGCCGATCAGGTAGCCATTTTCGTGAAGCGTGTAAGTCTTCACCAGGTTGGTTTTACGCGGTTTTGTTTTTGGTGAAATAACAGGCATCGTGTAAACAAGATCCGGGTAATAATCAAAAGTTTCAACCTTGTTATTGGTATTCGTTGTTTTTACGAGATTGCCATTGTTATCATAGGTGTAAACCGTAACTCTTGATAAAATCGGCAGGCTGTAGTAGTAGGCATATTCATCCAAAACTGACAACAGGTTGGCTGAATTATACTTGTATTTTTCTGCAATCGTGTCAAGTGTATTGTCGTATTGATACGTGCTGTCGAGCAGTGAATTTTTAACGTAAAAATTTTCATGAACGTATAAAGTGCCGCCACTAAAAGCGTCCATCGTAAAGCTGCTGTCGGGATTATAATTAAAAACAAATTTTTTATCGGGAGCGGATGCTGAAACAATTGCTGTAATCCTGTCTTGCGAATCGTATTCGAAATTATAAGTTTCGGAAGTTGTGCCTGATGAAGAGGTAAGAGTTTCGGTATAAGTTTTTACTTTATCAGTGTGGTTGTTTATGGCAGGCTGTTTTTCTTTTTTACACGACGGGAATATAAAAATAAACAGGGTCGGGATGATAAACCAAACATACTTTTTCATGAGACCTTATTTAGAATGTGTAAAAAGAATTGATCCAACAGAAAAAAAACCTATCTAAAGTTACAAACCTGTTTTTACAAACCGAGTAAATAAAAAAAACGAATGTGGATGTTCACATTCGTTTAAAATAAAAATATGGCTATTTTATTGGTTTGCTGGTTTTGATCAGAAATAAGTAAACGTCTTTTGACAACAAATCCGGAAACGAATAAAAAACTGCTTTATTGCCAACGAGGGTTTTACCTTTTTAGGTCATTTATTTCGCGCCATAACAACGAAATAAATAATTACCAATACGGTTACTGCAGCGGTTATCATAAAGGCAACAGTAGCGCCGAAGCTATACCACAACACACCCGTGAGCGAACTGGCAATCATTGCACAAATGCTTTGCAAACCCGAATAGGTGCCGATGGCTGTTGCCGTATCTTTTTTATCACTGATGTTGGATATCCATGCTTTGGAAATTCCTTCTGTTGCTGAAGCGTATACTCCATATAAAAAAAACAAAACAAAAAATAAATAAAAATGTGTGTTTACTGCCATTCCGAAATAAACAATGGCAAATAAAATGAGGCCACCAATAAAAATTTTCTTCAGGCCAATGTTATCTGCGATAATACCAACCGGGAATGCAAATACTGCATACACGAGGTTGTAAAAAATATACACACCGATCACCATTGTGTCATTAAGACCTGCCTGTTTTATTTTCAGCAAAAGAAAAACATCTGAACTGTTGAATAAAGCGAAGATCAATAAACCTGTAACAAGTTTCCTGTACGCGGGAGGACTTACTTTCCAATATTCCAGGAAAGAAAAAAACGGAACCGCCACTTTTGTACTGCCTGCCACGCTCTTTCTTCTTTTTAAAAACAGCGTTGCAGAAATCGCCAGCAAGCCGGGCACGAATGCAATTAAAAAAAGAGGTTTATAATTTTGAGGATGATAGTATAAATAAATCAAAGCGAACAATGGGCCGAGAACCGCTCCCAAAGTGTCCATCGACCTATGAAAGCCAAACACTTTTGCTTTTGTTTCTGCAGTCGCCTGGTCAGAAAGAATAGCGTCTCTTGCGCCCGTTCTTAAACCTTTTCCCAACCGGTCGATCGTTCTTGAAAAAAATATCCACAGCGGGTAAACAAAAAGTGCCAGCATCGGTTTTGAAATAGCGCTCAGGGCATAACCCGCCTGCACAAACGGCACACGTTTTTTGGAAAGATCTGAACGTTTTCCAAAATAACCTTTGCTCAGCCCGGCTGTAGCTTCGGCCACACCTTCGAGTATCCCGATTAACACAACGGAAAATCCAATTGATTTTAAATAAACCGGCATTACCGGGTAAAGCATTTCACTGGCTGTATCTGTAAATAAGCTCACCAATGATAAAATCCAAACCGTGCGGGTGATGTATTTCAAAAATTTCTTTTAGATGAAATTAGGAGGATGCTTTGAGTATTTCAAAAGAAACTTAAAATCATGAACTTAGGGAATGAAGTTTTGCAGTAGACGAACAAATATTGAAGATCTTTATTTTGACCAAAAAAAATACGGCTGCTGATATTTACATCAACAGCCGTAAATGGTTTCAATAAAAATTATTAATCGAATACAACGTTCAAATTTCCGCCACCTGCGTCTACGGTTACCGGTATACCTCCGCCATTTACACTTCCGCTTATATCGTCTTTGCTGGTCGTTCCACTAAAATTATCCAGATTTTGGGTAATGATTTTCTGCGCATTTAATTTCAAATCCATTCCTGTATTCTTTGGAATACTAAGCCGTGTCTGCCCTCCGGAGTTATGAATAGAAACATATTTACCAATAGTTTCAATAGAAACATCAATATTACCACCGCTTGTAGAGGCTTTTACACTACAATTAAGTTTTTGTAAAGAAACATTTCCACCTGAAGTGTGTGCTGCGAGTTCACCTTTAATAGATTCCGCTTCCACATTGCCGCCGCTGGTTGATGCGTCAATATTCCCGTCCAAATCTTTGAGTTGAATAGAACCGCCGGAGGTAGACAAGTGAATTTGACCCGAAGAATTCTTGCCCGTTATATTGCCTCCGCTTGTTGACAGGTTAAGTTCGTCTTTGCAATTGTTAAGATAAATATTTCCACCGGATGTTCTTCCCTTGATCTTTCCGCTCAACTCATTCAGTTCGAGATTACCACCGCTGGTTGCAAAATCCTGGTCGCCGGAAAGGCCTGACAGCATTATATTTCCGCCACTAGTTTTTAAGCTGGTTGAAACATCGGAAGGGACGTAAATATTAAAAGAAAAACTTAACGCGTTTTTCCAATTGGTAATCCGGTTTTTTGACCTGGCTGATGCAGTCAGGACACCATTATTTACCGTAACAGTAAGATCATAATCATTTTCAATTTTTGCACGCAGCTCGTCTTTGGAGAGTTGGTTTCCGCGTTTTCCATTTTGCCAAACATACACTTCCACGCGTGTTTCCGAGGGATTTGCTGAAGTTACCGTAATGTTGCCGCCGCTTGTTTTAGAAACAACTTTACTGATGCTTGTACCTGAAAAGGACTTGTTTAAATAGGGCTCTTTTTCAGATTTATTTTGTGCATTGGCAGCAAAAGACAATGCCGCAATGATCATTAGCAGGAGATACTTTTTCATTTTTGTTTATTTATTTGTTTAGAATTAATCATACAAATTGCAGCTACTATATTGTGGTACGTGTATGAATTAAAAAAGTTACACTTGTTTTCATTTTTTTTCAGTTGACAAAGTTTCACTCAGTTCTCAAACTCTTCACCGGGTTGGCTACGGCCGCTTTTATTGCCTGGAAGCTTACCGTTGCCAGCGCTATCATTATTACCAGTATACTGCCTGCGACGAAAAGCGTCCAGCTCAGCGTGATGCGATACGGGTAATTTTCAAGCCACTTATTTGCTGCTAACCATGACAGTGGTATGGCTATTACAAGAGATACAGTAACCAGTTTTAAAAAGTCGGTAGAAAGAATGGTTACGATCTGATTTACGGAAGCGCCCAACACCTTACGGATGCCAATTTCTTTTATTCTTTTTTCGGCCGCCAATACAGATAATCCAAACAATCCGATACACGAAATAAAAATGGTGAGTATGGCACCGAACAAAAGAATCTGCTTCCACTTGGCTTCTTCGGCATATTGTTGGCGATTTTGCAGATCTTTAAATTGATAAGAGTAAGGGCTCATAGGGTAAAACTGCGTGAAGGTTTTTTGAAGCGCCTTTAGCGTTGATGTGGTCTTTGCGGGATTTATTTTTATATAATAACTTCCATACCGGTTGTCATTTTTCATTGTGAACAATTGCGGCCCAATCTTTTCGCCCAGCGACGCGAAGTGATAATCTTTAACCACGCCGATTACGTGGTAAATTTCATTATTATTATAAAAGAAATTTACAGTTTGGCCGATTGGATTTTTCCAGCCTGCCTGTTTCACAAAAGTTTCATTTACGATAATTGAATTGGTGGAATCCGAAGGACGATCGGTTGAGAAATTCCGCCCTTCCAACATTTTGATCTTTAACAAGGGAATATAGTTTTCGTCCACGGTTTCATATTGGAATTGAATAGACGAGTCTGTTGTTACTTTTGCCATTGTGCCCCATTGCCCGCCGTTTTTGGCACTCACGCCTAAAACGCCCGGCACATTCATCAATTCATCTTTAAAAACACTTGCATTTTGGTGCGTAGGAATATTTGCGTCAACCACCACCAGGTTTTTATCGTCATAGCCCAATTTGGTATTGGTTAAAAAATTGAATTGCGAATAGATGGTCATCGTTCCGATAATCAAAAATGAAGCAAGTGTAAACTGGATGACAACCAAAGTTTTTTGTAAATAATTTTTGCCTTTGATATTAAAGCGGCTGTATAAAGTTTCTACAGGTTTATAACCCGAAAGCACAAGAGCAGGGTAGAAGCCTGCAAGGAAACCCGTAATCAAATACAGTACAATATAAGCTGTTACTAACTTGGTATCGAAAAGATAAGAAAATGCGAGGGCCTTGTTGGAAAGCTGGTTGAATACCGGCAAAATAATTTTTACCAACAGAAGCGCAAAGCCAAAAGCAATCGTGCAAAGAAAGAATGATTCGCCCATGAATTGCCTGATCAGTTGTTTACGATCGCCGCCGATTACTTTCCTGATCCCGATTTCCTTTGCGCGTTTTACAGATCTTGCTACCGTAAGGTTGATAAAATTGATACAGGCAATGAGCAAAACAAACAAAGCAATCCCTGAAAGAATGTAGGAATACATTGGGCTGCTTGCATGCACCAAACCGTTTTGTGGTGGCAGTTCTGTACTAAGGTGCATATTGGTAAATGCCTGCAAACCATAAGTTCCCATGCTGGCATCTTTACCCATCCCGAATCTTTTAGCCATTTCTTCGAAAGTGGAGGAAGCATCGTTGATGTAAAACTTATTCATTTGCTTTTCCACTGTCTGCAGGCTGGCATTGGGATTTATTACTACAAAAGTGTTGAGAAAGAAATTGAACCAGTTGTCATTATTTTTTGCATCGGCCTCTGTTTCCCTGAAAGGAAGTACCATGTCAAATTGAATGGAAGAATTTTGGGGTACCCGTCTTGCAACAGCCGTTACCTTGTAGGGAACGAAGGTGCTGTCTTGCTTTACCATCACTAATTTACCAACAGCCTCTTTGGTTCCAAATCTTTTGATGGCTTCGTCTTCGCTCAAAACAATTGAATGAGGTTCTGTAAGGCAGGAAGATGCATCACCATGCAAAAGTGGAAATGTAAAAACTTTAAAAAAACCCGAATCAACAAATAATAAACTTTGCGACTTGATCTCGGTACCATTTTTAACATCCTCATTGCCACTTTGGACGCGCACAAACGTATTGATACCCGGCACATTTTGAGTAAACCGGGGCCCTTGCAAAAAACCGGTATTGCCACTTTTATGAACTTCGTTCCCAAATTTCTGAACACCTACAATCCTGTAAATGTTATTTACATTTTTGTGAAACCTGTCGAAGCTTACTTCATCTTTTACATACAATAAAATAAGCATGGCGCATGCCAGGCCCAAACTGAGGCCGGCGATATTTATAAAGGAGTAAATTTTATTTCTTGACAAATTTCGCCAGGCAGTTATGATATAATTTTTAAACAAAATTTTCGATTTGAGAGTTTATAATTATAATTATTCGTTATGAGTTTCTTACTTCAACTGCTAGCATACGTCATACACGATTTCGTGATCTTTTTATTTTCGTTTATCTATGACAGTTAGTAAACCAACAAATAATCGCATTTTTCGTTTTCACATTTATAACATTGGCTAATTGACTAATCTGCTGCCTACTCACTTCGCAAACTTTCTACAGGATTGGCGATAGCCGCCTTTATAGCCTGGAAGCTGATTGTAATCAGCGCAATCATAATTGCAATCACGCTCGTAACGATAAACACCATCCAGCTGATGTGAATCCTGTACGCAAATTCCTGCAACCACTTATTCATCACGAACCATGCAATGGGCGAAGCAATAACTATTGAAATGCCGACCAACTTTAAAAAATCTTTAGACAGCAAAGTCACGATGTTGGTTACACTTGCACCCAAAACTTTTCTCACACCTATTTCCTTAATTCTTTGTTCGGCACTGAAAGTAGCGAGGCCAAACAGACCAAGACAGGAAATGAGAATAGCAATTATGGTGAAATAGCCGACGATAGCAGACAATTTATTTTCCGCGTCATAATTCTTCTGGAAATCCTTATCAAGAAAACTGTATTCGAATGGTTCATTCGGGTTTAGATCGTGCCACGCGGCCCCGAGTGTTTTTATCAAAGAAGAAACATCTCCCGGCTTTGCATGAACCACCATGTAATTAAACATGTTTTCGCTGCTTAGGCTATAGCCATACGGCGTGATAGGCAAATGCAAATCTTCAAAATGAAAATCCTTAACAACGCCGATGATCTCAAATGTTGATTTTTGACCATTGTAGTCAAAGTAAACATTTTGACCTACAGCTGCCTCCGGCGAAGCAAAACCAATTTCTTTGATGCCTGTTTCATTCAGGATAACCTTGTTGGCAGTATCTGCCGGAAACTCTGATGAGAACAATCGCCCTGCGACGGCCCGGATGCCGAGTGTTTTTAAATAATCAAAATCAACCGTGTTGGTTCTGGTTCTTTTGGAATCGTTCATCGTTTGCCCGTCTTTATAAAAACCATTATCACTCGGGTTAAAAATTCCCGGATTATAATAAGAGGCGCCTATACTTTCTACCTGCGACAGTTTACTCACTTCACTCTTGTAAGAGGTATACATTTTTTTCGCATTTCCGCTGCGCAACGGAATAACGATTTGCCTTTGTTTATCAAAGCCAAGATCAGCCGAGCGTAGGTAATTCATTTGCTTTGATATAACTACAGAAGCGAGGATAAGAATTACGGAAATAATAAACTGAAATACCACGAGGCCTTTGCGTAATGAAACCGCTGCCAGGGAATTTGAAAATTTTCCTTTTAAAACCTTTACAGGTTTGAAAGAGGATAAATAAAATGCCGGGTAGCTTCCGGCTATTAAACCGGTAACGACCGACAATAAAAAGAATGCCGCAATTACAGGCAAATTATTGCTAAAAGATAAGGACAGGTTTTTTCCTGAAACAAAATTAAAAGCCGGCAAAAGTGCACTGGTCACGGCGTAAGCAAGCACAAAAGCCAGGATGCTCATTAGTAGTGATTCGCCGAGAAATTGCCACACGAGCGATCTTTTTTCGGCTCCCAGTACTTTGCGGATTCCTACCTCTGCAGAACGCTTGGATGATCTCGCAGTAGACAGGTTCATAAAATTAATGCAGGCAATCAGCAGGGTGAAAAGAGCGATTGAAGCAAGGATGTATAAATAGGTAACGCTTCCGGAAGGAGAGACGTCATTATTGATTCCGGAATGCAGGTGAATGTCTTTTAAATTGATCAGGAATTGCTTTTTTGTGAAGCCGATTTGTCTCAGCTCGTTGCCGGCATATTTTTCAATAAATGCAGGAAATTTAGCTTCCGTCTTTTTAGGATTGCTTCCTGGTTTTAGTTTCACATAAGAGAAGAACATGTTGTTGGTGGCGAAACTTGTTCCGCTATTACGAATGTAATTTTCGATATCGCCTCCGTTCATTGAAATAAAAAAATTACCCTGGATGTGTGACGGTTTTTGCATAGGCCGGAAAACGCCGGTAACAAGAAAATCGTAGTCGCCGTTGGTGCTGCTGCTTATATGAATAATCTTATTCAGCGCGGGCTCGTTACCAAAAAATTTGTGTGCAATATCTTCTGACAATACTACCGTACGCGGATCGTTAAGCGCGGTTTGCGGATCTCCCTCAATAAAATGATAAGTGAACATTCTGAAAAAGGTAGAATCTGCAAGAAATCCTTTTGTTTCATAAAAAGACTTTGTGGCACCTGTGGGTTCATGGTATTGCAGTAAAGTTTTGTCTTCAGCAAATAAGCCCATAAGCCTTGTGGTTTGTTGCACTTCCGGAAAATCCTGTTTCATCGCAGCCACCACCGGAGCCGGCGTATTCGGCGTCCTTTTTTCCTCGCCTTGCATGATAAAAGTAGTACCCACCTGGTAAATATTATCAGCATCTTTCTGGTATTTGTCGTAGCTGGTTTCATTGAGAATATAAAGTGAGATCAGCATACAGCATACAAGGCCTGCACAGAGGCCAAAAATGTTGATGAACGAAAAAACTTTGTTCTTCATGAGATTGCGCCATGCAATCTTGAAATAACTTCTTAGCATATAGAATCTGTTTTTATTCTTTTGGAGATATTGATTAAAAAACTAAGCCACATATTTTTTAGCTGAAATTCAAAGGGTTAGGGTTTATATTTAAATAAAAACTGTACGGTTTTGATACAGTCTGTGTCTGGCTTTGATACACCGTGATGAACGCACCAATCCCGGTGCAGTTGGTTTTTTTCGGCTCCACCGAAGCAGTTTAAAACAGGCAACATATTTACATTTATGCATGACCGTTAGTATTTCTGCTATAGTAGACGAACAGAATATTCCTGTTCCTCTTTTTTGAATTTGACTATTCGCTTCTTAAGCTATTAACCGGGTTCGCCAGCGCCGCTTTAACCGCCTGGAAGCTAACGGTAGCAAGTGCTACAAGCAATGTTAGTATTCCTGAAAGTATAAAAACCCACCAGTGAATATCAACCCTGTATGCAAAATCCTCTAACCATTTGCTCATCGCATACCATGCAACCGGAAATGCAATGACAGCTGATATGAGTACCAGTTTTAAGAATTCTTTTGATAACAGTGTTACAATGGAAACCACATTCGCGCCTAAAACTTTTCGAACACCAATTTCTTTTACCCGTTGTGTGATCGTAAATGCCGACAAACCAAATAACCCGAGACAGGCAATAAAAATGGCGATACAGGCAAATACGGTGAAGATGCTTTCCTGTCGCTGCTCGGCCTGGTAAAGCTGTGCAAATTTTTCGTCAAGGAATGAATATTGATAAGGCAAATCCGGCAGATATTTTTGCCAGGTATCTTTTAGTGTGCTCAAGGCTGACGACACATTGCTTCCTGTTATTTTTACTGAAATGGCGTTGTAATAACTATTGTTTGCAGACGACCTTGGCATAATAAAAATCATTGGTTTGATCTTTTGATGAAGTGACTCAAAATTAAAATCCCTCATCACGCCGATGATGTGTCCTTTGATGAAACCGTAATTGAAATTTTTCCCTATGGCTTCCTGCGGAGATTTCCATCCCACCGCATATACAGCTGCTTCATTAATAACAAAATTGGACGTGTCTGTTCCATATTCCCTGGAAAAATTTCTGCCCGCCAACATCTTAATGCCATATGTTGGAATAAAATCGTAATCGGTTGCAACATACCTGATCTCTGCTTTTACCGGCACCATAGAATCCTGGCCCGGAGCCGAAGCGCCCATGTCATCAAGCAACCTGCCGGTTGGTATCCTTGATGACAAGCCTGCATCTTTTATGTTTGAATTGCGGAGCAATGTATTTCTGAAAGATTCGTAGTCGTCATTCAGTTGCGGGTAGTAAGGCAGGGTAACGATGTGGTCTTTATCATAACCTAACGAAGCATTTTTCATAAAGTGCATCTGCTGGAAAACAATGATGGTGGTGATAATTAAGATTATCGAAATGGCAAATTGTGTTACCACGAGCACTTTGCGGAAATTAATGCTGCTTCCGCCTGCTTTAAAAAGTCCTTTTAATGTTTTTACCGGCTGGAAGGAGGACATGAATAATGCCGGGTACACGCCGGAAATAAAACCAACGATAAAAGGCATAACCAGCAAGGGCACCAGCACCTGCCATCTTAATAAAACAGAAACAGAAAGTTGTTGTCCCGAAAGTTTATTGAGCCACGGGAGTGCAAAAAACAGGCAAATAAAAGCAATTAAAGTGGCGAGCCATGATACGATAACGGACTCGCTGAGAAATTGAAAAATGAGTTCTTTTTTACTGGCGCCGATCACTTTCCTGATGCCGATCTCTTTTGCCCGGATGGTAGAACGCGCGGTAGAAAGGTTCATATAGTTGATGCAGGCGATGAGGAGGATGAACAGCGCGATCGCTGAAAAAATATAAACCCGCGAAATATCGCCATTGGGTTCAGCCTCGTAATCTGTATGAGAATACAAATGAATATCGGTTAGTTTTTGCAGCCCCAGGCTGGTAGCGTTGGAAGGTTTTACGCCTTTATACTGACCGGCCATGTGATCATTGAGGAATGCAGGAAATCTTGCTTCCATCTTTTTAATATCATAATTTTCCGGGAGCCTGATGTAAGTGAAGAATGAATTGTTGCCCCAGTTGGTTCTCAGTTTTTCGGCTCCGTAAATCGCTGAATCTTTTAGTGTATTGAACGACACCAGGATTTCAGGATGAAGGTGTGAGTTAGGTGGAAAAGCTTTGTAGATGCCGGTTACCTTCACATCAAACTGATTATAGGCACGCAGTACTTTGTTCATCGGGTCTTCATTGCCAAAATATTTTTTTGCTGTTTCTTCCGTCATCATTACAGAGAAAGGGTCGGAGAGGGCCTCTTTGGGATTGCCTTTTAAAACTTTCACCGTAAAAATGTCGAAGAGGTTTTGATCGGCAAAATATACATCCGGCTGGTTGATCAGTTTGTCTTTGTACCTGAACGGTGTGGAACCATTGTTCAGCAGCCTTGTCATTTTTTGTATTTCAGGGAAGTCGGTGGGCATGTAATACCCGAAAGGCGGGGCCACTGTACTCAACTTTAATGTCGGCTCACCATTACCGTTATAAAAAGTTCTTGTTACCCTGTAAACCTGGTCTGCGTCTTTGTTGTAGCGGTCATAGCTCAGTTCATTAATAATGTAAGTGAGTATCAACAGGCAGCAGGTGAGGCCAACCGTTAGTCCGAATAAATTGATAAACGAGATAACCTTATGGCGGGCGAGATTGCGCCAGGCGATTTTGAAATAATTTTTTATCATATGACCAGGTATTAAATTCTAGTTAAGGCGCTTCATTTTCGTTTATTCGTGTACGTTATAGTGAACAAACAAAATGTCTGGATTTTTATTTTACACCACCAACACTGCCGGCTCACTTTATTTATTTGCACCTCAGCCGTACAAAAAGCATATAAATATCACAACAAACAATCCTCCCAAATTTTACGCTCTGATTGTAAACTATTTATAGGTTATAATAAATTCAAAATTGTTCGGTTTTGATACAGTTAGTGTTTCTTTTTGATACAGGGAGAAGGTGCCCGATTTGGGAATAATAGGCAAAAGGCAAAACGCAAACAGCAAGCAGCATTCCAATGCTCTTACTACTTCGGCAATTGTATTAAGATTCTCCACCGGCTGTTACGGCGTGCAAGTAAGGAAAACGCGTGGAGGGATCGGGATTTCCTTGTCCTGATAGAGCTCAGTCCCGGCCGAGTCTCCTGAAAGGAACTCGGCGTACATTAATAGAACAGTTCACATACGCCGGGTCCTCTGCGAGAGCCCCGGCTGAGACAAACAGAGTTGGTAAGGATAGATTAAAGAGTTTATGGTAAGGAAATACAAGTGACGAGCATTCACAGGGCGGGAAACCTGCGCCAGTTTGAGCTTTTGGTGAAAGGGCGGTAGTGCAAGTATGCCATAGATTCTTTCTTGCAATATCTCTTCGCAAATCCTTATGTTAGAAAATGGCATTGCAGTATTCAGAATTAAATTTGCAAACCACGAAACAGAAGAATACGGAACTCTATACATGAAAATAACTATATTACATTTCCATAATCAAACAAAACGAAACATGAAGCTCACACTTACTGCTTGCCTGCTTTTGACATCTGCATTTAGTTACAGCCAAACCAACAACGATTCAGTCGCCATTGTAAAACTTTTAGAGAAGGCAGCAGTTACTTTCAGGTCAGGCGATGCAAAAGCGTATGCAGATTGCTGGCATGTACAACCCTATAGTGTTATGCTCATTTCCACTGCAGATGGCAAAGCATTTTCTATACCTGCACAGGCACTCGCACAACCATCTTCAGCTATGGGCCAGGGAGGTTTTGCTACAGCTACGAATTACAGGATGGGCGTATACGGTGATAATGGCTGGACAAGCTTTGATGAGATATCAACTGCTAAAGACGGAACAAAATCTTATTCCTATGAAATGTGGATGGTTGAAAAAATTGATGGTGAATGGAAGTTCGTTGCCGCATCACTGCATTTCTATAAACAACCATAGCATACCTCTTGTTTTCCAAAAAACCCTATTTGGAGCAAGGTTGTCGTTGCTTTTAGCCCACGTGTTCGCTCGTGCTATTGTTTAGAAGGAGAATTGTATTTTTACTTATGAGCCCCCGGCTATCCATAGAATGTATTCAAAGAATTTCAGACTGCTGTCCTGAGTTTGCAACTCAGGACGATACATTATCTTCAAACGATACATTATCTTCAAGTAAAAAAATATGAGCCAAGGCGGGTATAAAGTTACAGATCAGGGAGCGATGTATTTTGTAAGTTTTGCAGCAATAGGGTGGGTAGACGTTTTTAGCAGGGACTACGGGCAAAACATAAATTCCTTTATTTTCTCAGTCCCAGCCGAGTCTACTGAAAGGGACCCGGCGTAAAATAAATAAAGCAGTTCATATACGCCGAGTCCTCTGCGAGCGACCCGGCTGAGGCAAAAACTTTAGCTTCCGAAGGAAAAACAGTAAACCAACTTTTATAAAGTATTTTTATTTTGTAAGCCTTTGCAGTTACAAATCACAGTAAGGTTTATTCAAATATTCTTTGCTTAAACAATTCCTTCATTGTATCAAAGCGCTGCTTTGGTTTTTTGCAAACGTAAATTGTTTGCACCACCCAGCCTTCACTGCTTGCATAGTCGCTGTAAATTTTTCTTACAGGAATTACTTCTTCGAAAAAAGGATTAAAAAAATCACCAGGCGTATCGTTATAAGAAAAAGCAATAACCGTTTCAGGCATTTTGCCGGCCGGCGCCCAGGTATAAATGCTTCCGTGATAAGAAAACGCGTGCGGAAGCCCGTATTCATTTCTAAACAATTCGACCGCACCTGCCTGCGAATAATGCTTTCCCCAAACCAGGCAATCCTTCTTTTCATCAGCAGGCAAACTGTCATAAACAAATTTCAGTTGCGTTAATGTTTCTTTCCATTTTTCTTTTGTATTATATTCTTCGATAGGAAGCACTTCTTTTCCGTTTTTTATTTTCTTTGGATAATATTTATAAATGGAATTCAAATAATGATGATAAGAATATACGGCCATTCCGAAAGGAATCAATACGGCGCTGATCAATAAAATAAAACTCAAAGGATATAGTAACCATTTTCTTTTTGGGAGTATGATCTTTTCCCAAAATATACCGCAGAATGGAAGTATCGTGAGAATAAGCGGAAAGAAATAATAGGCTTTGCCTTTACTGCAGGCGAGAAATAATACGGACAACAAAATGGAGCAGCCAAGCGGCCGGTAGAGGTTTTTATTGTTTTTATCAACAAACATAAAAACCAAAGCGGGAAGGATCAGTATAAAAGCAATTGGATTGACGGCTAAAAACAGATCATGCAAAATAGGTAACGGTGTTACCTTATCTAATTGGGTTATATACAACTGATGAAACATTTGCAGCGCGGGCCAGTCATTTACATATTGCCAAATAATATTGGGAAGTAAGATCAAAAATGAAACAATCAAACATTGCCAGTATTTATCTTTGACCAATGCAACTCTTGTTTTTCTAAAAAGCAATAATGACAATAAACCGAAAGAAAAAAACAGTGCATCATATTTTGTCAGAAAAAACAGGGAGGTGAATATTGTTAGATACCATAAGTATTTTCCTTCCCCGTATTTTATGAACCTGGTGAGTTGGTAAAAGCAAAGCACCCAAAACAATTGACTGAAAACTACCGGCCCAAATGATTGTTGAGAATCTTCAAATCCCGGCGCAACCAAAAGGCAGGATAAAGCGATAAATACCGCAATGCTTTTGCCGCCGAGCTCTGTTGTAATTTTGCCCACATAAATTATAATGAGCAGCATGGCAATATGCGGGAAGATGTGATAAACGAAAACAGAATGAGAATGAAACAAGTTTTGAATAAACGCTAACAAACCTATCATCGGTGGAAATTCCATATAGCCGAACGCTAAATGATGGCCTGTTTGAATATGCAGCAATTCGTCGCCCTGGAAGCCGGAATGATAATCTGCAATCAAATGGAGTGTGAGCTTGACGATACAGAAAATAATAATAGTCAGCCTGGTTTGTTTATTCAATTGTTTTGATTTTTTAAATAAGGGCCAAACATATTTGATAGAGAAGACATTTGCAACAAAAAGTAGGTAAACCGGCTGTACGCAGCGGTAAACGTTTAATTTTCCGCGTCCATTTCACCGGCACAGATATGCAGCCAGGGCAAGCGGAATAGAGTATTTCAGTTCCAGCCGAGTCCTCTGTGAGAGACTCGGCTGAGACAAAGTAGTAATAACAATGTAAGATATTGGCTTTCGTAAAACCCGCACTGGCGTTTTAGATGGCTAAAATCAAAACACAAGGACGCAGCTTTGGCTACCGTTTGTGCCTCGTTAAAGTAATATAAAATGAAATTGTTAGAAAGAAAATTCAACGAATCGAAAATCAAAGACGAATTTAAAAAAGTTCTGTGGATTTATGATTTTTGGGGAAAGCTTACCGAAACAAAAGCTGCTCAAAACGCCCTCAAGTTAGCTGACATAAACAATGGAAATGCCATACTGGATGTTGCTTGTGGTACTGGTGAAATGCTGGAGAAAATTATAAAATTAAATCCCGATGGTAATAATATTGGTGTTGATCTTTCACCTGATATGATAAGCAAAGCGAGGGGAAAACTGGATAAAATAAACAAAGGTAATTTTGAGCTAAGGGAAGGAAATGCACTGAATTTAGACTTCTCAGAAAACTCATTTGATATATTGATAAATAGTTATATGGTAGATTTGATGCCTTTAGAAACCTTTGACAAAATAGCAAATGAATTTTTCAGGGTACTTAGACCAAATGGAATAATTGTAATTTCGACCTTTTCATTCGGAACCAGGAAGATTCACAGGTTCTGGTATTGGATGGCAAAGAAATTTCCCGGGCTGTTAACGGGTTGTCGACCTGTATCGTTCAGGAATTATCTAATTAAGGCAGGCTTTAAAATTGAAAGAGAAATGGAAATTAGTCAAAATACATTTCCATCAAAAATCATTAAAGCAAGGAAACCAGGGTAATATATAAATAATGAACAAGACGGGGTACGAAAAATTTCCCTCACTGGAACAGATATGCCGCAAAGGAAAGTAGCGTTGGCGTATCTGTGCCTGTACGGGGATATGGCCTGGCAGAGATTACAAGCCGCCGGTTCTAATGAAAAGTTTGGGTAATTGCTGATCGGGCTTAACCAAAATAAAAAAAGCCATTATTGATTCGTTTACTGATTCAATGATTTAAAGCGCTTAAATTCCAGGAAATAAAAGAATATTACCGTAATCTATCCGGCCAGCGAAACGCCGATTAGTTTACCAATTCCAAAAGTGATTGCTGCAGCTATCAACCCAAACAACACCTGGCGAAACCCGGAATACCAAATGCTTTTTCCGGTAAATAAGGTGATAGCAGATCCGATTAAAAACAGTCCAAAAGCGCTGGCTGCCACACTTATTAAAATTGCAGTAACGCCGGTGGTAAACATAAAAGGGATAACGGGTATTACAGCCCCTATACCAAATAAAATGAATGAATAAACAGCCGCTTCCATTGCAGAACCTTTTAGTTCTTCCGGGTTGATTCCCAATTCTTCCTTTACCAATACTTCATGGGCATCTTTTTTATTACTCATAATAGCCACGGCCATCTGATGGGCCTGCGCTTCAGGTATTCCTTTTGTCATATAGATGAGTGCCAATTCTTTTTCTTCTCCCTCGGGATCAGTTTCAATCTCATCCATTTCCAGCTGCATTTGATTTTCATACAGTTCCTGTGAACTTTTAACTGATATCCATTCACCCAAAGCCATAGACAAAGCACCTGCCAGCAAACCTGCAATGCCGGCCAACAATACGCCGCTGCCGCCTTCTGTAGCGCCTGCTATTCCCATTACCAAACTAAAATTGGAGACCAACCCATCGTTACCTCCTAAAACAGCCGCCCGCAACGCATTGCCTCCAACAGACCGATGCCTGCTTTCAAACTTAGCCACATTTCCCCCGGTAACTTTAGCTTCGCGTTCCAGCAGGGAACGTAAAATCGTAACATGATTTGTTTCAGCGCCGGTAAGCGGCAGGCGACTCTTGTTCTTCGTATTGATAACAGCGTTGGATATACTCTTTTCAGTGTCCATCAAAACTCCTAAGACATAATCGTATCCAAATATTTTCCCAATCCTGTTGAGCGTTTTCGCCCTGAAGGATGGCCGCGGCAATACAGGGTGATTCCCGGTTTTTTCTTTCTTCAAAAACGCTTCTGCATGGCTCTTTTCAATTTCACTCATCTGGTCAAAGACGTTTGCCACGGTTTCGTCTGTTTCATTCTCCGCGAGCTTTTGATATAAATAACCGGCATCCACTTCGGTTTGAATATTCTTTTTCATGTTCTTAAATGGTTGTAGATATGAAGTTAATCTTTTACTCTTCCGTAGAACGATAATCTCAAAAAAAACCTCTGTGCGCCGCTGGTAACGGGGGCACAGAGGTAAAACTCAAACTTGCAATAAGTATTCCCTGCTTGCAGTTTTTTCTCGTTTATAGGGTTATTATTTTTATGAACCTGTCTGATTTGGTCATTGAAATTCCGCAGCGAGTCGGAGCTGTGGTTTGATAAGTGTTGCCACAGGTTGAGCACACGAAGTAAACTGACGGCAAACTATTCGCGGTATTATTCTGCAAAGCTGCCAGCGCTGTTTGGTACATCACCTGGTGCTTTTTCTCTGTTTTGTAAGCATAATTCAGGCTTATCATAGCCAACTGATCACCGGCCATGTTGGCCACTTTGAGAAATTCAGGATACATGGTGGTTGCCTCGTAGGTTTCTCCTTTTATGGCATCTTCAAGATTTTCCCTGGTGGATAACACGGTGTATTCAGGTGTGATCACCGGAACAGAAACGCCTGATTCCTGTAACACTGCTTTGTGATTATTAGCATGAACATTTTCTGCTGTGGAAGCCGCTTTAAAAAGCAAAGCAATTTGGTGAAAGCCTTCCTTTTCTGCTTTTTGAGCGTAGGCTGCATATTTAGCACTCGCGGTTGTTTCGCCCTTAAAGGCTGCCTGCAAATTCTCAATGGTTTTAGTTTTTGCATCTGCATCTGTCATGCTCACCGTCTTTGCGATGGGATTGCTTTCTATGGTCTCTTGTTGTGTGGCGATCGCAGTATTTATGGCTTTTGGTGATTTAAGTGAAGTGTCGGAATCGTTGCTTTTGCATGAAGCCATAAATAAGCTTCCTGTTGCTAACAATAGTGCCGGAATAATTAATTTCTTTTTCATTGTTATTTGTTTTTATTTTTTTGATAAATTGATATAGCAAAGGTGCCCCTGCCTTCATTCAGGGTTTCTTTGTACATGCTTAAGATCAGCTTAAGATTTTTCAGGAAACTGTAAGAGGAAGGTTGTGATTCCATCGCCGCTTTTCACCGTAATAGCAATGCGCTGCACATCGCATATTTGCTTTACAATGGCCAACCCTAAACCACTTCCGGGGATGTGGGAACTTCGTGAATTATCCGCCCGGTAAAAGCGGTTGAAAAGAATAGGTATTTGTTCTGCGGCTATCGCCGGGCCTTCATTAGAGATAGAAAATATTTTCTTGCTTTCATCCCAGTCACAGGTTATTTTTCCATTGGTTGCGCCATATTTAATGGCGTTACTAAAAAGGTTATCCATCACAATGGCCATCAGAAAATAATCGGCGTATACACAACTGCTTCTTGACAAGGCAATATTTAATTGCATGTCTTTTTCAGTCATTTGCTTTTCCCATTTTTTTGCTGTTTCATTGAGGAGGAAGCGCAGAGAAATGATTTCCTTTTTTACCGATCCCGATTCCATCCGGGCCAGTTGTAGTAATTGTTCCAGTAAAAGATTTAGCCTGTCTGTTTGCACGATCGCATCCCTTATTTTTTCCTCGTATTGTTCAGGCTCTCTCTTTTTTCGTAATAGAATTTCCAGTGTTCCTCTTATGGCAGCAAGTGGTGTCCTTATTTCGTGCGACGCGTCGGCAGTAAATTGTTTTTGTTGCTTAATACTGTTTTCTATACGGTTAAGTAATTCATTGATCGTGGTGGCCAGTTGAAATATTTCATCTTCATTTGCGGGTAAGGGTAACCGTGTGTTGATGTTGGAATCTGTTATGCCTGAAGCGGCTCGTATCAGGCGATGCACCGGTGCAATAGCTCTTGACGCAGACAGATAAATAACAATGTACATCACCAGCAACACAATGGGAAATATAATACTAAGCGTAAGGAGCAAATTGTTTAAAACATAATAAGATTCCTGTTGTGAAATGCCAACGGTTAAATGACCGATAATTTTTCCGCGGTCATTTTTAATAGGGAATTGGCCGATCCTTAATCTTTGATCAGCAATCCGCGTGTTGTAAAAATTCTGTTGTTTATTATTCGGGTTGTATAAAAAGTGGTTCGCCTGCAGGTTGGCTGACTTAAAAACCAGTTTTTCTTCCTTGTCGACTATTTGAATAAAAGTTGGATTTACTTCTACTTTCCTGTGTTCAGACTCTTCCCACTCGGGCATTTTATTAACGATAATACTGTCGTCATTCCAATCCAGCGAATTTATAATCTCCGTCTTCTCCTGGGTAATATCACTATCGAGATGGCGGAAAGAACTGAATCGCGCAACGGCATAGATAACGGTGAAAACAATAGCTGTGGTTATTGCGACAGCCAGCGTATTAAAAAGAGCAATACGTTTTTTAAAGCTAAGTTTCATTAAGTATCATTTACCCGGTAACCCACTCCCCGTATGGTTTGAATGAAAGATTCCTTGCCGGGACTGTCCAGTTTTTTGCGGAGAGAATTAATAAAAACATCGATAACTGAAGTGTCTTTATCAAAATGAACATCCCAGATTTTCTCGATGATACGGGTGCGCCTGCATACTTTGCCTTTATTGCGTAAAAGGTATTCGAGCAGTGCAAATTCTTTTTGAGTAAGCTCTATGGAGAGCCCTTCTTTGGTGACCTGGTGGGCTTCAGTATCAAGACTAATTTCATCTTTCTCAAAAATATTTTGTGCGCCCTCTTGATTGCGTAGCAACACCCTGATGCGAGCCAGTAATTCTTCGAAAGCGAAAGGTTTTTTCAGGTAATCGTTAGCACCTGATTCCAATGCGAAAACAGTGTCATCCACCGTATCTTTTGCAGTTAAAAATATGATGGGCACTGTTTTATTTTCCTTGCGGATACTTCTGCAAATTTCAATTCCACTTATGCCGGGCAACATCCAGTCAAGTAAATAGAGATCATACTCATCGATATAATCAAGCGCCATTTCCAAAGCCTGCCGCCCGTTTCCTGCCACATCTACCGCAAATCCTTCCTCTTCAAGTCCTTCCTTTATGAAGCCTGCAATAGCTGATTCATCCTCTGCTATTAAAATTCTCATGGCGTTAAATTAGCACAAAAGACGAAGATAATTCGTTTATTTTTCTTCTGTGCCTGTGTCGCTATGTGAGAAATCGGGCAGTGCCAGTTGAACGCCGGCTCCGTGTTTGTACACCAACTGTCCTCCCAAATACCCGGTGCGGGCAATACCCCCAATTACCGCTGCAAAAAGAAGAACACTTACAATTTTTACCCAGCGCTGCCTGTATTTAAAAATAAAGATCGTTAAATACAATACGGCAGTGATAATGGTAAGCCACAGGGTGATAGTTGCAGCCTGTTCGTGCAGTTCCATTACTTCTTTCAGCGGACCTTCTTCAATGCCTTCACCTGCAGCATTACCGCTGAGATAGGAGGCTATGGTGCCTAAGGTGCCCAAAACCAGCAGGTATAATCCGCCTCTTTTGAAGAATTCTTTTTTTGAGAATAATGAAATCACTTCTGAGAGAAACCCTACAATAAGAAGAGCAATCGGGAAGTGAATAAACATAGCGTGGAGATGGTTTGCAGTAAACATGATTTTTTTTCATCAAAGGTGAGATGGTAAGAGTTTAAAACAGGTTAGTGGATTCTTAAGATCAGCTTAAGAAATTGAAATAAAAGTGGTTTTACTGCAACAAGACAAAAGAACGGGCGAACGTTCGGGCATTGCTGCGAGGCCGGTTATTCTTGAAATTATTCGGAGCCTTCCTGGCCTCATTTCAAAAGCTTGCACTCGCATCTACATGCAGTGAATCTACATTAAACTTTTCCTTCGAACTATCGCTTTTACCTTGTCCCAGGCGAGTCCTTCTGGGTAAATTTGGAGGAAGAATATTAACTTTAAGAATTACGTTTTAATTATAAATTTCCTTTTCGGCATTATGCAATGTCCGCTAACGTGAGATGTTGCTGAGTAAAAGGTTTACATTACATTATTCCGTTCGCAAACTGTCCACCGGGTTCGCCACTGCCGCCTTAATTGCCTGGAAACCTAAAGGAACAATTGCGATAATAAAAGCGATCAGTCCGGCCAATGCAAACATCCACCAGCTTAAAGAAATGCGGTAGGCAAAGTTCTGCAACCATTGGTTCATACTGAGCCAAGAGACCGGAACCGCAATCAGCATGGCAATGACGACAATTTTTAATAAACCTCCGGTAAGCAGCGAAGTGATGTTGCCAACGCTGGCCCCCAAAACTTTCCTGATGCCAATCTCCCTGGTACGCTGGTTTACAGTGAATGTGATCAGGCCAAAAAGACCAAGACATGCTATGAGAATAGTGAGCAGGGTAAAGGCCAATAAGATCTCTCCCTGCTTCTCTTCAGCATTATATTGAGCTGCAAAATTTTTATCGAGGAAATGGTAATCAAAAGTACCGGAAGGATCAAACTGCCTGAACGTTTGTTCCACGGCAGCAAGCGATTTTGAAATGTTTTCACCGCCCAGTCTCACATACATGTTGTCCCTGTCTGAAGCCTCTTTAGGAAGCGTCATGATCATTGGTTCAATTTTATGTTGCAATGAATAGATATGAAAGTCGCTGACAACACCAATAATATTTGAGTAATTAGTTTTCCCTTCTGCATTCTTTCCGCGCGAAATTCGTTTTCCAACACCGGTCTTCCAGCCATGCTTTTTTATAAGTGCTTCGTTTACGATAACATCGTTGCTGTCTGAAGAAATGTCTTTGGAAAAATTCCTTCCCTGTAATAAATGAATTTGCATCGCCGGAATAAAATCCGGGTCGATGATCAAGCCGTAAGCAAGATTGCTCTGGTCTACAAGAGCGCCGTTTTTTTCAATATTATAATCCACCATTCCAATATCATTGTTGCCAATAGGGTTTCCGGCAGAAGCAGCGGATTTTACCTGCGGATTCTGTAACAGCGCATATTCCAGCTCAGGCACTTTTTTTCTAACTTCTCTTGAATCGAGGTGAAAAGTGATCATTTTACTTTTATTAAATCCAAGGTCTGTATTGGTTACAAAACTGAGTTGAAGATAAATTACCAGCGAAGCGGTGATGAGCGCGACGGTAACAACGAACTGAAAAAGCACCAGGGACTTTCTGAAAAACACTTGTCCTTTTATATTTCCCACCTGGTTTTTTAAAGCCGGGATAATCTTAAAACGCGATAGAAAAAATGCAGGATAAAGTCCACCGATCAAACCGATTATTAATGAAAAAAGAAGGAGATAAGAGATTGTTGGAATTATGCCAAATTGCCAAAGCGTCAATTGTTTGCCGGTAATATTATTGATCAAAGGCATCACCAAAATAATCAACAAAATACTGATGAAAGCCGCTGATAAGATTGTAAGCAACGATTCTGTAAGAAACATTTTAACCAGGTTGTTTTTACCGGAACCGATGATCTTTCTAACCGCCACTTCGCGCAGCCTTTCTGAAGCGCGCGCTGTAGTAATGTTGATGTAATTGATAAAAGCGATGATAAGAATAAGTAACCCAACCAACGAAAGAACGTAGATATATTTTACGTCGTGATTTTCGCCGAGCTCATATCCAAGATGCGAATGCAAATGAATAGACGTCAACGGCTGCAGTTCAAAATGCAAATTGATTTTCTGCGAATTTTGCGTTAGATATTTTGTTACAAAGGCGGGAAGTTTTGTACGCACGCGATTGATATCTGCATTCTTTTTCAGAAGGAAATAAGTGTAAATACTCAGGTTGCCCCAGTCGCCGCTATAATTCGAAGGAAGCGGACGCAGGGCATTAAATGTAAAATGAGAATTTTTGGGAACATCATCGATCACCGCCGAAACGAGAACGGGATTTTGGTCGATATAAACCGCTTTGTTGATGGCATCTTCAGGATCTTTAAAAAGTCGTGAGGCCAAAGATTTTGTAAGAACGATCGTGTTCGGCTGTTTAAGCGCATTGGCATCGCCGCCGATAAAGTGGTAAGTGAAAATCGAAAAGAAAGAAGGATCTGTAAAAAAGATGGATTCTTCTTTGATTTTTTTGTCTTTGAAAGAAAGAATGCCGCCGCCTTCCGCGTCAATACGCACCGTGTTTTCAATCTCAGGAAAATCTTTTTGAAGTGCTTCGGCGAGGGGTGGAGGCGTTCCGGTAACATCCAGTTTTTCTTCTTCCCATTTGCCATGTGAAACTACGCGGTAGATCCTGTCAGCCTTTTTGTTGTATCGGTCATAACTTAATTCATCTGCAACATACAACGAAATGATCCACACTGCCGTAAGGCTCAGCGCCAGTCCTGAAATATTCACAAATGAAAACATACGATGACGGGAAAGATTCCTGAAAGCGGTTTTAAAATAATTTTTCAACATCGCGAAACATTTGATAATTTCTTCTTATTTGTAGGCTCAAATAATCAAGCCCAAATTTTGGGTATTGATTTTAAAGCGGTTATAATTAAAGATAAATTAAAACTGTTCGGTTTTGATACAGATGGTGTTTCCTTTTGATACAGGGGAGGAGATGATTTGGTGGCCTAACACGACTTCTTTATTCTCTGCCGCAGTTTGCAGCAGACAAACAAAAATGAGCTTTTTCTATTTATCTTCGGCTACACTTTTCAACCGGCGGACCTTCAGGCAGAAAGTACTTCGAACTTGACACCGGGCCTCAACTGGTTTAAAAAGACGACAATAGATCTATACAACAATAAATAATAGAAACAAGTATGCGAAAAATAATTTCCTTTATGCACATATCGCTCGACGGCTATGTAGCAGGACCAAACGGAGAAATGAACTGGATTAAAGTTGATGAAGAAATCTTTGATCACATTGGTAAGCGGATAAGCGAAACCGACACTGCCTTATATGGTCGTGTGACTTTCCAGATGATGGAAAATTACTGGCCTACGGCAGGAACCGGGCCGGGCGCAAGCAAACACGATATCGAACATTCCGCATGGTACAAAAAAGCTCATAAAGTTGTTTTATCCCAAACTTTGAACGAAGCTGATTTGGCCAACGCAACAATTATCAGCGACAATATTGCCGACAAAATAAATGAAATAAAACAGCAGGATGATAAAGAGATCTTGCTTTTTGGCAGCCCGACAGCAACACATGCGTTCATGGAACTAAATTTAATCGACGGCTACTGGCTATTTGTCAATCCCGTTATCCTCGGGCAGGGCATCCCTTTATTTGCAGACATCAAAGACAAAATAAAACTAACGCTGATGGCTACCCGCCAATTTACATCCGGGGTAACTGAACTAAGCTACATAGTCAACAGGTAGCGACATTACAGTTAACCAACAAATTTCTGTAATTTTAATTTTGTCGTAAATGGCTCTTAAAAAGTCATAATTCGCCCCTTCGCGTTACCACTTTTGAAACTACTTTTACAACAGAAATAAAATTTAAAAACAATGCAACATCAATTGTATCCATGCCTTTGGTTTGATGGAAAGGCCAAAGAAGCCGCCGGTTTTTATACTTCCGTTTTTGACAACTCAAAGATTGTTTCTGAAAACCCTATAGTAGTTATGTTTGAGCTGGAAGGCATTCAGTTTATGGGATTAAACGGAGGTCCCATGTTCAAAATCAATCCTTCCATTTCCTTTTTTGTTTATTGTAAATCCGAAGAGGAGATTGATAAAAAATGGAAGCAGTTATCTGGTGGTGGTAGTGTTTTGATGGAGCTCAATAAATATCCCTGGAATGATAAATATGGCTGGTGCCAGGATAAGTATGGCGTAAACTGGCAGTTGATGTTGCACGATTCAGTGGGGCAAAAAATAGTTCCCTCATTTATGTTTACTCAAGAGCAAAGCGGCAGGGCAGAAGAGGCCATTAATTTTTATACTTCTTTATTTGAAAACAGTAAGATAGAATTGATAAGCCGTTACGAAAAAGGCGAAGGCGATGTGGAAGGGCATATTAAGCATGCGCGTTTTAGTTTGAACGGGCAGGTATTTGTTGCCATGGAAAGTTCGGGGCCGCATCAATTTACATTTAATGAAGGCGTTTCCATCGTAGTGCCATGCGACAACCAGGAAGAAATAGATTTTTATTGGAACAAACTCACCGAAGACGGCAAAGAATCGCAATGCGGATGGCTTAAAGATAAATTTGGTGTGTCGTGGCAAATTGTACCGGTCGTGCTGGGCAAATTAATGAGCAGCCCGGAAAAAAGTAAAAGAGTGATGGATGTGGTTATGAAATCCAAAAAATTTATTATCAGCGAACTGGAGAATGCGTGAACGGGTGAGCAGTAAACCTACAAATAATTTAGATTTTTATTTTGGGGCTGTAGTGCAAGTATGAGTAACGAAAGTCACAGGCATTGGCCTGTTGGGAGAAAGGTTAAATTATTTTACGTACCTGAAATTTTTCTTTCCGTCTTGAACTTCTATTTTCTTGATAGAACTTATTGGTATTGTCTTTTTAAAGGCCGATATAAACCTTGATTGTCTTCCCGTAATATTCTCTCCGTCAAATCGAATTAAGTCGAAATAAAAAATGGTTTTCTTATTTGAGTTGTCAGTAAATCGAACTTCAATTGAAGGACTGTTGGGAATTGTAACTGACTTGCCAGCTTTGTCAACGGCATGTATGTAGTCAATGGGATATGTTTTATATTTTACTCTGTCGCCCGCTGGTCCTTGTGTAGTTACTTCTCTCATGTTGGATGTGTCCATACCCGCAAATTGTTGCTTAAAACTGTCTACCGGAATGTAATAAGTATTGCAAGAAGAAAAAAAGAAAATCAGTCCTACAAACAGTGCTGAAATCAAAAGTTTATTAGTCATAGTCATTTTTTCGTAGTAACGTCTCACGATATTGAACGTCGCGTTATTCCAACTAATTTTTTCCATTTGCTAAATCAGTATTTAAGATGCAAATAATCCTGCCAATCTTTTCATCCTGTAAATCCTGATACAGACAATTATTTACAGTAAACCTACAAATAATTTAGATTTTTATTTTGGGGCAGGGAGAAGATAGAATTGCAGCTAGGAGTAACGAACAATCACAGGTCTACAGACCAGCGCTAGTTAGACTTTTATGAAAAAGAGATTAATCACTTCGGATTTCTAAAGCATAAAGGAGCGGTTTTGTAAATGTCAACGGTGGTTCGTGAGACACGAGCCATGGCGTGGGCAATCGCTCCAGGCCCGCGCTCAACACCAACTGCGGTGAGTCGACTTTTATTTGGTATTTTTATTTGTAAATGTTATTGATAATTGCCCTGCGTTTAAACCATAAGCACGAACACCAGGCACGGCGGAAAATTAAATTGATGAAGACAATTATAATCTCTTGTTTCATTCTTGCTTTTCTTTCAGGAGACTCGGCTGAGACGAAATCCTGGGTATTTGAATACCCTTACAGACTGGTTGAATAAAATGCGAAATCAATAAAACAGAGTACAACGTTACAAGGTTTTCGCTAACGTGAGATGTTGTTGAGGAAAAGAGTTCGGGCAGACAGAAAATGAATTCCTCACCTGCACAAAAAGTGACACTGATAAGTTTTTTAATAAGTTTTAATAAATGTAAATGGGAGAAAGAAATTTTAAGCCATTTCCGGTGTTGAAAACAGAAAGGTTGACATTGAGACAACTTGTAAGTAGTGATGCCAATGAAATATTTGCGCTGCGTTCGGACGTTAACGTAAACAAATATCTTGACAGGAAACCAAGTAAATCAATTGATGACGCAAAGATTTTCATACAGACTATTAATGAAAACATCCAAAGGAACGATTCAATTTATTGGGCAATTACATTGAACGGTACTAACAAACTAAGTGGAACAATCTGTTTATTTGACTTTTCGGGCGACAATTTAAAGGCAGAAATTGGATATGAATTATTACCCGGCTTCCAGGGAAAAGGAATAATGCAAGAAGCGACTTCAAAAGTAATTGACTTTGGAATTCAACATATCGGGCTACATTCAATAGAAGCATATACTCATCTGGAAAACCAAAGTTCAACAAGACTTTTGGAGAAATTGAATTTTAAAAAACATAGCGTTGATGGGAACAACTTAATAATATTTAAATTTACACCTGATGCTGAAGGAAAGAACAACCAAACTCTGTCTGGCGCAATGATGTAGCTTTTGTGTTAGTGCAGGCGTTCGGTTGTGCTTCAATGTGCTGTATTGTCAGAACGTTCGCTAACGTGAGACGTTGCTGAGAAAAAGACGACATAGTATCAGAACATTAACAGAATAAAAAAAAATGAATGTAATTGAGAAACAGATTTTAGAGACCTGGTTTATTAATCACAGAACCAATCTAAAATTATTGGATAACTTAACAGAAGAATCTTTGACACTGTCAACATCAAAACGTGGTGGCGGAAATGTTGGTCATCAGTTAGCCCACATGTACAATGTCAGATTCTGGAAACTCGAAAAATTTTACAAAGAACTTGTCAAAGATTTGACAACAATAAAAGCAGAAGATCCCAAAACTATTGCTATGCTTAGAGAGTGTCATACTGTTTCTGCCGGCCTGGTTGCAGAAGTGTTGAAAAAAGGAATTGAAAACAACGGAATGGTAAAAGGTAATAAACGTGGACTTGTTCCATTGTTAGGCTATTTTATCCATCACGAAGCACATCACAGGGGAAATATTTTGCTGACATTAAAGCTGTGTGGTTTCAAAGTTACAGACGAATTGAAGTACGGAATTTGGGATTGGAACAAAATCTAAGAATACCTGCCCCGGCTATTCTTAGAATCCTTCAAATAAAAACACAATTGATGGCCGTACGTCTATGTCTGCGGGCAAAACGGTAGAATTGAAAGAAGTGAAACGCGTGGAGTAAATCAACTTTAAAAATGTTTTTTTATTTCTATGTTTAAAAAAAGGTAGGCGTAAACTGATAAGAAATGAACCAGAGCCGGGGCCGGGAAGAATAAAAAAAGGAATAATCAAAATTATTCCTTTAACAGACCCCAAAATCACAGGTCCTAAGACCCTTCATTCGTTTAATTTCTTCAGTTTTGATTTCCCTGCATGTTCATCATTTGTTTCGCTATTGCCTGATCTTCTGTAAATCCCCAATGCTCAACCATCTTGTTTTCACTATTGAATTTGATTACATCTACAGCTTTTTGATCGAGATTCATTCCAGCCACGCCCATAGAAGAATCAGTGGTAGTTCCGGTCATGTGTACCAGGGAAAAAACATAATCCCCATTGGCTGCACTGGTAATCACATCAAACTTGATGTCTTTGACATGGTTGTGGATGTCGCTGAGCAGGTGAAGGATGCTGTCTTTGCTATCAATTTTCGTACCGCCGGGCCCGTCGTGATCCACGGCATCAGCAGCAATCAACGTATCAATAGGCGACGTGTCGCCTGTTTCGATGGCTGTATAAATCTTTTTGTTGTTGGCAATGTTTTGTTCCTGTTTCGAATTGTCGTTGTCGGCCGTAGAAGAAGGATTGTTGTTGCATGAAAAAGCAACGGCCATAACTGCCGCGAAGAGAATGAGTCTTTTCATTTTAAAAATTTGTTTTAATGATAAAATATTGGTGTAATATCACCAGGAAGCGGTTTGTTTACGAGGGCGAATTAGTTGACAATAAAGCTAATAAATTTTTTTACGTTTGGCAAGGATGTTTTTTTCTGACGAAAATAAAAATGGGTAAAATTTGTTGGTTTGCTGCAATTGGTCTAAGTACCAAATGGACGGGGCCGCTCGAAGATGGGCGATGGCCTCCGCTATTCTTAGAATATCAAAACAATAAAAGAGTCGCTGTGCCGGGTTGCCAAATTACGTAAACGGTGTTAACGACGCTTCTGCCATTTTGCGGATTTTCAATAAAACCTAACTCTACCTGATTAATGTAATTGTCCCTTTTTTGCTGACAACTTTTCCTGTGAAATCTACAGCTTGTGCTATGTAAACATATACTCCTACCGGTTGGGGATCGCCGGAAAAATTGCCGTCCCATCCCTGCCCGATTATCGATGTCTTGTACATCAACTGTCCATACCGGTTATAAATACTGAAGTATCTTAATTGTTTCATCCCTACAATTATCGGCCTGATAATGTCATTAAGGCCATCATGGTTTGGTGTAAATGCGTTAGGAATAAAGATAGTTGGCAGGGTTTTAAAAACAACCACTTTTATATCATCAGTAGCTGAGCAGCCCTTTGCGGTAGTCACCTTTACGTGATAGGTTACTGAATCGTATGTTCCATCTAATATTACGACAGGATTGTTGATGTAAGGATCACTCATGCCAATTGCCGGAGACCAAATAAAATTTGTTCCACCCGATGCATTCAGCTGTAGTGGCTGGTTGGCAACGATTGCCGTATCGTTCCCGGCAAAAGCAACAACTGGTGGTACAACAGTTACGATTATTGTATCACTAACCGGTTTAAGACAGCCATTGATATTTTTAGCAGTGAAAATGTACGCCGTACTGGTCACCGGTACAGCTGTGGGTGTAAGTGTATTTGATTGGAGCAGGCTGCCCGACGGAGTCCATGTAAAGGAAGATCCGTTTGTAGTAGCAAAAAGAAATGCTCTGCCACCATAACAGATGGTAGTATCAGAGCCTGCAGTAAGGGTTGGATAGGGGGCTACTTTTATGTTTATACTATCCGATGTGCTGCAACTGCCAACGGATGCTTTTACATAATACGTTGTTTGAATCATGGGTTCAACAGAAGGATTTTTTATATGTATGTTATTTAGTCCTGTAGCCGGCGACCACCAAAAAGTGGTTGCATTGGTGATAGGAGAAAATTGGATACTGTCTCCTTCACAGATAGTAGTATCCCGTTGAAGTATAAACGTAATAGAAGGTACTACATTTACATTTACTGAATCAGTAACGGTACAGCCGTTATCGGTTAGAATGACGTGATAAACGTTGGAGGCCGTTGGAAATATGATTGGATCAGGAATATCTGCGTGGTTTAGTTCTTCAGGAGGGGACCAGGTGAATACTGGCGCAGTAGGTAAAGAATCAGTTGCATGTAATTGTATGGAATCTTTTAAACAAATCGATGTGTCCTTAAAAGACAGTTGAAGCGGAGGCTTGTCGTAAACCTGTACTATTTTGTTTATAGTATCAAGGCAGCCTCTACTGTCACCGGCAATCAATCTTATTTGCGCATACTGCACTTTTGGATAAGTATATTCTGGGTTTTGAATATCGGAAGTGTCTGCTGATGAATATTGGTCTCCAAAATCCCATTTCCAGCTATTCACTGTTCCATATACAGATGTTGTGCGGTCTGTAAACTGGAACGGGGAAAACACGCAACCACCGGTTACGTTGAAATCAGGTTTAAAACCGGGATACACTTTTGCCTGCGTAGTTGTTGTATAGGAACATTCTTGTCCTTTGTTCGTGATTAGTGTTACAGTATATGTCCCTGTATCAGGATAATTGTAACTGGGTTTTGCACTTGTTGACGTATCTGCAATAGTGTTTGGATCTCCGAAGTTCCAGAAATAAGAATTGATAAGTGGAGATGTAGACTCATTTTTAAAATTCAATGTATAACCATTGCAGTTCGCATAGTATGGCTCCAGCTTGGCTTTAGGAATACCGCAATTTTCCACATGTATAATAAAATCTTTTTGATGCGTTGCAATTGCTTTACCATGCCGCCATTCGGTGACAACAACATTAACAATATAGTGCCCGGGTATAGAAGGTGCCTCACCACTGATCAGGCCGGTAGTAGGGTTGATGGTAACATTGGCACCCAGCGGAGAATTACCCGAAAAGCCGAAGGCAGTATTATAAGATATATTTTTATAGGGTGGTGGGCCAGGCATATTATGTGCATCATCACAGGCTAAGCCCGTTTGAGGAGTGGAAATGCATCCGTCTGACCAAAAATTACCACCATTATATGCAGGGGCAAATGCATAACTTAATGAATCTCCGTCTGCATCATCAGCACTAAAATCAATAGAAAATTTACTTTCCTGGCAGACCAGTGCCGTGTCTTTTAATTTAAAGATCGATCCGTTATTATGCCCTGCTGGTAATAATTTTTTTCCGGGAATCGTTGCCGTATAGGTAGTTCCTGGTACCCCGCTGGCGGTAAATTCAACACCGTATTGGTTTTCACTGACCGCCCGGCAGCAGTTTTGATAATCAATAATATACCCCTCATCATTATCTGCAAGCGTAGCTTTGAAAGAATAGGTATGTACTTCATAACAAACAGGAGGTTTATAGGCAACACAGGCGGGGTAGGTAGTGAGAGTGATGAATGTGCTGTCTGTAACATGCACCCTGATAAACGTAATAAGGCCATAGGGAGCGGCACTCGGATAGATTGACAAAGGGGCAACTTGTGGCAAACAGGCAACGCCGGTATTTCCTCCGCAGTCAACCGTACAATCTTTAAATAACCTGAGTGTTATTTCATAATTGCTCGTACCCGCGTCAGTACCCGGACCAAGGTATTTATAATAAATTTCGCCTCCTACGATATGCGAAGCAAAGACACTCTTTGTAAACAGCAAAATTAGTATGGTAAACCGGACGTGAGTCACGTTAACTCTTTTAATAAAGATAAGAATTTTAATGTATTTGTGGAATTGCTTGTGGGGCAGGTGAGTCCCCGGATCGTAAATTATTTTTGCTTTGAAGTACTTTTGAGTTTCGCCTCCATGAAGAAACTAACGGTGGGGGATGGAGGCTAAGAGACAGATGCAAACTTGCGACAGCAGCTAATTTTAAATATCAGGTCTTGCATCAGGTGCGGAAAAACAATCCCTTCAACAGTAAACCAACAATTAATCAATATTTCTATTTTCACATCAGCATCAGCTAATTAGCTCATTATTCCGTTCTTAAACTTTTTACAGGATTGCTCAATGATATTTTTACCGAATGGTAAGCAATTGTACAAAGCGCAATCAATGCCGTAAAAATGGCTGCAGCAGCAAAAACATAAGGGTGAACCGGAATGCGGAAAGCGAAATCCTGTAACCAAGAGTTGCAAGCCCACCATGCAAACGGTGCGGCGATAACAATTGCGATGCCCACCAGCACTAAAAAATTCTTTGAAATGAGTAAGGTGATGCTGCTTATATCTGCACCCAGCACTCTTCTTATTCCAATCTCTTTCGAACGCTGTACGGTTGTAAAAGCAGTTAAACCGAACAATCCCAGGCAGGCTAAAATAATCGCAAGGGCTGAGGCGATCGAAAATAAAGATGAGGTCCTTTGTTCTGATTCATACAGCTTGTTATAATTATCATCCAAAAATTTATAGGTAAACGGACGATCCGGAATTCTGTCATTCCAAACGGTTTGCAGTCTGTCAAGTACGTTCTTATTATTACCGCTGATGCGAAGCATAAAATCGCGTGAATATCCGCGTCCAAGAAAAATAACCATCGGCCCAATCGGTTCATGCAAACTTTGAAAATTAAAATCCTTTACGACTCCCACTACCGGACCTGGAGCACCTTTGCTGATGATTTTTCCGATAGCTTCCTGCGGAGTCCACCCGATTTTTTTTGCAAGCGTCTCATTGATAATGTAGGGTTGACGAAAATCTGCATAGTTGTTTGTCGTATCCATCATTCCAAAATCGGATGCCATAAAATCGCGGCCTGCAAGCATTTTCATTTTCATGGTTTTGGTAAAATCAAGGTCAACGGGCATTGCATTTAGTGAGATGTCATGCTTGCCTTTTTCATCGGTTGTCGTTATACCATCGCCCCAGCCAACGTTTTCCGGAGTATCGTAAGAAGCAGTGACGGCTTGTACACCCGGCACCTGTTCAAACGCGCCTTTCAGGTTTTTAAAATCAGCCAGCATGTCTCCACCGATGGGCAGTATCACGATATGGTCTTTGTTGTATCCCAGGTCTTTGTTTTGTATAAAATGCATTTGCTGGAGGATAACAATAGTGTAAATGATAAGAAAGACGGATATTCCAAATTGCGCAACAATAAGTGCTTTACGCAAAAAATTATTGCCACCGGTAAAATTGAAGCCTTTTTTAAGCACACCCATTACCTGCGTCGCTGATAAAACAACAGCAGGGTAGAGGCCGGCAAAGAAACTCACCACTATGGTAAAACCAAGCAGGGACAAAATGGGCAAAGGTTTTATCAAGTCAGCCGAAGAAAATTGCTGCCCGGTAACGTTGTTGAAAAAAGGAATGAGAAACAAAGCCAGGAAGAAGGCCAAAACTGCGGCTACAAAAGTTATCACGGTTGACTCACTGATGAACTGGATAAATATCTGCTTTTTTGAGGCGCCCATCACTTTGCGCATCCCGATTTCATCAGAGCGCCCTGCCGATTGTGCGGTAGCAAGATTGGTGTAGTTGGCGCATGCAATAATTAAGATCAGTAACGCTATTGAAGCGAGCATGTAAAGCTTTCTGATGCTTCCGTTGGGCTCAAAACCGGCGAGTGAAGAATAAAGATGCACCTTCGTTAATGGCTCCAGGTGATAAGTGAGATAATCATTGCCATCCAGCCGGGCTTCTTTTCTTACGCCCGGTGTTTGCATGTAATTGCTGATCTGTTTCTGAAGCGGTGCAATATCTTTTTTATCGCGTAATAAGAAATAAGTGATCCAGTTGGCTGTCCACCATTGTTCGTCTTTCACCTGGTTGCCGAGGTTTGCGAATTGCGTGGCAAAGTCAAATTTTATCTGTGAGTTTTGTGGTACATCTTCAAATACAGCTGAAATCCTTAAATCCTTTCCTCCACTGGTGAGTGTTTGGCCAAGAGGATCCTGGTTACCGAAATACTTTTTTGCAACCGATTCACTTATCGCCATTTTATCGGGTGCATCCAGTGCGCCTGCTGCATTTCCTTCAATTATTTTAAAAGAAAATATTTTAAAAAAGGCAGGATCAGCATACAATATCCGTGGCTCGTCAAAAGATTTATCGTGGCTCTTTACCACGTTATGGCTGATAAAAGTGCGCGCGTAACTTTCAATCTCAGGAAATGTTCTTGTAAACTGCGGCCCGGGCTTGGTGCCTGTGGTAGCTACCTGGTTAATTGTTCCGTCCTTTCGGTATTCCATTGTGGCGCGAACGATGCGGTTGGCATTTGCATTGAATTTATCATAGCTTAGCTCGTGAAAAATATAAACGCCGATCAAAAGACATGAAGCCAAACCGATCGCTAATCCAAAGATATTAATCGAGGAATACAATTTCCTTTTTGTAAGATTTCTCAGCGCTGTTTTCAAATAATTTTTAAACACAGTTTATAGTTTAGAGTTTAAATTTTATACGTTTCGATACCTGTTATTTTCGTTTAATCATTATCGTTAGTACCCTGACAAATAATTAAAATTTTCAAATCAGCACGTTAGCTAATCAGCCAATCATTCAGTTCTCAGGCTCTGCACCGGGTTAGCCAATGCCGCCCTCACAGCCTGGAAACTTACCGTTATTAATGCGATTAAAAATGCCGCCGAGCCCGCAGCAATAAATATCCACCAGCTTAAATTGATACGGAATGCAAAATTGCGCAACCAAATATTCATCGCATACCATGCAACAGGCACGGCTAATACAAATGCAATAGTTACCAGCTTTAAAAAGTCTTTTGAAAGCATTCCTACAATACCGCTGACATTAGCGCCTAACACTTTCCTGATACCAATTTCTTTGGTACGTTGCTCTGCTATAAAAGTAGCAAGCCCGAATAATCCGAGGCAGGCTATAAAAATGGCCAGGGCAGAAAATACCAGTGCAATTGTTCCGGCACGCTGCTCTGCCCGGTACATTTCATTGAAGGAGTCATCCAAAAAGCGATAATTGAATGGAATACCGGATGCCATTGCCTTCCACTTTGTTTTTATTTGAGTAATCAATCCGTTAATGTTCGAGGTATTTATCTTAAAGGAGACTGAAGAAGGGCTGTTGCTCAATGTAAGTGCAAGGGGGCCAACCTTATGATGCAATGTTTCATAATTAAAATTTTTAACTACACCGATGATCGTAAAAGGTACCATGCTGTCGTTGCCAAACCTTGTGGTATAAATCTGTTTACCCAGAGGATCTTTGAAGCCAAGGATTTTTGCCGTTGTCTCATTGATGATCACTGCAGAAGAATCGCCGGCAAAATCTTTCGAAAAATTTCTTCCGTTAGTGATTTTCATGCCCATCGTTTTGATATAGTCATAATCCACCTTCCAGTTCTGCATATCCAGTGAGTTATCCGGATTCATTACCGCAGCTTTCGACCATGTATTGTCACTTCGGGATGAATTGGTAACCGGCAAATATGCGCTGATAGTACCACTTTCCACACCCGGCAGATTGAGCACATCTGTTTTAAAAGCTTTTACGTTATTTCCGAGCGCACCCGTGCCGTCTATCACCAGCACCTGGTTTTTAATGAAGCCAAGATCTTTGGTCTGGATGTAATGAAGTTGCTTATATACCACGATGGTTCCGACTATCAGAATGATGGAAGTGGCAAACTGGAATACAACAAGAATACTTCTAAGGCCGCCGCTGCGGCTGCCCCGTTTCAGCTTTCCTTTCAGCACTTCTACCGGCCTGAATGCCGAAAGATAAAATGCCGGGTAACTTCCCGCAAGCAAACCCACTACCAAAGGTAACGCGATGAGCAGCGGCAAAATGTAAGGCGAAAATAAACCTGCGATCGTCATCTGTTTGTTGGCGACATTATTAAACAGTGGCAACACCAAATAAACTACCACCACGGCAATAGCCATTCCCAGTAATGTCATCAATGTCGACTCAGTTAGAAACTGCAGGATGAGATCTTTTTTTTCTGTTCCTAAGACCTTACGTATGCCTACTTCTTTCGCACGATTGGCAGATCGTGCCGTGGTGAGGTTCATAAAATTGATACATGCAATCAGCAGGATGAATAAAGCGACCGCAGAAAATATATACACATATTGAATATTGCCGCTTGGGCTTAATTCAAATTGCCGGTCGGAGTGCAGGTGAATATCTGTGAGAGGAATTAATGAGTATTCAAGCTTGTTACCGGCTTTTTCAAACTCGGCCATGCTATTTATATTCATGTATTGTTTTGCCTCCGGTAATACATATTTATCAATGTAGGCGCCAAAGTTTTTTTCAAATTTTTTGTAATCGGTTCCCGGTCTCATCAGGAGATAGGTATAAAAATTATGGTTTGTTATTTTCCCCCACGGGTAATCAACGTTTTTCATTGAAAAAAGGAAATCAAAGTGGAAGTGAGTGTTCTCCGGAAAATCCTTTATCACAGCAGTGATTTTATAAAATGGATTTTTATCGTCTTTGGTTTCTATTGTTTGCCCGATGACATCCGTTGTGCCAAAATATTTTTTTGCTGCAGATTGGGTAAGCACCACCGTGTTGGGTTCATCTAAAGCGTGGCGTGTATCACCCGCGATAACCGGCATTTTGAACACGTCAAAAAAAGTGGAATCAACGTGGGCTACTTTTTGCTCATCGATGAAATCATTTCCTTTGCGGATAAGTTTATCGCCGTTGAAGGTGTAAATGCGTGTGTATTGTTGAATAGCGGGATAATCTTTTTCAAGAAGCTGGCCCATCATATCGCTTGTCACGGGCATGTGAAGGTCGGCGCCGCCAAAACGTATGTCAGAATTGATACGATAAATCCTTTCAGCATTTGGGAAAAAACGGTCATAACTTAATTCGTCTATTACGTATAAGCTTATGAGCAAGAAACAGGAAAGCCCGATTGCGAGCCCCAGCAGGTTCAGAATACTGTACACTTTGCTGTTACGAATGCTTCTCCACGCGGTTTTTAAATAGTTTTTAAACATAATTATATTTTTTTCGTCTATTTGTTTCCGTTAGTACCACCTAATTCACCGCATAGTAAACCAACAAAAACCGGCTATTTCTATTTTTCATTTTTCATTTTCAAATGATACTATTCACTTCTCAAATTTTCCACCGGGTTAGCGTTTGCTGCTTTGATGGACTGAAAGCTTACCGTGATCAATGCAATAAGCAATGCCGCTAAACCAGCGGCGCCAAACACCCACCAGCCGATATCAATACGGTAAGCAAAACTTTGCAGCCACTTATTCATACCCCACCACGCCACAGGAAATGCGATAACCGAGGCAATGATAACCAGCAGCAAAAACTCTTTTGAAAGCATTTGTATTATTTGTGTTACACTGGCACCCAGCACTTTTCTTATCCCTATTTCTTTGGTGCGGCGTTCGGCCGTATAAGTCGCCAGGCCAAACAAACCAAGGCAGGCAACGAAAATGGTGAGTATCGAAAAAAGGTTAAGGATGGTTCCTGTCTTTTGCTCTGTTGCATAAGTTTTATTAAACAGGTCGTCCATAAACGCGTAGGTAAAGGGTTCTCCTGTATCAAAAGCATCCCATTTCTTTTTCATGGAAGAAAGCAGGCCGGCAATATCAGTTGTTTTCACTTTGAAGATAAGGCCATTCTCAGGCTCCAGGCTCATGAACAAAGGACTTATCGCCTCATGCAACGATTTAAAATTAAAATTTTTTACTACGCCTATAACATGGTATGGATAATTATTGCCCTTATTGCTGTTTTGCCTGATGACCGTTTTGCCAATGGCGTCCATATCATTCCAGCCCAACGTCGTTGCTGCAGTTTCATTTAAAATAATGGCAGAAGAATCCGTTGGAAACTGTTTGGAAAAATTTCTTCCGCTCACCATTTGCATGCCCAGGGTGGGAATGTAATTTTCATCCACATGATAATCCACTCCATTTACAATCAATTTGTCATTGCCTTGGGGATAGGCCAGCGCATTGTTATAATTAGAAGGGCCGGCCGGTTTATAATTGGAAGTCGTGGCGTTTATGATCCTGGTATCTTCAAGTAATTCCTGCTTATAGGCCTGCTCGTTTTTACCCAAAACATATGAGTTTGGAATCGTGATTACCTGGTCTTTATTAAATCCAAGGTTTTTATTGCGGATGTATTGCATTTGCTGATATACGACGACCGTGCCGATGAGTAACGCTACGGAAATAAAAAATTGAAATACAACAAGGCCGCTCCTCAAGCCAAAAGTTTTTCCGTTGCCGGTTAATTTTCCTTTTAGCACAGCGACCGGTTTGAAGGATGACAGGTAGAATGCCGGATAAATACCTGCCAGGACGCCCACAATTAATCCCAAAACAACAAAAGCAATTACGGGTTGAAGACTAAGGCTTAAATGCTGCCCGGACAAGGTATTGAAGGCCGGCAAAAAAAATTGCGCCAGGCCAAAAGCAACGATCAAAGCAAACAGGCTTATCAATACTGATTCTGTGATAAATTGCCCGATGAGTTGATACCTGCCTGATCCTGCAACTTTTCTTATGCCTACCTCCTTTGCCCTTTTTGAAGCTCCTGCAGTTGAGAGATTGATAAAATTGATACAAGCGATGATCAGCATAAAAATAGCCACGCCTCCGAATACATAAACGTACGTTGCATTACCGCCTGGTTCAAACTCGTTATTGGTGTCGGAGTGCAAATGAATCGAAAGTAAAGGTTGCAGCGTAAAGCCAAGTGAATTACCTTTTGTTCTGAATTCATTAAGGCTTAAACCCATCTGCTGTTGAATTTGAGGCCCCATATACCTGGCAACCATGTCAGGAAACTGCGCCTGTAGCTTTTGTAAACTGGCACCTGGTTTAAGCAAAAGGTAAGTGTGATAACCGCCAAACATCCATGAGTCTGACGTAGCTTCCTGCCAGCCGGTCATCGAGCCGAACATATCAAAGTGAAAGTGTGAGTTTGCCGGTATATCTTTTATGACTCCTGTTACTTTATAAAGTTCATTTTTACCGTTAATATTCAATCCAAGCATCCTGCCTATACCATTCGCTTTCCCGAAATATTTTTCTGATGTTGACTGAGTTATTACAATTGTATTAGGCTCAAGCAAAGCCGTTTTGGCATTGCCTTGCACCATAGGTAAGGTAAAAATGCCGAAGAAATTGGGATCGACAAAGGCAAACTTGTCGCCTTTAAATATTTGATTGTTATAAGTGATTTTCGACACTCCATATGGTAAAATCCGTGTGGCATCCTGTACTTCCGGGAAATCTTTTTTCATCGTTTTTGCTACCGGCGGCATGGTAACGCTTTCATTTATTTTACCGCCATTGATGTTTCCCTTGAAATTTACCCGTGCGATGTTTGCTGCGTGTATGTTGAATGAATCATAGCTCAATTCATTTTTTATATACAGCATGATTATGAAACAGGTAGCAATACCAATCGATAAACCAAGGATATTGATCATGGAAAAGAGTTTGTGGCTCCTGATATTTCGCCAACCTGTTTTTAAATAATTTTTAAACATTTTATTTTGCGTTTAATGGTGGGCGTTAGTCTGCAGTAAACAAACAAATAACCGGGATTTTTATTTTCATTTTGCTTCTATTCTGTTCTTAAACTTTTCACAGGATTGGCCCTGGCCGCCATGATCGCACGATGCGCCACCGTTATCCAGGCAATTAAAACGGAACTGATAATAGCCAGGATAAATATGGATGCGCTCAAAGGAATTCTGTAAGTATAATTTTGCAACCACTGGTGCATAATGTACCAGGCGAGGGGGGCAGAAATTACAAATGCAATGATGATCAGAACTGTAAATTCTTTTGATAACAGGTAAACGATGTTTCGCGCTGAGGCGCCCAGCACTTTGCGGATACCTACTTCCTTGGTTCGCTGAACAGCCATAAATGAAACCAATCCATACAAACCGAGGCAACTGATAAAGATGGCAATGCCTGCAAAAATTTTATACAATTGTGAAAGCTGATCTTCCTGTTTATAAAAATTTTCTATCGTTTTATCGAGAAATTTATAGTCATACGCATAATCAGGATATTCGCTTGTCCATATTTTTTCAACGTATGGCAGAACCCTTTTTTCTGCACCGGGTTTCACCTTTATATTGATTGTCTGGTAAACATCTTTCCAGGTGCTTAACACTACCGGGGCCATTGGTTCGCGTAAAGAATAAGAATTAAAATCTCTTATTACACCAACTATATTACCCACCTTTTGGCCATCCCAAAAATCGAGTTGTTTGCCAACTGCGTCCTGCGGATTTGTAATTCCTAATTTTCTTAACAGCGTCTCGTTCACTACAAATTCCCGTACTGTGTCGCTTGGATAGTAAGGCCTGCCGGCAACAAATTGCAGGTTGTAAGTTTTGAAATAATCAGGATCGGCCCATTTTAAATTGGCACTAAAGTCTGTATTTTTATCTGCGTGATTGAATTTAAAATCGCTGTTCCAGCTACTTCGTGAAGAAGGACTTGCAAAACTAAAACTTACCTCTTTAATATCGGGGTTTGCCAGCAACCGGTTATGCAGGTAGTCTATTTTCGTATGGCTGGTGCTGTCTCGCGGAACGGGCACATTGATGATTGCTGCTTTGTCAAAACCCAGTGAAGCATTCCTGAAAAAATTCATTTGGCTAACGACGATAAGCATGCCGATGATTAAAACCTGCGCTATGGCAAATTGTAAAACAACAAGCGCTCTTCTTAAAGAAATTCCGCCAACCATTTTAGTTGTGATCTTACTTTTTAAAGCAGTGATAGGGTTAAAGCCTGACAAAATAATGGCAGGATAAACGCCTGAAAGAAGCGTAACGATGATTCCTGTTGCAACAATAAAAATTATCAACATTGGGTTTGCGATAAAACTAAACGTTATCTGCACGTCAAGCAGTTTGTTTAAAAAAGGTAAAGTCAGCGCTGTAATTAGTGTGGCGAATAATAGCGCGATAAACACTATGAGCGATGTTTCGCCTAAAAACTGAATTACCAATTGCTTGCGATTACTGCCTAAAACTTTTCTTACACCCACCTCTTTCGAGCGGTTTACCGCTTGTGCAGTGGCAAGATTTATAAAGTTTACACAGGCAATCACTATAAGAAAAATTCCTATCAGCAATAATGCATTTATCAATGAATGGCTAAATGTGTGACCGTTGAAATTTCCAAACCTGTCGTCATAATGAATTTCTGACAAAGGTTGCGCGATTAAAGCATCGCTTGCATATTCTGCAGGCTTATGCTTTCTGGCAAATGCTCTCAGCTCTTTATTAAATTTTTTTACCGGCAAATCACGGGGCAAAACAGCGAAAGTATAAGCCTGCCCAAACACACTTACCCAATCGGTTAAATTATTTTTTACGCTTGTATTTTCAAGAGCAGAATAAGAAACCACCACACTCATTGGAAAATCTGAATTGTGGGGAATATTTTTTAAAATGCCTTTTACGATGAAGAGTGCTTTGTTTTGATATTTGATCGTTTTGCCGATGGCATCTTTCCAACTCCCAAAATATTTTTCAGCTGTTGCCTGTGTAAGTAACGCGCTGTTAGGGTCTTTCAATGCAGTTTTGGCATCGCCCGCCAGGAGCGGAAAATTGAAGATGTCAAAAAACTGTGGTTCAGCATAATAAAAATCATCTTCTTTTAATATTTTTTGTTGAGTAGTTCCATCTCCAATCGTTATCTGTCCGCCATCTTTATAAATAGAAGCTACTTTTTTTATCTGTGGAAAATCTGTTCGTAATCCGGTAGCAACGGGGAAGGCGACACCGGCGGAATAACTTACTCCATCCTGGTTATGAAATTCAGAGCCTATTCGGTAAATATTATCCTTGTTTTGATGAAAATCATCGAAGCTGCTTTCAAATTGAACCACTAAAAATATAAGAAAGCAGGCGGCAATTCCAATAGCTAACCCAAATGTATTTATGAGCGCATAGCTTTTATTTCGCTGAAAATTTCTTACGGCTGTTTTTAAATAATTTTTTATCATGCAAAAATGAGTTTACAAATTTTATCAAGTCGGGTAATTAAAAAACTAAGCCACATATTTAGATATTGATTTTCAGTAACTTAGTTTTTAACTTAAAATAAAGCTGTACGGTTTTGATACAGTTGGTGTCTCGCTTTGATACACTGGTATAATTTTCATTTTCGCGTCAGCGAATCTGCTAATTACTCACTTCTCAAACTATCCACCGGGTTTGCTATTGCTGCTTTTACAGATTGGTAACCAACTGTAATCGCTGCGATTAAAAGACTTGCTATAAATCCTATAATAAAATAACCAACCTGGATATGAATCCGGTTAGCAAATGTTTGCAACCACGCATTCATGGCGAAATAAGCGATCGGAGCTGCAATCAGGAAGGCTATTGTTATTAGCCAAACAAACTCTTTTGAAAAAAGAAAAACAATTCCTTTTACTGAAGATCCAAGCACTTTCCTGATTCCAATTTCTTTTTGCCTTTGCAGTGCAAGAAACGCAACGAGCCCATACAAACCCATACAACCGATAATGATAGAAAGCGCAACGAAAATCTTAAAGCCTTTGTACATGATATCTTCTATTAAATAAAAAGCTTTTTGCTTTATGTAATTATTCAGAGTCATTGCTTTAAAAATATTATCCGGGTATAAGGCCTTCCAGCTTTTTTGAATGGAGTGGATTGTTCCGGCTATATTAGCTGTACTCGTTTTAATATTTGCTATAGCTATCCAGTCTGAACAATTAAACATTAACACCGGTGTTATTGGATTCTGCAGAGCTGAATTGTCAAAATCAGCAGTTACACCAACGATGGTGGCATTGTCTTTATCATTGACTAATATTTTTTTACCTAACGCAACATCGGGATTTTTGAATCCTAATGCTTTAATGGCTTTATCATTTACCAAAACGTTATAGCTGGTCAGGGAGTCGTGTAATGATACTTTATCAGACTGTTGCAGATCTCTTCCCGCAATTAATTTTATGTTGAATGTTTTAAGGTAATGTGCATCAACAAATTTTCGCTCTGTATTTATATTGACAGCAGTGGGAGAGGCAGGTAATCTAATATCACTGAAACTATTGTCAGCAGAGGTAGGCGGACCGGAACTAAAAGAAACATCCTGTACTCCCGATTGCGCCAATATCTCGTTTCTAAAAACATTTATTTTCTGTTCATTATTAGAAGGCATCTCAACAGTTATAATTCCGTCCTTACGGTAACCGAGGTCTTTGTTATAAAAATATTTTATTTGTGAAGCAACTACAATCGTACAAATGAGCAGCAACTGTGTAATAAAAAACTGAGTTACCACCAACCCTTTGCGCATAGAAAAGTGATTGGAGAAACCAGTGTTTTTGGCTTTGATCTTGTTTTTTAATGCCTCAATTGGTTTGTATCCGGCCATTATTTTTGCAGGATAAAAACCCGCCAGAAAAGTAATGATTAATGCCAGTGCGGCTAAAAAGAAAAAGATGGTATTATCAAAATGCAAATCAAACTCAACAATAAAAGACAGATATTGATTGAAGGAATTTAAAAACCAGTTAGACAAGACGACTGCGATCAAGGAAGCAATGATTACGAGCAAAAATGTTTCACTCATAAAGCGAACGATTAATTGCCAGTTTCTGCTTCCCAGAGTTTTTCTAATACCTATTTCCTTCGTGCGGTTTAATGACTGCGCTGTAGCCAGGTTAATAAAATTGATACAGGAGGTTAGCAAAATAATGACGGCCATTGCAATAAAAGCAATCAATAATATCTCCGGAGTGGCATAATAAGTACCGCCATACCTTGTATCGGTGTGCACTGTTGCTAAAGATTGCGGATGATACGTATAACGTTCTGCCATTTCTTTATCAAGGTATTTATTTTTAAAAGCGATTAAATCCTTATCAAATTGTTGTGGGGAGTAGCCTTTTGGAAGAGTGACAAATGTATTACTCATATCAAAATTTTGCCGCCAGTCGTTTACCACCGCTTCGTTATTTTTTGCAAAATCGGTAAAGGGAAGGATCATATTGCAGGCTACATTACTATTGCCGGGCATGTTATCCAAAATGGCAGAAATACGGTAAGGAACCTTATTTACTATTATAGATTTGCCGATAAGTTCGTTATAATTCGAATGAAATTCCGGGCCAAAATATTTATCAGCAAGATCCTTTGTAAGAATGATTTCATCAGGGCTTGACAGTAAATGGTGACTGTTGCCCGCAAGAAAAGAAAAATCGAAAGTTTTGAAAAAATCCGGATCGGTAAAGGTTAACTGATTTTCTTCAAATAATTTTCTTGTGCCCTGCTTGCCTGGGATTTCTATAATAGCGTGATTACGTACATATAATTGTGTTACGGTTTGGAGGTTCGGAAAATCATTTCGCAAAGCAGGAGCAAGGGCAAAAGTGGAAGAACCTATGAACTGGGTCCCCTGCGCGGTTTTATCTTCAAAAACAACCCTGTAAATGCGACCGGCTTTGGAATTAAAACTATCAAATGTTTCTTCATGCTTTACAAGTACGTATACCACAATACAACAGGCAATGCTAACTGCAAGCCCTGAAATATTGATAATTGAATTTAATTTATTTCGCCTCAGGTTGCGAAAAGTTGTTTTAAAATAATTTAAGAACATCGCGTTTATTTTTTTTTATTTTTTTACCTTTCTCAAAATCCGTTTCAAAGAAGAAGAACTCGTCCTTATGCGATCAGTAAACCGACAAATTTGCCTTTACTCACTTCGCAAACTATTTACCGGGTTAGCCATCGCCGCTTTAATCGCCTGGAAGCTTACTGTTGCCAACGCGATCATTATAACCATTGTTCCTGCCACGAAAAACATCCACCAGCTCAGCGTAATACGATATGGATAATTTTGCAGCCATTTATTGGCAGCAAACCACACAGCCGGCATCGATACCAAAAATGATATAATGACGAGCTTCAGAAAATCACGTGAAAGCATTGATACCACGCTTCGGATAGAAGCCCCGAATACTTTACGAATGCCGATTTCTTTTGTTCTTTTTTCTGCGGATAAAACCGATAATCCAAACAAGCCGATACACGAAATAAAAATTGTCAACAATGCGCCGAACAAAATAATTTGTTTCCATTTTTCAATATCGGCGTATTGCTTTATGTTGTCATCGTTTTTTAACGTGTAGGAATAAGGACTCAAGGGATAAAATTGCCTGAAGATTTTTTGTATCCATTTTAGACTTGCTGTTGCAGAGTTGGGTTTTATTTTGATGTAATAAGTTCCATACAAATTATCATTCTTCATCGTGAATAACTGGGGCTTTATTTTTTCGGTCAACGAAGCATAATGGTAATCTTTTACTACGCCGATAACATGATACAATTTATTGTTGTCGAAAGAGAATTTCAGCGTTTCGCCAATCGGGGTTTTCCAGTTTGCCTCTTTTACAAAGCTTTCATTTACGATAACAGATTGCGTGGAATCTGCAGGAAATGCAGTTGAAAAATTTCTTCCTGCAACTAACGGAATTTTTAATAAAGGCAAATAATTTTCATCGACGGTTTCATATGCAAATTGTATAAGAGAGTCAATAGAATTCCTTGCTACAAACTGCGCAAAGCCTCCGTTCTTTGAGCTAACACCAACAATGTTTGGGTTTTTAATCAATTCACTTTTAAAAACAGCTGCGTCGCTATGTTTTATCCTGTTTTTCTTCACGATAACAAGATTATTGTCATCATATCCCAAATTGGTTTTGGTAAGAAAATAAAACTGCGAATAAATGATAAAGGTGGCAATGATTAAGAAAGAGGCCAGTGTAAACTGAAATACCACCAAAGATTTTTGCAAATAATTTTTGCCTGCCATGTTAAAACGGCTGTATAGCGTTTGCACAGGATTATACCCTGATAAAACCAATGCAGGATAGAAACCTGCGACAAATCCTGTAATAAGATACAATAAGATATAGCCTATAACCAATCTGGCATCCAGCAAATACGACAACGATAATGCCTTATTGGCAAGATTATTAAAAACAGGCAACAACATTTGCGCTAAAAAAATTGCCAATAAAAAAGCAATGGTGCATAAGAAAAACGATTCACCAAGAAATTGCATAACCAATTGCTTCCTGGAGCCGCCAATCACTTTACGAATGCCTACTTCTTTGGCGCGCCGTACAGAATGTGCTGTGGTGAGATTCATAAAATTGATACAGGCAATCAGGAGAACAAACAAGGCAATCCCTGAAAGCAGGTAAGAATAGATAGGGTTGCTTGCGGCGTCATTTGCAGGAAGGTCGGTGCTTAAATGCATGTCAAGAAATGGCTGTAAAAAATAGGTGGTACCCATTTTGGCATTGGCAAAGCCAAATTTTTTTGCCAGGACTTCATAAGTTGACTTCGCATCTTTTATATAAAATGCCTGCATTTGATTTTCCACCGTTTGTAGGTTTGCTTTATCATTTAATACTACATATGTAGTTAAAAAACTACTGAACCAATTGGCAGTATTATTGGCATCTTCAGCAGATTCTTTAAAAGGCAATAACACGTCAAATTGTATTGAAGAATTTTGGGGACACCGTTGTGCAACAGCCGTTACTTTGTAGGGAACAAAAGTGCTGTCTTCTTTTACCATCATTACTTTGCCGACTGCATCGCCTGTAGCAAAATATTTTTTTGCAGCATCTTCACTCAATATAATTGAATGAGGTTCTGTTAAACAAGTTTTATGATCCCCTTCCAATAAAGGGAAAGTAAATATGGAAAAGAAGTTTGAATCAACATACAGCACGCTCTGCGGCTCTACTTCTGTTCCTTTTTTCATATCTTCTATGCCGTCTTTTACGCGCACAAAAGATTTTATGCCGGGAACATTTTGTGTGAAGCGAGGCCCTTGCAACAAACCCGTAGTGTTAATTTCCTGTTCGTGCCCTTGCTGGTCAGATTTTGATACCACGCGGTAAATATTATTTACATTTTTATGAAACCTGTCAAAGCTTACTTCGTCTTTTACATATAGCATGATTAGCATAGCACAAGCCAAACCAAGACTCAAACCTGCTATGTTGATGAAGGAATAAATCTTGTTTCGTGCAAGATTTCTGAAAGCTGTTTTAAAATAGTTTAGAAACACGATGTAGAGTTTAGAATTATGAATTATGTAGTTTTCTTAATACCATATTTCTGCGTTTAACCATTATTGTTAGTAAACCAACAAATAAGCATACTTTTCATTTTCACATTTTCACATTATCACATTGCCTAATTAGCTAATCAGCTAATTACTCACTTCTTAAACTATTTCACAGGATTCGCAATTGCGGCTTTTATTGCCTGGAAGCTTACGGTTCCAAGCGCAATCAATATTGCAGCAAATCCGCCTGCAACAAAAATCCACCAGCTGATATTGATGCGATAAACATAATCCTGCAACCATCGATTCATGAAATACCAGGCAAGTGGCGTAGCAATCGCAAAGGCAATGGCAATGAGGATGATAAATTCTTTTGAAAATAAATACACGATATTACCGGCAGTAGCTCCAAGTACTTTTCGGATACCAACTTCCTTTATTCGCTGCACTGCCATGAAGGAAGCTAAACCATACAACCCAAGACAGCTAAGGAATATCGCGATGGCTGCAAAAATTTTATACAATGCCGATAATTGGCTTTCCTGTTGATAAAAACCGGCAATTTTATCATCCAAAAATTTATATTGGTAAACAAAATCCGGGAATGTTTGCTGCCATATCGTTTTCACAGATTGTAGTGTGGAAGAAATGTTTTTTGTGTCAAGTTTTATCGCAGCCTGGCTGTACATGGTGACGTTAGTGGTAACGAGCAATGGTGCAACACCGTTGCGAAAAGACCGGTCATTAAAATCTTTCAACACACCCACAACGGGACATTTTATTTTATCCCCCCATATACTTATTTCTTTGTTCAATATGTCTTCAGGTTTTTTTATTCCTAAGCTTTTCACGAGCGATTCATTCACTAAAAATTCTCTTGTCATTTTAGAAGGTTGCAAATTTCTTCCGGCTACCAGTTGCAACTTATAAGCTGACACATACCCGGTGTCTGCGAATTTGGTAATTGCTTTAAAATCTTCTTCTTTTTGTGCATGGTCAAACTTGAAGGTGCTCCACATATCATTGGCATCTTCAACCGGGGTGTTGGAACTGAAACTTACTGCCTGCACGCCATTCAGGGACAATAACTGGTTCCTTAAATAATCTGACTTACTGAACCATACACTATCTACACGGAAGGGAACATTAATAATAGCCTCTTTATCGAAGCCTAATGGTTGATCCATAAAATAATTCATCTGCTTTACAATGATCAGCGTTCCGATAATGAGCGCCTGCGCAATGATGAATTGAAACACCACCAATCCTCTTCTTAATGAAACTCCTTTTGTAGTATTTGATGTGACTTTACTTTTTAAAGCATTTACAGGATTGAAACGTGATAAAACAACAGATGGATAAAAACCGGCGAGTGCGGTTACAACAATCGTTACTGTGAACAGGAATAAAATTATGGTAGAATTGTTAAGTATATAAAATGAAAGCGAAAGATCTAACAATTGGTTTACATAAGGCAATGCAAGAAGGGTAATAGCAGATGCAAGTATCACGGAACTGGAAACTATTAAAAAAGTTTCAACCAGGAATTGAATGCGCAACTGTGATTTATTACTGCCCAGGACCTTTCTCACACCAACTTCCTTCGCGCGATTAACAGCTTGTGCAGTGGAAAGGTTGATAAAGTTTACGCAGGCAATTAAAAGGATGAATGCTCCAATCAGCCATAATACATTAAGCAGGTCGCGGCTGATTGTTTTATTACTGTAATCACCTGTTGCTACGTCGTAATGAACAGCGCTCAACGGCTGAATGATATGACTGTCCTTATCGTCAGGTGATTCAGCTTTTCTGGAATAGGCTCTTAGCTGTTGATTAAAATTAGCAGCAGAAACACTCGGTGGTAATAAAATATAACAGCCAAATCCTGTATTGGTTCTGTCCTCCCAATCCGTGTTGGTGGCCATAATACTGCCTGTAGCACCGGTTCCATAAGCCACTACTAATTTTAACTGAAAGTCTGTATTAGCAGGTATAGGAGCAAGAATTCCTGTTACTTTCAAAACATCGGTACCGTGTTCAAATATATAGCCGCCAACCTGCAGTTTAATAGTTTTGCCTATTGCGTTTTTCCAGTCACCGAAATATTTTCCCGCAATCTCTTTGGTAAGCAATACATTGTTCGGTTCTTTTAAAGATTCATACGAACCTGCAAGCAATGGAAAATCAAAGATTTTAAAGAAGGCAGGTGCTGTAAAAAAAACACCCTTTTTTTCTTTAAATGTCTTCACCGTTGTTCCATTATCATCAGGTATCAGCAACACATCCTCGTGGCTTGCAAAAATCGGGGCCACCTGTTCTGCCTGCGGAAAAGACGTTTTCAATGCTGCAGGCAACGGAAAGGGAACGTCTTTCCCATAAGTGATATTTCCATCTTCTGAATGATGGTATTCGGTTAATACACGATAGATGCGATCTTTCTTCGCATGAAAATTATCGAAGCTCGTCTGAAATTGAATAATGATAAAGATCATCATGCAAACGGCAATACCAACAGCCAGTCCGGCAATGTTGATAATGGTGTAACTCCTGTGGCGGGTTAAGCTTCTGAACGCGGTTTTGAAATAGTTTTTAAACACGATGTTATAATTTTAGAGTTTAGAATTATGGCCTTCTCAACATTTCGTCATCTCTCTTTTTTTCGTTTATGCATGATTGGTAGTGAATCAACAAATAATTAGTTTTTTCATTTGGACATTGGCTAATCAACAAATCAGCTAATCACTCACTTCTCAAACTATTAACAGGGTTCGCTATTGCTGCTTTTATTGCCTGGAAGCTGATCGTTACCAATGCAATCAGAACCGCGATCACTGTTGTAATCAAAAACACCATCCAGCTAATATGAATCCTGTAGGCAAACTCCTGCAACCACTTGTTCATGATAAACCATGCAAGAGGAGAGGCGATGAGGATAGAAATACCAACCAGTTTCATAAAATCTTTCGACAGCAAAGTCACTATACTGGTCACACTTGCCCCTAATACTTTTCTCACACCAATTTCCTTTATTCTTTGCTCCGCCGTAAACGTGGCAAGGCCGAACAAGCCAAGGCATGAAATCAGGATGGCAACAATCGTAAAGTAAGTCACAATCGCAGCAAGCCTTGTTTCTGCAGTATAATTTTTTTGAAAATCCTTGTCGAGAAAACTGTAATCAAACGGTTCATTTGGATCTAACCGATGCCAGGCATTTTTGATTGATTGCAAGGCTCCGTTCAGGTTGGCCGACTTTACATGCACAATCATGTAATTGTACAATGGCGGCGTGTTTAACTGGAAGCCATAAGGCCCAATAGGTAAATGAAGATCTTCATAATGGAAATCTTTTACCACGCCTATGATATTAAAATTATAGGTGGTTCCGTTGAATGTGAAATGCAGTTTTTGATTTACGGCAGATTGCGGATTGGCAAATCCCATTGTTTTTACGGCGGTCTGGTTTAAAACAATTGTGCCAGAGGTATCTTCAGGATAATCATCCGAAAATATTCTTCCGGCAACGGGCTCAATTTTGAGCGTTTGCAAAAAGCCGGGATCGATATAATTCATCTTCACATCTTTTCCCTGCTGCATGTCTTCGCCATCTTTATAAAAAATATTATCTGCCACGTTGCTGATGCCCGGATAATATAATGAAGCACCCACATTTGAAACGCCGGATTGCTTTAACAGCTCATCTTTAAAAGAAGGGTACATCTTTTTTGCCGTATTACTGCGCAGCGGCACCACCACCTGTTGATTTTGGTTGAAACCAAGATTTGCAGAGCGGAGGAAATTCATTTGCCTGGCAATAACAACTGAAGCGATGATAAGCACGATAGAAATCATAAACTGGAATATTACCAAAGCTTTTCTAAAAGCAAGTGCAGAAAATGAATTTGAAAATTTTCCTTTTAAAACTTTTACAGGTTTAAAAGACGATAAATAAAGGGCCGGGTAACTTCCTGCAATCAGACCTGTAATTACTGCCAAAGCAACAAAGGCAAGAATGAGAAGAAGATTATTTGAAAATGTAAGTGAAAGGTTTTTATCGGCTACTGAATTAAAAACAGGTAACAATAATTTGGTAATAATGAATGCAAACGAAAAAGCCAACAAACTGATCAAAATTGATTCGCCTAGAAACTGGGTTACCAGCCATTTTTTTTCGGCGCCAAGAACCTTTCTTATTCCCACTTCAGAAGAACGTTTGGAGGATTGCGCGGTTGCCAAATTCATAAAATTGATGCACGCGATCAGTAAGGTAAAAAGCGCAATGGAAGCAAGAATGTACAAATAAGTTTTGCTGCCTCCGGGGGTTACGTTATTTTTTACTTCTTCGTCCAGGTGGATTTTCTTAAGAGGCACTAAAAATTGTGTTTTGTTGAAACCAACGGCCTTCAAATCTTTGCCGGCATATTTTTCAATGAAAGCAGGAAATTTGGACTGCAGTTTGGCGGGATCAGCTCCCGGTTTAAGCTGCAGGTAAGTAAAAAACATGTTGTTGGTAGCAAGATTGGCGCCCTGCCGTTTAATAAAATCGCCAACGTCGCCGCCGGTCATGCTCATAAAAAAACGGGCATCAATATGTGATGGTTTATCGATGGGTTTAAACACTCCCGTTACGAGAAAATCATGATCACCGTTCGTACTGCTGCTTACGTGAATTACTTTATTTAAAGCAGGCTGGTTTCCAAATATTTTTTTTGCTATCTCTTCATTTAAAACAATCGTGTTGGGATTATCCAGGGCAATAGCGGGATCGCCCTCAATAAAATTGTAGGTAAACATCCTGAAAAAGGTGGAATCGGCCATGTAACCTTTTGTTTCATAAAACGATTTTACGGAACCGTTTTTTTCGTTGAACTGGAGCAGTGTTTTATCCTCTGAATATAAAGCGCCAAGGCGGGTAGTTTGGGTTACTTCCGGAAAAGCATCTTTCATCATACTTCCCATTGCCGCAGGTGTATTGGGCAGCTTTTTAAAATTACCCAGCCCGCTAAATTCTGTTCCCAACTGGTAAATGTTGTCCGCGTTTTTTTGATACTTATCGTAGCTCGTTTCGTTGATGATGTATAATGAAATGATCATGCAGCAGACGAGACCTGCGGACAAACCAAAAATGTTGATAAAAGAGAAGAATTTGTTCTTCATCAAATTGCGCCAGGCGATCTTAATGTAATTCTTAAGCACGTTCTACAGTTTACGGTGTAAAAAAAATTTATAAATTTCTTTTTACCGAGCTTAAAAAACCAAGCCATAATTTATAGCTTTGGTTATCAGATGTTTAAGCTTTATATAAAATGCGTAACTGTTCGCTTTCGATACAGCGAGTGTCCTGGTTTGATACGGTTTGTTCTATGCCGGTAACCAATAATTAATTCATTTTTTTATTATCAAGTCTCATGGTGCTCATAACTGCGAAGAAGACACTGAAACTACTTTCATTACGGTCATCACCGATCATTGCAGGGCTGTGATGACGGCGTTTCCGGGAGGGGCATTAAGGAGGAAATGGGGTTAGCTACTTAGCTAATAAGCTAATGAGAGGAAAATGAAAACGAAGTAGATATGACGACATGATGCGTGAGTCGTATCTCAACGAACCGCTTGGGTAGCTTCTTTAATTCCGCTTCGGGAAGGCACAAGCCGGGGCTGTGGCCAATGCTTCCAAAAATTATTTCTTTCCGCCTCCTGAATAACTAATCCTGAAAATTGCTCCTTTCAAATCATCTGCAACGTATAAAGAGCCATCAGGGTCCTGAGCTAAACCCACAGGCCGGTATTGAAGATCACCTCCCGGTTTCGTTAAATCTATACCTGCAAAGTTATCAGCAAAAATTTCCCAATTTCCGGAAGGTTTACCATCTTTGAAAGGCACAAATGCAACCAGGTATCCTTTTTTAAGTTCGGGAGATTTACTATGAAATGCAATAAAGGCGCCGTTCTTATATCTTTCAGGAAATAGGGTGCCTGTATAAAATAATAAATCGTCAGGTGCCATGTGTGCAGGAAAAGCAACGATAGGTTCCTGGTATTTTTTGTCAGCCGTTTTTTTACCATCGCCACCGTATTCAGGTGCCAGTATCAGCTTCTTTTGAAACTGATCGTAATAAACAAAAGGCCAGCCGCCATCCGATCCTTTATGAAGTTCATATAAAGTTTCAGCCGGCAATTCTGAACTTTGTTTGGCAGTATAATATTGCGGGAATTTATCATCAAATGAGCCGCGGCCATGCTGGGTGGCAAACAAACTATGGGTATTATTGTTCCAATCAAGGCCTACCGCGTTTTTTATTCCCTTTGCATAATGAATGGCATCACCATAACTCTGGTTTAATTTATCAGCTTTAAACTCCCATATGCCACCCACCGAATCTAAAAGAGGGCAACCGGGAATTCCTTTGCCCGATCCTTCCTGCCTGCAGGCATCGTTATATGATCCAACAGTTACGTACAAATTATCCTGATCATCAAGGGCGATAGATTTTGAATTATCGCTTCCTTTATCCACAAGCCCCTGTACTATTTCTTCCGGCCCGGCTGAAGAGTCAACTTCTCCTTTGTCGTTCAATTTATACCTGTATACTGCGGTGTTAGAAGCCGAATAGAGATAGCCGTTTTTGATCAAGAGACCGGTGCCGGGATAGTCGCCAAAACCTCTTTTTATATCAATGGTTCCATTGTGATCTGTATCGCTTAAAAAGTAAATACCGTTGCCCTCTTTGAGGGAACTTAATTTCACATACATATCTCCGTTGTCATTAATGGCCATGTGCCGTAAATGCCCGAGCGAATCGGCTATGATCGTTGCAGAAAAACCTTCAGGCAACTTCAGGTTGGCTTTTGGAAGTGAAACACTTTTCTTTTCAGTTGTTTTATCATTGCTTTTGCAGGAAGATAAATTCGCTAAGCAAACTATCGCAAGCAACATGCAGGATACACCAAATAATTTTTTCATTTAACTTAAACATGGATTTACGCCGAAGATAATAAGTTAGCGTGAATGTAATCAGGGTTTTCATCCGGGAAGAGCAGTAAATCAACTTTTATTGAAGATTTTTAATAAAGACCAGAATTGCCAATTGCTTACTATTATAGTTTACGAAATCTTTATAGCCTTATAAGCACTTTTATTCTTAAAATCATAAATCTGTTCCGGCTTCTTTTTTGCTTTGCAGATAGTGATAACTTTGCAATACCGGGCCTGGCAATATTTCATTTAATTAAAATACATTAATCCTGGAACGAAATAAAATCATAGCGCACCATTATCTCAAACTCATTGGAACCTCGCTCCTGATTAGTTTAGGCAGTGTATTGCTGGCATTCTCTTTAAAGCATGCCACAGAGTTTTTTGAGCTTACCCTATTGAACGGAGTAAGCCATTTTAACCGCATCCTTTTTATTCTGCTGCCTACTACCGGCATCACCTTTATATATTTTTTACGTAAATATTTATTCAAAAACCGAAAGAATAAAGGTATTACCGAGATTTATAAAACCATTGACCAGCGTAAGGATCATTTGCATTTTTTTAAAGTTCCCTCTCATTATATCAACGGTTTTCTTACCGTAATATTTGGCGGGTCAACAGGTGTAGAAGTTTCTACGGTTGTAGCTACAGCCGCGATTGGTAATACAGCCTATAAAAAGGAATTTTCGGCTAAAATGTATAAAAGAGAATTGGTGTGTGCAGGGGTTACTGCAGGAGTAGCTATTTTGTTTACAAGCCCATTAGCGGGATGGCTTTTTGCCATGGAAGTTATTGCAAGAAAAATTTCGAAAACACTTGTCATTAGTTGCACCGTTTCTGCTCTGACTGCGTGGATGTTTATTTTTATCTTTAATGAACAACCCTTATTACCCTATACTTTTATAACGTGGAAAAGCCACGCTATCCCTTTTTTTATCTTTTTAAGCCTTTTGGGAGGATTGCTATCTGTTTATTTTACTCTGTGGGCAACAAGAATGAAACTTCTCTTCTCAAAAATATCCAACAATTTTTTGAGGGTGAATATCGGCGCTTTGCTGGTAGGAGTAATGATTTTTTATTTGCCGGCGTTATACGGTGACAGCTATCACGGTCTAAGGGAAATGTTGGGTCAGAACTTAAATGCACAGAGCGTTTCGATTTTGGTGCTGGCATTACTTGTATTATTAAAACCGTTGGCGGCGGCGCTTACTTTGGGTGCCGGAGGCGACGGAGGGGTGTTTGCACCAAGTATTATAGCCGGTGCTTTTTTAGGGTTAATGTTTGCAGTTGTCTGTAATCATTATTTTAATGCACATTTAATTCTGCTGAATTTTGCGATGGTAGGAGCAGCTGCCACCTTATCTGCTTCGCTATATGCTCCTTTAACGTCTTTGATATTGGTTTGCAGTTTATTTCCCAATGGTAACGGGTTATTTGTACCCGTATTGATAAGCTGCTTTATTGCCCAACTCTTTTCTAAAAAGTTATTGCCATATAATGTGTACACCTACGATTTTTATCGGACCTCAAAAAATTGAAGGAAAATATTGAGATAGTGCAGTTTCTTCCAAAAGACCATGCGGCCCTGCGTCATATTGAGCAACAGGAAAAGTCACCGTAAAATTATTCCGTTCTCAAACTCTTTACAGGATTAGCAATTGCTGCTTTAATGGCCTGGAAACTTACGGTAATCAATGCAATTAAAAGAGCAATAATTCCGGCAATCAAAAATATCCACCAGTTAATCGTGGTCCGGTATTTAAAATTTTGTAACCAATTATTCATGACTAACCATGCGAGCGGAAAAGCCACCAAACAAGAAAGAAGAACCAGTTTTAAAAAATCTTTTGATAATAATCCTGCGAGATTTGAAACGCTTGCTCCCAGCACCTTTCTGACACCAATTTCCTTGGTTCTGCGTTCAGCAGTGTAAGCGGCCAGCCCGAAAAGCCCGAGGCATGAAATCAGGATAGCCAGTGCTGCAAACACGCGCGATAGCCGGCTGATGAGCATTTCATTTGAAAATTTTTGATTGAATTGATCATACACAAATCTATACCGGAAAGGGTAGGCGGGATTGTCTTTTTTCAACACAGAAGCTATTTCATTCAATGCGTATTTCGGATCTTTATGGGGGGCAATTCTTACATAAAGAAGGCTGGCTGCCCGGGGTATATCGTAGAAAACGACAGGCGCGGATTGCCCGTACATATTACCATACACATAATCTTTTATTACACCTACCACCTGCATTTGATAAGTTTGGTCATCATTTTGACGTGACAATATTTTTCCGATTGCGCTTCCTTTACCCAATAATTTTTCCATTGATTCTGTAACAATAACATTCATAACCCCTCCCTGGTTTGAGGGTTTATTATTCTCATCAAACTTTATTTCATCTTCCGGCTGAAAATCCCGGCCGCCGATAAGTTGCATTCCGGCCGTTGACATAAATTCCCTGCTTACCAATCTTTGGGAAATAACAATATTGCTTTTGGGATCTTTGCCCTGCCAGTAAATGCCGGTCGTGTTATTTCCTCCATCAATTGTCGTATGGTCAGCTAATGCTGCATTTTTAATAAAACCGGTATTTAATAAATCCTGTTTTATGGCAGAAAAATTTTTAACTACGTCTCCTGTGGCATCAATTTGGACTAAATTGTCTTTATTATAACCGAGGTCCCTGCTTTTTACATGCCGGATCTGCCGGTAAATAATTATGGTACTTATGATCAGGATTATAGAAACGGCAAACTGTACAATCACGAGGCCTTTTCGTATTATGGCTGCACTGCCCGTTTTTACTTTTATTCCTTTTAAAACAAATACGGGGTTGAAGGATGACAAATACAAAGAAGGATAACTTCCTGCCACAAGCCCGCACATCAATGCTAATACAACAATCGCAAAAAGATGGTAAGGATTATTTAACCCCAGTGAAAGTTGTTTTTGTACCAAAGAATTGAATGCGGGCAGGACCAAAGTCATGATGATAACAGCAACTACTGCGGCAACAAAAGCCATTGCGAGGGCCTCTCCCATAAACTGAAGAATGAGTCTTTTTTTGCCTGAGCCCAAAACTTTTTTTACGCCTATTTCCTTCGACCGGCTTTCGCTGCCGGCAGTTGCGAGATTCATAAAGTTGATGCAGGCAATAAATAGAATAATCCAGGCAATAAGGCTGAAAAGTCGTACATACTGTATTTTTCCGCTGCCGGTTGGCTTTCCATCGTTAAAATCATCGCGCAAATGCCAGTCATTCATGCCAAACAAAAACACATGCACAGACGATTTATCTTTTTCCATTTCCTGCGTGGTAAAATCGTAAAATGGATTTAATAGCTGCCTGTTAATAAGGTCGGCATTAGCTCCGGGTTTTAATTCAACATAGGTGGTGAGCCCAAAATTAAACCAGCGCGCTTCCCGCGGATTTTCATCATACCACACCTTAAAGGGCGCTACCCATTCGAATTGCAATGTCGAATTTTCAGGAAGATCTTTTAGAACGGCGCTTACTACATAATCCTGTTTGTGATTGATTCGTACGGTTTTCCCAATCACCTCCTTGTCTTCGCCAAAAAACTTCCTGGCGGTTTTTTGGGTAATTACAATAGAATGCAATTGAGTGAAGGCACTTTTTGCATCACCTTCTGCAAAGGGTAAAGTAAATATGTTGAAAAAAGAAGGCTCAACATATTTGCCAGAAGCAGTGATTGCTTTATTTCCTATGGTAAACAAATCTGAATTGTCGCCTTCCGTTGTACGGCAGGTAGATTCTATGCCAGGGAAAGTAGCCTGCATTGAAGGCGCCAGCGGGCCCGGAGTTGAAGAATGAGTGAATACGCCATCATCAACTTTATCATTAGTCTTGACAAGATAGATACGGTCTTTGTTTACATTGTTATTATCGAAATTCAATTCGTTTTCTACCCATAAAAATATAAGGCCAGCACACGCGATTCCAATAGCCAATCCGAAAATGTTCAGTATGCTATAACCTTTACTTTTAAAAAGATTTCGCAGTGTTATTTTAAAAAAATATTTAAACATCGTTTATGCTTTAGCGTTATGTTCCCAAGTTTGAAAGCAGCCAATATTCAATACTGAAAAATAGAGAACAAATAAATTTACTCGCTTCTTAAACTCTCCACGGGGTTTGCTATCGCTGCTTTTATTGCCTGGAAGCTGATGGTAAGCAACGCAATTGTCATGGCAATAAATCCGGCGATCAAAAATATCCACCAGGATATGTTGATGCGATATGCAAAACCCTGTAACCATTTATTCATGGCCCACCAGGCAACAGGCACCGCGATAATTATTGCGATGAGCACCAGTTTTAAAAAATCTTTGGTGATGAGTTGTACGATAGCGGATACACTTGCTCCCAAAACTTTGCGAATGCCAATCTCTTTTACTTTTACCTGCGCAGTAAAGGTTACCAATCCAAATAAACCCAGGCATGAAATAAAAATGGCAATTCCTGCAAATACATTAAAGAGTAAACCTGCGCGTTGATCGGAGAGATACTGTTTTTGAAATTCCTCGTCTAAAAAGCGGTAATTAAAAGGACTATCAGTCGCATAATTCTCATATTGATGTTTGGTGGCAGCAACAGCATCCGGCGCATGATCTGCTGTAGTTCGTATGTATAAAATATTTCGGCTCCAGGTTGTAAAGAAAATAAGCGGGGTTATTTTTTCTTTTAAAGATTGAAAATTAAAGTCTTTAACCACACCTGCAATAGTGCCATCTACGTCGTGGAAAGAAATTGGCTGACCCGTGTAAGGTTGCTTTAAACCCATAGCATGGGCGGCCGTTTCATTAATTATGAATTTATTGCTATCTGCCGGTGTGCCGCTAAAATTATTTCCTTCCAGGAATTTAATTTTCATAAGCGGTATTAAGTCTTTATCTGCGGAAATCTGAGTGATCATGAGGTTTACATCGGGAGCTTTAGCAGGCCAACTCAGGTCGCCGGTTGCGGCCGTTATGTTTGTGAAGTTGTACACGTTGCTGGCGGAAACATTCAGGATTCCCGGTTGATTTGCAAGCTCAGTTTTTATTGCATCCAGGTGCCGGGCGGCCTCACCCGGAAGAGGAACAGAAAACACGTAGCTTTTATCATATCCAAGGCTTTTGTTCCTGATAAAATGCATCTGGTTGCTCATGATTATTGTGCACACAACCAGTATTACAGAAATAGCAAATTGAAAAACAACAAGTCCCTTTCTTAACATACCAATACCTACCCCCGTTGTGATTTTCCCTTTTAAGGATTGAATCGGTTTGAAAGAAGATAGCATTAAAGCAGGGTAAATTCCTGAAGCTACCAGCGTGCCGGTAACAGCTATTACAATCACCTCCCAAACTTTAGGATCACTTAACGTGAATGAAAGTTGCTTGCCCGAAATCGTGTTGTACAAGGGCATAAGCAGGGTAATGATGACAATGGCTAATACGAGAGAAAAAACAAATAACACCAACGTTTCGGTAATAAATTGTAAAAAAAGTTCTTTCTTACCTGCACCAATAATTTTACGGACACTCACCTCTTTAGCTCTTGTTAATGCACGGGCTGTTGAGAGATTGACATAATTGATACTTGCAATAACGAGCAGCAGCACCACGACCAATAAAAATATTTGTACCATTCGCAATGCAGTTGTGTTGCCATCAGGCGCAACCAGGTGTATGTCTCCCAGGTTTTCCAGTTGAAAGGAGGCATCACTATCACCGTTCCGGGCATCTTTATAAAGTGCAGATAGCGATTTTCCCACTTTCACAGGGTCAGCCTGGGAGGAAACCTGCACGTAGGTAGTGAATGCAAAATTTCCCATGTCTTCATCAATAGTTTTCCAATCTCCGTTTCCTCCTTCTTCTGTAAATAATTTAGCATAGAAACTCATCGGAAATACGGCGTCATACTGCATTGTGGAGTTGGCAGGGAAATCTTTCATAATGCCTGTCACGATAAAAGGGTGTTTGTAAAAATGGATCGTTTTACCAATTGCATTATTTCCGCCAAAAAGTCTCTTTGCAAAAGATCGGGTAAGTACTACGGAATTAATATTTCTGAGTACCGTAGATTTATTTCCTTCAATTAATGGATAAGTAAACAGGTTAAAAAAGCCGCTGTCAGCAACCAATACATTGGTGCCATCCAGTATTTTCGACTTGTCTTCATTTGATATAACCTGGTTAAACTCATTTTCTGTTCGCACAATGGCCTGGATAGCCGGTATTTTTTTTGATAAGACTGCCAACGGACCGGGGACACCTTTCCAAACTTTCTCGTCGCCGCCGGAATTAAAGTGAGCACTGAGTTGATATATATTTTTATAGTTGGTATTAAACTTGTCGAAACTGAATTCATTTTGAACCCACAAAAGCAACATGATCGCGGTTGCCAGCCCTACTGCAAGACCTGAAATATTTATGGCACTGTAAAACTTATTTTTCCAAACGTTGCGCCAGGCGGTTTTAAAATAGTTTTTAAACATACGTATTTATTTTGTGCGTGTATGCATACCTGTTAATCGCAATTAATAAAGTTTTGCCAGTAAACCAACAAATACAGCAGATTTCTGTTTTTTTCATTCACTCCCTATCGTTATCGGGATTCAGATCTGCAGATTTTCAAATTGAATTACTCACTCCTCAAACTGTCTACCGGGTTCGCAATCGCCGCCTTAATGGCCTGAAAACTTACTGTTACCAACGCAATCAATACAGCCAGCAAACCGGCGAAAAGGAATATTGTCCAATTAATTTGTATCCTGTACGCATAGCTTTGCAACCAGTTGTTCATCATCCACCATGAAAGCGGAAACGCAATCAGGCAGGAGATTACAACAAGTTTTAGAAAGTCGGCACTTAACAAAGCCGTGAGGTTTTGTGCACTCGCACCTAACACTTTCCTTATGCCGATTTCTTTTGTACGCCTTTCAGCTGTATACGCTGCCAGGCCAAACAATCCGAGACAAGAAATGAAAATCGCGAGTATGGCGAAAACACTGGACAGTTTTCCAATTAATGTCTCGGTCTTAAACAACTGATCAAATTGATCATCGACAAACTTGTATTCAAATGGGAAGCCGGGGTTATCCGCTTTCATTACACTTTCAATTTTTGCAATGGATGCGGTTAACGTTTTTGCAGGCTTTAAGCGAATGGTTAAAAAGTTCACGTTGGAAGTATCTGAAAACAAAATCAAGGGCGAACTTGGGCTATACATATCGTTATACACGAAATCATTGATTACACCGGTGACGGTGAAATTGTGTCCGTATCCGGAAATTGTTGAACCAATTACATTTTTAGTCTTCAGAAGTTTTGCCAGTGTTTCATTGATGATCACATTGCCACTATCCATTTTTTGATCAGGATAAAAATCCCGCCCGGCTTTCAACTTCATGCCCATGGTGGAAACGTATTCCGGACTTACACTTTCAACAGTTATTAGGATTTGCTTTTGCGGATCCTTTCCGGGCCAGGTGAAATCGCCGGTGTTATTCCCCAAGCTTAAAACACGGTTGTTACTTAAGGTCGCATTCTTAACTACGCCTGTAGAAAGAAGATCATTTTTAATTGCATTAAAATGTGGTTTTACCCTTCCCTGAACTTCTACATAAAGAAGGTTTTCTTTGTTATAGCCAAGGTCACGATTCTTTACATGATTGAGTTGCTGATAAATAAGAATCGTACTTATGATGAGAATAATAGAAATAGAAAACTGAACGACAACAAGGCCTTTCCTTATAAAACCTGCACTTCCGCTTGCTTTAATTTTCAATCCTTGCAAAACTTGAATCGGGTTGAAGGAAGAAAGATAAAATGCAGGATAACTACCCGCTACCAGTCCGCAAATGAGCGCGATGGCGAGCAAGCTGAAAATGTGAACAGGATTGGTTATCCCAATGGATAAATGTTTTTCAACCAGTGAATTAAAAGCAGGCAGGCTGCCATAAACAAGGGCCACGGCTACCAAAGCGGAAAGGAACGCCATCACCAACGCTTCTCCGATAAACTGGCCAATAAGTTTTCCTTTCCCTGCACCCAACACTTTTCTTACACCAACTTCTCTTGCTCTTTGTTCCGAACGCGCGGTAGAAAGATTCATGAAATTAATGCACGCAATTATGAGAATTATCCAGGCAATTACAGAAAAAAGATTTACGAATTTTATTCTTCCCGGAACTTCTTTTCCATTTTCAAAACTATCATACATCCTCCAACGTGTCATGGGATAGATGGAGAATTTAGCGTTTAAACCTTGTGCCTTTGTATCTAAATAGTTGTGCAATTTTTTGTTGATGGATGCAACATTTGCATTAGGATTTGTTTCGACATACGTAACAACGCCGTTGTTTCCCCACTGTTGCAGCCATTGATTTTGCTCTTCATAAACTTGAAAAGGAGCAAGCCAATCGAACGAAAAAGAAACGTTTTCCGGAAGATCTTCAAATACTCCACTTATTGCATAATCCTGTTTGGCGTCTACTTTCAGGGTTTTTCCAATAACATCTGTAGTTCCAAAGAATTTCTCAGCCATTTTTTTACTGATAACCAGGGAATGGAACTGATCAAAAGGAGTGCTTTCATTACCCTTAATCAACTTGAGATGAAACATCGATAAAAACGAAGAATCAACGTACAAGCCATTCTCATAAATAGTTTTATCATCAAGAGCAAATAAAGATTTGTTTCCCCAGGTAGTGCGCGCCGTGTTTTTAATTCCCGGAATTTCAGCCTTAATATTTTTTGCCAAAGGGCCGGGAGTCGCATCAAAAGTGAAAGTATTGCCGTCGTAAGTTTGGCGATCTTTTATTTTGTAGAGATTCTCTTTGTTGGCGAAGTAATCGTTGTAACTCAGCTCATCTTCCACCCAAAGGAAAATTAGTGCGGCGCAAGCAATACCAATTGCCAACCCAAAAATATTAAGGAAAGTGTATCCTTTATTTTTCCAAAGATTCCTGAATGTTGTTTTCAAATAATTTCTAAACATGACTTTTAATTTCAGTTTACCGGGAGAGATTTTTTTTAATGCACATTATCTTACACCAAGATGTTTTCGGTAACGGTTTGTCCGTCAAGCATGCGGATAATGCGATGACTATAACTTGCATCATGCTCACTGTGGGTAACCATGATGATGGTGGTTCCCTGCTCATTCAATTCTATCAACAGTTGCATTACTTCGTTACCGTTTGATGAATCGAGGTTTCCTGTAGGCTCATCCGCAAGAATTAATTTTGGTTTGTTTACCACTGCCCTTGCTACGGCTACACGCTGTTGCTGACCACCGGATAACTGCTGCGGGTAATGGTTTCTCCTATGCATGATCTGTACTTTTTCGAGCACTTCTTCCACGCGCTTTTTTCTTTCATCTGATTTTATTCCCAAATAAATAAGTGGCAATTCCACATTTTCAAAAACAGTGAGTTCATCAATAAGATTGAAACTCTGGAACACGAACCCGATATTGCGTTTGCGCAGGTCAGCCCTTTTTCTTTCATTAAAATGAGCTACTTCAATTCCATTGAATAAAAAGCTTCCGCTGTCAGGATCGTCCAATAAACCCAGGATGTTCAATAATGTCGATTTGCCACATCCTGAAGGGCCCATCACTGCAACAAATTCACCTTCTCTCACATTAAAAGAAAGCTTGTTCAACGCCACTGTTTCCACTTCTTCAGTGCGGTAGATTTTTTCGAGGTTGGTAATTTTTATCATTTTTTTCAGTTTTGATTTTATTTATTTTTTAAATTTTTATGATGAGATCCCTTGATGGAAAAATCTCAGAAGACATTTTTTCTATCGGGGTGATATTTAATTCTGTACCTGTTTTTTGTTTGTCGCTTTTGCAAAATGATTTCGCTTTTACATTGCACCTTACAAGTATGAAATACATAAGCACAAGGAAGATGACGAGTAATTTTGTTGGAAATATCTTTTTCATAATTGTAAGGTTTATCCTTTCCGGTTTTATAATCAATTTGTCATTAAGGATTTTTCAGCACAAGCTCCTGCATGTCGCCATAGTTGTCATAACTGCTGGTGATCACTTTATCCCCGGGTTTTAATCCTTCCAGCACCTCATAGTAATCCGGGTTTTGCAACCCTAATTGGATATCTGTTTTATAGGCAGTTTTTCCGTCGCTGCTAACTTTAAAAATCCAGTTACCTCCTGTTTGTTGATAAAAACCACCTTTTGGTAAAAGCAACGCTTTTCTTTCTGCACTCAGCGCTAGCCTTATCTGCAGTGTTTGTCCGCGGCGGATGCCATCCGGCACATCTCCCACAAATTCCATATCAACCTGGAAACGGCCGTTGGTAACCTGTGTGAATACTTTCTTTATTTCAAGGGTATAGGTTTTATTATTGAAATCGAAAGAACCTCTTAGTCCATTGAAGATTCTTGAAATGTAATGTTCGTCAATATCAACTCTTACTTTGAAGCCGTCCATTACATCAATTTGACCCAGGCGTTCTCCTTTATTTTTCGATTCGCCAATTTCTGCGTCAAGAGAGGTAAGCTGCCCGTCAATCGGGGCGCGAACAATAAGATCCCCGACTTTCTCCTGCATTACGTTCAATGCGTTTTGCGAACCTTCGTAGAGTTGTCGTGCCTGTTTTACCTGTTGTTCGGTAGAAGAAGAATCCTGTTTTAATATTTTTTGGGTTAGTTTCTGCTTTTGCAGATAATATTCATAATCGTTTTTTGCTTTCTGGTATTCCTGTGAGCCGATCGCTTTTTTACTGTATAAATATTTATCGAGGTTATAAACGCGCTGTGCTTCTTTCAATTCACTTTCAACATCCGTCATCTGGTTGAGTTTATTGACGGTATTTTGTTCGGCAGCGTTTTTTGAGATCTGCATTTGAGTAAGCAGGTTATAAACATCTGTTTTCTGCGTTACAAGCGCTAATTGCAGATCCGTGTTTGACAATTTTAAAATAGGTTGTCCTTTTTTCATCATCGCTCCGTCATCCACATATTTTTCTTCCACACGTCCTCCCTCCATCGCATCCAGGTATATAGTGGTAAGCGGAAGCACCACACCATTTACAGGAATAATTTCCTGGAAGGTTCCATTCTTAACTTCGCTGATGGTTATCCGGTCAGTATCAACATTCAGCTTACTCTTTCCTGAGGTGAAGTAGTAGCTCCCGCCAATCAATACCACAATAGCCACTATGCCGGCGATCGTGAGTATTCTTTTTCTTGACCATTTCTTTTTTGCAATTACTCTGTCCATATGTTTATTTCCAATGAGAAACTTTCGTTTCGGTTTTTGTTTGGTTTTTACTTGCTTAATAACATAAACGGTATGCCATTAATTATACAGTTGGTTTTCAATACGTTAGAAAAATTTATTTTCATCTTGTGTTCGGTTTTGATACAGTTGTCGTTCATTTTTGATACAGGCTTTTTCCTATATAAATCAACGGCTCTAGAACATCATTCTCTTTATCAAAACACTCTTTTTGCGTCGTTGGATGGCCCATAAATCTGCGGCGCTGAAAATTCTTTTTCTTTCTTTTTTAAAACTTTTCTCTAAAGTTTCTTTAACTTCTGCCGTAAGAAATTTCAAGTCTGTAGGGTTTAGTTTCTCCAGCAGGTTGTTTGATTCAAGTTTCATCGTTTTTTTGTTTGAAGTATTAGTGCTTTTTTTAATTTTTAAAATGCAAATCTTTTTGAATAAAGATTTCTTTTACGACGTTGGATATCCCAGAAATTTGCCGCGCTAAAAATTCTTTTTCTGCCTTTTGCTGAAGTTTTATCTACGGTTTCTCTTACTTCAATTGTAAGTGATTTTATTTCATTTTTGGTTAGGCTTTCTAACAAATTGTTTGATTGAAGTTTCATGATTTTTATATTTTAAATGTTTTTGTTATTACGATTCTCAATTCTTTTTTGTTACATTTTTTTTGAAAACCATTTTTGTTTTCCTGTTTATAAAGAAGTACAAAGGCGTGCCAAAACGTAATTGATTGTTTTTCAGGCATATTTCAAATTTGTTTTAAAGTGCAGTGTACGCTTATGATACACTCGCTATCCGCTTTTGAAACACCTGTAAATGCTTTATAAAATTTTTAGAGACATTTAGTGAGAATTTATTTTTAAAATTCTTAATCTTGCAATTACTAACTGGTTGTTATTATTTTTTATTTGACGTATAGAACCAATAACCTGGTTACAGTAAACGAAGCAATAGCTCAGATTTTTGTTTTGTATTTTCAGTATTAAAACATCCTGGATAATGAATGTAAAAAATGCAACGATTTTAATTATTGATGATGATACGGACGTATTAACAGCCGTCAAGTTATTATTAAAACCAGAGGTAAAAGAAATCATCACAGAAAAGAATCCTGAAAACATCAGGAGCCTGTTGTCAAAATATCCTGTAGACCTGATCTTGCTCGACATGAATTTCAACAGTTCCATTAACACGGGAAATGAAGGGCTTTTCTGGCTGAAAAAAATAAGGGAGTTTGGTTCAAGTGCTGATGTTATTATGATTACCGCTTATGGCGATATTGATCTTGCCGTTCGATCTTTAAAAGAAAGCGCCGCTGATTTTATGGTGAAACCCTGGCACAACGAAAAATTGATCGACTGCATTAAAAAGACCCTTAAAGCAAAAGGAAAACCTGCGGATGAAAGAGGAAGTAGCGATTCATCTGTTATCGGCAAAGAACTGATCGGTGAATCTGAGGCAATGAAAAATATTTTTTTTAAAATAGAGAAAATTGCTCCCACTGATGCCAACATCCTGGTGCTTGGTGAAAACGGAACGGGAAAAGATTTGATAGCGAAAGCCATCCATCAAAATTCCCTGCGTGCGAAAAAACCTTTTATAAAAGTAGATGTGGGAGCACTCACCGAATCTCTTTTTGAAAGTGAATTGTTTGGTCACAAAAAAGGCGCGTTTACCGGTGCGAATGAAGACAGGGAAGGGCGGTTTGAGACTGCCAACGGAGGTACTTTGTTTTTGGATGAAATAGGTAACATCACCCTGCAGCAACAATCAAAATTATTAAGCGTATTGCAAAACCGCCAGGTGACACGGCTTGGCAGCAATACGCCGGTAGATATTGATATCCGGCTGATATGTGCGACCAACCTGCCGCTTACCGAACTGGCAAACGAAAACCGTTTTAGAAAAGATTTGATCTACCGGATCAATACGGTTGAAATTATGGTTCCTCCGTTAAGGAACAGGGGCAACGATATCGTTATACTCGCCAATCATTTCGCGAATGTTTACGCGAAGAAATATTTGAAACAACAATTGGAATTTGATGCAAAGGCGATTGCAAAACTCAAACAATACCATTTTCCGGGAAATGTGAGAGAACTCCAATATACAATGGAAAGAGCGCTGATCATGTCTGAGGGCGAAACACTTTCTGCCGACGATCTTATTTTTTCTCCCATTGAATCTGTGCCTCAAAAAGAAGAAGAACCCAAAGATCTTAACCTGAGTGCGGTTGAAAAAAACACCATTTTGAGGGTTATAGAAAAACACAGCGGTAATATAAGCAAAGCCGCACGGGAACTGGGTCTCACCAGAACAGCTTTATACAGACGGCTTAGTAAATATGATATATAACGGGAAAGGTCGCGACAAAATCATCACACATGTTTAAACGAATTGAGTTTAAAATTTTTATCAGGATATTGCTGTTATTTGCATCCCTCACAATTGGTTCTTACCTGCTTGTAAGTGAAAATTACAATTACCTGATCCTGGTGGCACCCGTAATTTTATACCAACTGGTGGAATTTTATCACTACCAGATCAAGGGGAAAAAAGAACTGGAACAGTTTGTAGAATCTATTCAATATCGTGATTTCTCCCGGCATTTTAGTGTAAAGAAGGCGCCGATTGAATTACGGGCATTACGCGAAGGGTTTAACCAGATCACCAACACCTTTAAAGAAATAACGAAAGAAAAAGAAACGTCGTTTCAATACCTGCAAAAAATCCTGGAATTGGTCGATACCGGAATTATGTCGTTCAATCTTGAGAGTGGTGACATCATCTGGATGAATGAATCACTAAAAAAAATGCTCAATCTGCCCTACCTAAAAACCATTCATTCCCTGGAGAAGCGGGATAAAGATTTGTATGACGAAGTGGTTTCATTAAAACCTGCTGAAAGCAAAATTGCTATTGTACATCTGGAGAACAGGTCTTTCAAAATATTACTTTCAGGCACTGCGTTTCAAACAGACGAAAATAAATTCATGCTTATCGCTTTTCAAAATATTAATGAAGCGTTGGACGAAACAGAATCCAAGGCGTGGCAAAAATTGCTGAGTGTGATGACACATGAGATCATGAATTCGGTAGCGCCCATTTCATCGCTGTCAGATACTTTAAAAAACCGGCTTCAAAAATCTATTCCTCACCTGGATAACAGTGACGGCGCGGTGCACGACCTTGAAATCGGCATTGAAACAATAAAACGAAGAAGCGAAGGGTTGTTGAAATTTGCAGAGACCTATAGGAATCTGAATAAGATCGTTAAACCGAATTTGAAAAAAGTGTACGTTCGCGATCTTTTTGAAAATCTTTACCAGTTGATGGAGCCCACGCTTGAGAAAAAAAATATTGAAATGGATATCGTGTTGAAAGATCCCGCGTTAACGGTCGAAGTAGATCCCAGCCTAATTGAACAAGTGCTTATTAACCTTGTGATCAACGCAAAAGAAGCTTTAAAAGACAGTGATGCTGCCATGATCATTTTGTCTGCAGCAGCAAATAATAATAAAGTTGTAATAAAGGTTACTGATAATGGCAGCGGCATTCCCAAAGATGTTTTGGAAAATATTTTTATACCATTTTTCAGCACCAAGAAAACAGGGAGTGGCATTGGCCTAAGCTTGTGCAAGCAAATTATGATGCTTCATAAAGGCAATATCAATGTGCATTCTGTTCCCGGCGAAGGGACTGCGTTTACCTTACAATTTCCCTAAATATTTTTGTAGTCAGGGGATGGTATCCGTTGTGTTGTAACGGTAACAATCACAAAATTCCTCGTCGCATAAAAGCTTTTTTAAGACCGGGTCTTTTAAAACATCAATATAATCCATGGGGTGTTTGTTCACGTAAATAGTTCTGTACACCAATCTTATCCCATGACTGTAATCAACATACCAGTTTACATGCCCTGTATATAAAGGTTGTATCGGTTTTCCCCCTGGTTTTTGCCAACCATAAATTGCCACGCGGTTTGGTTTAGAACTGCGTGTAAGCATACCGGTAATCACTACGTCTTTTTTAATTCCTGCAATCAGCCCTTTTCGCAATCTTCGCTGCCCTTCTATGATAAGATTATGTTGGTACATAGTAACAGCACTGTCGCGAAAGGCATACATCGGCACGGGTTCCGGTTTCACTTTAGCCGCATTGTAGATGTCATTTACTATTTTTCTTGTGGGTAAAAAACAATGTAGACTATCTGCGATTGCCTGCGCTGTCATAGGTGTAAGCGGAATTCTTGCAAAATCTTTATCGGATCCGATCGATAAATAATCAGGAAGGACAAAATAAAACGCATGGATTATTTTTCCATCGCCGGTTTTTATTGTTGTTTTTATTTTTACCATCTTTCTTAAAAACGAAGGCACATTTCCACCCAGGATTTCTTTTTTTGCCAGCGTTTCTCTTTCGCTATGGTTGACAGAAAACACGCTTTTATAAAATTCATTGCCTGTGTAGGCAGTGCTGTCCCGGTTGGGTAAAGCAAGGTGCTTCGAATTATTGCATGCGATAAAAAAGAAGGCGGCAATTAACCAAAAAAAATGCATTCTCATCGACCGAAATTAGGGATTTAAACAGGTAAAAAAGAAGAATTTTCAAAGGTAAAAATGTCAATTCTTATTTTTCCAAATAAATAAATTGGTTGCCGTTCCCGGTTTGTTTTGTTCGACCGTCTAAAGCATAAGAAGTAATCGGGTTGATGCAGTAGGTTTTTTCGCCTCCGCGAGTTCCGTACTGAAAACCTTCTACCACATTCGTAATCTTATAAAGCCTGTCGGCTTGAGGAAGGTACACTTCGTAAGCATAATCGCCGGTGATAGGAAAGTGTGAACTATTTCCGTCCGCGATGCTAAACAATACCAACACCGTGTCATGCATTCTTTGAAAATTGGCATTGGTTAGCGGCGTAATTAAAAATGTATCTCTGAGTGTTTTAAAATCGCTGTTTTTTGAAAATCGCCGAAGGATAACCATATTGATTTCTGAATCCTGGTAATTTACGAAAGCAATTTCAGCCGAACCCTTGCCGCACGGATACCTGCAGGCTTCCCCAAAAAAAGCTATGATAAAAAAGCCGGTAAATAATTTTATTATTTTCAATAAGATAGTTTTGTGATTGCGTATGTTCTATGCCACCATGCAGCGTTTTGATGCAGTTAAAGTTAAGCAATTAAATTTTTTGAGGTTATCTTCGCGAAAAATTTTTTTCTATGAATTTACATGAATACCAGGCCAAAGAATTATTGAAAAAATACAATGTTCCTGTTCAGGAAGGGATTGCCTGCAACACAGTTAACGAAGCAGAAGATGCCTACCGTTTTATTAACAGCCAGTACGGAAGCAAATTTGCGGTGGTTAAGGCACAGATACACGCAGGTGGAAGAGGAAAAGGAACTATTCGCGGCACGGAGCAGCGAGGAGTGGCAGTAGCCAAGAGCCTGGATGATGTAAAAAGAATAGCGCAGAATATTTTAGGGGGCACGCTGGTAACGGTTCAGACTGGTGAAGCCGGAAAAGTGGTTAATAAAATTTTAGTGGCACAGGATGTTTATTATGAAGGATCAGAACCGGTGAAAGAGTTTTATTTATCTATTTTAATGGATCGCTCCAGGGGCAAAAATGTAATTATGTACAGCACCGAAGGCGGTGTAAATATTGAAGACGTGGCGCATGATACTCCCGAAAAAATATTTAAGGAATGGATCCATTCCGGCGGGGGAGTACAACCTTTCCAGGCAAGGAAGATTGCTTTTAACCTTGGCTTGAAACGAACTTCATTTAAAAATTGTGTAAAGTTTGTAACCAATTTATACAATGCTTTCGTAGGGCTTGATTGCAGTATGCTTGAAATAAACCCGATGTTTAAAACCAGTGATGGAAAAATAATTGCGGTGGATTGCAAAATGAATATTGATGACAACGCATTGATGCGTCATCCTGATATCGCGGCGTTGCGTGATGTAAGTGAAGAAGATCCAACAGAAGTTGAAGCAGCAAAATACAATTTGAACTTTGTAAAGTTGGATGGAAATGTGGGCTGCATGGTAAACGGCGCCGGACTCGCCATGGCAACTATGGATATGATAAAACTGAGTGGCGGCGAACCTGCTAACTTTTTAGACGTAGGCGGAACGGCAAACGCACAGACTGTTGAAGCCGGTTTTCGTATTATTTTAAAAGACCCGAAAGTAAAAGCAATCCTTATTAATATTTTTGGCGGTATCGTTCGTTGCGATAGGGTAGCGCAAGGTGTTATAGACGCTTATCAATCCATTGGAGATATAAAAATACCTATCATTGTCCGCCTGCAGGGAACCAATGCGGAAGTAGCCAAAGATCTTATTGATAAAAGCGGACTTAAAGTTGAATCGGCTATTTTGTTGAGCGAAGCTGCTGAATTGGTAAACAAGGCAGTGGCGTAGGAGTGCTCTAAAAAAATAGATATGCAAAATGAAAGCCTCAATCCGTAGAAAATATGGTTCACCCAATCGGATAAAAATTGAGAATATTGAAAAACCTATTCCGAAAGACAGTGAAGTATTAATAAAAGTTTACGCTACTTCAGTCAATAGGACAGATTGTGCAAATCTTACGGCCAAACCTTTTATTATGAGATTTGTCTTAGGGTTGTTTAACCCAAAAAAAATTATATTAGGGACAGATTTTGCAGGGGAAGTGGTATCAAGAGGAAAAAATGTCAAATCATTTAATATCGGTGATAGAGTATTTGGTTTTAATGATACAGGTTCAGAATCTCAAGCTGAATATACAACCATAGCTACAAAAAATTTATTTCCTATCCCAGAAAAGATAGGGTATAAACAGGCAGCTGCAAGTTTAGAAGGGGCTAATTATGCTTATACTTTCATCCATAAAGTAAACATCCAACCTGGGCAAAGAATTCTAATAAATGGAGCGACTGGTGGAATCGGTTCTGCTCTAATACAGTTTGTAAGACAATACGATGTAAAAATAACGGCTACCTGTAATACCACAAACATCGGGCTAATAAAATCTTTAGGTGCCGACAAAATTTATGATTACACCAAAGAAGACTTTACAGATGACAATGATAAATATGACTTTATTTTTGATGCGGTGGGTAAGAGTACATTTGGAAAGTGCAAATCATTATTAAAAGAAAAAGGTGTTTATATATCATCAGAGTTAGGGCCTTATGCTCAAAATATTTTTTATCCCTTATTGACTTCTGTGTCTGGCAAAAAAGTGATTTTTCCAATACCGTATAGTAAGCAAATGACAATACCTTATATTAGTATGCTTTTGAATACAGGAAAATTCAAGCCTGTAATAGACCGGGAATACTCATTAGAAGATATATCTAAGGCTTACGAATATGTAATAACAGGACAGAAAACAGGAAACGTTATAATTAATGTATAATATAAAACGAGAGCACAAAAAATGTAAGCTTCCCCAAAATTCGTCCATTTAAAAATTGAATAAATTTCTAAGTTCAAAAAAGCAAAATAAAAATCTCAACGACTTATTGGTTTTCTTTTACCCATTATTTACTGCGAAACTGGCTCTCTTTTATAGAATTTAAAACCGCCTTCCTGCTTTATCAAAGTGCAGTTATTGCAAGTGCTGTCAAAACCTGTATTGGTAACCTTTACCACAAAATAGGCAGGTCTTTTAATATCGCCTTTTAATAAAAATGGTTCATCAGCCTCTCCATAAACCGGCGAGGCAGGTTTTTTTGCATAAAAATATTGGGCGTAACTTTTAAACCCAATAGGCCATACGTAAACATCTTTTCCCTGTAAAGTCTGGTAAAAATCTATAGCCGGACCCTGAGAATATTTTTCGATTTTGGGGACTACAGCCAACAAATAAATAAAGAGACAAACTGCAGTTGAATAAAAGAGAAAAAGAATGGCTATCTTATTTTTCTTTTTATAAAAAAGGACAACAGCAGCCAGTACTAAAATGAAATAAAAAATGCCGATAAAGCTCTCATATCCACTCCAGTGAACATTTACATTCAAACTTGCTTTTGCGAAAGGATCTTTTAAATAAGGCAATATCAGTTCATGATGATTGGCTACGTAGGGAAGTGCTGCCAGCAAAAACGAAAAAACAAATCCCATAAAAGCAATCAGAATCAAAAGAGAAATCTTCATTTTTTGTTTGTTTACTAACAACCAGTCAAGATAACAGGTAGCCATAAACGCTAATGGCATATAAGTAAGGGAGGAGTAGTGAACAATTTTTGTAGTAGTAATGCTAAATAAAATCATTACTGTCCAAAAAAGAATTTTCATCAGCCTTAAAAAATGTTTTTTCCCTTCCACATCTGTCAGTTGATTGTGGGCGGTGGGGACACCGCCCACGGCGGTTTCACCCTCCGGTTGGTGTCCCCACCGGCCGGGGATTTTACCAAATAAAATCGGAAGCCCGATAATTGAAATAGGAAAGCAACCGATAAACACGACTACAAAATGATAATAAAAAGGTTCGCCATGACTTGCAACAGGATGCAAAAAAAGATCGGCCTGGTAAGCTAAAAATTCTTTTAAAAACCAAAAGCCATTTTTTATAATTTCTTCGCCGAACCAAAGCAAACAAATAATGGTAAAAAAGAAAATAAAAAGAAGAATCTTTTTAATCCCCGGAAAGTTTTTAAACCGGCTATAAATAAAATAAACCAAAAATGTGATCCCGAAAATAAGCAACCCGACCGGCCCTTTCGTTAATGTTGCCAACCCGATAGAAAGCCCTGCCAGGGAGGGATAGAAGTATTTATTTTTAAATATTTCTCCTGAAATATCTTTATACATAAAATAAATACCGAGAAAAATAAAATAGTTGAAAATCGGATCAATGATACCGGATTTAAAATACAAATGAGGAAGAAAAGTACCGAGGTAACTTATCGCCCAAATGAAACCAAAGCGTGGTGATTTATATTTTTTTCCGATTAAGAAAAAAGTTACTAAAGTTATTATACCAAAAATTGCATTAGGAAATCTTGCAGCAAATTCATTAACGCCAAAAATTTTCATTGCGCCCACCTGTAACCAGAAAAAGAAAGGCGGTTTTTCCCAAAATGGCTGAAAATTAATCTGGACACGATGATAATTACCTGTGACGATCATTTCCCTTGCTGACTCAGCAAAATTGATCTCATCCCAGTCAAAAAGGTGAACCCGTCCCAGGAAAGGAATAAAAAAAAGAATGCCTGATAAAATAATTATAGTGAGGTAAAGATTGCTTTGTTTTTTATTTATCGGGTTAGCAATTTCCATTTATATATTTTAAGCTTGGTAAGAAAATAAAGGAAAGAAACTTTTAAAACGCCTAATCCATAGGTGATGCTTCTGCTTAAATTGATAGAAGACGCTTCTTCAAAATATTTGGTAGGACAAGTGATCTCTGCAATTTCAAAACCGTTATAAAAGATTTGCGCTACCATTTCATTGTCAAAAATAAAGTCATCCGAATTATCCTGGTAATTGATCTTTTTCAAAACATCAGCATGGTAGGCGCGATAGCCGGTGTGATATTCAGAAAGTTTTTGATTCATCAGCATGTTTTGTAAGAAGGTAAGTGTCCTGTTGGCAACATACTTATATATAGGCATTCCGCCTTTTAAGGCGCCTTTTCCTAAAATGCGACTGCCGAAAACAACCTTGTACACATCATTACCGATCACGGAAATCATGGCCAGCAACAGCTTTGGCGTATACTGGTAATCCGGGTGAAGCATGATTACGATATCTGCATTTAGTTCCAGCGCTTTGTCGTAGCAACTTTTCTGGTTGCCGCCATACCCGCGGTTTACCGTGTGCCGAACAATATGTTTGATACCTAAATGCTGAGCAACTTCAATCGAATTGTCGGTACTGTTATCATCCACAAGCACCAATTCGTCCACCATATCCATAGGAATTTCAGCAATTGTTTTTTCCATCGTCAGTGCTGCATTGTAAGCGGGAAGAACGACAACAACTTTTTTTCCGTTATACATTAATCTGAAAATTTTTGCAAAGTAAAGTTATTGAGATGAAACAGCATTTCTGTGATAGTAAACCAACAAATAATTAAGATTTTATTTTTCGAAATAAGCCACACTTCCGCCAACCCAATCCTGGTTCATATTATATCTTACACCAATCATTTTGCCTTTGCTTAATCTTGCAAGGTTATTTACAGCAACCGGCCTTGGTTTTCCTTTTTCCCAAAAATAAAAAATCCGGATTTCGCCTTTAGCAGCAACGCCGGGTGTTTTTATGATGTCAGCATATTTTACCTTCCGCTGAAGGATCCAGTTTTCCGGATCAATCACTTCCTCAATATTTTTTTTACTTACATCAATGATCACTCCTTGCCCGGCAAAAGAAAATAAAGGTTTCAACACATAGTTGTCAAGGTCGGCAGGAATTTCTTTCAATTCATTAAGAAAAAAAGTTTTGGGAACATAAGGATGATCGATTAAAGGGAGTGTAAACTTGCTGATGCGATAAAACCAGTTAGGATGGGGTACCCATTCCACGTCCAAAGATTTTGTAATATCTACAACTTCGCCTAACGAATGGTTGACCTGCGATAATTCATCAAAGATGATACGATTGTAAATTCTCTTTATTTCGATTTTTCTATTCTCTCTTTTATAGAATAATTTGTTTCCATCCTTTATAAGATCGGTAATGCAAATGATCGGAATTTTTAAATAATCCTGTGTACAATAAAAATCAATTCTCGTTTTTTGTTGTTGAGGCCTGATCTCCAGCAGAATTACATTTTCCGGATCATACCCCTTTAGTATTATTTCTTTTAAAGCTTGCAGGTAAGAAGTTTCATTATAACCATTTAAATAATTTGAAAAATTTGCCGGGATATCAAAATGTTTTTCAAGCACCCCGGGATAATATGCCTGGAAACCAAACAGGGTAGGGAAGCCCTGCATCTCTACCAGTTGTGGTTCAAATTCACCTTTTTCATTTTCACAAATACCAAAATCAAAGGCGATAAAATCAGTATGTTCATTTTCATTTGGAACATTTTCATTTGCAGGAATAGCGCGATTGGTAAGTTCTTTAAAATCAGGCTGCGTGATCACATCTACAATAGATTCGCAGGCATCCAATATTTTTTTTGTAAAGTATTTCGGAATAAAAACCGGGGTTTCGGCTACGCGAAAATCAATAGCGCCGGGATGTTTGCTATCAAGGTCTTTCAAAAAAGCCTGGTACTTTTCTTCAGAAAAATCCTTGTTGAACTGGTCTCTTATCCCGGGAATCATGATGATGAATTAGAATTGAAATTGTGAAAAAAACTTCGTCTACTATACCTCCACATGGCCGCTCTCAATCATCAGTTGATTGGCGGCGATCTTTAAAAAATTAGGAAGTATATGATCATGTGTCCATACAATTTTATCAGGATCATTTAGCCTTTCGATCATGGATTCCCATTTAGCCTGTCCATAATTTTCGATTACCGTTTTCTTTTTTTCCTCTGATTGCAGGTGAAGCGTCATTCCACGGGCGTCTGCTTCAGGATGGAATTGTGTTCCGATAAAATGATCATTAAACCGGATTCCCATTACAGCTCTTTCGTAGGGCACATGTGGCCTGTCTTTTTCAATGCACAAAATTTTTGAACCCTTTTCTTTAAGCCTTTTTTTGTCGGGTTGAACAACCTGGTAATCGCGACTGTCAACAGCAAAAAACGGATCCGGCATTTCTGCAAAAACCGGCTCTGTTTCTCCTGCATGCAACAGATGAACCGGGAAAACTCCAAAAGCAGTGGATCTACGTTTAGTCAATTTAGCTGCTTTAAAGTACCTGCATGCGAGCTGGAAAGAATGGCAAATAAAAAACACGTGTTTTTTCTGAAGATTGTCAAGATCATCGTTCCAGTTCTCAACTTGTTGCAACCATTCGAAGTATAAAGTGTCCCATTGCAGGCCTTCACTTTCCAGCGGATCTCCGGGGCCTCCGCTGCTGATATAAATATCCCACGAAGTGTCAGGTAATTCCAGCTTTTGTCTTACATCAAATTCCCGGCTAACAATATCCAAATGATTTTCTTCGGCAAAGCGTTGTATTATTTCGCGCAAGCAACGCATTCCCTGGTTTTCAAACCCCTCGTACAAATCCAAAATCGCGATACGAATTGTATTTTTTTCTCCCAAATTCATCCGGCAAATATAATAAAACGCGACATGTAAGACCGTTAACTAAAATTCAATAAAAGACTGAAAATTTCCATATTTTGAAAATCTATGATGTTTGTAGGTTTTTTTTCGTAATTTACTATTCTAAATTTTAACATTATGAGCAGAATCAGCGACATCCTGTCAAGAAAAGGAAATAAAGCCATCTCTGTTTTGCCTGATACCTGTGTGCTTGATGCATTGAAGGTAATGGCAGAAAATAATATTGGTTCCGTTGTGGTAATGGATAACGGGAAGTTTCGTGGAATTATTACTGAAAGGGATTATTCCCGTAAGGTAATCCTAAAAGGGAAAAATTCTACTGACACCAAAGTGAGTGAAATTATGATGACCGATTTTCCTCTTTTAAAACCGGGAGATTCTGTTGAATATTGTATGGAACTGCTTACGAAAAATAATATCAGGTACCTGCCTGTGTTTAAAGACAATGAGCTTGCCGGCATTATTTCGATAAGCGATGTGGTTACAGAAACGATCATGTTTCAACAACAAACAATTAACCATTTGCACGAGTATATTAATTCCTGATGATTAAATTTTATATGCTACGAAATAAATGAAAACCTGCTGCGTTTTTTATAAAATAATTTATACACTTCCGTTCGCCTGATCTGAAATTAAAATACCTTCGCACCTTATGAACCCTAAAAGAATTCTCACGGCTGTAGTGCCGGTAATCGCTATACTTTTTTTTCTGAATACCGGATGTAATACCGGCCAGTCTGCGCCCGATAAAAATTTAAAGGATACTGTTTCGAGGGAGCAGGAAGCTGAAAAAGGGAAAGTTTTTGAAAAGAAAACCATAGACACTGCTTTGTATAACAGGCTGATGCGCAACCTTGCCAATGGAGATACCACCGGCAAATGGCCCGCAAAGGCTCCTTACCCATTGCCGGGAGCAGTGTTACCGTTTCATCGTATTGTAGCGTTTTACGGAAATTTATATTCGAAAAGGATGGGTATCCTGGGCGAATTGCCAAAGAATGAAATGCTGAAAAAATTGAAGCAGGAAGTTCACAACTGGCAGGCCGCGGATTCGTCAATTCCTGTAATTCCGGCTTTACATTATATTGCGGTAACCGCACAAGGCTATGCAGGAAAAGACGGGAAACACCGGCTGAGAATGCCTTCCAGCCAGGTTGATACCATCATAAACTGGGCGAAAGAAATTAACGGTCTTGTTTTTTTAGACATCCAGGTGGGCATGAGCACTGTTAGAGATGAAGTGCCTCCGTTGGAAAAATATTTAAAATTACCACAGGTTCACCTGGGCATCGATCCTGAATTTTCAATGAAAGATGGCCATGTTCCGGGAACTAAAATAGGAACTTTTAGTGCAGATGATGTAAATATGGCAATAGATGACCTGGCTTCTTATGTAAAAAAATATAACCTGCCGCCCAAAATCCTTATTATTCACCGGTTTACCCAGGGAATGCTTACGAATTATAAGCAAATTAAAAAGGTTCCTGAGGTGCAAGTGGTGATGGATATGGATGGATGGGGAGATAAAATCTTAAAGCGCTCCAGTTACTTAAGATATATTTATGCAGAACCAGTAGAGTTTGCCGGGTTTAAATTATTTTATAAAAACGATACCAAAAAAGGAACGGATCAGCTTTATTCCCCGAAAGAATTGTTGAAGTTTATTCCGAAACCTATTTACATACAATACCAGTAATTTCCAGCTCCCAATATGAAAACAAATTTTGTTTTTGTCCTTGTCTGTGCGTTTACCTTTAGCGCCTGTCATTCGGCTACGTCAGCCAATGAAAACAAAATAACCACTAAGGACACAACCACCATCAAGGAAAAAAATAGTCCGTCACAAAATAAGCCCGCTGCAGATGTGGCAACGATACTTGCCAGGCAGCAGGTTCCGGTATTGTGTTATCACCATATAAAGGATTTAAAGCCCGGCGACGGCCCGATGACAAAAACGTATTCTGTTTCACCAGCACATTTCGCTGAGCAAATGAAAGCCTTGAAAGACAGCGGCTACCACACCATCCTGCCTGGTCAGCTCTACAATTATCTTCTGTATGGCGCTTCTCTTCCTGATAAACCCGTGATGTTGAGTTTTGATGACACCGACGAAGAACAATTTACCATTGGCTATAATGAGATGAAAAAATATGGGTTTAAAGGCGTATTTTTTATAATGACCGTTTCAATCAACCGGCCCCATTATATGACACAGCAGCAATTAAAGGAATTGTCGGATGCCGGAAACGCAGTAGAAGCCCACACGTGGGATCATCACATGGTTACCAAATACCAGGGCGAAGATTGGCAAAAACAATTGGTGCAACCGAAGAAAAAAGTGGAAGATATAACCGGAAAACCAGCAGATTATTTTGCTTATCCTTTTGGATTGTGGAACCGGGCGGCTTTTCCTGAACTTAAAAAAGCCGGTTACAACATGGCATTTAGTTTATCCACGAAGCGCGATTCTACCCAACCCCTTTACACCGTAAGGAGAATGATTGTTGCAGGGCAATGGTCAACGCCCGGCGTTTTAAGATCTATGAAAGAAACCTTTGACCTGGAGAAAGCTAAACAGTAAATAAAGAAATAAAGCGGATTTTTATTTTTCCAGAACGGTGACATCAACCTTTTGCTCCCACCGCTTATCGATTCGTAATAATAAAGAATTTAGCCCGTTTGATGTACCGTCATAATAATCATTTCTGGCAAAATAAGGGACAAAATCCCGGTTGATCATTCTGTTTTTATCGTTTTGATTGATATACCGGTCAATACCAAAATCAGTGGTCACACACATTTTCCTGTAATCTCTGCAAATACAAATTACAATGCCGTTGCTTTTGGTAATTTTTCCAATGCCCCATTTTTTCATTAAGCGATAGCTAAAGTCTTCAAAATTATTTTCAGCCACCATATTTGAATCTATCGTTACAATGCAAATTTCTACACTTGTGACTCTTTCAAAATGCTCCAGTGTTTTTTCTAAGGTTCGTTCCTGCGAGGACGTAAAAAGATCTCCAAAGTCATTAACCCAACCCACGGCTGCAGGTAATGTATTCCATATTGATTGCCTGTAGGCGCTCAACTGGGCAGGTGTCATTGTCTTATAAGGAACATAGTCAGGCACATTTTGTGCCACGGCCCGTGGATAAAACAATACAGTAATTAATAAAAATGTAAAAAATATTTTCATACGCAACATAAACTTACACGTGCAAAATTAAATAAATATTATTTCTTGCTTGTCAGAGGATGATTGGGTAAGTTATAATCAGCGGCAGCGGGGTGAGGTAATTCTATAGTCTTGGATAGCCAGTGGTGATAAAAGTAATAATTTGTTTTGGTAAATAAAAATTGTTACCTGTATTTTCCACCTGTTTCTTTTGTTATCATAATATGCGGCCTACTTCGCTACATCCATTTTTACTTTTTTATTTTTTATTTTTTCATTTTTAATGAGGTGCAGCAGGTGATTCATCTTTGTCTTACGGATAGCCACAAACGAAAAAAAGTCTTTCACATCAATCAAACCAACGTCTTCTTTTTTGAGTTGTCCTTTATTGGTTAAGAACCCGACGATATCTACTTTATTTATTTTATCTTTTTTACCGGCGGCTATGAAAAGCGTTGCCCACTTTGGCTTTTCAGGCAGCTCGTACTCTTCACCGGGAGAAATGGTTTCCACATCTCCTGCAATATAGGGCGGCATATTTTCATCTTCACTCAAAATCAAAATAGCGGTGCCGCTGGCTTCCATCCTGGCTGTTCGGCCGTTACGATGAATAAAGGCATCTTCAGTATGCGGTAAATGATAATGAATGATGTAACGGATGTTGGCAATATCAAGACCGCGCGAGGCAAGATCGGTGGTTACCAGCACATTTGTTGTTCCATTCCTGAACTTCGATAATGCGCTGTCTCTTTGTTGTTGTTCCATGCCACCATGATAAAATTCATTATAGATTCCTTTATCTGAAAGCATTTTGCTGGTGCGTTCTACAGCATCACGATGATTACAAAAAACAATCGCAGAGCGGTTTCCCAAATAACACAATAATTTAAAAAGAGTTTCGGCTTTGTCTTTATCTTCAGAATAAATGACTTTAACAGCCAGCCCTTCGGTTTCCTGACCGGGAATTAAAAAATCAATTCTTTTAGGATCGTCAAGGCCAATGAATTCAGGAATTTCAACCGCTTCGGTTGCAGAAGTAAGAATTTTTTGCTGGACATTTTTGAGCGAATCAATTACAAACTTGATTTCTTCTAAAAATCCAAGCTCCAGTGTTTTGTCAAATTCATCAAGCACCAGCGTTTTTATAGAATCGACGGTAATATTTCCACGGCGTATGTGATCGCCTAATCTTCCCGGCGTGCCAACAATTACGGCCGGCGGTTGAATCAGGTTATTTTCTTCAATCTCGCGTTTGTGGCCTCCATAGGTTGCTGATATTTTTTTGCCGGTACCCATTATTTTAAAAACCTGTTCAATTTGCATTGCCAGTTCGCGCGACGGAACAACAATTAATGCCTGGGTGTTCTTGCTATCTTCTTCAAGGTTATCCAGTATCGGTAAAAGAAAGGCAAGGGTTTTTCCGGAGCCGGTTGCTGAAAGTAAAATAAAATCTTTTTTATCCGTATTGGCTTTGATCGCTTCCTGCTGCATTTCATTGAGCGATTCTATTTTTAAATTCGTTAATATATTTTCTAACGAATATTTTTTCTTTTTCATCGGTGCAAAAGTAACGAAAGGCAAATTGGTATTTTAAAGAACAGTGAAACAACAAAAAAATAAGATTTTTATTTTCTAATTAAAAAAACTTTTTATAGAATTATCTTCGACGCTCGATATGAAAGGACGAGAAAGATTTTTTACCATATTCACATTGGGATTGCTCTCTGCAATGGGTGCTTTTTCTATTGATATGTATTTGCCGGGCTTCCCGGATATTGCGAAAGACCTCCATACTACTGTTGCGCACATCACGTTTTCTATCACCAGTTTTTTTATCGGCATTTCGGTGGGCCAGCTAATCTACGGGCCGTTATTAGACCGATTTGGCAGAAAAAAACCACTTTTTATCGGCCTGGTTCTATATCTTATCACTTCTATTGCGTGTGCTTTTGCGCCTACCGCCGACTTTTTGATCGGCTTACGGTTTTTGCAGGCCCTCGGTTCCTGTTCGGGCATGGTGGCGTCGCGGGCTTTGGTAAGGGATATTTTCCCGGTGGAAGAAAATGCCAAAATGTTTTCGTTGCTCATGTTGGTACTTGCATTGTCACCAATTATAGCCCCGACATTGGGGGGATATATGACGGCCTTATTCGGGTGGCAATCTATATTTTATGTTCTCGCACTTATAGGCGCGTCAACACTTATTTTAACTTATTTCAAATTGCCGGCAGGCAGAGAGCCACAGCCTTTCCTCTCACTTAAACCCCGGCCTATTGTTTACGGTTATTGGGAAGTTGCCAAAGTGCCGCAATTTTATACCTACGCTATTGCAGGTGCTATTGCTTCTTCGGGATTATATGCTTATATCGCCGGTTCGCCATTTGTTTTTATGGAATTATACCACGTGAGCGAAAAACAATACGGATGGATATTTGCCTTCATTGCAATGGGCTTGATTTCGGCAAGCCAGGTAAATACCATCCTGCTTAGAAAATTCAGCAGCGAACAAATTGTAAGGGTAACTTTGTTTTTTCAATGTCTTGCGGGGATATCATTGGTTTTAGGAAATGTTTTTCATATCCTGGGGTTGTATTCAACTATATTTTTAATTTGGATTTTCCTGAGTACCCAGGGATTTGCGTTTCCCAACTCATCGGCTTTGTCATTGGCTCCCTTCTCAAAAAATGCCGGAACGGCTTCAGCGTTGATGGGGGCCATACAATTGGGTATTGGTGCCATTTCTACCGCATTGGTGAGTATATTAAACAATGGAACTGCTATGCCCATGTCTGCGGTAATGTGTGTGTGTGCTATTTCCAGTTTTACAGTGCTACTGATAGGCAGAGGTGTAATTAAAAAGCCGGTAAAAAGTTACCATATCATCAATGAACTTTAGGTTGAACTTAATGGTTACTGCCGGATGTTTGTAAGGGTATTGTAAAATAAAATACAGAACCTTTATCTTCTTCACTTTCAACGCCGACGTGGCCTTTATGCGACCGGATGATTTGCCTGCATAAATAGAGGCCAAGCCCTATTCCCTCAATCTTCCTGGTTTTTTCAAGACGGAAAAAACGTTCAAATACATAGGGGAGATGATCTTCCGGTATGCCTACTCCATGATCTTTCACGGCTACAGTAACAGAATGACCGGTGGTTGAAACCGTTACCCTTACTTCTTCACGATCATTGGAATATTTTATCGCGTTGCTCAAAAAATTGGTGATCACCTGGATGATCCGGTATCGGTCGGCAACTGCGCAAAAATCAGTTTCGCCTTCCATGTGAATTTTAAAGGATGGATGAAGGGCCTGGATAGTACCGATCGCTTCTTTTACCATTGCTCCAAAATTAAATTCGGAAAGATCCAGTGGAAAGTACCCCGAATTTACCTTCGTGGCTTCATACAGGCTTGATATCATTTTATTCATCCGATGAATGTTGTTTTCTGAACGGTTAAGCATTTCTTTTAGAAAAGCAGTTTCATCGCCGTCCGCAGCTTCTTTCATCAGATCGTTCGATAACATCAGGTTTGACAAGGGATTTCTTAATTCATGAGTGATAAAACCAATTATGTCTTCTCTTTCACGTTCCAATTCTTTATAACCGGTTATATCGTGCATCACCACCAATGCATTGGTTTCATTAGAATTGATGACCGGGGCGCCGGACACTTCAAAAAATTTTCTACTTTCATCTTCCGTTTCAATTTCAACTTCCTGGTTGGTAAAGCCTGTGCGCGTGTCAATTGCATTTTTTAGAATATGGTATAGCCGCTGTTCTTTGTCAGCGTTTTTTAAAAAAAGAGCTATATTTATTTTAGCGCCTGCAATTTCCCCGAATAGTGATTCACACGATTTATTGGCCTTGACGATATTCATGTCTTTATCCAATACAAACACCACATCTTTGATAGATTCTAAAATATTTTCATTAAAAGTGTTGAGCTCACGGATAGAATTTTCAGACATTTTTTGTTTGTGAATATCCTGTACAATCTTCAGGATTATTTTTTTTCCCTTGTCGTTTTCCACTAACACAGACTCACCCGAAACCCAGGTTGCCTCCTTGTTTTTTTTCACGAGGTAATTGTTGTCATTTGATTGTCCATGGGCCAGCACTCTTTCAATTTCTTTTCGGGGAACCCCGTTTTGACGGTCTTCATCCGTAAAAAGAATTTCAGAGTTTTTTCCTATTATATCAGCTTCTTCATAGCCGAAGCAGTCTCTGAAAGCTGAATTTACAGCAGAAATGGTGCCGTCTGTTTCGATTATAACAACTGTATTTTCCCTGGTTTTTTTATAAAGCGCTTCAAAATAATCGAAGTCAACATAGGCTCTTTTATCCGTCATGGTGAATTATAAGAAGTGTTTAAAATAGTTTAAATGATGATAGAGCGGTATTAAATATAACCGCCGGTTTGTAATGAAATCAGGCACTTGTTATTTCTTCGTAAGCGGCAGTCAGTGGTCTTTCTATTCCGTCTCCTTTCCATTCCGGTGAACCGGGAATTTCTGAAGCTTTTAAAATTTCTTCTTTGGATTTGCCGGTTTTTATTTCATCTCCCACAAACTTTAAAACGTTACCCAGGTAATCCCGGAAAGAGAGAAGCATCTCCTTTGAACCTTTTACGTCATAATTTTCTCCGGAATGCCCGCAGATAAAAATCGTTTTGCTATCGAATTTTTTCATAGTAGCATCCAACACCCTTATCCAGCTTTGCATATTAGCGCCGGCGCTTCGGTCTACGAAAGGATGCCTGCGGTTAAAAACCAGGTCGCCGACATGAGCAATATTGGCGTGTTTAAAATGGATCACAGCATCGCCGTTCGTATGCGCAGCGCCGTGGTATGTTAAAGCCACTTTTTCATTACCGATATCTTCATTCCATTCGTTCCCAAAAGTTTGGTTCGGGTAGTATTGTTTGTCTTCTGCCTTTTCGGAAATGGCAACTCTTTTTTGGTTGGACAAAGAATTTTCGTGAGCCAAAACACGGTCTGTTACATCCTTGAAAGCAATATTGCCGGCAGTGTGATCGTGGTGGTGATGTGTATTGATCAACAGGCGGAAAGGTCCGTCATTTCTTTTTTTCAATTCGGCAATAAGATGCGGCGCTGAGTCAGGAAACTGTGCGTCAATTACCGTGATCCCTTCTTTGGAAAAATGAAAAGCGATTGTGCCTCCTTTTTCGGTAAAAATCCCGATGTTATTGGTCAGCATACTTATCTTCCAGGGAGCCGCCTGCATAGCTTCAAATATTTTTTGTTTGCCGAAAGTTACTGCTCCGATTCCAAACAGGGAGTTCTGCAAAAAAGATCGCCGGTGCATAAAGTTGTTTTATTGATGAAATCGAAAAATTCAATTTACGAATATTCTTTTTTCAATGCAATTATTTTATAGCTTTCCCTGTGAATCGGCAGTAAATCAACAAATAACGGCTTTTTTTATTTTTGTCTTTAACGAATCATTGGGAGTAAAAAATTGCCGGCATAGGTTTATTACAATGTTATCCCTTTTCCTTCCTGAAAAACTACCTCTGCACATTAAATATTAATGACCGCCTGAATCTTTTAGCAAATCAGCAGTCTCTTTAAAATCTTTTTCCAGGGCCATTGATAAAGGAGTTTGCCCCTTATCGGTTTTTGCATTTATGTCAGCACCGCTTTCAATAAGTAATTTGGCAATTTTAGTTTGCCCGTTGTGGGCTGCAGAATGTAAAGGCGTAACTCCCTGCATTTGTCTTGCATTAACGTTGGCTCCACTTTTTATTAGAATTTCAACTATGTCATAATTGGAAATAGCACAGGCTGAATGAATCGGCGATACATGAAAATCATTTTTGGAAGCCAGATCAGGATTGGCGCCATTTGCGAGCAAAAAATGTACAATATTGGTATTTCCAAAAAAAGAAGCAAGTCCTAAAGCAGTAAATCCATCGGCGGAAAAGGAATTAATAAGTTTTTCGTTGCCGGCAATTTCCGTTTTAACGGTATCCGAATCGCCGATGCTTGCCGCTTCAAAAAGGCTAAGCTTTTTTTGGCGCTTTTTTAAAATTGAGACAGCCTCACTGTTTCTGCAATAACAGGCAAACTGGAGCAAAGAAATGCCCTGCCCGGTTTTTTGCTCAGCTACCCCGGGGTTTTCAGCAATGATTTTTTCCAGCGCTTCATTTTGGCCCTTTTGTATCAACTGCAGAATGTCACTGTTATCGTCCATTATAAAAAAGTTACGAACAGTTTAAATATACCATATTTAAATTTAAGCGCTTTTCGAAAGTGCAAAAAAAAATCCCCTCAATTCAGGAAACTGAGAGGATTTATAAAAATTTAAAATTTCGGTTAATGCACCTTTCTGAGTTTAGTGGTTGCAGCATTGAAATCATTGCTCAGCTTATAATCTACCATACCATTAAATCGCAATGGATGAATAGTTTCGGGCATGGACAATCGTAAAGATTTATTTTGTGCCATCCGCTCTGCAACTGATGCACGGCCATAAGTTCCGGTAGAAATATAATTGAATATTTTAGCGAGGTTATCATCATTAGGATCGCCCCAGGCAAGATCAACATAATCAGCAGCCGGTGCATCAGGAATCATTCCATTGAAATATCCTCCCTGGTTATCCGCGTTTTTTGTTTCAAAGTTTATTGCATACAAATCGGCCAGGAATTTTTCTGTATTACCGCCATTGGGATAATCTGTAATATGGAAACTAAAGAAACCAACCGGTTTGCCATAAGTAGTATCACCTACGAGTTTCACGTCCATATAAGGTTTCAACACATTAATGGTCAGTTCGCTGGCAGACGCGGTATGTGACGAACCAATAAAAAATACATGACTAAGATTAAGACTTCCGCCGCCGCCAAATAAAACCTTATCCTGCAAGCCCACCTGGCTTTCTACGGCGGTTAACTTGTCATTGTATAAATAATGATACATTTCCTTACCGGTTACGGAAGAAGGCGCAATAAGGCTGTCCAGGTATTCTGCAGTTCCAACGGAGCCGCCCCCGTTATATCTTAAATCCACGATAAGGTCAGAAATACCGGCGGATTGGAATTTACTGAAAACCCGGTTTATCTCTTGTTTGGTAAGCGTAGGTCCGTTACCATTATCAACAGAAGCGAAAGAATTAAATACAAAGTATCCTACTTTCTTGGAAGCGATCGTATAAACAGAATCGAACAAAACAGGATTAATGTCGTAAACTGTTTTTGTAAGGGTAGTTGTGACCGAAGACCCATCCGGTTTTTTAAAAGTAAATGAGGCAGAGGGGTCATAGTAAACTGCATTGATAACGTTGTTTACATGCGGTCCGTTGCTTCCGTCGTAAGAAATATCGCCACCATTGATAGAAGTGATCTGCCAGCCACGTTTTACGCCTGCCTGGCCTGCCGGTGAATTTTTATCAGTAAATAATACATACAAAGAGGTATTTTGCGCAGAGCCGTCGCCTGCATAAGTTACCTGCATACCAATATCACCTGCAACACCCTGCTGAATTTCGCCGGCTACCTGGCCATGATCCAGGAAACTGTATTTATCAAATGGCCTGCCGGTAGATGGGTTGATAGCATAAGTTTTCATTTTCGCCAGCAACACATCGGCTGAATCATAACTGGAACTCAACGGGTCCAGAGAAGGAACATTGTTATACCAATAATAAGTGGGCAGGTCATAGGTTGAATCTCTTCCACCATCTACGAAACTAACCTGCATTGTTCTGTACATAAGGAATTTTAGTGAGTCAGCATCAGACAGTGCAGTCGGGCCGGTTGGTGTTGGGTCGGGAGAAGGATTAGAATTACTTTTCTTACATGAAGAAATTATCGAACCCATAATAACAATAAACAGGAATACGGATAAATTCTTAAAGGTTATTTTTTTCATTTATATAGTTTTCAAATTTTTGCTAAACAAAGTACGCAATAAAAAAAATAAAGGATTCAACTTTTACAATTTATTATAAACTGAAAGAACGTCGATCTTCAACTGCATTTCAACATGCTCACTTTTAAAATCGTCTGTATTTAAAAAAGGGTTGGCTTTTTGCAGTAAACGCATAAATAATTAACATTTTTATTTAGGATTAAAACAATCAATGTGGGTGTTTTATTGCCTTTCTCAGTCATACATCTGCAAAATGTGGAAACAATCCCCGCCTTATTGTAAATTTACACATCCAGAAGTTATGAAGCGATTTTTTATCCTCTTTATTTTTCTTTTTTCCGCGCTGTGTCTTTTTGCCCAGGAAAAAGATACCGTACAATTGCCGGTAAAATCGCCTGAAAACCCGGTTTTTTCAAGTACTGACACGATTACCAAAAACGATTATCTATTAAGTATCGAAAAAGTATACCAGGTACTCAACAAAGTGCCGGTTCTTTCGCAGCCCGTTCCTGCCATTCTTGAAATCAGCAATCATTTGGATGAAGATGATTCAGCCATCGCCACCATAAAGGATCGGCTTAATAGTAATGGCAGGAGTTTAAATATCCGCAACCTGCAGATGCTCGCCATCATTCTTAAACAGATAAACAAAGATTCGAAAAACTATGCGGTGGACCTAAATAATTACGATAGCATTTTCAACAATATCAAGACAGAGATCATTGGCCTGAGAAACGATTCGTTGTTCAGGAGAATATTAAGAGATTCAGCCTTACGTAACACATTTAGTACACAGCTGCAAACATTGCGCAGCAAGTGGAAAAAAACGGACAGCCTTCTTAAGTATGTCCACCTGTTGATCAGCAATACGCAGGCACGCGTGTCAGATAACACAATTACGACCAACGAAATGCAATTGCAAACAGAAAGCCTGATGGCCTCTGCCGGTTCCCGGATTTTTGGAAAGGAAAACCCTTACCTCTGGGAATTTAATAAAGCAGAAAATACCCCCGGGTTTGCTGGCGCCTTGCAAAAGACCGTGCGGTCTGAAAGGAAAATCGCTCGTTATTATTTTTTACATACCAATAACCAGTTGCTGCTGCTTCTGCTTTGCGGCATGGTCTTTTTCTTATGGGTATTTTACAACTATAAGAGCCTTGAAAAACGCGGAATGACAGAAACACTTGAGCCTTTCAACTTCCGGTATATGAATCCTGCGCCCGTGTTTGCTTCGCTGATAATAATGCTGAACCTTGCACCTTTATTTGACCTCGATGCGCCATTTATTTACATAGCCACCGTCGAGTTTTTATTGATGTTGGTACTAACCTATTCTTTTTGGAAACGGTTGCCACGAAAGCTATTTTATGTGTGGCTTGTTTTCATAATTTTATTTTTGGTTCAATCGTTCTCACGGTACCTGCGGCTGCCGGACTATTTTAACCGGCTGTTTGTGCTGGTTCTTAACAGTCTGTCTGTGTTACTCGGCCTTTACCTGTTTTCTGTTTTCAAAAAACAATACAAAGAGCATCCGTTCCTTGTTTTAACAGCATCACTATACATAATTTTTAATTTCCTGGCGGTGGTTTGCAACCTGTTCGGCAGAACCTCACTTGCTGCGATTCTTGGTTCAACCGGCACTTATGCTTTTGTTCAAACCGCGGGATTGTTGGTTTTTATTGAATCAATTACAGAAGCTTTCCTTCTGCAAATACAGGGAAGCCGCATGCGTAAGGACTATGCTGCCGGCTTTGACCGCAAAGAAATCGCCAAAGGAATTATGCGATTTGCCATCTTTTTTTCGGTAATCATCTGGCTGATTGTATTTGCAACTAACCTGAACATCTATAATTTTATACAAGGCCATATGGCTGATGTGCTAAACAAAGCCCGGAGGCTTGGCAGCTTCACTTTTACCTATGGAGGAGTTATATTATTCGTCATCATATTGTGGGTGGCTCACCTTCTTCAAAAATATATCGGTTACTTTTTTGGTAATATCGGTGATGAAGCCATCTTTGATAACAAAGGTGGCCGGTCGCAATTGATGATCTTTAAGCTAATTCTGATCGTGGGTGGATTTTTGTTGGCGATCGCAGCATCAGGACTCGCTATCGATAAAATAACCGTAATACTGGGGGCCTTAAGTGTGGGCATCGGCCTGGGTTTGCAAAATATCGTGAACAATTTCGTATCAGGTATTATTTTGATTTTTGACCGAACGATTAATATCGGCGACACGGTGGAAATAGGTGATAAGAAAGGGAGAGTGAGGCAAATAAGCATGCGATCAAGTACCTTGCTTACGGCTGAAGGTGCTGAAGTTATCATTCCAAACGGCGCAATTCTTTCCAATAATTTTGTGAACTGGAGCCTGAATGAAAATTACATTCGTGTGGATCTTACTTTTACGGTGGATAGGATTTCAAAAGATATAAGGGAAGAAATTACGAAGATCATCAAATCGTTAAAAGATGTTGTGAAAAAAAAGGAACCTGAGATTTTGATCAATACGGTTACGTCTGCGTCCACTCAATTAAAGATTTATTTTTGGTGCGATGATGTGATCGAAAGAGACAGGGCGAGGAGCGAAGGTTATTCGGCAATTTCAAAATACCTGGAGGAGAAAGGCATAAAAATCATGTAAACTAATTCTGAATTAAAACAATTTAAATGGATCAATTAACTCTTGGAATCGGCACCAGGCTTCAGCATCCACAATACGGGCCCGGTGTTATTGTTGGTGTTCGTTTGGCAACGTATCTTATTTCATTTATCAGCGATGGCATAAAAGAGATCGATAAAAATGATGACAAACTCGAAGAGATCATTCCCGAAAATGTTACTGTAGAACTCGAGACAACCAGTGATGTGGAAAAATCTTTATTAAAAATTTTAAGGCTTTGGAGCGATACTTCAGAAATCGTTCCGCTCGGCGACAAGTGGAAAGGAGGAACGATGCTGTTACAGCCGGCTGATAATTCGCAAAAAGCAAAGGAAATTCCCATTGATATTTTCTTTCATAAAATTGTAATGTTGCGCGACCGCTTACGCGTGATGGAGCAACAAATAAACGCAAATAAAAATTTAAGCGACGAAGAAAAAGTGAATCTTCAACAATACATCACACGCATTTATGGCACACTGACAACTTTCAATGTTTTGTTTAAAAACAAGGAACACTGGTTTGTAGGTGACAAGGGTGGTGGTGATTAAGCCTTACAGCAAACAAACAAATTATTGCAATTTTTATTTGCGGATCCGGAACTGGCAGGCTTTTCAGATATTTCCATTAAATTACATTTATGACAAAACCTATTAAGACAGCCATCTTTTCATTTGGTATGAGTGGCCGCGTATTTCATTCGCCATTTTTAAGCATTAATCCGAATTTTAATTTTTATGCCGTTTGGGAAAGAACCAAAAACCTGGCGGAAGAAAAGTTTCCGAATGTTATCACCTACAGATCGCTCGACAAAATGCTTGCTGATGAATTGATTGAATTAGTGATCGTGAACACACCGAATTATACTCACTATGAATATGCGAAGAAAGCTTTGGAAGCGGGCAAACATGTGATCGTTGAAAAACCATTTACCATCAATGTGCAGGAAGCAGAAGAGTTAATCGTGTTGGCCAAAAAACAAAACAAAATACTTTCAGTGTACCAAAACCGGCGCTACGACAGCGATTATAAAACTGTAAAAAAAATACTTGATAAAAAGTTGTTAGGAGAACTGGTGGAAGCCGAAATTCACTTCGACAGGTTCAGGGAAGAATTAAGTCCGAAGAAACATAAAGAAACACCCGGGCCCGGCGCAGGCGTTTTATATGATCTTGGTTCGCATATCATCGACCAGGCTTTGCAATTGTTTGGAATGCCTGAAAAAATTTTTGCAGATATCCGGATTGTAAGGCCTTTATCAAAAGTGGATGATTATTTTGAATTGCTGCTGTATTACGCCAAACTGCGTGTACGCCTTAAAGCAAGTTATGTGGTGAGAGAGGCGTTGCCAGGATATATTTTTCATGGGCAAAAAGGCTCTTTTATAAAAGCCAAAACCGATGTGCAGGAGACGATGCTGCAGGCAGGCAATATGCCGGGACAGGATGATTGGGGCACTGAACCCGAATCTGAAAAGGGATTATTGCACACAGAAATTGAAGGAGTAGAAACACGGGAGTTTATCAAAAGTGAACAAGGAAATTATGGCGATTATTACCAGGCAATTTATGAAGTCATCCGCAATAACGGACCGGTTCCTGTAACCGCTGAAGATGGAGAAAAAGTTATCAGGATAATTGAAGCTGCTTTTGAAAGCAGCCGGATACAAAAGGTGATAGAGGTGTGAAAGCAGGACAGCGGTTGATGCTGGATACGGAACTAAAACAGCTTCATCTGAACGTCTTTTTGCTTAGGTTTTTTTGCATCACCGAAAACCGTTTTGCCGCCATACTTCCACGATTCATTTTTTTCTTTTTCAACTAAAGCTTCAAAATTATCATTGGGAATAAAATCTTTTTCTGCACGGGAAGCTATTTCGTGCAACTTTTTTATTGCCGCAGTTTTATCGTTTGCGCCAAGCTTTGCTTTATGAACCGCCGTTTGTAATGTTTCAATGGTCTCATCATATACTTTCGTTGGAACAGGAAAAGGATGTCCGTCTTTTCCACCATGTGCAAACGAAAATCTTGCAGGATCTTTAAACCGGGTAGGACTGCCATGAATCACTTCGCTCACTAAAGCCAGCGATTGAATGGTTCTCGGCCCAACTCCCTGCAATAAAAGCAATGATTCAAAATCTTTCGGCTTCTGTTCATGTGCGAGCCACAAAATACTTCCCAGCCTTTTCAGATTTACATCTTCAGCATGCACTTCGTGATGTGAAGGCATCACCAATCTTTGGAAGGCTTCTGTGATCTCCCGTGGTGTTTCTGAAGTAATGTTTAAAATACCGTCCCGGGCTTTGCCTGCCTCTGTGGCCGTAAGGTTTAAAATATTTCCCTGGTGAATGCCGCAAATGCCTGTGTGCGGCTCTTCCACAAACGATTTAATATTTTTTGAGTGCCAGTGATAGCGCCTTGCTGTCTTATCTGTAGTTCGCATACCTTGCTGAATTACAGTCCACTCACCAGTATTACATAAAATAAAATTGTGAGTATATAATTGAAACCCGTCCTGCACCGCAGTGTTATCCACTTTGGCGCTCAGCTTGCTGCATCTTACCAATTCATCGCCATCAAGGCCGGTGTTGTCGGCAATGCGGACTAATTCATTCGGCGTTTCTTTAGAAAATTTTCCTTTGCCTCCGCAGATGTAAATGCCCAGTTCTTTTGAATGCGGATTAACGGCTCTTTTTAGGGCGCCCATTACCGAAGTGGTGATGCCTGAAGAGTGCCAGTCCATTCCCATTACCGCACCAAAACTTTGAAACCAAAAAGGATCTGAAAGACGACGGAGTATTTCCTCTTTTCCATATTCTGTGATGATGGATTCTGTGATGGCTAAACCAAGTTTTGCCATTCGCTCTGCGAGCCATTTAGGCACATAACCATAATGCAGGGGAAGGTCTGCCGAGCCGGATCTTTTCATAGGATAAAAGTAACATTTTGATGAATAGGTGATTCGTTAAAATAACGGGAGTAAAATAAAAATGGCAACTATTTGTTGCTTTATTGTCGGCCAAACAAAAAAACACGAAAACCTTTTTTAGTCTTCGTGGTTTACGAAATTGTTTTTGAACCTATTCCTCAGAACTTTGCACTTTTTTATTTCGGCATTTCAAAAATTGCCGGATCGATCGTTTTATTGACTTCTACTTTTTTAATCGTGGTGCTCATTGAAAAATTACCGCCAAAATCAACGTCGGTTTTGTAAGGAACCGCAATGCCTTCCGGTGTCTTTTTATAGTCTGAAAAAGTGGTAGTTACATCAACGGACTGTCCCTGCATTTGCCCCTGTCTCAACATCTTATCAAGAAGATAGGTGGCGGTGTCGATATAATAGGTAGATTCAATACTGTCAGGCGATGTATATTTTATTTTGTAAGCCCCGTCTTCAGTACCTTCCAGCGACGCCGTACCTTTGTGATTGACGGCATAATCGTATAAAGCGCCGCCGATATACATATCCTCCTTCACCGATTTGTATTCGTCGGGCGATAAAGCAACCGCATCGCTGCCGCCGGCAAAAGGATTAATGGTCCAGCCACCTTTGTCAGTATACGCTCTTACAAATTCCTGGCCGTTGAATTCGGTCACGCTTTTATAAGCTTTTCCGTTCAGAATGTTTACCACCACCGGGTTATCGTTTCCCATCACTTCTGAGGAAGCTTCCATGTACACGGAATTAATCTTGCCAAGATTATCTTTTCCTCCGATAGCGTCAACATAGTGGTTGATGACTTCATCCACACTTTGTGCGGATACAAAAGAAGCACTCATAAGAGTTGCAATAGCCAGCAGGCCAATTTTTATTCGTTGCATGATTTGGTTTTTTAATGATAAACTAAAGTTAAGGACTTCCTTGCTTTATTATAAAAAATTATTATTATTTAATTATTTGGATGACAAGCGGTATGTAAACTCTCAAAAGCAAAATAATAAATGCCGTATTTTGTTGTTTTACTACAAAAGACATCACTCTTTTTCGGCATACTTTCTTAAATATTGCCTCGCTAATACACCCGATTCTTTGAGATCTGCTGTCGTCCAGTTTCCATCAGCAGCAGCATGGGCTTTTAATACAGAACAGGTTTCATCTTTATCTGAAACTGACCAGGTAATCCAACTCAATTTATTTTTTTCAGACCAATTGATCCACTTTTGCCATTCGCCACGATCAATTTTTCCATCGCCGCTCGCTTCCATTCCGGCTGATTCAGAAATGAAAAGCGGTAAGCCTTTTTTTAATGCAGAATCAGCGCGATCACGCAGGTATTGTTTGTGAGTGCCTGCATAATAATGTAACGTGTACATCAGGTTGCTGTAACCTTTTATCGCATCAGCCGCCGGAAGATTTACATCCTGGTCCCAATGTGGAGATCCGACGAGTATTACATTGTTTTTATCGTAAGCTCTTATCGTAGCAATGATCTCGGTTGAGTACGCTTTTACATCTGCCCACGAATCATACTGTGGCTCATTAAATATTTCATAGATTATGTTTGGGTATTTGCCGTATTTCTTTGCCATTTCTGCAAAAAAAGTTTTTGCTTCGCTGGTTCTTATGTGATGCGAATGCCAATCGATGATCACATAAATCCCTTCCTTGATTGCCGCATCTACGACGGCTTCTATTTTTTCTTTTGACCATTCAGGCTTATCAATATAACCATCTTTTGGTTCTACGCCCATCGCGGCTCTTACGATTGTTGCGCCCCAATCTTCATGCAACCATTTTACGGCTCCTGCATTGTAAAAGCGTGGCCAGAAATTGTGCCAGCCAAAACTCATTCCGCGTAATATAACATCATCGCCGTGTTCATCTTTCAACTGTGTTTTGTCAACATGTAACTGCCCGTGGATTTTTACCGGTTGTGCCTTTGAAAACATGGTTGCCATGAGAAAAAAAGCAGTAAGAATAATGGTTCGCATAAATTTTATTTTTTAAAAAAATTCTTTATTTAATTACACCCTGAAATAATCTTCCAGTTCATTTAATGTATCCGATGAAGTTTGAAGGTCTTTAATGATCAACCCTTTTTCCATTAATAAAATGCGTGTACACACCTCCGTTATATGATTCAGGTCGTGACTGCTAATCAATATCGTCATTGGTTTCTGTGCCGCCAGTTGTTTCATCATTTGTATCAGTCGTATTTGTGACGAAGGATCCAGGTTGGCAAAGGGCTCATCCAAAATCATTATGTCCGGATTTTGCAAAAGGCATGCGGCAATGCCTACTTTAAATTGGTTTCCTTTGGAAAGATCGCGAATGTATTTTCCACTTTTTAAGATTGCGCCTTCAAAAAAAGCGATTAAACTTCCCAGGAATTCATCTACATCTGCTTTTGACCGATTATGCAATTTTCCAACGAAATAAAAATATTCTTCCGGGGTAAGATATTGTATTAAAAAACCTTCATCGATGTAAGCTGCCGTATAACTCTTCCATTCATCGGATTTAATCACGTTTTTTTCATTCGACAAAACTTCGCCATGATCTGCTTTTACCAAATCAAGTATCAATCGAAATAAAGTCGTTTTGCCTGCGCCATTATTGCCCACCAATCCATTGATTCCATTCCCGATTTCGAGATGGGGAATATCAACAGCCACCTTACGGTTGTAGGTTTTCAGAAGATTATTTATTGTTATCATAATTTATTTTTCCCGGAATCCTTCCAGCATTTGGTATTTCTGTTTTTGAAATTGAATTACGATTTGATTGATCCACCAATCGCGCATCATCAGGCTGATCAAGCCTAAAATACCGATCGCCGCGATGCCAACCCAGCTGTTAATAAGCAACGCAAACGGTAAATAAAGTAAACTGCCTATCACCAAAATAATAAGCATGTATAACCATTGCGCAGCGCCGGTAGCCTGGAAATTAAATGAAGAACTTTTACTGATATCCATCGCCTTATAATTTCTTGTGCCAATAAATGCGGTTAATATACAATGGATGCCAATATTAAACAGCCACGCCGCAACCAACACAGGCAGGATTTTCCAGCTAATGAACCCGTATAATAGACTCAATAAAAAAGAAATCGTACTGAAGGCAGTTAATAGCATCAGTTTACTTTTCAGGTAAGATTTTATGCTGATATTATTGGCAAGAAGCCCATCAAAGTGATTGCTCTGCCATGCAAAAATATACTGCCCGTAACTCGCCATAAACATTCCCGTGATAAAAATCGAACCCAAAAGTATCATTCCCATCTTCTCTTGTTGCAGTGTTTCAGGCTTAAAGAAAATGAAGCCATATAAAAGGAATATAAATGAAATAAGTAGCAAGGTGCGCGGCCTTTTGTTTCGTAAGATGAGTTTAATGTCTACACCTATTAAATCACCGTACGCGCCAAAACGTTGTAACCAATTGTATTCTGCCGATCTTCTTTCACCTTTTGCTTTCTGCAAATTCTCCAGATAGAAGTTGCTGCGCAAAAACCTGTTGTTGTTGAAATAGGCAGCTAGCGCGATCAATACGAAAAAGAGACAAATCGCCGGCACGTTTATAACGGCTGTAAATAAAGAGGCCGAAAAGTTTCTTAATGAAAAAACCTGGAAATAATCGGCCATGATCATCGCCAATACCACCACAAAAAAACCGATTAGCCACCATTGACTTAAAATGGTTTTTCTTTTTACGAATAACACGAAGAAGTGATTAAATAATGTAAGGCTGATAATGGTTACCACCAAAGCCAATGAAACATCTGCGCCAAATTTATCACTGATAATCGTTGTGATAAACGGGAGAAAAAGGAACAAGGGCAACAAATTAAAAATAGAAACCAATGAGCGAATGTTCAAAAACCTGATAAGTTTGCTTCGTTTGATGTTCAGGATTAAATAAGGCTGCACCGCCAGCGTAGGCAAATCCTGCATGATAAAACGAATGATGAAATCAAACGCGTAATAATAAAGAATGAATCCTAAAAAAACCGCCACAATATCCCTGCCCGGGAAAGTTTCGGACAATATCTTATCCAGAGAAAAACCAATCACCAATGCAACACCGGCGAGGTACAACACAATAAAACCCAGGAAGATCTGTATGGCAATATTTCTGCCCGAACCACGGCTTCGCCAAAATGATTTCCATTGATGACTTAATAATGTATATATCACTAATTAGTTTTGAACCGAAAAGATAGTGAATAAAAAACATTTGAAATGAGATGACATATTCCTGCTCAAAAAACTATTGCAAATATTTTATGTGCAGTTATTACAGAATAGCAGACTGCAAGAATAAGCGATATTGATTTCTGTTTTCTTATTGTGAACCTGAAGTAAAATTAAAATCCGGGTTATTTATTTGTTTACTGCCGAAAATATTCCAAAAGTTATTTATTGTTTGTGATACCCCGAACTCTCCTTTGAGCACCAGGAGCAAACAAGCATGTCCTGTTAAGAATTTTTGTTTTATTATTGAGCAAAAAACACTACTTATTTATGGTTTCATTTTTTGAAGCATCGCTTGCTGAACTTTCCATTCATAAACTTGGGAATAAACTTTTAGACGAGCCTCTGATCTTGTCTGAACAATCATCCACAGTTGATGATGAAATGTTGAGTGGCTTACTGATGCAATATTTTGTAAAGCCATTTGAGAAAGAGAATGAAATGTATCGCTTTTTTCATCCGACAGAAGACTTAAACCTCAATGAAGTCTTTCATTTTGCTGAGCTGATTTTTAAAACCCCTTCCACATTTCATACTTTTTCACAACAAATTGCAAAACACTTATACGATATTTCGAACCATCCCAAAATAAAATCCGGCGAGTTGTATCTTGGCTATTTTACCGGGTTGGAAATAGATGGAGAACTGCTGGATGCGATTGGTATTTTTAAATCAGAGTCAAAAGAACCTTACCTAACGATATCGCGGGAAGGTAAAGAATTTGAGCTTGGTTATGAGCCTGAGGCTATTAATATTAATAAGCTTGACAAAGGATGTTTGATATTTAATGCCGAAAAAGAAGAAGGGTATAAAGTGGCCGTGATAGACCAAACGAATCGTTCCGAAGCGGTTTATTGGATTGATGAATTTTTAAAGCTAAAAGTAAGGAACGACAATTATAACCAGACGCACACGGTACTGAAAGTTTATAAGGATTTTGTAAGCCAACAAATTGATAGGGAATTTGATGTTTCAAAAACGGATAAGATAGATTTACTCAACAGGTCAATAAATTATTTTAAAGAAAAAGACCACTTTGACATGGAAGAATTTTCAAGTGAAGTACTGGCAAATGAGCAGGGTATTGAATCGTTTAAAAATTTTAAAGAAAACTACGAAAAGGAATTTGACACTTCGATTGATGATTCATTTTTAATATCAAATGCGGCCGTGAAGAAGCAGTCGAGGGTTTTTAAGAGTGTTTTAAAACTTGACAAAAACTTTCATATTTATATTCATGGCGACAAGCAACTGATAGAAAAAGGCTATGATGACCAGATGAGGATGAATTATTATAAAGTTTATTTTACAGAAGAAAATTAAAAACCTACAAGGAGATCGTCTCCGGTACGAAACATTTTCTTAATTAATTTTTGCAAAGAAGCGATTCGCGACCGGCAAGAATTAGAGACTATGCTAATTATTGAAGATCTTTATTACCTGATTGCCGCAATTGAACTGTCAAACAACCTCATCCTGTAGGCGTTAACGGCCGTGCGGCCTAATTTTTTTATCAGGCGATTATTTACCAGCAAACCCACGGGTGCACCTACCAGCGGTATCATCTGTGCCATCTTTGCGATATCAAGATAATCCCTGTATTCCTGCTGAAAATTTCTCCAGTCAAACTGGTTAATGTCGTCCGGTAAATCTTTTTGCTGTCCTTCCCAATTAACTATTTGGAGGTACACCTTCTTCCGGTAGCCAGCACTGGAAAAAGCCAATTCAAATATATGCAGCAGGTATACTCTTTCTTTGTAATCGTTCACGTCAAACCCATATAAAACGGCAATATCAAACAACAGTTTTATTTTGATTGCAAGTAAGATCGGGAAGTCGGCCAATCCCAGCAAAATACCGCCGGCGCCGGTAATGCCGCCTTCCACGGCTGCTGTTTTTCTGTAAATATTTATTTTCTTTCTTACGGCTTCTTCGCGGGTGAAAAGGCTTGCATTTTCCAAAGGGCTCGATGTAGTAAACCTGGAACCAAATAAAACGCCGCGTACCATTTGTTTTATTGTAACCGTAATTCCCTGGTGTATTTTTTCCGGTATCCAGCTATTTAATTTAACCTGGAGTTTTTTGGAGAGATTATCAAAAAGAGATGGCTGCCGCAGCATTTTCTTTTGCCACGTTTTTAATTCACGCACTGCAAACGCATCGTATGAATTGATCATAATAAACGAATTTTGCAAAGATACGTGCGTCATCTTCCGTATCCGTAAAAAGAACAAACAGGATTCCAGGCAGGCCACGGTTCATGCTAAAACAAAAAAATCAATTATTTATTCGTCTACTGTAGCCTGCATTCTCCTCTTACACCTTTGGCAATTGATACCCGTTGTGGTATTCCTTCATAAAATATTCTTTATTCACCGCATTGTCCGTAAATTCTCCCTTTGCAGCATTCCATTGTAATTTCTTGCCACTTCGGTAGGCGATGTTCCCCATTTGTGCAACGGTGGCAACATGTGCGGCTGCTTGTACCGGGCAATGAAGATCTTCCAGTTTTCTTGATTTTACGACATTTACGAAATTCTCCCAATGCTTATCCACACCGTTATCCACTGAAGGCGCAAGAGGTTTGCTCACTTTATTTTTGCTTTGCCTTTCTTCAATCACTTCCCAGCCGCCACGGTTTAAAATGAGTGTCCCGTTGTTGCCTATGTAGGCGATGCCATGGTCGCGCCCGTAAGAGCCATTATCAATTCCCATCGCAGAATCCCAAACCATATTAAAGCCGTCAAATTCATACAACGTTGTAAGGGTATCCGGCGTTTCTTCGTACAATTCAGGATATGCAAAACGGCCACCCAGCGCAGCAACTGATTTCGGGGTAGGAGAATTCATTCCCATCAATCCATAGTCGAGCAGATGAACACCCCAATCAGTCATTAAGCCACCGGCATAATCCCAGAACCAACGAAAATTAAAATGGAACCGGCTTGCATTAAAAGCCCTTGTCGGCGCAGGCCCCAGCCACATTTTATAATCTACTCCTGCGGGCGGCGCAGTATCCGGAACCACAGGGCCCGGTTTCATCCATCCCTGGTAACACCAGACTTTTACTGTTCTTATATTTCCGAGAACACCGCTTTGCACATAATCAACTGCATCTTTAAAATGCTGTTGGCTGCGTTGCCATTGCCCGGCCTGTACAACTTTGTTATATCGTTCCTGTGCCTGCACCATTGCCCTGCATTCGCCGATTGAATTACCAACCGGTTTTTCGCAATAAACATCTTTGCCGGCAGCACAGGCCTCCATCATGATTAAGGCGTGCCAATGATCAGGAGTTCCTATAACCACAACATCCACATCTTTGTTGTCAAGCAACTTGCGGTAATCGCCGTAGGTCTTGATTTTGGAAGTATCAATATTCTTTTTCTTAAGCTCGTCCAGCCGTTTGTTAATTACGTTCTGATCTACATCACATATGGCTACGAGGTTAACGCCCGGAATTTTTAACGCGGAAGTAGTATCCGCCCAGCCCATTCCATTTACACCAATGGCGCCAATGTTTAGCTGATCGCTCGGGGCTATAGAATTTTTAAAAATAGCAAAAGCATGGTTGTCAAAAGCTGAAGCCAATAAGGTGCCGCCGGCCATCATAGCGGAATTTTGAATAAATTTTCTGCGGGAAGTCATGTAATTAGTTTTTGAAGATGAAGCAGTGAAAAAATCAATAAAACAATGGTATAAATATATAACATTCAGCGCCAAAAAATGCGCCTCATCAGAAAGTTTATGCCGAGTGTTTTTTTAATGTATAAGTTGTAATTTACATGCTGATCGTAAACAATAAAATAAAACGTATGACAAAAGTTTTTTTGACACTAGTAATTGCATTGATCGTTTATAACGCGGATGCACAGCTATCGAACACCAAATGGAAGGGTACGCTCAACATTGAAGGTGGGCTTGATGTATTATTTAACTTTGGGAATGATACGCTCGATGTACTTAGTGCGGAAGATAATTCAAGCCTCGAAACGATGACTTATACTTTGACTGATTCTGTACTTACGTTGGTTAAATTGTACGGACAAAGTCAATGTGATAGTACACCGGGTAAGTATAAGTATGTGATGGATAATGATGAGTTAACAATACGCCTGGATTCAGATAATTGTACCGACAGGGCCCAGGCCATCGGAACGATGGAACTAAAAAAGGAAGATTAACCATCGTCCTCCCGCCGGCAAATTTTAATCATGATTCCTGTTTTTGAGATATGTTATTACGTTCATGCATAAACGTAATTGCTTTTTTATTTTACCATATTTTCGTGTCGAAAAAATACTAAAGCAATGAAAATAAAAATCTACCAGGCAGATGCTTTTACTTCGGAACTGTTCGGGGGAAACCCGGCAGCGGTTTGCCCACTGGATTCATGGATCGGAGAGGACTTGATGCAAAAGATCGCCATGGAAAACAACCTGGCGGAAACAGCTTTTTTCGTAAAGAACAACAGTGGCTTTGACATTAGGTGGTTTACGCCTACGGTTGAAGTTGATTTGTGCGGGCATGCAACACTGGCGTCTGCTTTTGTGTTGTTCAATTACGAAGGATATGAAAATGATGAAATCGTTTTCAGCAGTTTACGAAGCGGCACTTTAAAAGTGAAAAAAAACGGGGACATGCTGACGCTCGATTTCCCAACGGATAAAGTAGAAGATACAGGGTTGTCTCCTGAACTATTAGAGTGTTTTAATGTAAAACCTATAGAAGCTCTAAAAGGGAAAACAGATTACATGCTGGTGTTTAAAAATGAGCAGGCAATAAAAGATTTGCAACCTGATCTTATTGCTATCTCCAACTTAAAAGCGCGCGGCATAATTGCAACGGCAAGAGGAAGTGAGGTGGATTTTGTGTCAAGATTTTTCGGTCCGCAATCCGGCGTCGATGAAGATCCGGTAACAGGTTCGGCGCACACTACATTGATTCCATATTGGGCTAAAAAGATGAATAAAAAAGAACTTTCAGCCATCCAGCTTTCTGCTCGCAAAGGATTTTTAAATTGTAAATACGAGGGTGAAAGGGTTGAAATAAGTGGCCGGGCCAGGCTTTATCTACAAGGGGAAATTTTTACGGACTAACAATTTGGGATTTTTCAAAAGAGATTTTATTTTCGTTTTTCTATTTATCAAAATGGTTTAAAAACTGTATTATGAAATTTCTGTTTACCACTTTCCTGGTATTTTCATTTATCAACTTTTCTATTGCTCAAACCAAAGTTTCAAAACTACCGGAAGGTACCTATCAAACATACTTTTATGGCTATAATTATAGCCTCAATAAATGGCTGAGAGGTGATATTATTTTATTACCAGGGAACACTTATAAAATGAGTAATGAAAAAGTAACAGGAAAGTATAGGTTTGACGAGGCTAAACAACGCTTGTATTTTCTGTCTGGGCCTCTTAAAAATGTTTATGCGACTACACGTATCAGTTCCCACCAACCCGCCATCGTTCTTCCGCGAAAAGAAAACAAGGAACAAAATATTGATTTAGCCGTAAGTGATATTTGGGCGTATTACAAAAAGTAATAAAATATCCCAGGCAACGCACAATTAAGCAATGCTTTTGGCAATATATCCGTTTGTTCGAATGGATGAACATTATTTGCTACAACGTAATTTGTTAAGTGTATGCAATTGTAGGCCGGAGAAAATTGTTTGACATGATTATTGCATATCGTAATAACTAATAGTAATTTTATAATATTAATTATTCTTTATGCGAATTATTCCTGTGTTCATTATCGTGTTTTTCTGCTTTTCGTGCCGCCAGGAAAAAGTGTATGAAACACCATATAATAATGAAAATATTTCTGTGCTTACCCAACACAACGACAATTATCGGAGTGGATTTAATAACCATGAAAAGATGCTTACTACTTCAAACGTTAATTCAAAACAGTTCGGCAAATTGTTCACATTGCCGGTTGATGATCAGGTGTATGCCCAGCCCCTGGTAGTTTCAAACTTGAAAATTACAGACAGCATCGCGAATATTGTGTACGTGGCAACGGTTAATAATACGTTATATGCCTTCAACGCAGATGATGGTCAGCTATATTGGAAAAGAAATTTTACCCAACCCGGAATGAGACCTGTGAGAAATACAGATATGACTGGCGCGTGTAATGGTAATTACCAGGATTTTACAGGGAACATTGGTATTGTGGGCACCCCTGTTATAGATTCCCGTTCACGTATTATGTATTTTGTCGCAAGGAGCGTTGCCAACAACAACTTTGTTGAATACCTTCATGCGATCGACATAATTACAGGTGGCGAGAAAGCAGGTAGCCCGGTAAAGATCACCGCCACCTATGCTGGCGGAGGAATGGGGAGTGTAAACAATGTGGTCACTTTCGATGCGCAGAAACAAAATCAAAGGCAAGCCTTAACATTGTTGAATGGAATGGTATATGTAACATTTGCCGGACACTGTGATTGGGAGCCTTACCATGGCTGGATTCTCGGATATGATGCCGGAACGCTACAACAGAAAATAGTTTATAATGATACTCCTGACGGAGTAGATGGAGGAATTTGGGAAAGCGGAATGGGTTTGGCTGCTGACAGCGACGGAAATTTATATGCAGCGGTTGGTAACGGAACGGTTGGTTTAAACGGGGATCCAACGAATTTAATCAACCGTGGTGAAAGCGCTTTAAAGTTGGTTCCCTCAGGAAATACGCTGCAGGTGGTAAGTTATTTTACACCTTTTGACTATGACACACTCGAGGCGAGGGATTGGGATTACGGTGCAATGGGTGCTCTGCTAATTCCTAATTCTAATTATTTTCTCACCGGGGCCAAGAATGGCGTTCTTTATTTGTTGGATAAAGACAATATGGGAGGATATTCAATAAATTCCAACAATGTTCAGCAATCTGTTGACCTGGGGATCAAATGGTCGTTACGATGCCAGGCGGCTTATTATAAAGGTGCATCTGCGGAATATGTATATGTCTGGTCGGAGAAAGATAATCTCAGGGCTTTCCCGTTTGACAGAACCATTGGGAAGTTAGATGTTTCCGGCCAAAAGGTTTCAGCTGTACCCGGCCCCACAGGACACAATGGGGCAATGCTTTCTGTATCATCAAATGGCGATTTGCCGGGCACCGGTATATTATGGGCGGCTTATGCTGCATCGGGGGATGCCAACCAACTCACCAAGCCGGGAATTTTACATGCTTTTGACGCCGCCGATGTTACGAAAGAACTATGGAACAACAACCAGGATCCTAATGACGCCGCAGGAAACTATGCCAAATTTTGTTCGCCCACGATCGCTAACGGCCATGTATATTTAGCTACTTTCTCCCGCCAAGTGGTTGTGTACGGACTGAAATAATATTTAAAAATAACACGTAGAAAAACTAAAGCGAGGTTTAATTAGGTTTTCTTTGGTAAATGATTTTCGTCTATGCGTTTCCGTTATAAAATAAAAAACAACTAAAAAAGTTGATTTACTGTAAATAAAAAAAGCCGGCGTCACCACCGGCTAAAGAAAACACCCGAAAATTCAGATTTACTTAGGTAACAATACTTTATTTACCACATGGATAACGCCGTTGCTTTGGTTAACATCATCGATAGTTACCCGGGCTGTGTTTCCATTTTCATCAGTGATCATAAGGTTTTTGCCATTCATGGTTACGTACAGATTTTCTCCTTCCACTGTTTTTAAAGTGGCTTTACCATTGTTCATCTTTACCTTCTTCATAAGGTCTGCGGAAGACAATTTTCCGGGAACTACATGATAGGTAAGAATAGAGGTGAGCCTGGCTTTGTTTTCCGGTTTTAAAAGGGAGGATACAGTGCCCGCAGGTAATGCATCAAATGCTTCATTGGTGGGTGCGAATACGGTAAACGGGCCTGCACTTTCTAATGTTTGAACCAATCCTGCAGCTTTTACGGCGGCTACCAGGGTGGTATGGTCTTTTGAGTTAACCGCGTTCTCTACAATATTTTTCGTTGGATACATTGCGGCTCCCCCTACCATTTTGGTTTGGGCAAATGTGTTTCCTGAAACGATGGCAAGGATCAACAATCCTAAAAATTTAATCTTTTTCATTTTTTTGATTTTTTAATTTTGATTTGTTTCCTTGATCTACGTAATTATTTAAATAATGGTTTGGGTTTTTGGAAAATTTAAATCGATAAATTTTTCAAATGGTGTCATAACCCGCATTTGCCCGCGAAGGAAATAGTACTAACGCTAACGCTTACACGAAAAAAATAATAAAGCAATAAAAAGTGGGAATAAAAAATTACATTTTTGCGCTAACAACCATTTGATCTAACGTTGGAGTAGGACTACCGCCGGCCTTTTCAAGCGTAATGGCAAATGCATCCACCTGGCCAAAAGACTTCATTTTTTGAATATGATAAATTCCTTTTGAGGTTTCAATCATGCCGCCACTCACCGGTTTGCCATCTACAATTCCCCAAAGCTGGTATTGTTTGCCTGGCGGCACTTTTGGAAGGTTGGTAGGATCGATATAAACCTGGCCTGTGTTTTTCATCCAAAATATTTTAGCGAGTGCTTCCGGAGCCTGGGGAGTTCCTTTTAAAACTACAGGCATCGCAAATTTATTGGTAACCACATCCAGGTCACGGCTCATCGCTTCATTTGATTGTTCTTTTTGCTGAAGTTGTTGCAGTGCCACATCCAGGTCGTTTTGGGCTTTGTGATATCTGGTAAAGTATGTATAATTTAAAACCATGCTTCCTATTAATAATATAAACACAGCTGCTGCTATAGACTTGTAAAACAAAGGGATAGGATATTTTTTATTGATCGACACTACCGAAGCTTCTTTCACTTCTTCACCTTCTGTTGAAGGAAACAATTGGTTAAAAAGCCTTTCTTTCACTACAGAATTGGGCGTGGTTCCGTTTGAAGTCGCATAATTTTCAAGCGCTCCTTCAATCTCGTTCAGTTCCTCTTTTAATTCGGGAAACTTTTCAAGATGTTCCTTTACTATTTGCGTTTCTTCCTTGGAAGAAATTCGCATAGCATAAAGCTCAAGCAAACCGGATGATATGAATTCTTCTTTAGTCAAATTTATGTTTGTAATAATTTTTTTAATACCGAAATAGCGGTTCTCATCCTTGTCTTAACCGTTCCAAGAGGTATATCCAGTTTTTTTGATATTTCTTCCTGCGTAAATCCTCCAAAATAAGCCAGGTCAATAACACGCTGCTGATCTTCCTTCAGCAACATCGTTTGCTTCCTGATACCCATGGCATCAAATTTATCATTTTCATCAATATTATTGCTGGTATAACTTACGGCGTTTTCAGTCTTTTGGATTTTCGCCTGCTTCTTATAGCTTTTGCTTCTCAGGGTATCGATGGTAAGATTGCGCGTGATATTGAGCATCCATGTAAACAGGCGTCCTTTGGATGAATCGTAACCCGAAAAATTATTCCAGATCTTCACGAAAGCTTCCTGCAAAATGTCTTCGGCAAGCTGCTGATCGTTTATTAATTTTAAGACAACCGTATTCAAAGCGCCCGAATAATGATCATACAAATATTCAAAAGCAGACCGATCACCGCTTTGCAGCAAAAGGACCAAATCTTCCTCAGTGTATTTAATCTTTTCGGGCAAGAAATAATAGTATAAGTTGGGTTCCGATTAAAGATAAAGATAGATACTTTTGTCCAATTCATTGTAAACGTTTCATTTAACTACTAGTAATTTTTCGGGGGTTGTAGCAGACGAACAAATAATCTAATTTTTTATTTCGGCGCATTATCTGAGACTTATCCCATACTGTTAAATTACCAATCTTCACTTTTAAATTGCAGTAAGTAGCTTCTTTTTTAATCTATATTTGAGTTATTTTCTAATGGCTCAAAATACTTCTCCGCATATTTTAGGCACTTCCGCCAATCTTTTGGGCTTTTGCCTTTTTGTAATCACGTCGTTACATATTACCAATGAAGCCAAAAATAGCTATATTGATGAGTTCACTTCTATAATCGCATTTTTTTTGATCTTATCCTGTTTCTTTTCCTTCTTCTCAATGAGATCTGAAAATCCTTTCAGGCAAAGGAAATTTGAAAAAATTGCTGATTACATGTTTATTTTTTCCATGGGGGGAATTCTCCTTGTTATTTTGTTTCTTGCATTCAATTTTATCAGGTAATTGTCCGCTGTTTTTAAGATAAAAAACTTGAAATGTTGCGCCCTCCCATAAAGAGTTAATTTTCCACGACACATAAGAAAAACTTAGCTTTGAAACTAAATTAAAAGATACCGGAATTTGGCAACCCTTTTAGATAAATTTAATCTCAGCAAAGAACGGGAGGAATATCAAACCGTTGTTGACGTAATAAATAATGACCTGGAATTTCGCGGCACACGCTTGTGGATTCTTATTTTTGCCATCTTCGTCGCTTCGCTGGGATTAAATGTAAACGCACCGGCAGTTGTGATCGGAGCTATGCTTATTTCTCCGTTGATGAGCCCTATAATGGGCATCGGGCTAGGCATTGGTATTAATGATATGCCCTTGTTACGCAAAGCTGTAAATAACTACCTGGTAGCTGCTTTGACCGGCCTTGGAACTTCAACTGTCTTTTTCCTGATCTCTCCATTAAGCGAGGCCCATTCAGAAATACTAGCCCGTACGTCACCCAATATTTATGATGTATTGATTGCGCTTTTCGGCGGATTGGCGGGCATCATCGCTACCTCAAGTAAGCAAAAAGGAAATGTAATTCCGGGTGTGGCTATTGCCACCGCGTTAATGCCGCCATTGTGTACAGCGGGTTATGGTCTTGCTACTTTTCAATGGAATTATTTTATCGGGGCGTTTTATCTTTTTATTATCAACACGGTTTTTATTGCGCTTGCCACATTTTTAATGGTTAAGGCCTTACGGTTTCCTACAAAGAGATTTTTAAATAAGGAGTTGTTGAACCGTGCGCACCGCATCGTATGGGTCATCGTTATTGCTACGCTTTTGCCAAGCATTTACCTTGGATATAATATTGTGATGCAGGAACGGTTTTCAGGTAATGCAGCTAATTTTATTCAATACGAAGCACGCTTTCCAAACGATTACCTGTTATCAAAATCAATTGATCCGAAGAAAAAGAAAATATCATTGGTTTTTGGTGGTAAAGAAATTACACAGGACGAGATAAAAAATCTGAAAGATAAAATGGCGCAATATGGTATGGACAGCAATTCCCTGGAAATTAAACAGGGATTTTCTTACCTGACGCCGGCAAAAGATAAATCGAATGACAAGTATTCTTTACTTTCCAACGCGCTTATCCTAAAAGAAAACCAGGCGACTTTACTGAAAGCAAAACTTGACAGCATTACTAATGAGCAAAAACTTTCAGCCCAGGTATTTGCTGAATTGCAGGTTCAATATCCAAAAATTAAAAGTGCTGTGATAGAACCGTCAACAGCTTTTGCAGACAGCTCAACAACCAAAAATCTTTACCTGGTTTTAATACATTCTAATGAAGAAATTTATCCAGCGGAAAGATCTAAGATTGAAAAATGGCTTAAAGTGCGGTTGAAACAGGAACATGCGAAAGATAGTCTCAGCCTTATTTTTCATTAATAAAATGCAGGAAGTTTTTTTACATCTTTTCTTTTATTCCTTTTTTTACCAGCCACCAGTTTACAGGATAAGCCGTAAGAAAACCAAGGATCATTGCAATTTGCATCATCAGCCAAAACAATGGAGTAGAAGCTTCCAGTCTGTGATGAAAGATAAGGAAAGCTGAAATTGCCATCCATCCATACATACCAATTTGCCAGGAAGTAAGTGATAAAGTATCCGCTTTGAGCGCGGCCACAATTGCTTCTTTTGGCGAAAAATTTTTCATTGGCTTGATAGAGTAGTACTGAAAAATAATACCAATACCAAAAGCAAAAACATAATCAACTCCCCACTCACCAAATAGTTTACTGCCAAATAATACTACCGGCACGAAGAATAAAAACATTTGAGCAACAATGTCACCAAGTGTACAACCGCTTCCACAGTGCAGTGCAGCTACTACAATACTTTGCCAGTATGGTTTTTCAGTGCCATGTGCAGGTGTTCCACCGGTTCCTTTTTTTACAGACGTGCGGCCGATCTTATAATAAGCCCACAATCCCAGCGGTCCGGAGTACAGTGCAGTAATAGGCCACACAATATTCATGATCCACATTTTTTGCGGAAACCGTATCAAATCTATTACTATGGCCAGCAAACAAATGATACTTAAAGAAAAAGAAATATAAGCAATCGTATTTATGTTCATCACCGAAGTTTTTAGTGAAACTGCATTAATTATGCCTTGCTTGGCGAAAGCAGCCAGTGAACAAAGTAATCCGGCAAATTTTTGTTTTTATCTCTAATGGTAATGGGTGGTTGATTTTACGTGTTTGTATTAATATCCGGGTAATTGGAAATGTCATCCATCGTCTGCATATCCACATTATTAAAAGAAGCGATCACGTTCAGGTCGCCGGTGGTTTCCAGTACGATTGCATCAATTTTTTTCAGGTCGGTGAAGCCATTTTTCCGTGCTATCACATACATCTCTTCGATGGTAACCCTTTCTTTTTTCATTACCTCTTTAAGCATTTCACCTTTATATAATAACAAAGTGGGGGTGCAGGTAATTATCTTTTTCACTTTATCGATTCTTACAGAAAGCCATGTAATAATAAACTGCAGCAGGATCAGGAGAAAAAAAACCAACGCGCCGTCTGCAAGCGGAACACTTTTATTCAAAGCCACCGTAGCCAGGCATGAACCGAGTGCAACGGTGATAACAAAATCGAATGCGTTCATTTTTGAGAGGGTTCTTTTGCCGGAAATGCGCAGCATAAAAATCAAAACCATGTAGGCGAGGATGGTGATAACTACACTTCTGACGATGCTGTCCCAACTTTCAAAAAACATGTGGTGCATAATGAATAATTTAATTGTGAACGTTTACGCTGAAATGCCAATTCCATGAGATGTTGAAATGGCAACAACTGTATCACAAAAAAAAGACCTAAATAAAGTACGGGCCGATTCAGGCCTTTTAAACCTTATAAATCACGCCCTCATCTCCACTTTTTTTCACAAGGTATCCCATCACAAAAAGCTGTTTATTATTATCTATAAAAATTCCCCAAATTAAAAAGGAGTCAGCAGGTTGATTTACAATTTTTAAGCTTCCCTGGTCCGGTATAGGCCAAACATAATTTCCTCCTTCGACAAAAGAGAAATCAAAAATTTTTGTTTGTTTACTATGAACAACCTTTCCTTTTCGCAAAAATTATTTTTTTATGAATGTTTATCCTTACTTTCATTTATCAAAACAATAAAACCAAAAAAATAATTTTCCGGATGAAGTATTTAAAGGTGGTCTGTGTAGGATTTTTTTTATTTTCCGTCTCTTCATTAAAAGCCCAGCAGGATTCCGTTACAGAAAGATTAAATCAAAGCAACGACTGGCCGCAGTTGCGCCGCTACCGGCCTGAAAACATCAAGGTAGGATTACCTGGTGGCAATGTAAACCGGGTAGTTTTTATGGGCAACTCGATTACAGATGCGTGGATCAGGGTAGACAGCAGTTTCTTTGAAAATCATCCTTATCTGGATCGTGGCATCAGCGGGCAGACAACACCACAAATGCTGGTGCGCTTCAGGCAGGACGTGATCGACCTGAAACCGACGGCGGTGGTTATCCTTGCCGGCATAAATGATATTGCAGAAAATACCGGACCTTCAAGCGTACAGATGACGGAGAATAATTTGATGTCGATGGCGCAACTGGCAAAAGCCAACGGCATTAAAGTAGTGCTTTGCTCAGTACTTCCGGCTGCTGCTTTTCCATGGCGACCCGGTATTGATCCGGTTCAAAGCATCACAGCATTGAATAGCTGGATTAAAAGTTACTGTGAGGAAAACAATTTTGTGTATGTGGATTATTATGATGCCATGGTAGATTCTCAAAAAGGACTGCCGTCAAACTTATCAAAAGATGGTGTTCATCCTACCCTTGAGGGTTACAGGATCATGGAGCCTCTTGTTGTAAGAGGAATTGAAAAAGCGTTGAAACACAACTAGAATGAGTATTTGCCGTTCATAAAAAAACTAATGAGAAATAATAATAACTATTAACTTTGATTGCACTGACTGCGGCCCTATTTTTCTCGTACATTAAATCAGGTTTATTTTTATAATTTAAAACAAATGAAGTTCTTCTTTTTCGTTTTTTCCACAATTTTACTTATCGGGCCGGCTTTGGGGCAGGGAGTGAAAAATGACTCACTTGCAATTGCACAAGTAAAAAATGCGATTGAGGTGTATGATCATTACACAGCCGATAATGCGCCCGTTTTTAACGGTCGGGAATATCTTTACTATACTTTCAGGATGGAGGGAGATCCTTTTTTCGGAACACCCGACTTTGTATATGGCTGGGTGGGTTATGACGGACGGAAATACGATTCCCTTGGTCTACTGTATGACCTGGTGAGAAATCAGCTTGTGGTTGCCTCGCCTGACAGGAAATCGAGGATCGTGGTCCATAATGAACTCATAGATAGTTTCGCTTTATACGGACATACTTTTATTTCACTTACCGAAGATCATAAACAAAACCTCTATAATACCGGTTTTTATGATCTTTTATATAATGGACAACATGTTCAGTTTTTGGAAAGACGTTTAAAAGTGCTTAACCCACAGATCGTATCAAATGTGATGGTGACCTCCTTTCCGTCCAAAAACCGCTTTTATATTCATAAGAACGGGCTTTATTATTTGGTGAGTGATAAGCGCGATGTTTTTCGCGTGTACAGCGATAAAGAACGTGATGTAAAAAAACTGATGCGTCAAAACCATCTCAAGTTACGACGCAGGAATTTCGAAAGCGCCGCCGCAAAAGTCTCAGCATTTTATGATCAACTAACTCACTAATATGAACCGGGGTATATCTTTATTTTTTTCGTTTGCTTTATTACTGGTATCGTTCAATACGTTTGCGCAGCAAAACGATAACCTTGTTACTGGTAATTTTCAAAACGTAACCTTTAACGAATTTGTTCAAAAGATTGAAACGCAAACGAACTTTCATTTTTATTATGAACCTTCCCAGTTTGACAGCACAACCATCACTATTTCTGTAAAAAATGCACATCTTCCGTCAATCCTCGACAAAGTTTTTGGAAATACACAATGGCATTATACAATTGATAAAGACAATAATGTTTTTATTACACGCGGATTCACACTAGCGGCCAATCTTCCCTATGGATTTTTTAATGGGGAATCAGACACTGCTGCAGCAGAGGCGTCACGGGAACCCCAGGCTGCCGGTTATATCAACCAGAAAAAGAATGTAAAACAGGAAATTTCTGTTGAAAACAAGCTTTTTGAAATCGGGATAAAAAGAAATGGCACCCCGAAAGGCAAGGTAAATATTGCAGGATATGTCCGTGATGCACAAACCGGCGAAGCTATCTCGGGAGCCGTGATTTATCTTGATCATCCCTCGGTGCAGGTAAGAACTGACCAGTTTGGGTACTATTCGATCATTCTTCCTGCCGGCAAACATATTATAAATATTATAGCGCCGGGCATGTTTGATACCAGGAGACAGGTAATGTTGTATTCAGACGGGAGTTTCGATATTGACCTGGATGAAAAGGTTTTCAGGCTGAAGGAAGTATTGGTAGAAGCCGGGAAGGAAAAAAATGTGCGCAGTACCACCATGGGCATGGACAAACTCTCCATGACGGCGATCAAACAAATACCTGCGGTGATGGGAGAGGTGGACGTGCTGAGAGCCGTACTTACATTGCCGGGTGTCAAATCAGTAGGTGAAGCGAGCACAGGATTGAACGTGCGTGGCGGTGCTACCGATCAAAACCTTATCCTTTTCAATGGCGCCAACATTTATAATCCATCCCATCTTTTTGGATTCTTTTCTGCTTTCGATCCCGATGTGATCAAGGATGTAACACTTTATAAAAGTAGTATCCCTGCAAAATACGGTGGTAGAATTTCATCTGTACTTGATATTACGTCGCTTGACGGAAACGATAAAAAATTATCCGGTTCAGCAGGTATCGGGCCACTAACCAGTAAGTTCACGCTCGAGGGCCCGATAGTTAAAGGCAAAACCACTTTTGTTTTGGGTGCGAGGACGACATATTCTGATTGGCTTTTCAAAGTTTTGCCTAAAGACTATAGGAAAAGCCATGCTTCTTTCCAGGATGGAACCATCCATATAAACCAAAAAATCAACAGCAAGAACAATGTGTACGTGAACGGCTACATAAGCGGCGACAAATTCAACCTGAACAGTGATACTTCCTACCAATATCACAATGAAAACGGCAACATCAACTGGAAGCACATTTTCAATAACCAGTTTTATGGGGTATTTACCGCAGGTATCGATCATTATGATTACCAGGTAGGTTTTAACGGCGACTCTGTGAACGCCTACAAACTGGCATTTAAAATCAACCAGTTTAAATTCAATGCAGACTTCAGTTATTTTTTGAGCAATAAGCACACATTATCTTTTGGCCTGAACAGTTTATTGTATGATGTGCATTCAGGTTCGATAACTCCAACTTCCAACACTTCGTTGATCGTGCCGGACACACTGGAGGCGGAGCATGGTTTAGAAAGTGCCTTGTATCTATCTGATCACTTCGATGTATCGAATGACCTTTCACTCGATGGGGGCGTGCGCTTCTCGATGTTTAATTATTTAGGAGCTAAACACGTTAATACATATGCGCCTGGCTTACCTATTGATTTAAACAATGTACTGGCCACTAATTATTATCCTTCCGGTAAAGTTATTAAAACGTACATGGGGCCCGAGTTCCGGCTGTCGGCCCGGTATTCGTTATCAGAAAATACATCCATCAAGGCATCTGTAAATAGCTTACGGCAATATATTCATATGCTCACCAACACCACTACCATTTCGCCCACTGATGTATGGAAATTAAGCGACCCAAACATCAAGCCTCAATCAGGAACACAGGCTGCACTTGGTTTGTATAAGAACTTCAAAAACAATACTATAGAAACATCCATTGAACTTTATTACAAATGGTTCAGCAATTATCTTGATTATAAGAGCGGCGCTGTTTTGGTCATGAACCATAATATTGAAACGGATGTGATCAACACAAAAGGTACCGCCTACGGAGTTGAACTACTTTTGAAAAAGGCTACCGGAAAAGTTAATGGCTGGCTTACGTATACTTATTCACGATCCCTGTTGCAGCAGAATGATCCGAATGCGGCTGAAAAAATTAATAAGGGCAACCAGTATCCGAGCAATTTTGATCAGCCGCACAATGCAAGTTTTTCGGGAAATTACAGGTTTACTCATCGTTTCAGCATGTCCCTGAATGCAACCTATAGCACAGGACGCCCGATCACGTTGCCTATTGCAGAATATGATTATGCCGGTTCAGTAAGAGTCTTGTATTCCGAGCGTAATGCTTACCGTATTCCGGATTATTTTAGAACCGATATTTCCATGAGTCTTGATGGGAACCATAAGATCCATCAATTAACACATAACTCATGGACCCTGGGTGTCTATAATGTGACCGGCAGGAAAAATGCCTATTCCGTTTACTTCATCTCTGAAAATGGCGGAATAAAAGGATATAAACTTTCCATTTTTGGGACAGCCATTCCCTTTATAACTTATAATATTAGATTTTAGAAGATGACAGCAAAATATTTCATGGGATTTGTTTTCACATCGATGGTTTTCTTTTTTATTGGCTGCAAAGTACCCTTCGACCCGCCATTAAAATCTTTGGGCGCTCATTACCTGGTGGTAGAGGGATACATTAATTCCAATGGCGCTCCTACCGACATTAAATTAAGTCGTACCAGGGGTATTACCTGGGGAGACACCGCTTCTTATATCAATGAAACCGGTGCATTGGTTGTAATTGAAGACAATCAAAACAACAATTATCCTTTGTACGAAACAGGAGGCGGTAATTACACGGGCAGTTATAACCTGAACTCAGCCAACAAGTACCGGCTGCACATTACTACTGGCGATCATAAAGAATATGTTTCAGATTTTGTTGCCTGCAAAGAATCCCCGCCGATCGATACGGTAGGATGGAAATTCAATGGCAATAATGTACAGGTGTATGTTAACACTCATGATCCGGGAAATAAAACCATTTTTTATCGTTGGGATTATACAGAAACATGGGAGTTCCATTCTGATTACAATTCCGAGCTGCAATATAACGCCGATTCAACGGTCAGCCCGCGCATTTTTCCAGTTTTCATTTGTTATCGAACCCATAAAGCAAACAATATCGTAGTAGGATCTTCTGAAAAATTAGCTGACGACGTTATACATGAAGCACCACTTACACTGATACAGGATCATGATAAACGATTAAGTGTATTATACAGTACATTGGTTACCCAGTTTGCTCTCGATTCTAACGGGTATAAATACTGGAACGCAATGAAAGATAATACCGAAAATGTAGGTTCAATTTTTGGAACCCAACCCAACCAACTGACCGGTAATATCCATTGCGTGAGTGATAGCACCGAGCCTGTGATAGGCTATATTGGCGCGGGGAGCACTACGCAGACAAGAATTTTTATCAACCACGCATCAATGCCGGCTGATTGGAATCAAAAAGGTAACTGTGATTATATTGAAGTTCCTCCCATTAAAGACAGCCTGGGATTATACTTTGGTGTACAGGGATTTGAGCCGATAAAAGCGGACTATAACGGTATTATACTTTTAGGATATTTTGCATCAGAGGGGCCTTGTGTTGATTGTACAAGCAATGGCTCTTCTCAAAAACCGGGTTTCTGGCCTTAAAAATTATAAAATGAAAATTTTAGATTTCAAAAAGAAATTAAAATTACTTTCTGCTTTTTTTGTTTGTTTACTGGCAGGCAATTCTTTATTTGCCCAAACAAGCGTGGATAATTTGGTAAACAGCTTAGCTTCTTACAACAGCCACCACATTAAAGAAAAAGTATACATGCACACCGACCGTTCTTATTATTTGTGTGGTGAAATTCTTTGGTTTAAAGCATACGTGGAAAACGCAGAAAATAATAAACCTCTTTCATTAAGTAAGGTGGTTTATGTTGAATTGTTAAATGCATCACACGATCCTGTTTTGCAGGCAAAGATTGGTATAAAAAACGGCAGTGGCAATGGATCTTTTGCGCTTCCGCTCTCACTTGCATCCGGCAATTACGAATTAAGGGCCTACACCAACTGGATGAAAAATGACTCTGCTTATAATTTTTTCAAAAAGGTTGTTACAATCGTAAATACTACTCAAAACCTGGATCCATCGCTGGTTACGAACCATCCCAAATACTACGCGCAATTTTTTCCTGAAGGCGGCAACATGGTAAATGGGTTGAAAAGCCTTGTTGCATTTAAAATAAATGACAACACCGGAAAAGGCGTAGACGCGGAAGGTGTAATTGTTGATCAATCCAACGATACGATTACCCGTTTTCAAACTTCCCACCTGGGAATGGGGAATTTTTATTTGACGCCCGAAACAGGAAAAAAATATTCGGCGATTATTTCTTTAAACGACAGCAACCGCATTTCCAAATCATTGCCGGCAGCGTATGATAGGGGCATGGTAATGCACCTCGCGGATGAAGGCAATAATATCAATATTTCCATAACGTCTTCAGACGCATCTTCCGCCGGCATTTACCTGGTTGCTGAAACCAACAGGGCAATGGATTTTGCACAGGCTTCACGCCTGGAAAACAGGAAAGCCTCATTTTCAATCAATAAAAATGACCTGAAAGCGGGTATTGCAGAGATCACTTTGTTCGATGAAAATCGTAAACCTGTTTGTGAAAGGCTTTATTTTAAAAGGCCTGCACAGAAATTAATAATCAGTGCGAACGCCGATAAGCAGAGTTATAACCAACGAAATCCTGTTTCAGTTGATCTTACTACTTCAGATCAATCGGGAAAAGTGCTGGCAGGAAATTTATCTGCAGCAGTATACCGGCTCGATGATCTGCATCAACCACAGCAGGGCGATATCTTTACCTATTTGTGGTTGTCATCCGGGCTTAAAGGATATATCGAGGATCCTGAATATTATTTTAAAAGTGACAATGGGGGCACCAATGAGGCATTAGACAATTTATTGCTAACCCAGGGATGGCGCACATTTGACTGGAACCGGCCTTCGGCCAACACGGCTGCTTTAACCTACGTTCCTGAAAACCGGGGCCATCTCATCACCGGGAAAGTTACCAATGAAATTACAGGAAATCCTGCGCCGGATGTGCTTGTTTATCTTTCAATTCCCGGAAGGCGCGTACAATTGTATGGTTGCAAAAGCGATGCAGAAGGGCTCGTACATTTCGACATGAAAGACTTTTATGGAGCCAGCCAAATTGTTTTGCAAACCAACACTACCAAAGACAGTATCTATCATTTGCAGATATTCTCACCATTTTCAGAGCAGGTGTCAGATACCCAAATCCCGGTTTTGACGGTTTCAGAAAATAGCAGGGACGACCTTGCAGCAGAAAACCTTCACATGGAAATTGCAAATGCCTACCATGAAAATGAGCTTCAAAAACTGGCGCCTTTGCATATTGATACGCTTCCCTTTTATTACGAACCTTATAAAACTTATTTACTGGATAATTATACCCGCTTCACTACGATGGAAGAAGTGATGCGCGAATATGTTTTAGAAGTAAATGTAAACAGGAAAGACCGGCACTATCATTTCAACACCTTTAATGCGCCCGGCTATGCGCTGATGAATATGCAGCCGTCAGAAAGAATGTTTACCGAAGATCCGCTGGTTCTGTTGGACGGCGTACCGGTTTTTGATATTGATAAAATTATCGCTTATGATCCGCTTAAAGTGCAGAAGCTTGAGGTAGTGGCTTCAAAATATATATGGGGCCCAATTGTATCGGATGGAATTGTGAGTTACACGACCTATAAAGGAGATCTTCCTGGTTACTCACTCAATCCGCATGACGTGATCCTTGATTATGACGGCCTTCAAAAACAAAGGATGTTTTATTCTCCTGAATATGCGACAGAAAAAGAACAACAAAGTCGGTTGCCAGATTTCAGGGAGGTTTTGTACTGGTCGCCCGATGTGAACACTGATACCTCGGGTAAAGGCCATGTTTCATTTTATACCGGCGATGTACCGGGCAGGTATCTCGTGAACATCCAGGGCGTCTCAGCCAACGGTGATGCGGGTAGCAGCAGCTTTATTTTGAACGTTGAAAAATAAAAAATCGGTTTTACAGCAGACGAACAAATAAACCAGGTTTTTATTTTGTTCAACAGCCATTCGTCAAAAAGAAAAAAGTTCCGGGCACAGACGCCATTTATTTTATTGCTTTTTCTTCTGCTTTATTAATATATATGCTATTTTAGCGCAAATACTGAAACTAATGAGACTAGTCAACAAACTAATTGCTGCTTTTATTTTAGTTACCCTTTTCTTACTGGCAAACGGTTGTTTCGCTTCATCTCTTGTTGTTCCGGTGGCAACGAAGGCAAAAACAAGCACTGGCTTATCAGCGAAATATTTAAAGGTGAGTGAGTTTGTAAAATTATCACCGGGAGAATTCAGTAAACTAACCGGGAAAAAATTAAATGTATTTCAAAGGGCTTCATTTCATTTAGTAAAATTAAAAATGAAACATGATCTGAAAAGGAACCCTGACCTTTTAATTACTGATTATAAGAAATATCCGAAAAGTAATAGCGGGTTTAGTTTTATGTGGTTCATGCTTGGATTGGCCGGCCCGATACTGGGTTTGTTTATGCCATACCTTGCCTTATTCTTACTGTTTGCTTTTTTACCGGTGATTATCGCTTATTCAACCAGGCAGCCGCCGGAAAATAAAAGATCCGTCTGGATAGGGTTTGGTGCCGGAATGCTTATCATACTACTGCTTGTCGTTTTGATAGTTGCAGCACTTTCAGGCTATGCCGGGTAAATAAATTTGCTTTCAAATGAAAACAAAAACATTTTAGTTTAACGTAAGTAAACAAAGAAATTATTCAAATTTTTATTTTGCTTCCCGGGATAGCTAACGCTTATTATACAACACATTTCCGCCAACAATGGCAGATTGAATATTAATATCGTCATCAAAAATGATAAGGTCTGCATCTTTACCTGCAGCAATCGAGCCTTTTCGATTTTCTATTTTCATAATACGCGCTGGCGTTAAGGTCATCATCCTTACTGCTTCCGGCAAAGGAACCTCCGCAATGTGAATCATGGTTCTTATCAGCCTGTCAGTAGTGGCAACACTTCCTGCAAAGGAACTGCGATCAGGTAATTTGGCCACACCATCTTCAATCAGGACTTTCATTCCATTTTTTTTCGATCCAAGAATACTTTCCGTCGATTGTGTTCCTGCGGCACGCATTGCATCTGTGATCAGTGCGATCCGGCCTGCTCCTTTTATTTTATAAATCAGTTTTAACAGGGGTTCGGGTAAGTGAACGCCATCTGCAATAATCTCCACATCAATTGCATCCAACAGGTAAACACTTTCAATAACCCCGGCATATCGGTAAGCATTTCTTCGTGTAACTCCCGACATGGCAGAATAAAAATGTGTTGCCAACGTGTATCCATTCTCAAAGGCTTTTATCACGTCTTCATAAACAGCATCCGTGTGAGCAATGGCAGGTAAAATATTGTGGGCAGAAAGGTAATTTCCGAATTCGCATGCTCCCTCTAATTCCGGAGCGGCACTCCAACGGGCAATTATGTTCCCAAATTTTTGAATGATTTCACTGTATTCTTTTTTATCAGGTTTACGTATGTAGCGCGCATCCTGCGCGCCTTTTTGGTTTATCGAAAAATAGGGGCCCTCAATATGCACTCCAAGAAATTGCGCTCCTTTTTTATTTTGCGTATGTGCATGCCCGTAAACCGAAAGGATTTCCAGCAAATCTTCTTTTTCTGCTGTCAGTGTAGTGGGTACCATTGCTGTTGTACCATGTTGCAAATGGGTTTCGGCAATTGTAAGAAAATCTTTTACAGTTCCGTCCATAAAATCACTACCGCCACCACCATGTACATGAATGTCAATAAAACCCGGAGAGATATAATTTCCTTTCGCATCAATCGTGACATCGGATTTTGAAGTTATTTTTTTGTCATTGATCTCTTTTATAACTCCATCTTCAATTAGAATACCTGCGTGTTCAATAATCCTTTGCGAAGTGATTACGCGCCCGTTAATTATTTTGAGTTTTCCTGTCATAATGTTCTCCGGCTTAATCGTCCCATGAAATATAGCTCTCTTTTATTTTTAATAGCGATGCAGATAAATCATCAAGATACAGGTAGCAGTCAGCATGTTTTTGTAAAATGCTGGCGGGGTGTAAGTTGCTCACATCCTCTTCCAGTGCATGTTTTACGGCTTCTGCTTTTCTCACGCCCGGAACGGTACATACAATATGTTGCGCTGACATTATTTGTTTTATTGACATGCTGATCGCCTGCTTTGGAACTTCGTTAATTGAATTAAACCAACCTTCGTTCACCTGTTGCTGCCTGCACTGCTCATCCAGGTCAACGATCAAAAAAGATCGGTCTGTTTCAAAATCTGCCGGAGGATCATTAAATGCCAGGTGGCCATTTTCGCCGACACCAACCAGCGCCACATCCACCGGCGATTGATGGATTAATTTTGACAGGCGGTCGCATTCGTTTTGCGGGTGTGCCTCACCGTTAATAAAGTTTACAACTTTTAGCGGCGGTACTTTTTCAACAAATCTGTCCTGTATATATTTTTTAAAGCTTGCCTTATGCGTTGCAGGTAAACCAAGATATTCATCCAAATGAAACATGGTCACTTTACTCCAGTCAATTCCATCTTCATGTGCCAACTGGTTCAGGGTCTCAAACTGGCTGGAGCCTGTCGCTAATATGATGGTTGCGCTTCCTTTTGACCGGATCACATCACGAATCAGCGCAGCCGCTTTTTTACCTGCGGCAACACCCGTTTCTTTTGCATCTCTGCTTATACTGATAAACATTATATGTGATTTATGAAATAAAGTTACAAATTAAGTAATCGTAACAACGAAGTCATTCTACGCTGAATAACAGAAGGGAGTGGATATCCCTAAATGTCTACCATGGCAATTGGGATTTCAATCGTAAATACGGTTCCTTCTCCAAGGCTGGAAGTAACACGAATACTAAAGCCGTGAAACGAAGCAATACTTTTTACAATAGATAAACCGAGGCCAAAACCTTCACTTTTCTCTTTTCCCGATTTTTTAAAGCGGTTGAAAATTGTCGAAAGTTCTTCATTCTTTATACCAATACCGGTATCCGTTATCATTAACCTGTAAATTTCTCCCTGGTTGTACTGGTCGCTCAAAGTAATGGAACCGTTTTCCGCGTTGTACCGTATGGCATTGTTCACCAGGTTGTAAATCATCTGGAAAATGAGGTCGCGGTTTACCTCTCTGACGGATATATTTTTTGAAATCTTATTTCTGAATTCAATAGATTTATCATCAAGCCGATAGGAGAGTTCCTCCTTCATTTCATTCACCAATTCGTGTACATTTACTGTATCGCTTTTTGCAAACTGGTCGTTTTCGATTCGGGAAATATACAACAGCGAATGAATGATCTTTTTGATACGGTTGAGCGTCCGCATCATCGCCGCAATTTTATCCTGCATTTCTTCACTTATATTTTCTTCCATCATCATGTTTTCGACGTTGGATTGCAGGATGCTGACCGGTGTCATCAGCTCGTGTGAAGCGTTAGAAGTAAATTCCCTTTCTTTATCAAAAGCTTCATGTATTTTTTCCATCAGGTCAATCAGGCTACGATCAAGAATTTTAAAATCGATTGTAGAGGTTTTTACCGGGGCAAGTGGCTCTTTGAAAGGAAACTTTCGATTCTTCAGCTTGGTTTTTACAATTTGTGTGAGAGGCCTTATCAAAATATGCGTATATAGAAGGTCTGCAATAATGCTCAGCGCGATAAGTCCTATCAATACATAAAGTGTAAACCGCTGCAACAGGTTGTTGTATTCGCCGATGGTAGAAATGGTTTTACCAATTTCGAGCACATAATTTTTGTTTGGGCCGGACAATTCATGGGTCAAAATCCGGTAGGTGAGCGTATCCTCGCCTACGACGCGTTGGGAGGTTTCGATAGTATCTTTCAGCTGGTGATTTTCGCCAGGAAGAATGGAAATGTATTCTTCTTTGAGCATCGTGTAACTGGCATAAGCGCTATCGCCCTGCAAATAATACTCAATGCCGTTTTGTTTGATCTGCGACAACACTTTTTGTTTTTGCTGCCCCAAATAATAATTGCTATAGCGAAAGCTCACATAACTTACCAGGGACGGAAGCATCAGCACAAAAAGCACCACGATAAGCAGCTTCGACAGGGTGATAAAAAGTGTAAGTTTGGAAAGTAGTTTCACTACTAAATTTTTATTTTATAACCGATTCCTCTTAATGTTTGCAGCCAGTCAACCGGCGCATGGGCTCCCATTTTTTTACGAATATTTTTGATATGAACGTCAATGTAATTAGAGTCGTAATCATCATCAGAAAAATTACCCCAAATGTGTTCACTCAATTGTAATCTTGTGAGAGGCCGATTTTTATGCAATATCATATAGCTGAGCAAATCAAACTCTTTCCTTGACAATTCAATTTCTTCTTCCTGAAACCTCACTGCCCTCTTATTAATGTCAACTTCGAAATCACCAAGTTCCGTCACGGGATCATTGTTTCCTGATTTACGACGCAGTATCGCCTGCATACGGGATTGCAATTCCAAAAGTGAAAAAGGTTTGGCGAGGTAATCATCTGCGCCAAGGTCGAGGCCTTTGATCCTGTCTTCAAGATCGCCACGTGCTGTAAGAATTATATACGAAGCATCGGGACACATTCTTTTGATATCATTTAAAAGATCAAGTCCATCCATGTCGGGCAAGCCAAGATCCAGCAGGATAAAATCATATTCATTATCCAGCATTAATTTTTTTGCCTCAGCAGCATTGTACGCGGTATCGCATAAATAAAAAGCTTTTTCCAAAAAAATGCATATTTCTCGCGCCAGCGTTTTTTCATCTTCAATGATCAGTGTTTTCATGATATCAGAACTGGTAATAAAAACTGAAAGTTAAAAAAGAATTTATTTGTTTGTTTGCTGCTACATGTTCGCTCAATAAAGAAAATTGATATTCTGCCTGGATCAAATAATTCGATCGGTTATATGCCAGCGGAAGTTTGAAATTATAGGATAGAAGGTTAAAATTGGTAGTGGCAACCGTATCTGTATGGGATGATGTTGTGGAATTCCCCAGGCCCGGCAAAATGCCCAAAAGACTGTCGTGCAATTTCTTTTGCGTTACATACTCCTGGTAAAAATGCTGGGTACCACCCACGATGCTCCATTCCGGTTCGATCGTAATGATATCCTTCGGGGTAACACTAAACAGGTTAATAGATTTTGAAAGGGCCGCAGTAGCAAAGGCATCATTGGTGTTGCCAAAGGCGTAATCCATTGTAAGCTTTGGCTTTATCCAGCTCTTTTCAAGAGCAAATGAAAGGGTTGCATTATCAGCATTGGAAGACTGCAACATCGGCGAGTAAGAAGGATAAAAACTATGGCTGTAGCTAATGTCTGTTTTCATTTTTTTTCCCAGCTTAAAATTAATACCTGCACCCAGGGCGGCAGCGGAAACCGTTGAGGTATTATCCGTTAAAAGTTTATAGGATTGACCTGTCAAATAAAATCCCGACTTCAGTTGGTAAACAGCAGCTACTGCAAAATATGGAGTCGGCTCTTCAGATTTTTGGCCGTAATAACTTGCATTGTCGGCATAGATGGCTGCGAGCGTTAATGTGGATTTGGCTGGAGTGCTATCGGCTACCGCGACGGCACTGCTATCTGTTTGAGCAGAGCAAGCCACGCTGCTTGCTGTAAGTGCTATGAATAAAAATAATGATTTCATGAGGTTAATTTTTCATTTTATGGCTAGTGAAGTATCTTGATAACCGGTTTCACAACCGGTTTAATAATCTTAGGTTTTATAATTTTTACCGGCTGTACATTAACTTTCACCGGTACCGGCACCGGTTGGCGCCTTGCTTTGGGTATCACTTTTACTACCTGAGAAGGAGTAGGCTGGTCATTTTTATCGTCTTTCGTTGTACTATTTTCTTTTGAATCCTTTGGAACCACTGTGTCACCGGCAACTTTTTCAATTGCCAGGTTACAAGAAATACCGGAGAAAGGTTTACCGCCTTCTGCCCTGGATAAATGAGGCAAAGCTGCCATGCAAAATAATATTGGCCAACTTTTTATTATAATTGATGTTCGCATTTCTACAATTTAAAAAACAGGTTTTGCAACCGGTGCAAAACCTGTTGGTGTGATCATTAATCTATCTGCCAATCCCGATGCCGGCACCTGTATTAATATGGGCTCCTGTTTTTACTGAAACCGGCTTTATTCTTACAGAATGTGCGGCTCCAGCGGTTGTGTGCACGGCAGATTTAGACGCGGCTTTAATGTGGCCGGCAGGCTTATCTGCTGTTTTTTCTACTGCTACCTGTGAACGGTTATCGCCCTTAAGGGTAGCATGGATGCTTTCATTCTGGGAGCTTTTCAATTTACCAACCGTGTTGTTATCATTTGATACTGACACGCTACCGTTGCTATTTGTAGACGAATTTTGATCCAAATTATTGTCCACAACGGTTGCGCCATCTTTGGCAACAGATGCCGTTTGTTGCACCTGGGCTTTAGCTTTAGCCGCTAAAGACTGTTTTTCGGCTACCATCGCTTGTTGTTTTTCTTTAATCGTGGCGGCAGCGCTGCTTTTTCCATTCTTAACAACATCGGTATGCATTGTGGTTGCAGAGGAAGCATTTTGAGAACTGTTGACTTGCGTACCGGTGTTGCTGTGTTCAATCTTTGTTTGACCTTTTACTGCGTCATGGTTGCTTACTTGTGTTTGTGCAAATGTAGCAGCGGATAAAATTAACGCGGTTGAAATTAATACTGTCTTTTTCATAATTCTTGTTTTTTAAGGTTAAGCGTTTATTACAAAAACAAATGTAAAAACCGAAGATGAAGGGAAAATGAAATTTGATTTTTTTCTTCAAAACCAGGTGTTCATATTTGTTTTTGCATGGTTTAATAATTGATTACAAAAACAAATGTAGAAGGCGAAGATGAAGAGAAAATGAAATTTGAAAAATAATTTGGTGAAGGCGAGCCGGACTGGAAAGCTCACAAAAACAGTGATACAGTCGTAATAGTTACTAAACGGTAAGGCATGTACGAAAACCTCTCGCGGCATAATAAGATTCAGCGCCGTTATGATAAGTAAAAACGGTGTCATATCGCCTGTCGCAAAAAATCGCCCCACCAAGCTTCCTGATCTTATCGGGCGTTATTATCCAGCTTGACGTTTTTTGATCAAACTTGCCAATCTTTTGCAGACTGCGATATTGATCTTCATTTAATAATTCAACTCCCATTTCTTCCGCCATATCCAAAGCGTTGTTTGTGGGTTTATATTCTTTTCTTGAATTAAGCGCATCGCGGTCGTAGCAAAGACTTCTGCGGCCTTTGGGGCTTTCAGGTGAGCAATCATAAAAAATACATTCGCCCGTTTTTTTATCAAAATCTACAACATCAGGCTCGCCACCGGTCTTTTCCATTTCATTAAGCGGCCAGAATTTGTTTTCATTCGATCTCAGCTTTTCTTCTACCCCGATCCACTTAATATTTTTATGGCGTATCATGTTCTTTTCAAAACGGTTCTTTAGCGTGCTGAGCAACTCTTCGGTTTGCTGCGGAGTCAATTTCTTTTTTGTTTTGATAGTCATGTTTTTTGAATTGATAAGACGAATAATTCAGTTAGTCATTCAATCCCTTTCCATTCATAATATCGGGAATGCATTTTTCAATTCTGGATTCCCTTGTTTTGGATTGTTTCGCTTGCGAAAAATAAAAGAGATAACCTCGTTGACGCCCGGGAGTCAAAGCTTTAAATGCGGCTTTTAAAGTTTTGTCTTTGTTTAATTTCTTTTGGAATTCTTCAACAACTTCATAGTCAGAAGTCTTTTTAGGCTTCACCTTCAACCCGGCTTTCTCAACTTCGATCGCTTCGTAGATGTAAGCCTTTAATTTTTTTTGAAGTTTCACTATTTCCTTTACATTAGTGAACCGCACCTGTCGCGGTGATTGTACCTGCTCTGTTTGTTGTACCAGGATCTGTTCATCATCTTTCAAAAGTGCTCCTTTAAAAAACAGGTACGCGCAATATTCCTTAAAACCATGTATCAGCACAATGTTTTTATTGTTCACAGTGTAGCACGGCTGTCCCCACTTCAAATCCTCATCCAGCCCGCAATCGAGAGCAATTGCCCGCATTTGTTGATATTCTTTCTGCCATTTCGAGGGCTTCTCGAAAAAGAAGGCAACTTTAGGATTTTGATTATTCATTGAAATGTAGTTGAAATAGTTTTTCTTGCAACGGGTCTTAAATACCACGAGAGTAAAGTTAGTAAAAGCAATAGTAAAGAGGGAAGCAGGCTGGTTACGGGATCGCCGACTGCTGCATGAGAATACAGGGCTCCGGTCATCACAAAGAAAAAACCTGCATACGCCCATTCCTTTAACAAAGGAAATCCTGGTATAAGCACGACTATTACGCCCAAAAATTTCCAAATACCAAGCAGGGTAAGTAAGTAAACAGGGTAGCCGAGGTGAGTGATCATATTAACGCCACCTTGTCCTTCTCTACCTTTCAACAATTGCACCAGGCCCGTTGAAATCATTCCCAATGCCAGCCAGATAGTGACAATCCAGTAAATAATTTTTCTTAATTTTCCTGCGGAGGAATTTCCATTTCTCATAAAACTTTATTTTAACTGGCTTACGATTTCTTCCAACCGGTTATGGGCCATGTTGATGCCGTAGGCAAAAGGCAATTTCAGCATTTGATCTCTTTGTTCTACAGATTCATAAATACTGTGAATGACCAGCCGGCTCGTCTCTTCCGTCAATTTTTCGAATTGCAACACTTCGAGCTGCACACCGAAGGGCGCATTTTCCATTTCAAACGTCCGCACAATCTTTCGTTCCGGATCGAACTCATGAACCGTACCGTGGGCTTTAAATGCGACATTTCCGTTTTTGTCTTTTGTTTCAAATTGCCAGCCTCCAAACTTCTTATTTTCAAGTTTCAGAACCTTCGTTCCCATCCATTGTTCTAACAATTCTGCTTCCGAATAGGCTTTAAATAGAAGTTCAAGTGGTAAATTGAATTCCCTGGTTATTAGTAAATCATGTTTATTTTCTTCAGCATCAACTTTAGTTCTTTTTTCCATTGGTGTTTATTTTTTGGCTTTATATTTTCTCATCACCTTTTCCAGTTTATCAAAACGTTCTTCCCACATTTCCCGGAACGGTTCAATAAAGTCTGCGATCTCTTTCATCTTTTGCGGATTAAAATGATAATAAATTTCCCTGCCGTTTTGTTCCTGCTCAACCAATTCGCATTCGGTTAAAATTTGCAAATGTTTTGAAACGGTTGGACGGGCAGTATCGAACTTGGCAGCAATGGCGCCGGCCGTCATGGATTGTGAAGCCACCAAAACGAGAATTGCTCTTCTTGTCGGATCGGCGATGGCTTGAAAAACATCTCTTCTCAGATTCATTGTGTAGCTATTTGACTACAAATATAAATGAAGCTATTTAACTACACAAATTTTCTCGCATTATTTGCCAATACTGAAAAAAAAATAATAATAGGAGTGTTGCGACTTAGAATAAAGCAACAAGTTTTTCAGATTTCCCCGTGATTTTTGTAATATTAATCGTTATAATGTGTGCCTATGTCAAACGAACCAAAATTTATAAAATCGAATGATAAGACAGAACGAGATAATGGAAATCGTTTTACCGCAATGACTGAATCTAAATTCAAATTCAATTGTTTGGGAATAAGTTGCCTTGGATGGGTAATAATCTTTGTTATAATAGTAGCTATCTACGTTTTGTTGCGGAAATGATCTAAGATTAATTGACTCAGCTCATGGTTTCCGGATTATCGCCGGGTCGTTTAAAAGAGCGTCTGCATCTTCTGTGTGCACGTTGAAATGTCGCGAATGATCGGATACATGATAAACAAAACCCGTTGCCATCCCTTTGAATTTTTTTTTGCCGGCTCCTACATATATCAACGCTACGCCTCCCTTTATCTTCGGATTGGAAGGAATGAATTCTTTCTTGTTTAGTTTTTTTTGCGGGGAATAGGATCCACAGCATAAATTGTCAGGTATCTTCATTTGAATTATTTGAATTTCGATCGTAAAATATTATTTTTTCAATTACAGATGCTCCACCTGCAATCGCCAATGTTAAGAAGATGGTCGAAAGATTGACCCGATAAATTGCAAGTGAAAGAATTATCGACACCCATACTGCACTGCAATGAAAACAATCTATCAATTTGCCCAGCTTTAATTTGTATAGGATAAGCCTGATCTTAGTCATTGCGTCAAAGGGGCCTGCATCAAAACAGATGAAGGATGTGATACGCCAAACTGCAAGAATGGATATTAAGAGCCACACCCACTGATCAGGATTTACTTTCAGCAACATACATTTTTTCTTCGTTAAGTAACCAGGGCACGATTCTACCAGTTGCCCTGGCTATAAAATTTCAAATTGACAATTGTTTTACACAAAGCCTTTAGATTTTATCGATTTAATTTTTTGAAAACCGCATCGATATCGGAAGATTTGAGCCCGCAGAGATTAACTGGTGGACATGGGCCGGTGATATTAAATCCAAATGGCGCTTGTACATCAAATATCGTAAATCCGGCAAATGTGCATTTTAGTTCAGCGTTTATCCCAAGTCCGTAAACGCAACCACTGCCGGTACTTGTACGGCCAAAGCCGGCCACACCCGTAATTTGGGCACTACATCCTGCACATACTGAAAAGCCTAAAATAGTAGCACACGCCTGGGCGCTTGCCTGCCCATAAGCAATAGCTCCACAGCAGGAAACACTGTAACCCACCTGAACATTCAAATCAAGTGAAAGCCCGGCAACGGTAACATTTTTGTGGCAAATTCTGAACGGATTTGTCCATGTGGGGCACCAATAAGGAATACGAACAACCAGGCTAAATCCTTTGTGAAAATGTTTAGTAAAACTGCCGGACACAAGGGGTTTGGAGCACAGGTTTAGGATAGAAGTTGCCGCGACTACGTTGTCAATCAATACCCCGGTTTCAGGAACAAACCCTGCTTTTAAGACTGTTTGAGCGTTGAGGTTTTGACTTTTCGCGCCAGCGACCGCTACACCCGTGTTTGCTATGTTGACAATGGTGGTAAAGTTGCTTTTGTTACGGGAAAGCTCCTTTGCAAATTGGCGAATGTTATCTTCAGTTAAACCTTTTAAACCTGCCGCGGCAAATGCCTGTTGCGCTCCTTTTACAACCCTTTGCCATTCAGCCTTCACCGTCGCTTTTGCGTCAGGTTTCGTGGCTGCCTTCAAACGGCTTGCAAACTCTGATTCCATTTTAGTAAATTCAAGTGTAGTAACCGAAGAAAATAGCGTTCCCACCAATTGGTCCGGATTCATTTTTTGGCCTACGATCGCTTCAGCTGTAGGAGTGACACTTTCATTAATAGCCCTCAATGCATTTACATGCTTTGTTGTAAGAGCTTCAGCCTTGACATTAAATAATTTCACAGACGGCTTCGGTGATATTATACTTTTTTGCCACGTCGTTAATTTTGATTTTAATTCAGAAGATTTAAAATTTTTCTTCGGATACTTTGCAGAAAACGTTTTCGTCTTCCCTAATACCCTGTTCAGCTCCGCATCTTTTAGCGGTTTGAATTCAATTGACTTTGCCATAGTTGACCTCCTTTGTTTTTGGGGTTAAAAAAATATTTAGAAATGATTGGAAGTCTATATAATATCTTCATATAGGCACATAGATCGAATGATCCTGTCAAAACAAAGTGTAGTCGGTAACCAGAGTAGCCTTAACAATCGAAAGAAAAACCTGTTATGGCATAACGAATAAATTAATCAAGTTTTAAAAAGGTAACTGTAATTTAAATCAAATTTTTGAAGTGGTAAAATATTTTAATATATATTCAAAAACATGATATAAAATATTAATACATTATATACGGCTTCTATTCTTAGTCGGCGAATACATTAAATTTTTGGCTGCACATTCCCGGGCTGGTAATATCTTCCTGATTCCATAAGGAAGCCATTTTAATGGCGGACGCCTTTTATATGAGATGTTCAGATAGAAATTCAGGCGTAAACGGCCTATTATTACGGTTTAAAAAACTCATATTTGATTGACCGAAAAAAACAAAATAATCCGATAAAAAGATCTTTTCGTGTATGCAGTATGGAAAAGTTTTAAAGGCTGTTGACTTTAAACCAAGAGTAAGTTATTGAGTAATCCGCTTGGGCTATTTTGTTTCAATGGCAATCAACAATGCGAAAGCAAATTTCAGTGAACCAACAAATTGTTCGGATTTTTATTTTGCGGGAAACTTTAGGCACACAGAATGTCAGGTCAAACGTTGAATATATTTGATCCAGTTTCCGTAATTGATCGTTCGGGTGATTTCGTTGCGATAAAAGGGAGAGAGCTCTTTGTCTAACCAATGCTCAACTTCTTCATAAGTCGTTTCTTTTTTTTCGACTGCGGAAATGATATTGCTTTGAGTGGTAAAATATAAAATCAGTTGTTGTTTGGTGAAGGCAATGGCATTTTTAAATCTTTCCTCCTCAATAAAAGCCAGGTTTTTAGGATGCAGATTTGAATTGGTCCAATCATATTTATTATTGCGCGGAGGAGAAGAAAACTTCTTTAAATAAACGCCGAAGAACCAGGTTTTAAAATTTTCGTTGTCGTCCATTTCAGCAATAAAATGATTTTCGTAGAGCACGAGCCAGGCCCTGCTTTTTAATACCCGGTGGACTTCCGCCAGGAACCGCTCAATATCGAACCAGTGAACGCCGGAACTGACAGTGACAAGATCAAAAAGATTATTTTCAAAAGGCAATTTTTCCGCCGGCGCAACAGAATAATGGATTTTATTCGCCAGGGCAGCATGGCTCAACATTTCCGCGGAAATATCAGTGCCATAAACATTCGCGGCAATTTCCAAAAGCGCTTTGGTTGAAAGCCCGGTGCCGCAGGCGACGTCCAAAACATTGTCGAACGTCTTACGAATTTTCAAAAATGCAGCAATGTGTTTTATCGTATTGCTGTGAAAATCCGGCCTTCCTTTAGCATAGCGCTCAGCTGCTGATTTTGGATCGAAATAATTCATGGTTGCATTTGTATCGAGATCACCTAAAGAGGTTACATCAGATCTTTTTTTCAATAAGCCAGTGATGGCCGAAGGGATCTTCAAATTCTCCCTGCCGGTAGCCGTATTCGTAGTCAATTACAGGCGAAATTTCTTTTGCGCCCGCACGAATAGCATTATCCATAACTTCCTGCACGTCGGGAACGAACAAACCAATAATGCAGGTGGTTCCATCGTGCTTTGCCGGAGAAAAGAAATAAGATTTGGCAGTCACCTCGTGCACGTGAAAAATTTTTCCTTCAATTGAAAGTTCGGCAACGTGAATACTTCCATCGTCATTGTAAAGGCAAAAATTTTCTGTAGCGCCCAAAGCATTTTTATAAAAGGAAATATCTTTTGTGCCGTTGTTGATAAGTAGTTGGGGGGCAAAAGATAAGTGATGGTTTGTGTTTGACATTGTACCGTTTTCAAATGAAGAATGAAGTTACGAAAGCATTAATCCTGTGCCCCTTATTAACATTGCATTGCGGCGTTGTAAAAAAATCAATCCCATTTTTTTGACGAGGAAGCAGCATATTTCCCCGCCCCGGTAAATAATAATGCCAGGCTGCAAAGAAGAAGCATCACTTCTATTTCTACCGACCAGCCGCCGCCCATTTGTTTTACAGATAATATAGCGCCGCTTAAAACCAGTATGAATGCAAAAATCATGTCTATTACTATAAACAAAGCGGCGAGCCGTGTTCGAAATCCCACAATAATCATCACCGGCGCAATTAATTCAGCAAGATAAGTTCCATACGCCAGGAAGCCCGGCTCCGCCGAGCATTCCCTGTATCCAGCCAATGCCGTGCGTTAATTTGTACCAGCCATGAAAGAAAATAATTACCGCTACGGCAATGCGAAGAAATAGCTTTCCGAGATTGTCATTTTGTAATGTCATGATTAAAAATATTTATTATAAATTCTCAGCTATCACGAAAATCCACGTTCAGACAACAGCTATTAGTCACTCTTTATCTTAATCACAATTTTCAGGTCAGGTTTGTTGCCATTCATAGTAATATTGGGCCTGTGCGCTGTTCCGGGAAAGAAAAGAAAAAATGTTCCGGGTTTTGCTACATAAATTTTCCCGGAGCCGATGTAATGTGCCACGTCTTTTTCTTCCTTGTAAGGTTCGGTGACGGTAAGTCCTTTCGCGCCCGGATCAACACCAATTTTTTCTTCTCCTGAAATTATATATTGCAGGTCTGTATATTTTTTGTGCGATTCCCATCTTGACTTATCAAAATCTTTTGTAGAGTCGTAGGTTACAGAAGCATATACATTGTCGCCATCAATAGGATATTTGCCCGGCGTGAGTTTGGAAAGATCGTGGTTCTTTAGAAAAGCAAATGCTTCATCATAATATTTTTTGTGCGACTGGTATTGTTTGGCAAATTCCTGTACATCCATGCCTGAATAGGGTTGAAGTTTCAATCCGCCAAGCCATTCTTGCTTTTTAAACCAGGCTTCATTTTCTTTTTTCGTTTGTGCTTGTACGTTAACTGTGAGGATGCAGGAAAGAAACGCAAGGAGTACAAATAATAATTTTTTTTTCATGAGATCAGTTGTCAATTTTTCATGGTTAAAAGTAGGTATTATTTGTAAAAAATAAAGAAAGAAAAGAGAGATGAACACACAAGGACGTAAAAAGTTGATAGTTCACCACCAATATGAAAAGGAAGAGAGGGTAGCAGTAAACAAAGAAATATCTCTAATTTTTATTTTTTTCTTTGTGAGCCTTTGAGCCTACGACGTAGTGTGATTAAAACTTCTGATTAAAGAATCTCCCAGGTTTTATCGCCAGATAAAATTTTGTTTAATGTCAGTTTACCTTTTTGTGAATCCATATCCTCTATCTGTTGCTCCATGTTTTCTTCATACACAGGCCTTTCCTCTGCGTATATAACACCAAAAGGACGAGGAAAATGGATGTCAGCAAAATTTGTATCAAAAAAGCGGGAAATAAGGTTGGCTTTTGTCTTATCTTTTTCATCATGTATCCACAGGTCATCTGCAGAATAACCATTGCTGCTAAGATCGACGAGCACGGGCGTTAAACCATCGAGGCGGATACCTTTGTTGTCATTCATCCCAAAAATAAGTGGCTTCCCGTTTTCCAAAAACAGCGCTTCGTCTTTTTTGGTTTCTTTATCTGAATAAGCAAAGAAAGTCCCGTCGTTAAACACAGGGCAGTTCTGGTACACTTCCACAAACGAAGTGCCTTTGTGCGCATGTGCACGCTTTAAAATACTTTGCATGTGTTTGGGATCACGGTCAAGCGTACGCGAAACAAAAGAAGCTTTGGCCCCAAGCGCCAGTTCAGAAGGATTGAAAGGTTCTTCAATAGTTCCGTAAGGAGAAGATTTGGTGATCTTTCCGCGCTCGGAAGTAGGAGAGTATTGTCCCTTGGTAAGACTGTAGATCTGGTTATTGAACACAAGATAATTCAGGTCAAAATTCTTGCGCATCAAATGAATAAAATGATTCCCCCCGATTGAAAAAGCATCTCCATCGCCGGAAACAACCCACACATCAAGATCAGGATTTGCTGCTTTTACACCCGAAGCGATCGCCGCTGCACGCCCGTGAATACTGTGAATGCCGTAAGTATCCATGTAATAGGTAAAGCGTGAAGAGCAGCCGATGCCGGAGATAAAAACAAATTTTTCTTTGGCTACGCCCAGCTCAGGGAAGATAGATTGCACCTGTTTCAAAATGGAGTAATCGCCGCAACCGGGGCACCATTTTACATCCATCCCGGAAGAGAAATCTTTGGGGTTCAGTTTTTCAATAATATCGGAATTAAGATTTTCCATTTTTAGTTTTTTAACACATCCTGATGATTCGTTCTTTAATTTCGTTGGTAGTAAAAGGTTGTCCCTGCACTTTTGAAAAACCTGTGGCAGGTATTAAAAATTCTCCTCTTATCAGCTGCAACAATTGCCCGCAATTCATTTCAGGAATTAAAACTTTATCAAACCCGAATAAAAGCCAGCCAAGATTTTTAGGCAACGGGTTGATATAACGGAGATGAATATGCGAAACATCAAAACCTTCCTCGATACATTCTTGTACGGCAGTTTTAATTGCACCATATGTTGAGCCCCAGCCCAGCACCAGCAGCTTTCCTCGGTCATTGCCGTTATCAACCTTTGCAGGAGGAATCGATCCCTGAATTTGTTTTATTTTTTCTGCACGCAACTTTGTCATCAGTTCGTGGTTTTTTGCTTCATAAGAAACGTTGCCCGTGTCATTCTCTTTCTCGAGACCGCCGATGCGATGTTCCAACCCTTTGGTTCCTGCTTTTATCCACGGACGCACGAAATCTTCATCGCGTTTATAAGGCAACACTTTTCCATCAGGACCGTTTGGCTTTGTGAGGAAATTCACTTTGATACCAGTGAGTTCTTCTTCTTTTGGAAACTTCCATGGTTCTGAACCGTTGGCAATATAGCCATCGCTTAAAACGATCACCGGTGTCATATGTTCCATAGCAATTTTGCTTGCTTCGTAAACTGTTTCAAAACAATCAGAAGGAGAAGATGCTGCCAACACAGGCAAAGGCGCTTCACCATGCCTTCCATGCATCGCCATCAACAAATCCGCCTGCTCCGTTTTGGTGGGCAAACCTGTAGAAGGGCCACCACGCTGCACATCAATAACTACCAGCGGCAGTTCGAGCATGGCTGCCAGTCCCAATGCTTCTGTCTTTAAAGACATACCCGGTCCCGAAGTAGTTGTAACCGCAAGGTTTCCTGTATACGACGCGCCAATGGCCGCACAAACTGCCGCGATTTCATCTTCAGCCTGGAAGGTTTTTACACCATTGCCTTTGTATTTTGAAAGATCGTGAAGAATATCGGTTGCAGGTGTGATAGGATAGGAGCCGAGAAACAAAGGCAATCCTGATTTTTCCGCAGCCGCTAGCAATCCAATAGCAGAAGCGTGGTTGCCGGTGATATTACGGTACGTTCCGGCAGGAAGTTTTGCAGGCGCAATCTTAAACTGCGTAGTAAATATTTCGGCACTATCGCCATAATTCCAACCGGCTTTCAATACTTTTATATTGGCATCGGCAATCTCCGGCTTCTTTGAAAATTTGTCCTGTATAAAATGGACGGTGTTATCCAGTGTTTTATCAAACTTCCAGAAAATCAGGCCAAGTACAAACATATTTTTGCAACGCTCAACATCTTTCATACCCAGGCCGCTATCAACGAGACATTCTTTGGTAAGCCTGGTTATATCCACCTTATGGACAATGTAATTCGCCAGCGAATTATCTTCCAACGGATTTACCCCATCAGGATATTGGGCCAGCGCGAGATTCTTTTTATCAAATCCCTGCAGGTTGGCTATGATGATTCCACCTTTTTTCAAACGGGGAAGATCCACTTTTAGTGCTGCCGCATTCATGGCTACCAGCACATCGAAGTTATCGCCCGCAGTATAAATTTCTGTACTTCCGAAATGAACCTGGAAACCGGAAACTCCGGCAACCGTTCCTATCGGGGCGCGGATTTCAGAGGGGTAATCGGGAAAGGTGGTCGTATCATTTCCGGCTAACGCAGCAGTATCGGTAAACTGCATACCGGTAAGTTGCATTCCGTCGCCGGAATCGCCGGAGAAACGAACAACGATCTTATCAACCTTCTTTATGGTTCGGGTCTTTTCGAACTGTTCTTTTACTTTGTCCATTAGGATTAAAATGTATTAGCTATGCAAAAGTTCTTTCCTGGCCAGTAATTGATCGGCAGTTTCCGTGTGATCTTCATCTGGCACACAACAATCAACCGGGCAAACTGAAGCGCACTGGGGCTCCTCATGAAATCCCTGGCACTCGGTACATTTGTTTGGAGTGATGTAATAGATATCTGATGTGAGTGCCGGAAAACGTTCATTTGCATCAACCACTGTTCCATCGATCAATACGTAGCTGCCTGTAACGGTTGTTCCGTCTGCGATGCTCCAATCAGCACCGCCTTCATAAATTGCATTGTTTGGACATTCGGGCTCACAGGCACCGCAGTTGATACATTCTTCTGTGATTTTGATAGCCATAAGACATTAATTTTTAAAGGGTGATTTATATTGAAATAAAGTGTAAAGGAATAAAAATGACAGGGTTGATTTTGTGATGCAACTCATTGTAATACATGATTGTTATCATGCCGTATTTTCAATGGAAAAAACCTCTCATTTGCCAACGTTTTTCTTGCTTTCCGATTCCAAGTTTTAAATCCGCCGGAAAAATAAAAATCATCATTATTTATTGTTCTGCTGCAACAACAAAACAGGTTTTGATCTCCACTTCAATCAACAATCCACATGTTTTAAACATCCAAAAAAGCAGCTAGCAAAATAGTTACTATATTTATTTCGGATTTGAGCAAAGTAAAGAATGAAAAATTCCGGCATGTTTCAGATTGGTATTGCCTGGAACCCTTTGTAGCAGCGCACTTGCAGTAAATGAGAAAAAGAACAAAAAAGGTTTCACTTTTTAAAAGCATGATAAAAATCATGCCACACGAAGATTTGAATCATATTGAAGAAAAGAGATTGAAAAAATTTCATGACTACTTTGCACTCTGATTAACACTAACTAATAGAATTATCGTATGGGAGCCTCATCAATGGTCGTCTTGATTTTAGCTGCATTAGCTTTTTCTTCCATAGCCATTCTCATCGCTAAAATTCTTACTAAGTCCACCACCAATCCTCAAAAGGGCGAGCCTTACGAAAGCGGAATTCCAACAAAAGGACAAACGTGGATACAGTTAAATGTGGGCTATTATTTATTTGCTTTGATTTTTTTAATTTTTGATGTAGAGCTGGTATTTCTGTATCCATGGGCGGTTGTTGCCAAACAAACCGGGTGGTTTGCTTTAATAGAAATTATTATTTTCTTTTTTATATTATTCACGGGATTTTTATATGCGCATAAAAAAGGTGCTTTAAAATGGATTTAAAAACACACTCAGAAAAAAAAGATTTTCCCGGCCAAATACATGAAACACCCGGTGGTGGGGTGGTGTTGAGTAAACTGGATGACATCATCAACTGGGCTCGTTCCAATTCATTGTGGCCATTAACCTTTGCTACCAGTTGTTGCGGAATAGAAATGATGTCGGTAGCCGCCGCCAAATACGATTTTTCACGCTTCGGATTTGAAGTAGCAAGAGCTTCGCCACGCCAGGCAGATGTAATCATCATTGCAGGAACGATCGTGAATAAAATGGCGCCGGTTTTAAAAAGATTATACGACCAGATGGCCGATCCGAAATATGTGATTGCGATGGGAGCGTGCGCCATCAGTGGTGGCCCGTTTTTTTACAATACGTATTCTGTAGTAAAAGGCGCCGATCATGTGATACCGGTCGATGTATATGTTGCGGGTTGCCCGCCACGGCCGGAAGCGTTATTGAACGCTTTAATAACGCTTCAGCAAAAAATAAAAAGTGGCTTAACGAGAGAACAGATAAAAGTTGAGAAACCCCAAGGAAAATAAAGAAAATGAATGTCAGATGAAGAATTAAAATAAAGATCACTGAATTATTACCTTCTGCAACATTTGAAGAAGGAGGAGAGTTTTTGAACATCAATGCTGAAGCGAAAGACTGGCTGACTTTTGCACAACAATTGCGTAATGAGGAGGCATTGTTTTTCGATTATCTTTTTTGCCTCACCTGCATCGACTGGAATACTCATCTCACAATGGTTTACCATCTTACCTCTACAAAGTACAGGCACAACATCGTGATAAAAATAAAACTTGACAGAACCAATCCTGAAATAGAAACAGTAAGTAAAATATGGCGCACCGCTGATTTTCATGAAAGAGAAGTGTACGAAATGTTTGGAGTGATTTTTCTAAATCATCCTGATTTGCGCTTACTTATTCTTCCTGATGGGTGGGAAGGAAAAAACCCAATGAGAAAAGATTTTGAAGATCCGGTTAATATGATAAAACTGTAGCTGTTGAATCTCCGCAAAGGAGAAAACGAATGAAATATTATGGATAGAGAAAATGAAATAATGGATGGAATCGCGTGAAAGCCGCCTCCCTGAAGGGTGGGGAAACCGGCGATATGATCATTAACATGGGGCCGCAGCATCCCGCCACTCACGGTGTGTTGCACCTGGTAGTTACGCTAAACGGAGAAACCATTAAAAAGGTAGAACCTCATCTCGGTTTCATTCATCGTTCTATTGAGAAAATGTGTGAAAGCCTTACCTATCGCCAGTTTATTTATGTTACCAGCCGTATGGATTATCTCTCAGCTCACATTAATAATCATGCCTGCGCCTTGTGTGTAGAAAAAGGTTTGCAGGTGGAAATTCCTGAAAGAGCGCAGGTGATAAGGGTTTTGATGGATGAACTTACAAGAATTGCATCGCATGAATTATGGTGGGGAGCCATGGCGATGGATCTCGGCGCGTTCACTCCTTTCTTCCATGCGTTCAGGGAGCGCGAAACCATCAATGATATAATGGAAGAAACATGTGGTGCAAGATTGACGATGAACTACATGGTGCCCGGTGGCGTGATGGCTGATATTCATCCTAATTTTCAAAAAAGAGTAAAAGATTTTTTGGTTCTATATAAAAGGAAAATTAAAGAATATGATGAGCTGGTAACAGGCAACATCATTTTCCAAAATCGAATGAAAGGCGTCGGTTATTTGTCGGCAGAAGATGCGATTTCTTATGGCTGCACAGGCCCGACAGCCCGAGGCAGCGGCGTGAGTTGCGATATAAGAAAATTATATCCGTATGAAGTCTACGACAAAGTTTCCTTTGATGAAATATTGGAAACAGAAGGTGATTCCTTCGCAAGATATATGGTGCGCCTGCGCGAAATGAATGAATCGATAAAAATCATTGAGCAATTAATCGACAATATTCCTGAAGGTGATTTCCAGGCAAAAACAAAAGCAGTTTTGAAATTACCAAAAGGAGAATTTTATACAAGAGTGGAAACGGCAAGAGGAGAGTTGGGAGTGTATATAGTAAGTGAAGGAGGAATGACGCCTTACAGGATTAAATTCCGTTCGCCGGGATTTTCAAATCTTTCAGCTGTTGGATCACATGGCAAGAGGAAGCAAGTTGGGCGATTTGGTTGCGATGATGGGAACATTGGATTTGGTGATACCGGATATTGACAGGTAAATTATGAATTTTAAAAATTACGATATTACGAATGATGAATTAGAGTGAACGGAGATCTTATAAATAATGAATATCGAACAAGGAACAATGAAGGTTGAAGTTGAAGAAAATTTATAAAAATAAAAAAAATAACTTCCATTTCCCTCTCCTTTGGAGAGGGGTTGGGGTGAGGCCAAAAAACAATGTGGAGCTTTAATAATATAGCAAATTTTGTAAACAATTGGTTAAGTCAAAGGCTGAACCCAACCTGGGTTATCGTTATTGAAATGGTGATCGTTGGATGTTTGTGTTATTGGCTTGTTTGCGGTATTAGGCTTGGTTTTGGTGATCATGGAAAGAAAAGTTTCTGCATGGATTCAAATTCGCCTCGGGCCAAATCGGGTGGGGCCAAAAGGAATGTTTCAATCGCTCGCCGATACTTTAAAATTGTTGGTAAAAGAAGGAATGACGCCTTCAGAGTCAGATAAATTTTTATTCAATCTTGCGCCTTACATCGCGATGATGGTTGCGATGTTGCTGATGGCTCCCCTGGCTTTTGCAAGGAATTTTCAAATGTGGGATATGAATATCGGCGTGTTGTATGTTACCGCGATTTCATCCGTTTCTGTCATCAGCGTTTTGATTGCAGGCTGGTCGAGCAACAACAAATATTCTTTGATGGGCGCGATGCGTGCCGGCGCACAAATCGTCAGTTATGAATTGTCTGCAGGACTATCCATTCTTTCTGTTATCGTATTAACCGGTAGTTTAAATGTCAACAAAATCATTTTATCGCAGGCAGATGGATGGTGGATTTTTAAAGGGCATATTCCGGTGATTATTGCTTTCGTTATTTTTATTATCGCCGTAACTGCAGAAACCAATCGTGCGCCTTTTGATTTGGCGGAAGCAGAATCAGAATTGACTGCAGGCTTCCATACAGAATATTCAGGGATGAAATTTGCGTTGTTCTTTTTAGCAGAATATGTAAATGTGTTCATCGTGTGTGCGATTGGTGCAACATTATTTTTAGGAGGTTGGATGCCTTTCCATATCGGCAACTGGCAAGGATTTAATCACGTGATGGATTTTATTCCTTCCAGCATCTGGTTTTTTGGAAAGACGTTCTTTTTAATATTCCTGATCATGTGGTTTCGCTGGACCTTTCCAAGGTTGCGCATTGATCAGTTATTAAATCTTGAATGGAAATATTTATTGCCCATAAGCATGTTTAATATTTTATTGGTAACAGCTATGGCAATTGGAGGATGGTATTTTTAAAACTAAAAATAATGAATAACGAACAAGGAATATCGAATGTTGAAGTTGAAAAACAGCGCATTCACTTCTTTATTTATTATTCCTTGTTCAATATTCGATATTAATAAATCATGTTTATAGTTAAATACATAAAAGAAGTTTTTGGTGCAATCAAATCTCTTGCAACCGGCATGAGGCGTACGATGTATTATTTTACGCATCATAAAGAAATCATCACGCAGCAATATCCGGATAATCGTGATACACTGGATTTATCTGAAAGATTTAAGGGCGAAGTGGTGATGCCGCATGATGAAAATAACGAGCATCGCTGTACCGGTTGTACCGCATGTGAATTGGCTTGCCCCAATGGAAGTTTAAAAGTTATCACTCAATTCAATATAACGCCGGAGGGTAAACGAAAAAAAGCAATTGATAAACTGGTCTATCACCTGGAATTGTGTACGATGTGTAATCTCTGTGTGGTAGCCTGTCCGTCTGATGCAATCAAAATGGCGCAAACCTTTGAACACAGCGTGTATGACAGAAGCGAGTTGACTAAAATATTAAACAAACCCGGTTCAAAAATTATGGAGGGCGTCGAATAATGGAAGGATCAACTATCATATTTTACCTGCTTGCTTCGCTTACTTTGGTAAGTGGTATTCTTGCAGTTTCCACAAGGCAAATCTTCAGGGCTGCTATTTTTTTACTGTTCTCATTGATTGGCATTGCGGGTTTATATTTCTGGATGCAATTCCAGTTTATTGCAGCAGTGCAAATTGTGGTTTACGTTGGCGGCATTACGGTATTGATCATCTTCTCCATTTTCTTAACGCACAAGGCTGGAGAAAAAATGCCGAAGCAAAAGATCGGAAGGCAGGTATTTTCGGCACTTGCAGCCTTTTGTGGTTTCGCATTGGTAATGGTGCAGGTTAATCAATATAGTTTTTCTTCAACTGGCAATATTCCTGTTCCTCCAACGGTAGAAAATATAGGAACCCGGATGCTGTCGGTGAATGAAGGAGGATTTGCATTGCCTTTTGAAGTAGTTAGTATGTTGCTGCTGGCGGCTTTGGTAGGTTGTATTGTGATAGCAATGCGAAGTCCGAAAGAGACAGTAAACGAAGAAAAAGAAGAGATTTTTATTGAGGAGGAAATTGATGTTATTGGATGATGGTTTTTACACTTCGATATTTTTTATTCCTTGTTCGGTGTTCGATATTAAAAAGTGAAAGTGTTGAATAATGAATATTGAACAAGGAATGTGGAATAATGAAGTAGGGAAGTAGAAATAATAATGAATAACGAACAAGGAATATTGAACAATGAAGTTTTGAAATAATGAACAATGAAAGAAAATATGATTTGGAAGATCGGCTGGTAGATTTTGCTGTGTTGATTAATAGACATTACTGAAAGCCTAATGAATACAAAAGCAGGTAACTACATCGGAGGACAATTAGTGCGATCAGGAACTTCTCCAGCACTGCATTATGGAGAAGCACAAAGCGCAGAATCAAGAAATGATTTTATTCATAAACTAAAAGTGTTATTAAAGGAATTGAGAGAATCAAGAAGCTGCGATGAAAATTATAAAGAAATGCTCCTTTAATTGAAAATATGGAAATGGTTGACAAAGGGATGCATTGAATGCAATGAACTGATTTCAATTTTTGTAAAAAGCATTGAAACAGCAAAAAAGAATTTGCAGAAAGTAAAAAAATTGAACAGGAACCGAATAAAAGAATAAATGAACGTCAACTTCAACATTCATTATTCCTTGTTCGGTGTTCGATATTAAAAGAAAAGAAGTGAATAATGAATATTGAACAAGGAATGTAGAATAAAAAAGTAAATACATGTTACAACCAGGCCTATATCATATTCTTTTTATCAGCACAGCGCTTTTCTTTATTGGTATTTATGGTTTCTTTACCAGGAGAAATCTTATCACCGTTTTAATGAGTGTTGAACTGGTGCTAAATAGTGTGAACCTGAATTTTATTGCATTCAATAAATATTTATGGACTGATAGATTGGATGGATTGTTTTTCACCATTTTCATAATTGCCATTGCAGCAGCAGAAGCAGCAGTAGCAATAGCGATCATAATTAATTTGTACAGAAGCCATCATTCAATTGATGTGAACAAAGCATAGGAGATGAAATTTTAATTTATAAAACTGACTAAGCAAAATGCTTAACGAGACTTACTTACTGCTGATCCCTTTACTTCCTGTTGCAGGATTTGTATTATTGGGATTGTTCGGAAGAAAATATTTTAAGAATGCTTCAGGGGTAATCGGAACACTTTTGTTGCTCGCATCCTTTCTGCTGGCGCTGTACGTAGCTTACGGTTATTTTTTTGAATTTGGAAAAGTTGATGGCGTTTACCAAAAAATAATTCCTTTTCAATACACATGGCTGCAGTTTAGCGGGGTGTCCATTGATATGGGCGCCTTGATTGATCCAATCAGCGTTATGATGTTGGTGGTGATAACTTTCGTTTCTCTCATGGTGCATATTTATAGTCTCGGCTATATGAAAGGAGAGGAAAGATTTTCTACTTATTATTCTTTCCTTGGCTTATTTACTTTTTCTATGTTGGGGTTGGTGATGTCTTCGAATATTTTCCAAATCTATATTTTCTGGGAACTGGTGGGCATTTCATCGTTTTTATTGATTGGTTTTTATTACGAAAAACCAAGTGCCGTGGCAGCTTGCAAAAAAGCGTTTATCGTTACCCGTTTTGCTGATCTGGGATTTTTGATCGGGATATTAATTCTTTCTTTTTATTCAGGAACATTAGATTTTAATACACTTATCGAAAGACTTACTTCTCCTGATTCACCACAATTTCAAAATGCAATTGCTTCTTCTTTTCTTGGAATGTCTGCTTTGACATGGGGAATGGTTTTAGTTTTTATGGGAGGTGCAGGAAAGAGTGCCATGCTTCCGTTACACATTTGGCTGCCCGACGCGATGGAAGGCCCAACGCCGGTTTCAGCATTAATACATGCGGCAACGATGGTTGTTGCAGGCGTTTATTTGGTGGCAAGATTATTTCCCGTTTTTGCTTTGTCTGCTCCTGATGCGTTGCAATTGGTGGGATATGTAGGTGCCATCACTGCGTTGTTTGCTGCTGTAATTGCGTGTACACAGACCGATATAAAGAGGGTACTTGCTTTTTCAACGATTTCACAAATTGGTTACATGATGTTTGCCTTAGGCGTTGCCAGGTTTGGTGAAGCATCTTTGGGTTATACCGCATCTATGTTTCATTTGTTTACTCATGCGATGTTCAAAGCGTTGTTGTTTTTGGGCGCCGGATCAATCATTCATTTTATTCACAGCAATGAAATGAAAGACATGGGAGGATTAAGAAAATATTTACCTGTTACTCACATTACTTTTTTGGTTGCATGCCTTGCTATCTCCGGTATTCCGCCTTTTGCCGGCTTCTTTAGCAAGGAAGAAATATTACTGGCTGCATCTCAAAATAACCAACTGATTTATTGGATCGGATTGATAACTTCCGGCCTTACTGCTTTTTATATGTTCCGTCTGTACTTCAGTATTTTTTGGAGTAAAGCGACACCTTCACTCCCGGAAAGATCTCATGGAGAAGGTGGATTTGCAATGATCCTTCCTCTTATATTATTGGCTATTGGCGCGGCTTTCGCAGGATTTCATTCCCTTCGGCAAATTTGTTACGCTGTCAGGAAAGCCGCGAAATACATGCTTTTCATTGGCAGTTTTCCATCCTTCCTGTTTTCTTTGGATTGACCGGAATTTTAATTGCGTGGCGGATGTATAAAGAAGAAAATAATTTGCCTGATAAAATCGCTTCTTCCTTCGGCGGATTTTATAAAGCGGCTTATCACAAATTTTATTTTGATGAACTTTATTTATTCATCACCAAAAAAATAATTTTCAATTTAATTGGAAAACCTGCAGCATGGTTCGACAGGAATGTTGTGAATGGCATTGTAAATGCAACCGGCAATACAACAGAAAAAGTCTCAACAAAAATAAAAGGAATTCAATCTGGTAAAGTACAACAGTATGGCCTGTACTTTTTAGTCGCGACACTTGCAATGGCCGTATTGTTTATTTATTGGTGGAAATAAAAATTGACGAAGCATGAACTTATCATTACTCATATTGATTCCTTTGCTTACCGCGATTGTTGTCCTGTTGATGCGCACAAGGGAGCAGGTAAGATTGGCATCGCTCATCGGTGCAGCGATACAAATTATAATTTCTCTTTTATTGTTTGTTTACTATCGAAATGCAGTAGCAGCAGGCGATACAGCGCAAATGCTTGTTTCAACAAAACTATGAATGGTTTCCTGCATTGCACATCGGATTTCATTTGGGTGTAGATGGAATTTCTGTTGCATTGATCATGCTAACTTCCTTTGTGGTGATTGCCGGAATTCTTGTTTCATGGAATATTGAGAAGATGACAAAAGAATTTTATTTTCTTCTTCTGTTGTTAAGTTTGGGAGCGTATGGATTTTTTCTATCGCTCGATCTTTTCATGCTTTTCTTCTTTTTGGAAATCGCGGTTATTCCAAAATATTTATTGATCGGTATCTGGGGAAGTGGTAATAAAGAATACAGCGCCAATAAACTTGCGTTGATGTTGATGGGTGGATCTGCCTTGGTTTTGGTAGGATTACTCGGACTTTATTTTACTACTCCGGAAAGAACTTTTGATTTGCTGAAATTGTCCTCAACAAATATTCCTTACAACATACAAATGATTTGTTTCCCGTTGTTGTTTATTGGCTTTGGTGTATTCAGTGGTTTATTTCCTTTTCATACGTGGGTTCCCGACGGTCACTCTTCCGCGCCCACAGCAGGTTCTATGTTTTTAGCAGGAATCTCGATGAAGTTAGGAGGCTACGGATGTTTGCGTGTTGCCGTTTATCTTTTACCCGAAGGCGCTAAAGAATATGCAAACATTATCATCATACTTTCTGTCATCGGAATTTTGTATGGCGCATTTGTAACGATGATGCAAAAAGATCTAAAATATATCAATGCATATTCTTCCATAAGCCATTGCGGCTTTGTATTATTGGGAATAGGAATGTTAACTAAAACTGCGTTTACTGGTGCCGTTATACAGATGGTAAGCCACGGATTAATGACCGCTCTTTTCTTCGCCGTTATCGGCATGATATACCAACGTACCCACACAAGGATGATCGATGACATGAGCGGTCTTCTAAAGAAATTACCTTTCATAATAACTGTATTATTTATTGTAGGATTTTGTTCACTTGGCTTGCCCGGATTAAGCGGCTTTGTTGCTGAAATGACCGTCTTTATTGGCTCCTGGGAACATCCGGATGCCTTCCACCATATTATTACCATACTGGCTTGTATGAGTATTGTTGTAACGGCAGTTTATATTTTGCGGGCGGTTACTAAAGTTGCGATGGGGCCGATGAAAGCCACTTTTGAACATTTAAAAGATGCCGCGTGGAACGAAAAACTAGCTGCCGTTATTTTACTTTTCGGGATCATCGCTATAGGAGTTGCGCCTTTTTGGTTGAATGATCTTATAAGGCCGGGAGCACAAATCATTATGCAGAAAATTACAGGAGGACAATAAAATGACCGGAATGACTGAATTTATATCATTAATGAAACCAGAACTGATACTGTCGGTTATCATCTTTGTGTTGTTGTTTATCAAATTAGGCAAAGCGTTCACCAATGATTCTTTACTTTATATCATCCAGCTTTTATTATTGTTCAATTTTGCTGCAGGATTTTTTTTAAATCACCAGGGAAGTTTGTTTGGCGGCATGTATTTTACTGATCCATTAATTGTGCTTCAAAAAAATATTTTAAGTCTGGGCGTTTATCTTATTTCCTTACTTTTTGCTGATTGGTTCAGGCAAACAAAACATCTTTCAGAATTTTTTATTTTGCTTTTATCGGCTTTGCTCGGCATGTTCTTTCTTATTTCCAGTGGTAATTTATTAATGTTCTTTTTATCGCTCGAACTCGCCACAATTCCCGTTGCCGCCATGGCCAATTTTGATCTTCACAAAAGAATTTCTTCCGAAGGAGCGATGAAATTTATTTTGTCATCTGCTTTTTCATCAGGCATTTTATTGTTTGGAATTTCGTTGATTTATGGAACCACAGGAACCATAAGTTTTACCGAACTACCTTCTCATGTTTCTAACAATCCATTGCAAATCCTTGCTTTTGTTTTTTTGTTTACGGCTTTCGCTTTTAAAATGTCGATCGTTCCTTTTCACTTGTGGACAGCCGATGTGTACCAGGGCTCACCGATGGCAACCACTTCTTTTTTATCGGTTATTTCAAAAGGGGCGGTTGCATTTATTTTCATAACTGTCCTGTACAAAGTATTTCAGCCGATGCAGGAAGTGTGGTATAATATGCTCGTGTTGCTTTCAATACTCACAATGATCACCGGAAATCTTTTTGCATTGAGACAACAAAATATGAAACGATTTCTCGCATTTTCTTCCATCGCGCAGGTAGGTTTTATTTTGGTGGGAATCAGCGGCAATTCGCCGGAAGGACTTGCTTCAGTTGTTTACTTTGTTTTAATTTATGTGTTTTCAAATCTTGCTGCATTTGCAGTTGCAGCAACCATTTCAGCCCACACCGGAAAGGAAAACATAAATGATTACAAAGGTTTTTATCAAACCAATCCTTTCCTGACCTGGGTGATGGCCTTAGCGTTATTTTCATTAGCTGGCATTCCACCAACAGCAGGATTTTTTGGAAAATTATTTTTGCTGAAAGCCGGAGCTGCCAACGCCAATTATTTATTCATTACCATTGTTGCTTTAAACCTCATCGTTTCACTCTATTATTATTTGAGAGTGATCCGCTCGATGTTTATGGACAAGAACGAACAACCAATCAGAAAAATTCAACTACAACTTTCTACAAAATTGGGAATGTATATCTGTGGCGCAGGTATTGTTTTCGCAGGAATATTAAGTTGGGTTTATAGTTATATTCAGTCCGCGATTTAAAATAAAATTTATGTTGATTGATTTTTGCTTCCTTCAAAACTGATCATTCAACATTTCAAATATTTAAAGATATGGCCATCAATAAAAATCATTTATTCGAAGAACTTGACGGCGTCAAATGTGGTATTGTAGAAAAAGACGTTGCGCCGGAAAGAGTTGAGTTCTTAAAAAAATTATTGGAGTATAATGGTTTCACCGTTGTGGCCGTTCCTTCTCCGCCGCCGAAGGCATCACCTGCCAAACCGGTTGTGAAAAAAGAAGGAGAGGAGCCTGCTCCGCCGCCGCCGGAAGAACCCAAACTACCTGAAACCTTTACAGTGGGCGTTACCGATTATACTTTCAATCCCATTAATGCTATTTTTGGAAGGCTTTTAAAAACGCCCGATGGGCACGTTGTTACGCTTGCTTACTGGGAGCAAAAAGAAAATGAAAGCCATGATGAGATTCCGTATTTTGAACATGAATAGAGCTGGAGATAGTAAACAAAGAAATAAAGAGGAATTCTATTTTCGTAAAAATTATTTCAAACTCACTCTTCCATCAGTTTCTTCCGCAGCATCAACAATTGTTTTTTCCTGGGGATATTGCAGGTTTTTTGTTCCCATCGCACCAAAAAGGTGGCCAGTACAAACATACCAGTTATTATTAACCATTTCTCCAACGGAGCTCCCACAACAACCATTTTTGAGATAGTTAAAACGGCCAAAGGAAGAAAGTATCCTACAAGCATCATGTAATTGAACCTGATAATGGAATTGGTGTTTGCTATCGCCTGGTCGAGTTCGCCCAACATGCTTCGGTCAAATGTATTTTCGATTGTTTTTCTTTTCCACCGGAAATACCGGACATAAACAACGGTGATTACCATTATTCCAAAATTGATAAAAGCCCAGTTGTGCGAACCGCCCAGCGCGAGAACTAATAAAAATATCGCGGTTAAACTGTTTATAATAGTTAGCCCGGTTTCGACCCTGTTAATTCTTTTGCCCGCAGCATTTTTCTTGCGCGTTACACTTCTGTGAAGTGCAGTTTCGTTTATTGCATACATAGTTTCTCCTTTTTGTTCGTTCCAAATTTTTTGCATTTCTTCAAACTCCATCATATTCGTATTGTTTAGAGTTGTTTACTAATTGTTTCTTGATCCGGTGAATCTTCACTCCGATATTGCTCTCTGAAATACCCATCATTTCGGCCATCTCTTTATAACTATATCCATCGAGCAGCAGCAGCGTAAGCGAACGGTCTATTTCATTAAACTTCTTTATTTCAGCGTATAACCAGGCAACACGGCCATCTTTAGGTTCGTTATGCGCTTTCAGCACGTGCGCCACTTTCTCTATTTCCTGGTGCCCCTCAACATGTTTCTTTTCCTTCGTGCTCCATTTGATTGCCGTGTTCAACGCAATCCGGTAAAGCCAGGTAGACACGGCAGACGCTGCTTTGAAATTGGGAACAGACCGATACATCTGCAGGCATACTTCCTGGAAGAGATCATCCTGGTCTTCTGCATTGAAAGCATAGGCATTAATAACTTTGAACACCAACGCACGATATTCATCAAGCCATTCCTGGAAAATTTTTCGCTGTTCTCTTTCTTTCATTTTTCGAATCGTTACCCCATTAGTCCGGTATTAAGTAAATTTCTTACAAGGAAATTAAAATTTTTTTTAAACAATGTGTGGAATGGATTTACATCTGTATGCCACCGCTTATGGAATTCCATTCCAAATACTTTATCATTGTAACTAATTTGAGCGCTCAAAATAATTCCTCTTAGACAAATGAAAAAAATACTTCCTGCTAAAAAAATATTTGTCGTTGTTTCTTTTTGTTGCACCGCTTTTACGGTGAAAGCGCAGCAAGCAGAGTCAGAAATAAATCGCATTGAAACACCTTCCGAAGCGCTTGCTCCCTTGCGTTTCCTGGCTTCTGATGAATTGAAGGGAAGAGCAACAGCGCGGCCTGAGATTCAAATCGCTGCCCGATATATCAGCACGGAATTCAGAAGTATGCAGGTAAAACAATTTGCCAATGCTCCTGATTATTTTCAAACTTTTGAAATAAAAATGATCACGCCTGCCAAGTCGGGAACATTGAATATTAACGGCAAAACGTATGAATTGGGAGAAGATATGGTGCAATTGAACGGTGCAGATGTAAATCTTGAGGCGCCGGTAGTTTTTGCCAACTATGGAAGCGAAGAAGATTTTAAAAAAATGAATGTGAAGGGTAAAATTGTAATTACTGGTTTTGGAACGAATGATACTTCACATTTCAGGCAAGCTTTTCAAATGATAAAGAACAAGCGGATGCTTGCTGAAGAAAATGGTGCCGCCGCATTAATAGAAATTGCTGCAGGAGCGGATGTTCCCTGGAAAGCTTTGCAAAATTATACTTCCCGGGAGCATGTGGGCAGACAGGACGAAGCGGATACTTTGCCGGTATTTTTATTGAAAGATACAGGTCATGGTTTACAGCAATTTTTGAAAAGCAACAAGGTAAGTGCTAATATAACGGTTACGGGTACACTAACTAAAATTATTCCTGCAAAAAATGTTTTAGGTTATGTGGAAGGAACGGATTCTTCATTAAAAAAACAGTTCATTGTTCTCTCTGCTCACTATGATCATTTGGGGGTTGCCGAAAAACCTGTTATGGAAGATGGAAAGATGGATTCAATTTATAATGGTGCAAGAGATAATGCTGTAGGCGTAACGGCTGTGATGGATGCTGCGCGCTACTTTGCACAACATCCTCCCAAAAGATCAGTTATGTTCATTGCCTATACCGGCGAAGAAATAGGAGAGATCGGAAGTAAATATTTTGCGTCTCATCCTGTTGTTCCATTGAAGCAAATTGTTTACAATTTGAATATCGACAATGGTGATTATAATGATACGACAATTATAACTGTTGTAGGGCTTGGAAGGACTTCTGCGGATGAAGATATTCAAAAAGCCTGCGAAACTTTTGGATTAAAAGCGATTGCAGATCCGGCGCCTGAACAGGATTTATTTGACAGGAGTGATAATGTAAACCTTGCGCAGAAAGGAATTCCGGCGCCAACTTTCAGTCTGGGTTTTACAAAATTTGATGCAGAAACGATGAAGCACTATCATCAAGTAAGTGATGAAGTTGGCAATTTGAATTTAAATTATGTAATGAAATATATTAAGTCCTTCACGCTTGCTGCGAAAAATATTGCAGACGATCCAACTCAACCACGCTGGACGAAAGGTGATAAATACGAAAAAGAATGGGAAAAGTTGTATCGATCCATCACGAGTGAAGTACAGATAAAACCAGTTTTATCAGGCGACTAAAATATTTAAGGGGTTTAGTAAACCAACAAATAATTCAGATTCTTATTTCGTTCACAAAGTATTTCGTTAACCTCACTGGACAAACGTCATTCATTAACTTTACTTCCCAGCCAGGCTTTTCTAAAATCTTTTATTGCATCAGTTACCGGTTTTCCTTCTTCTTCATAAGTCACCACTTTTAAAGAAGGATCTTCCTGTAAAGTAATTACCGCTTCATTCGGTACTTCGCGATGAATGTATTTGATTTCAATTTTATCGCCGGGCTGATGAGCTTCCAAAATTGATTGAATGTCTTCTTTGCTCGTTACAGCTTTTCCATCGAGTTCAGTGATCACATCATTAACGTCAAGACCAGAATTATATATCGGTTGATCTTTTAAAGTATTGGAGGAAACTTCAACGCCATTGTCAACTTTTTCTGTCCTGAAATTTCCCATCCACGCTTTGCCTGGATTTGCTTTCACCAAATCAAGACCTGCATTTTCCATCAATTTGGAATAGTCATTTTTCTCCGTTCCAAAAATGTATTTTTCAAAAAAACTTTTCGCAAAAGAAGGATCATTTGTTACTTCTGCAAGCACCTTTTCCAAACCTTCATTTGTATAAGGAATATAAGGCTTCCCAAATTTTTTCCAAACCGCTTTCATGTAATCATCCAGAGTAAGATGGTAACTGGTGCGCAGTCTGAAATCCAGCGCCAATGCAGTAACAGCGCCATAATAATAATAGGTGGTAAAGATGTTTGGATAATTGGTTCGATCGATAGATACACCCGCATCAGTATAAACAGATTGATTGCTCATCGTTACCGGCGAAAACTCTTTTGAACCGGGACTATTCAAAACATAATTCAACATTCCTCCAAGTATCCGGCAATATTCATTTAAATCTTTATAGCCCGCGCGTTGCAAAACAAGCTCGCCATAATATTGTGTAAAGCCTTCGGCAAACCAAAGACTGCTACTCATATCCGCTTCTTTAAAATCAAAAGGTTCAATGTCGCGAGGACGAATTCGCTTCACATTCCAGCAATGAAAAAATTCATGTGACGAAGTGCTCAGCACCTCCAAAACATTGTCTGCCAATTGACCACGATAGGTGATGAAAGTTGAATTGCGATGCTCCATGCCATCGCCGTGCACAAAAGGATTCACGTTTATGATAAACGTATACATTCCATAATCATAATCGGGCAGCTCACCGAAAACTGCTTCTTCTTCTTTAACCACTTTTTGCTCCATCGAAGTATAAGCATTCATCAAACTATCGTTTGCTTTTGCATGCATCGCAATGCGCATTTCTTCAGTTTTGCCGTCCGGATTTTTTACGGTCCACTTACGCAAATGATAATCGCTTAACTCTGTTGGTGAATCCATCAGGTATTGAAAATTGCGCGCATAGTAAGTGTTCTTTCCGTCTACGGGTTTCAGTTGTGTTGCCACTTTCCAATTAAGAGATTGCGGCATATCAAATTGGATTGTGATGGGATCCGCATCATGTCCTTCAAGCCACATAAAAGTCGCCGGCATATTCAAATGTGCTTCCGAAGAATCGATATCATCATAAGTTCCATCGGCATAGTCGCCATATAAAGTGTAAGTGATTTTAATCGTTGAAGGATGATTAGATACTTTATAAATATCTCCTGAAACTCTTTCTAAAGACAACGGCTTATTGTTGTCGTCGAACGCTTTTACATCATACACATTTTTGCCAAACTCATGCGTAGCATATCTTCCGGCAGAAGAACGACTCATTCTGAAAATAGCGGCGCCATCGGAAAGTTTGTTAACCACTAATTGTACCTGCGCCTCATGATGTTGATAATTGGGAAACGAAATTTTGTAATTAATGTTAGCCTGGCAGAAACTGCGTGTAGCCGTAAACGTTATAACGATAAAAAGAGTAAGAATTTTTTTCATGGTAGTGATTAAAAAATTTAGGCGTAAAA
>CAWAMQ010000009.1:0-82217 GCA_963783125.1 uncultured Chitinophagaceae bacterium
CCAGTAACCGAATAAAATAGATGGGAATTTTTATTTTGACTTACATCACGCTTGAAAATTAAAAGGAGACATGATGGTGGCGGTTTTACATGCCGCCGCCTGCTCTTCCGACCAACGGCATACCGCAACAGGTGCAGGTTCCGGCTCTCGAAGGCATGGGATTGTTGATTACTAAACAAGATATAGAAAGAGGGAAGCAAGTTCAAAGAAAATGGAATAAGTTATCAACCCGTTGTGAATATTTTTTATGTATTTTTATCCTAATAAAAAAATACCTTGAACGCTTATTGAGATCCTCACGATTGAAAACTAACTGGAGATTTTTCAAATAAGAATAAGGGGAGTTTGTTGGATTAGTGGTGATAGTTTTCATTTGATGCCGTTGGTCAGGAGACCAGACGGCGGCTATCCTGTGGTGGATTAAAAGGAAACCCAACAGGCTTAAAACAGATTCGGTTACGAAAAATTGAATTTATTAAAAACTCCGATCCACCTTCCATTTTGTTAAGTCTTTGAATTAAACCTAAATCTGGATTGTTTTTCTTGAATATATGCTTTGCTCTACATTTACTAGCAAGCATCATGAGGATCCTTCTATCGCTAGGTTCTGTCGCATTAAAATCAATATTGTACTGTAACACATCGAGCACGTCGCATAAAAAGAACGAGTTTTTATCAAGACTAACAATATACTTATCAATAGTTTTATTCCAATCCTTGGGTCTTTCTGCTATTATTATTAGCATCAACTCATGTTTTACCAAACTGTTCGATTCATTCTCAGCTTTTGCGATTAACAATGGTCCCATTTTAATAGAAAATAAATCGTCTTTAAAAAGTTTGGCAATGTTAGTTGGGACAGCTAGCAAGACTGCTAATCTTTTTTCCTTGGGGTCATCAATTTTAAAATCGTCTTCGCTAAGTTTGAAAGTTGCACCTTCAAAATCGATCTTACCTTTGTCTGCGAGAAGAGGTGCGAGCACAATTAAAAGTTTGTTTATCTCATTCCATCCTTGAGTTATTTTATCTAGTAGTTCTATTTTCAGACTTGGTTCAACGAAATCACTATTTCTTAAGGCTCTTGAAGTTGCAGAAATTTCCCTTAATAAAACTAAAAATGAATAATCCCTAAATACTGAATTTATTACCTGATAGTAAGGTCTTATCTGATTATAATGTTTGTCTTCATACTGATCTTTAACTTCATCAGGCAATCCGGAAGAAATTACGTTTTCTCCGATCTTCTCTTCTTCTTTTTCCAATGTTTCAATACTGGGGTGCCATGAAATAGATTTGTAAGGATTTATTGTATTTGGAATATTTACTTTATCTCTTACAACTAATAAAGTCTCATCGATATTCTTATTCAAAACATGAAGAGCATCTTCTTTATTTCTGTCAATGCCGGTATAAAATTCGATGATTTCGGGAAAATCTATATATCTTTTATTCTCGAAAATGTTTTCGAGAAAATCTTTATTCATATTCATTCTTTGAGCTATAAAGTAAAATACCCAATAAGAATTTTTGAAGTAGTAAAATCCCGAATTTTTCTTGATAAAAATAGAATTGTCAATTAAGACATTTAATAAATAACTCAAATCCAACTGAATGTAATTAGCCTCACAAAATTCTCTGATTTTAATTTTAAAAAACTCGTCCGTAAATTCAAAATCATTCTTGAGTAACAATACTTCGCAGAAATATCCTAACACAAAACTGCAGTCTTTTACATCTGGTTTTTTATCTCGATAAGTTGGAATATCATATTCTTCAAAAATTGTGTTTAAAATGGCTTCAAGCAATTTTGTTCTATTGACTGGATTGTATTCGATACCAATTTTAGAGCATGCTCGCAATATTGAAATGCAGTTTTTTGCTGTTCGATGCATATTCAAGGTTTCCAAATCTTTAGTTACCTTGTTTAGAATAAGATCATTGTCATCTTCCAGGGATCTTAAATTCGAATATGAAGTTACCAGTTTTCTTACATCATTCTGTGGAAGTGGCAAAAGATAGTATGAAGTGAAATTCCTTTTTATTTCAACTTTTTCGTCCTCGCTTGATTGTATAAAAAAATTATTGTCCAGTGTATTAAAAATAACTAATGGTATGTTCTTAAATTCTTCGCAAATAATTTTTGTCATTTGCATCATGCCATTCTCTTCAAAGTAAACCGAATCTAATAGAATACAATCCAAGCTATCTGCTGGTTTAAAAAAATAATTCCTGCATTCATTGATAATATCTTTAACAACTTTGTGTTTCTTCGTTTTTTTTGCGTCTATGTAGACAAAGGTTTTGCCAATCTTCCATGCTTCTAATTTTAGATAATGTGCTAATGATGTTAATCCAAATTCAGAAGGTGCCTTGATTATGATGTCATTTGGATTTTCAATAAAATCTCTTAGTTCGATCCTATGTTCATTATTTTTTGTTGGATTGTCTGGTATCTCTTTTTTTGAACTTACAATTGGTTCAATCCATACCGGACTTTTTTCATTATAGGTTCGAAGCGATTCATCTAGGTCTTCTTGTAATCGATTAAAAACGATATCAGCTTCCTTTATTTTTTCTTCGCTTTTATCAAAAGGGGAATTTTCCTTTGCAAACAACTCCAATTTCCTTTTCAATTCGGTTTCAAAATCAGCGGTATCAGTAAAATCTATATATAATCCCTGATCCTCTATTTTTGATTTAAATTCCTTGACTTTCTTATGTTGCGATAAGATGTTTTCTATTTCAGGATTATCTAAATCGACCTTTTCCTTGCCAAAAAAGAATAGAATTTGTGGTGAAGGTTTTTGAGACGTATATTTTATTTTTCGTTCTAGAGCATCATTAAACTCATGTTCGGTACCACTGCCAGCTTTTTTTGTCGGTTTTCCAAATCTGTTCTTCATAATTCCAATGAAAATATCATAATTGGATTTTTTTACATATTCATCAATAATTTCCTGAGCATTTCTTCCCATGTCTGGCAATACATCATATTCCCACATAAATGGTTCAAAAATGATTCCCAGATGTTTGGCAATTCCATTGTTTACAATTTCGGTTACTCTTTGGCAAGCTTCTCTTTCCTTTTGACAGTCGGCTGGCGATGATATGAAGCATTTGTAAATATTTCTACTCTCCATAAGACAATAATTAATTTAGTTTTGGAATACAATTATCGCATTCATTGCAGATAAGTTTTATGATAATGAAAGCAACTTATAAAGAAAATGTCGATTTGCCAAAAGTCTTTACAAACGGAGTTGTTTCGCAGCTATTCTTCAAACTGCCGCAGGTCTCCTGACCTGTGACTGTTCGTTACTAATCCCTGCTTTCCTAAGAATCCTTCAACTAAAAAAATATCTACCTGACTTATCAACCCATTGTGAATATTTTTTATGTATTTTTAACGTAACAAAAAAAACCTTGAACGCTTATAGAGATCCTCACGATTGAAAACTAACCGCAGATTTTTCAAAATAAAAATAGAGGGAATTTGTTGGTTTGCTGCGGTGGGTATTTTTCTCTGATGCCGTTGGTCAGGAGACCAGACGGCGGCTATCCTGTGATAGATGAGATTAAAAGGGGAACAGCCACGAAGGTTAAAAGCGCCACCTGCCAAACCTGTTGTAAAAAAAGAAGGAGAGGAGCCTGCCCCTACGCCGCCGGAAGAACCCAAACTTCCTGAAACCTTTACTGTGGGCGTTACCGATTATACTTTCAATCCTATCAATGCTATTTTTGGAAGGCTTTTGAAAACGCCCGACGGACATGTGGTTACGCTTGCTTACTGGGAGCAAAAAGAAAATGAAAGCCATGATGAGATTCCGTATTTTGAACATGAATAAGATCTGGAGACAGTAAACAAAGAGATAAAGAGGATTTTTATTTTGGCAGAAAAGGCCCAGACTGGTAACACTGTATCGCAATAGATTATTACACCGAAAATGGGAAAGGATTTTTAGAGTTGGTAAGGATAGCTTAAAAGAGTTTATGGTAAGGTTATACAAGTAAAGATCAGTCACAAGCATTACAGGTAACGAGCAGTCACAGGTCTGGAGACCTGCGGCAGTCTTGTAGTAAGCCAACTTTTATTTAATATTTTTATTTTATACCGATTAAACAAAAGGGATTACTTTTTTCCGTTTTTGTTCTCTACTGCTTATTCATTTTCCAACCATTTCATCAATCCATTCCCAATTACTTCTACTCCTGATGAAGAATTTGAAAGAATAACGACGGCTGTTTTTTTAACCGGATCTATTGCAAGATAACTGTGGTAACCTCCCGTTTCTCCATTGTGGAAGATGAGTTCGTCTTTTCCCGGCTTAATAATGTGCCAAGCGAGACCAACATTTGCAGGACTTCCTGTATAAGTTACCTGGTGGGTTAACTGAATGGCCTTGTTTAACATAGGTGGCGCATCGCCAAGATTTGCCTTTGCATATTTGATGAGGTCTGATGCTGTGGAACGTATAGAACCGGCGCCGGCAATAGCTTGAAAATCCCATTGGGAAATAGAATGACCTTCACCATCGTAGCCTTTGGCAAATCTTGCAGAATCATCTTTTCTCAAAAATTCTATGGTTTCATCCATGTTCAACGGTTTGCAAATCTTTTCAAGGACGAGCGACTCATAATTTTGATGATACACTCTTTCAAGAATTACTCCTAAAGTGCCGAAGGCAACATTGGAATATTCATATTTCTCACCGGGTTTGCGGGTGAGTTTAAAATTTTTGTAGAAACTGAAAAGATCCTGCCTGGTATAATCTTTATAGGGATTTGATGGATCGGAAGGATGAAAATTGGAAGGAAGGCTCGGTAACCCGGAAGTATGGTTTGCAAGCGTTTTTAGCGTAACAGGGATCCCATCATAACTAAGTTCAGGTATGGAATCAGGAAGATATTTATTAATGGGATCATCCAGCTTTACCTTCCCGCTGTTGACTGCCTCAGCCAGCAAAGTGCCGGTAAATGTTTTTGTAATGGAGCCGATCTCAAACAGGGTATGCATGCCCGGTAGTTCTTTATTTCCCCTGGCCGTTTCTCCATAGTCATAAAAAGTAGTTATGCCATTTTGTAATATCGCGATACTAAGGCCGGCAGTTATCTTTAAAGTGATATAAGGTTGGACCAAAGCATCTACTTCTTTGTCCAGAGGCGTCGCCATTGCATTGTTCGAAGGAACATGATAATCTTTCTTCGAATTTTCATCGACGTATGGTTTGAAAAGAAATACGGCGATCTTGTCCTTGTCGTCAAGGCTCAGCAAAAGAGAAAGCGTTGCTGTAGAAAACACCGTCTTATAGAATGCTATCCCATTTTCCATTTTTTCAAATGTTGTCGCTTTCATTTCTCCTAACGGAAATAAATTGGCGTCAAAGATCTTTTTAAAGGATTCAGAAGAAAGTTGCTGGTGAAAAGATTCCCCCGTTAATGAATATAAAAGTGAATCATTCTTTTCATTGAAATATTTTTTAACCAGCGAGCATACAGAATCGATTTTTTGTTGCTGATTATTTTGTGCCTGCGAAAGCGTACTCATCCCCAACAGCAGTGCTAAAATAAACAGATGTTTCATTCCAATCTTATTTTTTTTGATTTGATAAAGAGGTGTATTCTAATTCAAAAGATAATTCATTCTACGCATTAATGAAAGTAATAAACTCACTCTTCCATTAACTTCTCCCGCAGCATCAACAATTGTTTTTTCCTGGGGATATTGCAGGTTTTTTGTTCCCAACGCACCAAAAAGGTGGCCAGTACAAACATACCAGTTATTATTAACCATTTCTGCAACGGAGCTCCCACAACAACCATTTTTGAAATAGTTAAAACGCCCAAAGGCAAAAGATATCCTACAAGCATCAGGTAATTGAACCTGATAATGGAATTGGTATTCGCTATCGCCTGGTCCAGTTCGCCTAACATGCTTCGGTCAAATGTATTTTCGATTGTTTTTCTTTTCCAACGGAAATACCGGACATAGGCAACCGTAATTATCATTATTCCAAAATTGATAAAAGCCCAGTTGTGCGAACCGCCCAGCGCGAGAACTAATAAAAATATCGCGGTCACACTGTTGATGATAGTCAACCCGGTTTCAACCCTGTTAATTCTTTTGCCCGCAGCATTTTTCTTGCGCGTTACACTCTTGTGAAGTGCAGTTTCGTTTATTGCATACATAGTTTCTCCTTTTTGTTCGTTCCAAATTTTTTGCATTTCTTCAAACTCCATCATATTCATATTGTTTAGAGTTGTTTACTAATTGTTTTTTTATCCGGTGAATCTTCACCCCAATATTGCTCTCTGAAATCCCAATCATTTCCGCCATCTCTTTATAACTATATCCATCGAGCAGTAGCAGGGTAAGCGACCGGTCTATTTCATTTAACTTCTTTATTTCAGCGTACAGCCAGCTAACGCGACCATCTTTAGATTCGTTACGCGTTTCCAGTACGTGAGCCATTGTCTCTATTTGCCGGTGGCCGTCAACATGTTTCTTTTCCTGTGTGCTCCATTTGATTGACGTGTTTAACGCAATCCTGTAAAGCCAGGTTGACACAGCACACTCAGCTTTAAAATTGGGAACAGATCGAAACATCTGCAGGCATACTTCCTGGAAGAGATCATCGCGGTCTTCCGCATTGAAAGCATATGCGTTAATGACTTTGAACACCAGCGCGCGATATTCATCAAGCCATTCCTGGAAAATTTTTCGCTGTTCTCTTTCTTTCATTTTTCGAATCGTTACCCCATTAGTCCGGTATTATGTAAATTTCTTACAAGGAAATTAAAATTTTTTATTAAACAATTTGTTAGGGCTATGGAAGATCGGTCTTAGCCGTGGAAAAAACCTGAGCGGTGCAGGAGCAGAATGAACGAAGAGGCAGGATGAAATACTAATAGTTTATACCAGCCGTACAGTAAATCAACTTTTACTAAAGATTTTTATTTCGTAATTTTCATCTTCGCATATATTTTATTACCCTTGGCGGTTACGACTTTCAGGGATCTTCCGAACAATTAAAATTTGCCTGATATGAGGATCAAAAAGAGAACGTTTATAATAATTTGTGCAATTGCTTTTGCATTTACAACAAACGTAGCTGCACAATCATTGCCGGATTCAACCATAAAAAAAATCGACAACCTTTTCACGAAATGGAACTCAGCAAATAGTCCCGGTTGCACAGTGGGTATTGTCAGAAATGATTCGCTTGTTTTTTCCAAAGGATATGGAATGGCCAATCTTGAATATGCCATTCCAAATGAACCACAGACGTTGTATCACATGGCTTCGGTCTCCAAACAATTTACGGCCTTTTCTATCATTTTACTGGCGAGACAATGTAAACTAAATCTTGATGATGATATCCATAAATGGCTTCCCTGGTTTCCTGATCTGAAAGAAAAAATAACGATCCAAAATTTGTTGAATCACACCAGTGGCATAAGAGACCAATGGCAACTGCTTGCCATAGCGGGCACAAGGCTTGATGATGTGATAACGCAGGATCAGATCATAAAGATTCTGAGCAAACAACAGGCCCTGAATTTTAGACCGGGTGATAAATACAGCTATTCAAACAGCGGGTTTACGATGCTGGCAGAAATAGTAAAAGCAGTGAGCGGACAAACATTGCGGCAATTTACAGACTCGGCGATCTTCAAACCTTTGGGCATGACCAGTACCCATATTCATGATGACTATACAGAGATTGAAAAGAAACGTTCGTATAGTTACGGTCGAAAAGATAGTTCCCATTTTTTCAATGCAGTTTTAAGCTACTCCGTGTCGGGCGCTACAAGTCTTTTTACCAATATCAATGACATGAGTAAATGGGTAATGAATTTTGATGACCACAAAGTGGGCGACCAGCAGGATATTGAGAGGCTGACACAAAAAGGAAAATTAAATAACGGTAAAGAATTGACCTACGCGCAGGGTATCGTAAACGATACGTGGAAAGGATGGCGGCAATATTCACATGCGGGGGCTGATGCAGGTTACAGAACTTACGTTGCAATCTTTCCAGATCTAAAAATGGGTTTTATGGTTTTCGGAAACCTGGGAGATTTCAATCCTGGTAAGAAAGTTTATGAGATGGCTGATTTATTTATAAAAGATACTACAGCATCCGCAAAAGTTAGAAAAAACAAAGACAAGAGAAACAGAACTGCAGCTACATTAACTATCACATCTGAAAAATTTACCGGCAATTATACCGGTGAAGTGGGGTCGGACCAATCATCCCATTTTCAAAAATTCATAACCGACACGTCACATCCGGATGAAAGTTTGGAACCATATACGGGAGTCTATTATTCTCCGGAACTTGAATGCAGATATGGTATCGTTTTAAGAGATAATAATTTATTCCTCACAAATTCCAAATACAACGATTCAAAATTGGTCTTAGTTGGCAAAGATCATTTAATGGGAAATACCTGGTGGATGAATCAGCTTATGATGCTGCGTGACAGTAAAAATAATATTGTTGGCTTTGAAGTAAATTCGGACAGGGTAATGCATTTGAGGTTTAATAAAATTGATTAAATAAAATCGCGGGAGAATGATCACTTGTCACAACGCGTTACACTGAAATATTCAACAACATTTTCCCCTTGGTCTGACATTTTTTCCGTTCATAAAATTCTGACACAAATTAACGGCGGTTCCGCTTAATTGTATTTATTTTCGAGCCTAACCGATATTAAAAAATTTATGAAGAAATATTTTTTGCCGCAGCTCTCTTTAATAATTGTCGCTTTTTGTTTCGCAACGTCTTCTCTCAAAGCACAATCTAAAGACGTGCAGGAAATCAACCGTATTGAACAACCGTCTGTAGCCCTGGAACCATTGCGCTTCCTCGCTTCAGACGAATTGAAGGGAAGGGCTACAGCGCGCCCGGAGATCCAAATTGCCGCCCGTTATATCAGCGAAAAATTCAGAAGTATGCAGTTAAAAGAATGTCCCAATACTACTGATTATTTTCAAAATTTTGATATTAAAATGATCACGCCAGCACAAACAGGAACGCTGATGGTTGGCGGGAACAATTTGCAGTTAGGTGAGGATTTGATACAGTTGAATGGCGTAGACATCAACATGGATGCACCGGTAGTGTTTGCAGGATATGGTAGCAAAAAAGATTTTGAAAACCTGGACGTAAAAGGAAAAATCGTTGTTACGCTTGCCGGCAAAAGCGATTCTTCCAACTTCCGGCAGGCATTTTCGATGGCGAGAACAAAGCGCAAACTGGCAGAAGAGAAAGGAGCGGCTGCGTTGATAGAACTTGCGGCCGGTTCGGATGTGCCGTGGAAAAGATTACAAAATTACCTGTCGCAGGAGCACGTGGCGAGACAGGATGCAGCAGATACATTGGCGGTGTTTTGGCTAAAAGATTCAAATCACACTCTGGAAAGCGCAGTAAAAAATAAATCAATTTCTGCCAAACTAACGGTGACGGGCACACTGGAAAAAGATATTCCGGCGAAGAATGTGATGGGTTATGTAGAAGGCACCGATCCTCAGTTGAAGAATCAATACCTTATTCTTTCCGCACATTATGATCATTTGGGCGTGGCCGAAACACCAGTAATGGAAGATGGAAAGATGGACTCGATTTATAATGGCGCACGGGACAATGCAGTTGGCGTTACCGCTGTGATGGATGCTGCGCGCTACTTTGCACAACATCCTCCTAAAAGATCAGTTTTGTTTATTGCCTATACCGGCGAAGAAATAGGGGAGATAGGAAGCAAATATTTTGCGTCACACCCTGTAATTCCGCTGAAGCAGATTGTCTATAACATGAATATCGATAACGGTGATTATAACGATACAACGATCATTACGGTAGTGGGATTTGGCAGAACTTCTGCCGATGCCGATATTCAAAAAGGTTGTGAAGCGTTTGGATTAAAAGCCATTGCCGACCCGGCGCCCGAGCAGGATCTCTTTGACAGGAGCGATAATGTGAACCTTGCGGAGAAAGGAATACCGGCGCCCACTTTCAGTTTGGGTTTTACAAAATTTGATGCAGAAACAATGAAACATTATCATCATGTCAGTGATGAGGTAGGAAATATGAATCTTAATTATGTAATGAAATATATCAAGGCATATATTCTTGCTGCAAAAAATATCGCTGATGATCCAACTCCACCTACGTGGGAAAAGGGCGATAAATATGAAAAAGCGGGGAAAGAATTATATCATACAATAACTGAAAAGGTACAGAAGAAACCTGTTTTATTGCTGCAGCACAAAACAAAAGATGGGCAGTAAACAAAGAAATAATTTAAATTTTTATTTTCAATATAAACGTCAAAAACATTTTTAAAAAGTTTCGAGGTCTTTACCAACGACAACATTTCCATTAAAGCCACCTTTTCTTACTCCATTAATAAGCACATCGCCTGCTCCGGAAACCCGGCCTAAATGAGTAAGTATTAAAAGTTTTGGCTGCGCCTCAGCGGCTATTTTCCCGAGTTCTACATCGGAAGTATGGAATTGCTTTGAATATTCCACCCAGTATTCACCGCCGGGCCGCTTTTCCGGTTTTAATGTTTCTGACGGATACGCTTCGTGTATTAAAACATTTACTCCCGTTGATGCTTTGACCAACGCTTCACAGGGACGTGTGTCACCAGAGATAACAATAGAACGGTCGGGAGTGTCAATACGATAACCGTAAGCTTCTTTCCAACTGCCATGCAACACGGGAATGGCTGTTATTTTTACGCCGGCACTGTCGTAAACAATACCCGGCTTTATTTCATGTACGTTAACACGCAGGTACTCACGTTTTTCTTTTTCAAGGCCTTCGGTTCTGGTGTCAATGTCTTCAGACCACGCCTGTAATAATAGGTTGGTCATTCGCTGTAATCCGTGAGGTCCGTAAACCTGTAAGGCTTTATTTCTCCTCATAATCCACGAGGTCAGGATCAGATCGGGATATCCCAATGTATGGTCGCTGTGCAGGTGTGTAATAAAAGTAGCTTCCGGTCCGCTGATGGGAAGCTTTGCTGCACTGATCCTTCTTTCCACGCCTGCGCCTGCGTCAAAAAGAAAAAACCTCTTTCCATAAACCACAGCAGTGGCCGGCCCTGATCTGTCAGGATTGGGATACGGATTTCCGGTACCAAGCAAGATGATCCTCGTTTTTATTGTATCAGAATGTGTGGGTAAAGTCGTCGCGTTGCAATTGATAACAATGAAACCGGTTACCAGGAAAAAGATAAGTTTTATGGTCCGTTGCATATTGGTGGTATGCCCGTTATAATTTCTTACTGTTCTTGTTCCTGGCATCATATAGATGATCTTTAGCTATGGAATATCTGCTATTTTACAACTTTGTTTCCCAACCATAACTTCCTGAAATCTTGTACTGATTCCGTTACCGGCTTTCCTTCTTTTTCAAAAGTTACCACTTTTAGTGAAGGATCTTCCTGTAAAGTAATTACCGCTTCATTCGGTACTTCGCGATGAATAAAGCTCACTTCAATTTTATCTCCCGGCTGATGAACAGCTAAAATGGATTCAATATCTTGTGCACTGGCAACCGGTTTGCCATCCAATTCGGTGATCACATCATCAACATCAAGTCCGGCATTGTAAACCGGCTGATCTTTTAATGTATTGGTGGTAATTTGTAAGCCATTGTTAGCAGCTTCGGTTCTGAAATTTCCCATCCATGCTTTACCAGGATTACTTTTTACAAGATCAAGACCTGCGTTTTCCAGTTGCGTTTTATAATCATTTTTCTGCCTACCATAAATGTATTTATCAAAAAAACTTTTAGCAAACGACGGATCTTTGGTTACTTCTCCCAGCACTTTTTCCAATCCTTCATTCGTATAAGGAATGTAAGGCTTCCCAAATTTTTTCCAGACAGCACGCATGTAATCGTCTAATGTCAGGTGATAGTCATTGCGTAATTTAAAATCGAGTGCGAGCGCAGTAACCGCGCCATAATAATAATAGGAGGTAAAGATATTGGGATAGTTGGTGCGATCAATAGCAACGCCTGCGTCGGTGAAGACCGCCTGGTTGCTCATGGTAACAGGTGAAAACTCTTTTGAGCCCGGACTATTTAAAACATAATTCAGCATGCCGCCAAGAATGTTGCAATATTCATTAAGATCTTTAAAGCCTGCCCGTTGCAAAACCAACTCGCCGTAATATTGTGTAAATCCTTCTGCAAACCACAGACTGCTGCTCATATCGGCTTCTTTAAAATCAAAAGGCTCAATATCGCGCGGACGAATACGCTTCACATTCCAGCAATGAAAAAATTCATGGGAGGAAGTGCTAAGCACATGCATAAAATTATCCTCCAGTTGCCCGCGATACGTAATGAATGTAGAATTGCGATGCTCCATTCCGTCGCCGTGTACAAAAGGGTTTACATTCTCAATAAATGTGTAAGTGCCATAATCGTAATCAGGCAATTCTCCAAACACGGCTTGTTCTTCTTTTACCACCTTTTGTTCCATTGAAGTATACGCATCCATCAAACTATCGGAAGCTTTGGCGTGCATCACCAACCGCAATTCTTCGTTTTTGCCGTCCGGATTTTTTACCGTCCATGTACGCAAATGATAATCGCTCAGTTCCGTTGGCGAATCCATCATGTATTGCAAATTGCGGGCATAGTATGTATTCTCTTCTGATAAAGGTTTTAGTTGTGTTGCTACCTTCCAGTGAAGAGATGAAGGCATATCAAATTTGAATGTAATCGGATCGGCATCGTGACCTTCAATCCACATAAACGTGGCAGGCATGTTCAAGTGCGCGCCTGTTGAATCAATACCGTCATAAGTTCCATCTGCATAATCGCCATATAAAGTGTAAGTTATTTTTACGGTTGAAGGGTGATGCACGACTTTATAAATATCACCTGAAACCCTTTCTAAAGTCAGGGGTTTTTCATTACCATCGAAAGCTTTTACATCATACACATTCTTTCCAAATTCAGCAGTAGCGTACCTTCCCGCAGAAGAACGGCTCATACGAAAAGTTGCCGGAGCACTGCTTAGATTATTAACTGTCAATTGCACCTGTGCCTCATGATGACGGTAATTAGGAAAAGAAATTTTGTAATGAATGTTGGCCTGGCTGAAACTACGTGTAGTCGTAAACGTTATAACTACTAAAAGAGCAAGAATTTTTTTCATGGCAATGAGTAAAAGTTTATGCGTAAAAATAGTGTATTATGAGAGATTTTTTCCTTTAACAAAAACGAAAAAGAATTTACTTAAAAATGGTCAAAACCCTTTGCGAGATTTCAATACGAAATAGCCCACAGTTAAGACCGTGGGATATTGATTTAACGGCGTTAAATAACCGTTTTAACGGTTTCTGATAGATGTAACAATTCAGTAAACCAATAAAAAATAAACATTTTTGTTTTATTATTTATCAATGCAAAATGAAAAGCGATTTATTAGAATTTCTTCGTTAAATTTATTGTAACAAACCGTATTGCATTTTTCAACACTTATCACATTTTTTACTTTAAAATCAATTCATCATGAAACTCACCAGGAGAAAATTTCTCGTAAACAGTTCAATGGCGCTTGCAGGGACCATGTTATTGCCTGACTTTATTTTTGCCAATAAAAAAGCCAGCGATCATATCCTCGGCATACAATTATATTCCGTGCGCGATGATATGCAAAAAGATCCGCTCGGAACGCTGAAACAGTTGTCAGCAATGGGTTACAAAAATGTAGAACATGCCAATTATATCAACAGAAAATTTTATGGCTACTCTGCTTCCGATTTCAAAAAAGTGTTGGATGACCTGGGTTTGAATATGCCGAGTGGCCATACCGTTATGTCAGGCGCAGATTGGGACAGTAGCAAAAACGATTTTACCGATAAGTGGAAACAAACAGTTGAAGATGCTGCAACAGTCGGAGAGATGTACGTGATTAGCCCGTGGCTGGATGAAAGCTTGCGGCAGAATTATGATGAGCTGGTAAAGTTTTTGGACGTGTTCAATAAATCAGGTGAACTGTGTAAAAAATCAGGATTAAAATTCGGTTACCACAACCATGATTTTGAATTCAAATATTCATTGAATGGCAAACAGATATATGATATCATTTTAGAAAAAACCGATCCTGATTTGGTGTTGCAACAAATTGATATCGGCAACATGTATGGCGCTGGTGGAAGAGCTTTGGAAATTGTCCAAAAACATCCGGGTAGATTCCAAAGCATGCATGTAAAAGACGAGATAAAAGCGCCGGGCAAAGGTGAGATGGGCGACAATTACGAAAGCACCGTTTTGGGAAAAGGTATTTTGCCGGTAAAAGAAATTGTCGATGTTTTCCAGCAAAAAGGCGGCACTACAGAATTTATTATTGAGCAGGAATCTTACCAGGATAAGACGCCGTTGGATTGCTCAAGGGAAGATTTGGAGGTGATGAAAAGCTGGGGATTTTAAAATATCTGAACCACTGATTGAAGCGATTACCTGATTTCCCGGAATTCGCCATTCAGTCTAATCAGTTAATCAGGCTAATCTGAGGTTCTGACCAACTGATACAAATCAACTCTCTTTATGACCAATGTTTTTTAAATTGTAGGTTACCTGGCGTAACTATGTATCTATAATTACCAAAAACATTGTATCATGTCAAAAAATAAAAAGGGAGATAAATATGTTTACTTCTTTGGCGGCGGGAAAGCAGACGGAAACGAATCTTTAAAAAATTTGTTAGGAGGAAAAGGTGCGAACCTTGCCGAGATGGCCGGCCATCCAAAACTTAAATTGCCAGTCCCCCCGGGTTTTACCATCACAACCGAAGTATGCACTCACTATTACCAAAACAATAAAACTTATCCCAAAAAATTAAAAGCCGATACCGAAAAAGCGCTTGCCAAAATGGAAAAGCTTACCGGTAAAAAATTCGGCAATGAAAAAAATCCGTTGCTGGTGTCAGTTCGTTCAGGAGCAAGGAAAAGTATGCCTGGTATGATGGAAACCATTCTCAATGTTGGCTTAACCCAAAAGACAATTGAGGGATTGATTGCTCAAAGTGGCGATGAAAGATTTGCGTATGACGCATACAGGAGATTGATAATGATGTATGCCGATGTGGTGATGGAAAAAGGTGCCGGCATGGAAGTTAAAAATGGAAAAGGAATAAGAAAAATCCTGGATGAAAAACTCGAAGCGGTTAAGCATAAAAACAAATATCAAATTGACACAGATCTTACAGTTGAAGATCTAAAAGAACTTGTTGTCGATTATAAAAAGACAGTTAAAGAAGTATTAGGCAAAGAATTTCCTGATGACGCAATGAAACAGTTATGGGGAGGCATTGGTGCGGTGTTCAGCAGTTGGAACGGAAAGCGCGCCAAAGAATACCGGCACATTGAAAAAATTCCTGACGAATGGGGGACTGCCGTGAATGTACAATCGATGGTGTTTGGAAATATGGGAGATGACAGTTGCACAGGCGTAGGTTTTACAAGAAATCCCGGCACGGGCGAAAATAAATTTTATGGCGAATATCTTGTAAATGCACAAGGCGAGGATGTAGTGGCCGGCACGAGGACACCGGCACCCGTAAATGAGTATTCAAAAAATGCTCAAAGCAAGCAGTTGAAAACGCTGGAAAAAACGATGCCGCGGCTTTATAAAGAACTTTACACTTACCAAAATAAGCTGGAGAAGCATTATAAAGACATGCAGGACATTGAGTTTACCATTGAGAAAGGTAAATTGTATATGCTTCAATGCCGGGTTGGTAAGCGAAATGGAATAGCTGCCGTGAGAATGGCTACAGAAATGTATCGAGAAAAATTGATCGATGCCAAGACCGCAGTAAAACGCGTGGCGCCCAATCAATTGATAGAACTTTTACTTCCCATGCTTGATCCAAAGGCAGAGCAACTCAAAAAGCCGATCGCCAAAGGTCTGCCGGCAGGGCCGGGTGGGGCCAAAGGCCGCGTGGTCTTCACTTCAGATGATGCAGTGGAATGGGCATCGAAAGGCGAAAAAGTGATTTTGGTAAGAGAAGAAACATCGCCGGAAGATGTAGATGGAATGCACAAATCGCAGGCAATTTTAACCACAAAAGGCGGAATGACATCACATGCTGCATTGGTGGCAAGAGGATGGGGAAAGTGTTGCATCGTCGGCTGCGGCAATATTGAAATCCATTCTGACGCAAGGACCTTTCATTCAAAAGATGGCGTTGTTATCAAAGAAGGAGACTGGATCAGTTTGAACGGAACAAAAGGCCTGGCTTACGAAGGCAGCCTTCCATTAACGGATATTGATATCGACAAGAATCAATCTTACAAGGATTTGATGAAGCTGGTTGATAAAATAAAAGTGATTGGTGTACGTGCGAATGCAGAAACACCGGGCGATGCCACACAGGCAATGAAATTCGGAGCGCAGGGCATCGGCCTCTTCCGGACAGAACACATGTTTTATGGCGAAGGAAGCGAACAACCGCTGTTTCTTTTGCGCAAGATGATCGTGAGCAAAACACTGGAAGAAAGAAAAGCGGCGCTGGATGAATTGTACAAATATGTAAAGAAAGATGTGAAAGACACCCTTAAGATCATGAACGGTTACCCGGTTACCATTCGTCTTCTGGATCCACCGCTACACGAATTCGTTCCACACGATAAGGAAAAGTTGCACCAGCTGAGCAAAGAACTCGGAATTAGTATGAGCCTGCTACGAAGGCGTGTGCTGGCTTTGCACGAAAATAACCCGATGCTTGGGCACCGCGGCGTGAGGTTGGGCATCAGTTATCCGGAAATAACCGAAATGCAGATCAGGGCCATCTTTGAAGCAACTGCAGAATTATTAAAATCAGGCAAAAAGGCTTTCCCTGAAATAATGATCCCGGTTACGTGCACCGTAAACGAACTTATTCACCAGAAAAAGATTGTGGACAAAGTTTATAAAGAAGTATGTGAGAAATCAAAGTTGAAACAGATTCCATACCTCTACGGCACTATGATAGAAACACCGAGAGCGGCTATCAAAGCCGGAAGGATGGCCGAAGCAGCGGATTTCTTTAGCTTTGGCACCAATGATCTTACACAAATGAGTTTTGGTTTCAGCCGGGACGACATTGGCGGATTTCTGCCGAACTATCTTGATCTTAAAATTTTGAGCGACGATCCTTTTCAAACGATTGACCAGAATGGAGTGGGAGAGCTGATAAAATTCGGTACAGAAAGAGGAAGGGAAACAAAGCCGAAATTGAAAGTCGGTATTTGCGGTGAACATGGCGGCGATCCGGAAAGTGTAAAATTCTGTCACCGCATCGGGATGAATTATGTGAGTTGTTCACCATTTCGAGTACCAATAGCAAGATTGGCTGCTGCGCACGCAGAATTAGAAACTCCGCGAAAAAAATAGACAGTAAACCAACAAATAACAGGGATTTCTCTTTTGGTCCGGCAAAGAGATGGAGTGTTTATGATCATCTTTCAACCAGAGATGAAGTTTGCCCCCTTTTGTCTGCACCGCACCATTAACGCAAGCGGCAGGTTATCCATACTTAAAAAATTTGCAAATAATGCCTTGAGTGAAATTTTGTAATACCTGGTTTTAACTCTTTATTGATTTTCGTTAATTTTAGAGAACAGAATATCTGCAACATCTTTTCACGCAAAGCTGATGGAAAACGAATTGCTACATAAAGGGCGCCAGGAACTCTCAGAAGGCCATTGGTACGAAGCGAAAACGCTGTTGGAAAAGGCCGCCGGGGAAAATCCATCTGCTGAGGCTTTCCAGGAGCTGGCAGAAGCATGCTGGTGGGTAAACGATATCCCCGCCGTACTCGCATATCGTGAGAAGGCGTACCAACTTTATCTCGAAAATGGCGACAAGTATGGCGCGGCCCGCAATGCGTGCTGGCTGGGCATCGACTACCTTGAACTCAAGGGTGAATTTGCTGTGGCAAACGGATGGTTTCAAAGTGCAGAAACGCTTCTGCAAGGATCGGGCCCGTGCCCTGAACTCGGATTCATGATGTTGTTGAAAGGCCGCAAGGCTTTTATAACAGAGCCCGGCAACGAAAATGCATTAAAATTTCTCAACGAAAGTCTTGCAATATGCCGCTCCCTGGGAAACGTGGATGGCTCTATGATGGCCGCTGCAATGAAAGGATTTTTGCTCACGACTGAAGGAAAGATCCCCGAAGGAATGGCGTTATTGGATGAAGCTACGCTTATCGCTACAAGTGAACAAACAAAGAACATCAATTTTGTAACACTTACCTGTTGTATGCTAATAGAAGCATGTGAACGGGTGCGGGATTTTGACCGTGCAGGCCAATGGTGCAGGAAGGTGAAAGAAATATGTACCCGATGGCATTTTGACGCCATGTTCGCTTCCTGTCGTAATCTATATGCATCTGTATTGGTGTGGATGGGTGAATGGAAGGAAGCAGAAACGGAACTTCTTGCAGCCAGGGACGAGCTGGAAAAGATGCGTCCGGCTTATGCGACCGCATCTGTGATAAGGCTTGCCGATCTTCGCAGGAAGCAGGGCCGGTGGGATGAGACGAAGAACCTGCTGGAGGAAGCTGACTCTCATTCGCTTAAATTATTGAACTGCGCTGCCCTGGCATTTGATCAGGATGATTATGTTGCGGCCTCAAATTTTGCTGAAAGATTTTTACGGCAGATTCCTTCAAAGGAAAAAACACGGAAGCCCGAAGGTCTTGAACTGCTTGTGAGGATATACGTGGCGCAGGAGCGTATGGATGAAGTAGTTGCGGTTTTGGGCGAGTTAAAAGAAATTGCCGTATTGATTGATACCCTTCCGATACGGGCGGCAGTTAAAAGTGCAGAAGGAATCGTAAGGAAAGCTCAGGGGAAATACAAGTCTGCAAAACTACTTCTAGAAGACGCCAGTGATATCTACGATGCCGTCATTGCGCCATACGAGTCAGCCCGCACCCGGCTTGAGTTGTCAGAGGTGCTTGCAACCCTGGGGCAATTTCACCTCGCCGAATCGGAATTAAATAAAGCGCTAAAAATATTTCAAAGACTGGGCGCAGAAAAGGACGTGGATAAAACCCGGCTTCTACTTAAGAATATCCACAAAACGAACGCCGAACTACTGGCAATAGATAAGAAATTGAAGTTTACAGGCCGCGAACTGGAAGTCCTGAGATTGATTGCGGAAGGAAAGACCAATGAAGAAATCGCAGAACAATTATTTCTCAGTGTTCGTACCATTGAAAAGCATATTACGAATTTATACCTGAAGATGGGTGTTTCAGGCAAATCTGCCCGGGCCTTTGCTGCATCCTACGCCATTCGACATCATCTTATTTTTGACTGATACACTACAGTCTTCGCAAAAAATACGTGTTGCGGTAAAAAAATTACGTAGTACCGCGCTATTCTGCTATTTCCATTGTTTCTATTTTGCAGGCATCACCAAAAACATGTTGTCATGCAAACAGATCACATTGAAAAATACAAAGTAATTGTAATAGGCGGCGGACAAGCCGGACTTTCGATGGGGTACTACCTGTCGAAGTATAGAATACCTTTTATAATACTTGATGCCTCAGAAAGAGTGGGAGATGCATGGCGCAAGCGTTGGGATTCGTTGCGCCTGTTTACGCCGGCGAGATACGATGAATTGCCCGGGTTTCCCTTTCCGGCGCCGCGACATTCGTTCCCTACAAAAGATGAAATGGCGGATTACCTGGAATCCTATGCCAAGCATTTTAATTTGCCGGTTCGTTCATCCACGACGGTACACGAATTGAGTCGCGACCGTAACCGGTATCTTGTCAGGGCTGGCGATCAATGTTTCGAGACCGAACATGTTGTGGTTGCCATGTCAAATTATCAATACCCTAAAATCCCTTCCATGGCCAAAGCACTCAAAAGTGATATTGTACAGTTGCATTCACATGCCTACAAAAACCTTTCGCAGTTGCAGGAGGGGCCGGTGCTGGTTGTGGGCTCAGGCAACTCAGGTGCTGAAATTGCATTGGAGGCGGCAAAAACACATTCCGTATTTCTTGCCGGAAGAGATACGGGCCATATTCCCTTTGATATTGAAAGTAATATCGGCAAAAGATTTCTTGTCACTCTGGTGATACGATTCCTTTTTTTTAAGATATTAAAAACCAGTAATTTTTTGGGTAGAAAAGCAAGGGAAAAAGTGATTAATATTGGAGGTCCTCTCATCCGTCATAAGCCGAAAGATTTTCGTTTGGCTGGCATAGTTAGGACTGGCCGGATGACGGGTGTAAAAGACGGTAAGCCTGTCGTTGATGATAAGGTGCTGGATATTAAAAATGTGGTATGGTGTACCGGCTATTATCCCCGGTTCTCGTGGATTGATCTGCCTGTGTTCGGGGAAAATGATCAGCCAAAGCAAAATCGTGGCGTAGCTGATGATGAGCCAGGGTTGTATTTTCTCGGATTGCATTTTCTTTATGCGCTCTCGTCAGCAATGATCCATGGGGCACCACGCGATGCAAAGTTCATTGCAGGGGTAATAAGGAAGCGTTTGAGCGAATCCAGTATCGGGATGGGAACCCATAGGATGAAAAAGGCGATTGCACCTGTTTCGTAACAGTTCTGACAGTGATATGCGATGGGATTTTTTTATAAGCGATTTAAGCCCATGAAAATTACAGTAAACAAAGAAATAAAAAGGATTTCTCTTTAGATCATGGTAAAAAAAATGAAGAACTTTTCGGTTCTTCATTTTTAAAAACTTTGTTCGAAAGATTTATTTCACCCGCGCTTCTTTGCTGATAAAATCACCGGTCTTTAGTATATAATCGCTATACTTCTGTTGGATGGATGCAGGTTCTTTTTCGCCATTGATGTACAATTCTCCTTTCGCAACAGCCACAGAAAATGTATTGTTGGTGATTAAATGATCATCTTCAAGTACGTTGATAAAATTTTGAACTTCTTTTTCCGCTACCGCACGATCTGAACCCGGTGGTGTAATCAACGTCCATTGGTTCCGGTTAACAGGCTCTTCCGCAGCGGCTTTGTTCATATTATTAAGCGCTTCAATTTTTTGTTGCCTTTCAGCATTTATCTTGGATGCAAAATTATGCGCCAGGGTAGGAGCAATAACCAAAGAAACAATACTCATTAACTTAATAAGAATGTTCATGCTTGGCCCTGAAGTATCTTTAAAAGGATCACCAACGGTATCACCGGTAACTGAAGCTTTGTGCGGTTCAGAACCTTTATAGTGAGTTTCATTATTAATTAAAGCACCTTTTTCAAAAGATTTTTTTGCATTGTCCCATGCACCACCTGCGTTGTTCTGGAATATTCCCATCAAAACACCAGTTACAGTAGCCCCTGCCAAAAATCCACCTAACACCTGCGGGCCAAAAATAAAACCAATGATAACAGGAGAAAGCAGCGCAATGGCACCCGGTAACATCATTTTCCTGATGGAGGCATTGGTTGAAATGGCAACACATTTTTCATATTCAGGTTTTCCTTTACCTTCCATAATTCCCGGAATGGTGCGGAACTGGCGGCGTACTTCTTCCACCATTGCCATGGCGGCTTCACCCACAGCACGAATGGCCAAAGAGGAAAAGATAAAAGGAATCATTGCACCAACAAATAAGCCGGCCAATACATCGGCGCGGTAAATATCAATACCATCAATTTTGGCAATGCCCACAAAGGCAGCAAACAAGGCGAGAGAAGTTAGTGCAGCGGAGGCGATCGCAAAACCCTTTCCTGTTGCAGCTGTAGTATTTCCTACTGCATCAAGAATGTCTGTTTTTTCACGTACATCTTTAGGTAATTCACACATTTCTGCAATTCCGCCCGCGTTATCAGCAATGGGCCCAAACGCGTCAATCGCCAATTGCATAGCTGTTGTTGCCATCATACCCGCAGAAGCGATAGCCACGCCATATAAGCCCGCGGCATAATAAGAAAGGTAAATTCCGGAGGCCAAAACCAGGATTGGAAATAGTGTGCTCTCCATTCCGACGGCAAGCCCGCCAATGATATTGGTAGCATGGCCTGTGGAAGACTGGCGAACGATTGTTAACACAGGCCTTTTTCCCATGGCAGTATAAAATTCTGTAATGAAACTGATCAGTGTTCCAACTACAAGACCAACTATTATAGCGCCATAAACACCATATTTTGTAAAATGATAATTTCTGAGAACCATATCGGAATCAGGCAAAAGCCATGTTACCAAAAAGTAGGCTGCAATAGCCGTCAGGACGATGGCGCCCCAGTTTCCGAGGTTAAGCGCTTTTTGTACTACCGCAGTATGCAAACCTGATTTATCAGATATTTTTACAAAGAAAGTACCAATGATCGAGAAAAGAATTCCCATTGACGCGATAAGCATCGGCAATAAAATCGGAGCCATTCCTCCAAAAGCATCCTGCGAAATCGTTTCTCTTCCCAAAACCATGGTAGCCAAAATAGTTGCTACATACGATCCGAAAAGATCAGCGCCCATTCCGGCCACATCACCTACGTTATCACCTACATTATCTGCGATAGTAGCAGGATTTCGCGGATCATCTTCCGGAATACCGGCTTCTACTTTTCCTACGAGATCGGCACCCACATCAGCCGCTTTGGTATAGATACCGCCGCCTACTCTTGCAAACAACGCAATACTTTCTGATCCAAGACTAAAACCTGTAAGTATTTCAATGGTACGCTCCATCTCAAAGCTGTTGGCAGCCGCATGAGGAGCGAAAATAAATTTCAAAATGATATAAAGGCCTCCGAGACCTAAAACGGCTAAACCTGTAACACCAAGTCCCATTACACTTCCGCCGGTAAAGGAAACTTTTAGCGCCTGGGCCAAACTTGTCCTTGCAGCCTGTGTGGTACGTACGTTCGCTTTAGTAGCCACTTTCATACCGATGAAGCCGGCAAGGGCACTAAAAAAGCCACCACAAATAAATGAGATAGCAATGCTCCAGCTACTGTTGGCACTGCTGTACCCCATGATGCCCAACAAAATCGCTGCGATAATAACGAAGTAAGATAGTATCTTCCATTCTGCTTTCAAAAACGCCATAGCGCCATCGGCGATGTAGGTACTAATCTCTTTCATCCTTTCGTTTCCTGCGTCTTGTTTAGATACCCAGGAAAACTTTATAAAAGTGTAGAGCAACCCAACAATTCCCATCGCCGGTATTACATAAATCAAATTATCCATATCAGGTGATTACTTATTTTTTAGGGCTGCAAAAATAGGGTAAAAAGGCAATATTAAAAATGTTTGATAAAACTGTTTACCACCGTTACATATTCGCTAACAGAGATTTTTTTGCGTATCCAAAAAATTAAGAGTCAAAAGTCACAGTGTCGTAACGGCATGCTTATAATATTAAGTCTATATCGCCACCACGGAATTTTGCGCCATTAAAGTTAAAATAGATATTTTTGTACCAAACACATCCCTGATATTACATGCGAGATCGCAAAGCCTTATACCTGCTTATTTTCAGTCTTACGGCCATTACTATTTCCTTTATATTAATTACCATTTGGGGATATCATTTTTATTTTTCAAAAAAAGATACGCCAGCCATTGCGGCCACAGATACGACGACGGTAGTACGCAATGCATCTCCAAAGGATTCGCTCCTTGCTTTGTTCAATGCCACCATCGATCAACTGAACAACCCTGCTGATTCAGTCATTATTGATACTTCGGGTGACAAAACGTTGGCAAAAAAACTGGAGGAATATAACAAACTGAGAAGCGAAATCGCGGAGATGTTACGCAATAAAACATCAGCGGAAGACATGTCTCAAACCAGCCAGAAAATTTCGCAACTTCAACAAAGTGTCGAAGCTTTAAAAAGTCAAAATGAGCAGGTGGCCGCAGAAAATGAACGTTTAAACAAAATGGTCAACCAACTGATACAGCAAAAAGGCGCTTCACCGGCGCGCGCTACCAAAACAAAAAAAACAGCGGTATCAGCGTCTTCATTACCGGTGCTAGTCGCGCATCTGCGTTTTATGGGCTTATCAATTAGCAACAACAAAAGTGAACCCACCAACATCGCAGCCAAAACTGAAAGGTTATATGGTTCGTTCCAGGTGAATATAAAACCCACCAATACCAATCCCTATATTTATATAATCGTTATTCAGCCAAATGGTCAGCCATTAATAAATCCTTCTGTAAAACCCGGCACCTTTTCAACACAGGCAGGGCCTAAAACCTATTCCACCTATATTCGCTTTGACAATGTGAAGGATAATGGAAACCGGTTGGTATTTTCTATCGATTCGCCCAACTTTCAAAAAGGAAAATACGCGATGCAGATCTATCACCAGGGTGTGCTGATCGGGCGGCTTACGAGGACATTGTATTAGCCTGGTTGCAGTAAACGGACAAATATTAGTGATTTTCAATTAGGCCTTAACCATCCGCGATATAAAACAAAAATGTGTTGAGTTTGTCTTTCTACTGTGTTTCAAAAAAAAGACAACCTTTTTGGGGTTGTCAATATAATAAGGATCAAAAAAAATTAGCGTCCCTGGCTCCAGCTTCTTGCCCTCCTGAAACCACTGTGTGATGCAGGTTTCCTGTTCATCAGGTTGTTTTTATTAACGGGTGTTTGTACAAATTGAAGTTTACTTGCATATGGATGATCTTCAACTACGGGAATTGTTTTTTCAATCAGCTTGTGAATATCACGCAGGTAAGCTCTTTCTTCCATGTCACAAAAAGAAAGCGCAGATCCGGAGTTGCCGGCCCTGCCTGTACGACCAATACGATGTACATATGTTTCGGGGATATTCGGCAATTCAAAATTGATCACATGGCTCAGGTCATCCACATCAATCCCACGGGCGGCGATGTCTGTTGCTACCAGCACGCGGATTTTTCCGTCTTTAAAATTACTTAATGCCTTTTGCCTTGCACTTTGGGTTTTGTTACCATGTATCGCATCTGATTTGATATTAGCCCGGTGAAGCGTGCGCGCAATTTTATCCGCTCCATATTTGGTTCTGGTAAAAACCAATGCATTTTGAATGGTTCCGTTTTTAAGAAGATGTATCAGCAACTCACGCTTGTCATTTTTTTCCACAAGGTAAATTTGCTGGTCTACATTTTCAGCAGTTGATGAAACCGGCGTTACTTCTATTCTTACAGGATTAGTCAATATAGAAGCCGAAAGCCGGGTAATTTCCGGGGGCATTGTCGCCGAGAAAAACAAAGTTTGTCTCTTTTCCGGGAGAATGGCAATGATCTTCCTGACATCATTGATAAAACCCATGTCCAGCATGCGATCGGCCTCATCCAATACAAACATTTCAAGGCTTTTCAGATTCACAAATTTCTGGGCGATTAAATCCAGCAACCTGCCTGGTGTAGCAATTAACACGTCTACGCCTTTGCGTAATTGGGTAGTTTGATGATACTGTGAAACACCTCCAAAAATTACCGCGTGTTTTATGCCGGTATGCTTGCCGTAGGCTTCAAAACTTTCGTCAATTTGTATTGCCAGCTCGCGGGTAGGTGTTAAGATCAATGCTTTGATATGTGTATGCCCGTTTTCTTTTCCCTGCAAAACCAGGTTTTGCAAAATGGGAATGGCAAAAGCAGCCGTTTTTCCTGTGCCTGTTTGTGCGCAACCTAAAAGATCTTTGCCACGAAGTACGTGCGGGATTGCCTGTTCCTGTATGGGCGTTGGTTCTGTATAACCTTCTGTTTCCAGCGCCTTTAATATAGGCGCGATTAAATGTAATTCTTTAAATAACAAGTTTATTGTTTTAATATAAATAATAACTTCCCTGAAAATTGGTTTCTGAAAGTCTGTTTGTAAGTATGCTCAACGACCTATGACTTGATGAGCTTTTGGTAAAGAAGATCCAGTCTGCTAAGTAGGAGAATAATTTTTGCAAATATACTCTTTTCGTTTAGTATAACGCTATAACGTTTTTTTAGTTAAATAATTTTAACGAACTAAATATATCTTTCAGCACGACAGAAAGCTTAAAAAGGGTTGTTATGAAAGCATAGGGATTTTTTCAAACACCAGGTAGTCCCACGGATGGAGCCATACAAGGCTTTTCTGTTCAAAATCAATATCGTCGTTCCAGAACAAATTCCTGAAAAGGCCTTTAACACCTTTTACCTCAAAATTCAATCCCTGGTCGCTCAAATTAAGGATCACAAATACCTGGCTTGATTTGTATTTACGCAGGTAGGCGAAAACGTGTTCATCTTCAGGATGTGAAATGATGCGGGTAAGACCTTTGGGATCGCCGGCGCGCAATGCCTTATTGGTAGCTTTCAGCGTTAGCAGCGTTTTGTAAAATTCGTGCAGTTCGAAATTGCCAGTCCACCCGATGGTATCTTTTTCAAAGAATTTCAATCTCTTTTTATTTGGCAATTCCTGCCCGGAATAAATCAGCGGAATGCCATCCCATGTGCATGAAAATACAGCAAACAATTTCGCGGCGTCACCGTATTTTTCATACTCCGTTCCGTTCCAGCTGTTTTCATCGTGATTAGAAGTAAAATAAACGCGCATGCCTGTGCAGGGAAATTCTGTAACCGACTTATACAAAACTGTAAGCAAGCTATGAAGATTCATCTGGTGATGATAGTACTGTTCCGAAGCGTGCATCCATTTCCACGTGTAAGTTGCGTCAAAAACTTCGTGGTATTCAGGTTCCTGGCATTCGCCCAGCCAAAACAGACCATCTTTCAATTTCGACACTTTCTTTTTCGCATATTTCCAGAAATCAAGCGGAACAAGGTGAGCCATATCGCATCTGAATCCGTCAACATCATATTCCTGTATCCAATATTTCATTACTTCCATCATGCTTTTCCAAACCTCAGGAACACTATAATTTAATTGCGATACATCTGACCATCCATGCGGATGAAGAAAATCGTCGTGCTCATTTTTTACAAAATATTCGGGATGGTCCTGTATCCACAAATGATCGTTACCCACGTGATTGGCCACAAAATCCATTAAAACCTTAAACCCCAGTTGATGCGCTTCTTTGATCAACGCTTTAAAATCCTCTGCTGTTCCAAATTCGGAGTTGATCGATTTAAAATCTTTTGCAGCATAATAGCTGCCCAGCTTACCAAGACGCCCTTTTTCACCGACAGGTAACACCGGCATAAACCACAAGGTCTGCACGCCCATATCTTTTAAACGCGGCAGGTGTTTGGCGAAAGCGTTAAACGTGCCTTCCGGTGTATATTGCCGCACATTCACTTCATAAATATTGGTAGAATAACTCCAGTCCGGATGTCCTTTCTTTGTTTTTTTCTTCGACATAATCTTTTTCTTAAAAAACGATAAAAGTAATCATAAAAATATTTACAAGCGGTGTGCATCGATTGTAGGTTGTAACTTTACGGCCGAAAGCAGAACGATATGAAAAAATTTGATGTTCCTGTTTTTTACCGCAGCCCGTTGATAACTGCCATAAAGAACAAGCGCAAAGCTGATGATAAATTAAAGAAAGATTTTTCGCCAACCTGTTTGGATTTTGGTAAAGTGCAGATTTTCCTCGCACGTCATTTTGGATTTTGCTATGGTGTAGAAAACGCTATTGATATTTCTTTCAGAACCATTGAAGAAAACCCCGGTAAAAAAATTTATTTACTGAGTGAGATGATCCATAACCCGCAGGTAAATGACGATCTTAAAAGCAGGGGGGTGGAATTCTTAATGGATACGAAAGGCAACTCGATCATACCATTCGACAAATTAAATAAAGGTGACATCGTTGTGGTGCCGGCTTTTGGAACTACCGTTCAGATAGAAGAGAAACTTGCCCAAGCAGGCGTTGAGATTGAAAAGTACAATACTACCTGCCCGTTTGTAGAAAAGGTATGGAATCGTGCGCAGGCAATCGCCAAAAATAAATATACGGTGATCGTGCACGGGAAGCCGCAACATGAAGAAACTCGGGCTACCTTCAGCCATAGCGCCGTACACTCACCCACTTTGGTGATAAAAGACATGGCTGAAGCCATCGAACTGGCAGCATATATTTCAGGAACAAAAAATCCACAGGATTTTTATGCCCGGTTTGAAGGACAATATTCAGATGGTTTTAATGTAGAAAAAGATCTTGAAAGAATTGGCGTGGTAAACCAGACTACCATGCTTGCCAGTGATACGCAGGCCATCGCTGAATACCTGAAAGAAGTGATGAAAAACAAATACCATCTTTCTGAATCAAATATTGAAGAACGGTTTGCAGATACGCGCGATACACTGTGCTACGCCACTAATGACAACCAGGGCGCCGTATACGCCTTGCTGGATAATCCTGCAGACCTTGCGATTGTGGTAGGAGGGTACAACAGTTCCAATACATCGCACCTGGTAGAATTATGCGAGGAAAAATTGCCCACTTATTTTGTCAGGTCAGAAAAAGAGATCGTTTCTTCCAAACAAATCAATCATTACAAAATTCACCGAAAAGAGGAAATAACCACGCTTTCTTATTTGCCTGAAAAAAAACCTGTAAAAATATTGCTCACCAGCGGCGCCAGTTGCCCCGATGCGCTGGTAGAAGGTGTTATCAAAAAAATAGTTTCATTTTTTAATTGCGAAAAAAATCCTGATGATTTGATTGAAGAATTTAGTCCTTCCAAAACAATAACGAAAGAAGCCTTTCAGAACTAAATCATCATAGCTTTTTAAATCTGCCTGCCCCCAAAAAAGCAGGTGGGAGTTTTACAGTAAATCAACAAATACTTCAGATTCTTATTTTCATCAGGCTATAAAGCCGATGCTAATGTTAGCTTTAAACAATTTAAATTAAATTCTATATCTTGAATAAGTCAAATCATTGAAATATGAAGTGGATTTATTTATTATCCGGCATCATGGTCTTATCATCATGTAATTTGCGTCAGCGGGAGATGGAGCTAAATAAAAAATCAGAAGAGCTAAACCGTCGCGAGCAGCAACTTGCTATCAAAGAACAAATGCTGGCCGCTGCCGAACAAAAACTCAATGAGCAACAAAAAATTTTAGACAGCACCACGAATATCATCAATGATAGTTTACAGAAGCAACATCAAAAAATAGAAGGATTGTGGCGTGTGGACATGCAATGTACAGAAACCAACTGTGCCGGATCGGCGGTAGGGGATGTTAAAACGGAACATTGGACGATCCGGATCGAGGGCAATGAAGTAATGGTGCATGCAAGAAGTAACCGCCACCCTGCAAAAAGCTATAGCGGTGGTTTTATGGGGAATATGTTAAGACTAACTGCTGAACAGGATTCTGCTGAAATAAATGCGAAGATCGTTGTGCGCCTTGAGCAATTAAAAGAAAATGAATTGGAAGGAGAGCGCGAGGTAATACAGGCAACAGGTTGCAGGATTTTATATTCGCTACGACTAAAAAAAGAATAAGGAACACTTTATTAATAATGCTTTAAAAGGATGTATGATTTTATTAACAGACCTGGACTTTACTCTTCCGTTAAAGAACCCTGTGATCATTTTTTCACTGGTATTATTTATCATCCTTTTTGCACCCATTTTATTAAAAAAAATAAAAGTTCCTCATATTATCGGGCTTATCCTTGCCGGTGTAATCGTAGGTCCTTACGGAACAAACTTGTTGAGCAGAGACAGCAGCATCGTACTTTTCGGCACCGTGGGCTTGTTATACATTATGTTTTTAGCGGGCATTGAAATTGATCTTAAAGAATTTAAAAAGAACAAATTAAAGATCGTCGTTTTCGGGCTCACCACATTTTTGCTTCCTTTTATTTTAGGAACCCTCGCCAGTTATTATATTCTTGGCTATGGTAAATTAACTTCTGTATTATTAGCCGCTATGTTCTCCACGCATACGTTGGTATCCTACCCGATAGTAAGCAAATTTGGAGTCTCTAATAACAGGGCGGTTGCGCTCACCATCGGCGGCACATTGATCACCGATGTACTGGCGTTGGTAATCCTGGCCATTGTAGTTGGCATGACGAAAGGCGAAGTTTCCTCAACCTTTTGGGTCACGTTGGGTATTTCATCCGTAATATTTGTGGCCATTGTTTTTTTTATTTTCCCTTTGATCATTCAATGGTTTTTTAAGAAAAATCACGACAGTGTTTCCCAATATATTTTTGTGCTGGCCATTGTTTTCCTGGCGTCCTTTTTAGCCGAAGCTGCCGGCTTGGAAGCGATCATCGGCGCTTTTTTCGCCGGGTTAGTGCTTAATAATTATGTGCCTCATTCATCTCCCTTGATGAACCGGATTGATTTTGTAGGCAATGCATTATTCATTCCTTTCTTCCTGATAGGGGTAGGAATGCTGGTAAATTTCAATGTGCTTTTTATGGGATGGGGCGCATTAAAAGTGGTAGGCGTGATTGCTGTTGTTGCCATCGCCACCAAATACATCGCCGCATGGATCACTGAAAAAAGTTTTAAGCTTTCGAAAGATGAGGGCAGGATGATATTCGGATTAAGTACGTCGCGCGCTGCGGCTACCCTGGCCATCGTGTTGGTAGGGTATAATATCATTATTGGTGAAACGCCCGGCGGCGAGCCTGTTCATTTGCTTGATGAAGATATTCTGAACGGAACAATTTTATTGATATTGATTAGCTGCGCTATCAGTTCTTTTGTGGTGGAAAAAGCCGCGCATAACCTCGCTTTAAAAGAAGCGGCAGATGCTGGTGACGAGGAAACCGGGGAAAAGATCCTGATTGCTCTCGGCGATCCGGAAACGGTTACCGAATTAATAGATTTTGGATTGATGCTTAAGCCTAAAAAAAGCAACGTGCCCGTTTTTGCACTTAATATTGTAAGTGACGATTCTCATAATGAGACGACCCAATACAATGGAAAAAAAATGATGGACAAAGCGGTGAAGCAGGCGGCTGCCAGTGAAAACACTATTACACCGCTTACCCGTTTTGATATGAATACCAGTAACGGAATTATTTATACGATTAAAGAACAGAATATTACTGATGTTTTAATTGGAATCAATAATGATCCGAAACAAAAAGATTTTCCGGGCCCGATAACCGAAAGCATCCTGAGTAAATCAGGCGAAACTATTTTCCTCTATAAAGCGCACCAGCCATTCAACACATTAAAAAGAATGATGGTAGCCATCACCTCCGGTGCAGAACTGGAACCGGGATTTCACCATTGGCTCAACAGGATTGGAACAATAGCCAAAGCCGGTACACTACCTATTTATTTTTTTGCCAATGAAACCACCACAGACGAGCTTAAAAAATACAATGCGCATTCTGAGATACCTGTTGAAGTGAGTTATAAACTATTGAGTGACTGGCAGGACTTTTTGATCATGAGCGGAGAACTAAAGCCAAATGATTTCTTTGTTATTATTTCCTCCCGGAAAGGATATATTTCCTATGATGAAACGCTTGAAAAAGTGCCTTACTACCTTTCAAAATATTTTAGCCAATACAGCAGCCTGATCGTATATCCAAAGCAATTGGCCGAAGATAACATAACTGAAAGAGAGCATGACCGCTTTCTGCTGGATGCATTGGCTGAACGGGTACAGGTAGTGAACAAAGCCGGCAACTACCTTTCGCGAATCTTTAAAAAGAAAAATCAGTAATCCCTTTTTTATTTTTGATTTTTTCGATTTACTTTTGTGCAACTTTAAACACAAAATGATATAAAATGAAAGAAACAAGCGAAGAAAGAATGGCCTTCAGAGGTATTTTACTGGTTACTCTTTTTGAAATTTTAGGGATATTGTTTCTGATCTCTATCAACTTATAATAGATCCTGTATATCGTTATTGTTGTTTCGTCCGGGTAAATTTGCCCGGATATATTTGCTTCTCCTTAATCCTGCTTTACCATCCGGCTACTTTTTTTTGTACCTTCAATTTTCTTTTGATCCTTTACTTTTTAATTCAAAAACATGAATACAAACAGGTTGAGCGCAAGTCTGTGTGCCGCTCTTAATGCCCAAATGACAAAGGAAGCCCATGCCTCTCAAATTTATTTGGCTTATGCAAGCTGGGCCGCAGCGAGCGGTTATGACGGCGTTGCCAATTTTTTATTTCGTCACGCAAATGAAGAGCGAAATCACATGATGAAATTTCTGGAATACATTCTTGAGCGTGGCGCAACGGTAAAAATTGACGCAATCCCGGCGCCGGGTAAGATACCCACCAGTATATTTGATTGTTTTCAAAAAACCTTTAAACAGGAAGTTGAAAATACCGAATCAATTTACAAGATCGTAAAACAAAGCTTTGAAGAATCTGATTGGGCTACCTGGAACTTTTTGCAGTGGTTTGTAAAAGAGCAAACGGAAGAAGAAACGCTGATTATGTCTATGCTGGATAAATTGAAAATCGCGGGAGGAGAAAAAGCCACCGGGGAAAGTCTCTATTCAATTGACCGGGATTTAAAGTCAACCCCTGATGAAGCAGCACTTGCACAGGAAAAAACAGTCGAGGAACCGTAATTGAAATTCTATTTTAGTTCAAGGTATACTTTAGCGTAATAACGTCCTAACGAATCAAGAACTCTTGTAGTATCGGCGAGAGGCAGTTTAAAGGGTTCTGCTATTTTAAAGATGGCCGAGTCATCGGTAAACAAGATTACGTTACGATTATAACTTTTTAATTTCTCCAATCTGAATTCCGCGGCACTCCTTGTGCGATATTCACTTACCACCACATTAAATGGAACTGTGTCCGAAACAGTATCGGCCCCTGTGTTTATATTGGCTGAAGTATCCGGTTGAGAGGAAGAATCTTTAACCGGAACAATATCTTCTGTGGTTGTAAGATTTTGTGTTTGCTCCTTTTTGGTAAATGCATAACGCCAAACCGCCCACGCGGCAAATCCAAGTATGATAAGGACCAAAAACATCAGCACCATTTTTCCGGCGTTATTCGATTTTCTTTCTTTTTGATAATCTTTAAACATGCTTTCTTCTGCCGGCTCCATCTGTTCCTCTTCTTCGTTCCTGGTGCGGTTGGGCTCCATCCGTTGTGCAATCAATTGACCCGGAATAAAAGATAAAATACCGGAATTTAATTTTTCCAGCGTGCCGATATGTGGAAGATTGAAGGGTTTGCCGATATTTAAAAACTGGCGGCCCAAAGAAACAAATGAATCAAGATCGGAAGCAGCCAATGGCTTTATCTTTTTGGTATGTTCAACGATAAAATCTACCAGTCCTTCATCCTCCTTAGCCCTGGAGTCGTAAGTAAAGGTTATTGAGTTTTCAGGAATGATTATCGGCTTGTCAGAATCAGCAGAATCTGGAATGGAAGCATCAAGGTGAAAAGTACCGATGCCCTGTAAAGTAAGTTGCTTATTTTTTATTAAATAATGTACAAGTACTTGCTCAATTTTCACAGAGGAGGTTTTAATAAGCAAACCTACATTTTATTAATTTAATTCACAAAAATGATAGCAAAATCAAGAGCCGGATATTTTTAGTTTTTTCATTGCTACCTTTGCCTCATGCTTACAGAAGACGAAAAATCATTTATCATCTACTGGGAAAAAAACAGGGAAAAAGAAAAAAAGATCTTAACCAAATTTTTGTATGGATCACCGTGGGGCCTTGTTTTTGCCCTACCCATTCTCATCGCGGTCATCTTTCATGGTTGGTATAAAAATATGGTTTACATTTCTCCTTCACTGATTACCATTATCATTATTGCCGTGATCGCTATCGCTGTGTTCTATACTTTGTTCAGCATGCAATTTAAGTGGGACAGAAACGAACAAATTTATAAAGAGTTAAAATTCAGGCAAAGCAAAGAAGATGCAGCGGAATTATAAATTTAATGCTCTTTATTTGCAACTGAAAATTACTCTATGAATAAAAAATTCTTCTTCTTTCTTGGTATTGCTTTGATTGTTTTCGCCAGTTGCCAAAAAAAGGTAAGCTCGTGCGGATACAGCGCCTCAACTATTATTGCGCCTGTTACTGAACAGGAAGCTTTGCATGACTCTCTTACAGCACATAATATTACTGCAACACTTGATCCTTCAGGGTTTTTCTATAATATTAACCAGGCTGGCAGTGGCAAAGCGGCTACTACTCTTTGCTCTACGGTTTCAGTATTTTACCGTGGCGGATTTTTAAACGGGCAAGGCTTTGATTCTACATCAACCGGTGCGCCTGCAGTTTTTCAATTAGGGCAAGTGATTCCCGGCTGGCAAAAAGCGCTTCCTCTCGTAGCTAAGGGCGGCGATATTACTTTGTATATTCCACCGTCATTAGCTTATGGTTCAAGGGCTGTAAAAGATTCTTCAGGAAACGTAGTGATTCCGGCAAATACCAACCTGGTGTTTCGTGTGTTGATCGCGGATGTACAATAAGCAGCTTCAGGCCAAAACAGGAATCTTCATTATTTCTTTGTTTACTACACATTTGTAGCCAACGTAAATTTGCCGGTGGCACAAAGCAATTATATTTGCTTTATAAATTATGCCATGCAACACGAAGCCATTTCGGTTTTTGATATGTTTAAAATAGGAGTAGGGCCATCAAGTAGTCACACCCTTGGCCCATGGCGTGCTGCACAGTCTTTTTTAAAATCTCTGCTTGATAATAATATCCTTGAGCAGGTAGTTTCAATGGAAATTTTACTGTACGGTTCGCTCGCCAAAACCGGTAAAGGACATGGCACCGACCTAGCAGTTCAACTCGGTTTGGCAGGAGAAGATCCTGTTACTTTTGATGTGAACCTTATTGATGACAAAATAACTCGTATAAGGTCAGAAAAAAAGATATTTCTAAACGGCAGCCACCCGGTGATTTTTGATCCGCAGGAAGATATAGAATTTTTAAAGACCGAATCACTTCCTTATCATCCCAATGCGCTCACTTTTATTGCCGTATTGGAAAATGATGAACACATTTCTGAAACCTATTATTCTATCGGCGGAGGCTTCGTAAAAAAAGAAGGCGAAGATTTCAACACTAACGAAGACGTAGTACTTCCTTTTCCTATAAATGACGCAGATGACCTGGCACATTGGTGTATGCAAACCGGGATGAACATCAGCGAAGTGGTTTTGGAAAATGAAAACTCGTGGCGTTCTGAAGAAGAAACGCGGGCCGGTATCCTGAATATCTGGAAAACGATGAGCGAATGTATTTACACCGGCTGCCACACCCAGGGGATTCTTCCGGGAGGCCTAAATGTAAAGAGACGCGCAGCCAACCTGAATAAAAAATTAATTGGCGGAAAGCCTTACACTGATTATAATTCATGGATCGATGTGATCAGGGAGGGAGGAAATAGTTTTAAATACACTCTTGATTGGGTAAGTTGTTTTGCCCTGGCGGTTAATGAACAAAACGCTGCCTTTGGCCGCGTGGTTACTTCGCCCACAAATGGCGCTGCGGGCGTTGTTCCGGCAGTGCTGGCTTATTACATTATTTTTTGTGACGGTGATAATGAAGATAAGATCATCCAGTTCTTAGCGACTGCATCCGAAGTGGGATGCATCTTTAAAAAAGGAGCCACGATTTCTGCAGCCATGGGCGGATGCCAGGCGGAGATTGGTGTTTCATCTTCGATGGCTGCTGCAGCACTCACCGAATGTATGGGCGGCACGCAAAGGCAAGCGTTGATGGCTGCCGAAATTGCAATGGAACATCATCTTGGTATGAGTTGCGATCCGATTTCCGGCCTGGTCCAGATTCCATGCATAGAAAGGAACGCAATGGGCGCGGTAAAGGCGATAACAGCCAGCCAGCTTTCGCTGCAAAGTGCGCCTGACTTTGCAAGAGTCACTTTAGACAACGTTATTAAAACCATGTGGGACACCGCAGTAGATATGAACAGTAAGTACAAAGAAACTTCCGATGGAGGTTTAGCGATAAATGTGCCTTTGGGATTAAGTGAATGTTAGTTGATAAGGTGGGGTAGGAATTATGGTTTCGAGGTTTAGAAAGTTTAGAGGTTTAGACAGTAGACGAATAAATTACCGCGATTTTTATTTTCCTGTTTTACTGATCATCACACACCATATTTCCTTTTGATATCGCGGTCTGTTTCTCTCGCTTTGATCGTTTCTCTTTTATCAAATGTCTTTTTCCCTTTGCCAAGACCGATCTCTATTTTGGCAAATCCGCTGCCTGAGAAAAATATCTTTAAAGGAATGATCGAATAGCCTTTCTCTTTTATTTTGTTTTCAAGCTTGCGCAATTCTTTTTTATGCAACAGCAATTTGCGCTCCTGCATCGGCTCATGATTAAAATGCGTACCAAAATTGTATTCAGAAATATGCAGGCTTTTTACAAACAATTCTCCTTTATGAAAAAAACAATAGCTGTCGTTAAAACTGGCTTTGCCGGCACGCAGTGATTTTATTTCCGTTCCGGTCAACACCATACCGGCAACGTATTTTGCTTCAAAATTATATTCGTAATATGCTTTTCGGTTTCTTAAATCCATAATAAAAAAAACAGCAGGAATTGTAAAAGTTCCTGCTGCAAAGTTTCGTTTTTTAAAATTAATGACTGAATAAAATCAATAATTGCTTCAGCTTTTCCTTCAGGTCTTTCCTGGAAACAATAAAATCGAGAAACCCATGTTCCAATAAAAATTCACTTCGTTGAAATCCCGGTGGCAAATCCTTCTTTATCGTTTCTTTTATCACGCGTGGTCCGGCAAAGCCAATAAGGGCGCCTGGTTCAGCCATTATCACATCACCCAACATTGCGAAAGATGCTGTCGTTCCTCCAAACGTTGGGTCTGTGCACAAGGAAAAATAAGGGATTTTTGCATCGGTAAGCAGTGACAACCGCCCCGAAGTTTTTGCCAGTTGCATCAGCGAGAAAGCGCTTTCCATCATTCTTGCCCCACCACTTTTATTAATGATCATAAAAGGTACCTTACGTTTGATACAATAATCACACGCAAGCGAAATCTTTTCACCCATCACGCTGCCCAGGCTGCCGCCGATAAATTCAAAATCCATGCACGCTACCACGAGTTCCATCCCATCCACTTTCCCATGCCCGACAGTTATTGAATCGTGAATGTTGGATTTGGCATAAGTTTCTTCCAAACGTTGTGCGTAAGGCTTGAGGTCTACAAAACCAAGAAAATCCTTTGACTTAATATTACTGAAAAGCTCGATGTACTGGCCTTCATCAAAAATGATATCAAAATATTCAGCGCTTCCGATCCTGTGATGGTATTCGCACTTGGGGCACACAAATAAACTTTCCCTCAATTCAGAAACAGTACATGTATAGCGGCATTGCGGGCACTTGGTCCACAAACCATCAGGAGCTTCCTTCTTATCTTTGGTTGAAGTGGTGATTCCTTTTTTAATTCGCCTGAACCAGCTTCGTTTCGTTTCTTCCGATTCACCTTCTTCGCCCGCAAGATTTGCATCGAAATCTTCTTCTTGTTTCATAAGTCTAATCTTTTATCACAAAAAAGCTTACGCCACTGTGATACTGTCATCCAAATATACATCCTGTGTGGCATTCAACAATTCAACACCTTCATTAAATGGCCGTTGGAAAGCTTTTCTTCCCAAAATCAATCCCATGCCCCCGGCGCGTTTGTTGACAACAGCAGTTTCTACAGCTTCAGCTAAATCCGCCGAACCCGCGCTTGCACCACCACTGTTGATCAATCCGATCTTTCCTGTATAACAATTCAATACCTGGTAACGGCAAAGATCTATCGGGTGATCTGAACTCAGATTTTCGTAAACCAAAGGGGAGGTTTTACCAAATTTCACCGCATTGTATCCACCATTGTTGGTCGGCATTTTTTGTTTAATGATATCTGCCTGTAAAGTTACGCCCAAATGATTGGCTTGCCCCGTTAAATCAGCACTCGTTGAATAATCAGTGCCGTTTACTTTGAAAGCGTCATTACGCAGGTAACACCACAAAATAGTACACATTCCCAACTCGTGAGCACGGGCAAATGCTTCGCTCACTTCCTGCAACTGGCGGGTACTTTCGTGGCTTCCCCAATAAACGGTGGCACCTACACCTACAGCACCCATGTCATAAGCCGTTTCAACGGAACCAAACATAGTTTGGTCATATTTATTAGGATAACTTAATAATTCATTGTGATTGATTTTTACAATAAAAGGAATTTTATGGGCATATTTCCTGCTTAAAATTCCTAATACGCCAAAAGTAGAAGCAACCCCGTTACAACCGCCTTCAATTGCCAGTTTTACAATATTTTCAGGATCGAAATACATAGGATTAGGAGCGAAAGAAGCGCCTGCACTGTGTTCAATTCCCTGGTCAACCGGGAAAATAGAACAATAGCCTGTTCCACCGAGTCTGCCGTGGTTCATCAGTTGCTGCATGCTTCCAACAACCCGGTTGTTCCGGTCGCTTTGCACAAAAATATCATCGATGTACGTTGGAGAAGGTAACGTAAGGGTTGATTTGTCAATTTTACATTTGTAATTCAATAAGTCTTCTGCTTTGTCGCCTAAAATCTCTGCGATCTTTTTTGATGCCATTGTTTAAGTTTTAATTTTCGGCAAAAATAGGGAATTACGCGATTACCCCGTTTTTGGTTTAAAAAATAATAGATCATATTAAATAATACCTATTGTTTTTAGAAAATCGTTGAGGATATTTAGCCAGGGAAATTCTGCCAATGAGTGTATGTAAGATGATAACTTTGGCGCTGAAGTTACTTTGTTCTCCTGCCTGTAAAAAAAACATTTACAGCCGGATTCGTCAATGCCGTTGGGTATCAGCCAAATTACCTGGGAGAGGTTTCGCGGAAAAAGCTTTCCTTTTGAAAGCCAGTGCTAACATCAGCATGGCAAGCGGCGCTGTAATTCCCCATGGAAAACCAAGGAAAAGTAATTTCTCTGAATAAACCGGATAAAAATAAACGAATGTAATCATGGGAGTAACAACAGCATTGGCTAAAAAAGAAATTCTGACCCATTTTTGAAAGCCGTGTTTTTCAAAAACAGGAAGAGCTATCAGCATTGCCAATCCCATAAATATGTAGCCGAGTGCGTCAAAGTCCCAAAAAAGCGAATGTGGTGTTTGATCAAGAACACTGATTTCATCAGCAACACCCTTAAGCTTTGCAGGAATTACCGTTGCCAGTTGAACCACATAATTAGCAACAACAAATACCGAATAAATAATTGAAAAGATTAAAGCTCCGTGGCTCCAAAACTTCTTATCCGCCGGTGATAAATAGTGAAGGGCAAGTACTTCAAGAAGAAAAGGTATAACAATAAAAAGGGACGTTCCGTATATCAAAATTTCGTCCAGGGGAAAGGTAAAAACTCCAATGATTTGCAACGTTTGAACAACCACGTAAGCTATCGTTGCGCCAAATGCTATAAGTCCTGACAAAAAGCCTGTTTTGTAAATCACTTCGTCCATCAGTTGGGAGATAATCTTTAAAACAAAGGTAAACGAGCGATAAATTTTAAAAGATGATTTTCGTCAGATGGTAGAACTATTGTGTGTCATTTTGTGTAAGAGGCCAAGATTAGTGTCATGGTCGGGAAACCTGCGCAATTGGATCAATATCCCCGTACGGATCGTCATGACCCTCGCACGAAATGACTAAGATAAATTGAGATAGATAATAGGAACAAAAATGATCCGGCCAAAATAATAACAATGTCCAATTTTTTAGTACTAATAAACTTATTGCCTATATCGTATAATTTCAGTCCAAGAAAACCTCCGAGCGTATTGGTAATTACATCGGTTATGTCGCTGGCCCCAATGGCAAAGATGTATTGAATCATTTCAGCAGCAAGACTAAAAGCCAGTATAAAAACAAGCTTGCGAACAAAGCCTGTTTTTTTGAAATTAACACTTAAAAGCAAGCCGAAGGGAATAAAGAATAAACAATTATCTATGATCTCTCCGTAATTTATTTTTCCCCTTACGATTGAAGGAGCAGCAAATGGAATAAGGTTAAGGCTTCTATGGTGGTAATGAAGTACTGACGCAATATTGAATTTAAGTTTAAATAACACTAACCAGGTTAATACCACTAAATACACAGCCAGCAATCCCTTGAACCATATTTTTTTCATATCCTGATTTGAATGCAATAGTATCCGGCCGTTCTTTTCTCACAGGTAACAATTACTAAATAAAAATACCAAATAAAAGTTCATTTACTGTCTTCTTACTTAGAGGAATGTCGCGTACCAGAGACGTTCCCGCGGAAAAAGTCGTTGTTTAATTGTTGAGATATTAACTCGGGACATAATTTTATCATTACACTTCCCGAAACTAAATCGTGAATAGCTCGCATTTTTTAGATTACTGTTAATGAATCATCGCCGTATCCCGCCGCGCTAACGGTCGGAGTGGAGGCATGGCTTCGGCAAAAAAACTCCTCTTATCAATTCTATATTTTACCAAACAAACCTACAAATTCTCCATTCGTCAATTGTTTCATTTCACCAGTGTTGGTATTATATAGTTTACATGAGAACTGCAATTTTACCGATAGATAGTAATCTATGGGGCTTTGTGAATCCTGTTCACTAATAATTTTGATGGTACTGCCGGTTTGATCGCCGGTGCCGCTGGAAGTATTCCATTCTGTGCCATTCTCATCAATCCAGGTCACGATAAAGCCATCACCATTTTTATATGGATCATAGTCAGGGCCGGTAGTATAATTATAGCTTCCCGGCGTAAAATAATCATAGAACTGCTGGTCGGTAAGGGAAAGATAATTATGCAATATTCCTTTTGTGATATCCATGTAAGTTCTGTTGGCCCCATATTGGGAATTTGACGGGCTGATAGTTGCAGAAACGGTTACGTCGTCAGTTCCTCCCAGGGCAGAACCTGCTTCATAGCCATTGGTTTGAGTAACTGTTTGTGCATAGGCTGTACCGCCAATGGTTGCCTTAAAATAATAAGTAGACGTATCGGTTTTATTATTTTTCCCCTTTTTGCAACCCGAAAAAATGAATGAAGAAGAGAGAAGAATTGCAGAGAGAAATAAAAGCAGGGCGTTTTGATTTGTTTTGATTTTCATTTTAAGCAGTTGTTTTTTATTTTAGCAATGGTATATGTTAGTGAGAGTGGGTAGCACCTATCTCATAAAGAAAGCGTTGGTAATTTAGGAGATAATTGCTTACGAAGTCGCTTGTCGCTCATTAACAAAAAACAAAGTAAATTAAAATTTTGATTAGTAAGATCATTTTTTTTAGAAAAAGGTAATTATTATTAAAAGAAAAAGTTACGGGGGTCACCGGCAGGGCACCAGTTGCGAGTGCTGAAGACTTAGACACAAAGCAATCGCCAACAATATTTACAAAATAAAAACACCCAATAAAAGTAGGTTTACTTTTCAACCGCAAAGGTCGCAAAGATTTTACGCAATGCCCGCAAGGTGCTATTAGATCGAAGAACCTTTGCGTTCCTGGCGCTTTCTTTGCGTGCATTGCGGTCCGGTTTTAACCGCCATGAATATTGTATAAATATGAAAATAAAAATATCAAATAAAAGTTGGTTTACTGCAACTATAGCCTACGTCTGGATTTGCTAAAGGTATAGTAACGAACAGTCACAGGTCAATAGACCTGCGCCAGTTGCGAGTGCCGAAGACTTAGCCGCAGGGCAATCACCAGCAACATTTGCACAATAAAATACCCAATAAAAGTTTGTTTACGGCGACTCTTAAAATTAAGTGCCGTTGGTCGGAAGACCAGCCGGCGGCACAACTCCCAAATGGATAACTTCAAACAACCGGAACACCCACAGAGGCAAAGTGCCGGAGATGTCCCTGGGAGAAATTATTTTGTTACTCTTTTCATACCGTTTGTGATTCCGCCTTTAATCATATTTCCATATCCATCGTCAGGTAACAAGTAGGTGAACGAAAGCGCTAATTCATAATTCCTTTTTGCATTATCAGGATCGTTTAAATCTTCGTAGCATTTAGCTACGTTTAAATATAATGAAGGAAAAGTTCCTTTGATTGTGTCGTCATTTATTTTTAAAGCCCACTGTAAAGCTGTTACGTCCCATTTCAATTTGTCGGCTGCACTTTTTTGATGTCGGGCTACATAATGAGCGGCAGTAAATTTTTCAAAGTCATTTGTTGCCTCGTCCCATGCTTTCAGAAAGAGTTTGCTTGCTTCTTCTAATTTACCTTGTCCTTCCATGTCCATTCCCAGGGCACAGAGTTTAACTATTTGGTTGTTTGGATCGAATTCCATTTTCTAATTATTTCGTCTTTTTTCCGGCGTTGTTGGTGTTCGTGCTGATGACTTAGACGCGGGCAATCACTAACAACATTTACAAAATAAAAATACCTAATAAAAGTTGGTTTACTTTTCAACCGCAAAGGTCGCAAAGATTTTACGCAATGCCCGCAAGGTGCTATTAGATAGAAGAATCTTTGCGCTCCTGGCGCCTTCTTAGCGTGCTTTTCATTCCGGTCTTAACCCCCATGAATATTGCATAAATATGAAAATAAAAATATCAAATAAAAGCTTGTTTACTGAATTTATAGCGTAGGTCTGGATTTCTAACGATATAGTGACGAATAGTTACAGGTCAAGAGACCTGCGCCAGTTATATATTGTATAAATATGAAAATAAAAATATCAAATAAAAGTGGATTTACTATAGTCTTCTCTGAATTAAAAAACCGCTCCAAACATTGAAACGGTTTTTATAAATATTAATTAGAGGCAATTAAATAAGCGGTGGAATATCTTCCGGAACCTCATGGGCCTCTTCCCGGTCATCATAAGGATATTTATCCGGGTTTCTTAAGCGGCTGTGATGGCGGCTATATCCGAAATAGATAATAAAACCGATGAGTAACCAACCAAAAAGACGTACCCAGTTGGTCCAACCCAATCCGAAGATCATCGCTGCGCAAACTACAATTCCTGCAATAGAAATTACTTTAAACGCAGGAACCCTGAAACCTCTTGGTATCTCTGGATGTTTTACACGCATGATCCATACGCCTGCACACACAAGGATGAAGGCAAACAAAGTTCCGATACTGGTCATATCACCCACAATATCGCCGGGAATAAAGGTGGCAAAAGACCCCACCAGTAAAAGGAAAATCAAATTTGATTTGTAAGGTGTTTTGAATTTCGGATGAATATCAGCGAAAACTTTTGGCACCAATCCATCTTTACTCATCGAATAAAATACCCTCGACTGTCCCATAAGCATTACGAGGATCACGGAAGAAAATCCCAGCAAGATCGCGATGGTGACCAGGTCGCTGAGCCACTGGAATGCCGGAACCCAAACACCACCAACCATTGAGCCACTCATGTGCTCGATAGCATATACAACGGAAGCTTCACTACCGGTGGTTCTGAATTCTTCTACCGAGGCAACACCTGTAAGTACGTATGAAAATAAGATGTATAAAATAGTACAAATAACTAATGAACCTAAAATACCAATTGGCATATCCCTGCTTGGGTTTTTGGTTTCCTGCGCTGCAGTAGACACAGCATCGAAACCAATGAAGGCAAAGAAGACGACGCCCGCCGCGCCAAGTATTCCGAGAATTCCTCCGTAATGGTAGGAGATACCCATATGATCAGTATAGATAGTTGGTTCAGGTATAAATGGAGTATGGTTCGCCGGCTTCATATATTGCCAGCCCACCACAATTACTACTATTACAATAGCCACTTTTAAAAGAACAATAATCCCGTTTACCACGGCCGATTCCTGCATTCCCCTTATCAATAAAAGCGAAAGGATAATCACAATGCCAAGAGCGGGCAGGTTTACTATTCCATGATGCAGGTGATCCGTCGAGACATTAAAAGGCGAATGGCACCATTCATACGGGACCTGGACATGAAAAATTTCAAGGAATTTATTAAAATATTCTGCCCATGCAATTGCCACAGTTGCCGCACCTACTCCATACTCCAGCACAAGATCCCAGCCGATGATCCACGCGATAAATTCGCCCATCGTGGCATAAGAATACGTATATGCACTACCGGCAATCGGGATCATAGAAGCAAATTCTGCATAGCATAATCCTGCAAAGGCGCACCCAAGCGATGCGATTACAAAACCGTAGGTTACAGAAGGACCGGCGTGTTGGGCGGCCGCCGCGGCGGTCCTTACAAACAAACCGGCGCCAATGATAGCGCCAATACCGAGGGCAATAAGATTTAAAGGCCCTAACGTTCTTTTTAATGTATTTTCAGATTCACCTGCTTCGTGCATTAAATGACTTACAGGCTTCGTGATAAATAGACTACTCATCGTATTTCTGCGGAGTTTTAATTTTTAAAAGATTGAAAAATAAAGAAATAAAATTAAATCGTAAATAAGAAATTGTTTCGGACTAGTATTAAATAACCGGAAAAGTAAGGAATAAATTAAAAACGCGGGAAAAAGTTTTTCTATGGCAACCGGGTTTTGCTGGAACGCGGGGTTAATCACACCAATAAAGCGCCGGTGGTATCAACGTTTTTATTATGCAATAATTGATGAACATTATTCAAAGTAACGTCAGTGATTTGTTCCAACGCTTCTTTGGTAAAGAAGGCCTGGTGGGCGGTTACCAATACATTCGGGAAACTCATTAAAAGTTGCAATGTGTCGTCGGCAATAATATTTTCAGACAGATCGCGGAAAAATATTTTTTCTTCCTGCTCGTACACATCAATCCCCAGGTAGCCCAATTGTTGTTCTTTAAGCGCTTCAATCACAGCGGGCGTGTCAATCAACCCACCGCGGCTTGTATTTATGAGCATCGCGCCTTTTTTCATGGTGGCAAGCGTTTTGGCATTGATGAGGTGGTGTGTCTGCGGCATCAACGGGCAATGAAGTGAAACTATATCGGACTGCTTTAAAACTTCATTAAGCGGCAAATATTGAACACCTTTTTGGATCAGGTGCGGACTTTGGTTTACATCATACGCAATCACCTGGCAACCCATTCCCTGCATGATCTTGCAAAACTCGGCACCAATATGACCTGTTCCGATCACACCTACGGTTTTACCTTTCATGGTAAAACCCAATAAACCATGCAATGAAAAATTTTGTTCCCTCACGCGGTTATAAGCCTTGTGCGTTTTTCGGTTCAGCGTAAGGATCATAGCCAGCGCGTGCTCTGCAACAGCCTCGGGAGAATACGCGGGTACACGGCAAACTTTTATATGATGTGCTTTGGCGGCATCGAGATCCACGTTGTTAAAACCGGCACATCGTAATGCAATTACTTTTACGCCTTTTTGAGCCAACACTGCAATCACCTGTTTGTTCACTTTATCATTTACAAAAACGCAGATTGCGTCTGCAGGCTCAACGGCCTGCACAATATGCGGCCCAAGGTGGGTTTCAAAAAAAGTAAATTCAAAGTTGAATGTTGAATTACCCTTGATAAAAAATTCTTTGTCGTAAGGTTTTGCAGAAAAAAAAGTAATCCTCATCCGGTAAAGATAATTAAGCTTTTTATTCAGGGCGCATTATGGATTTACTTCGGGATTGATGGTTGAAGTTTCTCCTGTCTGATCCCGTTTGGCGGTATTCGAAAGTAAAAAGGAAACAAAAGATCCTGCAGCTACATTTCCGAAAACAGCATCCATAAATAAAATGAACATCAATGCATGACCGTTTTCCATTAATGCGGGCGCAGGCTTACCAAGTTCGGTGGCAGTTTGGCTGACGGTTGCATAGCCAACGGGCTTCATTATCGCAAGAAGAATAAAAATGGCAACGCAGGAGAGCAATATTCCCATAACGGTGGTAATATGTCCGGCGGCAATCATCATTTTTGTCATTGCATTTTTGTTTCGTTTTTTATTGAAGTTTAAAATAAAAACTACAATTACAAGCGCAAAAGCCACATTGCCGATATAGAGAATATAAGTTTGGGCATAATTATCAATTCCAAGGAAAATACCTACGGAAACAAGATAAAGTATGGCTGCCACGATTGAATATTTTAGATAAGAAAGGATTTGGTCTTTAGTAAACATGACGATATTTTTCAGGTTAAAAAATCTAATTAGCTACCCCGGCTGAGCAATTTCCTGGTGGGGGCCCCAACCGTAAATGGGTTAAACTCAATTTTTTTTGCAACAGAAATCGTGCTAATTTGTTCGTTTACTATATCTGCCGCCTTTTTAAAACTAAATCGTTGCATAAAATGCACTTATCGCAGTATTCCTTAGTTTTGGCAATTATCATCTGACTGATTTTTATGAATAAAAGAAAAAGTGTACTTCTCGTTTTTTTTGTCTTGACGATTGTAGCGATTTTTCACCTCATCGATATTTATAATTTCAATAGCCTGTCGCCACTATTTTTAAGAATATTAAGATGGCTGTTTATCGCCACCTTAGTTATATATGGCTTTTACAAAAAAAGTCTCACCACGTGGATCCTTGTGAGTATGGTGATCGGCGTAGAAGTGGGTTTGGATTTTCCTGCATTTGCAAAAGAACTTCGGGTGTTAAGCCAGATCTTTTTGCGGATGGTAAAAACGATCATAGCGCCCATTCTTTTTTCCACACTCGTGGTAGGTATTGCCGGCCATTCAGATTTAAAACAGGTAGGAAGAATGGGGTGGAAGTCTTTGGTGTATTTTGAAGTAGTTACCACCATCGCTTTATTTATAGGGCTTTTAGCCATCAATATTTCGCAGGCTGGTGTGGGAATACATATCCCGCCGGGCTTTCATGAAGAACTACCTGCAACCGTTCCTCAAACGTGGCAGGATATCGTGCTGCACATCTTCCCCGAGAACTTTGTGAAATCCATTTATAATGGCGATGTGCTGCCTATTGTTGTGTTCAGCGTCATCTTCGGGATAGGTCTTGCATTGGTAAAAGAAGAAAAACGTAAACCCATGCTGATGTTTTCTGAAAGTCTTGCTGAAACCATGTTTAAATTCACCAACATCATCATGTATTTTGCGCCGATCGGCGTGGGAGCAGCCATCGCGTTTACGGTGGGTCACCTGGGCCTTGATATTTTGTATTCGTTGCTGAAGCTGTTGCTCACGCTCTATGCTTCCCTTTTGGTTTTTGTAGGGCTGGTATTTTTTTCAATCGCCTGGTTTTTAAAAATTCCTATTCGCCCCTTTATTAAGGCGGTGTCTGAGCCTGTGGCCATCGCCTTTGCCACAACCAGTTCAGAATCCGCGTTGCCTATTGCGATGGAAAATATGGAGAAGTTTGGTGTACCAAGAAAAATCGTTTCGTTCGTGTTGCCAACCGGTTATACTTTTAACCTTGATGGCACCACCTTGTACCTTTCACTGGCAAGTGTGTTTGTTGCTCAGGCTGCGGGAATACATATGTCGATAGGGGCACAATTGATAATGGGTTTTACATTAATGCTCACCAGCAAAGGCGTTGCCGGCGTACCACGCGCATCATTAGTAATTTTGCTGGGCACGGTCTCTTCTTTTGGTTTGCCTGTATGGCCGGTTCTTGCTGTTTTAGGAATAGACGAACTCATGGATATGGCACGCACTTCAGTAAATGTTATAGGGAACACGCTGGCCAGTTGCGTGATAGCAAAATGGGAAGGCGAGTTTGACCAGGAAAAAGCATTGGCTTTTGAACCCGATTAGTAATTTCCATTCCTGTTAAGAATTTTTGTTGTTTCTTTATCGGGTAAATTTATTAAGTGCCCTGTAAATTTTATTTGAAGTGAGTTTGATAGAAATTTTAGGAATCAATATTAAAGATCTTTTAAATCCGCAGTTCTACATTGATAACGGCGGATTGTGGATGATACTTTTTATCGTTTTCGCCGAAACCGGTTTGTTTGCCGGCTTTTTTTTACCGGGCGATGCCCTGCTTTTTGTGACAGGGATTTACAGCGAACAGGTGGTGGAGGCGGCTTTATTTAACGCTCACAGCCAATGGGCGAACCTTGGAATTTTGTGGGTGTCAATCACGCTCGCCGGTGTGCTCGGTAATTTTGTGGGCTATTGGTTTGGTGTCAAAAGCGGGCCGTTTCTCTTTGAAAAAAAAGACACCTTTTTCTTCCGGAAAAAACACCTGGTACAGGCACACGAATTTTACGAAAAGAATGGCGCAGGCGCAATCATCCTTGGCAGGTTTATCCCTTTCGTGCGCACTTTTGCCCCCATTGTAGCCGGTATTGTAAAAATGGACAAACATAAATTTGCTGTATACAATATAGTGGGAAGTATGTTGTGGGTCGGCAGTATGTTGGTGGCCGGTCACTTCCTGCAAACGTTGATCATGAATGAATTTAATTTTGATTTAAAAGAGCATCTGGAGGTAATTGTTTTGGGAATAATCGTGGTAACAACATTCCCGGTATTGTGGAAAATATTTACGGGAAATAAAAAGATGCCGCCGGTGGACTAAAATAAAAAACAGGATTATTTGTTCGTTTACTGTCTCTTATTTAACGACTCCTTTTTAATTGTTTTGCAAATCTTTGCCAAAAAAAAATCATTGGGATTTACAACTTTCTATAATAAAATATTTCGCCGCGCGGTTAAGGAAAATAAAACCGGCAAGTTTCTTATTATTCGTTTTTCTTCCATCGGTGATATAGTACTAACAACACCGGTTATACGAAATTTAAGAAAGAAATATCCGGAAGCCAAGATTCATTACCTCACCAAAAAAAAGTTTGCAACCATTGTTGAACACAATCCTTACCTGGATAAAGTGCTTTTGCTCGATGACGATTTAAATACTACCATCACAGCAATTAAAAGTGAAGGATATGATCACATCATTGATCTTCATCACAACCTGCGCACCATGCGGATAAAAAGTGCTTTGCCGGGTGTTCCGTTTCATTCATTCAACAAACTGAATGTCGAAAAATGGATCTACACCAATTTTAAAATAAATGTATTACCACAAACACATATTGTTGACAGGTATATGGCAACGGTAGAAAAGTTAGGCGTAACCAATGACGGCTTTGGCCTTGATTATTTTATTCCTGAAGAGGATAAGGTAAAAGAAGGTGATATTCCTTTTTCACATACGCACGGATATGTGGCTATTGCAATCGGGGCAGCACACAACACAAAAAAATTACCGTTGGAAAAGTTGCAGCAGCTGGTTCAAAAAATTAATTTCCCGGTTGTTCTATTGGGAGGGAAGGACGATTTTTTGAACGGTGAAAAAATAGCGGAACAGGATAATATAAAAGTTTACAACGCATGCGGCAAATTTTCACTAAATGAGTCCGCAGATATTGTGCGCAATTCAAACCTGGTGATCAGTCATGATACAGGCCTGATGCATATTGCCGCGGCATTCAAAAAAAATACACTTTCTGTGTGGGGGAATACTGTTCCGTCTTTCGGCATGTTTCCTTATCAAACCACATTCGAATCTTTCCAGGTTAAAAATTTATGGTGCCGTCCTTGTTCCAAAACAGGTTTTGCAAAATGCCCGTTCGGTCATTTCAGGTGTATGCAAAAACAATCCATCGATGCCATAGCCGCCAGTGCTGAAGCAGGTTTCAGGAGTTTAGAGAAATTGTAATTTTTTTCCATCCTGTAGTAAACAAATAAATAACCCGGATTTTCGTTTTCCTTTTGATTTATTCAAACCATTAATTGATGTTAAAATAAAGATGTTTAACCAATCCTTAATATTTAAAAAATGAAATTCGCAATTGTATAAACCAGGCACCCTGAAATGAATCCAAAAAAAATTTTATTGCTTATTATCGTTTCACTATTTTTTTCTTTTAAAATATCAGCCCAAAGAATAAGGGTACATGTTTTTACGGAGGATTATAAATCTACACCCGGAAGTGATACGATTTATTATAATTTCAACAGGCCACTACGCTGGGCCGACTTTGGAGGTAGCGTGCCCACTGGTGTTCCATGGGGCGCCATGACTGCTTCAGGATTTTCTTTTAATTCATCAATGAATGCCGCGGGAAATGTTATTGATATCAATGTAGGCGTGTATACTTTTTTCACCAGGCACGATTCATGGAAAAAACCGGAAGCCAATACTCCTTATCACCTTGAACATGAACAACATCATTTTGATATAACAAGGCTGGGTGCTGCCAAACTGGAGAATGAAATCCGGAAAGCCCATTTTACAACAACAAATTACCGGGTATTATTGAATTCAATTTTTGATAAAGTGTATGCTGAAGAAATTTCATGGCAAAAGCAATACGACCTTGAAACGCGCAACAGCATGGACACCGCAAAACAACTGGCCTGGAATAAAAAGATCTCAGAAGCGATCAGCAAAATAAAGAATGGAAATGATGGAGCTGTTTCATTGATAAAATGACGTCATCATTTTATATTAAAATACTTTTCTTTTTTTTAATTTTCAGGTAACTTCATCTTTCCAAAAATCACGCAGTCTGATTACTTACAGGTAATACAATTAATCGCATGCAAAAAAGAACACGTTTTTCATCAGGTGCCGCGTGGGAAAATATCGTGGGTTATTCGCGGGCTGTAAAAACAGGCGACGTTATAGAAATTTCAGGCACTACGGCCGTAGATGGCGATAGAGTGATCGGCCATGATGTGTATGAACAGGCTGTATATATTTTCAGGAAGATTGAAAAGACACTCAAAGAAGCAGGTAGTTGTATGGAGGATGTGGTGAGAACAAGAATGTTTGTAACCAACATTCAGCAATGGCAGGAAGTGGGGAAGGCGCACGCGCTGTTTTTCAAAAACATTAAACCGGCCACAACGATGGTAGAAGTAAGCAATCTTATCGATAAAAGACTTTTAGTTGAAATAGAAGCTACAGCGATAATTGCAGGAAAGTAATTTGCATAAAATTCAATTATTCAATTCATGATTTTTATTTTTTCAAAAAAGTGCTTCTTTACCGTGCGGTTAATGGATTGTGTGTAAAATTTACACGGTGCTTTGGCAATACAATTAAATTCTTGTTTTTTACGTTTATATTTGCGCCCTCAATAAATACTATTGACAATCATGAGTTTTGAAAATTATGTAATCCCCTATGAAATAAACGAACGTTATAAAAAGAAAGTTGCTTATTTCTCGATGGAATTTGCCATTGACCAGCCATTGAAAATTTATAGTGGCGGTCTTGGGTTTCTTTCCGGATCACACCTGAGAAGCGCTTACGATTTACATCAGAACTTGATCGGTATCGGGATTTTGTGGAAGGAAGGTTACTACGACCAGCAAAGAAATATCGACCAGACATTAAAAGTAGTTTGGATCGAAAAAATTTATAACTTTTTGGAAGAAACAGGCATCAGGTTTCAAATAGATATACATGATCATCCGGTTTGGGTAAAGGTGTTATATCTTAATCCCAAAACTTTTAATACTGCCCCGTTGTTCCTGTTAAGCACGGATGTTCCTGAAAATGATTATGTGTCGCAAACCATCACGCATCGTTTGTATGATGGAAATGCAGCTACCAAAATTGCCCAGTTTATTTTGCTCGGAGTGGGAGGGGCGAAACTGCTCGACCTGATGAATTACAATCCTGACCTGTATCATTTGAATGAAGCCCATGCGGTTAGTTCAGCGTTTTATTTATACAGGAAATTCGGGAATCTTGAAGATGTAAAAAAGCGCCTGGTATTTACTACTCATACTCCTGAAGAAGCAGGCAACGAAAAGCATGATATTTATTTGTGCGAAAAGATGAGCTATTTCTGCGGAATGCCTCTTGACGAGGTGCGCCAGCTTACGGGAATGACAGACGATCTTTTCAATCATTCATTGGCAGCTTTGCGTTTTGCCCATCTTGCCAACGGTGTGTCGCAATTACATGGAGAAGTGAGTCGCCAGATGTGGTACAAATATGATGGCATCTGCGAAATAAAAGCAATTACCAACGCTCAAAACAAACGCTTTTGGGCAGACAAACAATTATATCGTGCCCGCGAAGAGCATAATGACGATTGGTTTGATGACCGCAAACGACATTTGAAAAAAAGGGCTCTTGCGATCGTAGCCGATCAAACCGGAAAACTAATGGATCCCAAAGTGCTTACCATCGTTTGGGCCAGGAGGTTTGCTGGTTACAAAAGAGCAGAGCTTATTACCCGCGATCACGCTAGGTTCGAGGCTTTGCTGAACAATAAAAAATACCCGGTTCAAATCATTTGGGCAGGGAAGCCTTACCCGCTTGATTTTCCGGCCATCAATGATTTTAATCATTTGGTAAACCTCAGCAAGCGATATAAAAACGTAGCTGTTTGCACCGGTTATGAAATTACTTTGAGTAAGCGTTTAAAACAGGCCGCCGATGTATGGCTAAATAATCCACGTGTGCCAAGAGAAGCCAGCGGCACCAGCGGGATGACAGCAGCGATGAACGGGGCGGTGAACCTGAGCACCAATGACGGATGGATTTGCGAATTTATTAATAACGGTAACAATGGTTTTGTGGTACCTCCCGCAGATTACATGAACATGCATGTGGAAGAGCAGGATAATTATGATCTGGACAAGATTTACGAAATTTTAGAAAAAGAAATTCTTCCTATATATTATGATGATTTTGAAACCTGGAGGCAAATCGTGAAAAATGGTATGAGAGATGTTCAGTTTGCTTTTGACAGCGACAGGATGGTGGAAGAATATTACGAAATACTTTATAAATAACCCGGGTAATCCACATCAAATGATTTTTCGTACATATTGAAAACAAAATTCAATATGATGAAGATAAATCGCTCGTATCTCCCGATAATAAAAACGGTTATTTTTGGTGCATGTTTTATAATGATCATTTCATGCTCGAAGAAGCAGAATGGTTATTTTGCAGATAATTTACCAACGGATACCACCCTAAATAACAATGTTACGGATACCGGCGTATTAACATATTTGGCTCTTGGCGATTCCTACACGATCGGTGAATCAGTCAGCGTTTCAGAAAGATTTCCGCAACAGCTCGTCAGCCTTCTGAAGCAGAAAAATATCAATACCAGGGATCCGGATATAATTGCTGTTACCGGATGGACGACGGGAAACCTGTTGAACGCACTAAACAGCGATCCCCCCAAAAACAACTATTCGTTCGTTACATTATTGATAGGTGTAAACAACCAGTTCCAGGGCAGGCCAATAGATGAATACAAAATCCAGTTTTCGCAACTGCTTGATAAGGCGATTGCTTATGCAGGCAATGATACCGGCCATGTTTTTGTGCTTTCTATCCCTGATTACAGCGTCACGCCATTTGCCGCCGGATACGACCGGCAAAAAATCGCCAAAGAAATTGATGAATTCAATAATGCCAATAAAATAATTTCAGGTAATGCCGGCGTTCGCTATGAAGATATTACCCCGATATCCCGCGAAGCGAAAAATGATCCCTCATTAATTGCGACCGACGGACTACATCCTTCCGGTAAACAATATTTAAAATGGGCTGAACTACTTGCTCCAGTTATTTCAGATCAGTTCGGGCAATAAATAATATGTGTTCGCACAAAAAAGACGGTTATAAAAACCGTCCTTTTCATTTTATGTGATTTTTTTTTAACCTCTTCTGTCTCCAAACATGCGAAGTAAGAAAAGGAAAATATTTATAAAATCAAGATACAGGGTTAATGCACCAAGGATAGACATTTTTTTGGTATCATTCACCGAAACGCTTTGGCCGTTGTATTCCAGGCCTTCACCAATTCTTTTTAATTTTTGTACATCATATGCGGTTAAAGCAGTAAATACCATCACACCAATTATGCTGATGATGTAATCTAACTGGCTGCTGTTTAAAAAGAAATTAATTACCATCGCAATTACAACCCCAATTACACCCATCATTAAAATGCGGCCGAACTTGGTAAGATCCTGGTTGGTCGTATATCCCATAACTGCCATTACACCAAACATTGCCGATGCGGAAAGAAAACATCCTAACACAGAACCCGGCGTAAAAGCGAGAAGTATAAAGCTAAATGTGATGCCGTTGATTACAGCATAGGCCATAAACAGACCCATCAGCGCGGTAGAAGAAAGTCTTTGAAAACCGAAAGACATGATGAGCACAAAAGCCAAAGGAGCGAACAGGGTAATTTTACCCAATCCTGTAAGACCCACAGGCGAAATAAGATAACTCATCAACTGGCTGTTTATAGAAAACTGCCACGCAATCAACGCCGACACGCCAAGTGCAATAAACATCAGCAAAAATACATTCGCGAGAAATGAACGGGTCCGCGAAGCTTCGCCGGTAGGCACATAGGAGATGTTGGTAATGTTGTTAGAATTCCTGTTAGTTAGTTCCATAGTTTAAAAATTTGTCCGTAAAATTATTACTCTTTTAATGAAAAATAAAGGAAATGAAATAGAAATAAGAAATAATTATGAATAGATTAAGAGGATATTATATCGAACATTATAAGCAAAATAATTTTCGGTGAAATAAGTTTGTTTACTGTTTTGCAAATGTTACTGTGCAATCAAATTTATTATCTCCTTCGCCTAATTGCTGAGCGGCCGAATTGCTTATAACCGTTATCAGGCCATCGTTTTGGCTGATGTCAGGAATGGCGTCTAACACTTTGGCATAAACGCTTTTTCCATTTGATATATTAGTGATTTTAAGAATGGTGCCTGCCGCCGCATCATTGCTGAAGCAGTAATATTTTTGATCCTGCCAACCGCTTGTAGACTTAAACACTCCTGTGGTACCGGTTTTATCTGTTGTCGGTTTTCCGGAGGTTTGCCTTTCAAATAAATTTTTAAAATAACCGGTTGATAAGGCGCTGTTATTATTGCCGGTGCTGGTTACAGGTAAATTGTTGTTGCTACCAACTGTTGGCGATGCCGGTTCTGTTTCGGCAGCTGGAAGCGTTGAAACTTCCGCAGTTTCTTTGTTTTCGGGTTTTACTTCTGCAGCCTTGTTGTCATCTTTTCCTTTTATTTCGGATTGGTGTGTAACCGCTGGTTGTTGTGTTACGGCTGGTTGTGAAACCGGCACATTGGCCATTGGCTGTTCACTGGCCAGTGGTGATTGTTCTTTATCCACTTTTAAAAAACCGACAATCATGGGCTGGCCTACCGTTAGGGCGTCTGAGGCGAGATGATTCCATTTTTTTAAAGATGCCAGCGCCACTTTGTTATAGTTAACGCCCAGCCGGTAAAGGGTTTCACCGGAACTTACTATATGATAAACGGGAATAAGTGCTTCGTTCGGTGCTGCAATTTCCTGTTGTGTAAAATTGGTATTGCTTAACGGGATTTTTAGAACCTGGCCAATATTCAATCCACTCGCAAAATGGAGGTGATTAAAGGTTGCCAGTTCTTTCGGGCTTACATTAAACATCCTTCCTACACTGTAAAAATTCTCTTTAGGTGTTACTACATGTTCCACATAGATGGCCGAACCGGTACCTTTTATTTCAAGCTTATTTTGTTGTGCCCATAAAACATTACCTGTGATGAATGAAAAAACAATAAGCATCAACCATTTAGACATACTGAGCATTATTTAGGTTCCAAAAATAAATCTTAACAAAGATGCGCAAAAGTATCTAATCCGGGAACAGATACCTGATGTGTGAAGTTAAAATTTTTAGCCCATTTGTCCACTAAAATTTGTTGAAAATCAATAAGCTGCCAATCTAACAGGTTTATAAACGCTGTTGCCACAACTGGGTCATTTCATTTTTCCACGAAAGAAAAGTTCCAGCCGATATATGGTTGCGCGCCCGGGTAACCACATCAAGATAAAAGGCAAGGTTATGGATACTGGCAATTTGTAAGCCTAAAATTTCTTTTGATTTCATAAGATGACGTAAATAAGCTTTGCTGTAATAGTTGCTTACTTCGCATTCAATGCCATCGTCAATCGGTGAAAAATCTTTCTCCCACTTTTTATTATCTATATTGATAATGCCTTTACTCGTAAACAACATCGCGTTGCGTCCATTGCGCGTTGGCATTACACAATCAAACATGTCAACTCCCATTGCAATGCATTCCAGTATATTCCACGGAGTGCCTACACCCATTAAATATCTCGGTTTATTTTCCGGGAGATTTTCACAGCACAGCGCACATATTTCGTACATTTTTTCTGTAGGTTCGCCAACACTCAGGCCACCGATCGCATTGCCGGTTGCTTCTTTTGAAGAAACATATTCGCACGACATTTTTCTCAGGTCATGATGAACGCCGCCCTGCACAATTGGAAATAAATTTTGCGTATAACCATACTTATCTTCCGTAGTATTAAATCTCTCCAAACACCTGTCCAGCCAGCGATTGGTGAGTTCCAAAGAAGTTTTTGCATATTGATATTCGCTTGCTCCCGGCGGGCATTCATCGAAAGCCATAATAATGTCGCCACCAATAATCCTTTGAATGTCCATTACTTTTTCCGGTGAAAATAAATGCGTGCTACCATCGATGTGACTTTGAAAAACCGCGCCTTCTTCTGTTATTTTTCTTGTGCCGCTTAAAGAGAAAACCTGGTAGCCGCCGCTGTCTGTAAGGATAGGCCTGTTCCAATTCATAAATTGATGTAAACCTCCGGCTTCTTCCAAAACTTCCAAACCGGGCCGCAGGTATAAATGATAGGTATTTCCAAGGATTATCTGCGCATGTACATCATTCTTCAATTGTTGCTGGGTAACGGCTTTCACGCTGCCGACAGTGCCTACCGGCATAAAGATCGGCGTCAGAATTTCGCCATGATCAGTGGTGATTTTTCCAGTCCTGGCTTTTGTTTGAGGATCTGTATCCTGAAGTTCAAATTGTAATGCGGCCATTAAAAAATCATATTTTTAAAAGGTGGCAAAGATAACTTTCAAAAAATTCATTTTATAAACATTGGATGTTATTATTATTATTTTGCATCAACGAATAACGCAAGTATGTTTGCATGCAAATGAAACTGGCTGAATTTTTTTCTGATCCGGGAAAATTGATCTTCCTGGTTTTTTGTATAATCACTTTTATACAATTATTTTACTATTTATTTTTCTTTTTGCGACTGGCTCTTTTTAAATCAAAGCCGAAAAATATTTCACAAACACATCCTGTTTCTGTTATCATTTGTTCCAGGGACGAAGCGGCAAATCTTGTAAAAAATCTCCCGGGCGCATTGGTACAAAAATACCGAACTACGCATGAGGTGATCGTGGTGGATGACAATTCGCTGGATGAAAGCAAATACATTATTGAAGAGTTTCAGCGCAAATTCAGGCAGTTGCAATTTATTGAGTTGAAGCAGGAAGCTCGATTTATCCCCGGCAAGAAATATCCTTTGAGTGTAGGAATAAAAACGGCGAAACACGAGATCGTATTGTTGACAGATGCAGACTGCGTGCCGGCTTCAGAGTTTTGGATCGAAAAAATGCAGGAGGGATTTACAGATGGAATTGAAATTGTTTTAGGCTACGGCGCAATGCATAAAGCAAAAGGTTTGTTGAATAAATTGGTAAGATGGGAAACCTTTCATACCGCGTTGCAATATTTGTCTTATGCAAAAAGCGGCCTTCCCTACATGGGCGTCGGTCGAAACCTGAGTTATAAAAAATCCGTTTTTTTCAGGCATAAAGGATTCTCGGCTCATAATCATGTGCCCGGCGGTGACGATGATCTTTTTATCAACAAGGCGGCAACTAAAAAGAATACGGCGATAGTAGTTGATAAAGATGCGTTCACGTTATCTGCTGCTCCAAAAACCTGGAAACAATGGATAAGGCAGAAAAAGCGACATTACACTACCAGCAAATATTATAAAGCAGGACATAAGTTTTTATTGGGGTTGTACGCCTTTTCTCTTTTTGTTTTTTATCCTCTTTTTGTTGTCTCTCTTTTTGTTTTTGATTGGCGATTAACGCTCGGTGTTTTTGGCATCCGTTTCCTGGTGCAGGCTTTCATTATTTTCAAAACTACGCGCAAACTGGATGAAAAAGATCTTTTTCCATGGTTTGTTTTCTTCGATGTGTGGATGTTTTTTTATTACCTGTTTTTTGCCACTTCTATTTTTAAAAAACCTGCAAAGAAATGGAAATAGGCAGGCTATTTGTTTTGAGTAAAGAAGTCGGTCTTAAATTGCAACGGTAACAACTAAAATAAGAATTCAATTTTTTTGTTTGTTTACTGAATTTTCATCATCAAATTTTCACGAAATGAAGTATTGCAAAAACTGGATGTATTTAGTGTTGGTCACTGTTTGCTTTTCGTGCGGCAGTTCAAAAAAAACAGCACAGGTTACCGAAAGCACTGTTGATAAATCATCAGACGATTCTCTGTTAACAGAGGTGCAACGTCAAACATTCAAATATTTTTGGGATGGCGCGGAACCTAACAGCGGGATGGCACCGGAAAGAATTAATGTGGATGGTGTTTATCCTCAAAATGATAAAGATGTGGTAACGACCGGTGGCAGCGGGTTTGGAGTAATGGCCATTCTCGCGGGAATTCATCGCGGCTTTATTACCCGCGCAGAAGGTGAAGCACGGTTAGAAAAAATTGTAAACTTTCTTGAGAAAGCGGATCGTTTTCATGGTGCGTGGCCACATTGGATGTACGGCGCTACGGGTAAAGTAAAACCATTTAGTAAAAAAGATGATGGGGGAGATTTGGTAGAAACCGCTTTTATGATGGAAGGGCTTTTGAGCGCCAGGCAATATTTTAAAAATGGTAATGAACAGGAAAAAAAACTGGCTGCACGGATAGATGCACTATGGAAAGAAGTTGATTGGAACTGGTACCGTAACGGACAAAATGTTCTCTACTGGCATTGGAGTCCTGATTATGCATGGCAGATGAATTTCCCGATACACGGTTACAACGAATGCCTGATCCTGTATGTCATTGCGGCATCTTCTCCTACACACGGGGTTCCTGCATCGGTTTACCACGAAGGCTGGGCAGAAAACGGGAAAATAAAATCGCCGTCAGAACATTTCGGGTATACATTACAGTTACATCACCAGGGTGCGCCAAATGGTGGTCCTTTATTTTGGGCACATTACTCTTACATGGGCCTCGATCCTCACGGATTAAAAGATGAATATGCTGATTATTGGAAAGAAAATAGGGACCAGGCATTGATCAATTATACCTGGTGCGTAAAAAATCCAAAAAAATATGTCGGTTATGGTCCGGATAACTGGGGGCTTACTGCCAGCTATTCTGTAAAAGGATATTCAGGCCATGCACCTTCTGAAGAACGGGATTTGGGCGTCATATCGCCAACGGCTGCCATATCATCAATTCCTTATACGCCGGAAAAATCGTTGGCGGCAATGCGATATTGGCTTACCAATCAGCAAATGAAAGATAAACTGTGGGGGCCTTATGGCTTTTACGATGCCTTCAGCGAAACGGCCAACTGGTATCCGCAAAAATACCTGGCGATAGACCAGGGTCCGGAAGTGGTAATGATTGAAAATTACAGAAGCGGGATGATCTGGAAATTGTTTATGAGTTGCCCTGAGATACAGCAGGGGTTGAAAAAATTAGGTTTTCAAAGTCCGTATTTAAAAAAATAGGTTATCTAAAAATCAGAATAAAAATCTTCACAATTTGTTGGTTTACTATAAGCAGATTCAAAAAAAATCCCTTCACAAAAATGTGAAGGGATTGAAATTGAAAATTTATTTTTTGTGGGAGTGCATGGATTAATAACCCATATCACCCATTCCACCGCCCATTCCGCCACCCATAGGAGGCATTCCTGCTTTATCTTTTTCTGGTTTGTCAGAAACCACACATTCGGTAGTTAATAACATTCCGGCAATTGAAGCGGCATTTTCCAAAGCGATCCTGGTAACTTTTGTAGGATCAATAACACCTGCAGCCAATAAGTTTTCATAAACTTCTGTGCGTGCATTAAATCCGTAATCAGCTTTGCCATCTTTGATTTTCTGAACAACAATGCTTCCTTCAATTCCGCTATTGATAACGATCTGGCGAACCGGTTCTTCAACAGCACGTTTGATGATCTGAATTCCGGTTGTTTCATCAGCGTTTACGCCTTTTAATTTTTCAAGGCTTTCGATTGCGCGGATGTAAGCCACACCACCGCCGGGAACGATTCCTTCTTCCACAGCAGCTCTTGTTGCATGAAGTGCGTCATCTACGCGATCTTTCTTTTCTTTCATTTCTACTTCTGAAGCAGCACCCACATAAAGTACAGCCACACCACCGCTTAATTTAGCAAGGCGCTCCTGTAATTTTTCTTTATCGTAATCTGAAGTTGTAGTTTCGATCTGAGCTTTGATCTGGTTCACTCTTGCAGTGATGTCTTTTTTATCGCCTTTACCATCAACGATAGTAGTATTGTCTTTGTCGATAGTAACAGAAGCTGCTTCACCCAATGAAGTGATGTCTGCATTTTCCAGTTTGTAACCTTGTTCTTCGCTGATAACGGTTCCTTTGGTAAGTACTGCGATATCCTGCAACATTTCTTTTCTGCGATCGCCGAAGCCCGGAGCTTTTACAGCAGCCACTTTCAGCACGCCTTTCAATTTGTTTACGATCAAAGCAGCTAAAGCTTCACCTTCCAAATCTTCAGAAATGATCAACAACGGGCGGCCGCTTTGAGCAACTTTTTCAAGAAGAGGAAGGATATCTTTCATTGAAGAAACCTTCTTATCATAAATAAGTATGTAAGGATTTTCCAGTTCTACCTGCATTTTTTCGCTGTTGGTAACGAAGTAAGGAGAAACATAACCCCTGTCGAATTGCATACCTTCTACCACGTCAACAGTTGTATCAGTTCCTTTTGCTTCTTCAACAGTAATTACGCCTTCTTTACCAACTTTCTTCATTGCCTCAGCAATCAGGCTCCCGATTGATTCTTCATTGTTGGCAGAGATAGAAGCCACCTGCTTGATCTTATCATTATCGTCTCCAACTGTTACAGATTGTTTTTTAAGATTTTCAACAATTGCAATTACTGCTTTATCAATACCGCGTTTCAAATCCATTGGATTAGCGCCTGCAGCTACGTTACGTAAACCTTCACTAATGATAGACTGAGCCAAAACAGTAGCAGTGGTAGTACCGTCACCGGCAATATCAGCAGTTTTTGAGGCTACTTCCTTCACCATTTGCGCACCCATGTTTTCAATCGGATCTTCCAGTTCAATTTCTTTAGCAACGGTTACACCATCTTTGGTAACCTGCGGAGCACCAAACTTTTTTTCAATCACTACATTTCTGCCTTTTGGCCCAAGCGTTACCTTCACTGCATTGGCCAGTGTATCAACGCCCTTTTTCATTTTATTGCGGGCCTCGATGTCAAAAAATATTTGTTTAGCCATAATATTTATTTTTCTTTTTTTTAAATGAATTAACTAAGTTTCATCAGGATATCAGAAGAGCGCATGATCAGGTAATCTACCCCATCAATGGTTAGTTCTGTTCCTCCATATTTGCCATACATTACAGTATCACCTTCTTTTACCTGCATAGGAATCAGGTTGCCGGTTTGTTCTGCATATTTGCCTTTTCCCACAGCCACTACTGTTCCTTTTTGTGGTTTTTCTTTAGCTGTATCCGGAATGATAATTCCACCGGCGGTTTTCTCTTCAGCCGCATTCGGTTTAACCAGAACTCTGTCATCAAAGAGCTCAAAAGTTTGTTTTGCCATAATTGTTAAATTTATTTAATTTATTATTTGGGTTGCAAATGTACACGAATAATTGTACCAAAGAATTTTATCAGTTTAGTTGGCAGGAAATTGAATTGTGTGTCAGTTTTTTTAGGAAAAATAACCGTCAAAATTTCATTTTCGTTTGGCTATCCTGGTGAAGCGTGGATACGATTCAACTCTTTTGAGCAAAACAGGATGATGTTTTACTGCTCATCCACAAGTTTCCATTGCGTTTGCAATTCATGCAATTTGTTTTCGGGTAAACGCGATTTGTCATAATGGCCTTTTTCGTTTTTTTGGCGGAAAGCTTCATAAAGGGTAACTGCACAGGCTACAGAAATATTTAATGATTTGATAATACCAACCTGCGGAATAATAAAATCCCCGTGGGAATATTTCCGGATGTTATCACTCACCCCGAACGTTTCGTTTCCAAAAACAAGGGCGATGGATTCAGTAAGATCCATTGAATATAAATCAGCCGATGCTTCACCCAGGTGAGACGTATAAATTTTGTTATACTTTTTAGAAACTTCATTAAAACACTCTTCTGCATTGGTAAATTGGTGAACTGAAAGCCATTGAGCGGCGGTAGAAGAACTTCGATAACCCCATTTTCTGTGGGGCGGAATGCGGTCATTTAAAATATAAATATCCTGGATGCCAACCGCGTCGCAGGTGCGCATCACGGCAGAAACGTTGTGCGGGTCGAATACATTTTCCAACACGACAGTAAGATCGGGCTGGCGGCGATTAAGAACTGATGTGAGACGGTTGAAACGTTGTGGAGTCATAATCCGGCAAAAATAAGAATTGCTATTCTTTGTTGTTTTACTATCAACTTACCCTTCTTTTTTTACCAATTCCACTTCGGTGATGGGGCTGAACAGGAACTGTTTTTTTGTAACCTCGTCTTTACATAAAAAGCGCGTTCTTATTTTTTTCTCTTTCCTGTAAATATGGCCGTTTTTAAACCTGAACAAACTATTATCAGGCAATTCTTCCAATAAATAAACTCCTGGTTTATGCGGATCGTATTTCTTTAAAACCCTGGTCAGTGGAGCTTCTGCGCAGGAACTTGCAGCCGGGTTACTTAAAGTTTTCAAAAGTTCTCTTTCTATATCAGCAGGAAATATTTTTTTTGAAATAAAACGTGCGAGAATCTTTCCAAATTCATTCTTCCATTCGGTTCCGTGGGCCTGTATCCTGTGGCCATGTTTTTCATACGCTACCAAATGGCCCAGTTCATGCAACAATGTAATAAGAAAAGAATATTTATTAAGATTACCATTGACACTGATCCGGTGATTTTTACCGAGATGTTTGTTCCGGTAGTCGCCGAGTTTTGTTAAGCGTTCACGGGTAACCGTTAGATGCACTTTATATGCTGTCAGGTAAAAAACCACGTCATCAAACGAGCCTTCGGGCAGATAAGGATTGAGTGCTTGTAAAGGAGATTCTTTTTTAGGCATCGGGTTTCTTTCGCGCTATTTTCATTAACTGAATTACTTCCAGGGAAGTATACACCAAATAAATTCCCATCGAAGTAAGGATCGACGGCTTGTTCGCTTCTCCGCCCATCACCAAAATATAAATAACGATGGCCACAACGATCACAAACATCTTAAGCAGGAGAGAAGAGTAAACGCCCCTGATGAAAGCATTGATATTGGTAGAACGCACGCCTTTTGTCTGGATGTAAAATCCCAAAAAAGTGAGAATAAAAAGTATCGCATTGGCCACTAATAAAAAACCGATATTGAAGCCATATTCTTTCAATGAAGCGCCGAAAATGAAAAGCACAAGATTGATCACGAGGAAGAGGCCTATCACAGAAATGAATTTTTTTATAAGGGCTTGAATCATTTTTTTGAAGTGTCTTTTATTATTTTAATAGTAAGGGCAATAATGATCAACAACGGCAGCAGCCACACAAGCAAAGGAAAAGAAAATTTTAACCAATTATCAGCTTTTAAACCAATAAATATTCCGAGGGCGATGCTTGCTAAAAACTCCATCCCCATGCCGGCATATCTTAACAAATCACTGTTGTTTTCTTTTTTTGTTTTCAAATCTTATAATAGTTAAATAAAGCTGTTCATTCTCCCTATCATTCCAGGTTGTTAAAAAATACGCGGGCCGCTGTATATATTGACATATTAGGCTAAAATAACCGTATTTTTAAAATATTTTTGCAGAAAAAGAGTTCTTATCAGTAAATAGACTTTTTTTGCTGATTCTTACTTCTAAAAATTTTAAAAATATTAATGAAAAGCCGGATCATTAAGTCATTGTCTCTTTTACTGATCTTCTTTTTTTTGTTGCCGGATGTTCATGCTCAATTGGGCAAAATTACTTTTGATTTACAAAAAGACAAACCGCAAAAATTTAAAGATAAGCCGCTTCGGTCTGAAAAGCCGCAGGATAAAAAGTTACGCCTTGTCGGCAGGTTCGTTCAAAATACTACCAGCCATTATAACTACTTCTTTAACGCCAATAACAAAATCAATGCTACCATTGAAATGGCAAGGATGGCGACAAAAGATGATTATTCTCAATTGTTACCTTATTACAGTTTTACTTTAGATAATACCGCTGCACAAAAAACACAGCTTGATTCTGTAATTCTTGAAGCCACTGCCGGAATCCTGCTCCATGATCTTCGCACCAACTGGGTTGATAATTTTTATTTATTGATCGGGGAGGCTTATTACCTGCGAAAAGATTTTGACTCCGCTTCAATGACATTCCAGTTCATCAATTACAATCTTTACCCGAGAAAAAAGAAAGATGAGGACCAAATGGTGGTAGGCAGTAACGACAATGGGAGCATCAATGCTTTAAGTGTTTCCAGTAAAGAAGACAGGAATATTATTGATAAAGCTTTTTCAAGGCCCCCCAGCCGAAATGACGCTTTGGTGTGGCAGGTGCGAACGCTCACCGACATGGGTGATTATCCCGAAGCCGCAGGACTCATTAATACGCTGCGCAATGACCCGCAATTTCCTGGCAGACTGGAGCCTTATTTCCAGGAGGTGCAGGGGTATTGGTTTTTCAAACAACAGATGTATGACAGCGCTATAGCTTACATTAAAAATTCTATTCCTAATTCACTGGATTTGCAGGACCAGGCAAGGCGCGAATATTTGCTTGGCCAGCTTTACGAAATGAATAACAGCCAGGACACGGCATCTTCGTATTACAACCTTGCTATAAAACATACTACCGATCCGTTAATGGACATTTACGCCAATCTTAACCAGGCCAAAATGCTCAAAAGCGATGATCCTGCAGAAATAGATAATGCCATCGCACGCCTTTTGCGCATGGCCCGTAAAGATAAATTTGATCCGTACCGGGATATTATATATTATTCTGCAGCGGAAATCGCCTTATTAAAACCTGATACAACAGCAGCGCTTTCATTTTACAAAGCCAGCACCGTTTATAATACCGGTGATCTGTCTCTGAAAAATAAAGCCTTCCTGAATCTTGCAGAAATAAACTACCAGATGAAAAATTATAAGCAAGCTTATAATTTTTATGACAGCCTGCAGGCAGGCGATACTACATTGAAAAATTTTGCCGATATACAATTAAGGAAAAATGCATTAGCCCAAATTGTCAGGAACCTTAATGTTATTGACAGGGAAGATAGTTTGCAGGCAATTGCCGCAATGCCCGAATCTGAAAGAAATAGTTTCCTGAAAAAATTATCCAGGAAACTGATGAAAGAGCGTGGTATAAAAGCGGGGCAGGATAATTACAACTCTTCAGCTGCATTTTTCAACAAGCAAAACCAGGGGCAGGATTTTTTCGGAAATAATACAACGAAAGGTGAATGGTATTTTTACAATAATTCAGTAAAGGCACAGGGGTTTAATGAGTTTAAAAGAATTTGGGGAAAAAGGCAAAACGTTGACAACTGGCGCACCATGTCATCGAGCCAAAATTCTTCAATTGCCAATAACCCTGCACAGGTGAATGCAAACTATGGAGATCCGATGGCGCCGCAGGCCAAACCGGGTGACGGGGAATCTTTAGAACCGCCCATACAGCAGGACGTCTCAGAAGAAGGATTACTCGCCAATCTGCCGCTTACCCCACCACAACTTGATTCCAGCAATGCAAAAGTGGCGCGGTCTTTATTTGCCGTAGGTAAAGATTACCAAAACCTCCTTGAAGATTATACTGCTGCCATCGATGCGTACCAGCAATCGTTAAAACGATTTCCTGACAGCCTGTATAACGGCGAGCTGTATATGAATTTGTCTTTTTGTTATAGCAAGATTGGTAACCAGCAGATGGCAGATTATTATAAAAGCCTTTTGTTGAAGAATTTTAATAATACCAAATATGCAATGATCGTTGCTCATCCTGAGGCTTTCAATCCTTCCAAAAAAGACACGGCTGCAGAAAGGAGATACGATAATATTTATAATCTTTTCATTGAAGGCAATTTTGACAAGGCCATACAGGAAAAAAATGCGGCCGACAGCTTGTACGGACAAAGCTACTGGAACCCGCAATTGCTCTACATTCAATCTGTTTATTACATTCAAAAGCGGCAGGATAGCGCGGCGATGAAAGTGTTGCACCAGATTGTTGACAATTACCCGAATACGCCTATGCAGGAAAAAGCGGCTACGATGATTGATGTTTTGGGCAGGAGAGACAGCATTGAGCGTTATCTTACCAATCTCAATGTGGTAAGAGCCCCGCAAGATTCCCAGGTGGTTGTTTTCGACGATTCTAAACCCGTCACCACGTTAAAAGCGCCCGAAAAACAGGCTCAAAAACCGGATATGCAGGAAGAAAAGGTAGTGGCAGGTAAAGCAGAATTAAATCCTGAAAAAAGATCAGCGCCACCGGTAAAGAAATCCGGCTTTATATTTGATCCTTTGGATTCACAAAATGTGGTGATGGTACTTACGAAAGTGGATCCGGTGTATAGCAGTGAAGCCAGGAACGCGTTTAACCGGTATAACAGCCAGAGCTACGCTACCAATAAGATCCGCATAGCAAAAGATACCCTCGACAGTGAACGAACTTTATTGGTGTTTTCTCAATTTATTGATGCCGATGAAGCCATTAAGTACATGAACAAATTAAAGCAGGCAGCACCGGTACAAGTTTCCTGGTTGCCTGCTCAGAAATACGCTTTTTATATAATCTCAGACAGTAACCTTGAAGTTTTAAAAGAGAATAAAAATTTACAAAACTATATCCAGCTTCTGAACAGTAAGTACCCCGGAAAATTTTAAGCTTTTCTGTCAGATAAATTTGATACTTTTCGGTTTTTAAAGAATAGATAATGCAAAATCCTCCCAAGAAAAAAGTAAACAAAAAAACGAAAATAAAGACCAGTGTTAAGATCTTATGGACTTTGGTGGCCGCCGGATTCGGGCTTTTTATAGTGGTACTTGCTTCCGCCTGGTTTGGCGTTTTCGGAAAACTACCTTCACTACAGGAATTAGAAAATCCCCAGGCAAATCTTGCAACAGAAATTTATGCCAACGATGGCAAAACCCTTATGGGAAAGATTTATACCGAAAACAGGGTTTCTGTTGATTATAAAAATATTTCCAAAAGCGTGATCGATGCGTTGATCTCTACCGAAGACATTCGTTTTTATGAACACTCCGGGATTGATCCTATTGCACTGGGAAGGGCTGTTAAAGGGTTTGGCAGGCAGGGAGGAGCGAGTACCATCACCCAACAACTTGCAAAAAATATCCTGCACCAGGGACGTGGTTCTGTGTTGAAACGGGGAATCGATAAGATTAAAGAATGGATTGTAGCGCTGAAGCTGGAACGCAATTTTACCAAACAGGAAATTATCGCCTTATACCTTAACAGGGTTTCATGGTTAAATGTGTATGGTATCAGGAACGCTTCATTGGTTTATTTTCAAAAAGAGCCAGCCAAACTTACGCCGGACGAAGCGGCTTTATTGGTCGGGATGCTTAGCGGGCCGGGAAAATATGATCCGAGACACAATCCAAAAGCTGCGCTGGCGAGAAGGAACCTTGTTTTGGATCGCATGGTAACCAATAATGATCTTGCAGCGTCTGAAGCCGCTGTTCTAAAGAAAAAGCCGCTTGGTGTAAAATATAAGTTAGTAAGCGAGAGCCAGGGAATTGCACCGTATTTCAGGTCTGTACTTATTAAAAAGTTACAGGATTGGTGTAATACCCACAAAGACCCTGTAACGGGTGATAACTATGATCTATACAGGGATGGACTTAAAATTTACACGACAATCGATCCGAAAATGCAATTGTACGCAGAAGAGGCCGTGGTAAAACATATGACGTCGATGCAAAAGAAGTTCAACAGGCAATTGCCAAAGCACGTTTGGAAAGGAGAAGACAATATTTTAAACAGCGCCATGAAGGAAAGCGAACGCTGGAAAAATATGAAAGAAAATGGTGCATCAGACGCAGAAATTAAAAAATCTTTCCAGGAGCCTGTGAGCATGAAGATATTTGCATGGAACAAAAAGCGGGAAACAGATACAGTGATGACGCCGCTGGATTCTATAAAATACTGCAAGGAAATGATGCAAACCGGCTTTTGTGTCATGGATCCTGTAACAGGAGAGGTGAAAGCGTGGGTAGGAGGTATTGATTTCAAATGGTTCAAGTACGATCATGTTACTGCCAACAGGCAGGTTGGGTCTACGTTTAAGCCTATCCTTTATACATTGGCGATCACAGATGCGGGAATGACACCGGACACCTACATCGGTGGCAAGCCTATAACACTTGCCAATAAAACGATAACAGGTCCCGGCGGCACTATGGCGTATTGCCTTGCCAAATCCATTAACGTGGCGGCTTTTGATCTTATGAGCCGGATCGGCCCGAAAAAGACGGTAGAATTTGCCCATCAATGCGGCATAAAAAGCGATATACCTGAAGTGCCGTCAATCGCGTTGGGCTCGGCAGATATACAGTTGATTGAAATGCTGCAGGCTTATACAATGTTCCCGAACAGGGGCTTTAATACTGAACCGATTTATTTGACAAAAATCGAAGACAAAAATGGCAATGTATTGGAAACATTTGAGCCGAAAGTGAAACAGGTGATAAGTGAGATAGATGCATACACGATGGTAAAAATGATGGAAGGTGTGGTTAATTTTGGCACCGGCGGTTCTATGCGCTGGCGTTACGGGATCCAAAGTGATATAGGAGCCAAGACCGGAACTACCAATGACAATACTGACGGCTGGTTTATGGGCTATACGCCTCAACTGCTTGCCGGTGCGTGGGTTGGTAATGATGATCCTTTTCTGCATTTGCCAAAGTATGGAACCGGCGGAGGTAGCGATATGGCAATGCCTGAATGGGCTTACTTTATGCAAAAAGTATATGCCGACAAATCTCTTGGCATTGATCCGAAAGCTACATTTCAAAAACCGGTTGAATTAAACAACAACCCGATTTACGCCGACCAAAATTTTGCCGCACTTTCCCAGCAAGGGCAGGGAATCGATTCGGCAGATGTGCAGGGCAACGGTAATGCTGATGATTATGCGGCCCCGGCAGATGTTCCTGTAGAATCAGACTTTACCCAGCCTGCGCCGCAAAAACAGGCGACTAAAGAAGTAGCCAAGCCAATCGGGCCTAAAAATTATATGCCTGCAAGTCCGCCAAACAACCAACCTGCCAAAAAGCCCAAAAATGTGATGCCCAAACCCGGCACCGCTAATAACGATTATTAAGGCAACCCCGTGGTGTAGGTATTCAAAAAAAATATTATAGACCCCGTATTAGTAGCATTATATTTGCAGCTCAAAAAAATAAATTTTAGTATGAAAAAAATACAACTCTTTTTTGCGGCGGCAATCTGCAGTTCGACGGTTACCATCGCCCAATCAAATACTGCGTTGAAATTGCCAACAGGCAAAACATACCAGGTAGAAAATAAACTTGAGTCCAGCAGTTCAACCGACGTGCAGGGACAAACAATGGAATCAAAAGCGAATATTTCTTCCACCTATAAAATCGAAATCAAAAATAAAGCAGGCGACGATTACAATCTTACCAATACGCTTACGCACATCAACATGAATATGAGTATGATGGGCCAGGATATGTCGTTCGATTCTGATAGCACAAGTGATATGAATGGAGAGTTCGGCAGTACATTGACTGATTATATTAACCAGCCAAAGGACATTCAGATCGACCACTCGGGAAAAATAATTTCTGCAGATTCTACCGATACATCGGCCACCGGTATTGCAGCAAGGCTCAACCTTTCGCAAACAGGATATGGAACACAGCTTGCATTTCTTGCGTTGCCCGCAAAGGTAAAAGCAGGCACCGCCTGGACCGAGATCACCAACAGCGATGGCATGTCAAGAACTACTAATTACACCATTAAAGACATTGATGGAAATATTGCAACCATTTCATTTAACGGTACCGATTCTGTGGAAACTACCATGGAGCAGCAGGGCATGGAAATTTCAACAAAGACTCATGGAAACGTAGTAGGCGAGGAAAAAGTGGATATCAGAACCGGGGTTATTCAATCAGGTTCTTCTACCGGCGATGCTTCAGGAACTGTTTCGGCAATGGGACAGGATTTTCCGATGAAGACAAAGATCACTTCAACAACAACGGTTAAAGAATTATAAACGCTTTTCATTTTATTTGAAAGAAATCCTGCAAAAAAATGCGGGATTTTTTATAACAGTAAAGCAACAAATAATGATGATTTTTATTTTGGCCTCATCAGCAATACTTTATTAACTTTTTAGAATTTAGGCCGAACATTATAATTATTACTTTCGCAAAGTGAAAAGATTCCTGGCTTACATCTTCTACTTTTTATACTGGATCCTGTTTTTTATTGCGGCTAAGATTGCTTTCTTACTTTATCATCTTCACCTTACAGAAACGTTAACAGCCTGGGAAACTTTCCAGGTATTTTTGTATGGATTTAGGATGGACGCGTCATTTGCAGCGTACATCTGCATTTTCCCGTTTCTGCTTTTCTTAGTTAAATCGTTTGCCACGCAATTTCGAATTCAAAAAATAATAAGAATTTATACTTACATATTGGTTGCTATCATTTCTTTCTTAATGGTTGCGGATCTTGAATTGTATAACGCCTGGGGTTTCAGAATGGATGCTACGCCACTACAATATTTCAAAACGCCCAAAGAAATGATAACCACGGCGTCAACAGCACCGGTGCTGCTTTTGATGAGTATCTTCGTATTTTTTACGGTTGCTTTTATTATCATTTACAAAAAGTACTTCGACCATTTTATTGCGTTTGAACAGGGAAGGTTTCGTTTGGCACGGGTGATACTTGCTGCGTTTTTATTGATATTTCTTTTTATTCCAATACGCGGCGGGATTCAAAAAATTCCGATGAATGTAAGTGATGCCTATTTTTCGGAAAAGATATTTGCAGATCATGCAGCTATCAATTTACCGTGGAATCTTATGTTTTCTATTCTTAACAGGAACGATACCCAAAATCCATTTCAATATTATTCCCTTCAAAAATCAAAAGAGCTGGTTGATAGTCTGTACCACACCGGCCCTAAAAGAATTCCTACCGTCTTATCAGTAAACAAACCAAATATTATAATTATTATTTTGGAAAGCTTCACGGCAAAATGGGTAGGAGCCCTTGGAGGTGTTCCAAACGTAACTCCTAACCTCGACAGCATTGCTGCGCACGGTTTGTTGTTTACCAATATTTACGCAGCAGGTGACAGGAGCGAAAAAGGACAGGTGGCGATATTGAGTGGCTATCCAAACCAGGCAATAACCTCAATCATTAAAACACCAACAAAGACCAGGAAACTTCCTTCTATAAACCAGTCCCTGGAAAAGGAGGGCTACCGCTCCTCGTATACCTATGGTGGCGAACTGGAATTTGCCAACATTAAATCGTATTTGGTTAATATCAAGATGGATCAGTTAACCGACAAATATTCTTTCCCGGGTTCTGAAAGAACCACTTCATGGGGCGTGCACGACCAATATGTTTTTGATGAATTTTATAAAGACATCCAAACGAAAAAACAACCCTTCTTTGCAGCTTTATTTACACTCAGCAGTCACGAGCCATATGATGTTCCGATGAAACCACGCTTTAGGGGAACAGATCAAACAACGCTTTTCAAAAATTCGGTGTATTATACAGATAGTATTATTGGTAGTTTTATGAATCGTTTGAAGAAGCTGCCTTTGTGGAACAATACGCTCGTCGTTTTCGTTGCTGATCATGGCCATCCGTTGCCGGGGCACGATCCGGTAGACCGGCCCTCTAAATTTCATATTCCCCTCATTTTTTCAGGAGGCGCATTGACAATGAAGGGGAGGATCAATACAATCGGTTCGCAAACGGATATTGTTCCCACTATTTTAGATCAGCTTCATTTGCCTGCAAAAGATTTTCCGTGGGGAAAAGATCTTCTTGATTCTTCAGCGAGGTCTTTTGCTTTTTATTCTTTTAATAACGGGTTTGGGTTCGTAACGCCCGGGGGAACCGAAACGATGGACAATGTTTCTAAAAGGCCGATATTTCAATCGCCGGATTTTGATACTTCACAAATAAAATTTGGTAAAGCTTACATGGAATTTTCTTACCAGGATTTCCTCAACAGGTAACTGCTAAAATCCCTCAAATCCCTGGAAACGTGGATTCACAAAGTTGTTAAGCTTACTTCCAAATCTAAAGTTGACACCAAAATATACATTGTAATTGTAGCTCGATCCGAGTTGCCTGGTTTTAATAAGTAAATCCTGTTCGGAAACATCACCTTTTACCAATGAAATCTGGTCGTGCACGATACTGCCGTTGGTATGAACATAAAATGAGAGGCCGCCGGTTATCCTTACATTTACATTCAGATCGATGCCCATATTATTCAAACGCCAGTCAGAGAAATAATTCCTGTAATAAATGCCACTGTAAAAACTTCCCCATTTTTGATTCAGGATCAGGGCTGCGGAGATTTTATGACCAAATAATGTTTCTTTTAGTTTATAATAAATGGTGGTGTCATAGTAATTGTTCCTGGTGACATCCAGGCCATATCTCAAAACAAAAAAACGATTGTTTACTTCTGAATAAGGATAGAAATTATATTCTATTGCGGGACTAAAATAGATTTTCTTCTTAAAGTTAGAATAGGTATTGTTTGAAAGGCTCACCTGGTAACCATAGCTCCAATGCGGCGCCAGTGATTTTACAAGGTTATTGAAAAGTCCGTAGTTGCTGTTGTTTACGGTATATTTTGAAGTGCCCGTGGAATCTTCATATTGATACACCGAATGGTTTTTACTGCCATAGATCCTGAAGCCTACTTTAAGATCTTCCGTAGTCCGATCCGCAGAAAAGTCAGAACTGAAGCGGCTGCTCTTATAATTTTTATCAACATTTAACCGCCCGTCTACACCAATATTAAAGGTCCAGTAATTCCATTTGTCTTTGGTAACAACATTTGAGATGGAGTTGACAGAGTCACTTCCTTTCATATCGATGGAAATGGCAGAGCCGTAAGCCGTGCGGGCTACCAGCGGCGCTATCCCTGTCATAATTCCTTTTACCATTTGCTTGCGTACCTCGTTATCTGTGGCGGTGGCTGAAGTGGTAAAATACAGCGTGTCATTATAATAATTGTAATTGTGCTGCCCGTAAAACAAAAGCTCATACTGCCTTCCGCCATTTCCGGCGTGTTGTGCTGTAATTAAAATATGAACATCAGAAGCTTCACTATCCAACAGGAAGTCAACAATCTTTATTTGAGATCTTATGAAAGTACGGTCGCAACCAACACGGCTACAGTCAATAAAAACCTTTAGCTTTTGCAGATCCCTGGTTTGGGCGGAAGCATAGAAACAATAAAATAAAAAAAACAGTGTGCCTGCAAGTCTTCTCATTTTTCACATTTTTCAAGGTCACGGGGAAATTCCCTCATAGGTAAATTAAAAAAGAGACATTCCGTTACTGTTGAAAAATAAGAACGGAATGCCTGCCAAAGAACCGGAATATTATGCAGGTGCGTTCTCTGTTTTATTCCTGTTTTCAAATTCTTTCCTGATGATATTCAATGCCGCCCCGGCTTTGAACCATTCAATTTGTTGTTGATTGTAGGTATGATTTACAGCGAACGAATCTGTAGTTCCATCTTTGTGATGCAAAATCACCTGTAAAGGTTTGCCTACTGCAAAATCTGTAAGGCCGGTTATATCAATCGCATCATCTTCCAACACCTTGTCATAATCTTCTTTATTTTCAAAAGTAACGCCCAGCATGCCCTGCTTTTTTAAATTGGTTTCGTGGATGCGTGCGAATGATTTTACAATAACAGCTTTTACGCCCAAATGACGTGGCTCCATCGCTGCATGTTCACGTGAAGAACCTTCACCATAGTTTTCATCAGCTACGATCACCGTGCCTATTCCCTGCGCTTTGTATTCTCTTTGTGTTTCAGGCAATGGGCCGTACACGCCGGTAACCTGGTTTTTTACCGAATTCGTTTTTTCATTAAAGAAATTTACCGCACCGATCAATAAGTTGTTACTGATATTATCAAGATGCCCGCGATATTTTAACCATGGCCCGGCCATTGAAATATGATCGGTAGTACATTTTCCTTTTGCTTTGATCAATAATTTCAATCCTTTAAAATCCTCACCGTTCCATGCATCAAAGGGTTGTAATATTTGAAGACGATCAGAATCAGGTGCCACAATTACTTCCACTTTACTTCCATCTTCTGCGGGCGCCTCGAATCCGGCATCTTCCACTGCAAAACCTTTTTGCGGCATTTCAATTCCCTGGGGTTCTTCCAGTTTTACTTTCTCACCCTTGTCGTTTACAATATAATCCGTCAGCGGGTTAAAGGTGATCTTTCCTGCAATGGCCAAAGCAGTTGTCAGTTCAGGCGAAGCTACAAAGGCGTGCGTATTGGGATTGCCATCATTTCTTTTGGCAAAATTCCTGTTGTAGGAAGTAACGATAGAATTCTTCTTGTCAGGATCGTTGGTATGACGCGCCCATTGACCGATACAAGGTCCGCAGGCATTTGCCAGCACCACGCCGCCCATTTCTTCAAAGGTTTTCAAATAGCCGTCTCTTTCTACTGTAAATCTCACCTGCTCTGATCCGGGCGTAATTATAAATTCTGAATTAACGCTCAAACCGTTATCGGTAGCCTGTTTGGCAACAGAAGCGGCGCGGGTAATATCTTCGTAAGAAGAGTTGGTGCACGAACCAATCAAACCAACTTCAAGCGTTTCGGGCCAGTTGTTTTTCTTCACGGCTTCTGCAAATTCTGAAATAGGCCAGGCAAGGTCAGGAGTGAAAGGGCCGTTGATATGCGGTTCCAATTCTGATAAATTAATTTCAATTACCTGGTCGAAATATTTTTCGGGATTGTCATATACTTCTTTATCACCGGTAAGGTCCTCGTAAACTTTGTCGGCCAGTTCTGCTACTTCCGCTCTGCCTGTTCCTTTCAGGTAATCGGCCATTTTTAAATCATAGCCAAAGATGGAAGTGGTAGCGCCAATCTCTGCACCCATGTTGCAAATCGTTCCTTTTCCTGTGCAGGAAATAGAGGTAGCACCTTCTCCGAAATATTCAACGATCGCCCCGGTGCCGCCTTTTACTGTTAAAATGCCGGCCACTTTTAAAATAATATCTTTTGCTGAAGTCCAGCCACTGAGTTTGCCTGTTAGCTTCACGCCGATCAGCTTTGGAAATTTTAATTCCCATGGCAATCCCGCCATCACATCACACGCATCTGCACCGCCAACACCGATGGCAACTGTTCCAAGGCCGCCGGCATTTACTGTATGCGAATCAGTTCCGATCATCATACCACCGGGAAAAGCATAATTTTCCAAAACCACCTGGTGAATAATTCCTGCGCCGGGTTTCCAGAAACCAATTCCATATTTGTTGGAAACGGAAGCAAGAAAATCGTATACTTCTTTATTTTGAGATTTGGCTCTTGTAAGATCGGCTACGGCGCCAATTTGTGCCTGGATAAGATGATCGCAATGAACCGTAGACGGAACCGCAACTTTCGCTCTTCCGGATTGCATGAATTGCAACAAAGCCATTTGTGCCGTAGCGTCCTGCATCGCCACGCGGTCCGGCGCAAAATCCACGTAATCTTTTCCCCTCACATACGCCTTATCGGCACTTTTTTTCCAAAGGTGTGCATATAAAATTTTCTCGGTAAGGGTAAGCGGATGATCAACCACGTTACGGGTTGCTTTCACTTTTTCTGAATATCCTTCATAAAAATCTCTTATCATGTCCAGATCAAAAACCATTGCTTGTATTAATTTTAGTTAGAAAAATTGTTCACGGATCTCCTCTTTTCTACAAAAGGAGGCCAAAATTACTTAAAATAGATGGATGTTATTTTATAAGTTGTTTAAATCTTTTCTGAAAAGTGTTATAAATACACTTGCACGCTTATATTTTTTAAAACAAACTTTTCTTTTTTCTGATTATCTTTGAGATTGATACTAAGTGCAAAAGACCAATGCATGGCTGCTCAGGGAAAATTACCAGGTATGGAGCGGGCGATTGAAGGAAATAATACTTTGGACGAGCCGTTATAACATTGTGTTATAGCTTAAGGCAAAAACGGGATCAAAAATAAATTCGTTTTGTTTTTTAGTAAAATTTTTACCTATGCATAAATTAAAAAACTTTATTGAGTGGCACGTTTTCGGGGTATGCACTGCCATAGGCGAAAAAATGGGAATAGCAACATCCGAAATACGGCGCTATTTTATTTACTTGTCTTTCCTTACGTTTGGGTCGCCGGTGATCTTTTACCTCATTTTTGCTTTCTGGATGAATGTAAAAAATTACATTAAAAACTCCCGCCGCAATCCGTTAAGGTATCTTTAATAAATGGTTTGGGTAAAATAAAAATCAATCTTATTTGTTTGTTCACTGCAATAAACGCATAAAAAAAGGGCAACTTTCGTCGCCCTTTTCCATTTGAAATATCGATTTTTAGCCGATTAATTTCACATTAACGGCATTCATTCCTTTTTTGCCATTTTGCAAGTCGAATTCCACTTTGTCGTTTTCTTTAATTTCGTCAATTAGTCCGCTTGCATGCACAAATGTTTCTTTAGAAGAATCATCGTGTTTGATAAAACCGAATCCCTTTTCAGAGTTAAAAAATTTAACGGTTCCTGTGTTTTTGTTGTCCATTGTATTGTTGTGTTAATAAAAAAATTAGCAACAAAGATAGTCTTTATAAACACAAAACAACCTTATGTTGCACAAAATATATTTATTTAACTTTTAGATTTTTTGATGCCTGCAGGGGCCTCCATTGCTGATTGCAGGCCGGGGCTTTCCGTGCGTTTTATTCTGTCCCAAAAAGTAAAATACAATCCGAAATTATATTTGTAATACCTGTGATGAAGCGAATGATGCGTGGCGCCGATAACCCATTTACCCCAAACCTTGTAGGTGTTTTCCGGGTAGATTTCAATGTCCAGGTGATTGATCACACTGCTGAAGGTCATGATAACGAGCAGCACAATAAGAACGGCATAATGCACCGGAATGATCAGCAGCAGCAACGGCAAAAAAATTGCCTGCATTAAACCTTCCAGCGGATGAAATGAAAAAGCGGTGAAAGGAGAAGCAATGTGGCTGTCGTGATGAACCTTATGAACCAGCCTGAAAATAGCCGGCTTATGCATCCAGCGATGGATCCAGTAATAATAAGATTCCTGCAAAAGCATATAGATCACGAGGCTTACGGGCAAATACCACCAGCCATAGGCATCATAATTGGTGTACACTTTAGTATAGTCTTTTTGCCAGAGAATAACCATAAGCGTTCCTGCCAACGCAAAAAGCAAAGAGCTGATAAGGCTGTATTTTATTTCTTTCTTAAACTGTCCTGCTTTGTAATCTTTCTTATTGATTTTCCGCCTTTTAAATTTTTCGGGGAACCATATATAAAAGACTAAATAGAATATTCCTGCCACCAAAAAATACCTGCCGGTGATAATGATAAAAAATACCACCGTGAGCAAAAAAAATCCGTAAGCTGATGTGAAGTCGGGGAGGATCATGATGTAAAATAAAGAAATAAAATTACTTAATCGCTGCCAGGCTAAGGTTCCCGAAGGGGCTATTGCCACTAGTTAATGTCATGCTGAGGCTCTCGAAGCAGGGTTTAGGAGAAGGGGACATTGTCATTAGTAGATGTCATGCTGAGGCTCCCGAAGCAGGGTTGGATAATGATCTACCTTGTCCCACTTCGACAAGCTCAGTGCGGCAAATAACTTAACCTTCTAATATTTTCTTGTATAATTGCTTTGCGGAAAAAATTGCACTTTTAATTTTTAACTATTGTATTTTAATCATTGATACTAATTGGCCTTAAAAAAAATGAAAAGAAAAATTATTGGTACCCTGGTAAGTCTTACGTTAATCGTAAGTTTTTATTCCTGCAATTCAGGAGGCTCTTCTGAGAAAACTTCAACCTCTGCTGCTGAAGCGACAATCGTAAACGGGCAAAAAGTGTTTACACAAAACTGCAGCGGTTGCCATGGCTTTCGGCAGGATGGAATAGGTCCGCGTTTGGATGGGATACTGCAGGATACTTCCGAAGCATGGATCAGAAATTTTATAAAAGACCCCAAAAAAGTGATTGAATCAGGAGACGCACGTGCAAAGCTATTAATAAAAAAATACCATGTCATAATGCCTTCTTTTGCCCATCTTTCCGGTGAAGACATGGATGCCTTGATGGCTTTTTTAAATACCAAAAAAGGAGGGGATAAAAAAGTGGTGGCAGATAAAAATGCCATCATCAATCCTATTCCGGATACCGTACCACTTTCAGATCTTGTGATTAATTTAAAAGAGGTGGCGCAGTTTCCTCCTTCCAGCGACAGTGGCCGCCTGCCCCTTACCCGGATTACCCAACTCGGCAACCAGCCGGGCAGCAGCGATCTTTTCATTCTTGATCTCAGGGGCAAATTGTTTAAACTGCAAAATAATAAGCCGGTGGTATATATGGATATGGCTGCGCTGAGGCTAAAGTTTATTAATGTTCCCGGGCTTGCCACCGGGTTCGGCAGCTTTGCTTTTCATCCCGGTTTTGCTAAAAACGGGCTTTTATACACCACGCATACAGAAGCGCCAGGCAGTGCCAAAGCGGATTTCAGTTACCCCGATTCCATTGAAACCACGGTACAATGGGTAGTAACCGAATGGAAAACCGATCATCCCGGCGCCGTTCCGTTTTCCGGTAAAGGGCGCGAACTTTTCAGGATCAATATGGTGCAGGGCATTCACGGTATACAGCAGATCGCCTTTAATCCTTTTTCCAAACCGGGAGATAAGGATTACGGCAAGTTGTACATCTGTATCGGCGATGGCGGAAGCACGGAAGAAGGATATCCTTTTCTTGCTCACAGTAAAGAAAAGCCCTGGGGCACCATTTTTCGGATAGACCCTGCCGGCCGAAACAGCCGTAATGGTAAATATGGTATTCCTGCTGATAATCCTTTTGTGAACAATCCCGATACCAAAGCATTGAAAGAGATCTATGCGTATGGTTTTAGAAATCCGCATCGTATTTCCTGGACCCTTTCCGGGCAAATGCTGGCCTGCAATATTGGTTTTTCAAATATTGAAGCGGTGGATTTGATTAAACCCGGCCATGATTATGGATGGCCCATCCGTGAAGGCAATTTTATGTTGAAGCCCGGCGCTGCCCTCGATTACGTGTACCCGCTTCCGGCGAATGACAGCATGTATAACGTTACCTATCCTGTTGCAGAATATGATCATGATGAAGGCCGTGCCATTTGCGGAGGTTATGAATACCAGGGAAAAGAAGTACCACAATTGAAAGGAAAATATTTCTTTGGCGACATACCTACCGGCAGGTTATTTTATGTAAACACGGCCGACATAAAGCAAGGTACTTACGCACCCATTAAAGAATGGCGGGTAGCGGTAAATGGTGTGGTAAAAACGCTAAGGCAGCTTTGCGGCACCAACCGGGTAGACCTGCATTTTGGAAAAGATGCCAGAGGCGAATTGTATATTTTAACCAAACCTGATGGGAAACTGTACCGGTTGGAGGGGGTTGTAAATTAGAAAGGCTTCATATAGGTGACGTCATTGCGAGGCGCAGGAAAAATCCTGAAGCGAAGTAAAACGCCCGTTCGCCGTGGCAATCTGTCAATCGGGAACCATGAACACAAGGAAAAAATTGCCGCGTCGTCATCAAGATTAACTTCTCAAAAAAGATTTACTATGGCTCCTCGCAATGACGTAAACCGGAACAGATTGCCGCGTCGCCATCAAGATTAACTCCACGATAAAAATCCAATTCGGGTCCCCGCAATGTCGTAAACCGGGACGTTCGTCGATCGCCCTTCTATCTCGGGCTCCCCGCAATGACGTAAACCGGGAGTGCGAGCCTAACGAGGAGCGCAGTCAAAGCTGCCTATAATTACAACTCCTGAATTTCATCCCACAGATCTTTCCATTCAGGATTCAGGTTATTTATCAGGTCAAGCTTCTTTTTCCTGCTACCTGCCTTTATTTGTTTTTCCCGATCAATGGCTTCCATAATGGTATCAAAAACCTCGTACCAAACTATATTGTTACAATTATATTTTGCAGAGAAGGACTTCTCAAAGAATTTAGTTTTATGTTTCCAGACTCTTCCTCTTAATTCTGAAGTAACACCGGTATAAAGCACTGTATTATTTTTATTGGTTACCATGTAGGTGCAGCCTCCGTGTTTTGTATTCATGCTTTTTCTAAAAGTTAGACGTAAGATAATGATTTGTGTCTTCATTGCAGTTGCACCCTTCTGTACGTCATTGCGAGGCTACCCTCGTACGTCATTGCGAGGAGCATAGATGATTCTAAGGGAAAGTAAAAGCCCGCTGCGCCGTGGCAATCTGTAAAAGGTTACGTCATTGCGAGGCGCATGAATGATTTTAAAAGAAAAGTAAAACGCCTGTTGCGCCGTGGCAATCTGTCAATCGGGAACCATGAACACAAGGAAAAGATTGCCGCGTCGCCATTAAAGTCAACCATGCGAAAAGCATCAATTAGGCTTCTCGCAATGACGGTAACCTGGTTGGCAATCTGTCCATTAGAATCATGAACACAAGGAAAAGATTGCCGTTTTTGTACGTCATTGCGAGGCGCATGAATGATTTTAAAAGGAAAGTAAAACGCCTTTTGCGCCGTGGCAATCTGTCAATCGGGTATCATGAACCCAAGGAAAAGATTGCCACGTCGCCATTATAATTAACCATGCGAAAAGCATCAATTCGGCTCCTCGCAATGACGGTAACCTGGTTGGCAATCTGTTCATTAGAACCATGAACACAAGGAAAAGATTGCCACGTCGCCATTAAAACCAACCATGCGAAAAACTTCAATTCGACTCCTCGCAATGACGGTAGCCTGGTTGGCAATCTGTCCATTAGAATCATGAACCCAAGGAAAAGATTGCCACGTCGCCATTAAGCCCAACTAACCGATAATGTTGAACGAAGGCTCCTCGCAAAGACGGTAACCTGGTTGGCAATCTGTCAATCGGATACCATGGACACAAGGAAAAGATTGCCGCGTCGCCATTATAATTAACCATGCAATAAACTTCAATTCGGCTCCTCGCAATGACGGTAACCTGGTTGGCAATCTGTCAATTAGAACCATGAACACAAGAAAAAGATTGCCCGTTTTCGTACGTCATTGCGAGGCTTACCCTCGTGACGTCATTGCGAGAAGCATAGATGATTTTAAGGGGAAAGTAAAAAGCCCACTGCGCCGTGGCAATCTGTCCATTAGAATCATGAATCACAAGGAACAGATGCTTCATCGGCTTGCCTTGGAGATATGTAAAGTTTCTTTTAATATTGCCCTCATAACTACCTGGTGATAAAGCTGAAATGAAACTGACTGCTAAAGATAAAAAAGAGCTGATAATCATTGGCCTCGCCTTCCTCACTTATTTAATATTGCTGCATGGAAATGAGCTGGGGCAGTTTCGAAACACTGATAAGGCAGATGCAACAATAGAGCCTGTTCTGTATATTGTTTGTTTAGCTCCTATAATCCTATTTTTCAGAAAGGGATTCAATGAGCTTACTTTAAAACTCAAAATATTTGTCATCATTTGTAGTATGGTCGTGGCGCTTTTGCCTATGTTTTTATTAGCCGGCCTGGGTAAATATATTGACTACTATACCACCAACAAGGAGTGGAAAATAGAAAACGTAACGATCATTAACAAAAGTAGCTCTGGCGGTGGCCGCGGTGGCACCACCTATTTATATACTGTAAAAATCGGGGATTCTACATTAAAGCTTTCCTCACAACTCAATTGTAACGTTGAAGAAGAGCTGCATCTTAAAATGTGTAAGACCAACCTGGGAATGATAATAGCTGATGAATATTATCATTGAAATTGTAATGTTGCATTCTGCTTGGCCATGCCTCCAAAAGTGTGGCTGTATGTTACTTTGTTTCTTTTTGACGTTTCAAATAAGAACTGGTAGCAATCGGTATTAGTTATTTGAAACAGCTCCTAGCTGTTAGGGTTTCCTTTTGTTGTGATATTATTAAACGCGAAAGAGACAGGTAGTAAACGAAGAAAAATGAAGGATTTTTA
>CAWAMQ010000010.1:0-141594 GCA_963783125.1 uncultured Chitinophagaceae bacterium
CATTAAAAAAAAATTGACAGAAGGGTGAATAGTTCAATTCAGTTCTTAAGCACCAACAGTACCTGTTTGTACTTCCCCGGCCCTTTTATAATAAGCGAAAATGACTCCATTTTTCGCAACCAAACTGTCTGTTAGTTCGAATGCGGCTGCAATAGTACCTTCGCCAAACAATTGCTTGCCGGTGCCAAGCGTGATGGGAAAAATCATGAGAAAAAGTTCATCGACAAGGTCATATTTGAAAAGTGTTTGCGCCAGGTTGCCACTTCCGTGAACTTTTATTTCACCACCTTCTCCCGCTTTAAGCTTTTTGATATCATCTGCATTTTTGAGGAACACGGAATTGTTCCAGTCAGACTTTTCGAGTGTTGTACTTGCACAGTATTTGGCAACGTCATTGATGCCGGGCCATATATCCGCATGTGATGGCCAGTAGGAGGCAAAAATGTCAAATGTTTTCCTGCCCAAAAGGATATCTGTGGACTTCATCCATTTTTTCATGAACTCACTCGCCTCATCATCAATTTCTCTAAAATAGGGTGCCACCCAGCCGCCATACCTGAAGCCGCTTGAAGCATCTTCATCTGGTCCGCCCGGGGCCTGCATAACACCGTTAAGCGTAATAAACTCCTGTACGATAATCTTTCTCATTTTGATTCTGATTTATGGTTTTGAAAATAGTTGCTTTACTGTTCATTTTTTATTGGAAAGCGAAGCTGTTGCAGCAATAAAAATTGCAACAGCAGCATTGATCCGGGTGAATTTGTTTTGAGTAAATTTTTCATGACGCAGGTTCAATTACGTTTGAATTTTATTGACAGTACAAAGATGGAAGGCATTTGTGGTTCTGATACTGTTTAAATACGACAAGTTTAGGGTCCGATGCGACAATAATTGAATCTATCAGGAGATTGCCGTACCAAATTTACATATCGGGAATACAAACTCATTACCCGATTATAGATGGATTACCTGCACGTCCGTGTCCTGCATCTCCACAAAACGGCCTGGAGTAGAGACAGGGCCTGGGATAAATTTTTTAAGGTAACATTGCTGCCAACAGTTTTTTTGCAGAAACCGTGTCTGCAGAACTGTTTCAGTCAGTTACCTATATCTTCAATTCTTGTCATTTATTTCCAGGTGAAGACTTTTTGGATTTAATATAGTCTTCTTTGATTTTTTGCAGATCAATTTTTGAACAATCGCTGATGAGATGTTGTAAAATGTTCAAAGGCATTTCTCCTTCGTCCTTAAAATTGATACACCCCTTTTGAAAATTTGCCGCTTTAAAAAGATTCTTATATTTCGAATACAATGTTGCAGAAACGTAAATAGGAAATACATGCAACGACATATATTTTTTCACACTGGCAAGTGCATATTTAAAAGTGCCGGGCACATTATAAACAATCATTTCTTTTCCCATCATCGGCGCTACTTTGGCTTTAACACTGCTGTCTGTTTTAATAATAATTTCATGAATATCATTTAAAATCTTCTGCCGTTCGGGAAGTTGTTTTGAGATAAATTCAGGAATGGTCATATGGGCTAGTTTAATTTGTCTTCATTTGAATTTTATTATTACCCAAGGTACTGCACAAACAAGGGAAGCCGGCAACACCACTAAAAACTATGATGAAGAATGGGCCTGGAATCTTTTTTTCGTTTTTTTATAAATCCATTCGGTTAAAAAGCAAAACCCGATAATGGCGATGGATACAATTACACCTATGATATTTGAACTGTATTGTTGGTGGATTAAAATTGCAGATGCTATCATACACAATATGAAACCTGCCATAGGAATTAATTTATTTCCGCCCGTGTTTTTTGATAACTTAAATCCTGCGAGGTTTACCATTCCAAAAATTAATAAAAAACCAATACTTCCTGCGGTGGATATGCTTTCTAAATTAAGCACGTTTACCAAAATTAAGGTGGCGACTGCCGTGATCATTAATCCGACAGGCTGTTTCCAAAGTTGAGCCAAAAAATAGTTGGGTAGTTCATCATCTTCTGAAATTTCGAAATTGACGTGGCTCCCTCCATAGAGTGAAGCATTAATTGCAGAAAATGTGGATATTAAAGCGGCAACGGTTATAATTGAAAAACCAATTTGCCCGAGCATTGGCCTGGCAGCCTCTGCCAACACATAATCTTTTGCCTTTGTTATTTGTGGAAACGGAAGCGAACCTACCGTTACAAAAGCAATAATGATATAAAGAAGAATTACAAAAATCACAGAAATGTAATAAGCCCGTGCAATATTTTTTTCAGGATTGATCACGTCAGGTACCGCATTGGCAATAAGCTCAAAACCTTCATAGGCCACAAAAATCACCATTCCGCCGGCAAATAATTTGACAGGGCTTTCCCATTGGGAAATGGCTAACTGGGAGATATTCGGGTTCCCGATTAAGCCGTAAGACCCGATGGCAACAAATGCAATGAGAATAATTAATTTGATAATTACGGCATAGGATTCTATTTTTCCCACCACGGCAATGCTGTAATAGTTGATGGCAGTAGCCAGGATAATAATTGCCGTAGCATAAATATGAAAATCAATGGTTTTGTTATGGGTAATCTCAAGTAAATTGGGAGCATAAGAGCCAAATGCTGAAGCATACAAAGAAAGCATAATGATATAACTTAACCATAGCAGGTTATTCATTGCGCCGCTAAAAATGGATGGGCCAAATCCCTGGTTGATAAATTTTACGGTGCCGCCTCTGTCGGGATAGGTTTTTGAAAGTTTCACATAACTGTACGAAGTAATCAAAGCTAAAATTCCAGCGAATAAAAAGGCTGCTGGAGTTCCACCTTTTGCCAGCGTTACTGCAAGTCCGAGCACTGCAAATATGCCACCGCCCACCATTCCGCCAATTCCAATGGAAACGGCTTCTTTTAATCCGATTTTTTTTTCATTGATCATACGTCGTAAATGTGGCGGCTTCCCGTATACAGTGAAGCAACAAATTTAACCGATTGTTATTTCGTATCAGAGAGAAAATATAAATATTTAATTTATAAGAAGCCCCTTCCTGGCGGGTTCCTTCTAGGCCGTATGTCTCCTCTATCGTGGTTCGTGGCAGAAAACATTTGAGCTTTAGCTCTGATTAAAATCTTTACACAACTTGTCCCGTCATTCGGGATTTCTATCGGAGACCGGTATAATTCCATTAAATGTTTATATTTCCTCATGACTTTAAAACAAAAGGTACATCAGCACTATCTGCAAATGGTGAATGATAAAATAAGTTTACTCCAAAAAGATTTAGCAGACTTAAAAGAAAGTGGTACCAATGAAACAAAAAGCACTGCCGGCGATAAACACGAAACGGCTTTGGCTATGCTACAAATTGAGCAGGCCAATAAACGGGGACAATTAGAAAAGGCAGTTGCACAAAAAACAGTGATGGAAAAAATTAACCCCGCCATTGTAGCTCCTATAGTGGTAATAGGCAGCCTGGTAAAAACCGATAAAGGTTATTTGTTTTTGAGTGTTGCATTAGGCAAAATGGATTTAGAAGGAAATACCATAACAGCATTGTCTCCTCAATCTCCGTTAGGAAGTGAATTAATGGGATTGAAAGCAGGAGATAGTGCCGTCTTCAACAATAAAGATTATTATATTGAAACGATTGAGTAAGGAGGTTGCTCACACTTTGGCGTAAACAAAGGGGATGCGACGAACACAAGGCTACCGTCATTGCGGGAAGGCCGGATAAAGGATCAGGTGTAGTTCCTCCGATTGCGTTTTATTAAAAGGATATGCTTCTCTTTGGCAGGCTTCCATTGATATTTATTGCTTGTCACTTTTTCTCTTGAAAGAAAAAGTAACCAAAAAGTTCACGGACAACCCGAACGCTCCGCGCGTTTGTCCGTGCCGCGCGCGGCAAAAGCCAACAGCTTGAAAAGATTGTCAACTGGTAATTGATTTTGGGGGAAGTGCTTCTCCCTCTCCATTAGGAGAGGGTCGGGGTGAGGCTTTTGTTTGAAACTTCCCTGATAATTGATTAAGCGCCTCGCAATGACGTAACCGGCTGGATTCCAGCCCTGTGCGCCCGCTCCGGCAGAGATGCAGAATTTACTAAAAATAAGCGAACGAAAGCGCATATAAATCCGCTACAGCAGCGTATCTTTATGGTCGGGGTAAGATTGACACTCACAATTAAAACTTCACAAAATGAGAAAGTTCCTAAAGAAATTTTTTGCGGCTTTCAAAGGATTTTTCAAATTTGAAGCTCCTTCAAATTTTGAATAAACAGGCAATCGTGAATGCATGCCCTACGTTGGTGTTGGTATAATCAATTAACTTTCATTGATCCTACCCAAAATTCCTGTCTTCACTATTACCCCCAATAATTCCGTTTCGCGAAAGGACAAGTGCAGGGAATCGCAAATATTTTTGATCAAAAATTATGTAAATCCCGGTCCGGTGCATCTTACTACTTAAACCATTTATGGCCATGAATTGTTTTTACACTTTTGGCTATGGGCTTGCGTTATTAAAAATATTTGTTCATGAAAAAAATGCTGTTTGTTTTATCGTTTCTTCTAATTATGCAGACGGGTTTCACCCAGGTTCCGGCAGCCCATAAACACCAGGATGAAGGAAAGCTTTACATGAATCCCCGGGTTCCACCTTCTTTTCCCGGCGGCGAACCTGCATGGCAAAGCTTTGTTGCCTCTCACCTTGATAAAAATATCTTCGTTAAAAACAACGCTCCGGCCGGCACTTATACTATTACCGTCAGCTTTATAGTGGGGATGGATAGCGTGATAAGCAATGTTGGATGTAAAAACGACCCCGGGTATGGAATGTGCGGGGAGGCCATTCGGCTAGCCAGGATAAGCGGGAAATGGATACCTGCCAAAGAAAATGGGAGAATTGTAAATGGTTTCAAATTCCAGCCCATCGTTTTCAGGATAAATTGAACGTAGTTCAAAACTTGCTGCCACACTTCGGGTTTATGCGAATCAATACAAAATTCCATTTCGTGATGGCACGAACCAGGGGAAAGGCCGGCGTGGCTTCATTGCGAGGCACTTAAAATGGCTCACCAGCGCAGGCATTTTTTTCTTATTATTGTATTCAAATAAAAATTAATGAAAAAAGCATCGCTGGCAATATTGTTTATTGCCGTTTTAAGTTCGTGCAAAATGATCTCCGGAAACGGGAACGTGAAAAAGGAAACCCGCGATCCGGGAATATTTACCAAAATACATTCTTCAGGATCAGCAGATGTGATAATAACCAGCGGAAGCCATTGCTCTGTTACCGTAGAAGACGATGACAACTTATTACCTTACATGGAAACAATTGTTAAAAACGGAACTTTACAAATTCACTACCGGGACGGTATATCTGTAACCAATGACCATGCAAAAATTTATGTTACGGCACCAACATTGACTGACGTGACCAGTTCCGGCACTTCCAACATAATCATGCATGACCTTTTGAAGAACCCTGGTAAGATTTCATTCCATACAAGCGGCACCGGAAATATTGAAGGTGAAGTGGATGCGCCTGCGATTTCGGTTAGCCTGTCCGGCACCGGCACCGTAAAGCTTCGTGGTCGTACGAAAGATTTTGATTGCGAAATATCGGGGGTTGGCCACGCAGACTGCGGCCACCTGGAAAGCGAAAACACTACAGTAAATGTTTCGGGTGTTGGCGACGCACATGTATTTGCCAGTGTTCACCTGGATGCAACGGTTAGTGGCACCGGAAGCGTGAATTATCGTGGCAATCCGCAATACCCGGAAATTCATACCTCCGGCGTAGGAAGTATAAAACCAGAAAATTAAGGTGACCGGAAAGTCTGTAATGGTGGTTCGCGAGCATCCGAACCAGCGTGAGTAGTGTTTCGTGGCGGTACGAACCACAGCAGTGTCTCCGCGACTATCGACAAAACGGTTTAAAAAAACAACATGATTTACTTCACTCAATTGGTTTACATCAAAGAAGGGCAGGAGCAGGTGTTTGATGAGTTTGAAGCCATTGCGATCCCAACGATTTTAAAATATAATGGACAGCTGCTGTTACGAATAAGACCATCTGAAAATTCATTTATCGAAAGTAATATCGACAAACCTTATGAAATACATTTTGGTGAATTCGAGACGGAACAGGATTTTGAGAATTTTGCACGGGATAAAACGCGAAACGAATTTCTTCACCTGAAGGAGCAATCCGTAAAATCAACCTTGTTGATTGTCGGAAAGAAATTATGACGCGCGGGCTTAAGAATTCCGGTTCGTGAAGGCCTGCCTTGGTTCGAGTCTCAAGAACCACAGCTTTCAGGTTTCGCGATGGCCCGAACCAGGGATAAGAGAAGAGGAAAGAGTAACTTAAAGGATCGGCTCACAGGGAATAAAAATCTTTACAATTTCTTCGTTTACTGTTAGCCGTTATAACGAAAACATAAGGACTACCTGGTAATACGATGGATGCTGCGGAATGCCGTATTGTGAGCTGATGTACACCACAAAACAATTTTCTTACCCATACAGGAGCATTCACCCGGTGAGTGCATCGGAATACCAGTCAATCCATAGATATAAAAGAAAATCACTAATAAAAGTTCGTTTCAATAAACGGCAATATCCCGGGGTTTCATTTCGTTAAATTCTTCCCGGTTCGTGAACCCGGATGTATGCTCAACTAATGAAAAACAAAAGATAACCCGGAAAAGAAAGTGTAAGTGTTCATTTATTTTGAAAATATATACTATTATTGTTCCGTCAATACCAAAGCGAAGATTCTATTGAAAAAATCACCACTTTCTGACTGCATGAGCCTATTTGCAAAAGCACTCCTGGTTTCATTTTTATTTTTAACAGCAGGCTTTAACGCTTTTTCTCAGAAGCAAATACACCGGTTGGAACAACGGGAAATTGATTCGATACAAACGCTGGAATACATGCCAATGTCATCATTGGTGCGGGGCAGGCACAATTCTAAGCCTTTATTTAGTTTTACGCCAGCTACAGTAAAAAAAGTTTTGAGACAGAATTTTATTCTGAAAAATCAAAAATTGCCCACAACGGCGTGTAATGATACTTCTTCGCGGTTTTTTCTACAAAAAGATTCTTGTGACTTTTATGTAGATGATTATATATGGGCACATGACGGCACTTTGCTGATCGCCGGCGAATACGTAAAATTTGCTAATAGCACTCTTTATTCCAAAGGTTTTTTAATGAAATGTACGCAAAATGGACAAGTACTGTGGAATCATCTTTATGATAGCCTCAATTCCGTAAAACACGGGTATACCTTCTACTATCGGATTCTTGAAAAAGCAGACGGATCAATCGTATTGGCAGGTGGTACTTACAACTTTGATACAGAAAATAAGGATCTGCTTATTACAAAAACAGACAATAGTGGCAACATTACGTGGAGTAAAGTATATAAATCGCGCCTGTGGGGGCATGGAAGTGGAAGCGCCGATTATTATTACGTACAGCAAATAAAAGAAGACCCGCAGACGGGTAACTTTTTTATTACCGGACCACATTGGACAGAAGGAAGGAGCGTTACCCAAATAGACAGTAAGAATGGAAACATTATCTGGAGTAAACTTTATCAGCCTGCATATGAAAACTTTTTCGATTGTCCTTTCGGGCTGGACATACAAGGGAATGAATTAGTGCTGTTTGGCAGGTATGTAACAAATTATGACCAGTTTCTTACCGTTTACAGGCTTGATAAGGCCACCGGAGACACTATTCAATCAAAGTTTTTTTCATTTAAAAGTGCCACAAACAGAGCGGGTATTCTAAGGCTTGATAAATTGACAAAACTCAATAATGGTAATTATATATTACATGGTGGTGCGTATGGTTACTATAGAAATATCTACGACCCGGGTGATACACTTCCACTATACCAGGCCTCTGTTATACAATTCGATAACAAGCTCAATTTTATAAATGCATTCTCATTCAGAAATAATGTTGAAAGCAATGGTTCTAACACCAAAGTTTCGGTTTTCCCGGATGGTTCAGGTTTGTTTACGATGCTAAAATATATAAGTGGCTATAATGCACAGGTATTTTATGTTCAATTTAAGGGGTCAACAATAATAAAGCAACGGATCAGAAACTATTTTGGAGAAGGGATCCCGCAGGAACAGGAATCTCTGCCGATTAATAACGGATCGCTTTCCATAAAACTAATTGGTGACAGCCTGGATAATTCAGCAAAAACTGAATTCCTGAAATTGCATTATAGTGACTCTTCCTCTGAATGCCTTGGTACGGAAGATCATTCTACCTTTACCACGCCTTTTACCCTCATACCTACGAATGGCTATATCGATTCAATTGGTGACCACGTATTCCAGGAAGGCACTAATAAAACACTGGTTTCTGAAGACGTTAGCCTCAATTATTTGCCGGGTTGCGAACAACGTTCTTTTTGCGATTCTTTGTCAATTTCTTCTTCACTAACCAATATTTGCGTCTCTGATTCATTATTGATAACCGTGCATAAAAACCCCGAATGCGGTGCGCCCGTTTTTTTTAATTTTGATTCCGGCCACCTCGAATCGATTGTCGCTTTAAATGATTCACTCTACCGCTTTAAGTTTAACTCATCCTGGAACGGAACGATATATGCAAATACTTATGGATGCAGTCTTTTAACTGATTCAATTAATGTGTCAGTACTTGAATCACCTAAGACCCTTGACCTGGGAAAAGATACTGTTTTGTGCCCGGGCCAAACAATAAATCTTAATGCAGGCAGTGGCTTTGCCAGCTATATGTGGAACGATGGATCTTCTGATTCCACTTTAATGGTAACTGCCCCGGGTGAATATTTTGTAAATACAACAAATGCATGTGGGGGCAATTTTTCTGATACTTTAGCGGTAAATACTCCTTGTGATTCGTTTTCACTTTCTTCTTCATCGCCCGGTATCTGTGTGTCAGATTCATTGGTTGTAACTATTCATAAAAGTCCGCAATGCCATGCTCCGGTACTCTTTAACTTTGATTCCACCTCTCTTCAATCGTTTGTGCAGCTAAATGATACAGTGTACCGTTTCAAATTTTATTCATCCTGGAAAGGAACCATACGTGCCCATACTTATGGATGTAGTTTGTTAAAAGATTCAATAATTGTTTCGGTTGTAAATCCACCAACAGCGCTCAACCTGGGGCCTGATACCGTATTATGCCCGGGTAATACTATTATTCTGCATGCCGGAAGCGGTTTTTCAAGTTACCAATGGAATAATGGTTCTACTGATTCAGTATTGGAAATAAGTACTGCGGGCAAGTATTCCCTGGAAGCAAATAACGCCTGTGGCGGAACGTTTACTGATACTGTAATTGTTTCCAATCATCCGCCCATACCATTTGATATGGGGCCTGATATTTCAAAATGCAATAGTGATTCAATTGATATCAGTTTACCGGGCGGTTTCATTTCTTACTTATGGAAACCCTCATATGCCATCAGTTCCGATACCTCGCGCTCAGTTATCCTGGCACCTTTAAAAACAACAATCTATAAAGTGCAGGCAGAAAAATCTCCCGGATGTTTTGCTTACGATTCCATAACGGTAAATGTAAATATCTCTCCGCCCATTGACCTTGGTGATGATAAAAGCTTTTGTTTTGGGGATAGCCTGTTACTGGATGCGGGCGCAGGCTTTACCGCCTATGACTGGAATACCGGGAGTAGTTCGCGCGTAATTTTTGTCAAACAAAAGGGCGAATATTCTGTGGTAGCTACTACTGCTGAAGGTTGCCGGTCCGCGGATACTTTAAATGTAAAGGAGATTTATACAAACCCGGTAGTAACCCTTGATAAAAATCCTGCGCTGTGCACGGGAGAAGTGCGTGAGTTAGATGCCGGCCATTTTAATACCTATCAATGGAACACGGGCGAAACGACAGAAAGCATCAAAGTGAATGAAGTCGGTTTATATTATGTAAAAGTGGTTGATCTGCACGGCTGTGCCGGTTCTGACACTACTCATATAGAAACGCTTCTTCCGTTACCCGGAAAATTCCTGCCAGCGGATACCGCTGTTTGTTCTTATGGTTCTGTTGAGATATCACCCATAAACAATTATTCAAATTATTTATGGAGTAACGGGGCTACGGTGCGGACAATTACAGTAACAGGCCCTGGCACATATTGGCTCAGGGTAACGGACGGCAACAGTTGTGAAGGGACAGACTCTATTCAAATATTTCCAAAAGATTGCATGGCCGGCTTTTACATTCCCAATGCCTTTTCACCGAATGGCGATGGGGTTAATGATAACTTTAAACCGATGCTTTTTGGGCAGGTACTTCATTATGAATTCATCATTTATAATAATTTTGGACAAATAGTATTTCAAACGCATCAGCTTTCTGAAAGCTGGGACGGAAATTATAAAACCAATCCACAGGATTCGCAGGTTTTTGTGTGGGTGTGTAAATACCAGTTTTCGGGGGACAAAGAACAAATAAAAAAGGGAACGGTTCTTTTGCTAAAATAACCCTCACGCCGTGGTTCGTGGCACACGAAATACCTCATAATTTTAGTTGGTAAAGCATGAACCTTTCAACGTGAGAATAAAAATCTTTAATATTTCTTCGTTTACTGTTGGCTGATTCGGGGCATGTCTCCGCCGTTATTTTTCAAATCAATCTTAACGCCTTTCGGGACTTTGCACCGGCTCAGAACCGATTTGGTAATTGGTGATAAAGGTTTAAAGACGCGACGCTCACCGGAGCATTGTAGTTAACTACTTTGATCTACCGGTGACACACGTTGCTGAGAACAAAAATAAAAATCCTACTTATTTCTTCGGGTGCTACATTCTTGAATGCCGGGGTTCCCGGTGGAAAAGAATTTCCCAGCCTTCGGACAGTTTTAATACCTCTTCGTCCTTACGCAGCCGGATTAAAGGCTTCAAAAAATTATCTTGTTGCTTCGCACCCCGTTTTAAGCTCAAAACATTTTTTCCGCCCTTTTATTTTTTAACCATCAAAAACTAAAAACATGAAGAAATTATTGTTCTTTTTACTGGCGTTGCCAATCATGGGATTGGCCCAGAAGCAAACAGTTGTCAGCAGCAGCCGTTATTTTCCAAAAACCGACAAAGTACTTGAATTTGAGAAAGGGCTTACTGCACATATTGCCAAATACCACAGCGGCACGTGGAAATGGCGTGTATATGAAATACAAACCGGCGAGGATGCCGGCGGTTATATGGTAGTAGAGGGGCCCAAAAGCTGGGACGAATTTGATAAGCGTGGCAACCTTGGCGATGAGCACATAAAAGACTGGAATAAAAATGTAGCTCCTTATATGATAGATAAATATTCATCGTCGTATGGTGAATATTCGGAAGACCTGAGTTCTGTGCCAGTGGCTAATTTTACCGATAAAATCGCTATCACACATGTGTTTCCTAAACCCGGTTTATCATCCACTGTAGAAGAGGTTATAAAGAAAATGAAAAAGGCGTGGGAATCAGGTTCGCAAACTATTGCTGTTTACAGGTCTGTTGCATCAGGCCCCTTTCAATATATGCTTGTTGCCCGGTATAAGGATGGATTGAAAGAACTGGAGGAAGGTTACCGCAAGCCTTTTAAAGAAAGATATGAAGCCGCTAATGGCGAGGGAACGACTGAAACTTCTTTAGCAAAAATTACACAGTCGACAGATCATGTATGGTCCGAACTCCTGTTTTACCGGCCGGATTTAAGTGCCAAATAAGGTAAATTATTGCGTGTAATTGTAAACCTTCCTCTTATGCGGGGAAGGTTTTTTTATTTCATTGGGCCATCATTAGTCCGCACCACCCGTACTTCTTGTCTTCATGAATCACCTCAGCAATTTCGTTTCGTGATGGAACAAACGGGGGAGGAGGTTGCGGGACACCGTGAAGAAGTACATTGCATAGTTGATACCAACAGACAAAGTATCCAAAATAAAAATCTTCGATAAAAAATGGTTTACTACAAAATACGCTCGCTGCCACAGGAGTTCTAATCAGCGTTTTAATTTAATGGTTTGCAGAAAGCGTTTTTAAATCATAAACCAGCCGCAGCCCGATGGGTAGAACGACTGTCGTGTAGTGCGGATTATATAATCCGCTAAAGGTTACATTTTTAGGCGTAAAGATACCGTTGTCGGTATATTGCTTTTTGTATCTGATACCGAGGCCAATATAGAACTCCAAACGTAGTTTATTATCGGGAGTTATCTTAGTCGAACTTCCTGCGTTCAGGTGAAAGCCCCATGCTTTTTTCTTGTACTGGAAGGTGGTATATTCTTCATACGCAGGTACACCGTTTGTTACATCTCTCCCCATCCAGTCTGCCAGCTGGTAAGAAGCATATTTGTAATGGAACTGCACTTCAAGAAATCCATTTCTCCAGGTATCCGGATAAAATCTTATAAAAGGCCGCACAATATATCCCCGGGTCTTTTTGGCATCCTTGACATACACTGAGTTGAAAATATAAGCCACATCGCTACCGGCCGACCAGTTGGGTGCAAACTTATATTCGCCTCCTACAGAAGCGTTTTCATCATAAGGATCGCCGATGCCGGTAAAGTTAAACCGGGCTACAATTTTCTTTGCGGTATCAGGCTTATATTCATAAATGATACGCGTTCTGTGCGTCGGCTGCCGGCGGTCATACGACGACCAGCCTTTCGATGACTGTGCTTTGCCGGGCAGGCTTGCCAGGATGAGCAATAGAAACAGGAAGAAGTTGCTAATTTTCAATTGATACTTTTTATGAGAACAGGGTTTCGGTTATCGGTAATGTCGTAAAGAATAACGCCGGTGGTAGTCCAGCAAATTAACGTGTTTTGATAAGGGATCACATCCTGGTATATGCCGTCTTTGATGTTGACGTCGATAGGTGTTGGTGAAAAGGCGTCAGAAATATCAAATAACATTAAACCTCTAAACTTGTCACATACATACAGCACATCTCCTGAATAGCCAAGGCCATACGGTTCTGAAACAGGATAGGTATTAACCTCGATAGGATTGGTAACATCTTTTATATTGTAAACTGCCAGTAGGCTTTGGGTTCCGCCACATGGTCCGTTGGTGCGCAGGGTGGCATAAGCAACTGTATCTTTTGCAACCACCGGGTCGCAGCGGCGCATAACGGTGGGCGAAATGGCACTGCTCAGTTTTTGAGGATGCGCCGGATCTTCTATAGAATAAATGAATATTTGAGTAGGCGAGCCAATGAACAGTTTATCCTTAAACGGAAATATGGTTTCTATGGTAAAACCAATGTTCTCGGTATTTTTTAACTGGGGATTGCCGGCATCTGAAATGTCAAAAACTTTGAGTTGTTGATCGCTCACGGTGTACAGGTAATTGCCTACAATAGCAAAAGTGGCCAGCGAGCCTCCCTGCCCGGTGGTTTCATTTCCCTTGGAAGTAGTACTCGTGCTGTTTTTCTCACAGGCAAAAAAGATAAAGGGAACCAGCAAAAAATATAAAATTTTTTTTCTCATAAAATTGTTTTTTTAACGTCTGCAATTTGGTAACGGAATGCTGTCCTTTTTTTCCCATCTTACAACAATTCCTTTCGATTTATCGGTGCATTGAAAATATACATTGGTAAAGGGCGGATAATCCTGTCCTACCGGGGGAAATACATTTGCAACCCGCTTTACGAATTGAGGATGTACAGGATCGGTAATATCAAATACTACCAGGTCAGTATAATTATTGGCATATAAATAATTTCCTTTTATGGCTATATCGGTGTTTAGGGGAATATTGAGAAAGGCGACCTTTGCCGGGTTTTGATCTTTATTATCTATGATATGAATTCCGGTATAAAGGTCGTTTTGAAAAATAAAATTCTGATAAGCGTAGATCTTCCCGGCCTGCCCGGTGGGTTTTGGCGCTTCAACGTCATATTGCTGTACAGCAGAAAGTGAACTGTAAACAGGAACGTAAATGTCCGGAGATCTGAACTGAGCCGGCTTGGGATCACATGAAAAAAGAAGCAGGGATAAAATAAGAAACGATATTATTCTTCTCATTGCAGGTTATTTTTGGTTTTGACAACCGTAATTATGGTTTCGTTGCATGAACATAGAAATAAAATGGCAACGATCAAAATTATAAACGAATATGGAAATAAAATTATTATTATTGCGTTTTATCCTAAACCAACGCTTTATAAGAATTCCAATATGCAAGCTGCTTTTGAAAGAATCTTTATTTTGCTTCTTATCATTTTAGTGTTTTCCAACAGCACCAGAGCACAAAACAACAGCCTTTATTCTTATCGTGATCTGTCCGAATTTTCCTTTGCCAACCAGAAAGATTCTCTGAAAAAAGCATGGAATTGCCCTCAATTGTACAAGGATAAAGAAACCCAAAAAAAATACAAAGAACTCTGGAACAGTCGTACTGATTTTATTACCAGTGCTATTGATGCGGATGATTATATTAAGGACGGAACTATTTACAATTACCTAAGCAGCATCGTTTCTGACCTTGTAAAGGCCAATCCTCATCTTGTAAAACAAAAACCACTTTTATTAATCGACAGGAGTCCTTCGGTAAATGCCTATGCCCTGGGTGAAAACGTGATAGCCGTAAACCTTGGGATGATAACTTTTGCCAAAACCCGCGAAGAACTGGCACTGGCCATTGCACATGAGCTTTCTCACAATATTTTAAACCATGCGGAAAATTCTATGGAGAATACGGCCGTATGGCTCACTTCTGATGAGTTTAAAAATTCCATGAATTCGGTTCTTGATTCAAAATATGAAAGGCTTACGCGCTTAAAAAAAGTTTTGGAAACTTTTACCTTCGACCGCAGCCGCCACAGCCGCTATCATGAAAGTGATGCCGATTCGCTGGCCGTGATCCTTTTAAAGAATAGTCATATTTCATTTGATCCCGAGTTTTTTCTAAGGCTGGACAGTACTGACGATGAATACCAGCAGCCATTAAAAAATCCGGTTAAAAGTTATTTTACTGCTTATAATGTGCCCCTGGACGATGTATGGTTCCAGAAACGATCCAAAGGATTGTCTTCGCATACCTACAACTTCCATAACAGCGGAATGCTTGCTGATTCACTAAAAACCCATCCCGGGTGCGTAGAACGATATAATAAAACCAAAGACGAGAGAAATATATCCGGAAGTATGGCGCCAATTCCTTCCGCAATAAAAGAGAAAGCCAATAAAATACTGATCTGGAACATCTACGATAATCAGAGCCTTACAGAATGTTTATACCGCATCCTGTTAGAAAAAGACAAGGGCAATACGGATCCGTGGTACGACTTTATGATGTACAATGTGTTGCAGGGGCTTTATTATTCAAGCAGGCAACTCAACCGCTTTAATGCCGTGGGCATTAAACCAAAAGAATACATTTCAAAAGATTACTACGAGCTTCAAACCTTCCTTGAACAGATTCCATCAGGCAAACTGGAAGAACTTTGTAAAGCCGGCGCAGGCCAGGGCTTCTGGAGCAACATGCCTGCTGATGCCAAAGGAGTAAAGATGTTGTTTGATTCACTTAATTCAGACAGCGATAATACCGTGAAAACACAGACTGCTGCGGCAAAGCAATACCTCGATGCTTTTCCTTACAGCATGTATTGCGAATTTGCAGAACACTTTAAAAAATAAATCTTCAATAACTAAATGTAATTCCTATGAAAAAACCAATACTGGCCCTGGCTTTATGCATGTCCGTCGCTATCGCCCATGCACAAACGAAAATAATCAAAGAGGTAAGTGATGATATCGAAACGCAAACGCGGGCTATCATCCAGGATAATACACTCGTAGGCTATCTCGTGTTTACCCGTTTGGAACAGGCGAGCGAAGACTCCTTCAATTACAAGATAACGCTGATGGATGAAAATCTGAATGATATCGGTGCCGTCAATTTCAGGGACATTGGTTTAGAGCTTGGTTCTGTGGCTTTTGACCAGGATGTACTTTGTCTTGCCTACCTTAAAAGCACCGTAAAGGGGAAGGTTTTTAAAAAAATAAAAGAAGCAAAACACAGTGAAGACAAAGATGATGTGGTAACACAGTTCCTCACACTCGACGGAAAGATCATTAAGGTAAATGCTATACCGGCTGATGTTGAATCCAGTCTGCAGCTGACAGGCAACCCCTGGGTGCACCGTGGTTATGAATATACCGGGAGCCTGAAACACCGGATACAACTAAAGAATGTTTCAGGAAAGGGATTTGTGCTTTTTTTCGGGGATGCCAACGGTTGTAATCTGGTGGCTTTTGATTTTAAGGGCAACCAGCTTTGGAAAAAGAAAATTGCAGACGAGCAGGATTTTGCGTTGCTTGCTTCAAAATCGGATGTTTACCTTCTTCAAAAAGAGAAAGAAAGATACATCGAAGGTGGTGGAATGCTCTCAGGATTTAACTTTGATAACGGTGCCGCCTACCCGAAAATAAGAATGGAAGACCGTGATGGCCGCGCGTTAACCCTAATGGCCTTTGGAAACGACCCCGTTACCGGCAATCCTTACCTGTGCGGAAAAGTAATCAATTCAAGAAACGGAAATCACATCCTCACCGCAAAGAATTTTACTACCGGCCCTTATGATGGTCTTTATACCATGAGTATTAACGGTCATTCCAAAAAAGATATCAAACAAACCTTTGTGTACTGGAATGACGGCTCTCAGCAACCTTCCATTAATACAAGAGGATATGTAGCCGATGCGGGCTCTTACATGGTTTTAACCGATGCGTTCAGGGATTATAATGGCAATACCTATTTTGTAGGTTCAGAACTGATAAGAAAAGTAAAGATTGGTGCTATTGCAGCCAGCATAATCAGCATTCCTACCTTTATATTGCCTCCTATGATTCTCGGAATTGCAGGTACCACCAAATGCAAGTCTACCGATGCGATCGTAATGAAATTATCACCGAAAGGCGCACTTACTTATGATAACGCCATTGATTGTGCAAATACACATTTTGCAAAAGCAAACACTGATTACCGGGATATTGATCAGAGAGAGTACTACGATCTTACTAATCCCGAATCTAAAAACACGTATGTAGTTGCGGATGACCTGAAGAACATCATGATCTATAATGTGGCGCAAAGGAAAGTGGTTCGCACCATAGCTCATAAAACCGGTAACATTCGCACGTCTATTGCTCCCGCCAAAGAAGGACATTTTATGGTAATTGAGTACAACAGGAAAGAAAAATATACCAGTTTATCTATCGAGCCGTTGAATTAAAAAAGCTGGTGCGTAGCTAAAAAATCCTTTTATATATTTTAATGGCAAAAGGGAAATAAAAATTGAAAATAAGAGATTGTTCAGTTGCAGACTAAAGACAAATAAACACGGCAGTAAACAAAGAAAAAAAGTAGTTTTTTATTTTACTACATAGCCTCAGCTAACTCTCCCGGATAACCGGGAGAGTCGTTCCAATAGGAGAGGAACAACCAAGAGTGCAGCGGGGGTTGTCAACCCACTGGCAGGCTTCGTGTAACACCCTTTTTCGATAAAATTATTTTTTTTACTCATAAATTATATGAGTACCTTTCCTGTACTCATTTATAGTACTCACTATCGTTTTTGAAGTATTTGTTTAGATTAAATATCCTGCAAAAAATTCCACTTTTCTTATCCGTTGTTGCTTTCCTGTTATAAGTTTATTCATTACTAAAAAATAAAATTATGAAGTTCATGTTGACATGGCGTCTCCACCAGGAAAAAAGGCTGGAGGCACTCAAGGGATTCTCTGCAATGACCGCTGCAGATGATGCAGCAGATATGGGAGACAAAATAAAGCTGATAGGGCGATGGCACGACCTGGCCGCAGGCACAGGCGTTGCCATATTTGAGAGTGACGATGCGGTGGCGATGTCCAACTGGGCGCTTAACTGGATCCCGGTCCTTGATGCGACAGTTACCCCGGTTCTTGATGATGAAGAAACAAGAGCACTTGGTAAGTCAAGAAATTAATTGCCTGATATCGTTGGTTTCAGGAAACCATTTTCATAATTCGTGGCAAACCCTTTGGCTGAACCATTATTTATGAGGTTTGTAGAATTGTGCCGATGTCGGCGCCTAAAGTAGGATAAATTTCAAATGCTGATACTGTTGAAAAGACGGTGAATGGAGGCGCTTTGTGGAATAAAGTTTTCACCAGCTACTATTGTGTTCATCAAGATATTCATCATGTTCCAGAAAACGTGGTTATATCACAGATGGCCCGCGCATTTTTTAAACAACAGATGGCGGAACAACCTGAAACATGGCGGTGGCTTTGGCCTCTTCAACGCGCTCCTTTGTAGAATTGCATTTTGTTGATCAATCTCTCTTACGTAAAAATCCAAAGGCATAGGAAACGCGAAAACCTACAGATTGTATGATATGGGTAGCATTCCCGTGATCATATTCATATTTTAGTCCAAAGTTGAGAGAATGGCCATTTTGTCCAACTTCCAGGGAATAGCCACCTTCCATTGCACCGGCAATTCCATCTCCATAGGTGGCAGCACTTTCTCCTTCTTTTGCGTAAGCGGCTCTGCAATACCCTGCAGAAGGGATGAGATAGAATCCAAACTGCGTTTCACTGAACACATACTTGTAGCCGAGTTTGATCGAGATGTAACCTTTGCCGTCTCCTGTCGAGGTAAAAAGGTTTTCTCCCTTCGTAACGAAGAAAGCAAGATCCATCAATTCGATCCTGAAGCTTTGGTTGCCGCTGCGCAACGGAAAGTCAAGATAGGTAAACACTCCATAGCCGGTGCCAAACCGGGCAGCATCTTTACCGACCATGCGGGCGACCATAAGTTGAGCACGTGAGGTAAGAGAAAACAGGCACATTACAGTGAACAGTAGGGCAATCTTTTTCATAGTAGTTAATTGAGGACGAAAGAGTTAGTTTCATTAATTAAACAGGTTGTCATTTTTTCAATAACCGGTAAAACGTAAAGATTAAAAAGAAAATTGTATGCGGAAAGGTTGGGGTAACGTAATGGTCCTCATCCGTGGTTCGCCTCTTCATGAATCACTTCGATAATTCTGTTTCGTAAAGCCACGAGCCGGGGAAAAGGCCAAAATAAAAATCCTTCTTATTTATTGGTTTACTGCCTTTCTTTGAGCAGGGCCTGATGTTCCAAATCTGCATCTACCTGGTAGCATACTTTTTTATTAATCTTACCATCAGGTTATTAAGAAATTCTACCTGGTAACTGCCCACAGTAGGTACTAAATGCGAATCACCAATACCACTGTCGTCTGTTATAAAGACATAGGTACCATTTGTACCTATCGCCATAAAACGCATTAAGAATTCTGTTTCCTTGTCTATGCCGCTGGCGGTTACAGGAATTATTTTAATGCCTTTTTCGCGGGCTTCCTTTATGGTCGACTGTAGTGATTGAATCACCTGGTCTTCATGATGGGGTGGTGCATCCAATACCAGGAAAAGCAACCTGCATATGGCCGTGCTGCTCCAGTTTTGCTGTTCTATTGCTGCCTTTAAGCCGAGCTCCATAGACTCGGGAAAATCGCCGCCACCGTCTGCCTGTTGGGCTTTCACAAAAGTCGTAAGGCTGTTTACATCGGTAGTAAAAGGGAAAACTCTGGTCAGGTAATCATCACCCTTGTCGCGATAAAAAACGCTGCCTTCGCGCAATTGCATTTTTGGCAATTCACTTGCAGACCTTAAAATAACATTATCTAATTCATTTTGAAGATAATGAATTTCATCACCCATCGAACCGGTGGCATCCACAACAAACATGATATCCACATTTCTATAATTTGGCGCGTTGATGTTTAATTGCTTGTCGATTTCATGTACAGATTTTGAAAAGGTACCGAGGTCGAAGGACTGTCCGTTCACACTTGCGGAAATGGAATACATTCCGGAAGCGTCACCTGTAAAAAAACCGGGGAAACATTCGGCTTTACCAAAATTGTCTGTCTTTACAATATAGGTGGCGGTGCCACTAGTAATGCTTATTGCAGCATCTGAAATCTTATTATTATCCTGGTCGGAAAGCTTTACAGATAAACGGCTGACAGGATATAATTGCCAGTAGTCCTGCATTTCTTTCCACTTTACGGTATCCATCAAACCTGTCCAGAAATCCCAGTGATCAAGATCATTCCATTCACCGGCTGTAATAATACCTGCAGCATTAGACCCTCCACCTCCGCCGTTTGCACCCGGGCCGGAAACGGCCATAGAACCTGTGAAGCTATCGGCAGATCTGCCTGCACCTCCGGGACTTACTTTTTCACAACTTGCTGCTAATAAGACAAGACCTATAAGTGAAAGAATTTTTGTAAAGTTCCCCATACGTTTTTTCAACCTGACACCCCGAGGATAAAAAGCGTTGCATGAAGACAATTTTTTTTCTACAGGCAGTCTCAATAATTGAATAGCAAAACCCTCCTCTCCGTAGACGGCGTTGCGAATTAAGTTGATCATCAAGGCGCTGAACCAATCTGTTACTTCATATTTTTTACGCACCAACAGAATGATTGCCCCTATAGTTGAATGACCGGGATAAAGAAACATCGAAATGGCCAAAGAAAAATTTTTTCTACCACGCAATATGATCTGTTTCAGTACGTTATGTAAATTCTGAAACCTTACACCAGGAACCAGTGAGAAATTATTAACCTATGCTAAACCAAAACTAATGAAGTCGACCACGCTTTTTCTATTCTCTTTTTTTACAGTTTGCTTTTTTTCCTGTAAGAAAAATAATACCAATAATTGTTCAGCCCCGCTGAAATTGAGTGCCTCAAATATTTCTCCTACAATTGGGGATATGTTCACCATAAGCGCGGATAAAGAAAGTGATAATGACCTTTATTTTTGGTCGGGGCCGGGATATTCTGAAACAACCAATTCAAACCAGGTGACTATTAATGACAGTAAATATTCAAACAGGGGCTGGTATTATTGCACGAAATCTAATACTGAATGCAACACAACAATACAAGACAGCATTTTTATTGATGTAAAACTGAGCCAGGAAGCACCTCCATGTGACGTTACCAATAATTTCTTTTCAAGCTCTAATTTAGTGTATGATATAACACTGACCTCTGTAACCAAACACATGGATCCGACATTTAACGCAATGGGAGTATATGGCAGGGATGCAAATGGTTATCCGTCATTAAGGGTATTGTTCAATTCCTACAACGGCAATGTTGAACCTGTGGATGGCGTATATATTACTACAGATACACCCATATTTGATGTGACCGACGAATATAATGTTGTTTCTGTAAGTTTTTTATTTAGTAATGATTTCTTTCATTGCCATCCTGGTCAAAAAGTATATGTGTCGCATGTAAACGGAAAGATACAGGTTACTTTTTGTGATATGGTATTTTCTGATGGGACGTACACTACTACATGTAAGGCTAAAATGACAGAGCTATAATTTTTTCTCAATAAATTAGAAAGAAAAAAGTATCAGATATTTAAGTTTCAAATTTGCAAAATCCATGATGCTATCTCCAAAAGATGTAATAACCCCAGCTGAGAGTAACGCAGCTCAAAAAATTGGTACCACAATTAAGAGAGTAAACTTTACAAAGTATTTACTTTTTTGCCTGGTAATAATTTGCCTGAATGTAAGTTGCAAAAAACAGGAAGAGGTTTTGTCTCCTGACCATATAGTATTTTCTTTGAACGATAGCCTGCCTGCGACTTGTTCCATTAAAGTGCAGAACCCTGATAACGAATATGTTGGCACCCCTAACTGCGAGTTAAACATTGATCGGGATGGACAGTTTAAAACGGGAGAAACGGCGGGAATCGGAATATTCGAAGAAAATAACTGTGACCTTGCAACCGGGCCTTTGCCTTACCAAACTCATTTTTTCAGATGCGCCATTATCGTTTATCAACATCCATGGGAAGCTGTCACCTACTTTTATGATCGTGGCACTTATTGGCCAGACACTACTGCCACTACTGCGGGGGATTTGGTTTTAACGATTACCGAGCGAGCTAATAACCGGGTTAAAGGAAGCGTAACCGGTACAATTTACAAATCTAACGTTGGCTTAAACCTGGTGCCGGCTAAATTGTCCTGCACATTTGATCTTTTGATCCCGGTACAGAAATGACAAACCGTGTAAAGCGGGGAAGCTTTTAGACATTAAAAATGGAAAAAAGTTTTGAGATTCCATTTCGTGAAGGATGACCAGGGAACAGCGTCAGAAAGTGTTAGCAATTTATTAGCTTTTAAAATCGTTATTTTTGAGACCGGCTAATTAATAAAAATCCAAGCTGGCATCCCGATGAAAACACCTCTTTTCTTATTACTGTTTTTTGCAGCCTTCCTTGCCTGTTCCTTTTTAAATGCGCAACCAATCACCGGTATTTGGAAAGGAAAAATTGACCACAGGAATGTGGAACTTAAAATAGTGAAGAACGGGGACAGCCTTACCGGCACCAGCTACTATTACACCTCCGCTAATAACTTCAGGAGGTACAGCATAAAAGGCTATTTTGATAACACCGACAATAGTGTTACCTGGTGGGATGATCAGTTGATCGAAGAAAAAAGCAGCAACAGCCTTTTGCCCAAAAAGGAGGCCTCACCTTATATTTCAAACGCGGATTTTAATTGCCCCGGCGGCACAAAAATGTACCTTACCGGGAAGGCGGCAAAGAAGGAGGAACCTGATAAGCAAAACGCTGCTATTGAGCTGCAAAAATTTATGACTCCTTTCTTCAGCGACGAATGGGACTATGTGATTGATAACTATACCGTAGGTGCTAACGATCCTGATCTGATCGACAGTATCGGCAGGCTGGCGTTTAACAGGCCGGTACCTGTACCGGATACGGAGAAACCGCCGAAAGAATACGGAGACGAGGTGGCCGTTACTACCAAAAAGAAGCCGGACATCCCGGTACCAGCTACGAAACCTACCTTAAAGCAAGCACCCGAACCGGCACCTGAACCAGTGGTAAAGCTGCCGCTTACCAATGAACAAAAATTGATGACCCGTACCCGTCACCTGGTGCAGGAGATACCGGTTACCGGTGATTCCCTTGAACTGAGGTTCTATGATAATGCTGAAATTGACGGTGATTCTATTGCGGTTTTCCTCAACGATAAAATGCTGGCGGAGCATATCCGCCTTTCAGGTACTGCGTATATTATTAAACTGCCCGTTGCCGAATTACAGCAAACCAACGACCTGGTGATGGTGGCCGAAAACCTCGGATCCATCCCACCCAACACCTCGCTGATGATCGCCATGGTAAATGGCAAGCGCTATGAAGCGAGGCTGGCAAGTACGGAAGGGAGCAGTGCATTGGTCCGTTTCGTGCGTGAAAAAAAGCAGCCAGAGCAGGGCGTTAATTCGCCCTAAAAAGTGCTTCTCACTGGTAGGTCAAAAGACCACTTCCCGATGGGACGAACCCGGGAAAAGCTTTGATTGCGGGAAATAAAATAAAAATCTTAAAAAAAAGTTGATCTACTGTATGGCACTCGATATTAATTTTTGTGAATCGCGAACTCACATCCCCGGTTTTAATGATTCTCCAACCACATCAACAGATCACGGGATTTAGCCTTGCTAACAATTATGGGTTCTGAATTGGGTTGGTCAATCTTTATTAAAAGTTTCCTGTCAAAATAATTTTCAACTTCTTTGATGGCATGGTACGCAATCAAATATTGCCGGTTGGCGCGGTAAAACAACTTCGGATCAACCATAGATTCAATATGATCCAGCGAATATGGTAACCGGTATCTATCGTTGCTTTTAGTGCACAATTCAACAGCATCATCTGTAATTTTAAAAAAAATGATATCATTACTATTAACCGGTATCGTTTTATCGCGAAAAGAAACCAAAAATGTTGATTTATAGGATTTGAAATTGTTGGTGATTGCTTCTATCAAATCCTGTAACGATAAACTGTTTTTATTATTCTTGGGATTTTTAAAGTGATTGATTTTATCGAGGCTTTTTTTAAGTGATTCCTGTTTGATGGGTTTTAAAAGATAGTCCACCCCATTGTTTTGAAAAGCCGTTAAAGCATACTCATCGTAGGCAGTACAAAAAATTACAGGACAGGTCAGTTTTACCTGTTGTAAAATTTCAAAAGCAAGCCCGTCACCCAATTGTATATCTGAAAAAATAAGATCAGGTTGCTCATTGTTACTAAACCATTCCAGGCCCGCTTCCACACTATCTAATGTTGCAACAACTTTACAATCCGGTTGCAACTCTTGTATGGAGTTTTGTAAATCCCATGCTGTTTGCACTTCATCTTCAATGATAACAATTTTCATTGCGTTACATTATAGGTAATAAAACAATAAATTCTTCTTCCGTTTTTTTAATGATAATATCCTTTCCCTTTAATAATAAATAGCGGCTACTGATGTTGCTTAATCCGAGGTGAGAAGAAGAGGGTTCTTCTTTTTTGCAGCGTAAATTATTTTTTACTTTCAAAAAATTATTTTCTGCTAATATAGAAATGGATAAGGGCTTCTGTAGTGAAAGCGCATTGTGCTTTACCGCATTTTCAATCAATAATTGTAGTGTGTTGGCCGGCATCGAATAATCTAATATTTCATCAGGCAAAGATATTTCCGTGGTAATCGCGTCGCCAAATCTTATTTTTAAAAGGTATAAATAAGATTTCAAAAAATCAATCTCATCGCGGAGCGTAACATTTTTTTTATCCTGGTGAAGCAACATATACCTGTAAACTGAGGAAAGTTCAGCTATATAATCAACCGCCTGCGCGGGATTTCTTTTCGTTAATGATTTCAATGTATTCAAAGAATTAAACAGGAAATGAGGGTTTACCTGTTGTTTTAAACTTTCGTGCAAGGCATTTAAATTTTCTCTTTTCAACACTTCGTTTTCAAGTTCTATTTTTCTTTTTTCAGCGTTGATATCGAATAAATATTTTATTAAAATAATGAGTGAGTTGAACAGGATTATTTTCATGCACAAATAAAACCAGGAGCTGAAAGACGCGCCCCAGTTTCCTCTCAGAGGCGAAAGAATAACTCCGGAATCTTGTAATAAAAGTCCGAGGAAAATGTAAATGACAATCGCGAGGATGAAGGATGCCGCAAACCTGGTGTAAAAATAAAGTGGTTTTTTTACTGCATTAATTTTAGAATTTTTAAAATCAAAAATTATAGTATTTATCATCCAAAAGCAAAATGTCACTATAAAGGAGAAAATAAAATGAATTAAAATATTAGCTGGATTACCATCCAGCGCCAGGAAAATGGTGGGAAAAGCTATGGAGAGCAAAATGCCTTTTTTCAGATCATATTTGTCAATAAATCTTTTCATGCGAAATTAATATTACAACAAAAAGTAGCTGTTTGATCTTTCCTGTTTTTCAAACGGCCAAATTTCACCTTGAAGCAGGCGATAACCTTTGCGTAAATCGAAGTAAAGACATTTTTTGTTTAGAAGTTTGTTGTGATGCCGGCTCAACAATAAAAAGAGCTTGTCATCAAAATTGCAATGAAATATATTATTAAAACCAGCCGCATATTTTATGGAATTGCCATCGTGGTGTATGGCATCCAGCAATTCATCTATGGCAATTTTCGCCGCGTGCAACTACCACCGTGGCAATACCATTTACCGGCGCTAAACCTTATCGCTTATGTTACCGGTGCGGGATTGATAGTTGCAGGTGCGTCAATAATTTTTGATATAAGAGCCAGGAATGTCTCGCTGGTGTTAGGCGCCATCTTTTTGCTGTTGGTTTGTTTGATGCATGTTCCTTATGAATTAATTTCGGAACCTAATAAAAGTTATCATTTAGGTTTATGGGAAAGTACGTTGAAAGAACTTGCGCTCGCCGGCGGTGCATTTGTCGTTGCAGGCAGGTACCATGAAAGTCAATTGAAAGAGAAAACTTTTCTTACTAAACTTTTGGAGCAATTGATTCCCTATGGCAGCTTATTTTTTTCTATCACTATGATAAGCTTTGGCATAGCGCATTTTATGTACGAAAAAAATATAGAGCTCATGGTGCCTTCCTGGATTCCTGATCATACCTTTTGGACTTATTTTTCCGGTACTGCGCTCATAGGCGCGGGCGTTTGTATTATTTTAGATATCAGGAAACAAAAAATTGCGGCGTTACTCGGAACCATGTTATTTCTTTGGTTTTGGATGGTTCATATCCCGGGTGCGGTGGCCAACCCGGAGGTAGACCGAGGCAATTTAGTTTCAAGTGCATTTGATGCATTGGCTTTTAGTGGCACCGCATTTCTTATTGCATGCGGCAGGAGATCAGCAACAGAAGACAGTGTATCCTGAACCCGAAAAACCATAACAACCTTGAAAATAAAAATATGAAAAGAATCAGCAGCATCGATGCTACAAGAGGAATTGTAATGATCATAATGGCTTTGGACCATGTGAGAGATTTGATGCATGTAAATTCAATAACGCAAAGTCCCACTAACCTGGAGACCACCACACCCATACTTTTTTTCACGCGTTGGATAACTTATTTGTGTGCTCCTACGTTTGTTTTTTTGGCCGGTACCTCGGCGTTTGTGTCTTTCAAAAACAAAAATAATTTTCTTAAAAGCCGCCACTTTCTACTGAAGCGTGGTGTGTACCTGGTGATACTGGAATTTGTGGTGGTAAATTTTTTGATGTATTTCGATCCGGGCTTTCATACTTTACTTTTTGAAGTGATTGCTACCATCGGGTTTGGCTTTATCGTGTTGTCATTTTTATTAAAAATTTCTTCGAAAACCCTTGCGATCATTAGCCTCGCCATAATCTTTGGTCACAACCTGTTTTCTCTGATTCCTTTCGAACAAGGTTCTGTTCTGAAAAATATTTTATCGCCGCTGTTGACGCTCGCCGTATTTCCTTTATTTGCCAACAAAGTATTCATAATGGCTTATCCGCCGATTCCCTGGCTGGGCATTATGCTGGCAGGTTTTGCAACAGGAAGATTATTTGAACTACAGCTACCGGAAAGAAAAAAAGTCTTCATAAAAATAGGGTTAAGCGCGTTGGTGTTGTTCGTAGTGATCCGGTTTGTAAATGTATACGGGGACCCGGTGAAATGGTCTGTTCAAAAAAATAATATTTTCACTTTCCTCTCATTTATGAACGTTACCAAGTATCCTCCGTCCTTGCTGTTTTGTTTGATCACGTTAGGCATTATGTTTTTAATGCTTGCCTTTACCGACGGTGTAAAAGATAGATTCATAAACATAACTTCTGTCTATGGAAAGGTGCCTTTGTTTTATTTTCTTGTTCATTTTTTCCTGATCCATATTATTATGGTTGCAGTAATGCTTTTACAAGGATTCCATTGGGCACAATTGGATTTTGCTTCTGGTAATTTCGGCCGGCCGAAAGGCGTTGAAAGCGGTCTTCCTTTGTGGGGGATTTATTTGATATGGATCGGCGTGGTGGCAGCATTGTACAAACCCTGTGTATGGTATGGGAAATACAAATCGGCCCACAAAAATGGCTGGGTAAGGTATTTATAACCCGCAATAAGTTTTTTAATTTATGCCAAAAAACGTGGATAGTGTATTCACGGATCACTTCAATTATTCCGGTTTGTTACTAAATAAAATTCCTTCTTATTTCTTCATTTACTACAACCATAAACAATAACTTTTATGGGCAAACCGGATAGATTTTGGGGTTCGCAATAGCGGCCATGGTATATCTATCTATCCATTCTGTAAAAAAAAGGAAATAAAAGAAAGAACTGGCCCGGGGAGCAGCGCAAATAATCTACAGCTGTTAAATTAAAACTCGTCCCTGGGTATTTCATCGTTGTCGGCGCCAAGACTATAATCATTATTTTCTTCATCCTCTTCGCCTATTTCTTCATCATCATCGTCTGCTTCGCTGCCGGGAACATCAAGATCAGACGGCGAAATATTATTTTTAAAACTTTCTTCATTAAGTGGCGCTCCATCATCATCCCTGTTGTCAAGGGCCGCTTCACGCAGATTTTCATCATCACCCGGCATATCATCCAAGGTTCTGCTAAGGGTTTCCTTTTCCTCATCTGAAACATTTGAATCAGGGCTGTTAATGATCTCTTCATCTAAGTTTTCCGAAAATGCCTCGTCGCCTTCTTCACCGGCAGAAGAAATGGTAGTATCGGCCACTTCTCCCAATGGCGCAGGAGTGAAATCCTCCTGTCCCGGAATTTTATGCGCATCAGGAATATCCACGGTGGCAGGTTCCTGTTTCATCTCTTCCCTGTCATGTGGGGAATCAATTTCATCAGAAAGTTGATCTTTTGGGGTATTTCTATCGTTTTGTTGCATAATAAATTTTTTATTTTTACCACCGAAAATATAGTGCCAGTAATATCTTCACAATTATTTTTGAAATCTTCGCATAATTTTTTTGTTATTTAAATATAACGGTCTACTTTTGCACTCCCAAAATAAATTTGGTTAAAAAAAGTTCTTTAAAATGTCTCAGAGAATCAGGATAAAACTTCAGTCTTACGACCACAACCTGGTAGATAAATCTGCCGAGAAAATCGTAAAGACCGTGCGCAGTACAGGTGCAGTAGTAACAGGACCAATTCCTTTGCCTACTCATAAAAAAATATTTACCGTATTGCGTTCTCCGCACGTAAATAAAAAAGCGCGTGAGCAATTCCAGCTATGTACGCACAAGCGTTTGCTGGATATTTATACCAGCAGTTCAAGAACCGTGGATGCGCTTTCAAAATTGGATTTGCCATCTGGTGTTGATGTTGAGATAAAAGCATAAATAAGCCCTTTTCCAGCCTTCCGCAGGGGAGTAAGGAGAAGAAAAGGCTTAAAAGTTCTTACAAAAAATTGTAACACCCATCTCCGGCTACCATTGTAGAAAAACAGGAGCGCTGGGTATAATAAAATAGAAATGAAAAGTATTATTGGAAAAAAGGTCGGCATGACCAGCATTTTCGATAATAATGGCAGGCAAACGGCCGTGACCATTATTGAAGCAGGTCCATGCGTGGTAACCCAGAAGAAAACCAAGGAAACTGATGGCTATAATGCTGTTCAGATCGCATTTGGTGATAAGAAAGAAAAACACACCCTCCTCTCAGAAAAGAATCATTTTGCCAAAGCAAACACACCGGCAAAAAAATACGTAAAAGAAATCCGCGATAGCGAAACAGATAAGAATGTTGGCGACACCATCAGTGTCGACATATTCGCCGAAGGCGATAAAATATCTGTTGTGGGCACCAGCAAGGGAAAAGGTTTCCAGGGTGTGGTAAAGCGTCATGGCTTTCATGGTGTAGGTGAGCAATCTCACGGACAGCATGACAGGTCAAGGGCTCCCGGTTCTATTGGTGGATCATCTTACCCGTCAAGAGTATTTAAAGGTATGCGCATGGCAGGCCGCATGGGAAATGATAAAATTCAGATGAAAGGCCTTAAGATCGTTAAGATTTTCCCTGAAAAAAATTATTTATTAATCAGTGGATCGGTTCCCGGCCACAACGGTTCAATCGTTTTAATCCAGAAATAATATGAAATTAGATATAATAAATATAGAAGGAAAAAATACTGGCAGAACGATTGAACTGCCGGAAGAGATTTTCGGCGCTGAGCCTAACAGTCATGCTATCTGGCTTGCAGTGAAGCAATACCTTGCTGCACAACGCCAGGGTACTCATAAAGTAAAAACCCGCGCTGAAGCACAAGGTTCCTCCAAAAAACTTCACAAGCAAAAAGGTACAGGCGGAAGTCGTAAAGGTAATCTCCGTAATCCTTTATATAAAGGTGGTGGTACTGTTTTCGGTCCTAAGCCGCATGGTTATGATATTAAGGTGAACCGTAAAGTGAAAGATCTTGCCAAGATCGGTGCACTTAGCGCAAAGGCTAAAGAAAACAAGATTATTGTTGTGGAAGATGATGCGATAAAAGTTGAAAAACCAGCCACCGGTCAATTCAGTAAGATGTTTTTAACTATCAGCCCAGAAAGCAGGAAGTCGCTATTGGTAATGGCAGATTATGATGAGAATGTATACAAGAGCTTTCGCAACATCCCTTCAATTTGCGGTACTTTATTGGGGGATATCAACACCTATGATATTTTAAATGCTGATTCATTGGTGTTCACCGAAAGCGCTGCAAAAATCTTTGTAGACGAAAGCGACGAGGAAAATAAAGCAAAAGAGGATAAAAACGCAGATAAGAAGACAGATAAGAAAGAAGCTGCAGAAGCGTGATGAATTCGAAAAAGTGAAAATGGCCGGGTATGAAAATGTGTAGCCATCATCAAATTTTCAAAGCAAGAAAGAGGATAGAGTAAACGAACAAATAATTTAAATTTTTATTCGGATAAACATCAGAAATAGCAGAATAAAAAACAAAATTGGAAATAGAGAAATGGTGATGCCATTTTCAAATTTTAAAATTTTCAAATCAAGATCATGAAATCGTCAGAAGTTTTAATAAAGCCCGTTTTATCAGAAAAAGTAAACAGCCTTTCTGAAAAATATAACAGGTATACTTTCATCGTAAACCGGAAAGCTAATAAGCTGCAGATTAAAAAAGCGGTAGAAGACTTTTACGGGATCACGGTAGAGGGTGTGAACACCATCAATGTACCTTCTAAAGTGAAACAAAGAAATACCAAATCGGGATTATTGACCGGCCGCAAACCGGCGAAGAAGAAAGCGATCGTTACTGTGGCAGAAGGAGATTCAATTGATTTGTACGGAAACATTTAAAAAGAAGCGGCGAACAGTAATAACCGTTTTTGAGATTTAATTATCAGAATATTAAAATATCATTCCGGTAAAATTTCGGAAAATAAAATAGAAAATCATGGCTTTAAGAAAATACAAACCGACTACCGCAGGAACTCGCTGGAGGATTGGGAACGCCTATGCAGAAGTGACTACCAACGAACCTGAAAAAAGCCTTCTTGAGAAAGTACATCATACTGCAGGTCGCAATTCACAGGGACGCAGAAGTATGCGCTACCTTGGTGGCGGGCACAAAAAAATGTACCGTGTAGTGGATTTTAAAAGGAATAAAAAAGACATTCCGGCCACTGTAAAAACGATTGAATACGATCCGAATCGCAGCGCATTTATTGCCCTGGTGGTTTTTTCGGATGGTGAGAAAAGATACATTCTTGCGCCACAAGGTTTGCAGGTAGGCGCTAAAATTATCAGTGGCGACAATGCCGCACCGGAATTGGGAAACGCTTTACAACTTAAGAATATGCCTTTGGGTACGGTAGTTCATAATATAGAGATGCAGCCGGGCCAGGGAGGTAAATTAGCACGCAGTGCAGGCTCTTCTGCCCAGTTGACGAACAAAGAAGAAAAATACGCTATTCTCAAAATGCCAAGTGGTGAGTTAAGAAAAATACTGATCAATTGCTATGCGACAGTAGGCGTGGTTTCGAACAGCGATCATAGCCTGGAAAGCAAAGGTAAAGCAGGAAGAAACAGGTGGAAAGGCATCAGGCCAAGAACAAGAGGTGTGGCGATGAACCCGGTAGATCACCCGATGGGTGGTGGTGAAGGTAAAGCTTCCGGTGGTCATCCGCGCAGCAGAACCAACAAATACGCTAAAGGTGAAATCACCCGCACTCGTGGAAAGGGTTCAGACAAAATGATCATTCAAAGAAGAAACGGAAAGAAATTGCCGAATAAATAAGCAATAGGCAAAAGGCAAAAAATAAACTTTATAAAATAAACAAATGGCTCGTTCAATTAAAAAAGGTCCTTATGTAGAAGCAAAGCTTGAAGATAAAGTGCTTGCTATTAATGAAGGAACTGCTAAGAAAGGTGTTATTAAAACATGGTCACGCAGGTCAACAATTACGCCTGACTTTGTAGGCCACACTTTTGCAGTGCATAATGGTAACAAATTTATTCCGGTATATGTTACTGAATTTATGGTAGGCCATAAACTGGGAGAATTTGCACCAACAAGAAATTTTAAAGGACACTCTAGTAAAAAGATTGCATAAAATAACAGGTAGTTTGAGTTGACAGTAAAGCAACTTTTATCACCGGTTTTGAAATAAAAAAATATGGAAGCAGTAGCAAAACTTAATAATTATCCAACTTCACCGCGCAAAATGCGTTTGTTGGCCGATTTGATCCGTGGGCTGGAAGTAGAGAAAGCATTGGGAATTTTACAATTCAATCCCAAACATCCGGCTGTGCCCATGTATAAATTATTAAAGAGCGCCATCAACAATTGGGAACAGAAAAATGCTGATGAAAAAGTGGAAGACGCCGGCCTGATTGTAAAAACAATTATGGTGGATTGCGGAAGAGTGATAAAAAGAATGCGCCCTGCACCGCAAGGCCGAGGCTACCGCATTCGCAAGCGCAGCAATCATGTTACCATTGTGGTAGACAGCATTCACGCAAACGGAAACGGCGCAGCAAAAAAGAAAGCAGAAAAAGCTGAAGCGGCTCCTGTTGCTGAAACAGTAAGCGCTGAAAAACCGGCTACAGCGAAGCCAAAAACAACAGCTCCTAAAAAAGCAGCGCCCAAAAAAGCAGCAGCGCCAAAAGCAGAAGTGAAAGCTAAACCTAAGCCGGCCGCTGAAAAAACAGAAAAGAAAAAAGAAGACAAAAAATCAACAAAATAAAAACCGAATAATGGGTCAAAAAACAAATCCGATTGGAGCCAGGCTGGGAATCATCCGTGGATGGGATAGCAACTGGTTTGCAAATCCAAAAGATTATGGTAAAAAATTGATTGAAGATGACAGGATCAGGACCTACCTGAATGCCCGTATCAATAAAGGAGGAATAGCTAAAATTGTAATTGAGCGTACGCTAAATAAACTGATTATAACTATTCATACGTCCAAGCCGGGAATTATCATCGGGAAAGGTGGTGGAGAAGTAGACCGCATCAAAGAAGAATTGAAGAAACTTACCGGTAAAGATGACGTGCAGATCAATATCCTGGAGATTCGTCGCCCGGAACTGGATGCAGCCATTGTAGCCGATACGATCGCCAAGCAAATTGAAAACCGTATCAATTATAAAAGAGCGATAAAAATGTCAATCGCTTCTGCCTTAAGAATGGGTGCAGAGGGAATAAAAGTAAGAGTGGGTGGCCGTTTGGGTGGTGCTGAAATTGCACGTAGCGAAGAAATAAAACAAGGCCGCACACCGCTGCATACTTTGAGAATGGACATTGATTATGCAAGCATTTTCGCACAAACCGTTTACGGGAAGATCGGTATTAAAGTATGGATCTGTAAAGGTGAAGTACTTGCCAAAAGAGATCTTAATCCAAATATTATAGCAGGTGGCGGAAAAGATCATGATGGCCACGACAGAAGAGGTGGATTTGGTGACAGAAGAGGTGGTGGCGACCGCGGCGACAGGAGAGGCGGCAGAGGAGGAAGGAGATAAAAAATTAAATAACTATTAAGAATGGTTCACTCCCGGCGACGATAGTGAACAAACAATAAACGACAAATTATGTTACAGCCAAAAAGATCGAAGCATAGAAAGATGCAGAAAGGCCGTATGAAAGGCGATACTAAACGTGGAAATACTATTTCTTTTGGAACCTTTGGATTGAAGGCATTGGATTCTGTATGGTTAACCAACAGGCAGATCGAATCTGCAAGGCAGGCGTTAACCCGTCACATGAAACGTGAAGGAAACGTATGGATCAGGATATTTCCGGATAAGCCAATCACAAAGAAGCCGGCTGAAGTGAGGATGGGTAAAGGTAAAGGTAACCCTGAATATTGGGCAGCAGTAGTACAACCGGGAAGGATCATTTTTGAAGCTGATGGAGTTCCTTTGCAGGTGGCCAAGGAAGCCTTCGAACTGGCAGCACAAAAACTTCCGATTCAAACAAAATTTGTAGTAAGCCGGGATTATGTAGGTTAATTAGCTGAATGTAAAAAAGAGGCATCAAAAAGAATTTTAAATTAGCTAATTGGCTGATTATAACATTATCAAATTAATACAATGTCAAACAGAAACGATTTCGTAAACAGTTTAAAGCAGATGACCGAAAAGGATCTTGAAGCAAGAATCCAGGAGGACCAGTTACGAATTAAAAAACTAAAATTTGCGCACACAGTTTCTCCTCTTGAGAATCCAATGTCTATACGCGATGTAAGAAAAGACATTGCGCGTGCAAAAACAGAATTAAGAAAAAAACGATCTAATTAGCTGATCAGCTAATTAGCCGATTAGCTAATTAACAAATTAAAACAATGTCTGAAAGAAATTTAAGAAAAGTAAGGGTCGGTGTGGTTTCCAGCAATAAAATGGATAAATCGATTACCGTAAAAGTAGAAAGGAAAGTAAAGCACCCTCTCTATGGAAAGTTTGTGAAAAAAACCACCGGGTTTCATGCTCATGATGAAAAGAACGAGTGCAACATCGGCGACCTGGTAAAGATCATGGAAACCCGGCCCCTGAGCAAAACCAAGCGTTGGAGACTGGTAGAAGTGGTAGAAAAAGTTAAATAATTTAAAAGATAATTTTTGGATGTGGTTTACGCTCGTTCAAATTAAACATCAAAACAGATAAATAAAAATGATACAGCAAGAAAGCAGGCTAAATGTAGCAGACAACAGTGGCGCAAAGGAAGTGTTGTGTATAAGAGTACTGGGAAATTCAGGCCAGGACTATGCTCATGTTGGCGATAAGATAGTTGTAACAGTAAAAGATGCTATTCCTGCAGGCGGAATAAAGAAAGGAACTGTTAGTAAAGCCGTTATTGTGCGCACCAAAAACAAGCTTCGTCGTAAAGACGGTTCTTACATCCGATTTGATGATAACGCTGTAGTGCTTTTAAACGCAGCCGATGAGCCAAGAGGAACCAGGATTTTCGGGCCGGTTGCCCGCGAATTACGCGACAAAGGGTACATGAAAATCATTTCATTGGCACCTGAAGTATTGTAATATAATTGTATCTTTGCACCCCTTAAAAAAAGGGTATTTAATAAGTAATTAATCAAGACAAATAGTTGTCAAAAATGAAGACAAGATTTAAACCGAAGTTCAACATAAAAAAAGGCGATTCAGTGGTAGTTATTGCCGGTGATGATAAAGATCTTAAAAAGCCGCGCAAGGTTTTGGAGGTGATAACCGAAAAGAACCGTGTATTGGTAGAAGGAGTGAACATTGTTACAAAACACACGAAACCTTCTGCTCAAAATACCAGGGGTGGCATCATGAAAGTTGAAGCACCGATCGCAATTTCAAATGTAATGCTTTGGGATTCAAAATCACACGCTCCTTCCAGGATCAGCAGAACAAGGGAAGGTGGAAAATTAGTAAGAACCGCAAAAAAATCAGGGGAGGTAATTAAATAATGAGCACTGATAAATATACACCGAGACTTCAGGAAAAGTACAAGAAAGAAGTTATACCGGCTTTAATGAAAAAGTTTTCGTACAAAACCGTAATGCAGGCACCCAGGCTTACAAAAGTTTGCCTGAACCGCGGCGTAAACGGAGCTGTTGCCGATAAGAAATTAATCGATATTGCGATTGATGAGTTAACAACCATCACCGGCCAGAAGGCGGTAGCGACTATGTCTAAAAAAGACATCTCAAACTTCAAACTGCGTAAGAACATGCCCATTGGCGCTAAAGTTACTTTACGCGGAGGAACCATGTATGAATTTTTAGACCGCCTCGTTTCTGTTTCATTACCGCGTGTGCGCGATTTCAAAGGTATCAACGATAAATCTTTTGATGGACGTGGCAACTATACACTTGGCGTTACCGAGCAGATCATCTTTCCTGAAATTGATATTGATAAAGTAAATAAAATTACAGGTCTTGATATCACTTTCGTAACGACAGCAAGTACCAATGAAGAAGCATTTGAATTGCTTAAAGAACTGGGATTGCCGTTTAAAAATATTAAAAAATAATCCATTAGCTGATTAGCTAATTAAGCAAATTTTCAAATTAAAACTATGGCTAAAGAGTCAATAAAAGCAAGACAAAGGAAGCGTGTAAAGATGGTGGAAAAATATGCTGAAAAAAGAAAAGCATTAAAAGAAGCCGGCGATTACAGGGCATTGGACCTGCTTCCAAAGAATGCATCTCCCGTTCGTCTTAAAAACAGGTGTCAACTTACCGGTCGCCCAAGAGGTTACATGAGGCATTTTGGACTTTCAAGAAACATGTTTCGCGACATGGCTTTGGAAGGAAAGATACCAGGCGTGAAAAAGGCAAGCTGGTAGTTTAGGCGGAAAGCTGAAGCTACAGGCCGAAAGCTGGATATCGCATTGTAATTAAACAACAAATTAAAAGAAAAAATAAACAATGGTTACTGATCCTATAGCAGATTATTTAACAAGAATACGCAACGCGCAAATGGCAAGCCACCGGTTAGTGGAAATACCTGCAAGCAACCTGAAGAAGCGCATCACTGAAATCTTATACACACAAGGTTATATTTTAAAATACAAATTTGAAGACGATTCAAAGCAAGGTGTAATTAAAATAGCGCTTAAGTATGACCCTCAAACAAGAACTCCTGCAATTGAGAGCCTTGAAAGAGTAAGCCGTCCCGGCCTGCGTACCTATTCAAAACCTAATGAATTTAAGAGAGTGAAAAATGGCCTGGGTATTTCTATTATCTCCACATCCAAAGGTGTAATGACTGATAAAGAAGCGAAAGCACAAAACGTGGGTGGAGAAGTATTGTGTAACGTTTATTAATAATTAATGAGTTCATTTGTCGGAGTAATATTAGTCTTTTTAGCTTTCTTCTTTGCATTCAGATTTGTATTAAGAAACTCCGGTAAAAAATAAAAAACATTGGTAAGATAATTAAGCCTTAGTCGTGGCTGAACACTACCAGATTCAAATAAAATTAAATTAAACCGACTATGTCTAGAATTGGAAAAAGCCCGGTAAAAATTACAAAAGGTGTTACCGTAACCGTTGGTGCTGATAATGTAGTTACCGTTAAAGGGCCTAAAGGGGAGTTAACTCAGGCCGTTGATCCTGATATAAAAGTAGAGGTGAAGGACGATAAAATTGAACTGGTACGTCCTACGGAACAGATAAGGCACAGAGCCATGCATGGGTTATACCGTTCACTGCTTAACAATATGGTAGTTGGTGTTACCGACGGGTATACGAAAACGTTGGAATTGGTAGGGGTAGGTTATAAAGCTTCTCACCAGGGAAACCTTCTTGACCTCTCTTTGGGATATTCTCACAACATTGTTGTTGAGATACCAAAAGAACTTCAGGTATCCACAGCGCAGGAAAAAGGTAAAAACCCGAAAGTGATTTTGTCAAGTGTCGACAAGCAATTACTTGGACAGGTAGCAGCTAAAATCCGCAGTCTTCGTAAACCAGAACCTTACAAAGGAAAAGGTGTGAAGTTTGAAGGTGAAGTGTTACGCAGAAAAGCAGGTAAAGCCGCTGGTAAATAATTTCAGTAAATCAACAAATAAGCTGAATTTTTAATCGGCTATTAAAGAACTAAAAAAGAATTCCGGCAGTATCGGAGTTATAAAACAGAATAAAATGAATTCAAAAGTTAATGCACGTCAAAAGATAAGGTACCGCATCCGAAAAAGAATAAGCGGCACTGCCCAAAAGCCGCGTTTAAGTGTTTTTAGAAGTAACAAAGATATTTATGTCCAATTAATTGATGATGCCAGCGGAACAACGATCGCATCTGCTTCTTCACGTGAGAAAGATATCGCCGCTCAAAAAGGAACAAAAGCAGAGGCGAGCAAAAGAGTAGGAGAAGCAATCGCAAAAAAATCACAGGAACTCGGAATTAAGAATGTGGTTTTTGACCGTAGCGGATATTTGTATCATGGCCGTGTAAAAGCTGTAGCTGACGGTGCAAGAGAAGGCGGTTTGGAATTTTAAAATCAATTCTGAAACGAAAGTTTAAAAAATAAAATTTATAAACAGTTATAATGTTGAAATCAAATACACAGAGAATAAAAGGCGCTGATCTTGAATTAAAAGAAAAAGTCGTATCTATCAATCGTGTGGTAAAAACAACCAAGGGTGGAAGAGCATTCAGTTTTTCTGCAATAGTAGTAGTAGGAAATGAAGCTGGCGTAGTTGGTCACGGATTAGGTAAAGCCAAAGAAGTTCAGGAAGCTATTTTGAAAGGAATAGATGATGCCAAAAAGAACCTGATAAAAATTCCTTTGTTGCACGGTACTATTCCCCACGAACAATGGTGTAAAGATGGAGCCGCTAAAGTACTTATCAAGCCTGCTGCTGCTGGTACCGGTGTAATTGCCGGGGGTAGCATGCGTGCTGTTTTGGAAAGTGCAGGTATTACCGACGTGTTGGCCAAATCTCTTGGCTCTGCTAATCCTCACAACGTGGTGAAGGCTACAGTAAAGGCTTTATCAATGTTGAGAGAGCCTGCAGCAGTTGCCAAAACCAGGAACATTTCCATGAAGAAAGTTTTCAACGGATAAAAAAATACGAGTTCAGCATTAAGAATTATCAATCATGAAAAAGATAAAAATTACACAGGTAAAAAGTGGGATCGACCGTTCGGAAAGGCAGAAGCTTACGTTAAAGGCTTTAGGTCTTAATAAACTGAACGCGACCAAAGAAGTGGAAGCTACACCACAAATACTTGGGATGGTAAAAAAAGTAAATCATTTAATAAAAGTGGAAGAACTGGCTTAAACCGGTTTTTCTTTTTTTATAATAATCATTAAAGCGAGCTCCGGGTACCCGGAGCGTTAAGTTCAAAAAAAGTACAAATGAAATTAGAAACTTTAAGGCCTGCAAAAGGCGCGACACACAAAGACAAAAGACTGGGACGCGGAGAAGCTTCCGGTAAGGGAGGAACATCCACAAAAGGTAACAAGGGGGGACAAAGCCGTGCAGGTTATAAAATTAAAATGGCCCACGAAGGTGGACAGATGCCCATGCAAAGGAGAGTCCCCAAGCGTGGTTTTAAAAATAACAACCGGATCGAATATAAAGTTTTTAATCTTGGTCAAATCGATCAGTTGATTGAAAAACATGACATCAAAGAATTTAATCCTGAGAATCTTTATATCAATAATCTTATCGGCCAGTACGACAGGGTGAAGATTTTAGGAAACGGTGAATTGAAAGCCAAAATAGCTTTTAAGGTGAATGCAGTTAGTCAAAAAGCCAAAGGCGCTATTGAAGCGGCCGGAGGTTCGGTAGAAATAATAAAATAATTAATTGATATTTGCAATCCAACTACAATTGCAAATAATTAAATCTTTATAATTCTGTGAAGAAATTCATCACAACACTTAAAAACATCTGGACCATTGAAGAACTGAGAAGTAAAATTATTGTTACTTTATCACTCATTTTGGTGTACAGGGTAGGCTCCTACATTGTTCTTCCCGGAATAGATCCCAACAAACTCGCCAATCTGGAAAACAGCACACAGGGTGGCATGCTGGGCCTTTTGAATGCTTTTGTTGGGGGCGCTTTTGCCAAGGCTTCGATTTTTGCTTTGGGAATCATGCCGTACATTTCGGCCTCCATTTTCATGCAGCTGGTAACTGTATTGGTTCCCCAGATTTCTAAAATTCAGAAAGAAGGTGAAAGTGGCCAGAAAAAGATCAATCAATGGACTCGTTATCTTACCGTTATCGTTACCGCCGCACAGGCAGCAGCTTATATCGGTTTTCTTGAATCATCCAGCCAGGGCGCATTGCTCGAAGCCTATAAGCCTTTTTTCTGGATATCAACCGTTTTCCTTCTTACGTCGGGAACAATGTTCGTTATGTGGTTGGGAGAAAAAATCACTGACAAAGGATTGGGAAATGGTACTTCATTAATCATCATGATCGGGATTTTGGCCCGTCTTCCACAATCGTTTATGCAGGAATTTTATGCGAAGCAAACTCACGGTGGTGGGGGCCTGTTGATATTCCTTATTGAAATTGCTGCTTTCATAGCCGTTATACTTGGATTAATTGTGTTGGTTCAGGGCGTAAGAAAAGTGCCGGTGAATTATGCAAAACAAATTGTAGGCAACAGGCAGTTTGGTGGTGCACGGCAGTTCCTTCCTTTAAAGGTAAACGCTGCAGGGGTAATGCCGATCATCTTTGCCCAGGCAATCATGTTCCTGCCAACCATTTTTGCTGGTTTCCAGACCGGTGGTAAAAGTTGGGCAATATATTTTACATCGCCAACCAATGGAGTATACATGATTGTGTACAGTATAATGACGATAGGGTTCACCTTTGTTTATACATCTCTCATTTTTAATCCGAAACAAATGTCTGATGATCTTAAACGAAATAACGGCTTTATTCCCGGCGTAAAACCGGGCCAACCAACAACGGATTACATCGGAACAATAATGGACCGTATAACCTTGCCCGGCGCTATATTATTGGCTGTGGTGGGTATTCTGCCCGGTATAATGCAAATATTAGGCGTAACCCAGGGATTTGCAACCTTTTACGGAGGTACTTCATTATTGATCATGGTTGCTGTTGTTTTGGATACACTGCAACAAATAGAAACCCAGTTATTAATGCGCCAGTATGATGGATTGATGAGCGGTGGACGTATACAGGGAAGAACTGCAGCGCCTGGAGTAACCGGAGGCATTTGATAGTAATAGCATTACAAATATTTTCAAACCCCGGCCATTGTATGCCGGGGTTTTTTTAAATGACAGATTTCATGATTCACTATAAAACAAATGACGAAGTAGAGTTAATAAGGCAAAGCTGTACCATCGTAAATGACAGTATTGCACATGCCGCAGCATTTATCAAACCCGGAATTTCTACAATGGAGTTAAACGACATCGCTGAAGAATATATCAGGGATCACGGCGCGGTACCTAATTTTAAAAATTATCACGGATTTCCTTTTGCCTGTTGCATTTCTGTGAATGACGCCGTGGTGCATGGTTTTCCTACAAAAGATCCTTTGAAAGAAGGTGATATTGTGTCAATAGATTGTGGCGCTCTTAAAAATGGGTATCACGGCGACAGTGCTTATACATTTGCAGTTGGAGAAATTTCAGATGAAGTAAAGCAATTGCTTCGCGTAACGAAAGATTCTCTTTACCTGGGGATTGAAAAAGCAGTAATTGGCAACCGGGTCGGCGATATTTCCTTTGCCGTGCAGGACTATACTGAAAGAAAACACGGATATGGGGTTGTTCGTGAATTGGTTGGCCACGGATTAGGGAAGGAATTGCATGAAGATCCCCAGGTGCCAAATTACGGCAAAAGAGGAAAAGGAACGAAACTGAAAGACGGTTTGGTAATCGCGATTGAACCCATGATCAATCTTGGTGCAAAAGAAGTATACAACGACAAAGATGGCTGGACAGTTCGTACCGGCGACGGTAAGCCTTCTGCACACTACGAACACACCATTTGTGTAAGAAAAAATAAGGCTGAAATCCTCACGTCATTTTCCTCCATTGAAGCAGCTGAAAAAGCCAACGCTAATTTATATTCCGGCTATTAAATGCTAACATCAAAATAAAAATTCCGGAAATTTCTTTGTTCACTGTAATTTTTATGTTTTGACGGAAAGTAATTGTTGATTTAATCTAAACCTGTTTTTAAAAGTGGTTATCCAGTATCTTTATGACAGCTTTTAAATACCGGAATAATGAAACAACTGATTTATGAATGCGTTTTTCTTTTGTGTTTTCTGAATGCATCAGCACAAAATATCGACAGCACTTTGGCAACCTATGCAAAAGATTACGGGCAGGAAAAGATGTACCTGCAATATGATAAATCTTCGTATGCTCCCGGGGAAACCGTTTGGTTTAAGGATTATATGATGAAGGGAATGTTTCCGGATAATGAAAGTAAAACAGTTTATATAGATTGGATCGGGGAGAAGGGAAATCTTTTACTGCACAGTGTTTGCGCAGTTGAAAATGCTTCCACCTATGGGCAATTTGAAATTCCGGTAAATTATACAGGCCGCTCTATTCATGTGAGAGCTTATACAAAATGGATGTTGAATTTTGATTCGGCATTTTTGTACAATCATGATTTAAAAATATTATCAGAAGAAAAAAGGCCAGCTTCAAAAGGTAAGCTGAATGCTGAATTGCATTTTTTTCCGGAGGGCGGTGATGCTATCGCAGGCGTCACTAATAAAATTGCATTTAAGGTAAATGACCAATACGGAAGGCCAGTACCTATTGAAGGAGTAATCAGGGATAATAACGGGTCATTTATTGACAGTCTAAAAGTGATTCACGGGGGCATGGGATATTTTTTTATTTTTCCGCATGAAGGCCAAACGTTTACTGCTGAGTGGGAAGATGGAAGTGGAGAAGTGTATTCAACAAAGCTTCCAGAAATCAAAAATAACGGCGCCGGTTTGCGTGTAACCCTTACCGGTAGTAACAGAATTTTCCAGGTCAGCGCTTCGCCCAAAACTTCTTTGACATCCGTCCATATTTTGGGAACGATGTACCGGCATAAAGTTTTCGGACTCGAAGAGACGATTGAGAACGGTAAGGCAGGAGGAATTATTCCCACAGAATCTTTACCCAGCGGCATCTTAACGATTACGGTTTTTGATCACCAATGGAAACCGCTCGCTGAAAGAATTACTTATGTTAATAATGAAGATTATCTTTTTCGTCCCGACGTGAATATGGTGACAACCGGCCTGGGCAAACGCGCTAAAAACGAACTTGAAATAAATGTTCCGGGCAATGTTGCCGCTAATTTTTCAGTTTCTGTAACAGATTCAAAATTAGAAGCCGACAATAGCGATAATATCATTTCTCATCTTTTACTTACCGGAGAATTAAAGGGCAAAGTATATGATCCTGCACATTATTTTTTGAATAACAGTGATTCTATTGCACAGCAACTTGATCTTGTAATGCTTACCCATGGCTGGCGCAGGTTTGACTGGAAGAAGGTTGTTCAGGGAAAATTTCCTGACATTACCTATCAAAAAGATACAGACTATCTGTCTTTGTCAGGAAAGGTAATTGGTGCTACCCCGGAACAATTACAGAAAGCCGGAGATATTATTTTGATGCTTACACAAAAAAATTCGGAAACGCAAACCTTCACCATTCCTGTTCAACCTAACGGTTATTTTAACGATCCGTCATTAATACTTTTTGATACTGCTCACATCTTTTATGATTTTGCTACAAAAAAATCAGTGAGCCGTTATTCAGTTGAGTTTATGCCGGATGTTCTTCCGTCTTTTTCGAATTATTTTAATGCACCGTCCTTCAGTTATTTTTCAGATTCCTCTAATTATTACCACTTGCGATTGAGTAAAGAAGCTGAAGAACAGTTGATGTACTTCAAAGGAAAAGTTTTGGAAAACATAAATATTAAGTCCAGGATAAAATCAAATCTGCAACAGGTAAATGATAAATATACTTCCGGAGTTTTTAAAAATGGCAATGCCACAGAACTTGACCTGGTGGATGATCCTTTGGCAACAAGTTATACGGATATCATAAGTTACATCCAGGGAAAGGTGCCGTCTTTGTATTTCGATAATGTGGCACAAAAATTTTTATGGATGCGAAACAGGGCCGGGGAAAATGGGCCGGCATTATACTTAAACGAGATGGGAACAAACTATGATGTGCTTTCTTCCATTCCCGTATCCAATGTGGCTTACATAAAAGTTTTTCGTCCGGGTTTCGTCGGCGGTGCGGGAAGCGGCACGGGCGGTGCCATTGTTATTTACACAAAAATCGGGAAAGAAGGGGAACCGGTTTCTTATCTAAAAGGATTGAATAATCATACCGTAACCGGTTATTCGGTGGTAAGAGAATTTTACTCACCCGATTATGATACGCTGGCGACTGATGATAAAAAGGATCTTCGCACCACTTTATATTGGAACCCGACAGTTACGACTGCGCCGGGTCAAAACAAAGTAAACCTCATTTTTTTTAATAATGATTTTACGGATGAATTCAGAATTATTATTGAAGGGATGACCAATGATGGACACTTAACCCACATTGAAAAAATAGTAAAATAATTTTTTACTGTTTTACTTTCGCTTTTAATGGAAAAGAAAAAACTAATAGTTATTGGTGGAGGCGCCGCAGGTTTTTTTTGTGCAATAAAGGCTGCAGAAAAAAATCCGGAACTAAAGGTGACGATCGTCGAAAAGTCCGGAAAATTATTAAGCAAGGTAAGAGTGAGTGGTGGCGGGCGTTGCAATGTTACTCATGCTTGTTTCAGCATAGCGGAGATGATCAAAAAATATCCGCGGGGCGAAAAATTTGTAAAGAAAACATTTCATCAGTTCTTCACAACCGATACGATTGCCTGGTTTGAAAAAAGAAATGTAAAATTAAAAACCGAAGCCGACGGAAGAATGTTTCCGGAAAGCAATTCTTCTGAATCAATCATTAATTGCTTGTTAAGTGAAGCCAATAAATATGGCGTTGAAATTTTAATGAACCGTGAAATGGTGAATCTCGAAAAAAAGACGGATCAGTTTCAATTGACGACCAAAGACGGGACGCTTTTATCGGCCGATTTTGTATGCATTGCTTGCGGTGGTTTTCCAAAATCTTCCCAATATAACTGGCTTACCTCTTTAGGGCATTCCTTTGAAAGCCCCGTTCCGTCTTTGTTTACATTTAATATTCCGAAAAATCCCATTTCAGTATTAATGGGAATTTCCGTAGAAAATGCGCTGGTAAAAATTAACGGAACCAAGCTTTCTCAGCAAGGGCCGATTCTTATTACGCATTGGGGTTTCAGCGGACCGGCGGTTTTAAAACTTTCTGCATTTGCTGCGCGGGAACTTGCCAAAATGAATTACGATTTTACAATTTCAGTCAACTGGATGGCCGATTATCATGAAAATTCTGTTTTAGAAAAATTAAAAGTTATAAGGCATGAATTTGCTTCTAAAAAAATGGTAAATAAAAATCCATTTAATCTTCCACAGCGTTTGTGGGAATATCATTTGCAACAATGTGAAATTGATTTGGAAATCCGTTGGGCCGATCTTCCTGCGAAACAACAAAATCAATTGGCGAAACAACTTTGTGCACAGGAGTTTCATGTAAAAGGTAAAACCACTTTTAAAGAAGAATTTGTAACTGCGGGTGGCATACAACTAAATGAAGTAAATGCCAATACCATGGAAAGTAAAATCGTTCCTGGTTTGTTTTTTGCCGGAGAAATTCTGAATGTCGACGGCATCACCGGTGGTTTCAATTTTCAACATGCATGGACGAGCGGCTGGATCTCAGCTTCAGCAATTGCCGGGTCACAAGGTGTAAAATAAAAATCTTTGTTTTTTGTTGGTTTACTGCTTTTTTCAACCAGGTCTATTTATTGGCATATAATTTTATAGTAATTCAATAAGGAATTATTTAAAAAACAGAAAAGATGCCTGAAGTTATTGAAGTAAAAGAATTAATCACAGCGGGGAAAAAAGCCAAATTTCCACAAAAGATTTCGCCGATGCTCGCCACACTCGTAAGCAAGCCTTTTGATAAGCCCGGTTGGATTTACGAAGTAAAATGGGATGGTTACCGCGCGATTGCTTTTATTAACAAGGGCGACGTAAAACTGTCTTCAAGAAATTCAAAATCGTTTGACGATAAATTTTATCCTATTCATGATGAATTAAAAACCCTTAAAATCAAGGCGGTTTTGGATGGAGAAATTGTGAGCCTTAATGAAAAGGGAAGAGCCGATTTTGGAAGCCTGCAAAGCTGGCGCAGCGAAGCGGATGGCAATTTGGTGTATTATGTTTTTGATATTTTATGGTATGACGGAAGAAACCTGGCGAAACTGACGTTGGATAAGCGCCGTGAAATATTAGAATCCGTGTTGTCGCAATCTGATACAATTCGATTGAGTGAACAATTTGAAACCAACGGAATTGACTTTTTTAAAGTGGCCGATGAAATGTCGCTGGAAGGAATTATGGCGAAGCGGAAAGAAAGTTTATATTATCCCGGAACAAGATCTAAAGATTGGCTGAAAATAAAAACCGAAGGAAGACAGGAAGTGGTGATTGGTGGATTTACCAAAAATGAAAATTCGTCCAAACTATTTAGTTCTCTTTTGGTTGGATTTTATAAAAATAAAGATTTGATTTTTACCGGAAAGATTGGCACCGGTTTTCCCAACAAACTCCAGGAAGAATTGATGAAAAAATTTAAGCCCTTGATTATTGCTAAATGCCCTTTTATCAATGAGCCCGATGTTAATGAGCCTTCCCGTTTCAGGCCCAATCCTCCCAAAGCTGAAGCGATTTGGCTGAAACCGGAACTGGTTTGCGAAGCCAGCTATCGTGATATTTCAAAAGACGGAACCATGCGCCACGCTTCCTTCCAGGGCTTGCGCGACGATAAAAAACCAAAAGATGTTGTGTTAGAAAAAGAAACAGAAACCAAAAAAGTGGTAAAAGGAGCAACTAAAATTGAAAGAAACAAAATCATAAAGCCTGTTTTAAAACGTGCAAGAAAAACTTTATTAAATCCCACCGAAAAAACGCAGGTGAGAAAAGTGAACGGGAAGGATTTAAAATTTACCAATCTTTCAAAAATATTCTGGCCCCAAGAAAAAATCACAAAGAGAGATTTGATTAATTATTATTACCAGGCCGCGCCGTTTATTCTTCCTTATTTAAAAAACCGGCCACAATCGCTAAATCGTTTTCCCAACGGGATAAAAGGAAAAAGTTTTTACCAGAAAAATGTAACGGGAAAAGTGCCGGATTGGATTGATACATTTCCGTATCACAGCAAAGTGGACGGCGATAAAAATTTTTTAGTAGTAAGTAACGAAGCGAGTTTGTTGTATATCGTTAACCTGGGATGCATCGAAATAAATCCATGGAGCAGCACCGCCGCAAAACCAGATAACCCCGATTGGTGCATTATTGATCTTGATCCCGATGAAAATACTTTCGAGCAGGTAATTGTTACGGCGCAAGTCACCAAGGATGTGTTAAACGCCGTTGGCATCGAAAGTTATTGCAAAACGTCGGGATCCACCGGGCTGCATATATATTTTCCGTTGGGCGCAAAATATACTTACGAGGAATCAAAAGAGTTTGCAAGAAAGATTGCCACATTGGTACATCGTGAACTGCCCGCGTTTACCAGTATTGAAAGAATTGTAAACAACCGAGATGGGAAAATGTATATCGACTTTTTGCAAAATCGCCCGCAGGCAACTTTAGCTGCGCCTTACTCTGTAAGACCGAAGCCCGGCGCTACCGTTTCAATGCCTTTGCATTGGGAAGAAGTGAAATCCGGATTGAAGATGAAAGATTTTACGCTGAAGAACTCAATAGCAAGAATGAGAAACGAAGGCGATATTTTTAAACCGGTGTTAGGGAAGGGGATTAATATAAAAACAGCATTAAAAAAACTGGAAGGTATGATGTAACGGTGACGGTTAAACGCATATATAAGACAAAAATTTGCTTTTTTTGTTGGTTTACTGCGGAAAAAATTTATCAACTGCTTCCGAAAGCGCTGCCGGTTTCTGCGTTCCGATCAGCAACTTTTTACCATTGGTAAATTCCAGTTGCAGCCCTTCGTTGCCAGAAATATTATAAGCAGTTCCTTTGCCAAAAAGGCCAAGCCGAAAGCCCCAACCGCCGTATTCCCTGACCGGGTTGTATTTTCTTACATAACATTTCAGCAAACTGTCCCACGGGAAAAAGCGATAGGTAATTTGCAGGGGAAAAAGTCTTACATAGATTCCTTCACTTTTTATTTGCGTGTCAAGATGAAAACTGAGAACGAAAAAGGTGATTAATAAACTAAGTCCTGCACCAATTAAAAGCTGGGGGTTGCTGCCAGGTTTATCGCCAAAAGGATTTCCGTTTACCACTTGTAGAAACACCGCGGATAACATTAAAACATTTATTCCAATCAGCAAGATCCAAAGCCACCATTGTTTGAATCTTTGTGTTTCTGAAAATAAGATTTGCGGGTTCATAGCATCGTCTTTCAACTTTGAAGATAAAAAAATCCCGTTGCGTTTTCAAACAACGGGATTTATATTTTAGCAAAGAAACTAATTAAGCTTTATCATCTTCTTTTGTTTCATCTTCCTCTTTTGCTTCTTCTTTTTTAGCTTCTTTGGGCTTGGCTTCTTCTGCTTTAGCTTCTTCAGCGGCTTTTTCAGCTTTTGCTTCAATCTGCTGGGGCTCGTTAGCCGGTGGCGGAGGCGTTTGGGCTAATGTAGCTTCTGCTTTTTTTTCCGCATCAGGCTTCTCTTCTTCTTTCTTCTCGTCGTCAGCTTTCTTCTTCTTTGCCGGCGCTTTTTTTGCAACAGGAGCTTCTGCTTCCGTAGCCGCTTCTTCAGCTTTTGCCTGTGGTTCTTCTGTTTTTACCTTCGGCTCATCAGCTTTTGTTGTTGCCTTTGGTTCTTCAGCCTTTGCCTTTGGTTCTTCTGCCTTTGCCTTTGGTTCTTCTGCTTTTGCCTTCGGTTCCTCTGCAACATCAGCTTTCGCTTTTGGCTCTTCGGCCGGTGCTGCTTTGTCCATTTTCTTTTTCAAATCAGCCAACACACCCAGATCGCCTAAAGTAGTTTTTTCTACCTTGCTTTGAAGGTTCTTAACAGCTTTCTTAGTGGTTTCCGCTTCAGCTCTTTTTTCATTAAACTGTGCATTTCTTTCATCTGCTTTTTCTTTCTCCCAAATGCGGCTATGGCTTAAAATGATCTTCTTATCATTGCGGTCAAATTCAATAACCATGAACGGAGCCACTTCATCCAAAGCAATTACTTTTTCATCTTCACGGCGAAGGTGGCGGGCCGGAGCAAATCCTTCCAATCCGTAAGGAAGCTGAACAGTAGCGCCTTTGTCATCGCGGCGGGTAACAGTTCCTTCATGAATACTTCCCACAGGGAAAGTTTCTTCCAAAGAGTTCCATGGATCTTCTTCAATTTGTTTGTGGCCTAACTGCAATTTGCGGTTTTCTTTATCGATGCTCATTATGATCACATCGATTGTTTCACCAACTTTCGTGTATTCATTCGGGTTGTTGAAACGCTTCAACCAGCTAAGATCACTGATGTGGATCATACCTCCGATGCCCGGCGAAAGTTCAACAAACACACCGTAAGGAGTAATGTTTTTCACCAATCCTTTGTGCTTGCTTCCTTCAGGATATTGAGTTTCGATCGTATTCCATGGATCTTCTGTCATTTGCTTGATAGAAAGACTCATCTTGCGATCTTCTTTGCTCAACGTTACAATCTTCGCTTCGTATTCATCACCCAACTTAAAGAATTCTTTTGCATTGATCGGTGTGTTTGCCCATGTGATTTCACTCACGTGAACCAAACCTTCAACACCAGGATAAATTTCGAGGAATGCGCCGTAGTCTTCTATGTTAACCACTTTACCTTTTACAATTTCGCCTTCTTTAATATTTTCAGGCAAAGTATCCCAGGGATGCGGAGTCAATTGTTTCAATCCAAGGCTGATACGTTTTTTATCATCATCAAAATCAAGAACAACTACGTTAAGTTTTTGATCCAGTTTCAACACTTCACTCGGATGATTGATACGTCCCCAGCTAATATCTGTGATATACAATAATCCGTCTAAGCCGCCAAGGTCAAGGAATGCACCGAAGTCAGTGATGTTTTTGATTGTTCCTTCCAGTACCTGGCCTTTTTCAAGTTTACCGATAATTTCAGCTCTTTGTTGTTCGATATCACTTTCAATAAGTGCTTTATGAGAAACAACTGCATTTTTAATGGCTTCGTTGATCTTCACCACTTTAAATTCCATTGTTTTACCAACGAACTGGTCATAATCAGTAACGGGTTTAACATCAATCTGTGAACCTGGCAAGAATGTTTCCATACCAAATACATCCACGATAAGTCCACCCTTGGTTTTGCTGGTAACGGAACCAGTAACGATATCGCCGCTTTTGTGCATTTCCACAATTTTTTCCCATGCACGTGTTGTACGGGCTTGTTTGCGGCTAAGGTGAAGATTACCGTCTTTGTCTTCTTTTTCAGCTACCATCACTTCTACTTCATCACCCACTTTTAAGTTAGGTATGTCGCGGAATTCATTTAAGCCAACAAGGCCGTCACTTTTAAACCCGATATTGATCACAACGTCTGTTTTGGTCATCGCAACAACAGTTCCGGTAACCATTTCGCCGTCATTGATCTGCTTGAAGGTTTTGTCATAAACCTCATCGTACTTTTCGCGTTCAGAGTCGTTGTAAACTGTAACGTTTCTTTTGTCGATGCTCCAGTCAAAGTCATCATGAGGCGTTGAAAGCGCTTCTTCATGAATTTCAATTTCTGAAGGCTGTGGCTCAGTTGCTGCCTGCGTAGATTCAACATCCGGAAAATCAGGGAAAGGAACTCCTTCAATGCCACCTTGTGGCCTTTCGGATAAAATTTCCTGTGTTTCCTCTTTGGTTTCTTTATTTTCTGTATCCATCATATTGTAGCGGGTATTTTTTTTATTGCTGTATCCGGTAAAGGATCCTGCTTATCAGCATTTTTTGGTTATAAATATATTTCGATCATTTTTGTTCTTTTTTTTTGGGAGTGCAAAGGTAAGTAAATATGAATAAAAGCTATTACTATTCAGCCAAAAACTGAAAGTTAAAAAAACAGCTTTTCCCTTAAGTGGTTCAAGGTTTCGTAAAGGCAATTATGTTTTCTGTAATGCCGTATTTTGGCATTTCACTTTTTTCATTTATTAATTTGCGCTCAAAATTTTCATCGGTTTCAAATTCACCTATATTAAAGATGGTATACTCATATTTTTTGAGCAGAGAAAATATGTTACTTCTTATCTCTTCAGTGAGTTGTTCGTAAATTTCGGCGATAATAACAGGACGGTATTTTTGCAAAAGAGGTTCGAGTGTTTTTAAAATAAAATAATCGAGACCCTCCGCGTCAATTTTTATGAATGATAATTTCGGAAGCCAGTCTGCATAATGCGTTTCCAGGTATTTTACAATGTTAACGCCCTGGATTGGATCTTTTAATTTGAATTTGCCGTGACTATTATCATCTAATTTTTCTATTAAACCTCCATTTGACATAGACGCTTCGGAGGAGGCAAAATAATACGTACACTCATTTTCTACAGCCGCCATTTTGAGAGGCACAATATGAGTGCTGCCTGGGTTTAACTGTGAATTTGCCTGTAGAATCTTAAAAACCCGTGGATTGGGATCAATGCCAAGCACAAGGCCTTGTTTTCCGGCCGCAAGGGCTATCGGAACGGTAAGGTCGCCAATATTTGCGCCAATATCTATTGCGAAAGTTCCTTCCGGAATATACTCTTTAAAAAAATGAATTTCTTTCGCTGTAATTTTTTTGTCTTTGACCAGCGGATTCAGCCAATTGGCAAATTCAATTTGTTGGCCATCAATTTCGAATTTATCAACCTTATGTTCATATTCTCTGAATATTCTCCTGGCCTTTTTTCGTGCAAATGATTGCCTGAAATAATCTACTATAAACATACTTTGGTTTTTTGTTTGCCTGTTAATATGGTTTATTGGGATTTTTTTTCAAATATAAGGGTTTTGGGAGCTGTACTTTTCTAAAGCCTGAACGTAAATCCATATTCATAACAGACAAAATAGCTTTTTGTTATTAAAAGCTAATTCTTAAATTGCAAGCGATTGTACATTAAAAAAAATTGCATGAAGCGTTGGTTAAAAAACCTGCAAAAAACCCACTTTTTTAAATCCATAGTTTATTTTATAATCGGCGTTTTTTCCTATCCCGGGATTGCACTCATCAATAAGTTAAAAATAACCGGTACAGAAAATATTAAAAATCTCCCTAAAAAAAACGTATTATTTGTTAGTAATCACCAAACGTATTTTGCAGATGTTATTACCCTGATCCATATTTTCTGCGCTGTAAAATGGCGCAGGCAAAATAAGCTGGGCATTCCTTTTTATTTATTAAATCCATTTACCAGGGTTTATTTTGTTGCAGCGGCAGAAACCATGAAAAGCACCTGGATCAGCAGGTTTTTTCGATGGGGCGGCGCGATTACTGTAAAACGCACATGGAAAAAGGATGGAAATGAGGTAAGGCGTGGCCTTGATCCGGCGGATACTAGGAAAATTGCAAACGCCCTTGAAGATAATTGGGTAATTACTTTTCCACAAGGAACCACCAAGCCTTTTGCGCCCGGAAGAAAGGGAACCGCATTTATTATCAAACATCATAAGCCCGTTGTTGTTCCGGTGGTGATCAACGGCTTCTGGCGCGCCTTTAACAAAAAAGGCCTGAAATTTAAAAAGAAAGGAACGTTACTATCGGTTCATTTTAAAGAACCTATGCAATTTAGTTATGAAGAAAGTATAGATGAGATTTTGGCGAGGGTAATGGATTCGATTGAGCAAAGTAAAAAATACATGCTGCAGGGAAAACACCAGCAAACGCCCGCGGTAAAAGAATAAACGGCAGTAAAAGGATAAAATAGCCGGATTTTTATTTTACCATGCTCACCCGTTATTGCTCGCTACGCTCATTTACAAAAAGTGCTTTCAACTCAGAGGCATCTCCCGGTTTCATTTTGCCTCCAAGAATTAATCGTAACTGCCTCCTGCGCAGTGCGCCGTCAAAGAGCTCTTTTTCATGTTGGGTTTCCGGTTCTATTTTAGGTACCGACCGGGGTTTTCCGTGGGGGTCTAATGCCACGAAAGTATAATACGCTTCGTTGCTGTCGTAGCGATATTGCTGCATAATGTCTTCGCCCCAAACTTTTAAATATATTTCCATGCTGGTATTGAAAGCACGGGTAACTTTGGCTTCGATATGAACCACATTTCCCAATTTGATCGGGTTGGTAAATGAAATATTATCAACAGAGGCGGTTACCACCGGCGCCCCGCAATGTTTACTTCCGGAAAGTGCGGCGGCAATATCCATCCAGTACATCAGGCGGCCGCCCATAAGATTTTCAAACAAATTGGTATCGTTTGGCAATACCAATTCCGTCATAACAATTAAACTATCCGAAGGCTTTTTTACGTTCATTCCACAAAAATTTTTGCAAAGATACCTTTCTAATCAGGAAATAAACTAATCACAATCAGTCAATTATTTTTGGAGAATCGTTGCCAATTACAGAATTTCGGTTTTTAATCACATTTATGAATATCTCTTTTGATGACACCAAAACAGCTTTCGCCTATAAATCAAACTCTCAATTAAAACGCGCCCATTTCATTTTCAGTTCAATGGCCAAACCCTGGCTGGTAAAGCTTGGATTGTGGCTTACGCCTCTTGCTCTAAAATGGCGGATGCCTGTGAAAGGTTTGATCCGCAAAACTATTTTCAGCCAATTTGTTGGTGGCGAAACGTTACAGAAAACTTCCGGAGTTGTAGAAAAATTAGCTAAATATCATGTGGAGGTAATTTTGGATTATGGCGTGGAAGGGAAGGAAGGCGAAGAAAATTTCGACCATGCCACAGATGAGTTTATCAAAGTGATACGCTATGCTGCTACGCAGCCAAACATTCCGTTTATGAGTATAAAACTCACGGGATTATCGAGATTCGAATTATTTGAAAAAATAAACAACCGTGCGGTTTACGCTGAAGTGGTTCGCGGAAAAATTCCTTTGAAAAAATTAACTGAAAGCGAAAAGGCAGAGTGGGAGAGGGTTGTAGGCAGACTGAGAAAGATATGTGAAGTTGCTATTACGACGAATGTAAGCGTACTGATAGACGCCGAAGAAAGCTGGATACAACATGCCGAGGATGTGCTTGCCACCCAAATGATGCAGGAATTCAATATTAAAAAGGCCGTGATTTACAATACAGCCCAGTTGTATCGCCACGACAGGTTGCAGTTTATAAAAGACAGTTGCCGGTTTGCAAAAGAAAATGGTTTTATCCCTGCAATGAAACTGGTTCGTGGCGCCTATTTGGAACGCGAACGTGAGCGGGCTGCAGAAATGAACTATCCGTCACCAATCAATAAAACGAAGCAGGCAACAGACGATGATTTTAACGCGGCAGTTAAATTTTGCATTGATCCTGAAAATAACATGCGTGTAGTAATTGGATCGCACAATGAATACAGCAATCTTTATGCGGTGGAATTATTGGAGAAATTTGGCCTGTCTCATAATGATTCGCGTATCCATTTTTCTCAATTGTATGGTATGAGCGATAATATTACTTTCAATCTTGCCAAAGCAGGTTGCAACGTGAGCAAGTATTTGCCTTTTGGCCCTATACAGGATGTAATTCCATACCTGATGCGGCGTGCACAGGAAAATTCTTCGGTAAGCGGACAGACGGGGAGAGAACTCTTGTTGATCAAAAAAGAGTTGAAAAGAAGGAGTAATTCGTAATATGTTTTATTGACAAATGTCAAAAGATATGTTGATTTTTTTCTTTATGAAAAAAAATTATCTTTGTCCGCGTTAACTAACATTATGAGTAAACTATACTTTAGCTCATTCATATTAATTTGTACCTGTTTCACTTCCTTCTCCCAGACCAAATCGATTCCTGCGGTTAAAATAACTCAATCGATAAAAGTTGATGGTAACCCGGATGATGACGCCTGGAAGAGCATCCCCTATGTGGGCGGATTTATAACTTCTACACCCGTCTTCGGAAAAGATGCCGACCAAACCCACGTAAAAGTGGCGTATGATAACACCGCCGTATATGTGTTGGCTTACATGCATGAGGCCCCGGAAAATATAAAAAAGCAACTAACGGCCCGTGATGAAGTTACCGGGAATGATGTGGATTTTTTCAGTGTGGGAATTGATACCTATAACGATAAGCAGAATGCTTTTTTATTCCAGGTATCTGCAGCCGGGGTGCAGGAAGATGCCAAATTATCAGCGACAGATGATGACACCTGGAATGCCGTTTGGGAAAGCAAAGTAAGCTTGAAAAATAATGGCTGGGTTGTTGAAATGAAAATCCCCTTTAGTGCTATCAGGTTTTCAAAAAGCAAAATGCAGACCTGGGGGATCCAGTTTACGCGGTTCAGAAGAGTGAACAATGAAATTTCCACCTGGTGTCCCGATGATCCTAAAATTGACGGAACGATGAACAAATGGGGCGAATGGACAGGTTTACAAAATATTGTTCCGCCCATAAGACTTTCATTTTTGCCCTATCTTTCGGGAGGTATCAAAATTTCCCCAGTAGGAAATACCAAACAAACGGAGTTTTTGAAAAGCGGAGGCATGGATGTAAAATATGGAATCAATGAGAGTTTTACGCTCGATGCTACTTTAATTCCGGACTTTGCGCAGGTGCAATCAGATAATATTGTTTTAAATCTCAGCCCTTTTGATGTAAAATTTGAAGACTTCCGGCCGTTTTTTACTGAAGGAACCGAGTTGTTCAATAAAGCCGGCATCTTTTATTCGAGAAGAATAGGAGCTGCTCCTTCCGGATCATATAGAGTTTTGACAAAAGCGGCTTCTAATCCCGGTTACGAGATCATAAAAAATCCGGGGATCACCAGGCTGATCAATGGAACCAAGTTTTCGGGCCGAACGAAAAAGAACCTCGGCATCGGCATTTTTAATGCCGTTACATCAAACATGAACGCAGAAATCTTTGACAAATCGACTGATTCCATTATTCATATTCAAACAGAGCCTTTAACCAATTACAATATAATTGTTCTTGACCAGGCGTTAAAACACCGCTCCTCCGTTACATTTACCAATACCAATGTTTTAAGAAACGGTAATAGCCGCAATGCAAACGTGTCTGCCCTGGATCTTGCTTTATTCGATAAAAAAAACAGGCATTATTTTTTCCTTGATGGCATTTATAGTACGATTTGGGGGAAGCAGGGAAATTATGACGGTTATAAAGCAGATATCCGGTACCAGAAAGTAAGCGGTAAATTCCAATATTCTCTTTTGGCGGGAGCGATGTCTGATACGTACGATCCAAACGACCTGGGATTTCTTTACAATAATAACCAGTTCAATTATACCGGCAATATCAGTTACGTAATCTATAAGCCTACAAAGCATTTCCTGAACCAACGATATACGCTGGGCGCTACCAACCAATATTTATACAATCCTTTTTCATGGCAGAATTTTGTGATCAACTCTACGGCGTTTCTGCTGATGAAGGATTTTTCGACTATCCTTGTAACCTTCCAGGTTGATCCTATTTGGTCGAACGACTTTTTTGAATTGCGTACTCCGGGCAGGGTGCTGAAGAGGCCGGCCCAATATTTTTTGAATGTTACCGGAAGCACAGATTCGCGTAAAAAACTCTATCTTGATTATACTGTTGAGAGCGGTATCACTTCGCTACCCGATCCACCATATTATGGATTTACTTTGGGAGCCACCTATAAATTTAATGAGCGTTTCCAGATGAATGTGGAAGGCCATCTCGACGAAGACGAGGCAAACTACGGTTATGCTTATACTAAAACAATTCCTGCGCCGGCGCCTGTTTTGGGACAACGCTCTGTGAAAACAGATTATTCAATCCTTGGCGGTGCCTTTGCAATCAATCCTTTGATGAACTTTACCATCCGGTTACGACATTACTGGAGCAATGTGATTTACCATCATTTTTATGACGTGAAATATGATGGCTATTGGAAGGAAAGAGCTTTCTCGCCCGGCCACGATTTTAATTTTAATACTTTTAATGTAGATATGTTTTATACATGGGATTTTTTGCCGGGCAGCCGCATTACACTTTCCTGGAAAAACGCTTTGGGATCAGATGTTTATTTAGATGAGACCCAATACCGCACTTATTTTAAAAACTTCAACCAGGTTTTGCAAAGCCCTCATTCCAATGAAGTAAGTTTGAAAGTCGTGTATTATATCGATTATCTTACCCTGAAAAAGCATTAAATATAATTCCCCGTTTTTTGTTTGTTTACTGTTTTATCACTTGGGCATAACCAGAAAGAAGGCCTGTAAGGCCCAACTGATAAGTATCACAATAAGTTTTTCATTCCTTGGCATCATATGAGATGCCTTAAGTTGGGAATTTTGAATTGTTGCCAATCGTAAATTAGTCGATGGCAATTAAGAAACCTTTAACAAAATTTACGATTAAAAAATTGTCTGTTTTGTGTGACCCCTTGTGGATCGTTATTATTTCCGGTGATAAATATTTATCACCTATTTTTTCATCAACAGCTCAGCCCTGTTTAATTAAATACTTTATTTATGAGAAAAAAACATCTCTTGGTATGGGTGCTATTTTTGTTTTTGATTCCATTTTCCGGCTTTGCGCAAACACGCACGGTGACTGGAAAAGTGGTTAATGAAAACGGAGCGGCCATTCCCCTGGCTACCATCCAACAAAAAGGAACAACAAACGCAGTTACTGCAGATGACCAGGGAAACTTTACAATTTCAGTTACCGGAAGCAAACCGGTACTGGTCATTTCATCAGTAAACTACGAGACACAAAACGTGACTGTCGGAAATAGTTCTTCGTTGAATGTAGTGATGAAAAGTTCCGGCCAACTATCTGAAGTGGTAGTGACTGCGTTGGGTATTTCCCGTCAGAAAAGATCGTTGGGATATGCTGCCCAAAGTGTAGATGCGCAGCAAATATCTGAATCGCATCAAACCAATTTAATAAATGCCCTGCAAGGGAAAGTTGCAGGCGTTACTATAAGTAGTGCAGGCGGCGGCCCGGGGCAAGGCGCCAGCATTTTGATAAGAGGTATCAACTCTTTGGATGCCGGTAAAAATAGCCAGCCCTTGTTTGTAATAGATGGCTTGCCGATTGATAACAGCACCTTTACTACCGGTACCACCGGGGGACGAGGCGTTCAGATGCCTAACCGCGTTTCAGATATCAATCCTGAAGATATTGAATCGGTAAATATTCTACGTGGTGGTGCGGCTACCGCCTTGTATGGATTAAGAGGATCAAATGGTGTGGTTGTAATAACTACAAAATCCGGGCAGGCGGGTCGGTTACGAGTTAACCTTACTTCCTCTTACAGTATTGATAATGTTGACAAGTACCCTGAACAACAATTAAAATATACACAGGGATACACGGGAGTTTATGATTCCACCTCTTTTTGGCCTGCTTGGGGTCCCACGCTTGAAGCTGCAAGGGCAATTGATCCTACCGTTCCTGCCAAAATGGAAAATACATGGAAGCGTGCTTACAACACCGGCCATCAATATAACAATAATATCAGTTTTTCAGGCGGTACGGAAAAAGCAACTTTCTCTTCTTCGTTTTCTTATGCAAAACAGGATGGTTTAATTCCGTTTACCTGGTACCAGGATGCAACGGCAAGGGTAAACGGGCAGTTGAAATTCTCTGATAAGTTTAAGATGGGAACTTCCCTTTATTATGCTAATACCGATGGAAATTTTTATGATGCCGACCGTTTCAATGAAGAGTTGTCTTACTGGACTCCAAGATGGGATGTACGCGATTATGTTAAGCCGGATGGTACAGAAAAAACCTATGGCAACGGTAATCCAATTTACTATGCGGCTACCAACAAGTTTCGGTCAAATGTAAATCACGTAATAGGGAGTGTGAATTTTAACTATGCTCCTGTTTCATGGTTCAATGCAACTTATATGTTGGGCCTGGATGAATATGGTGATGCCCGTACAGCCACTGCTCCCGGACCTAAAGGAATACCCGGTGAAATTGTAGCAGCTGACAACGGGCAGGGATTTGTACATGAATACAGGCTGGATTACCGGCAGATAAATTCCAACCTTTTGCTCACTTTTGATCACACCTGGGCAGATAAATTTCAAACTACTTTAAGGCTTGGTAATGATGTACTCGACCGGAAGCTTGACAGAGTAAGCGCTGTGGGTGATGAGTTGGATGTATATAATTTATTTAATTTGAGTAATGCCAAAAACGTTTCGATTTCTCAATACAAACAGAATTACCGGATTATCGGTGCCTACGGAGATCTTACATTAGGCTATGATAATTACCTGTTTTTAGATATCACAGGCAGAAACGACTGGACCAGTACATTGGAAGCAAATAACCGGTCTTTCTTTTATCCATCTGCGAGTCTGAGTTATATTTTTACCCAAAACCTGAAAATGCCTGAATGGTTGAGTTATGGAAAACTAAGGGCATCGATGGCAGCAATAGGAAAAGATGCTGACCCTTACAGTACCAGTATTGTATACAATGCTATCGTACCTCCGATAAACGGAGTTATACGCTGGGGCAGGGGAAACCAGGCGGGTGTTTCTGATTTGAAACCAGAAAAAACTACTTCTTTTGAAGTAGGGACGGATCTTAACTTTTTTGATAACCGTATAGGTTTCAATTTTACATGGTACAAATCGAACAGTAAAGACCAGATCATACCGGTAAGTACAGCACCCAGTTCCGGTTTTACTTCTATTTATTTAAATGCCGGAGAAATTGAAAATAAAGGTGTTGAGCTTACACTGAAAGGCACGCCCGTAAAAACGAAGAATTTCAACTGGGATGTAACGCTTAATTATTCAGCCAACAGGAACAAGATTATTTCCATTTATCCCGGTTTGACGCAAATTGTAATCGGTAGTCAATATGGATACGCTGGTTCATCTGTTACCATGAAATATGTGCCTGGACAATCTGCAGGTGATCTTTACGGCAGACCATGGGCAAGGTATGGGGATGATAAAAATCCAAATTCTCTTTATCCTGATAAGAGCTTGCCATTATTAATAGGTTCTAATGGCTTTCCTGTAGTTCCCCCTTCCTCGGATCAAAAAATACTTGGCAATGCATATCCGAAATGGATTGCCGGTATTGCCAATAATTTCACTTACAAGAACTGGAGTTTATATATGCTTTGGGATACCAGGCAAGGACTTAAAAAGTTTGACCAGTTTTATAATTTCATGACAGCCTTTGGAGAAACACCGCTAACCCTGAACCGCGACCAAACTATAGTTTTTGATGGGGTTTTGGCAGATGGTACTAAAAATACAAAACCGGTTTACCTCGGTCAGGGTGTAGGGCCTGATGGTGTAAACTATGGCGCAGGTTATTATAGAAATGTGTACAGGGGAATTTCTGAGAACTTTGTTGAGGACGCATCTTTCGTAAAGCTTCGGACACTTACTATAACATACGGCCTTCCTGATAAGATATTGAAAGGTTCTTTTATTCAAAGACTATCATTGTCACTCACAGGGAATAATTTGATACTTATCACTCCTTTCAAAGGTTTCGATCCGGAATCAAGTTCTACTCCTGCCGGAAGTAATGTAAATGGATTTGCCGGTTTTACTTATCCTGCATTGCGTAGCTATATTGTTTCATTAAATGTTGGATTCTAAAAAATAAATGACATGAAAAAAAATAATCTTTATATACTTTCATTACTTTTCATCGCCGTGCTAATGGGTGGATGTAAAAAATACCTTGACATCAACCAAAATCCGAATGCAGCGGAAGAGCCGCCTATCAGTGGTTTGTTGGCGAATGTGACCTATAGCACCGCTTATACCGTTTTCGACCTAGGCTATTATACTTCCTACTATGTTCAATACCAGGCATCGTCAAATGCGGGAAGTGCTTTTGATACTTACGATAACGTTAGTTCAAGTGCCTCTTCGGCATGGGGGGATTTTTACGATGAGCTTACCAACCTTCATGATCTGCGGAACTTAGCTTTTCAAAAAGGATTGAACGCTTATGTAGGTGTTTCGGATATTCTTTTGGCTCTGCATCTGAACATGGCGACCAATGTTTGGGGAGATATTCCTTATTCAGAAGCTTTCCAGGGAGTTAATAACCCTACGCCTAAATTTGATGATCAGAAGATCCTGTATGATTCAAGCCTCAATCTGCTGGATGCAGGTATTGCCGCCTTGCAAAAACCTGATGCGGCAGGGGAATTAGACAAAGCAAGTGATTTTATACACGGTGGCAATGCCAGTGCATGGATAAAAACAGCGCATTCCTTAAAAGCAAGAATGCTAAACCAGGTAAGTAAAACTGCGCAATATGATGCCAACGCTGTATTAAATGAACTATCAGGCGCTTATACGTCTAACGCGGATGATGCACAGGTTACCACGTTCGAAGTGCGCAACCCATGGGCACAGGTAGCACTTGATAATGCAGGTCTTAATCTTGACGGATGGTTATCTACTTATTTTGTTAATGCTACTAACGGCGCCACTTATGGAGTATTTGATCCAAGGTTGCCCTTAATTACAGATACTACCAAATATGGTGATTATCGTGGAACGCCCAACGGCGCAGGAAGAGTAGGAACCGGTACAGCACAGGAAGAAAGCTATATTAAAGTCGACGGCTGGTATTCAAGCACCAATTCTCCCCTGGAGATTTCTACCTATGCCGAAGATCTTTTTATAAAGGCAGAAGCGGCATTTAGGAATAATGACCCGGGAACCGCTTATGATGCTTACCTGGCCGGCATTACGGCAAATATGAATAAGATGAATGTTCCATCTGATTCCATTAACGCTTATCTCGCAAAACCTGAGGTAGCTGTTGGAGCGGCCAACCTAACGCTACAATTGATAATGAAAGAAAAATACGTTGCATGTTTTCTGATGCCGGTAACCTGGGTCGATATGAGGCGTTTTGATTATTCTTACAAAGATTTTTCTTTGCCTGTAAACGCTACATTATCAACTTTTATAAGAAGAATGGACTATCCAAGTACAGAAATTTCAAGAAACGGGGCGAACGTTCCGGAAGTATCACCAACGGATCATCTTTGGTGGGATCAATAAATAGTCTCTTCACCTTTAATTTGAAAATTGGAAAGAGGTTGCCTTATGGAGGCAACCTCTTTTTGTCTGGATTAGGATTTTTTGGATGACATGATTGTAGGATTTTAATCTTAAACCCCGCCTCCGATTATGATTTATAGTAAACCAACAAATAATTACAATTTTTATTTTGGGGCCGGGCAAAGGTAGAATTGCAGATAGTTGTAACGAATAGTCAGAGATCTGCAGAACTGCGACTGTTGGTCCTCTTGTTTCAGGTGTCTGGCCACTCCAAGTGGCCTGACACCTTCCTGCAGTTGGGCATCCTTGCCAACTCATTCTTGTTCATTTGGCTGATTAAGATTTTCAGGATTATATTCCACTTATCTTTTAATCCTATAAATCCCGGTTCAGACAATTAGCTATTTTCCTCTTTCCAACTCAATAATTTTTTTCTCAACATTCCATCCGCTTACTGCCAACTGAGTTTTGCCAATTACAATTTTTGCATTGGGAACACTTACAGTTACCGTGGTACTTTCGTTTGGTGACAAAGAAAAATAATTATCTGACCAAAAAGAAGGAAGAATCTCTTTACCGTTTTCAATTACCTGTGGATTAATAAAGAAGGCTAATCCTTTGTTTGTATTAGAGATTTGCAATGTCCATTTTGTTTCGTTTTTTAGCTTTTCAGTTTTAATTACTTTTACTTTCACCTCAGCCGCAGGCATTTCTTTTAATGATTTGAAATTATGATCGGGAGCAAACCAATATACATTCTGAGAAATCGTTTTTCCTGCTGAATTTTTAAGAGATAAAACCACAAAAGAAATTCCGTTTTCATTCGCTAATAATTGTTTAAGTGAAATGGTTTCTTTTACATCGGTGGCCTGTAAACTCACCGTTTTATCCTGACTGAATAATAATTTACTGTTCAGATCGTACACCTTAACTTCTGCTTTTAAACCGGTTTGTGATTTATAAGAGCGGTTGATAATTGCTACCGCCGAATCATCGAGGTCCAATTGAATATGTACAGGCTCACAAGCTCTTTTCATAAAATAGTACCCTGCATTTGGATTCAGGTACCAATCATAAACCTGCCAGATCACACTCGGAAGGGCCGCATTTAATTTCCACAACATTACGCCGCCTGTTTCAATTAATTTATGGCCTGCGGCTTCAAAAATTCCCCTGTATCCGTTGGCATTTACCAATTGCATTTTATCTGAAAAGTCTTTCATGCTTTCCGGCGCTCCGTATCTTTCAGCCATTGCATTATAATAGGTATCATAATGGCCATTGCCCACACATGCATCATGATAACCCCATGTATTATTTAAAGGAAAAGGTAGTGTAGAGTCGGGAACAAGGTTATTAATAATAGCCGGTAAAGTTTCGTAAGGTGGTTGGGATGGAATACCGGTTTCATCTTTAAAAACCCAGTCTCTTCCTGCATCAGCCAGTTTGTAATAATGAGCTGCATCCTGCCATGAATAAGGGCCGCCGCTGTAAACGCCTGAAGGTTGGTCGTCTGGCCAAGAACCTTTCCAGCCATTAGGCAATTTGGCAAAACCCGATGAACTGGGAATGAATGGCCTTGTGCCATCAAGGGTAATTACATCATTGCGCATAGCGTCATACAACTCTTTTCTTGCGTGACCTTCATTACCACCGGTCCACACCAATAAACTTGGATGGTTTCTTATCCTGTAAATGGTGCTTTCCATATTTCTGATAAAAACATTTCCTTCCAAAGGCCAGTCGGGCGAGCCTTTGAATTCGCCCTGTGTATCACCTGTTACCCAGAAATCCTGCCACACGAGCAAACCATATTTATCGGCCATATCGAAGAATATATCGGGAGGCGCAATACCGCCGCCCCATATTCTAACCAAATTGATATTGGCATTTCTACACAAGTGCAACTCATAATCATAACGGGTGGAATCCCTGTTCAGCATCATATCCGGAACCCATGCGCCGCCATCCAAATGAATTCTTTCGCCGTTAACAAAAAAATCTCTTCTTGCCCAGCCGTTTACCATTGTTACTTTTGAACTGACGGTGCGGATTCCAAAAACGAAAGAAGTATCGTCAGAAATTTGATTACCATTTTCATATTGTAACCGGATACGATATAAATTCGGTTGTCCATAACCGTTAGGCCACCACAAATGTGGTTTTTCTATTGCAAATTGTTTTACGTTTTGAGAAGTTAAATGAATGCCAACCGAACCGTTTGCATCGATCGAAATTTTTTGATTTACCGTAAATGGCTGTCCGGTAAAATTTTCTGGACTGATCGTGATTTTTAAATTCCCGTTTTTTGTTGCTTTACTGTAATTGTTCAAAGAAAGATCCAGGGACAAGCTTGCTTTGCCGGTATCGGGAAGGTCGGGTAAATCAGTTTTTATCTGCGGATTTTGAATTACAACATCTCCTGAAGTTCGCAAATAAACCGGTTGCCAGATTCCTATATTCCTGTCGCGCACTGCCGGCATCCAATCCCATCCTACAGAACAAAGCATCGTTACATTTTTTCCAATATCGCCGGTGGGGCCGCCGTTGGCAAAAAAATCTCCCAGTGCCTTCAACTGCGGAGTAGCTGGTAAAGCAGGATAATCCAAAGGGTAAATTTCCACCGCAAGTACGTTAGTGTTTCCTGCTTCAATAGCATTAGTAACATCCAAACTGTATTGTGCGAACATGCCTGCCATTTGAGAAGAATCTGCTATCTGTTTTCCGTTTACCCAAACGGCAGCGCGATAATTAATTCCCTTAAAAATTAGTTGAAAATGTTTGCCCTTGTCACTTGCGGGAACCATAAATGTGGTTCTGTACCAATAAGGTTTTTTCCACGGATTAGGCTCATTGGGAAGAAAGCTGTATTGCTCTAAATTGTATTGATGATTAAAGGAATCGGATGCATCGGGGATGAGCATATTATTCATCCCTATGTATGGATCAGGATACACTTTATTGGCCACCAAACCTGTGAGAACCGTAGAGGGCACCTGCACCGGGAACCAATATACATCTGAATGATAACCATGTGCCGAAAGTTCTTTTCCCGTTTCATGAATTACTGAAGAAGATTGCAGTTGAAACTGGGTGATGCTTGTTTGTTTTGAGGCACTGTTTTGAGCTGCTAAAAAAGCAGGAACTATAAAAAGTAACCCCAAAAGGAAAAACCGGGTTTGCATATTTCGCATGACACATTTTAATTTTTTGTTTCGTAAAATTAGCTATAGTTTTCAACTTCGAACGGGGTCCAAATAACAAATCCGTTTATTTGTTTGTTTACTACCAGAACATCTTCTTAGTGGTTCATAAGCAATTATTAACTCCTGTCCACTGACGGCTATCAGCTAATAAACTGATCTGCAACAGCTTTTCACTTTCGTGGTTCCAATAATTTTATTTCGAATAACTGCCATGGAAAAAAATCCGGCAATTGACACGTTTTAAAGAGAAAATTGACAGTTGTCATCAGCCCGGATCTGTTTTCCTCAGCGTAATTGCGGGATATTAATGATACCAATGGAAATTGAAATCACCAGGAAATGTGTATTGCCTTTACAATTGTATACCCTGCAAAAAAACAGTCTTTTAGTACTTATCAGAAATCATTGCCACAGTGTTCACTTAACAATAAAACCACTTTTTTATTATGGATTTGCACAAACAAAAATGGCATAGCCGGCTAACGGTTTGGGTAGTCGGGCTTTTGCTTTTTGAATTGATTTCAGGCTTGATAATATATATGGGGTCATTCGGTTTAACTACCCAGGCATTTGTTGTTATACACACAGTCCTGGGGCTTGTTGTGATAATTCCGTATATCGTTTATCAAATCCGGCATTGGTTATCGTATAGAAAAAACCATCTGACCCAGCACAAGCTGATCGGTTATATCGCGATGGCTACCGCTTCAATAGCAGCGATAACCGGTCTTCTTTTAACTTATGAAGCTGTATTCCAAACCCGTATTAACTATTTATGGGACCAGGTTCATGTCGTTGCGACATTTGCATTCCTTTTATCAGTAGTTCCCCATATTGGCTTATTAATTATCCGGGATTATAAAGCCACTAAGGAGAAAAAAACACTTGCACTCGTAAAGGCTGAAAAAGTATTTGGGTACCGCGTTTTTTTTGTGATTACCATATTAATAGCTATCGTAGTTCTTTTTGTATACGCTTACAATCCAGTCCAATTCAATAATAAATTTCCGGCCAACTACCAGTTTGTCTATGGCAAGCACAAACCATTTGAACCGAGCCTCGCCTCGAGCACTAATAACCAGGCAATTGATGCCCGGCTTTTGGGTAATTCAAAATCATGCATGACAAGTGGCTGCCATGTTAATATTGGTAAGGAGTGGGAAGTAAATGCCCACCGGTATTCTGCCATGGATCCGGCATTTCGCGTAGTACAGCATGCAATGGCGGTGGAGAAAGGGCCGGCATCAACAAGATACTGCGGCGGCTGCCATGATCCGATTTCACTTTTATCCGGTTCCAAAAACCTGGATGATAAAACGCTTACCAACCCGATGGGGCTGGATGAGGGGATATCCTGCGTAAGTTGCCATTCTATATCAAAAGTCGATGTGAAGGGAAATGCCCAATACCAGATTGCCAAAAGGGTGCCCTATATGTTTGAAATGGAAAATGGAAAGACTGCCAAATTTTTGAGCGATTTTTTAATACGGGCTTATCCTCAATATCATGTGGCCAGCTTTAATAAAACACTTTTAAAGACACCGGAATTCTGCGGATCTTGTCATAAACAATTTATTGACAAGCAAGTAAACGGCGTAGGAACAGTACAGCTGCAAAACCAATATGACAATTGGAGAAAAAGCCATTGGAATCATCCCGGCCAGGCGGTAAAAACAATTGAATGTCGTGAATGCCATATGCCGCTTACCTCTTCATTTGATCCTGCAAACGGAGATTCACTGGACTATAACCGAACACCCGGTGATAACAAGCACCGCAGCCACCGGTTCCTTGGTGGCAACCAGTTGATGCCGGCATTATTGGATCTTCCGGATGGGAAAAAGCAGGTAGAGTTAGTTGAAAAATGGCTGAAGGGAGACATAGAAATTCCTGAAATCACCGATAAATGGCACGGTGGTATGGCTATTCCTATTCAGGTTGACTCACCGGACTCAATTGCTGCAGGACAGGAAGTTGGATTAAATGTGACGGTAACAAACAATAAATCCGGCCATAATTTTCCTACGGGGCCTCTTGATTTGATACAGGCATGGGTTAAGGTAACTGTAAAAGATGGTTCAGGTAATCTCATTTATTCGTCCGGTGTTTTGGATAAAAATCATTTTATACCTGCCGGATCGGTTATTTACCGTGCTCAGCCGGTTGACCAGTTTGGAAGTGATATCGATCACCATAATCTTTGGGAACTCGTGGGTGTAAAATTCAGCAGGTCACTTTACCCCGGCTTTAGTGATCAGTTAAAATATAATTTCGTTTATAAGCCCGAAATGCAGATTCAGTCAGTTATTAACGACACCTTGTACGTCAATGCAGAATTGTGTTACCGGAAGTTTAACCAGTTTGTCCTTAACCGGTTTTTTGACGCTGAAAAAACAAATCTCACTGCTCCTGTTACTGTTTTATCCAGCGATGAAAAGAAAATCATCATTAAAAAACCAAAAAGGATCAATCTCTAAAAAAGCCTATGTCTGTTGTAAAAAAAAGAAAAAAATCAGTTTATATAACCAGTATTGTAGCGATAGTTCTCACATTAGTATTGATACTGATTTTTTTCAGGAAAGAAAAGCGAAAGTTGTATGTTCCCGGTGCGCCGGCAGAAGGAATTACTGCAGTTCAAACGAAGCCGGTTCCTGAAAATCATCCTGAGATCACCTTCACAGATATTACCAAATTGGCGGGTATCCATTTCACGCATTTTTATGGAGAGCGCAGCACGCAATTGCCTGAAGATATGGGATCAGGCGCTGCATGGATTGATTATGACCAGGACGGCTTTGATGATTTATTAGTGGTGAATGAAGCCGGCCCTTTGACAATGACTCCGGAAGAGATTAAAAAATCTCCAGCTCGCACTCAACTTTATCATAATAATGGTAACGGAACATTCACAGATGTGACCACACAATCCGGTATAACTTTCCAGGGCTGCGGGATGGGGGTAGCAGCAGGAGATGTTGATAATGATGGTTACCCTGATATTTTTATTACGGCTTTTGGCAAAAATGTATTTTATCACAATAACGGTAATGGCACTTTTACTGATGAAACCAGGAAAGCAGGATTTGGCAAAGAGGAAGGCTTTTGGACAGGCGCCAGCTGGGCAGATTATGACCGGGACGGCCACCTGGATTTATATGTATGCGGTTACGTAAAATACAGCCAATCAGACAAACACCCTAAAGCGACCAGGGATAACAACGAAGAACCTCCCGATATTAATCCTTTGTCTTTTTCTCCGCAACGAAATTTATTGTACCACAATAATGGAAACGGAACCTTTACGGAAGTGGCTTTTGCTGCAGGAGTGGCTGATCCGGGAGGTAAAAGCCTTTCGGCTTCGTGGTGCGATTTTAATAACGACGGATGGCCTGATTTGTATGTAGCTAATGATGTAACTGATAATGTGATGTACCTCAATAACGGGGATGGCACCTTTAATGAAATTAGTCACCTTGCTCACGTGGCCGATTATCGCGGTGCTATGGGCCTTGCTACGGGAGATTGGAACAACGATGGCAGCATGGATTTATTTGTTACGCATTGGCTTGCCGAGCAAAATGGTTTTTATATTAACAAACTAAATAAAGGACCAGGTAATCATTCCGGACTTCAATTTCAGGATGAAGCAGATAAATATGGTGTTGGGCCGGTTTCATTAGATTATGTGGGATGGGGCACTTCTTTTTTGGATTATGACAATGACAGCCGGCTTGATTTATTGGTAGTAAATGGAAGCACCAATCAGCAGGAAGATAATCCCAAGAATTTGATCCCGATGAGTGATATTCTCTTTTGGAACCAGGGCCCTGAAAAAGGATTTGCAGATGTAACTTCTGTCAGCGGGCAGGCTTTATCCTATAATAATGTGGGCAGGGGAGCGGCTTTTGGGGATTTCGATAATGATGGGGATGTGGATGTGTTTATCGTAAATAATTGTGGCCCGGGAGTCCTGCTTAGAAATGACGGGGGAAATAAAAATAACTGGCTCGAATTAAAATTGGTAGGAACGAAATGCAACCGCTCTGCTATTGGTGCTAAAATAAGAATAGTGTGTGATAGCGTTTCTCAAATCAGGGAAGTGAATAGCCAGAGTTCTTACTTATCCCAAAACAGCCTTGTTCAACATTTCGGCGTCGCAAAATGTAATGCAGTGGATACGCTTACTATTCAATGGCCAAGCGGGGTTCATCAACAGTTTCTCAACATCCCGGTTAATCAAAAAATTGAAATAACAGAAGGTGCAAATTCTTTCAAAAATGTAGTGAAGTCTCATAACCAATAAGCCTTTATGAAATGCCCATGTAGGTCTTACCCCACAGGAAAATGTATTTTAAAGGGCATTCCATCTGACCGAATTAAAAAACATAAAATCAACAGATGAAACGTAAAGAATTTATTATAATAATCATTGTGCTGGTCATTGTATTTGCGGGTATCACGATAGTTAGAAAAATCGGCAGTGCCACAGTGAACAATTCTTCAGATACAGAGACGAAGCCGGATTCAACACAAACATTTTGGACTGACTATAATCTTGCCACGCAATACCGTTTGCAGGGAAAAACAGATTCATCTATTTATGCCTACCGGCAGGCTATCCTGTTGAAGCCTGGCCATAAAGATGCCATTTACTATTTGGGAATTATGTACATGCAAGCAAATGATTTTGAAAATGCTCATCAAAGCTGGGAAAAATTAATTGAAATAAACCCGGGAAGTGAAAGGGCCTATAACCAGTTGGGCAACTTATATTTTTGCGTCACTGATAAAAACTTATTTCGCCCGGAGAAAGCAAGATTGTATTTCGAAAAAGCAAACGAATTGAATAAAGAATCATTAAATCCTAACCTCCGCCTTGCGGAGATCGCACTCTTTCAAAACAGAACTGCTGATGCAATGACAATGTTCGGGAAACTTGCAATCATGGATCAAAAGAATGTGGAGATAAACTTTTTAACCGGCTACCTTCTTTGGAAATCCGGTAAGGAGCACGAGGCGTTAAGCTATTTTGAAAAGGCTGTTGTGCAGGCAAAAACCAGTACTCCTGCCAACGGATCAGTTGATCAAAACAAGGATTGCAACCTTTTTATATATTGGGTAAATGCAAACCTGGCTTCCTTCAATACAATTGATACCCGGGTAGCGATGCCGCAGGTTTACAAAAAAATCGATACCTACCTGGTAAAGAGGCGTCATGAATTGGGGCAGGATTAATATGATTTGCGATCTAATACATTACAGTAAACCAACAAATATTAATACTTTTTATTTTGATCAGTTCCATAAGTGGTAAACGCGTTTTTTCAAATAACCTTAACTTTGGCGCCAAACAATATTCATGAAGAAATATATTTCTATACTTTCTGCGGTGTTATGTCTATATTTTCAGGCAAGCGCGCAGGATTCAGCCTACGTTATCAACGGCAACCTGGAAAAAATAAAAAGCGGAACCATCTTTTTAAATATTTATAAGCAAGGCGTAACCTTCAAAGACTCTGCCGATATTAACGAAGGGAAATTTACGTTCACCGGTTTTGTTACTTCTCCTTATTTTGCTTCACTTACAATGCCATCACGGCAAAATGATTATTTTACATTTTATGTAGAGCCCGGAACTATGGAGATCCGGGGGCGTGGCGATTCTTTGAAGTTGTTAACTGTAAAAGGTTCGGTGGTTAATTCAGACAATACATTATTGAAAGAAAGAATGAAACCCATTACCAAATGGGAAGCTGCCGACAGCAAACTTTATGAGGAAGCCTATAAAAATAAGAACCGGGTGGTGATGGACAGCCTGGACCAGGTTGACTTTGCGATCCTGGCTGCCAAAAGAAAAATTGTTTCTTCTTTTGTAAAAGAAAATCCAAAATCTATGCGCGGAGCTATGGCGATACTTGAAAACTATGCTTATTATGCCGACGCCAGTGAAGTAGCGCCGGTGTACGAAGCTTTGGATCCTTCAATAAAAAATTCTCTGAAAGGCAAGGAGATTAAAAAAATGTTGGATACCTACGAAAAAGTGGCCATAGGAAAGACGGCTCCTGATTTTACGCAATACACACCCGACAGCTCTCAGCTCAGTTTATCTTCCTTAAAAGGAAAATATGTTTTGATCGATTTTTGGGCGAGCTGGTGCGGACCGTGTCGTCGCGAGAACCCCAGCGTGGTGGCAGCTTACAATAAATTTAAAGATAAAGGATTTACTATCCTGGGCGTTTCTTATGACACCAAAAAAGATCGCTGGATAAAAGCGATTGCTGATGATCATCTCAACTGGAACCAGGTTTCTGATTTGCAGGGTTGGCAAAATTCCACTTCCGATGAATATGGTATAAAAGCAATTCCCTCCAATCTCCTGGTTGATAAGAATGGGGTGATCATTGCAAAAAATATTTTTGGAAAGAAGCTGACTGAAAAACTCAATGAAGTTTTAAACTAAGCTATATTAAATGTGTTTCAGGATGAAAGAATTATATAGTTAAAATTGAATTTTAACGTAAAAATTGATAATCGGAAGGAGCTATAAATCAACAGGTAGTTTTAGTTTTTTTGCACAGGCTTAAAATACGGCCAATCTCCTTAAAAATTTTCATATCAAACCCCTATCTTTGCGACCTTCTAAAAATTAAATCAAGTTATGAAACTGAAAGGTTTAGTGTGGTTTTTCGCCATAATGCTTATTCTCATTTCGCTGTATCAACTTTCTTTTACATGGGTAGTTAACAGCCATGAAAACAAGATGGAAGCGAAAGCTACACAATTTGTAAACCGGAGCCACCCCGGCATTTCCGGTGATGAAAAAGAGCAGCTTATACAGGCAACTTTTCATCATTACCTCGACAGCACCAGGGATGAAAAGATCTATCCGCTTCTGGGAACTACTTACCAGAAATCGAAAGAAAACGAACTGAGCCTGGGGCTTGACCTCCAGGGTGGTATGGCCGTTACATTAAATGTAAGTCTCGATGGATTGTTGAAATCACTAAGTAATAATCCCAAAGATCCGCGTTTATTAAAAGCATTGTCTACCGCCAATACTCAGAAGCTTACCAGCGATGAAGATTTTATCACTTTATTCGGACAGGCATTTAAGCAGCAAAATCCGGGCGTGAACCTTTCAAGTATTTTTGCAGGCGCCGGTAAAACGATTAAGATTACTGATAACGACCAATCCGTTTTAGATCAGCTGGAGGCAACGGCCAAGACAGCGATCAACCAAACCTACAGCGTGCTTTTGAAGCGTATTGACCAGTTTGGCGTGGCTTCTCCTTCAATTAATCTTGATGTAAATAAAGGAATAATAAATGTGGAACTGGCAGGCGTTCAGAATGCAGAAAGAGTAAGAAATCTCCTGCAGGCTTCTGCGCATCTGCAGTTTTGGGAAGTTTATAATATTGGAGAAATAGGAAAAAATATTGACGATGCTGACAAAGCGTTAGCGGATTATTTGAGCGGCGTTTCTGATACTACAAAAACTTCCGCCCAATCTGCTGCTGATTCTGCAAGACTTTTGGCAAATGAGCACCCGCTGGGAAGCGTTATTCATTTTATTCCGCCACAACAAGGCAGTGATGGAAAGCCTTATTATCCGCCGGCTATTGCTACTGTTGAAGCTAAAGATACTTCTCTGGCCAATAAATATCTTGATATGGATGTGGTGAGAAATAATTTTCCTCCCAATATTAAATTCCTTTATGGCTTAGAACAAAAAAATGCAAAGTCCGGTGAGAGATATTTTGAATTATATGCAATAAAAACGGTTCCCGGAACCGATAAAGCCAAGCTGGAAGGAGAGGGGGTTGAAGACTCCCGTGCTGACTATGATGAACATGGAAGGCCAGCTATTAAAATGACAATGACGCCAACAGGCAGTCGTATTTGGGCAAAACTTACAGCGGATAATGTGAACAGGCCTGTTGCTATTGTACTGGATGATATTGTTTATAGTGCACCAAACGTAAACGGCCCCATTGAAGGAGGAAACTCTGAGATCAGTGGAAACTTTACTGTCCAGCAGGCGCAGGACCTGGCAAGTATTTTAAGAATAGGTAAAATCGATGCCCCTGCCAAGATTGTGCAGGAACAAATCGTCGGACCTACGCTGGGGCAGGCTGCAGTACATGGTGGTATGATGGCATTCATTATCTCATTTATTGTGATCTTCATTTTAATGTTGGTTTACTACAATACTGCCGGCTGGATCGCCAATATTGCATTGATATTAAACCTTCTTTTTACCATTGGTATTTTAAGTGCTTTGGGTGCTACTTTAACCGCTGCAGGTATTGCCGGTTTGGTACTTACCATCGGTATGGCAGTAGATACCAACGTAATTATTTTTGAAAGAATTAAAGAAGAACTCGCACGTGGAAAGAGCCACCAGATAGCAGTCAGGGATGGTTATAAACGTTCGTATGCACCTGTTATCGATGCCCACGTAACCGTGTTTTTAACCGCGGCAATTCTGTTTTATTTCGGGTTAGGACCTGTACTTGGCTTTGCCACCACGCAGATGCTGGGTATTTCACTTTCATTATTCTGTGGTATTTTAATATCTAGGTTGGTAACCGATTTTTGGATGACCAAAGAAAGGCATTTCAAATATTTCACCAGTTTTTCAAAAAGAATATTCCAGCATGCCAGCTATAAATTTATTGAATACAGGAAAGTGGCTTACGGAATTTCCATCGTCGTTTTAATCTTCGGTGTGGGTTCATTCTTCAACGGTTTTGAGAAAGGCGTAGAGTTTAAAGGAGGAAGAAGTTACACGGTTCAATTCGCGCATAACGTGAATATCGATTCAATCCGTAATCCGTTGCACGAGGCCTTTGACGGCGATTACCCGGTGATAAAAACCGTGGGTGACGATAAACATCTTGACATTACTACCTCTTACCAAATAGGTGTTAACAATGCTGACAGCATCGTGGAAGCAAGATTGTTCCAGGGATTGAAATCTCAACTACCTGCTGGGCTTACAGAACCTGAATTTGCTAAAAATAATATCCAGGCGCATCAGACTGTGCAACCGGTGATCTCCAAGGATCTGGAACGTGGCGCCATCAAAGCGGTGATCTTCGCCATCTTTGCTATCATCGTTTATATCTTCCTTCGTTTCCGCGACTGGAGGTATTCTGTAGGTACGATCATCGCATTGTTACATGATGTGTTTGTGGCTTTAGCCGTATTCTCATTCTTTAAAAATATCGTTCCGTTCCCGTTGCAGATCGACCAGCATTTTATTGCGGCAATTCTGACGGTCGTCGGATTCTCGATGAATGATACGGTAATCGTATTTGACCGAATACGTGAAGACAGTCATAATATGAAAGATGCTTCCAAGGAAACGATTATCAATCGTGCGATCAATGATACATTGAGCAGAACGATCATGACTTCTGCAACGGTGTTCCTCACTTTACTTGCCTTGTTTATTTTTGGTGGTGAAGTAACCCGCGGATTTTCTTTCGCTATGCTGATCGGTGTTATCACAGGTACTTATTCTTCTATTTTTGTGGCTGCGCCAATATTGATCGAGTTTGCAAAAGATCGTCCTTTGGGAACTGCACACATCAAATCAGAAAAGAAGAAAGCACCAAAGGCGAAATTGGTTCAATCGAAATAAATTTTCAATCTTATAAAAAAAAACCGGTAATTACAATTGCCGGTTTTTTTGTGTTGTAACCAAAATAAAAACCTTAAGAATTTGTTGCTTTACTGTTTACTCTTCTTATCTTAGGATATCTTTTCTTCCGAAACCATTTCCAATGAAGCATTCTATTTCTATTTTCCTGCTGTTTATTTTTTCCTCATCCATTTCAACGCAAGCACAAGACAGGTTAAACGGCCGCACCTTTGCAACCCGCTCTGTGGTGATGGCGCAACACGGAATGGCCTGCACCAGCCAGCCGCTTGCAACAGAAGCAGCGATTGATGTTTTAAAGAAAGGCGGAACAGCGGTAGACGCGGCGATTGCCGCCAATGCGGTACTTGGCGTTACCGATCCTGAAATGAATGGTATTGGTGGCGATCTTTTCGCGATTGTGTACGATGCAAAAACAAAAAAATTATATGGCCTAAATGCTTCGGGAAGATCGCCGTATAATCTTACATTGGCGATGCTTAAAAAGAACGGCGCTCAGCAAATTCCTTTCAGCGGGCCGTTGCCGGTTTCGGTTCCCGGTTGCGTGGATGGCTGGTATCAACTGCATGGAAAGTTCGGGAAATTACCAATGACGGATATCCTTTCTTACGCCATCAATTATGCGCGCAAAGGTTTTCCTGTTGCTGATGAAGCGGCTTTTGAATATGCGCAATTGAATGAATTGTATGGAAACAATCCCAATGTAAAAGAAGTTTTTATGCCTAATGGTTCAGCGCCAAAAAGGGGAGAGGTTTTTAAAAATCCTTTTTTGGCCAATTCACTGGAAAAAATTGCAAAAGGAGGGAGAGATGTTTTTTATAAAGGTGAAATCGCTAAAACCATCGATGCCTTTATGAAAAAGAACGGAGGCTACCTCAGCTACAAAGACCTGGCTGATCATACTTCACAATGGGTGGAGCCGGTTTCAACTACTTACCGTGGTTACCGTGTTTGGGAATTGCCGCCGAACGGACAGGGAATTACCGTTTTGGAAATGTTGAACATTTTGGAACATTTTGATTTCAGTAAAATGGAATTTGGAAGTGCAGAACACATTCATCTTTTTACTGAAGCCAAAAGGCTTGCTTATGAAGACCGCGCGAAATATTATGCTGATCCTGATTTTGTAAAAATTCCTGTAGCGCAACTTATCTCTAAAAAATACGGAGATGAAAGAGCCAAACTAATTGATCTCGAAAAACCGTTGCCGGCAGTTTACGCTGGCGACGACAAAGCATTGAACGGAGGCGAAACGGTTTATCTGACCGTTGCTGATGATGAAGGAAATATGGTTTCATTAATACAGAGCAACTTCGCCGCGTTCGGTTCGGGAATGGTGCCTGATAGCCTTGGATTTTTCTTACAAAACCGTGGTTATTTATTTTCTCTGAAGGAAGGTGCTAACAATGTGTATGCACCTCATAAACGTCCCTTCCATACTATCATTCCTGCTTTTGTTACCAAAGATGATAAGCCTTATATGAGTTTTGGAGTGATGGGTGGCAGTTTTCAACCGGAAGGGCAGGTAGAAGTTTTGATGAATATGATTGATTTTGGAATGAATATCCAGGAAGCAGGAGACGCTCCACGGATAGATCATGAAGGCTCTTCAACGCCAACAGGAGAAACAGCCAAAGGAGTCGGAACTATTTATCTTGAATCAGGTTTTTCGGAACAAACCATTCGTGCTTTATTGCAAATGGGTTATGGAGTTGCAGCCGGCACGCCTGGAAATTTCGGAGGGTATCAATGCATTAAATTCGATTCAAAACAACGTGTTTATCATGGTGCATCTGACCCAAGGAAAGATGGAATGGCGATTGGTTATTGACTATAACTGTAACGGATAGACGCAAATAGAAATATCACGTGAAAACCGGGTTACTATCAAGTTGAATTTACAATTCAATGTCATTGATTTTCTTTTGTATCACCTTTCTTTCCCCTTCCGTCTTCGCCAATGACAAGGCTTTCTCAAGATTTGGTTTCACTTTTTTGTGGTCAACTTCTTTATAAAATTCTGCGAGTAAAACGTAATAAAAATGATTGTCGCTTAAATTTAATTTTTCAGCCTCTTTAAGCGCTTCATTGTTGCCGTGCACTTTTGAAAGTGCAAACGTTCGGTTGAGGGCGGCAATTGGCGAGTATTCCATTTGCAATAAATAGTTGTAAAGCTGAAGAATGTTTTCCCATTTCTCTTTTGTATCTTCTTTTATCGTGTGCCAATAAGCGATGCTGGCTTCGAAAAAATATTTCGAAACAACTTTCCATTCAGCCGCTTTTTGAAGATGGTAATTTCCTTTTTCAATCAGTTCTTCATTCCACAAAGTTTCGTCCTGGTCTTGGTACAGGATCAATTCTCCATTCTCATTTTGCCTTGCATCAATTCTTGAAGCGTGAAAGCACATCAGCGCCATAAGCGCATTCGTAGAATGATTATTCGTTTGTTCATTCTGAAGCAGCAGGTAATTCAGTTTCATTGCTTCAAGACAAAGCTCCTTGCGTATCACGGTGTCTTCTCTTTCAGAATAATAACCTTCGCTGAAAAGAAGGTAAATGGTTCTTGATACGGTTTCCAAACGAGTCCCGATTTCGTCATTTGTTGGAAAAGCAAGGGCGACATTTTCATTTCGCAATTTTTCTTTTGCCCTGAAAATCCTTTTGCTGATTGTTTCTTTGTTACTGAGAAAAGCATCAGCGATTTCTTCAATTCCGAAGCCGCAAAGAATGCGCAACGCAAGACTTATTTGCGATTCAACAGAAATGGAAGGATGGCAAACCGCAAACAACATTTGTAGCTGGCTGTCGGTAATATTTTTTTCGGAAAGGTCAATTTCCATTTCACCGGGAAGAGAGGCATCTGCTTTCAGTTGTTGCGCAATTTTATCAGAAAATATTTTATGATGCTTGAGATAATTTCTGGCTTTATTTTTTGCCACCGTATAAAGCCATGCAGTGGGGTTGGCAGGAATACCCTTATATGGCCACGTTTCAACGGCTACAAGGAAAGTTTCGCTGGCAAGGTCTTCGGCAACTTCGACATTCTCAAATCCAAAAAGTTTTGAAAGTACAGCCGTTATCCGGCTGTACTCCGTTCTGAATAAATGAGGTATAATTTCCGGTTGAGGCATCGTTACAAATTACCTGGTTCTGAGAATCTCCCTCACTTCAACTGTATTTCCGTCGCCAACCAGTACTGCAGCGCCTTTCGCCATTTCAGCCGCTTCATCTGCATTTTCTGCTTTTACGATAATAAAACCGCCCAGTGTTTCTTTAATATCACCGAAAGGCCCGTTGGTAATTATTCCTTTATGATGCACCACTTTGGCGTCATCAAATAATAAACCGGTTCCGCTTACGAATTTATTTTGCGCAGCAATGCTTCCTACCCAGTCGTTCTGAATTTTCATCCATTGTTGCATTTGTTCGGGAGATACCTTGCCGGTCGCATTCGGGTGCCGGAAGATCAGTGCAAATTCTTTCATTGTTTTTGTTTTTAAAAGTAAATTAAAGTTGGTTTATACCACAATAACAACCATCTTCTTTCTACAGGGACATTTGCCAATAATTTTTATGGATTAATTTTTTTAAAAAGAATTCTGTAGCCAGTAAAGCAACAAAAACTGCCGGTTTTTATTTTGACGAAATTTTGCAATTTTATTTTTTAAGAAAAAAAATAGCTGGTTTTCAATGTTTTAAACCTTTTTTGAACCGCAGGCAGAAATCTGGCTTATCGTTTTTATCCACATTTTGATCCTTTTGGCATATTCCTTGAATTTTTTGTAGGAAAAAATGTTAACTATGAAAAAGATCCTAATTCTATTGCTGATCAGCGGTTCAGTGTTAACCGCATCAGCGCAGGTAGACCAATCCACAACCACTACCACTACGACAACAACCCCGACAACAAGTCCGACAGTTCAACCGGGACAACACCAGTATTATTTCTATCCTTCGCAAAATGTGTATTTCGACAAAGCGAGTGGCGATTATTGGTATAAAGAAGCCCCTACAGCCACCACATGGACGGAAACTACAACTTTGCCTTCAACCGTAACAGTTGAAAATCAAAAGAGTTTTCCTATCCAATACAAAGGGAATGATCCATGGAAGAACAATGATGCTGATCTGAAAAAGTATAAAGTAAAAAACAACGGAACAGTAAAAATGAAGATGAAAAAAGACGATGACCAGTAGATGAGGCAGTAGGTTGACAAATGTAGAAAAGCCGCGAAAATTTGTTTCGCGGCTTTTTTGTTATCCGGCAGATAGCAGAATTGATGAAAAATGTAAACACCTTTCGTTAAAATGCTGACACGTTTTTCCACTCTTTTTCATTTTTAAATGCCCGGGCCTGAATCCTTAATATCTGTGTTTGGCATATATCTTGAATCATAATAAAAAAACATCCATAATGAAAAAGATATTTATTCTGTTGTTGTTCGCGATTTTTAAATTGCCGGTTTCGGCACAGGTTACAAGTTCGATGACAACGCCGCCAAAAACAAACCCAACCTTTACTCCGGGTTCGCATAAATACTATTATTATCCAAAAACAAATGTTTATTATGACGAATCGGATGGAAACTATTGGTACAAAGACAGCCCTTCGTCTATAACGTGGAAGCACACACGCACTTTACCTTCAACCTTTAAACCGGGAAAAGGGCCGAGGTACAAGTTGAATTATAAAAGAAGCGATCCCTGGAAAAACAATAAAGAGGATATAATTAGGTACAAGGTAAAAAAGAAAGGAAAACCGGCAATGAGATCTCAAAAGGACAAGAGAGATAAGCATTAGAAAAATGCCCTGGTAATTCAGGGCATTTTTATTTCACATTATCATAGTTTTATATTTGAGCCCGGTTTCGCCTGTTACCGCGGCCATTTGTTTTATAACTGTAAAATAAAAGCGCCAAGGCATTTCTATTTCGCAATAAATCCCTATTTTCATTTTTTTAACGTTTTGCAATCAATTAATCTTCAATACTTAGGAATCAATGAAAAATTACTTTCGCATTTTTTCGCTGCTTATCAGCGTTTCGGTTTTATTTTTTTGCAGTTGCAGCAACAAAAGATCGGGTGAGCCCAGGTTACTCGTATTCACAAAAACTGCCGGTTATCATCATGCATCTATTGCAGATGGTGTAAAAGCCATTATCAAACTCGGACAGGAAAATGATTTTCGGGTAGACACTACTTCCGATGCCGCCATGTTCAATGAAGATACACTGAAGCAATATGCTGCGGTTGTGTTTTTAAGTACTACTGATAATAGCGACAATCTTCTGAATAATTATGAAAGGAATGCTTTCCAGAGATACATCGAAGCAGGAGGCGGATTTGTAGGCGTTCATGCAGCTACAGACGCAGGTTATCAATGGGGCTGGTACCAGAGGCTTGTGGGGGCCACCTTTAACGGGCATCCTGAACAACAAACAGCCACATTGCACGTGGTTGATAAAGATAATATTTCCACCAAAGGCTTGCCTGATCCATGGGTAAGAAAAGACGAGTGGTACAATTTTAAAAATCTTGACAGCAATCTTCACGTGTTGCTTACCATAGATGAAAAAAGTTATAAAGGTGGTACCAACGGCGCCAATCATCCCATGGCGTGGTATCATGATTTTGATGGCGGAAGAGCGTGGTATACCGAGCTAGGGCACACATCAGAATCCTACACCGAGCCAAACTTTTTAAAACATCTTTTGGGTGGTATCAAATATGCGATGGACGATAATGAAGAGCTGGATTATGCAAAAGTAAAAACGCCAACCATTCCCGCAGAAGACCGCTTTACGAAAACACAACTGGTACAGGGAACCTTCTTTGAACCCACCGAAATGACTATTCTTCCTAATCTCGACGTCCTCGTGGCTCAACGTCGCGGCGAGATCATGATGTACAATCATGCAACGCATAAGGTAAAGCAGGTAGGTTACCTTGATGTGTATTGGCACACACTTCATACACCCAATGTTAACGCCGAAGAGGGGCTTTTGGGAATCAAGAAGGATCCTGATTTTGCAAAAAATCACTACATATATGTTTATTACAGTCCGGCAGACACTTCTGTAAATCGCTTGTCACGTTTTACTTTTAACAATGATTCAATTGATCCTAAAACGGAAAAAATAATTCTCCAGTTTTATGAACAAAGAGAGATTTGTTGCCACACCGGCGGTTCGATTGCTTTTGGTAAAGACCATCAACTGTTCTTGTCGACAGGAGACAACACAACACCTTTTGATGAACCGGGCAAAGGTTTTAACACACATGGCTTTGCGCCGTTGGATGACCGTCCGGGTTTTGATCATTATGATGATCGTCGCAGTGCAGGAAACACAAATGATTTGCGCGGAAAGATTCTTCGCATCGACATAAATCCCGATGGAAGTTATTCCATTCCTGATGGCAACCTGTTCCCGAAGGGAGAAGACAGCACCCGTCCTGAGATTTATGTGATGGGCGATCGTAATCCTTATCGCATTGAAGTGGATCAAAAAACAGGGTTTTTATATTGGGGAGAAGTAGGGCCGGATGCCAACAACGACAGCATGGATACCCGCGGACCACGTGGTTATGACGAATTTAACCAGGCAAGAAAAGCAGGATTTTTTGGATGGCCGTTTTTTATTGCAAACAATATTCCTTATCGCCAATATGACTATGCTACCGGCAAATCGGGTGAATTATTTGATCCGCAAAGACCTGTGAACGATTCAAGAAATAATACAGGTAAAAGGATTTTGCCTCCGGCTAATCCTGCTTATATCTGGTATCCTTATGCGGAGTCGAAGGATTTTCCTCAAATCGGGAGTGGCGGTCGTTGCGCAATGGGTGGGCCGGTGTATTACACAGATATGTATCCTGATTCTACACGATACCCTGATTATTATAACGGAAAATCATTTATTTACGAATGGATTCGTGGTTGGATCAAAGTGGTTACGATGAAACCAAATGGCGATTTTGATGCGATGGAGCCTTTTATGCAAAATACCAAATTCAACAATCCGAGCGATATGGAGATCGGGCCTGACGGAAGATTGTATGTTCTTGAATATGGAAGTGGCTGGTTTGCCAAAAATGACGACGCCGGCCTGGCGCGTTTAGATTTTAATGGTGGCAACAGGCCACCTGCGGTTCGTTCTGTGCATGTTGATAAAACTTCCGGAGACCTTCCGCTGGAAATAACGGCAACCGTAGACGCAAAAGATCCTGATAACGATCCTGTTTCTTATATCTGGCACATAGGCAACCAGTTGCAAAAGGAAACAACAGAACCACGGCTGCAATACACTTTAAGCAAAGTGGGGGATTATCCAATTTCCGTTCAAGTAATTGATGATAAAAAAGCTGCTTCAACCAGCAATGCCGTCGATGTATATGCAGGCAATGCAGCACCAACTGTCCAAATAAATATAGAAGGAAACAAATCCTTCTATTTTCCGGGGACAGTTGTAAAATATAATGTTGACATCCGGGACAAAGATGATACATCGACAGATCTTAATAACCTCGTGGTTTCTGCTGATTACTCAGACCAGTTGGATAAAGCCGCAGCGCCGGAAGGAGACCAGGCTTTGAATCAACAATTGGTTGGAAAAAACCTGATGCTTTCGCTGGATTGTAAAGGCTGTCATAAAGTAGATGTAAAATCAGTAGGCCCGGCATTTATAGAAGTTTCAAAGCGATATCAAAAAAATCCGAAGGCTACTGCTACACTTGCCGAAAAAATTATAAACGGGGGAAGTGGAAACTGGGGTAAGGTACAAATGGCAGCGCATCCAAACCTGAAAGAAAGCGATGCAAAACAAATTGTTTCCTGGATATTATCACTGGCCAATGAAAGTGAAAAGGTTAAATCTTTACCGCAAAGCGGATCAGTAAATGCTACCATGAATAAGCCGGTGCAAGTACATGGTGTACTTAATATTTATGCCGCATACACAGATAAAGGAGGTCCTGGTATAAAACCACTGATGGGTAGCAGTTCTGTTTCATTGAGGAACAGTAACATGACTTTTACAGACGTTAACAAGATGGACGGATTTAGTAAAGCAACCTATGGCGGAAGGACTTTTTTGTTGATTCCGGGAAAAACAGGATGGTTCAGGATTGACAGTATCGATCTAAGTGGTATTACAAAAGCTTCCCTTGGGATGGGTTGGCAGGCGCCGCCCATTGGCGCTTATTCTTTTGAAATGCATTTGGATTCTCCAACCGGCCAAAAAATCGGAGAATTTACTTTTGGCGGAAAAAAGGGTGCTGCTGCCGAAAATGCAAAGCCTGAATTTACAACACTTTCAACGTCCATCTCACCAGTAACAGATGGAAAAATGCATAACGTATATATTGTGAGCAACCCCACGGATTCTGTAAAGGGAACTGCTGCTCTTGCGTCATTGCAATTTTCGTTAAAATAGTCTCAGTAAAAGCCGCGGTAATCGCGGCTTTTACGTTTTTTATATCTGCACTACTATTGATTCCTAAACTGAATTACACTAAGGAAAATTGTATGCGTAAGATTTTAACAGGTTTTTATTTTGTATTGTTATGCGGACAAACTGTGTCGGCACAAACCTTAAAATTGCTTCCTTCAAACCCGCATTATTTTTTATATCAAAATAAGGCAATGGTAATTGTAGGTTCGGGTGAGCATTATGGTGCTGTTATTAACAAGGGTTTCAATTATGATGAGTATTTAAACACATTGTATGCGGATGGTTTGAATACAACGAGGTTATTCATGGGCTCTTATTATGAAAGGCCCGGCGCGTTTGGGATTCAGCATAATACGCTTGCTCCTGGTGAAGAAGATTTATTATTACCATGGCAGCGGGCAGATGACAAATACGATCTGACAAAATGGGACAATGCCTATTTTAAAAGGCTCGGGGATTTTATGCAAAAAGCAGAAGAGAGCGGAGTTATTGTAGAGGTGAATTTATTTTCCTCTTATTATGGTGCCGGATGGTCGTATAATCCATTCAATGGAAAAAACAACGTAAATGGTACTCCGGCCGATCTTCCTGCAGATAAAGTAACAACGCTTGATAACGGGCCGATTTTAAAATTCCAAAAAGAGTATGTTTTAAAATTGGTAGATGCCTTAAATAATTTTGATAATTTCTATTTTGAAATACAAAACGAGCCATGGGCCGATAATAAAGACACGGTAATAGTGGCGAACGATTATGCCAATAAAGATGAATTAAAACAACCGGGAAACTTTTGGAAGAGTACAATGGAAGTTACTTCCAAAGAATCACTTCAGTGGCAAAAAACAGTGGCACAGTGGATCGTTGATGAAGAAAAAACTTTAAAAAAGAAACACCTGATCTCGCAAAACATTGCCAATTTTGCGCAGCCTGTTTTGGCCGTTAATCCCAATATTTCCATTTACACTTTTCACTATGCAAAACCCGATGCCGTTCGGTTGAATTATGGGCTAAATAAAGTGATTGGTTTTAATGAAACCGGGTTTGCCGGTAACAAAGACATAACTTATCTCAGGCAGGCATGGCGTTTTATGATGAGTGGCGGCGGGTTATTTGGACATCTTGATTATTCATTTTCCGCCGGCCATGAAAATGGTACAGATACATCAGGCAAAGCACCGGGAGGCGGAAGTCCCGCTCTCAGGACATCTTTTAAAATTCTAAAAAATTACCTGCAGGATCTGGACCTCGCTACGTTAAAACCTGGCAATTCCTTTATTGAACACGTTGACGGTGCTTTTCCCTATTCGATGAAAACATCGAAATGTTATGTGATATATATCGAACCGATGTCAACTACACCTGTAAAGTTGACATTGACAATCCCAAAGGGAAATTATGTTGCGTTATGGACAAGTGTATCTACCGGAAAAACAATATCTAAAGAAAAAATAACTGTTAATTCTAAAACAACCATATTGAATAGCCCGAAAGGGAATGATGATAAAGTTTTAAAAGTCGCAAAAGTGCTTTAATGGTTATGCCGTTGTTATTCTTAACTTCAAGCTATTACATTTAAAATTCTTAAACACACTAAACATGAAAAATGTAAAAACCCTTCTTGTTGTTTTATTGATCCAGGTATGCTTTTCTCTTAATGCAACTGCTCAAAAACAATTTAAAGCCCTGCTGGTAACCACCACCCGCGGATGGCATCATGAATCTATTCATGCCGGGGTATTGGCTTTGCAAGAACTCGGAAGAAAGAATTTTTTTGATGTCGTTTTGTTTGAAGATCCAAACGGGTTTACTGATAAGTTTCTCCAGCAATTCCAGGTGGTAATATTTTTAAATACAACCGGAGACATATTTGACTCTGCTCAACAAAAAGTAATGGAGCGCTTTATTGAATCAGGTAAAGGTTTCGTAGGTATTCATAGCGCTTCCGATACAGAATATGGTTGGGACTGGTATAACAAACTGGTGGGCAGAATGTTTCATATTCACCCTCTTATCCAGACTGCTGTTTTAAATGTGGTTGATAAAAGTTTCCCCGGTCTGCAGGGTTTTGAAGGCAATAAACTGTGGACTGATGAATGGTATCAATTCGGGCCGGAAAAAATTTCCGGGCTAAATTATATTTTGGCTGTAGATGAATCCAGCTATAATCCTAAAGCCAACTGGGGTACAAAAAAAGGGGATGGGATGGGTAAGTTTCATCCAATTGCATGGTATCACAATTTTGATGGCGGGCGTGCTTTTTATACCGCTCTCGGTCATATGCCTTCTGATTTTAGCGATCCGGCTTTTTTGAATCACGTATATGCAGGAATTTTTTGGGCAGCTACCGGCAGAAAATAAAAATCATCATTATTTATTGATTGTTTTCCAAAGGAAAGTTAGCCTGATGCGAACATAGTAAACGAACAAATTTTCAGATTTTTTGTTCTGTGAAATCATTTCCGTAAAATTTTATAATTATGGAAGTAAAATTTTGTGCGGATTGTTGTACTTTCGCGCCTCTTTTATGAAAAACACTTGTAATATTTCTATTCCCACTCCACCTTGATCTTCTGTTCATAAGCAGGATTTTATTATTCCTGTTCTTCTGCTGAAATCATTTGGCAGGATATCTTTTTTGCCTTTTTATATACTTTTTTAAAAATTGATGATGACGTTTGTTGAACAACTACGTAGAAAAAACTTTAACGCCAAAGACGAAATTTTATCCGGGCTAACGGTAGCACTGGCATTGGTGCCTGAAGCTGTAGCCTTTTCCATAATAGCCCATGTAAGTCCGCTGGTGGGGCTTTACACAGCTTTTATTATTGGGTTGACCACTGCCATATTGGGCGGAAGGCCGGGGATGATCTCAGGCGCTACGGGTGCAGTGGCCGTGGTAATTGTGAGCCTGGTTATCAGTCATGGCATTGAATACCTTTTTGCGGCAGTAGTATTGATGGGACTTATACAGATTGTCATCGGGTTATTAAAGCTTGGAAAATTTATCCGACTTGTTCCTCATCCGGTTATTTTCGGTTTTGTAAATGGATTGGCTATCGTCATTTTTATGGCGCAACTCGAGCAACTCCATACAAGAGATGCGGCTGGAAATCTCCATTGGCTAACCGGTACACCGCTTTATTTAATGCTTGGTTTTATCGTGGTGACTATGGCGATCATCCATTTTCTGCCTAAGTTCACAAAGGCGGTTCCGTCATCACTGGCGGCAATTCTCGTTGTTTCTGTAATAGTTATCGGGTTTGGTATCCATACAAAATCTGTTGGCGATATCGGGTCCATTGCCGGAGGTTTGCCTAAGTTCTATTTGCCCAATATTCATTTAAATTTTGCAACCTTAAAAATAGTTTTTCCCTATTCTTTGGTAATGGCTTTGGTAGGATTAATTGAAAGCTTGTTAACCTTAACGGTAGTGGATGAAATGACGGAAACGAGGGGCAGCGGAAATAAAGAATGTATTGCCCAGGGCGTGGGAAATCTTATCACAGGCTTCTTTGGCGGAATGGGCGGTTGCGCGATGATTGGCCAAAGTATTATTAATGTCAGTTCAGGAGGCCGCACACGTATTTCTTCTGGAGTAGCTGCCGTGGCGTTATTGATGTTTGTTCTTTTTGGTTCTTCACTCATCGAAAAAATTCCGATGGCTGCCCTTGTCGGCGTAATGTTTATGGTGGCGATCGGCACTTTTGAATGGGCGAGCCTGAAAGTTTTTCGTAAAGTTCCCGTTACAGATATAATAGTAATGGTTCTGGTAACCCTTGTCACTGTTATCTTTCACAACCTGGCGATAGCAGTTATCATCGGCGTTATTATTTCGGCACTTGCCTTTGCCTGGGAAAGCGCCAAGCGCATCAGGGCACGGAAATTTGTTGACCAAAATGGAATAAAGCATTATGAAATTTTCGGGCCCCTGTTTTTTGGTTCTGTCGCTGCTTTTTTAGAGAAGTTTGATGTGTTGAACGACCCTGATGAAGTAATTATAGATTTTAAAGAAAGCCGTGTTGTGGATCATTCAGCGATTGACGCTTTAAATAAAGTAACGGAACGATACAGGAAGTTGAATAAGAAAATACACCTCCGTCACCTTAGCGAAGATTGCAGGATATTATTAAATAATGCTTCTGAGATTATAGACGTAAACTATTGGGAAGACCCGCATTACAAGGTGATTGTAAATACGTTGGAAGGATAAGATACCCATTGGTAATACGCAGGAGTTCTGTCCTTTAGGAACCTCAAAAAGTGCCGGCGAATTTTGCTTTTTACTTCGTTTAAAATGCGATTACCCTGCGGCTTTTTCTTTGCCTCCTTTTGCCAGCAGCCAAACGGTGAAAGATAATTCTGCGGCTATTGCCGGTACTGCCACAACCCAGACCAGGAAATTCGGATTTTGAGTAAAACCCGCGGCAGTAACGCTTCCAAAGCTGTTTGCTACATAGGCTAATCCGGCAATTAATAACAGAATACCTAAAATGGACGGAATATTGCCGGACTTCATAATCAAATATCCAAGCAGCAAAACGTGGATAGCAAAAAACAGGATACCTGTATCAAACCCGAGGCTATAATTGTTTAAAAATAACATTGCCTGTGCATGAGCCTGCGATGCGGATACGGTTGTCAGAAAACCGGGATCGGTTAGTACATGCAACACAGAAAAAAGATTAACCAGTGAGGCCCCAAAAATGGCTACGTAAATCAACCGGAACCATGCACATAACAACGCGAGATTTTTATCGACAGGCGAAAGAAAAATATACAACGCCCAGGCTACGACTGAATCAAAGACAAGCACGACGATCCAACTCACTATTCCGAGCCGAAAGATGGTTTGATGGCTGATCACATTTTCTGCTGAGGTATTCATTTCTCCCGGAACGATCAGTTTATTAAAAATGAAAAAATTGGTAATAACGCCGAGAATAAATACCAGGATATAACCTGTCCCGGCTACGCGTGCGGCTGTTCGTGGCGACATATTTGGCAGTATAGCTGTGGCTGTTTCATTCATATTTGTCCATTATTTAGTTTGATAATCAATAAAAATAATAATTTTATTTTATATGAAAATCAGGACCACCGAAATGCAACGGTTTGAGAAATTCGATTGTCAATTTTGTGACTATGATAAAGCGCATTTTTATATTACTTTGTGTATCGTTTATTTTTTTTGCGTGCAGGAAAGAAAGCCGGCCAACCTACCAAAACGATGGTGTTATAACAGGCGTAGACGCACGCCAATGCCCTTGTGTTGCCGCTTGTCCGTGCGTTTGTGGCACTTTGCAGTTTCATTTTACGGATACTACTTACACTAATAATATTCCCCTTGATAATCCTGCCATATTTAATTTGCCTGCTGATATAACCTTCCCTGTGTTTGTAAAAGTAAACTGGATTAATACAACACGCTGCGGTATTACTGCTATCCGTATTACTTCTTTCAAATTCCTGTAGCCATACAGTAAACCAAGAAAAAAAAACAATTTTTATTTTACCTGATCTTCTTTCTTTCTCCTGTACTCAAGGTCGTATTGCGTAACCCAGGTGTTGCCGTTATCTTTTGAAATTTGGGCGAATTGCCGCACTTTGTCAGGGGCGAGATCAAAAAATGTAAGCCGCATTATGGCCATCGTATCTTTTGAATATTGATATGGATTCGTTTCAAATACCATTTTGTTGTCGTCAAACTTCCCTTTTACATAGTGAATGTTTCCGCCTACATTATCAGTCCAGTTTTGCTGCCATTGGCCAACTTTTGCATCATAAGTATTCATACTTTTTCCCCGGTATACAACACCATTGGGCAATGTGATGCTGGTCCATTCTTCGAGTATGACACAGCTGTCGAGAATGAGGCTGATCTTGCTGTCGCCGGCTTTTTTCCCTTTAAGATTATAGACATCCCATTCGCCAATCCAAAAATCCAATTGACGATATACTTCTTCGCTTAAGCACGGGCTTTTACGTGGAAGGGTTTGTGCGAATGAAGATTGAAACGAAAAAAATGAAAACAGGAGAATAAAAAAGTATTTCATAACTAGAAGTTTAGTATTATAAAAGAAACAATCTTTTTATTAATATTTTTTATTTATTATATAAATGGTAAAAAATAAAATATTTCAACACGTTCAAACTTATGAAGGGAAGAAAGCACGGGTTTTATTAAATGAAATTATTCCTTCTGCAACAAACCCGTGTCCTTCATCCACTCAGCCAGGCGTTGAGGCCAGTGTTGTAGTGTTACAAATTCTGATCGGTAACCCATGTTAAATGCGTGCGCGCCTTTTTCATACAAATGCATTTCAACAGGCACTTTTACCTGTCGGTGCATTTGCATCAATTTGACGATCGGCCCGGAGCAACAATCATCTCCATTGGAAGCAAGCAAAAAAGCAGGCGGCGCATTGGAAGGCACGGCATCGGGAACCGCGAGCGGGCCCGGGTAAATTAATACCTCGAAGGCAGGCCGCGCACTTATTTTATCAATTGCATCATTTCCGGCAAAATGATTCTCATGAAATTTATAAGACACCCATCCTGCGAGTTCGCCACCGGCTGAAAATCCCATTACACCTAAGCGCGCCGTATCAATATTGAATTCTTTAGCGCGACTTTTTACGAGGCGCATTGCCCGGAAAATATCCTGCCCGGCATTCTCCTGTTTATATGGAGAGTTTTCCATCCTGAACAAACGATATTTCAAAACAAACGCAGCTACACCAAGGCCGTTAAGGAATTTGGCAGCATCTTTTCCTTCCGCATTAAAAACCAAATTGGTAAATCCTCCACCCGGACAAATTACCACTGCCGTTCCGGTTGCTATTTCTTTTGGCGGAAGAAAAACAGTAACTGAAGGATCATTAATATTTCTCACCCACCAATCTTTTGCCTGCTCCGGTTCATTTTTAAGTTTCTCAAAACCGGGTGCTCCGTTTTGCCATAGGGGAATTACAAGGCTGCTGTCCTGGCCAGCAGCAATGTTCATTGTGACCGTTAAAAAAACAATGACCAAAAGAGTTATTTTGTTGAAAATTCTTATTATCATACCTTCTGATTTATTATTGTTGGTGAATGTAATATTTGTTGCAATAAGTAATCGTTTTTTGAAAAAAAACTTCTTCTTAATTTAAATGATCTTGAGATGAATCACAATGCGATTTCAATCAGGCCTTTCATAGGAGCAAAAGACTATGAACTTTCAAGAAAATTTTACCGTGACCTGGGGTTCCGGGAAAAAGTCTTATTTCCAGACATGTGTTTATTCACTACCGAAAACATTGGGTTTTATTTGCAAAATGCCTATGTTAAGGACTGGGTAGATAACTCAATGATCTTTTTGGAAGTTGACGATATCGATCGTTATTGGAAAGAACTTTCTGCATTAGATCTTCCTGCCAGGTACGGGGGCGTAAAACTTACGCCCATCCGCAATTTTGATTGGGGTAGAGAATGTTATCTGCATGATCCTTCCGGAATTCTATGGCACTTCGGACAATTTGGCCCGCGCTAATCACAATCAAGAAATCCAGGGTATGTAACGGTAACCGATAAACGCAAATTTATTTATTCTTTATAAGCAACTGCAGCGCTTGTAGGGCCTGCAAGCGGAAGCAATTCGGTTCGTTTGAAACCTGCTGCTTTTGCCCATCTGTCAAAATCATTCATGGTGTAGTCAAAAGCTTCTCCGTTTTCAATAAGCATATTAAGGCTCATTAACAATCCAAAAGTGTTTTGCTTTCTTTCGTTGTCTATTATGTTTTCGATGGTCATCAAAGCACCATTGGCGGGCAAAGCATCAAACGCTTTTTTAACCAATTCCATTTTGCTGTCTTCATTAAGCCCGTGCAGGATATTTCCCATGGTTATAATATCTGCAGAAGGAATCGGATCATTCAAAAAATTGCCGCTTTCTACTTTTATCCTGTTGCTTAAATTTAATTTTTCAATTTTTTTCTGTGCTACCGGTGCCACCGGCGGAAGATCATAAGTGATGAATGAAACAGATGGATGTTGCTTTGCTACCAGGCACGAAAGAAGCCCGTCTGCCCCTCCGACATCAGCCATGGTTTTATATTTACTGAAATCAAATTTTTTGGAAAGCATCATAAAATTGCCCAATTGTATACCTGACATGGCGTCAATAAATTCACTGAGTTTTTCCGGATCTTTATAAAGATCATTGAAGAAGTTCATGTCAGAATCGCCCCTGGATTCGTTTTGGGCTTCACCGGTTTTTAACCCGTCATCGAGGTGCCCCCAAAAACCATACAGGCGATTATTGGACATCTTAAAAATGCCGCCAATGTAGGATGGCTTTTTTTCATCAAGGAACATTTCAGTGTCTGGAGCGTCTGAATATACAGCATCATCAAGTAATCCTTCGCGCTTTAAAAAACCTAAGGATACCAGTACATCCAGCCAGTCGTACACATGCCGGTCGGTAGTTTTAAATTGCAATGCTTCTTTGATTTCTTTCATTTTTTTTGATTGACCGGCAAGCATTGTAAATAGGCCAAAGTTTACTGCACTCAAAACAGCTTTTGACGCCCAATATCCCATTCCTATCTGCATAATTTTTGAAGGATCAGGTTGGCCGCTTGATTGTTGTTCCATTAAAAAAGATTTAAAAGTGAAATAATGAGGGTTATTCCGGCTAAGCAAAGTTTTCAATAAAAGGTTCGGGAAGAGGTGACAGTAAAGGTAAAAATTATTAGAATAAAAAATGAGTTAATTTGTTTATTTACTGTAAGCCTTACCTGATAAGCATTACAAAGCCCTTTATGGTTGTTTCCGTATTATTCGTTTTGCCCCTGACAATATAAATGTACGTTGCTGCATCACATCTTTGGTTGTTGTAATTTCCATCCCAAGCTCCAAACCTGTTATTGGTAGAAAACACTTTCTTTCCCCATCGATCATAAACTGAAAAGTTTCCAATTTCTATTTTTACACCTGCCGGTATCCGGAAAAGATCGTTTATCCCATCACCATTCGGCGTAAAGGCATTCGGTATAAATACACCGCAATTTTGCGAATGCACATTTACCACAAATGTTTTGGAACAACCGTTTGCGGATGAAGCGTTTATTGTGTAGGTGCCCGGAGCAAAGACTTTCACCAAAGAAGTACTGTTGCCATTCCAATTGTAGGTGACACCTTCAAGAGGCGGAGCCAGTTGTAAGCTGTCATTTGTACAAATTGCAGTATCAGCAGGAATTACAAGCTGCTGCAGCAAGTTGGGAGTTACTGTATAAGTTTCAGAAATGAAACAGGTGTCGGGCGTTGAGATTAATACATTATAGCTGCCATTTGAATTTTCAGAAGGAAGGAGATACGTATTCGCAGTGCCGCCGCTGATGGCTATACTGTCTTTGTACCATTGATAAGAGGCATTTGGATAAAATGGAACAGAGAGCACCGAATCTTTATCGCACCGATTTTCACTGCCGCTTGAGATATATTGGAAATGAAATTCAGGAGTAGGTAATAAATGCAGATCGTCAACGTCGTACACATAATAGTCAAGATAGGTGGTGCTGTCCGCCAGGTTATCCAAGGGAGAAGCTAATAACGAGCAGTCAGGGCCAACAGCAATTACGTTAATATCTGAAGGTACTTTAAAATTAATTTTCCCCTGTGTCCATTTTCCCTTGCTGATCAAAGTAGTTTTCCCGAGCAAAACCCAGCCCTTAAAATTTGCGGGGCAACCGTTGCTTAAAGCATTTACAGGGCCAAAAGGCACAGCGTTACAATCTTTATTGCCAAAGACGGCTACCGTAAAAGGTTCTGTTCTGAATTTAAAATTTTTATCATCATTCGATTGAAATCTTGCCGCGCTGAAGCTGAGTGTGTAAGAAACATTGGGTGCCAGCGGTTGTTGCAGGCACTGGCTTATATAACCTTTGGCAATATCCTTTTCTGTCATGCCGGGCTTGCGATATATGTATTGCGTTATTGACATAAACGCGTTTCCATCGGGCAGTGGAAGCGCCGGAGGCAGGTAAAGCATTACCTGGCCGGAATCGTAAGAGCAACTTAAATTATGATAATACTCCGCCACATTGCCGCTGGTATAGTTGGCGTATTGCCACGAATTCGAAATGTCATAATCATTACTATAGGAATAATTGGTAGGACAGCTTTTATGCATCTCAAAGGATCCATTTTGCAAAAGATTGCCTGTAACAGTAAAATGACATTGGCAATCGGGGTCTTGTAAATCGATCAGGCCATCACCATCATCATCTTTTCCGTTATTACAAATCTCCTGTGAAAAGCAGGAATTACTTGCCAGGAAAAAAAGAAAGACCAGAATATATTTACAACCTTTCATGAGGGAATAGAATGAAATCAAACCCTTATAAAGGTAAAAAGAATCGTGTTCTAAAACTATTAAATGAGAGGGCCTGGTGTAAAATGAAAAATACTGTTATTTGTTTTTTTACTGTTCTTTCTCTGCGAAAACCACCAGTGAGCTGGTAGTGAAGACCACATGCCCGTTCGGAAATTTTTGAGCGACCAGTTCAAATACTTCTCTTTTGATCTTTGCCCTCAGGTCGTCATCGGCCCTGCTGAGTGCAGCTACAATTGGGGCGCCTGCATCCGTCATCATATTCCAGTAGGTGTCTGCGGTACCTGTATCATATTCGCCTTCGACTTCGGTGATTGAAATATTTTTAAACCCGGCCTTTTGAAAAATATCTTCCATCATGTCTGCATCGGCGCAACGAAACATGGACGGAGCGTCTGGAGGAAGCTTCGGTACATCCATATTTTTTTTGATGGTGCCCATAATAGCGGTAACCCAAAAGTTTTTTTCAGGAATGTTCCAAACAGAGGTGGCAATCCTTCCTCCAAATTTTAAAACGCGCTGCATTTCCTTTGCGGCCTGCTGCATATCAGGAAAAAACATAAAACCGAAACGGCAGCTTACTGCGTCAAAAGTATGGTCATTAAAAGGCAGTTCAGAAACATCCGCAACCCGGGTTTCAAAATTTTTAATACCTTTTTCTGTCGCTTTTTCATTTGCTATTTTTAGCATGCCTTCTGAAATGTCCGTGCTGATGACTTTCCCGCCTGTTAACATGCCAGCTATAGTTAATCCGGGTTCGCCGGTACCGGAAGCAATATCAAGTATTACATCATCGGGATCTGGGTTGATAAGGCTTATGATCTTATCGCCGGAAGGCTTTAAAAATTTCATGGTCAGGCCATCCCATTTTTTCCATCCGGGGGAAAATTTGTTCCATGATGCTTTTTGCTCATCGCGAATTTGTTCCAATTTAGCTTCCATTAAAATATATGTTTAAAAGGTGAATGGTATTCCTGTTAGCCTAACACACATACAAATTAATTTAATTTATTGAATTGAATTATACTTCTGCGATTTTATTTGAAGCAAGGGAGAGACTATTTTTCAAATTTCCTGTTGAAATAATTTTTCAATAAAAATATTTGAAGAAACAACATTAGTGCGGCAACCAAAATAACATTGCCGGTGATGGAAGAAATGTGAATCCCGGAGAAGGAGGTAAACCATTTGTCAAAACTAAAAATGCGAAAATCGAGATTGACACCTGCCGAAGTAGTTTTTACATTGAACAACAAAAAAGCAAATAAGGAAAGAATACTTCCAAAAATAATGTACCATGCCTTCCTGGAAATAACCGGACGGTAAACCAAACTTTTTTTTGCCTGAGCCGATAAAACTTCTGACATCACATTAGCGGTAAAATCCATAGAAGTCTTTTCCAGGCCGCTTTCTGACACCAGGTTCTCTACCAGTTTTTCGATGTAGTTATCTTCCTTGTTTTTCATATTGATCAATTATTTCGGGTTCAAGTTTTGCTTTTAAAATTCCTGTAAGTTTTTTCCTGCTTCGGTACAGTTTTATTTTCAGGTTGTTTTCATTGATGCCCATGATCGCTGAGATCTCTTTTAAAGAATGTTCATTAAAATAATAAAGCGTCAATAAAAAGCTTTCTTCAGCGGGCAATGTATCCAGGCAGTTTTTTATCATTTGTTGCCGCTCGGTTTCTTCAATGGTTTCCACCACATTCACCAGCGATCTTACTTCATGTTCTGTAAATTCATTGATCGCTACCACCGCCCTGTTTCTTTTTTGTTTTTTCAACCTGTCAAGACAATTATTGTAGGTAATTTTGAACAGCCAGGTCGAAAACTTGGAATCACCTTTGAACTTCGCCAGCGATTTAAAAACCTTTATAAACGTGTCCTGCGCCGCTTCTTCTGCTTCCTCACGATTCTGAAGCATTTTCAAAGATAAAGTAAATACCAAATCCTTGTAACGATCTACCAGTGCTGCGAAGGCATTCGTATCACCACCAAGCACTAAACTAATATAATGTTGATCGTTTATTTTATCCATTTATTACACATTGGACGATTATCGTTGTAAGCTGGTTACACGAAATAAATTTTTTTTCAAAAACGGTAACCAATTTTAAAAACCCGCCGTCATAGCTTCAGAAACACATTAAAAATAATAATTTAAAACATCGTTTATGAACATTCTTATTCCAATCAGCTTCTTTTTAGTGACATTCGGCATTTTTTACCTGTTCCTGTCTACACGCAACCGGGAAAGGCTGGCCTTAATAGACAAAGGCGCTGACGCGGGTATTTTTATGCGTGGTAAATCCGGTTCAAGTGTGGGCAAGTTTATTATTCTGAACCTGGCGCTCTTATTCATGGGTATCGGCATCGGGGTTTTCATTGCATTATTATTGTCGACATACACGTCAATGAATGAGGATGCCATTTATCCGTCAACTATTTTTACCATGGCTGGCCTTGGCTTGTTGGTGGGTTTTTATATGACCAAAAAACTGGAGAAAGAATCCTAATTAAGGACGCTCACGCAAAGGCGGAAAAAACTACAGGTTCAAAGGAAAGATCGTTATTTCTTTGAGCCTTTTATCTCTTGCGTCTTTTGCTGAATTAAATCCTCTGAAAATTTTTTGGTATATTTCTTTCCGGTAAAATATATTTAATAAACTTTTTAATCCGGAAAAAATGATCATAGACGTACACACTCACATCAATAATTACCATGAAGACAAAGTGGTTTCTTTGGAAGATTGTCTCAGCAGGCTCACCGATGCCATGGCAGAAAATCATGTTGATTATTCCCTGATACTTACATCATATATAGTAAATCAGCATCGTCCTTCTATAAGCCAGGTCGTTGAAGCTACCCGCGATAAAAAGAATCTTGGTGTGGTTGCAGGAATCAGTTTTTTAAATTACAAAGAAAAGGACCTTCGTGAACTGAGTGATTTTCTAAAAGATGGTTTGATAAAAGGTCTGAAACTTTATCCCGGTTACGAACCGTTTTATCCTTATGATAACAGGCTTAAAGTTGTGTATGATCTTGCCACCGAATACGATGTTCCGGTAATGTTTCATTCCGGTGACACCTACACACCAAAAGGCAGGATACGTTTTTCGCATCCTATCCACATCGATGATGTGGCAGTAGACAATCCCGAGATGAAAATAGTAATATGCCACGTGGGAAACCCGTGGATAAAGGATTGCATGGAAGTGGTTTACAAAAACAAAAATGTATATGCAGATTTTTCAGGACTGGTGTTGGGGGATTTTACAGAGAAGTTTGAGAAATATATGAAAAGCCAATTGGAAGAAATGATCCTTTATGCGGGCGAACCTGAATATTTATTGTATGGAACAGACTGGCCCATTTCGACCATGAAATCATACCTCGCGTTTATGAAACAACTCGATCTGCCGGAAGAAAAAAAAGAATTGATCCTTTGGAAAAACGCTGCAAAGTTTTTTAAAATTGATGTATCGAAATTGTAAAATAAAATTGGACGAGGCAGGAACGTTGTATTATTTTTGAAAACATGGCCAGACTCTTTCTGATACTTTCTGTTCTTGTCATCTCATCTTGCAATAGTGATAAAACTTCGAGACATACATTTGAAAGTACTTATTCAATAAAAGGAAAAATTGGTGGAAGAGATGCCGGCTGGGTATTTTTAGGAAGGGATGACACTACCGGCCGAACTCCATTAATAGTCTTTGATTCGGCAAAAATATCCGGTTCTCATTTTCATTTCCAGGGTGATTTGGCAACGCCGTTAATTGCCAGGATGATGATCAAAAACAACTCTGCTTATTCTTCGTACACGCCTTACTTCGCGCTGGATACAGGAGTAACAAACGTTCATCTTTATAGTGGTTCGATGGCTAATTCTGTTGTTACAGGAACCCGGTTACAGGACAGCCTGAACGCTTTAAATAAAAAATTATATACCCTTGAAATATCCTTTGATAATCAGTTTGCTTTGAGCAGCAAGGGTATTATAACCGATGACAGTTTAAATAAATTGCAGGAGAATTTTTTTTGCGATAAACACAATTTGATCCTGCAGCACATAAAATCAAACCCTTTTGCAATCACATCCGCTTTTGTTGCCAGGTTGATTTTGCCCGACCAGCCTGATCTGTCAACTATGCAGGAAGTGTATAATGCATTGGACAATACCAACAATTATTATGCGCGTGCTCTTTTAAAAGTGTTGAATGCAAAACGACAATCGCAGGTTGGCATGGAAGCGCCGGCATTTACCTTTAAAGACATCGACAATACAACATTTACTAATCGTTCTTTCAAAGGAAAATATTTGTTTATTGATTTTTGGGCGAGTTGGTGTGAACCCTGCAGGGAAGAAAATCCGGGACTGGTGAAATTGTATGAAACGTACGCCAATAAGGCCATTCAATTCGTCGGTATTTCCATCGACATGGATCGAACAAATTGGGGAAATGCCATCAAAAAAGATAAGTTGCCATGGATACAGGGCTGTGATTTGAAAGGATCGCAAAGCGAAATGTTCAACGATTTCGGGCTTTATGATATTCCCGCGAATTTCTTAATTGATAAAGATGGGAAAATTGTTGCAAAAAATATTACTGCAGAAGAACTTGGAAAGTTATTAAGTAAAAAATTGGGCGATTGAAAAAACTTACAACTTAATTATCCCTGGTCAATAAAATTTGCTAGCCGCCACTCATTTTTCACATTGTGTAATTAAGTTTTAGTAAAATGAAATTAACTCAAGTGACTCTCTTTATCATTACCTGAGACATTTGCTTTTTTTGATTTGTTTTCTGTCATTGTGTGTGATTGTAAGCATAGTAAGCAGCGCCCACCAGGGCAGCTTTGGGATCCAGGATAATTTTGACGGGAACTTTTTTCAATAAATAATTCAGCCGGCCGCTTTGGTAGTACGAAGAACTGAATAAATCGTATTTGAGTAAGTGAACAATTTGAGGAACGATGCCGCCCCCGATAAACAGGCCTCCGGTAGCTTTAAATTTAAGGGCAACGTTAGCACACTCAAATGCAAGATAACGGATGAATAATTCCATTGTTTCTCTACAGATTTTTGCTTTTTCAGCATTGCGGCTAATAACCATTGCAGCATCAGCGTTTGTAAACAATTCTTTTAACCAACCGGGTTCATCTCTTTTCTTTACGTCGCGGAGAAACCGATAAATATTTAAAATACCAGGGCCACTGATCAATCGCTCCCAGCTAACATGCCCAAACTCTTTTTGCAGGAAGTTGTATAGTTCAAAATCGAAATTATTTCGTGGCGCAAAATCACTATGGCCGCCTTCAGTTGCAAATGGATGGTAGTTTTTGCCATCCCAATATAGGCCTGCTTCTCCTAAACCTGTTCCGGGAGCAATAATGGCTGCATTGCCCGGAGCGGGCTTGCTTCCTGTATGGATCGTTTTAATGTCGCTGTCCGCCAGTACGGCAAGGCCATAAGCGGTGGCCTCAAGATCGTTGATAACATGTGCCTTCTCTATTCCAAAATGCGCTGATATTTCATTGCAATCTATTTCCCATTTGATATTGGAAAGTTTGGCATGACCATCCAATACAGGCCCCGCAACTCCCAGGCAAATAACGCCAGGAGATGGATACCCTTCTTGAAATTCATCAATCAAAACGAGAATGTTTTTGTAGTCGGAAGAATTGTACCGGCCTTCATGTATAACCATTAATCTACCTGGATCCCACTTAAAAAGAGCCAGGTTGGTTTTCGTAGCACCTGCATCACCGGCAAGAACGATAGTCGACTTTCGTTCTGCAGACATCTTCTTTTCTTTTTCAAATGACAATAACATAATTTCTTAGTTTAACAATCCCCAATCTTTCAAGGATCTAACGATTAATAGCATTTTCAAAGCTATCGTAATCTGGTTAAGGGGTTAATGATGATGGTCAGGATACGGATTGATTAGAGTCAAGACCTGGGACAGTATACTATAAATGTCTCGGACAAATGATCTGGTGGAAATCTGCGAACGATTGTGTTTTGCCTTAAGCAGGAAGGAAATTATTACCCATGACAGATTAAATAATTCGCGTGAGATTTTTTTTTCGCGATAAACACAAATTGATCCTTCAGCAATTAAATGCCAATCCTTCGGCAATCACATCTGGTTTTGTTAGCCAGTTTACGGAAAAATTATGGCGAAAAAATATTTCTGCGGCCGACCTCAAAAAATTGTTAGGTGAAAAATTAAGCAGCCTGGAAATCGACAAAAAAGAGAAATGAAAATCTTAATTTTTTATTGCTTTACTATCCTCTCCCATTTTGATTCTGCCTATTTTTATTCACTTAATCTACGGGTTCCCACAATTCAACTTTGTTCCCTTCCGGGTCAAGTATATGTATAAATTTACCGTAGTCATAGGTTTCGATACTGTCTACAATTGTCACATCGTTCTTTCTTAATTCTTCAACCAGCGCTTCCAGGTTTTCAACCCGGTAATTGATCATAAAATCCTTTGAAGAAGGCGTAAAGTATTTTGTACTTTCCGGAAACGGGCTCCATTGTGTTTGCCCTTTCCTGGTGCTGTCTTCTCCTTCATACCACTCAAATGTTGCGCCATAAGGATTTGTATTTAAACCAAGGTTTTTTTGATACCAATCGGTGATCTTTTTGGGGTCTTTGCATTTAAAAAAAATGCCACCAATGCCGGTTACTTTTTTCATCGCTGCTGGTTTATTATTTTGATTTAAAATTATTGTTTTCAACGCGAAACCTGATAGGAAAGAGGCAGTGACAACAGCAATAATTAATAATAACTTTTTCATGTTCTTATTTTTTAAAACGATTATCACGTTCCTTTCACCGGTTATTTGTGTGTGTAATTTAATTAAATCAAAGAAAATAAATCAATATCGAAAAGCTATTTTTTCTCAATGATACTTCCGATCACAGTTTCATCCATGTGTACCGTATACCAGTTCTTTTTAATATCCGCTCCTGAGTTTTCATAAAATTGAATCGCGTTTTTATTTCCTTCAGAAACGACCCACTCAATGCGCCTTACACCATGATCAGCACCAAACTGAACAACCGTTTTATATAAAGCGCTTCCAAGACCGGTTCCCCTCATAGATTCCCTAACGATAAGATCTTCAAGATGTACCGTACGTCCTTTCCATGTTGAAAAACGGAAATACACCAATGCCATTCCTTCAAGCCTTCCGTCAACATCGGCCACAAAGCATGTAAAACTTCCTTTATCGAAACCTTCTTCTTCCAGGTCAGCGATGGTGATTTCTACCTGGTCGGATGCATTTTCATAAGCGGCAAGTTCCTTGATAAGTTCCAATACCTGTGGCATATCTTTTCGTACTGCCTTCCTGATCTCGTAATCCATAATAATTATTTTTTTCTATAATGGCCACAAATTTAATGCTACTTTTCGCGGGCCTTATGCTGTTCCCATTGCCCCTTTCCAGGGCTGGTCTCCCGAACTGTGCTTATCTGTTACTCATTCATTCATTTAAAGATTAACCTGGTAATTGTTGTCTATGGGTTGAAATAATTTTTCATTCAAGGTTGCCAATCATCAACCAATCATTTCTTCTTTGTTGCCTTAAAAGTGCCGTTAGGTTGTATTGCTAGTAATTCTGTTACTACATTTTTTTCATTCCTGTTGAATTGTACAGAAAATCCATTGAGTCCTTTAAGTGAAAATTTATCTTTATCAATAGGAATAAGCTTGTATTCCGGCTGCCCTTGAACAAACATGTACAGGCCGTTATCCTCCTTCGTATATATCTTAATCGTCACGTTACTTATTTCGTATTCCCCGGTGTAGGCCTCCAGACTGTCTTTGGAAATTTCTTTAGAAGATCGGGTAAAAACAATTGGCTTTACTGTTGGCTCCAGGTTAATAGCGGCGCTTTCAATATAACCTGAAAGATTAGTGTTAAACTGCGCTAAAAAACTCATACCGGTAGTGTCAATACCGTCTTTATCATCAACAGGCCATATTGTGAATATATCATAATTTTTATGTTGCAACCATAAGGTCATCTTTGGGGTTGAAGCAAAGAGGGAATCATTTTTTAAGGCAAGTTCAAAAGTGCCATAGCCGGGATTGGAATATAACCCTTCATAATCTTTAAGATCATGCGATGGTTTCCCAATTGTTTTATTTTCCGAAACTTTTTTCACTTCGCCGGCTTTAGCCTTCGCCGAATCGGCTCTGCTTTTCATGTAGGTTTCCCAGTCAAAATATTTTAATCCCAACATTCTGTCTGCAACGAGGTTTCTCACAACAGAAGGAACCGGAGAACCATTTTGATTGGTTAACACGATAATGCCAATACTGTCAGTGGGATAAAAGCAGGTGCTTGCGCTGAACCCGTCGATATTACCCCCATGCTCCACACGGTAATGCCCGCGGTAAGAAGTCAGGAACCATCCAAAACCATAACCTGAAAAAAACACATCCGGCATTTCTTTATCAGGGAACCCTTCGCCCGTTGCCATCTGCACTGTCATAGCCTCATTTACGTAAGAAGCCGGAATTATTTCTTTCCCTTTAAATTTCCCGCCATTGATCCAGAGAGTCACCCATTTTGCCATATCATTTACGCTGCTGTTAATGCTGCCGGCAGGCGCCATTGCAGCAATATCATAATGATCTATTTTTTTAATGATGCTGTCGTTCTTTAAGCCATAGCCAAATGCTTCATTACTACTTTTCGTCCACTCCCCAAGAGATACGTCTGAGCTATCCATGCCAATAGGTTTAAATATTTTTTCCCGGATGTTATCTTCCCAACTCTTGCCGGTAAGCTTTTGTACCAATTCACCCTGCATCATGAACATGAAATTATTGTATTGCCATTTTTCCCTTATACCTGCAGAAGGTTCCATGTATTGAATGCGGTGCATCAACGAATCCATTGAATGGGTTGGGAAAAGATACCAGGATAAATCATGCCTCGGAAGGCCGGTGCGATGACACATCATATCGTGGAGCGTTATATGATCGTTCATTTCATTGTTATAAAATTTCAGTTCCGGTATATAATTGCGTACAGGTTTGTCAATATCAACTTTGCCCTCTTTATCCAGCATACCAATGAGGGAACCAGTAAACGCTTTGGTACAGGAGCCAATCGCAAACAAGGTATTTGGCGTTACCGGAATTTTATCTTCATAATCGCGGTAGCCAAAACCTTTAGCATAGACTAGTTTACCTTTCTCTACAATGGCAACGGCAAAACCCGCCGCATGCCAGTCTTTCAACACTCTTGCAAATGCGGTATCAAGCCCGTTGAAGCGTTTATCAACAGTTGATTTATGTTTTTGGGCAAATGTTGTAATAGTTGTTAATAAAAATAACAGGAAGAATAATTTTCTCATGACAGTTTGAATTTATTATTTGATTGTGAAAATCAAAGGGGAGCAATAGATGGATAGTTGAAGATACTAATTAAAATATTACTGCATCATCAAGCGATTTTTCTATAAACTTATTTAGGGAAGTAAATCACACATACCACGAGGATTGCTGAGCTACTAATAAATTTGATTAATGCTAAATATCCATAAAATAATATGCTATATTAAATTCAGATGATTGCCCTGCTTTTGGTCTACGTTACAATTCAAGTTTAATCTTCTTTCCTGTCTTACATGCTTCATAAATCGCATCAATTATTTTGAGGTCTTTCAACGCTTCTTCGCCATCCACCGGCACTTCGGGTTTTTTGCCGCGTAAAATAATATCGGCCATTTCATCCATTTGTACGGTTTGATGCGTTACATCGGGTGCAATCAATTCGCCTTTGTTGGTTTTCCCCCTGATAGGGCCATAGCCGGTTGCGGGATTTAATTCTCCAAAGCCATTGGTTCCGTCAAGGAAAAAACGATCGAGATAATTCAGGCTGTAAGTTGAAAGACAGGAAGCTACTGCGCCACCGGGAAAGCCCAATTGAAACTGTATGGTTTCATCAATACCTTCTTTAAATTTTACAGGATTATTTTTGGTTTCCTGCGCCGTTACCCATATTGGATCTTCACCAATCATATACCGCGAACCGTTTACCGAATAAATTCCGATATCCATCATGGATCCCCCACCGGAAAGTTTTGGATTCAAACGCCACTGTGTTGGATCACCAATCACAAACCCGCTTAGCCCCTGGAAGAAAAGCACTTTGCCAAAGTCGCCTGCCTTCCTCATGTGTATCACTTCCAACGTATGCGGTTCAAAATGCATCCTGTATCCCACTAGTAATTTTACACCCGCTTTTTTACAGGCATCGATCATTTCCTTTGCCTGTTGCGCATTTATGGTCATAGGCTTTTCACATATCACATGTTTTCCTGCTTTGGCCACACGAATAACTTCATCATGATGCAGTGCATTCGGGGTAATCACATACACTGCGTCGATGCCAGGATTATTTTTTATCTCGTCAAAATTGGAATAGTTGTAACAGTTTTTTTCGGGGATGTTGTAGCGGCTTTGCCAGGCCGTTACTTTGGAAGGGGTACCACTAATGACACCAACCAGTTTGGCCTTGGTACAACTTTGCATTGCTTCGGCAACGCGTGTGCCATAACTGCCTAAACCCATAATAGCAACTCTCAACATTTGTGTATCATTTTTTTGATTTGCAATTTTGCCAGCTTCCACCGCTTTCTTTATAAAAGGAAAAGCAATAGAAGCAGCAGTAATTTTTCCTAAAAAATCGCGTCGCGAATTCATAATTATTTTTATTTATAAATGTAAGGCATTTATTTTTCTGATATTTTCTTCTTTGTATGAAAATAAAAATATCGCTTTTCGATGAGATCCAATACGTGTAATTTGCAGGTTTTATACGACAGGAAATCCCGTTTTCTGTCGTATTATTTCGTTCTTCAACAGTGAAAACCTCATTAATTTTCCTTATTTTCGATACCCCTTCAAAAAGATATTCACACAGAGCAATTTAAGTAATTGTCTGCCGTTGATAAAAAGGTTGGCCTTCATGGCCTGGTCTCATCTGCTAACAGAACAAAGAAAACAGAATATCCTTTTGAAAAATTACCAGCTAATGAAACAAAAAAAAGAGAAAACGACGATCCTGTTTGTCAATAAAAACCCCCAGGCTTTTAAGCCAATGCAGGTGTCAAACAGGTTGATCCTTCACTGGAGAAAATATGTTGCAGCGATTGTTCTCGCATTTATGGGTCTTGTCACAGCAATTGTTTATTTGGTTTCATTACAAAATGAACAACTCCTTAAACAAATGGCCCTTTCATCCCGGTTGCACAAAATGCGCACATTGTTTTCACAGGTTGATACAAGCGCGATGAAAGAAAAATTTACCAAAATCGATACCGAATTATCAAACATTAATGATTACCTGAAAGCTCGTGGTATTAAACCAGCCGTTGAACTTCCCCAGGGGGGAGAGGCCGACGACGATGTGATTTCGACCGACGAGATCAGTGATTTTTATGTAAAATATTTAGACCGCGTTGGTTACAACCTTTCGCACACGCCTTTGGGTATGCCTTACCAGGGAAGGATCACTTCCACCTTCGGGCACAGGGAAAACCCTTTTGGCGGAGCCAATGTCGAAACACACAAAGGGCTCGACATCAGCGGGCCACTTGGTTCACCGGTGAAAGCGATGGCTGAAGGCACTGTGGAATTTGCCGGCAAAAGGGGAGGCTTCGGTAATTGTATCATGCTGAAACACGCGAACGGGTTTGAGACACTTTACGGCCATCTGTCAAAAATTTTAGTGAATGTCGGCGACAAAATAGATATCGGGCAAACGATCGGAAAAATAGGATCAACGGGTCGTTCTACCGGGCCCCATCTTCATTATGAAATTCATAAAAACGGAAAACAAATTAATCCCCAATCATTTTTAACTCTCAGGTAATATGTTTAAAAAAAGCAAAGACCAACAGCCCCTGGAAATTAACCAGCAGGAAATTTCCACTATCATCGGAGAAGGATACACGTTCACCGGCGAAATCCGGGGCACTTCAGTTATCAGAATTGAAGGCACTGTAATCGGCAACATCAACGTTGAAGGCGGTTTGGTGCTCGGTGAAAAAGGAACAATCGAAGGTGATATTAACACGCGTTCGGCTATTGTTTACGGTACCATTCATGGCAATGTTCAGGCAGTACAGCTTGAAATAAAGAAGACCGGCGTTGTAAATGGCGATATCACAACTGATACTTTGGAAATTGAACTCGGTGCCCAATACAATGGTAAGTTAGACATGAGGCGCACACAACCCGTGCAGGTAAAGACACCGGAAATTGAAGAAGAGCCTTCCAAACAAGCTTCCTGAACCGGGTAGTAAAACCCGGCAGACCAACCGATAAAACTGATTCCCGCCCGGGAAATCAGATCGCTTCTTTTTGTACTTCATCGTCGTCGCCTTCCATTTCGCGGATGAATGTCGAAGTAGTGGAAAAGTCCGCTTCCATCTTTCGCACACCAGCAGTTTTCTTCTGTCTCGCAATTTCCACGGGATCACCAAAGAGGTAAAAAAGTTTTCGCCTCCAACTTCTGGTCGATTTTATATCTTGCCACATATCTGCATATTCATGAAAATTCAGTACAAGCGGATTTGCTTTTTCTTCGATATTATGAGTTAGTCCGTACACAGCCTGTTCTTCCTCGGGTTGAAATGTTCCAAAAATCCTGTCCCAAAAAATAAATGTAGCCCCGAAATTTTTATTGATGTATTTATCCTGCGCACCGTGATGAACCCGGTGGTTAGACGGCGTTGCAAAAATGTATTCCACAAGGGGATGTATTTTCCTGATGTATTCTGTATGTACCCAAAACTGGAAGAGCACTGCAATCTGGCTTGTGACAAAAAATATGATCGGGTGAAACCCAATAAATGCTACCGGCAGAAAAAATATGATCTTTAAATTTTGCACCCAACTTAGCCTGAAAGAAACGGTTAGGTTATAATTCTCGCTGCTGTGATGCACCACGTGGGTTGCCCACCAAAACCGCTGGCTGTGCGAGATACGATGAGCCCAGTAACTGCAAAAATCAAAAATAAGATAACAGGGGATAAATGTCCACCACGCAAGAGGAAAACGCCAGGGGATCCAATTGTAAATGACAATGATCAGGTAAAAGATGGAAAGCTTGAGGAAAAAATTGATGATGACATTCCCCACACCTACAGCAATTGAACCAATTGTGTCCTTCTTCTCGTACAGATTTTTATTTTGTTTTTTTGACAGATACCACTCCAGCAACACAAAAAAGAACATGGCAGGAGCTGCCCATATAATAATATTCGGGGTATTTTGCTCGATTTGATGTACTGAATGAAACGGTATTTCAGGTGCTCCAAAAAAAGAATGAAGGAAGAAAAGTTCTATCATAGGAAAGAAATATTTATTAAAATTTTAATAACACCATTTTCATGCCAAAGGATTTTAGCATGTGTGAAAGAGAGAAAGGTAATTATTTAAAAAGCGAGTACCGATGACCGTTATATAATGGCAGTTGAAAAAACAGAACTGAGGCACGCAATGTTATTGTACAGTAAACAAGGAAATTAACCGGATTTTTATTTAGAATGGTTTCATCGATCAGTATCCCCAGCTTTCCATGGTTTTGAAATCTTCTGCAGCGCATTCAACGGGTGTTTTATCCTGGTAGGATTCCTGCTCGACGATAAAGTATTTGGTGCCGGTTTTGCGGGCGTAATCAACAATTTGTTTTACAGGTATCACTCCTTTGGTGAGGAGGCAACTTTCATATGTGTTACCATCGTCGCCGGCGGCATCTTTTTTTACTTCATCTTTCACATGCATCAGCATAAAACGTCCCGGGTATTTTTTTAAATAATACATAGCTCTTCCGCCCGGTTCATACATGTTGCCGATGTCCATTTGTTGTGCCACGAGATTTTTATCGGTCGACTGTAGAATAAGATCATATATCGGCATTCCGTCAAGCATGTGGTTGAATTCATAGCTTTCATTGTGAAAGGCAAAATGTATTCCCGCTTTTTTACAAAGGGCACCGGATTTATTAAACATGTCCATATAACGACGGAAGTCGTTCATGTTTTGGCAAAGACTTTCATCCACACCCGGGCTTATTACGTATTTCATTCCGATAGCAGCGGCATCGTCAATCGTTTTTCTCCAGTCGTCGGTAAAATCGTTGGTACTTTTATCCCATTGTTTTGATCCTAAAAAGTCATGACCGCTTTCCATTTTCAGGCCGTTATCGTTTAATATTTTTTTGAAGTCGGCAATGGAGTATCCATAAAATTTTTGATTATAATAGCCGGCATGCTCTACGTCTTTATAGCCCATTTGAGCTACCTTTTTAAGAGTTCCTGCAGGATCATTTTTCATATCATCTCTAACAGTGTAAAGCTGCAAACCAAGTATATCCGGTGAGGTTCTTCCAGTTAACACGGAAGGCAAAAAAGAAATACCGGCAAGAGTGAGGCCGGTTCTTTTTACGAATGTGCGGCGTGAAATATTCATATCAGGGGATTTACGTTTTTGAAATAGCTGTGATTAAAAATACTAAATATTGCCGGTCTTTGATAAATTTCGTGTAACCAATTTTGTGGTTACAATTTGCAGGATGGTTTACATTTGATCGGGTATCGATATCCATTTTACGTTTCTTTTTTATGAAACATCGGGTAAAACAAATTTATTCGCTCAGCGGGAAACCCGGGCGAGCATTACATTTGGACTGATCCGTATTGGGTAGCCTTACTTTGTTTTGAAATTCGCGAAAGGGCCGGACAAAATAACACACCCCGGAAAACTTATTTATAAATATTCTTTTTTGTGTGACCCACCGTAAGATGAACCAAAATATGCTCCTCCTTAAAATTGTCAAACGATTGTGTAATTAATTTTTCCTCCGGCCAATAGAGATCTACCTGCTTCCTTGTTACATCATACTTTGCAGTATAAAGGGTTCCAAAGTTTTTTTCGTAGTTATAATTGTACAGCGGACCTTTTAGAAACTTCATCACAATAGCTTCTGTTTTTAAATCCCGCCTTTGATGCAATTGTTCCAATACAGCTTTTCGTTCCTGCGTGCCCGTTATAGCCGCATAGTAATGCCAGTCGATAAACTCCTGCTGATTAGTAGCAATGGGTTCTTGCAAAACCACGGGATCTTTGTCAGGCGAAAGATAAACAGTGGCATACGCGCCGGAAGCGTCCAGCACCGTTACATTATAAGCCATGTGGACAGGAATTGTTTCCAGTTTACGAACGGCTTCTGTTGTTGTAGCGCAAGTCTCCAGCAGGTACCGTATTACAATAGGAATTCCGAATCCTTCTCCAATAATATTTCGTCCTCCAAAAGTTAGGGATGCTGTTAGGCCGTCTTCGTTAATACCATCTAACAGTCCCCAGTTACAATCACTTATCCCAATGACGGGCTTAAGCCAATTGGTATTCAACATAGCTCCTTCAAATAAGGCAGGACTATAATCGTAGTTACGTATCAAAAAATTCTCTTTGAAGTTCCAGGCCATTTGCGAACAGCCGGACATATAAGGTGGGGGACAATACATGCTCAAAAAACGGGCTTCAAGGTCTCCGCCGCCAGCCAATATATTGAGTTGCTGATAAACCGGCACCAGTTCTGGCATGTATTGTTGCAACATGCTTGCCGAGGTAAGATATCCTTTGCGTGCCAACACGCCTTCTGACAAAAACCATTTCTTATAAAAAGGCCAGGCCTTATTAAATAAGACCTGCCATTTCTCTCCGGGAATTTCTTCCTTTATACATTGAAGGGATAATACCATATAATCAAACTTACAACATTTTGAAACCTCCAATTTCAGGCACAGGGTTTTCCATCGTTAAATTTTCAAAGGATTCAGCTTTGAACTTGTCACGAATGGCATCGATCCATTTTTCGGCCCTCTTTTTCAATTGAAAATCATCTGTCATCAGCCTGCCGCGCATTACGAGTATGCCCAGATCAGCCCCTTCATAACGATAGTTTCCAACGTCGCTAATCCTCAGGAAGAATGCCTCGTTTTCTGACTCAACCGCCCTGCGGTGGGTATCCATCCGTGAAAATTCAACAGTGCCATCTTCCTTCATTTTATAAATTCCGCTCCTGGGAGCTTCGGTAATTTTATCTACCGTTTTGTCTGTATGTTTTATAATCAATTGGCCCCATGAATCAACATTTTCTTTTTTTGCCCATCTTCTGTTCAGCTTGTCCACATTTAACTCGTAGGGCTGATCCATCCATTCCAATAAATGGAAAAGAAACAACGGCATGTCAGACAGTGCAAAAACTGCATGATTGGTGATGGAACTGGCGCCGGTAATTCTTGGATTTAATTCGCCAAGGTAAATATCTTTAGTGTCCTGGTCGATTAAAAAGTCAAGTTCAAAATATCCTTTGTATCCTTCTTTTTTCAATTGCTCACCAAAAAGGTGTGTGTATTTTCTAGCTTTTTTCCTGATGGTTGCATTAAAAGCGTTCGGATAAATTTCATTGCCGCACCAGCCGCCCTTATAAGGAGTAAGATTTTTGAATCCTACCAATTCCGTCATCAGTGGCGCCACGATAGTGCCGTGTCTTGTAACACATGCTTCAATAGCGGAACCCCGGCAATTGATACGTTTCATGATCTTTACTTCGTCTTCTTCTACAATTTCATCTGCATATTTGTTCCAGTCTTCTTTGTTGGAAATAAAAAAGGTGGTATGACCGGAATCGCCAAATGGCGTTTGCACTACCAGGTCATTTCCCAGCTTTTTACTGATGCTTCTTAAATGTTCATAGCTTTCTACTTTGGATAAAACATAAGGAACACAAGGCACACCGGCTCTTTCAGCAATACGATTTGTGTTCACTTTATTATCCATAAATTCCCTCATTTTGGCTGATGGAAAGCAAACGTCAAGACCGAGTTGGGTGGCTAGTTGCTCAGTTTTTTCATCAAACATCAGGAACAAAGCCTTCCCGTGGTCGCCGCGGCTGCGGATATAGTCAACCACTTCTTTATGCTCCAGCAAATAATTATTGATATCTTCTATACTCTGAAACTCTTCATGCGGTAATTCTTCTTTCGGCGTAAATACGTTGGGATGTTGATGATTAAAGCAATTGATATAAGTGATAAAGCGAAATCCTTTCACCCATTCATCGGCGCCCAATAAATTAAAATTAGTGGCGCTGATAAAATATATTGGTTTTTCGTTGGTATAAAAAAATCTTCGGATATCAGAGATGCCATTTAATTTTTTGGGTTTTGATAAGATATCTTCTTTATTTTTTGACACTAAAGTGTCTGATAGTTGCGGTTCTGTATTTTTCTTTATATCGGTATCCATATTTATTTTTTTATGCGTTAATAATTTCTTTTCTGTTTCCTGCAGATTTCAATTCTTCTTTCTTATGAAACTTTTCGGTTGGTTTATCCGGATCGTTGAGGGATTTTAAATCATTCTGAACCGCTTTCACGTCCTTAAGCGACTCAAGGTTAAATACTCTCAGGCCAAGCTCTGGCCGGAACCCATGAATTTCTTTGACATCCAGGGCCAGGAGAAAATCGAGTATTTCTTTTGTCATCACCTGCCCTGGCACCAGCACGGGAAATCCCGGCGGATAAGGAATCACAAAGGAAGCAGAAATAATTTTTCTGCCGGAAGCAATAACAGCATCACAATCCTTTAGTTTAATATATTCACAGCTATTCCCCTTGTAAGCCAGGAAATAAGCTTTGCGAATATTGCCGCCGGGTATTCCTTTTACGGGTCTGAAAAAGTCGTGGTAATAGCTAAAGTCAGGTAATGGAGGCGTGTCATGTGTTAATGAATGTTTGTGCTCACTAAAGATTTTTATTTCCTCATTGCTCATGGAATTTATCTTCTTATCCAACTGATCGGCAATTTTCAACAATACACTTATCAGGTAACTGACAGAGCTTCGGGTGGTGCCGATATTGGTCATCAATAACACCGTGTTGCGCGACGTTTTATTCACCTGGATGCTAAACTGATCCATGAGGTATTTATTTTTAAAAGTATCTCCGTCAACGCCGGTTTTCCCGATAAATAAATTGATTTTCGTAGGGTCTAAAACAAACTCATCTTCTTCCCATGCAGTTTCGAGCCGCTTCCAACCGGTTTCTGTAGAATAATATTCCTGCTGGCCTGATTGACGATATTCATCAGGAATAAGATCTTTGATCGTTAATACAGAAAAATATTTCTGCAGCTTGGGATGACCGTTGATTTTCGCCCTGAGTAACATGGCCATTTCAATACTTTTTTCTACTAATTCAAAACCTTCAAATACCACCTGCCGGCGTCCCACATCCAGCGATGCTAAAATTTGATAGTTCGCCGAAGTAGATGTATGCGTCATGTAAGCTTCATGAAAACAATCTTCTGCTTTTTTCTCAAAGTCTTCATCATAAATATGAATCATTGATCCCTGCCTGAATGATGATAATGTTTTGTGAGTCGATTGAGTAGAGTAGACTCGGATCTTTACCTTTTCGGGATCTGGCATTGTTGGTAAAGCAGAATCATTATTCTTCTTTTTTGTTAGTTCACTGATATGTTTTTTGTAAGCAGCTGCATATTCTTCGGTTTTATACTTTTCTGAAAGCTTTGCTGCAACAAACATTGCGGTTCGTTGTCTGTAGGTTTGGGTAAAAGCCGCAAATGCAAACCAGGCTTCATCCCATAAAAAAATCATGTCAGGCTTAATTGCCAGAATTTCTTCCATCACTTTTTCTACGTTATAAACCAGCCCGTCAAATGTGCAGTTGGTAAGGATTACCATTTTTACTTTATCCAAACGCCCGGCATCTTTCAATTGTAGTAATTTGCTTTTTATGGTTGCCAATGGAACAGCCCCATACATGGAATATTTTTCCAGCGGATAAGAATCAAGGTAAACAACAGTGGCACCAGAAAGTACCATTCCGTAATGATGCGACTTATGGCAATCGCGATCTATCAAAACAATATCATCCGGTTCAACCAAGGCCTGCAAAACAATTTTGTTGGAAGTAGATGTGCCGTTTGTAGCAAAAAAGGTGTGGCGTGACCCGAAAGCTTTTGCTGCTAATTCCTGCGCTTTTTTCAACGGGCCTGTTGGCTGCAAGAGAGAATCAAGTCCCCCGGTGGTGGATGAGGTTTCTGCGAGAAAAAGATTTCTGCCATAAAATTCCCCGAAGTCATCAATCCAGTTTGATTTAAAAACCGAATTACCACGCGAAACCGGCATAGCGTGAAAAACACCGGTAGGCCTTTTGCTGTATTCTTTTAATGCGGTATAAAAAGGAGTTTCAAATCTTTCTTTTATTCCGCTTAAAATACTCAAATGTAATTCCTGCATATCTTCTTTCCTGTAAAAAATGCGTTTAAAATTTTGCAGCACTTTATCAGACAATCCATTTACGGGCGTGTCAGTAACATAATAAATATCCAGCTCAGGTCTTATCTTTTTAACCGCCTCACCAAGCATTACACCGAGTTTGGCTTCATTAATATCTTCATAATTGAAATTTAAAATCTGCGTAATAAATGGTTTTACTGTGTGAGTGATATTTTTTGATTTAAATTTTACGCCATACCTGATCACGCATGCCTGGATATTTGGATTAAAAAGCAAAGCAATCAAAGTATCCTGGAAAGATTTTACAAAAATGCTGTCGTAAATTATTGGATCCGCTTCTTCCCTTATGTCGATCAATTTATTTTTCATGTCCTGCTCTTCCCTGGCCGTCATCCTGTCTGTAAACAGCACTTCAAAGTATTTTTTCTTTACTTTTTTATCGTTGGAGGCGTTTGCTTTCTGCTGAACGATGGAACCGAGGTGTTTTAGCGAGGATGGATTTTGCCGGTAATCTTCGCTCACCAGCAGCCTGTTAATATCCGCAACAGCTTTTGATAAAAGAATGGTTTCTTCCTGTTTCATCAGGTTGCTTAAACTGTTTACCATATCAATGCCGGGAAAAGCCCAATAGGGTTCAATGGATTTTAGGATTTTAAGATTGTCATCAATTTGAGCTTTGTGTTGGTGCTTTTGTCCATTCTGATTTTGATGCGAAATTTCGAATGTCTGGCTCTTCAGTTGAGACCATATCGCCATTCGCAACTGATTAATGTTATAATATTGATTGGCTTTATTTTCTAACTTGATTTTTTTGTCCATTGGTTCATTTTTTAAATATTATTCAATTGCCGGGCTTTACTTTTCACTATCATACGAACGATGCTTTGGATGTCCATTTGATTGCAACACTTCTGAAATTTCCTCCATATTCTTCCGTGACGGTTTGATCAGTGGTCCGAGCGTTTTGAGATATTCAGTTTTATCGTTATTATAAATCGAAAAATCGACGTTTCTATCCCTGAAACTTTTCAGCGGTTGTCCTAATCTTAAAATTCCATGTTCCCTGCTCCTGTGTACTCTTTCCATGTCAATTTCAATTGGTATCATTTCTTCGCCCGTGCTTGCCTGGTGCAGTACACGTCCATCCGGCCCGCAAATGATTGAGCGGCCTGTGCCGCCATCTCCCAAACCATTTATATCAAAAACATAGCATTGATTGGTTGCTGCAGTTGCCTGTACAATGGCCAGTTCAATATCGCGATCAATCGTTGCCGTTAGTGTCGGATGTAAAATAACTTCCACTCCCTGCACCGCAAGCGTACGCGAGGTTTCAGGAAACCACATGTCATAACAGATGGTCACTCCAAAACGTCCAACTTCAGGGATATCAAAAATCAAAAATTCATCGCCACCGGTTACGCCGGTTTCATAAGGATAAAATGGAAACTGCTTATTGTATCTACCAACTACTTCTCCGTTGGGATTGATAACAGAGGCGGTATTATAAATTTTATCTTCTTTTTTCTGAAACATCGTACCCGGGATCAACCAGATGCCATGATGTTTTGCTATTTTACAAAATTCATTTTCTGCTTCGCAGGGAAAGTGTTTTGCATGAGATGTTAATGGCCCGAACGCACACAGTTCACTGAACATAACCATCTGTACCCACGGGTAAACGGAGGTAAGCACATTAATTTTGTGTTTCATCATCGGTACATTGCTGTGGGCCGCAGAGACATTCATTTGAATTCCTGCAATTGAAAATGGCGTCATATATTTATTTATAAATTTTTTCAAGTTCTTCTTCCATGATTTGTAATCCTTCGTTCAATTCATCATCTGTGATAACGAGTGGTGTTAGGATGCGAATAACATTTTTGTTAGTGCCGGCGCTCAACAATAAAAGACCTCGTTGCAAGCATGCATCAATTAACGTGGATACGGTTTTAGCATCCGGTTGAGAAGAATCATTATTTTTTACAAATTCAATTGCCTGCATGGCTCCTAAGCCTCTAACGTCACCAATACACGAAAATCTATTTTGTAAATTTTCAAACTTCTTTTGCACGATTTTACTGATGTGCATGGCCTTCTTATTTAAATCTTCTTTTTCCATAAAGTCTATAGTTGCTAAAGCTGCAGCACAACAAACAGGATTGCCTAAATAAGTGCCGCCAATAGTGCCGGGCACTGTAGCGTCCATAATTTTTTGTTTCCCGATAACTGCGCCAATCGGCATTCCTGAGCCCATCGATTTTGCCCATGTTGAAAGATCAGGCGTTACATCATAATGCTGATACGCGGCCCATTTTCCGGTTCTGCAAAAACCGCTTTGTACTTCATCAAATATTAAGACGATTCCGTGTTTATCACAAAATTTGCGCAATCCCTCCAAATATTTTTTAGGCGCGATATTAAAGCCGCCTTCACCCTGCACCAATTCAATAATAATAGCAGCAACATTCTCAGGATCAACCAACGAATGTGTAGATTGTTCTAATCGTTCCAATTCACGATCAACAAATTCATCTTCGGTAAACTTGCGTCCATAATGGTAATAGTCAGGGTAGGGAAGACGATAAACCTCGGGTGCGAAAGGGCCGCAATTCATTTTGTAATTTATTTTAGAAGTAAGTGTCATCGCCATCATACTTCGGCCATGAAAGGCATCACTAAAACATATCACTGCAGATCGACTGGTCGCTTGCCGCGCAATCTTAATCGCATTTTCAACAGCTTCAGCCCCGGTTGTAGTTAACATGGCTTTTGTTGCGTCGCCATGAGGAAAAAGGTTAGTCAATTTTTCACATAAACTAACATACGACTCATAAGTAGAAACATGAAAACAGCTATGAATTAATTTTTCTGCCTGCAATTGTATCGCCTTTACAACAGGTTCAGGACAATGCCCTGCGTTTAAGACTCCGATGCCACCACCGAAATCAAGAAGCCGGTTTCCATCTTCATCAGTAATGATAGCGCCGGAAGCACTCGCAGCAGTTGTTCGCAAATAAATACCGACGCCATTGCTTACAACCGCTTTTCGGCGGTCTAACAATTCTTGTGTTTTTCGAAAACTTAATACTTTTTCATCTAAAGTATTTGTTGTACTTGTATTCATAAATTATAAAGTGATAGTTATTGATAATAGCCGGTAAACCGGCTATGAATTTTGCTCTGGAATATATAATTACGGAGGCTTGTTACTGTCTTAAATATAACTAAAAAAAGCCAACTAAAAAAAAGATAATTTAATCAAGGATGCGATGCGAAAACAATGTTCGTTTATTCTTAATAAAAAAATCCCTGCGATAAAGCTATTGAATAAATTTGATCGGACGCGAAAATCTACCGGCAATATTACAGGTTAATAACAGCGGCTTCCATCCTGCAATCCTTATTGCATGGGGATTTTGTAAATAACAGCCTGGAAAGGTCTTAGCGTTACCGTGTTATACCCGGATTGGGGAGCCCCTGCATAGTTTGCCAATAGTAAGGTTGCATTTTTTAAATCCATTCCAATATTGGTAGCAGCATTGTGAGTGGTAAAATTAAGAAGTACCAACAATTTTTCTACCTCACCACTTCGCGTATATGCATAAACGTTAGGATTTGTTTTGTCTAACAATTCATATTTGCCATATACCAATACAAGGTGTTCTTTTCTTAGCTGTACAACTTTTCTGAAATAATTTAGAACCGAGCCGGAGTCTTTATTTTCTGCTTCTTCATTGACAGTTTTATAATCGGGATTTACTTTTATCCAGGGCGTGCCGCTTGTAAAGCCTGCATTGGCAGAGGTATTCCACTGAAAAGGTGTTCTTCCATTATCTCTCGCTGAAAAGGCTTCCGTTTTCATGAACTTTTTAAGATCGCCGCCTGTATTTTTTTCATGCTGGTATTTGTTTAAAGTTGCTATATCCCTGTAATCTTTGATATCCGTAAAACGGATATTGGTCATGCCCAATTCATCACCATTGTAATAATAGGGCGTGCCGCGCATTGTCATTATGAATGTGGTGAGCATTTCAGAAGAAATAGCCCGAAAGGCTGGCTTATCATTTCCAAACCGGCTTACCATGCGAGCCTGGTCGTGGTTAGCGAGAAAAACAGAAAGCCATCCGTTGTTTTGAAAAGCGCTGTCCCAGCGGCTAAACACTTCCTTAAAATGTAATAAACTGTAGCCATCCGGTTTTGCAATGTCAACTCCATCAAAAGCGTAAGCCATATTGAGTTCGTGGCGGTTACTGTCAACAAGGTTATGGGCATCTGTAAATGAATTTCCTGCGCCTTCGGCTACACTCATAACATTATATTTGCTTAATACTTCTTTATTCATCTCCTGCAAATAACCATGCAGGTTTCCCTGCATCGCGTAATATTGCGAAAAGTGTTTTTCAAATCCTTTCGGAAAAGCGGGCCAGGTAGTGTCTTTTGCGGCAAACTGAAAAGCGTCTAACCTGAAACCATCGATTCCTTTATCGGCCCAAAACTTCATGATGTTAAACACTTCCTGTCTCACTTTGGGATTCTCCCAATTAAGATCAGGCTGTTTCCTGGAAAAGTAATGCAGGTAGTAAGCGTTGGTAAGTGAATCATATTTCCAGGCGTCATGGTTTACATCAAACAAACTGTAACGATAAGGAGGCTTGCCGTTTTCCGCATCCCACCAATGATAATATTCGCGGAACGGATTGGTTCTTGAACTGCGGCTTTTCTTAAACCATTCATGTTCATCGCTGCTGTGGTTTACTACCAAATCCATTATGAGTTTAATGCCGCGGTCATGCATCCCTTTTAATAACGAATCAAAATCTGCCATCGTTCCAAAATCCTTCATTATATCCCTGTAATCGCTGACATCGTAGCCGTTATCGTCATTAGGTGAGCTATAGATGGGGTTTAGCCATACCGCCGTAACACCAAGGCTTTTAATATAATCAAGTTCGGAAATAATCCCTTTTAAATCACCAATGCCGTCGCCATCACTGTCTTTAAAACTTCGTGGATAAATTTGATAAACGATTGCTTCTTTCCACCATTTTCTAGCGGACTGATCACTGGCAGATTGTGCAAAACTATTTTCTTTATAAAGGGATAAAGAAATGAGAATAAATAAGAAAAGGAATTTTTGTTTCATGAAAACAAGATTTTGAAATCACAATAAAGAAGAACAATGCAGCTTTGAAAAGCAATGTAAACTACTTCATTTTGTCCAAAATTTTTCCCTACAACATCCCCAGCAACTTCCACATCTTATGCCGCACTTCATTGCCATTGCCGTCATAGTTGTTGATTACAAAAGAAAACGTATATTGGTCACCGTTATTCCCTTTGATATAACCTGTATAAGAAATAACTCCCGTGATAGAACCACTTTTCATTTTAATTCCGCTTATTGTAGGAAGTGCATTGTAAAAGGAAGGAAACCAGTTTTGCTTTCGTGCGTATTCCATCACTGTTACAAGGGCTTTGGTCGTAACGCGGTTGGAAGGGGAGAGGCCGCTTCCGTCAATGAGGTTGATCGCGTAAGGTTCGATGCCTTTGTCTTTCCAGAAACGATGGATCACATTTACGCCACTGTCTGTCGCGCCTACACCTGTGAAATTATAAGCAAGGGTTTTTATTAATGCTTCACCATATAAATTGATGCTGCGCCTGAGGAAATGTAAAATAATATCATCGAGTAATGGTGATGTATAGGTGTAAAAAACCTTTACGTTGCTAACATCTGTTTTTTGGGGATAATCCGAAGCAACTTTTTCTATGGATTCATTTTTTAAAGCGGCTTCCAGTGTTAAAGCCAGTTCTGCACCGGGTTTTGGCATTGCGCCGGAAATGGTAAAATGATTTTCATCTACCGGAGTGGTTCCTCTCACATAACCGTACTCATCGCCGAGTGGTAAATAAATATAGTTGTTATCGCCGCTGCCTTTTGCCGCCGAGGTAACTTTTGATTTTAAATGAAGACCGTAAACAAAAGAAGGTTTGGTGCCGGCAATTGCTACGGGATCGCCGATATGGTTGCCGGAGTTTAAATATAGATCGTATTGATTTTCGCGCCAGTTGAGTGGCCTTGCGCCCGCGCCGTAATAATTGCCGATGTCCTGCCATATCCAGCCATCCGGTGTGGCTTCACTGTTCCAAAGATTTTGATCCGCGAAATACATGCCCGGTTATTGCGTGTATGCCTTCCCGTGATATCGCATTTTTAAAATCTTGTATAACCTTTTCTTCTTTGGTTTCTTCATAGCGCCAGCTGCCAAGCGTCGGATCGCCGCTGCCTTTCAAAATAAGATTTCCGTTTAAAACTCCGTTTACTATCTCCCCTGAATAACCGATGCTGGTTTTATACCGGTAATCGTGTCCCAGCAAGGCAAAGGAAGTACTTGCGGTGATGACTTTCTGGCAACTTGCCGGCGCAACGCCCACTTCTGTATTAGCTTCTGTTACCGGCTTACCTGTGGTTGTATTGATCATGTATAAACTTATGGTAGCATGTTTAAAGGAAGGGTCATTAGCGAGATTTTTAAATGCATCATTAAATCGCTGCTCGGTGGTTTGGCTAAATGAAACTGATGAGTAAATGATAAAAAAGAAAAGAAATAATTTTTTCAACTGATAAAAATTTATTTAAACAAAATGTTCTTACGGTATGCGTCAAAACTAAAAGATTATAAGCATAAAACCGTTTCCTATTCTTTATTCTTTCTGATTAATTTTGCGCCATGAAAAATATTTATGCTTCGATAATTACCATCGGTGATGAATTGCTGATAGGACAGGTGATTGATACCAATAGCGCGTGGATTGCACAACAATTGAATAAGATCGGCATCGCCGTAAGAAATCGCGTTGCCATTGGCGATGACGCTGAAGAAATAAGGCTGGCACTGGATTTCGAAAAGAAAACCACGAACGTTATTCTCATCACCGGCGGCCTGGGGCCTACCAATGATGACATAACCAAAAATGTGTTGTGTGATTATTTTTCAGGAAAGATGACGGTGGATCAAAAAGCATTGGAAAATGTAAAATATCTTTTTGAACAGGTGTACCACAAGCCAGTGTCGGAAGTGAATTTGAAGCAGGCCGAAGTGCCGGATGTTTGCGAAGTAATTCAGAATAAAAGGGGATCGGCGCCGGGAATGGTATTTAAAGATGAAGGCTGCATTTTCATCAGCATGCCGGGTGTTCCCTATGAAATGATGGGCATCATGGAAGAGGTGATCCCTTACCTGCAAGCGCAGTTTGAGCTTCCTGTTATTTTGCATAAAACCATTTTAACTGCGGGAATAGGAGAGTCGGCGCTGGCTGAAATCATTAAAGATTTTGAAGACAATTTGCCGGGCGACATCAGGCTGGCTTACCTGCCAAATTATGGAATGGTAAGATTGCGATTAACCACTTCCGGTTTCGACAAAACGAAAACAGAAAATGCACTCAAAAGTCAGTTTACTGATTTAAAAAAGCTGGTAGCAAAATACATGGTGGTGGATGATGATGAGTCTATGCAGGAGGTATTGGGAAAGATGCTGATGAACAAGAAAAAAAACATTGCTACCGCTGAAAGCTGCACCGGTGGCTCAATTGCGAGTCTTATCACTTCTGTTCCCGGTTCATCAGCCTACTTTGAAGGAAGCGTCGTAAGTTACTCGTATGATATAAAAGAAACACTCCTCCATGTAAAAAATAAAACGCTGGAAAAATATGGCGCCGTAAGTGAAGAAACCGTGAAAGAGATGCTTGCAGGATTGTTAGATACCATGAAAACTGATTATGGCATTGCCGTTTCCGGCATTATGGGACCAGGCGGAGGAACACAGGATAAGCCGGTAGGCACTGTTTGGGTTGCTGTGGGCAGCAGGGAAAAACAGGTGGCACAAAAATTCAAACAGCGGTTTGGGCGGGCAAAAAATATTGAAGTAACTGCAGTGATGGCCTTAAACCTGATGAGAAACTTTTTGCTGAATGAGAATGGTGAACAGTGAATAGTGAAAGCTTTATCTTTATCGTAGTTTTCTTTTTAATAATTCTATCTGCGGATGAAAAAAATAATCCCGATTATATTCACTGTCCTGTTATTTTTCACAACAGCCTTTTCCTATGCGCAAAAGGATACGATGATCACTGCAGAACAAAGAGACAGCCTGGCCAAACAAAACGATTCTTTAAATGCTGCCATTCTGCAAAATTTTAACCAGAAGCTTAGTGAAATAGAACAGCTGCGCTTAGCCGATTCGGTTACCAAAGCCAACCTCGAAAAACAAATCGGTGCACTGCAAAGCAACGATAATTTAAAAAAGGAAGAATTACAAAAACAATTAGAGCAATTAAAAAATAAAGATGAGGTACGTTTTGAAGAAAAAAAGAAACAAATTGATTCGCTGCGACTTACCGCCAAGGCTTATCCTGTTATAGGATTTTTTAATGACACTTTATTTTACATCTTCAACGAATCGGGCAGTTTTTCTGCTGAAGAAAGAGCTGCAGCCATACAGCAGCGGATAAAAAATCTTCCAGGTAATTATCGCAACAAAAATGATTCGATACAAATTGTATCCAATGAAAACTCCACCGATCTTGTAGTGCGTGATAAAACTATAATGAGCGTTTCTGATAATGACGCTATCTGGGAAAATACTTCCCGCGATATATTGGCGGCCCGTTACCAAAAGATCATTAACGGTGAGATCGTAAAATATTTGCATGAAACAAACATTACTACGCTGGCAAAGGAAATTTTACTGGCACTGCTTTTAATCGCTCTTTTCGGATTAATAATAAAATATATTGTAAAACTTTTCCGGTGGACAAAGGTTAAAATCTATCAACAAAAAAACAAGCTTTTCAAGGGTGTCAGAATAAAAAATTATACGCTGTTTGATGCTTCGATGGAGGTGAATTTTTTCAAGAGCGTGAACAACGTGGTAAAGTGGTTCCTGATCTTTTTGGTACTCTACCTGGCGCTACCCGCTATTTTTGGCATTTTTCCCTGGACACAAAATTATGCGTCTACGCTTTTTGGTTATATACTGAATCCTGTAAAAAAGATCGCTGCATCTTTTTGGGCATTTGTGCCAAACCTTATAACGATCCTCGTCATACTTTTTGTTTTTCGTTACGCATTTAAAGGCTTAAGATACCTGAGAGAAGAAGTTAAAAATGAAGAACTTAAAATTCCCGGATTTTACCCCGATTGGGCAAATCCCACCTACCAAATAATAAGAGTGTTGGTATTTGCTTTTATGATCGTTGTAATTTTTCCTTACCTGCCGGGAAGCAATTCGCCTGTTTTCCGGGGCGTTTCTGTATTTCTCGGCTTCCTTTTTACTTTCGGCTCAGCGGGGTCATTGTCGAATATTATTTCGGGACTGATACTAACCTATATGCGTTTGTTTAAAATCGGGGATCGCGTAAAAATCGGGGAGCAGTTAGGAGATGTAATTGAAAAATCTTTATTGGTAACACGTATCAGAACGATAAAAAATGAGATCATTTCTATTCCCAACTCAACGGTAATGAACAGCCACACGATCAATTATAGCAGTGATGCGCCGGGGCTGGGACTGATCATAAATACAACCGTTACCATCGGCTATAATACGCCATGGCGGGATATGCACGCTGCCTTAATAGAAGCAGCCTTAAGAACTGATTTCGTATTGAAAGAACCGAAGCCATTCGTGTTACAAACCGGCTTACAAGACTTTTTTGTGTCGTATCAAATTAATGCTTACATCCGTGAGCCCAACAAACAGGCAGCTATTTATTCTTCGCTGTACCAAAACATCCAGGATGTATGCAACGAAAGGGGAATTGAGATCATGTCACCGCATTATTTTTCAGCACGCGATGGAAATGACACCACTATTCCGCCTGATTATCTTCCGAAAGATCATAAGGCACCGGGGTTCAAAATACAAACCGAAAAAGGGGACGGAGAGAAAGCGAAAGATGGTGTTTAGAAAATAAAAATCTTCGTTATTTGTTGGTTTACTGCATTTCACAATTGATAAATAAAAATTACCTCTTCCTCGTTTTTCTTCTCTTCTTTTCGTTGGTAAAAAACTCGGTAAACGTGTCGAAATCTTTGCGGTAAGAAAGCTGGATACCTGTTCTGTTGCGTCGTGTTACGCCGGCAATATCACCTATATCAGCATCGCTCCTGTTGAAACCAATTACCCGCAATTGCCCGTTGGGCGTTACCAGGTATTCAAAAGAAACGTCCGGTGTAAAAAGAAAGTTAGAGTTGGAAGTGGTAACTGCCTGCCCGAGTTTGTAATCCACATTTCCCGCTACAGTCACCAGCAATTTATTATTCAGGAAAGCGGTTCTGACGCCGAAATTTCCAACGTTTGTAATTTCCTTTTGCGAAGCGCCTTTCTGAAAATTCAAATCCCCGGTGTTGATGTTGGTGATGAGGTTAACTGATTTTGTATTGAGCACTTTTTGCAACCACGAGTTAAGCGAAGTGGATAACGTAGCCGAAAGCAATTGTCCCACACTTCTCGTCACGAAATTGCCCGTATTATTTCCTGTGATCAAAGGCTGGTCACTACTCATAAACTGGTTGAACAACAGCAACGATGCCACCTGGTTCATCAACGCTGTTTTATCTTCCTGGAATCTTGTTTTCAGAAATTCTGCAGCGATCGGGTCTGATTTTAAAGGATTGTCAAAAGGGAACTGGAATTCAAATTCCGGCTGCGGATCTTTAAGCGTACCTCTTAATTTAAAAATAATATCTACATCGCCATTGATATTTCTATAACCGGTGGTGGTAGGAATATTACTCATGCTCACATTCTGCGCGCGGTAAATGGCGTCAATATTCAGGTTGGCAAGATATGGATCTCCCTGCCACTCGATATAACCCTGTTGCAGCGTGAACGGTGTTTTCAGGAATGTTTGAAAGTTGAAAGTATATTCTCCCTGTTCTACATTATACCTGCCCCTGATCGTTAACGGTTCCGTTGTTCCTGCCGTTATATTCAGCTTGCCACTGCCCTGGGCTTTTATCACATCACCCGTTGTTTCATCAAGTATCACGTCAATTTTTGCCAACGGGTTTGCTGTAAGCTCCATATTCACTTTGATATTGGTAATTTCGTGAGAAACTGAATCAGCCTTCATTTCGCGCCCGAACTTGGTGAATTCAAGATAATCCATTGACCCGGATTCGGCTGTTTCGCCGGTAGGCAAATAAATGTGACTGCTGTCCGTTGGTTCTCCGGAAATATCCATTTGCATGTCCGACAAAAATCCGTTCAGCGATAATTCAGCGCTTCCTACCACATGCCCGTAAAATTCGTTATTGTCACTGGAGGTTGTGTTCAGCAAAATAAATTTCGATGGGCCGTTTACTCCCGGATCTGTTTTGAAATGAAGTTCATTAAAGAAAAAGTTATCAAAGAAAGTGTGATAAATTTTTCCTGTGAGGGTGGCAGTATGATTGAGTGTATCAAGAATTTTTATGGAACCAAAATCAATTTCATCCGGATTAAATGTGATTACAGAACCGTTGGCCAGCCGGTAATGGCATTGAGTATAATCGATGGTTAAGGCGGTACTGTCGAGCCTCATTCGGCCGGTTAATTTAGGAGCCGATGCTTTGCCCGAGATATTTAATTTCCCTGTGGCCCTTCCATCAAGACTGCTAAAAACCGAGGTTAAATAATTTTCAAGAATATGGATTCCTGAGTTATTAAAAACCACAGAACCACTCAATTGATTGGTCGTGGTGTCCTGGAACCGGTATGCAAAATCGCCGCTGAAATTATAAAGATTGTTGTTGGAGATCAGGTTCACTTTCAGTTCCCCGGGGTTAGCATTGTATTCCCCATTGGCCAGCATTATTCCGATAGAATCCTTTTCAAAACTGAATTGATCGATCCTGGTATCAAACTCTACCGACATTTTTCCGAAGGGATCATTCACCCTGATATTGCCGTTAAGTAAGCCGCCGAGTTCGGGCGATTTTAAGAACATGGGCGTAAAGTCTTCAACAACGAGGTTTTGCACGGCCACCATTACATCGTTACCATTTCCTGTCAATGATGGCTGCGTAGAGATGTAGATCTCCTGGCCATTTTGGGAGAAGCGGATGTTATTGGCCGTAAGCAGGCTGTCCTGCAATTGAAGCACACCTTCTTTAGCGATTTGCCATTGCTTTTCATTGATAACAAATGTGGAAGGATTGAAAATAAGTTTAAACCCGTGCTTTGTCGTTTGTATTTGTGCAGAAAGTTCGGCGTTATTAAATGTATGGTTACCGGTGGCTTTTATCGATATATTTGAAATATCATTGGCAGCAGTAATGCTGAACCTTGCGTCAGGAGAATGAAGACTGTCATTGATCACCACATCATCCACATCTCCCTGCAGCACCAGGGTATCGCGGTTTCCGATAGCCGTAAAATCAATCACGTTAAAGCTGATATTGCTATAATTAAATTGGGGAATATCCGCCTGGAGGTTTAACGTGTTGGCAGCAATATTGATATCTCCCTGCACTACCGAGTTGTTTAATCCCGTGATCCTCTTATCAAACAAATTAATATACTCACTTATATCCCTCGTCTTCACATAAAAATTAAAATCCTGGTTTTCTATCGTCTTTTTCGGTTTATTAATATAAGCAGGGTAGTATTTATTGAGGAACAATTGAAAAGCATCGGGGAGTTCCATGATCCTGAAATTACCATGGATACCGGCTTCCAGCTCATTGGTAGCAATCATCAATGATTTTTTACCATCCACAAATGTTGAACTGATGAATAAAGAATCAAATGACAATTGTTTGCCGTTATCAGATAAAACAGCATTGTATAATTTAGCAGAGCCTAAAAAATTATCAATGTTATCCCCTGTAAAATCCAGGTTGAATTTACCGGTGAGGGAGATGCTGTCGTTAGTAAATTGTAAATTTTTGAGGTGCAGTTTTCTTACATTGGCTTCCAGGTTAAACTCAGGATTGGCCTTGCTGAAATTGATCGAACCCACCAGTGTGTCAACAACAATATGCGGATCATTAATGCTGGCAGAACCGCTAAAGAGTTTGTTTTTAAACTGGCCGTGCGCTATTATATTCGTGTATTCATATCCGTTATATTGCACCTTGCTGATGTTACCGTCCACATTAATGTCGACATTGTCGGGACTAAAACCCTTTCCCTTTATCTTTCCGTTAAACACAATATTCCCGATATTGCTATTGTCAATAAATTTACCAAGGCGAAAATCTTTGGTTGAAATGGTTCCCTCGTACACCGCCTGTCCCTGGTCGGGAACGGTAAGATGAAGATCCGTCTGAAGGGTACCAATATCTGTGGTTAACGTGCCGTAAGTAACAAAGTCATTAACATACCCGGTATAACTTCCTTCGAATTTTATATTCCCAAAAGCGGCCAGGTTCGGGTTGGTAACACCTTTAATCGAAGGTATCAGCCTTGACAGTTCGTTATAATTGGTTTTTAATTCATTTGCCCTCAGGTCGATAAAGGTTTTATTAATATCCGGCAGGCCTCTTAAACTTAGATCGCCATTTAAATAATTATCCGCCCCGGCCGTGATGATCATATTGTGAGCGGTAAGGTTATCAATTTTCCCATGTGCCGTTCCTGATAAGGTAAAATCTGTATTCCATGAGGCCGTTTCCGGTGCAAAATAGGCAAGGTCGTCGCTGCTTAATGTGCTGTTATTGAAATGTCCGTCCACCGTTACCGTATGAATGAAATCCTGCATGTCATCATTAAAATTTTTATAGTGCATGGCGTAGTAGTCCTGCAGGTGGCTCTTACTGGTTACAAGGTCGAGATGTTTGAACTCCATCATCTCAGGAGTGAATTTAAAATCAGCAGCGATCTTTTTAATCACAAACCCGCCGCGGTCTTTTCCTGTTAGGGAAACTACAGATGTTAGTGTATCGTCCCTGAGATCTATTTTTTTAAAGGTGCCGTTGATGGACGAAAGCACAATATGATTTTCATCAAAGCGGTTCATCACAGGTGGTGCGTGACCTTCCTTTTCCACCGCCGCCAAACCATCATTCAGAATAAGGTTTTTTACCGTAAGTTTCCACCTGCCGGGATTCCATTGCAATTCATTGCTGTTGCTACCGGGTGAAGCAGCCGTAGTGTTTGTATGAGGTGGCCGGTTGCCCTTGTAATCATACTGCGAAAATGAAGGGTTGTCGAGCACGATATCATTGATCCTGATAACATTTTTATCCAGGTCAAATTTATCGGCATTGATATTTATCCTGCCGGCAGAAACCAGGATATCTTCGCCGCGCCATCCGTCTTTTTGCCAGATACGGATATTTTTCAAATTGATCACTTTAAGATCAAGGTTGATGGCAGCTGCTGATGTATCCGTTTTTTTCTTCTGCGGCCCGGAAAAATAGTCAACCAAAAACTGGTAGTTCCACACAGAATCGGAACGATGAAGATTTATAAATCCGTCCGTGAGGCCAATGTACTGTAGCGTTATATTTTTTTTGAAAAAAAACCAATCGGTGATGTTCACCTTTGCATCGCCCGCATAGAGCAGGGTATCTTTTTGATGATCCAGCACCAGCAGATCCTGCATGTCCATTTTATCAAAAAGCTCGAGGTCAATTTTTTTAATGGAAACAGTTGTATTAAGATTTTTTGAAAGCCGGTGAGCTACCCGGTGAATAATGAATGTTTGAAAAAAGGTGGTTTGTATTAAAATCCACAGCACAAGGAGCAGCACAAGAATGCTCAATAATACTTTGAGAGATATTTTTAAAACTTTTTTCAGACTAAAACAGATTATCAGCAAAAATAAAGAAACGGCATGGTAAGCCAAATTAACTAATACCCTAATGCGTTGCTAAATTGTTAATCTGTAAAGTTTTTTTTTGGAGGCGAACGGGAAACAGTAAACGAACAAAAATTGAAATTTTTTCTTTTGCCGGTCATTTCTTTTTCACCGCTTTTTTGGATGCGGTTTTTTTTGCCGCCGCTTTTTTAGGAGCTGCTTTCTTTTTAGCTGCTTTTTTATCAAACGCTTTGGGATCTTGTTGAAGTATCATTTTTTTTACGTCTTCCACTGAAAGTCCGGCAAGCTCTTCGGGTGTATATTTTCCCCCTTCCGGTTTTGCGGTTATTTTCAACATCTTTTTACCAAACCGTATAAACGGCCCCCAGCGGCCATTTTCAAGTGCAATCTTTTCTGCAGGCCATTGCCGGATGTAACGGTTCGCTTCTTTTTCAATCTTCTTTTCAATCAGTTCATTCATATCTTTTTGGGAAAGATTGTCAAAATTATAAGCTCGCGGAACATTGATAAACATATCATTCCACTTTATAAAAGGCCCGAAACGGCCTTTGCCTTTGGTAACAGGCTTTTCATCGTAATAGCCAATTGGCGCGTCTTCCACCTGCTTTGCCTTAATGATTTCCCTGGCCCTTTCCATATCCACTTCTGTCGGCTCCTCACCTTTGGGCAGTGAAATGAATTGTTCTCCCCATTTTATGTAAGGGCCAAACCGGCCGATATTTACAGAAACCTCTTTGTTTTCATGCTCACCCAGGGTTAGCGGCAACTTAAAAAGCTCCATAGCTTCCTCCAGCGAAATGGTCTCAATACTTTGGGTTGCTTTTAATTTGGCAAACCTCGGTTTTTCCTCGTCCTCCACATTTCCTATTTGAACCATCGGGCCATAACGTCCCATTCTTGCAATAACAGGCTTTCCACTTTCGGCATCTTTACCCAATTCACGCTCGCCTTTTGCACGCTCCGCATTTTCGAGTGTGTGCTCTACCGATTCATGGAAAGGTTTATAAAACTGGCCTACCATTTTGTTCCATTGAAGGTTTCCTTCGGCGATCTTATCAAACTCCTCCTCGATGTTGGCTGTAAAAGAATAATCCATCACCTTTTCGAAATACTGGTTTAGAAAATCAGTTACTACCAGCCCGAGATCTGTAGGAAAAAGTTTTCCTTTTTCGGCACCGGTAATTTCTGAAGTGGTAATTTTTTCAATGGCATTTTCTTTCGAAAGTTTCACGATGCGTATTTCGCGCTTCGTGCCTTCTTTATCTCTTTTTTCTACATAACTTCTTTTGATGATGGTACTGATAGTGGGAGCGTAGGTGCTTGGGCGGCCGATGCCTAATTCTTCCAGCTTCTTTACCAGTGAGGCTTCCGTGTAGCGCGGAGCATGGCGTGTAAACTTTTCTGTCGCCGTCATTTGTTCAAAATCAAGCTGCTGGTTTACTGTGAGCGGCGGCAGGCGGCTTTCTGATCCGAAGTTGCTGTTTTCGTTTTCGTCGTCATCATTGCCTTCGTTATAGATTTTTAAAAAACCATCAAACTTCAATACTTCACCGGTAGCGGTCAATTCATCATCAACCGTGCTGACCTTTATTTTTGCCGTGGTTTTTTCGAGTACCGCATCGCTCATCTGGCTGGCGATTGTTCGTTTCCATATCAGCTCATACAACCGGTTCATTTCAGGGTCGTGTATCCGGCTTTCGCTCATATCTGTGGGACGAATGGCTTCGTGCGCTTCCTGCGCGCTTTCATTTTTGTTTTTGTAATTGCGCATCTGCAAATACTTTTCGCCATAATTTTTTAGTATCTCGCTTTTAATATGGTCTTTAGCCGTGCTGCTAAGGTTTACGCTGTCGGTTCTCATGTAGGTGATCTTTCCGCTCTCATACAACCGCTGGGCGATAAGCATCGTTTTACTTACGCTGTATCCTAATTTCCTGCTGGCCTCCTGCTGCAGGGTAGAAGTGGTGAATGGCGCGGCAGAAGTACGTTTGCCAGGTTTTACAACAATGTCTTTTACCGAATAAGTTGCATTTTTACACCGTTCCAAAAATGCCTCGGCGCCTTCAATCGTCCGGGTGCCGCCATCCTCTGCTTTGAATGAGATCCTTTTGCCCGCGTCATCCGTTGAGGCTAAAATGGCCTCGATTTTAAAACTGTTGGTCACTTCAAACTGGTTGATCTCTCTTTCTCTTTCAGCGATAAGTTTTACGGCTACGCTTTGCACTCTTCCCGCGCTAAGGCCTCCTTTCATCCCGATCTTTCTCCACAACACAGGGGAGAGCTCAAAGCCCACCAGCCGGTCGAGCACGCGCCGGGCCTGTTGTGAATTCACCAGGTTCATATCAATAAAGCGCGGATTTTGTACCGCCGCATTGATCGCAGGTTTGGTTATTTCATGAAAAACAATCCTTTTGGTGGTGTTTACATCAAGGCCCAATACTTCAGCAAGATGCCAGCTTATGCTTTCTCCTTCACGGTCCTCATCCGAGGCCAGCCACACGGTATCGGCCTTTTTGGCAAATTGTTTCAGCTCCTTCACCACTTTGGCTTTATCATCAGGGACTTTATAGCGGGGCGCGAAATTATTGTTTACATCGATGCCCATATCGTCTTTTTCAAGATCACGAATGTGGCCATAACAACTCTTTACTTCAAAATCTTTCCCTAATATTTTTTCAATGGTTTTTGCTTTCGCAGGGGACTCAACTATCAATAAATTTTTTGCCATAATCCTTTTTATTTTTCCAATTCTATATCTTATCGTATGCTTATTAACGTTCAGATTTTGCAATAACTTGCGTGGTTGCAATATTAGCGTAAAAATTAAAAATGGAATTTTAAATACATAATTTGTTATTTAAGCATACTTCATTATCTTCGGAACCCACGCAGAACAACACTTTCAAAGCTTTACTTCTAAAATTCCAAAAGTAAAGTATGTTTAAAAACCCTAATAAATTAACGTACAAAATATATTTTTTATAGGAAAAACCCGTTATATCAATACATTTAGTTTTTCAACCTAAAAAAAAATATTTAGTTAAAAAAAAATTCAATGAAAGTTGTAATGCTTGGCTCGGGGAACACGGCTACAGTTTTGTCTGAAGTGATTGCAAAAGCCGGCCACGATATTGTGCAGGTAATTAGCCGAAATGAAGAAAATGCAAAAACACTGGCTTCATCTTATCTTGCCACCACTGCGCCCCTTGATGCGGCGCAATTTGCTGATGGTGATATTTATATTGTTGCCCTGCACGATGCCGCGCTCGATCATATCGAAAAAATTCCCGCGCTGAAAGACAAATTTGTAGTTCATACTGCCGGCGCTGTTTCCATGAACGTTTTTAAAGATATCACCCCCACTTACGGGGTGTTATATCCGTTACAGTCACTTTCCAAATTTGCCGATAATCTTCCTGAAATTCCTTTTTTAATAGATGGCAATAACCAGGAAATTATGCACCGCGTGTTGGGATTTGCCAAAACACTTTCTGACAAAGTGATCGAAGCCAATGATACGGAAAGGCTGAATTATCATGTGGCGGCCGTTTTTGTGAGCAATTTCACCAACCACCTGTACGCGCTCGCGGAATTATTTTGCGAAAAAGAGCGTATCGAATACAAAACTTTATTTCCGCTAATCGATGAAACGACCGGGAGGGCAAAATCGATTTCACCTTTTCTCAGTCAAACAGGGCCCGCTATCAGGGACGACATCTATACACTCAACCGCCACCTGCAGGCGCTTGGCGCAAATCCAGACCTTAAATACATTTACCTGAAGCTTTCTGAAAGCATTATCAAACACCACGGTAAAAGATAGGTTGGCGTTTATTGTAATGTTTGAGGGTACAACTTCGAAAGAAAAATCTCTAATTAAAGTTCGTTTACTGTACGCATAATTTATTATTCAGTTCTCTATAACTATATTTGAAAAAATTATCCTGGCAGCAAAAACTACTGAACTTTTTATTTTCGTAACGCAACTATTTTTCCATGCACATCCTTTCCCGCTTTAAGTTGATAAAAACCTTTGCATTTGATATGGACGGGGTGCTTACCGATGGCAATATTATGGTTGACAGCGACAATAACTGGATCAGAACGATGAACATCAGGGATGGATATGCATTGCAGCTTGCTGTAAAATCGGGTTTTGAGGTGATCGTCATTTCGGGAAGTAATTCTTCGTCTGTACATGACCGTTTGAACCGGCTCGGTATAAAAGACGTTTTTATGGATGTAAAAGACAAAGAAGCGTTTTTAAAAAAATATGTTGACGAAAAAAAACTTTCTCTCAACGAATTGCTTTTTATGGGCGATGATATTCCAGATTATCACTGCATGAAAATGGCCGGCATTGCGGCGTGCCCGTGTGATGCTGCCGTGGAAATCAGGGAGATGGCTTCGTACATTTCGCCTTTTGGTGGCGGCGCCGGGTGTGTGCGGGATGTAATTGAAAAAGTTTTGAAACTGAATAACCGGTGGCCTTTAAAAAATAATATTGCCTCAACCTGATCTTTTTATTTTTATTTTACCCGCATGAAAACGCTTACTGCATTTTTCAGATTGATCAGATGGCCCAATCTTCTTTTTATTGTGCTTACGCAAATGCTTTTCAGGTATTTCATTTTGCCTTTCGTGTATGCAACGCCGCATGAAGGATATGAAAGCATTAAACTTTCTGAAGGCTTATTTTATTTGCTGGTGCCCGCTTCTGTTTGCATTGCTGCCGCCGGCTATATCATCAACGATTATTTTGATGAAAATATCGACCAGGTAAACAAAACAGAAAAAGTGGTAGTGGGCCGCTTTATCAACAGGCGTTCTGCTATTTTGCTCCATGCGCTTCTTTCATTCATCGGGTTGGCATTGAGTATCTATGTAGGGTACAGACTTCGGAATATTTTTATTCCTCTTTTTAATTTTTTAGCCATCAATGTGCTGCTGGTTTATTCAAGCACTTTTAAAAAGAAAATTCTTATCGGCAATATTCTCATCTCATTATTAACGGCGTGGGTGATCCTGGTACTTACTATTGCAGAATATCGTTTCCGGATTTCGCCGGCTGATGTAGTATGGCAACGATTAATCAAAATGTCTTTTATCTACGCCGGGTTTGCTTTCATCATTTCTTTGATCCGCGAAGTGATAAAAGACATGGAAGATATGGAAGGCGATCTCAGGTATGGATGCAGGACAATGCCGATCGCATGGGGACTGCCTGTTTCAAAAGTTTTTACCGCCGTTTGGATCGTGGTGCTGGCGGGCGTTCTTTTTGCTATTTTAATTTACGTAGTGCAGTTAGGATGGTGGTTTTCAGCCTTTTACTCGCTGGTGGCCATCATCATTCCGTTGCTGTGGGTGTTACAAAAATTATACAAAGCAACCACCTCCGCAGATTTTCATCAATTAAGTTCTGCTGTTAAGCTAATCATGCTGGCAGGGATATTGTCGATGTTGTTTTTTTGATTTTACAACTATGGAAAAAATAATTTTAGCTTCCGGCTCGCCAAGAAGAAAGCAATTGCTTGAGCTGGCAGAAATACCTTTTGAAGTGATCGTTTCTAAAATCGAAGAAACCTTTCCCGGAGGATTGTCGCCTTCGCAGGCAGCGATGTACATTGCTGAAAATAAAGCGGCAGCCGTTCAGCGAAGCTTACATAACGGTAACGGACAAACGATAATTGCCGCTGACACGCTAGTAGTTTTACAAAATGAAATTTTGGGTAAGCCCGGAAACAGGGACGAGGCGATACAAATTCTTTCCAAACTTTCGGGCAAAACGCACAGGGTAATTACCGGCGTTTGTATTTTATCAGCAACAAACAAAACCGTTTTTGCAGAAGAAACAGAAGTAGCGTTTTACGCGCTAACCAAAAAGCAAATAGAATTTTACGTCGATCGTTATCAACCATACGACAAAGCCGGCGCCTATGCGATACAGGAATGGATCGGCGCCGTTGGCATCAAATCCATCAAAGGAGATTTTTACAATGTGATGGGCTTGCCGGTGAGCAGGGTGGTGGGAGAGTTGGGGGAGTGAATAGGCAATGGGCAATGGTCAATGGGCAATGGGGAATGCGCAATGGGCAAGAGGCAATGGGCAATGGGGAATGGGCAATGGGGAATGGGCAATGGGCAAGAGGCGATAGGCAAGAGGCAATGGGCGAAATATCACAGATTCAATATTCAAAATTCATAATTCAATATTCAAAATTTTGCCTTATTCCCCCATTGCAGTAACCACAATATTTCTCGGGCCGCCGTGGTTGCGGTGTTCGCATAAATAAATCCCCTGCCAGGTTCCAAGGGCGAGGCGGCCGTTAGAGACCGGTATCGTTACAGAACTACCAAGGATAGCCGCTTTCAGGTGTGCCGGCATATCATCCGATCCTTCGTAATTGTGAATATAACCGGGATCATCTTCAGGCACTATCTTATTAAAAAAATGTTCAAAATCTTTCCTTACCGTTGGGTCGGCATCTTCATTAAGCGCTAAAGAAGCGGAAGTATGCTGAATAAAAACATGGCAAATGCCTTTTGAAATTTCTTTGAGTCCGGGAAAGGATTGTTCAATTTCGGAAGTAACCAAATGAAAACCTCTTCTTCTTTCTTTGAGCTGTATTTGTTGCTGGTGGATTTTCATGATCTGAATTTTAGTTTGCACGTTGTAGTAAACAAACAAATTTCGCGGATTTTTATTTTCCCGCTGTTGTTGATTTCTTGGTCAACCATTGCCCTGTAAAGAAAAGGTTGAAAGAATTTTAATTTCTGCAATATCGAATAGCGAATATGCAATAATGAATATCGAAGTAATGAAAGGATACTGTTGAAGTAACGGGCAAACGTTATAAAATATTCAGATCAAATGTTCTGACAATTTCATTTCGGATTTTCTATAATTTTCTTTTGTTTTTAAAATCAATTCAATAGATTTGACTTATCAAAATTGAAGGAACTAACTGTGGAGTGTTATACCTCCCCAATTAACCGTGCAGCCCGAATAAGTAGTATCGCTTTTGAATAATTTGACCTAACGGCAGCATCGTAAGCCGACCATTGTATTATATAGCCCATGTGAATGAGAGAGGCGAAGCCATAGGCTGAGAAAAAAGGTACTGTAATGGTTATAAAATATTTCAGAAACAGAATCAGCATTCTAAATAAAAATATCGCGAACACCATACATAAACCGGCGACATGAGAGGAATCAACAAAGTAATATTAATCGGAAACGTGGGTAAAGACCCTGAATATAAAACGCTTGAGGATGGAACTCCTGTAGCAAAACTTACCATTGCCACTACTGAAACGTACCGGCTGAAAAATGGCGAAACAAGTACGAACACAGAATGGCATCCCGTAACAGTTTGGCGCGGCCTTGCCACGTTTGCCAACCAATACATTCATAAAGGCAGTTTTCTTTATATAGAAGGCAAACTGCGCCACCGGCAATATGAAGATAAAGAGGGGCAGAAAAAATATGCAACAGAGGTGGTGGCCGACCAGGTGGTTTTATTGGATAAAAAGCGGGGGGAACTTTAAGTTGTAGGTTTTAGGTTATAAGTTGTAAGTTGTAGGTGAAGGCAAGAGGGGATGAGCAATGAGCAATGGGCGATGAGCCATGAGCAATGAGCAATAGGCAATGGGCAATAGCAATAAACAATGCAGGTAATATTAAAGCCATTATATCATCGAAGGCAGGAATGCATCGGGATCTATTTTGAGAAAAATGCGATTCTGCAATCACTTGTCCAAAAGCAGGTAGGGGGCAAGTGGAGCAAAACGAATGGCTGTTGGTATGTTACCTGCACAGGTGAAAACTATTTACGTTTAAAAACAGCGTTGGAAAATAAAGCGGAACTGGAAATAACCGAATTGAAAAAATTTCTTTTAGAAAAGAGAAAAAACGACCTGGTTATGCCTGCGATCTTTCCAGGTAATATTAGTGGAAATATTGGAACCGGAAAAGCGGCAAAGATCCCTGCAAAAATTTACGGTTCACCCGCTTATCCACAATCGTTAAGCAAAAACAACAAAGAAGCTTTACAACAATTTAACAGGCAACTGGTATTAAAAGGATACAGTCGAAGTACACTAAGGACCTATGAAAATGAATTCAGGCAGTTTTTGCAAACGATAAAAGATACGCCCCCTGAGAGTTTTAGTGTTTCGAGGTTAAAAGATTATTTTCATTATTGCTATTCCAGCTTACACCTGAGCGAAAATACCATGCACTCACGAATCAATGCGCTAAAGTTTTATTACGAACAGGTATTGGGCAGAGAAAAATTCTTTTGGGAAATACCGCGACCCAAGAAGCATTTAATTTTACCAAAGGTTTTGGGGGAAGAAGAGTTGCGAAGATTGTTTGCCGCGGCTAATAATTTAAAACACAAAGCCATTTTGTTTGCCGCATATAGCGCCGGCCTCCGGGTGAGCGAGGTAATCAACCTACGGCTCCAGGACATAGACCGTGAGCGAAAACAACTGTTTGTTTATTGCAGCAAGGGAAAAAAAGACAGGTATGTAGCCTTAAGCCCATTATTGCTTGATATTTTAGAAAGCTATTACCGGATGTGGCAACCCAAACCAACCAACTATTTATTTGAAGGCGATGAGCGGGGAAAACCTTATTCAATTCGTTCTGCTCAAAATATTTTTCGAAATGCCAAAGAAAAGGCCGGCATCAGTAAATCGATAAGCTTTCACGGGTTGCGCCATAGTTTTGCCACGCACATGCTTGAAAAGGGAGTGGATGTAAAATATATCAAAGAAATATTGGGTCATTTTAATATAAAAACTACGGAACGATACCTGCATATAAAAAGAGAAGTGCTTATAAATATTGAGAGTCCTTTGGATGGATTGTACCGCAAAACCTGACAATGTTAAAATCCGTATTGGCGCAACAACAATACGAAAAGCGCAATAGAAAAGTGATGATAATCAATAACGTGATTTCTCTTGGAAAGCTGAAAAGTTTCGTATAATATTGTGTTGTGTGCAATTCCTGTGGAGACCTTTATTCATCAGTGTTTGACAAAAAATATCTATTTAGCGTTTGACAATAATTCGCCAGCTTTTTTTCGCCAGACAGTTTGGGCTTGACAAATTTTTGAAAGCAATTTTGTTTAGCACAAAAAATATTTTTCAGTTTGGCCGAGAGAAAAATTTTAAATCAGCAGACAAACAAAAAATGAAGATTTTTATTTTAGTGTGAGACAAACTTTTCGCGTATTTAGGTTTCGTTTTGCCGGACAGTTTGAGCGGTTTTTCTGTTGGACAAAAAAATTTAATTCAAAGAAAAATGGTGAAAGTTTTTTCACTTTTTTCATTGCTCTTTTTGCCCAGACAAAGAAGCCTTTTTCAGTTTTTCTATTGGACAAAAAAATTTTAATTCAAAGGAAAATTCTGAAAGTTTTTTCACTTTTTCATTGCTTCTTTTGCCCGGACAAAGAAGCCTTTTTCATTTTTCTTAAGTTTTGTTTTTCGTTGGAGAAAAAGTTTTTAAAAAGAAAAATCCGGCTTATTTGTTTGTTTACTGGCTGAGAGACAAAAAAGATTTTCTAAATGCTTAAGACGGTTGACAAAAATGGAAATGCACACAACAAGCGCATTTACGCAAGCCTGGCAGACGTGCAAAAAATCAGCAGCGGTGCATGTTTCAGCAGTAGTTCCGGGCTGAAGGAACTTTGTTGAGCGATAGTAATAACAATGAACTTTTAATTATAAATTTGGCTGACGGTTCGGGCAGACGGGAATTCTAATATCCGGCCTGCGTAAATGCGTGGCCGTTGTGTGCAGTTCCCGTGGAGACCTTTATTCATCAGTGTTTGACAAAAAATATCTATTTAGCGTTTGACAATAATTCGCCAGCTTTTTTTCGCCAGACAGTTTGGGCTTGACAAATTTTTGAAAGCAATTTTGTTTGGCAGAAAAAATATTTTTCAGTTTGGCCGAGAGAAAAATTTTGAATCAGCAGACAAACAAAAAATGAAGATTTTTATTTTAGTGTGAGACAAACTTTTCGCGTATTTAGGTTTCGTTTTGCCGGACAGTTTGAGCGGTTTTTCTGTTGGACAAAAAATTTTAATTCAAAGAAAAATGGTGAAAGTTTTTTCACTTTTTTCATTGCTCTTTTTGCCCGGACAAAGAAGCCTTTTTCAGTTTTTCTATTGGACAAAAAAATTTTAATTCAAAGGAAAATTCTGAAAGTTTTTTCACTTTTTTCATTGCTCTTTTTGCCCGGACAAAGAAGCCTTTTTCAGTTTTCTTAAGTTTTGTTTTTCGTTGGAGAAAAAGTTTTTAAAAAGAAAAATCCGGCTTATTTGTTTGTTTACTGGCTGAGAGACAAAAAAGATTTTCTAAATGCTTAAGACGGTTGACAAAAATGGAAATGCACACAACAAGCGCATTTACGCAAGCCTGGCAGACGTGCTAAAAATCAGCAGCGGTGCATGTTTCAGCAGTAGTTCCGGGCTGAAGGAACTTTGTTGAGCGATAGTAGTAACAATGAACTTTTAATTATAAATTTGGCTGACGGTTCGGGCAGACGGAATTCTAATATCCGGCCTGCGTAAATGCGTGGACGTTAGCAGCAACTTTACATGGACTTCACTTACAAAGAGACTGAATTAGAAATCGCAGAATACATCAAGGTTAATTCGCCAACGAAAATTTGGTGGGACTTTGTCACATATACATTTGACTATGGCGATTTTTACATTCAGTTGCTTTCTAAACCCAAAAGAGCAAGTACACAAAACGAATCAGACGAAGCTATTATTGGTCAATTGACAAAACATGTCGGTTCATTTAAACCACACGAAAATTCCGAACTTGTTTGCGAGAACAAAAAAATTGAAGAAGTTTATATAGTTCGTGTGTTTTTATACTTTACGACATTTCGGAATTATTCCAAACCGGAGCAACTTTTTAATATAACAAAACAGAAAGTAAAAGCAATGCTGTCAACAAGAGTGACCCGATTGACGCTCTTAAGGCAAAAGCGACAGGAGGAGAAATGGAATATACTTGCCATCCGAAATCTGACGAAGCAAAAAACATAGACCACACATATTCAAATCTAATTGATTGTGGACTGCTTTTAAAAGTCGACGGAGAATATTTACCCGCTTTTATAACAAGCAACGCCTATGGGTTTCATTTATGGATAACAAATATTTTCACGGATTTAAAGATATTGAAGAAGTTGCTGGACAATATGAGTTCATTAAGGTCTGACACAAAGTATGCTGCCAACATCGCATTTACGCAAGCCTGGGCAGACGTGCAAAAAATCAGCAGCAGTGCATGTTTCACCAGTAGTTCCGGGCTGAAGGAACTCTGTTCAGCGAAAGCAATAACAATGAACTTTTATTTATAAATTTGGCTGACGGTTCGGGCAGACGGAATTCTAATTTCCCAGCCTGCGTAAATGCGTGGCCGTTGTGTGCAGTTCCCGCGGAGACCTTTATTCATCAGTGTTTGACAAAAAATATCTATTTAGCGTTTGACAATAATTCGCCAGCTTTTTTTCGCCAGACAGTTTGGGCTTGACAAATTTTTGAAAGCAATTTTGTTTAGCAGAAAAAATATTTTTCAGTTGGCCGAGAGAAAAATTTTAAATCAGCAGACAAACAAAAAATGAAGATTTTTATTTTAGTGTGAGAGAAACTTTTCGCGTATTTAGGTTTCGTTTTGCCGGACAGTTTGAGCGGTTTTTCTGTTGGACAAAAAAATTTAATTCAAAGAAAAATGGTGAAAGTTTTTTCACTTTTTTCATTGCTCATTTTGCCCAGACAAAGAAGCCTTTTTCAGTTTTTCTATTGGACAAAAAAATTTTAATTCAAAGGAAAATTCTGAAAGTTTTTTCATCTTTTTCATTGCTCTTTTTGCCCGGACAAAGAAGCCTTTTTCACTTTTATTAAGTTTTGTTTTTCGTTGGAGAAAAAGTTTTTAAAAAGAAAAATCCGGCTTATTTGTTTGTTTACTGGCTGAGAGACAAAAAAGATTTTCTAAATGCTTAAGACGGTTGACAAAAATGGAAATGCACACAACAAGCGCATTTACGCAAGCCGGGCAGACGTGCTAAAAATCAGCAGCAGTGCATGTTTCAGCAGCAGTTCCGGGCTGAAGGAACTTTGTTGAGCGATAGTAATAACAATGAACTTTTAATTATAAATTTGGCGACGGTTCGGGCAGACGGGAATTCTAATATCCGGCCTGCGTAAATGCGTGGACCGTTAGCCGCAACATTATGACCATCGACCGTTATAAACTTGATCAATTTTACCAAAGCAAAGAGACGGAACCAAACTATTTGAATGTTCAGGAGTTTTCTGATGAAGTCTATGAAGTAACAGAGTTGCAAATTGCCACATTAGCAATGGATTTACCGGGTAAGACGCTTAAGCAAAGAAAGGAAATAGAAGCAAAGTGGATTGCAGCTTTACCAACATTAGACAATGTAAGAGTGCTTTCAGTTAGACACAGGGTTAAACAAGATTTTTTTGACGCAATTTGTAAAATGAAAAATCTTGAACGACTTATGTTTTGGACGTCGACAGTAGATGATATTTCTAATATCAAGAACCTGACGAAGCTTAGAGATTTAAGATTGTGGTCATTTAGCAAACTAAAGAATATCTCTCCATTAGTATCATTGAAACGTTTGACAATTTTATCAATCGACAATTGTTTCAAAGTGGAAAACTACGACATTATAGGAAATATGACACAGTTAGTTGGCCTGCAGCTATGTGGCAACACATCTGCACCAAAAGTTTTGCGAATTGATAGCCTGAAACCTTTTGAAACTTTAAAGAACCTGAAGCATTTAGACTTGACTTTAGCCTCGGTTGTTGACCACTCATACGAAAGCATTTTAAAAATGAAAAACCTGGAACGTTTTGACCTAACAATAAATATTGCCAAAGCGACAAGAGAGTTTATTAAGACAAGACATAAAAAGTTGAAAGCTGGTTTTTTCATGGATTGGGACTTTGATCATAAGAGATTTTACGAAGGAAAGAAATGGTGAAAAATGCGGCTAACATGGAGTTTTGCGCAAGCGGGGCAGACTGAAAAAAATCAGCATTAGTGCATGTTTCAGCGGTAGTTCGGGCTGACCTAATTCTAATGAGCAAACGTAACAACAATAATCAACTTTTTTATTCTAAATTCGGCTGACGGTTCGGGCAGACGGGAATTCTAATATCCCACCTGCGCAAAGCCCTGGACGTTGTGTGCAGTTCCCGTGGAGACCTTTATTCATCAGTGTTTGACAAAAAATATCTATTTAGCGTTTGACAATAATTCGCCAGTTTTTTTTCGCCAGACAGTTTGGGCTTGACAAATTTTTGAAAGCAATTTTGTTTGGCAAAAAAATATTTTTCAGTTTGGCCGAGAGAAAAATTTTAAATCAGCAGACAAACAAAAAATGAAGATTTTTATTTTAGTGTGAGAGAAACTTTTCGCGTATTTAGGTTTCGTTTTGCCGGACAGTTTGAGCGGTTTTTCTGTTGGACAAAAAATTTTAATTCAAAGAAAAATGGTGAAAGTTTTTTCACTTTTTTCATTGCTCATTTTGCCCAGACAAAGAAGCCTTTTTCAGTTTTTCTATTGGACAAAAAAATTTTAATTCAAAGGAAAATTCTGAAAGTTTTTTCACTTTTTCATTGCTCTTTTTGCCCGGACAAAGAAGCCTTTTTCAGCTTCCTTAAAGTTTTGTTTTTAGTTGGAGAAAAAGTTTTTAAAAAGAAAAATCCGGCTTATTTGTTTGTTTACTGGCTGAGAGACAAAAAAGATTTTCTAAATGCTTAAGACGGTTGACAAAAATGGAAATGCACACAACAAGCGCATTTACGCAAGCCGGGCAGACGTGCTAACAATCAGCAGCAGTGCATGTTTCAGCAGTAGTTCCGGGCTGAAGGAACTTTGTTGAGCGATAGTAATAACAATGAACTTTTAATTATAAATTTGGCAACGGTTCGGGCAGACGGAATTCTAATATCCGGCCTGCGTAAATGCGTGACCGTTGTATCGT
>CAWAMQ010000011.1:0-114593 GCA_963783125.1 uncultured Chitinophagaceae bacterium
GATCCAACTGCCAATCAAATTAACCTGACATGAAAAAATTTATTTTAAATATTACGCTAATTATAATCAGCTTTTCTGTATTCGGGCAAAGTAACGATGAAGGTTCAAAAAATTTGCCTGACAGTTTAAAACGGGAACTGGGATACATTCATGATGACTCGTTGAAAGTTGAAAAGTTACTGCAAATTGCTGATAGCTATTCAAGTCGTAATCCCGATACTACCATTTATTACAGCCAGGAAGCATTACAACTGGCCAGGCAGAGAAAAGATATACCGGCACAAATGGGAGCAATGGCATTTATGGGTCAGGCATTAATTTACAAAGGCAATTTGCCGGAAGCCCTGAAACTGGGACTGGAGGCTATTGAGATGGGGAAGAATCAGCCGGCTCGGGTTGCGGGAGGCGTTGGTCCGAATTACGACAATTTGGGTCAATTGTATCTGCAAATAGGCAATTATGATAAAGCCAAGCAATATTTTAAAAAAATGACATTATTGGGAGATGCTGACAAAGTAGGTGTTGCGTTTGGATATTATGATTTAGCTGTGGTTTATGAAAAAACAGATCAACTGGATTCAGCCAATATATCCCTTCAAAAATCATATAAGGCATTCAGTACTTTACATTACTCCTATTATCCTGAAACTTACGATGTATTTCCTCCCTGGTACAATTTACGGGCTAAAATTTACTTAAAACAAAACAAACCTGCACTTGCCTTAAAAGACCTTTTTACTTCGTTAAGAATGACAGTAAGGACGGGTGATGTATCTCTCATTTCCAACACTTATATTGATATTTCAAATTATTATGAAAAATTAAACCAAATAGATTCTGCCGTCTATTATGCTGAAAAAGCATTTAATGAAGCCAGCAAAATTTCATATACCCAGGGAATTTTAGATGCCAGCGAAATTCTTGCTAAACAATTTGAATCAACTGATCCTGCTAAAGCACTTCATTATTATAAGCTGGCTACTGAAACCCGTAATAAATTGTATGGTGCCGGCAATATCAAGATCATGCGTGATATGATTGACGAGCAAGAACAAAAACAGGCTGAAATAGCGGCAACAAAAACAGCATATCAAAATCGCATGAAGACAAATGCAATTTTAGGTATCACTTTTACCTTGCTTGGATTTGCAATTTTCTTATTCATCCTTATCAGGCGAAAACAGAAAGCCAAACAAAAAATAGAACTGGCCTACGACCAGTTAAAAGCCGCCCAGGCACAGCTCATACAATCAGAGAAAATGGCTTCGCTTGGAGAACTTACCGCAGGCATAGCACACGAGATACAGAACCCTTTAAACTTCGTGAATAATTTTTCTGAAGTAAGCAGCGAGTTGGTTGATGAGCTCAATGAGGAATTGAATAAGGGTGACGTTGAAGAAGCAAAAGCTATCGGTAGCGACATCAAACAAAACTTAGAAAAGATCAATCATCACGGTAAACGTGCAGATGCGATAGTAAAAAGCATGCTGGAACATTCGCGTGCCAGCACTGGCGTGAAAGAACCAACAGATATCAACAAACTTGCAGATGAATATTTAAGATTAGCGTATCATGGATTGAAAGCCAAAGACAAAACATTCAATGCAGAGATGCAAACAGATTTTGATGAAACAGTTGGAAAAATAAATATCGTTGGGCAGGATATTGGAAGAGTACTTTTAAATCTTTACAACAATGCCTTTTACGCAGTAAACGAACAAAAAAACAAAAATTCTGATTCATATCATCCAACAGTTTGTTTAAGTACAAAAAAAGAAGGGAATCATGTAACCATCACCGTTAAAGACAACGGTGGTGGTATTCCGGAAAAGATCAAAGACAAAATATTCCAGCCTTTCTTTACTACCAAGCCAACAGGAAGCGGAACAGGATTGGGTTTGAGTTTGAGTTATGATATAGTTAAGGCGCATGGAGGAGAAATAAAAGTAGAAACGAAGGAAAACAATGGAACAACATTCACAATAAATTTTCCAAATACTAATATTTAATTATGAAAACGATATTCTGGAGTCTACTAATGATGTTGCTCATCGTTATGAAAATAAATGGGCAGGATATTAAATCCGACAGCCTGAAAGCAGTGCTGATACAATCTCCATCAGATTCTGTAAAAGTGGCAACACTACTGGAATTAGGGAAGCATTACCAGGTGGATCTTCTGAAAAATGACACCGCCTTTCTAATATATCAAAGCGCCCTGGCTATTGCCCGTGAAAACGGATTTCTAAAACAGGAAATTGTTTGTTTGGGACGATTAGCGCTTGTACATTCAAAATATCTTTCAGAAGACAGCGCACATTTACTGCTGCAGGAAGCGCTTGATAAGTCGAGGGAAAACCATTTTGCTGACCTGGAAATTTCTGTATTAGGAATCTATATCAGTTCTGAAAGCGGCTTTTTTATCAGGGACTCTTTTTTTACTTACTACGATAAAATGCTTTCAATAAGCCGTGAAAATAAAATAGACTCGCTGGGGTTTATGGCCAGATTTGCACAATCTGCTACTGATATGGGTAACTACCCAAAAGCGCTCCAGGTCTTATTTCTCATTTTACATGCGAATGAGAAAAAGAAAGATAGTGCCGCCATAGAAAGAGTATTATACGGGATAGCACACACTTATGAACAAACAAAAGATACCAAAAGAGCTATAGAGTATTTTTATAAGGCAAAATATTATGGTGATAAAGATCCCTTCATAAATATTTTTATTCACGATGATCTTTCGGACGCATATTTATTGGAAGGGCAAAAAGATTCGGCCCGCCATTACGCTGATCTTTCATACAGGCTGGCTGTAAAATACTATGGCAGTGAGGATAAAGTTTATGGCGGCGTTTTTAATGATCTTGGCATGATCTACGATCAATTAGGAAAAGATAGCCTGGCAATAGACTACCTGCGCCGCAGTTATGTATATTTTACAACCGTCGCAATTCAGTATCAGAATTACTGTACGACCACAATTGGCCTTGCCAGGTATTTCAATAAAAAGGGAATGGCTGATTCCACTTTAAAATATGCCAGGTTATGCCTGGCCACTGCATTGGGCAAAGGCTTTTTACCTTATATTTCAGAATCCAGTGGTTTAATTACCGCATATTTTCAAAAAAATCACAATAGCGATTCTGCCTATCATTATCAACAAATCGGCTTTGAAGCTTATAAAACGCTTTATAATGATGAGAACAGCAGACAGATCCAGAATATGGCATTAGCAGAGCAGCAAAGAGCGGATGATATTGCACAGGCTAAAAAAATATCGGATGATCAATATGCAGCTAAGCTAAGATTGTACGCAATGATAACTCTTGGAATTGTTGCACTGGTAATCGGTATTATTGTTTACCGGAATAACAGGAAAAGACAAAAATCATTTGATCTACTTAAAAAGCAGAAGCAGGAGATTGATCTGCAGAAATTGAAGTTGGAAGATTCCATCAGGGATTTGCAGACAACCCAATACCAATTGATTCAATCCGAAAAGATGGCAAGCCTTGGTGAACTTACAGCAGGTATCGCTCATGAAATACAAAACCCGTTAAATTTTGTAAATAATTTTTCGGAAGTGAATAAAGAAATGATTGCTGAAATGAAAGAAGAAATTGATAAAGGCAATTATGATGAAGTGAAAATTATTGCTAACGACATTGAAGCAAACGAAGAAAAAATAAACCACCACGGCAAACGTGCGGATGCTATTGTAAAAGGAATGCTGGAACACTCACGTACAAGTACAGGTGTAAAAGAGCCAACTGATATTAATGCCTTGTGCGGTGAATATTTACGATTAGCATATCATGGGCTTCGGGCTAAGGATAAGAATTTCAATACAGAAATAAAAACAGATTTTGACGCGACGATTGGAAAAATAAATATCATACCACAGGATATTGGAAGAGTCTTATTGAATTTATATAACAATGCCTTTTACGCAGTAAACGAACAAAAAAGGAGAAACCTTGTTTCGTATCAACCAACAATATGGTTAAGTACAAAAAAAGAACGAGATCGTGTAACCATAACCGTTAAAGACAACGGCGGCGGCATTCCGGAAAAAATAAAAGAAAAAATATTTCAACCTTTTTTTACCACTAAACCTACCGGAAGCGGAACAGGATTAGGATTGAGCTTGAGCTATGATATTGTGAAAGCAAATGGTGGGGAGATAAAAGTGGAGAGCAAAGAAGGTGAGGGAACCGAATTCTCAATTTTATTACCCGACTCTCATCAATAAAATCAGATTTATGAGACTATTTTTTAAAAGGTTATTTTTTATTTCTTTTTTGTTGTCTTTCAGCCCGGTTATGGCACAGGTGCACAGCGTAAAATTCAACCTGGTTACCGGCACCAACGGAGTAACATTAGGAAAGATAACCGGAATGGTGCGCGATAAGCGCGGCTTTACGTGGTTTTCAGACCAAAGTAATCGTTGCATTATAAGGTATGACGGCAGCCACATGACACGTTATCAAAATGATCCCAAAAATCCCAACTCATTTGGCGGATTTTATCCTGAATGTTTGGCGGCAGATTCATCGGGCAATATCTGGATCGGCTTTTACGGCGAAGGGCTCGATAAATTTGATCCTGTTGCCAATAAGTTTACACACTATCATCACGACGATAAAGATCCCGGCAGTTTGCACAATGATTTTGTAGCATCCATTCTGGTAGATCATCTGGGAAATATCTGGGTAGGTAATTATGGGGGGCTTGACCTCCTTAATAAGCAAACAGGAAAATTCAAACACTATAGTCATAAAAATAATGATCCCACGAGTTTAAGTTGCGATACAGTAAGGGCATTGTATGAAGACAGGGCCGGCGAAATTTGGGTGGGCACTGGCTTGGTTTTTGACGATAGCAATCCGAATGGTGGCCTTAATCTTTTTCATAGAGAAAATGGAACATTTACGCGGTATATGCATGATCCAAAAGATCCGCATAGTCTTATTTCAAATAAAGTAAGAGCCATTTTTGAGGACAGTTATGGAAATTTCTGGGTAGGTACGGATGGGGATGGCTTACATACTATGGACCGAAAAACAGGAAAGTTTACAAGGTATACTTACGATCCTGCAAAGCCAAACCAGTTAAGCCGCACACCACTGAGAGGCGTCTGGGATCATATCACATTTATCACTGAAGATGCAGACCGGAAAATATGGATTGGCACTTTGTTAAATGGAATTATAAGATACGACCCGGTTTCAAAACAGGTAAACCACTATGGAAGTACTGATGATAAAACCGGGGTATTAAAAGATTCAACGAGTTGGTGGGCCGATGCAACACCTGATGGTTTTGTTTGGATCAGCACCCAAAATGCCAGCTTGTACAAGGCTGATATTTACAATACAACCATCCCTTTTTATGGAACTCTTTCCTTTAATAGTATTGTTTTTTTAAATCCTGACGTAAACGGAAATTATCGTTCAACCGGAGTGATAACCTCATTTAACCAGGATGGAGATTCTATACTTTGGCTGGGCACAACCATCGGGTTGATACGCAAAGACCTTATCAACAAGACAATTCATAAATATCTGAATAAACCCTATGATCCTAATAATATTAGTAACGTTATAACCTCAATTTTATCCGGCGGTTCCGGAAACTTGTGGATAGGTACAGGCAATGGTTTGAATTATTTTAATAAAGCATCCGGAAAATTTACAAGATATTATCCTGGCGCTGAAAAAAGACTATCTGATACCAATGCGATCTTTGGTCTGACCAAAGACAACCATTCAAATATATGGTTCGGCACCTATGGAGCCGGAATATACCAGCTTAATCCTGTTTCAAATAATTTTATCAATTATAAAAATTCGGCAGATCCCAATTCGATTAGCGGCAATTTTATCACAACAATTCTGGCAGATGGAAATGATCTTTGGATTGGGACAGATAGGGGCAATGGTGTAAACAAAATGAACCTTCAAACACATAAGTTTACACGTTATTTATCTGGGCTGACTATTTTCTGTATGTATAAAGACAGGGCCGGAGAAATTTGGGTTGGGGCAAAGGGTGGTCTTTACCAATATAATAAGAACACCGATGCGTTTGTTTCCATTTCTGAACAAAACCCCGGAAACAATATTGTACAGGTAGAAGCAATAACAGCAGACAAAGAGGACAATCTTTGGGTATGTGCAGAAACCGGTATTTACATGTTGAATAAGCACAGGGACCAGGTGATTCGTTTTGGAAAAGAATATGGCATACCTGAAGCAAACAACTTCATTCAACCGGGTTCAACATTTACCGGTCAAAATGATGAAATTTATTTTGGTAAAGATGGTGGCTATTATGCTTTCTCTCCTGAAAAGCTTAACATATCTGGAAGTAAGCCTAAAATGTATTTTACAGGATTCTGGCTCGACAACAAACCCATATTGCCAGACAGCACCAACATACTTACACACCCGCTTGATCAAACAAAGACAATAGAACTTCGTCATAATCAAAATGTGTTTTCTTTCAGTGCAACTTCTGTGGATTTCAGAAATGCGTCGGGCAAAACCATTTATTACAAACTTGAGAATTATGATGTGGATTGGCGTACTACACAACCGGAAGATAAAATAACCTATTTCAAAGTACCTCCCGGCAATTACACCTTTCGCATAAGAACACCAAACGGAACCAATAACGATTGGGTGGAAAAAAGTATAGCCATAACTATTCTGCCGCCCTGGTGGGCTACCTGGTGGGCTTACTGTATTTATGGAATATTATTTATTGCGTTGGTATATTTCATTCACCGTTATCAAAAAGCGATTGTGATAAGAGCAGAGAGAGAAAGAACACGAGTGAAGGAACTGGCACAGGCAAAAGAAATTGAAAAAGCGTATCATGAACTTACGGCAACACAACAACAATTGATCCAGTCCGAAAAAATGGCCAGTCTTGGTGAACTCACTGCAGGCATTGCACATGAAATACAGAACCCGTTGAATTTTGTAAACAACTTCTCTGATGTGAACAAGGAACTTCTTGAAGAATTAAAAGAAGAAGCCGATAAAGGAAATCTTGATGAAATAAAAATTATTGCAACAGACGTAATTACCAATGAAGAAAAAATTAATCACCACGGCAAGCGCGCAGGTGCGATTGTAAAAAGCATGCTTGAGCACTCAAGAACTTCATCAGGGAAAAAAGAACCAACAGACATCAATAAACTGGCAGAAGAATATTTGCGGTTAGCCTACCACGGTTTACGAGCCAAAGACAAAGCTTTTAACGCAGAAATGAAAACCGATTTTGATGAGAGTATTGGCAAAATAAATATCGTCGGCCAGGATATTGGGAGAGTGTTATTAAATTTATACAATAACGCCTTCTACGCCTGTGCTGAGCGAAGCCGAAGTGCAGTAAACCAACAAAAAAGCGAGAATCTTATTTTGTATGACCCAACTGTTTGGGTAAGCACAAAGAGAGAAAAAAGTCGTGTAACCATAACCGTAAAGGACAATGGTGGCGGTATTCCTGAAAAAATAAAAGAAAAAATATTTCAACCATTTTTTACTACAAAACCGACAGGTTCAGGAACGGGGCTGGGGTTGAGTTTGAGCTATGATATAGTGAAAGCGCACGGCGGGGAACTGAGGGTAGATACCACAGAAGGAGAAGAAACTGTTTTTGAAATCCAACTGAATACAAATAACTGATATGAAAAAATTGCTGATACTTATTTATTTGTTTGCAGGCTTTCAACGGGCATGGGGCCAGGAAGACATGCTTCAACAAGAAAGAGACAGGGTTGATTCCATTATTCACCTGGTTGCGGAAGCGAAAGAAGAAGATAAAAAAGTAGATCTGGTTCAATCAATTTACATTTCTATTGATGCTTATCCGGTATTGCTGTTTGACGTGTACCGGCAATTATATGTACTGAGCCAGAATAAAAAAGATATTATACTTGAATCTGCGGCCTGGAGTGCTGCCGGGCAGGGATATCGTTTGGCAGGCAATTACGTTAAGGGACTTGAATGTAATCAACGGGCAGTAAACCTGGCTGTAAAATCAGGCAATGATCAGTTGCTGCGGTTTGCCCAGAACCAAATGGCGAATATTTATAAAGACAGGCTGGAAAATGAAAAAGCGCTGGCACTTTACAGAGCGGCAGGAGGCCTTACTGAAAAAAACAAAGATCATTTTAAAAACTGGTGGGCGCCTATGAATATGGCTGCCGTCTATCTGAATATGGGGAAACTGGATTCGGCTCGTTATTATTCCATGGAATCGCTCGATCTTTTTCCAAAAAAAACAAGACCCAACCTTATCTATATTTTTGCCAATCTCGGCACCATATACAGTAAAAAAAACAATCCTGCTAAAGCCCGGGAATATTTTTCAAAAGCCCTTGCCGTGGCAGAAAAGTTCAATTCACCGCGGTTCTATAATTTAACTTATGTAGACATTGCTGAACATTTTTATAGAAATCATCAGCCCGACTCCTGTATTTACTATGCCAAAAAAGCTGTTGCCGTGGTGCAAAATACAATGATCAGCAACCTTGCTTTAAAACCAGCCCGCCTGGTAGCAGAGATGTATCAAAAAAATAATGCGGACAGCGCTGTTAAATACTGGAAGGTTTATATAGCTGCCAATGACAGTCTGAATAATACCAGGACCAATCAACAGCTGATGATGATGACATTTGAAGAAGAACAACGGAAGCGGAATATAGAAAATGAAAAAATCAGCTACCGGAATAAAATTAAAACCAACCTGATACTGGGAGGCCTGGGAATTGTTTTACTGATTACGTTGATATTGTACCGGAACAACCGGCAAAAACAAAAAGCAAATAAGGTTTTAGAAGCTACCCTTGCCAATCTTAAATCTACTCAATCACAACTCATCCAATCTGAAAAAATGGCCAGTCTTGGAGAACTTACGGCGGGTATTGCACACGAAATACAGAATCCTCTAAACTTCGTCAACAACTTTTCGGAAGTAAATAAAGAAATGTTAGAAGAGCTGAAAGCGGAACGCTTAAAGCCAAACGCAGATAAAACATTAGAAGATGAGATGATCAATGATATCATTTCGAACGAAGACAAAATCAATCATCATGGTAAGCGTGCCGATGCCATTGTAAAAGGAATGTTGCAACATTCAAGAAGTAGTTCAGGCATGAAAGAGCCAACAGATATTGATGCATTGTGTGATGAATATTTAAGATTAGCCTACCATGGTCTTCGCGCAAAAGACAAAACATTTAACGCAAAGTTTGAAACACACTTTGATGAGTCTCTTCCAAAAATAAACGTGGTACCCCAGGATATCGGAAGAGTGCTATTGAATTTATACAACAATGCTTTTTATGCTGTAACTGAGCGAACCAGAAATGCAGTAAACGAACAAAAAAGTCAGAATCTTATTTCGTATGAACCGACTGTTTGGGTAAGCACAAAGAAATCAGGAAATAATGTGTCAATTACCGTTAAAGACAATGGCAACGGTATTCCGGAACAAATCAAAGAAAAAATCTTTCAACCATTCTTCACAACAAAACCTACCGGAAGCGGAACCGGATTGGGATTGAGCTTAAGCTATGATATTGTAAAAGCACATGGCGGGGAGATAAAAGTAGAAAGCAAAGAAGGAGAAGGAACGGAGTTTATTATTCAGTTACCTGTCTGAATCACTGATTAATGGGATTAAAGGATTACTCTGAGAGGAATTCTTAATCAGTGAAATCTATAAATCCGTGGCAATCTGTGATTAAGACAAATGATGATATAGTGAAAGCACATGGTGGGGAGATAAAAGTGGAAAGTAAGGAAGGGGAGGGGACGAGTTTTATTTTGGTATTATTTTCTTAAAATTATTAATAAATGAAAATAAGGTTAATCATAATTTCTCTTTTTCTTTCTTGTACGGTCTTTTCCCAAACTCAGTACAATAGAACGCTAATTGACAGCTTGAAGAATGTTTTGCTTACAACCGGTAAGGAGCAGGATCGTGTACTGGCCCTGACAGCCTTGTGTAATGAATACAGCACGGTAAGTTTTGATTCAGCAAATAAATATGGCCAACGGGCATTGGAGCTTGCAAAACAAACTGGTTTTATTTCAGGAGAAATAAAATCGTTATGTTTTTTAGGAATTGCCAATACACGTCACGGAGAGATGGCAAAAGCGCTTCAATTGCAATTCAGTGGCTTACAAATAGCCCGGGACAGCAAAATGGAAAATGATGAAGCCTTATGTTTATTTGGAATCGGGCATTCCTATTTCTTTTTAAGAGATAATCCCAAGGCAATTAATTATTGCAAAAAAGCCTGGCAATTACTTTCAAGTAATAAACAAGCGCAACACTCAGTTTATCCTTACTTTAATACCCACCTGAAAAAAAGCCAATCTGTTTATACAGAAACCGAGCTGGTTATTGGAGAAGCCTATTTATATAACAACCAGTTAGACTCTGCGGTGGCCTGGCTTCAGAAACTTTATGATCCGTTGACAGACCCATTTTGGATCAATGTTACCAGGAATTATTTGGGGGGCGCCTATTTCAAATCCGGGAAGCAGCAATTGGGACTACAATACCTGAGGGATGCGGCGAATTTTAATTCAAAGATTCAGGACACCTATGACTTGTCCTGGTCTTACACTATTCTTTCAGAGTGTTTTAAAGAAATCAACCAGGTTGATTCTTCAATTTATTATGCAAAACTGGGGTTCTCTGCAGCACAACAGGTTGGATTTAAGAACCGGATGTTAGAGACAAGCCGGTTGTTGGCGACCGAATATGACCTTATAAATAATATCAATGAATCGCATAAATACCTGAAACTGGCAATGGCTATAAATAATGAATTGTTTGGCCCACAAAAAGTTTATGAGTTACAAAAAACACTGGCAGAACAACAACAACAGCAAGTTGAAGCGGAAAAACAACAAACAGCTTATAAAAATAAAATGAGGCAGAATGCACTTGTTGCCGGAATTGCAATCATTCTTATCATTGCATTCATTCTTTACCGGAACAACCGACAAAAGCAAAAAGCCAATAAAATTTTACAGTCAACACTCAGTAATTTAAGATCAACCCAATCCCAATTGATCCAATCAGAGAAAATGGCTTCGCTTGGAGAACTTACCGCAGGCATAGCACACGAGATACAGAACCCTTTAAACTTCGTGAATAATTTTTCTGAAGTAAGCAGCGAGTTGGTTGATGAGCTCAATGAGGAATTGAATAAGGGGGACGTTGAAGAAGCAAAAGCTATCGGTAGCGACATCAAACAAAACTTAGAAAAGATCAATCATCATGGCAAACGTGCTGATGCTATTGTCAAAGGAATGTTGGAACATTCGAAAGCAAGCACTGGTATTAAAGAACCAACAGATATCAACAAACTGGCGGATGAATATTTGAGATTAGCATATCATGGATTAAAAGCCAAAGACAAAGACTTTAATGCTGAAATGAAAACTGATTTTGATGAAACAGTTGGTAAAATTAAATATCATCCCACAGGATATAGGTAGAGTGCTGTTGAATCTGTTCAACAATGCTTTTTATGCAGTAAACCAACAAAAAAGCAGAATCTTATTTCGTATGAACCGACTGTTTGGGTAAGCACAAAGAAATCAGGAAATCATGTGTCAATTACCGTTAAAGACAACGGAGGTGGTATTCCTGAAAAAATCAAAGAAAAATATTCCAGCCATTTTTTACAACAAAACCAACAGGAAGTGGAACCGGGCTTGGATTGAGCTTAAGCTATGATATTGTAAAAGCTCATAGTGGAGAAATAAAAGTTGAAAGTAAAGAAGGTGAGGGAACGGAGTTTATCATTAAATTACCAGGTATCTAAATAAATCTCATGAAACGTTGTATTACAATAATGTTGTTTTTGGTATTGCCGGTTTTTGTTTCGGCACAGTCAGGGATCTTTTCCATTTTATCGGACACTACTTTATCGGGTACAAAAAAGTTAGACAGCCTGAAACAGGCGCTAAAAAATGCAGCCAATGACACCATACGTATGGATGCGTATTTTAACCTGGCACTTTATTATTTGGAAACCAATCGCGACAATGCGGTTTATTACGAAGATAAGAGTATTGCACTGGCTAAGGAGTTAGGAATAAAATTGAATGAAGCAGCCGCTTTAAGTGACAAGGGCTATGCGCTTATAGGATTGGGTAAATACCCGGCATCACTTGAATCATTGTCAGAGGCACTTAAAATTGCAGAGAACCCGGCAAGTGAAAAATCTGCTTTGCCTTTTCTAAGGGGAGGCACCCCACATGCGCGAAGGCTTTATAATTTGGGTCTTATTGAGTTGCATTTGGGCCAATTGTACGGCACTACCGGTAACCGGGATATGGAAAAATTAAAGTACTTCAAGGTATTAGGCTATGCTGAATCTATTCCGGATACTTTTTTGCTTTCTCTGGCGTATTTGAACTTAGGATATTCTTATACTTACCTTAATCAATTGGATTCGGCACTTTTTTTTGAACAACAGGCATTAGCATTGCAGCCGCATTTAGAATTTTTCTTCAGAACCTGGGAAGGTAGCATTCTTTATAGTCTGGGAAACATTTACCTTAAAAAAGGGGATTTAACACTGGCCCGGGATGCCTACCTGAAATCGGTAGAATCCTATACAGCACATCATAATCTCCACTATCTTCCCAATACCTACGATGCATTAACAAAATTATATGAAAGATTACATAAACCAGACTCCAGCCTGTTTTATGCCAGGAAATTATTGGAAACTGCCCTGGTTTTGAAACAGCCCCAGCCGTTGGCCACCTCTTACCGGGCACTTTCAGATGTATATAGCAGTCGAAATAACCGTGACAGTACCTTAAAATACCTGCAACTATACACCGTATTAAATGACAGCCTGAATAATGCAGAAAAGAATAACCTGCTTTCGTACCAGAATATCGGATTTGATCAACAAATGCGACTCAAAAGTTTACAGGAGGAAAAAACTCAAACACAAACCAGAACGAGGACCTATGCGATGCTTGCAGCTTTGGGTGTATTGCTGATAATTGGTCTGATACTGTATCGTAACAACAGGCAAAAACAAAAGGCCAATAAAGTATTGGAAACAACGCTTTCGAATCTTAAGTCCACTCAATCACAACTCATACAATCCGAAAAAATGGCTTCTCTGGGTGAACTTACTGCGGGAATTGCGCATGAAATACAGAACCCATTGAATTTTGTAAACAACTTCTCTGATGTGAACAAGGAACTTCTTGAGGAATTAAAAGAAGAAGCTGATAAAGGAAATTTTGATGAAATAAAAATTATTGCAACAGACATAATAACAAACGAAGAGAAAATAAATCACCACGGCAAACGTGCCGATGCCATCGTAAAAGGGATGTTGCAGCACTCTCGATCAAGTACAGGCGTAAAAGAGCCAACCGATATCAATGCTTTAGCGGATGAATATTTACGGTTATCCTATCACGGTTTGAAAGCTAAAGACAAAGACTTTAACGCTGAAAAAAAAGCAGATTTTGATAAATCCATTGGAAAAATAAACGTCATTCCGCAGGATATCGGACGGGTGCTGCTGAATTTATACAACAACGCCTTTTATGCGGTAAGCAAAAGGCAAGAGGCGGAAGGCAAAGAGTATGAGCCAACAGTTTGGGTAAGCACAAAGAAAGAAGGAGATCGTGTAATCATAACCGTTACGGATAATGGAGGAGGTATTCCTGAAAAATTAAAAGATAAAATATTTCAACCATTCTTTACCACGAAGCCGACGGGAAGTGGAACGGGATTGGGATTGAGCTTGAGCTATGATATTGTAAAGGCTCATGGTGGGGAGATAAAAGTAGAGACGAAAGAGGGCGAGGGAACGGAGTTTAAAATTCAATTGCCTGTCTGAATCACAGATTAAACTGCCTGAATCACGGATGTGCACAGATTTATGGATTCCACGAATTACCGATTCCTTCCGTGTAATCAATTAAATCCGTGATTCAGACAAATTATGATATAGTAAAAGCGCCTGGTGGCGAAATAAAAGTAAACACAAAAGAAAACGAAGGAACAGTATTTATAATCATATTATCAAAAAATAATTCAACTGTATGAAGTTAATTTTAAAAATATTTCTTTTGCTTCTATTGCCAGGCTTAGCCATAGCGCAGGCTGATCAAAGTTATAAGGATAGCTTGCTCACGGCATTGAGCGCTGCTCCCAATGATACGATCCGGATGGAACTTAACAGGAAAATTGGGTTTTATTACCAGGACAGCAAACCGGACACGGCGTTCGTTTATCATGAGACCCAACTGGCGCTAGCACAAAAACTCCATTTAAAACTTTGGGAAGCCGATGCATATGAGCAGATAGCGTACTGCTATTCGAGCGATTTTAAATTGTCTTTAGCTTATGAAAATTACATGCAGGGGTTAAAAATCGCTGAAGATCCGTCCAGTGCAGCAAATGGCTGGGGATATTCCAATTTTTCTTATTCAAAAAGTCCGGATGAGGCCCGTCGTTCCATTATCGGAATGATTCACTTCGAATTAGGTGGTTTTTATGCTAAAACCCGCAATTACAAGGAAGCTTTGGGTCATCTTTTTAAGGCAGAAGAAATAGGAGAAAGTTTAAAAAACCTAAAGATATTGAGTCTTTCTAACCGTGACATTGGTATTTATTATTTAAACATAAGCAACAAACCCGATTCAGCTTTGCTTTATTTTCGAAAAGCATTGCGGTACTATCAGAATTCTCCTTATCAAAAGAACCTTGGCACGGTTTACTTAAATATCGGATTCTATTATTTTCAGTTGCAGAACTATGACTCCGCAAAGGTTAATTTCCAAACCGCTATAACTGTAAGTACAGATTCTGCCTCTCTTAGATTGCAAGGAGTTGCGAGGCGGTCATTAGGCTTGGTTTTTATAAAATCCGGCTCATTAGATTCAGCATTGATCTATACTTTGCAAGGACAAAAGACAGTAGAATCAATAAAAGACAGCTCTGGAATGACTCAAGGCTATATGCAACTTGCCTCCATTTACCACCTAAAAAAGGAATATGATACCGCTTACAATTATTTGGAAAAGGGAAAAGACATTGAAGAAAAATTGGCTGCCGAGTATGTTGACAGGCTCATGCAGTTTCAAAACCTGGATTTTGATCAAAAAATACGCTTGCAACAGCTGGAAAAGGAAAGTCAGCTCGCCAAAAGCCGTAACAGGACGTATGCGCTGCTGACCGGGTTGGGGCTGTTCTTATTAATTGCCATTTTGCTCTACCGCAATAACAGGCAAAAACAAAAGGCTAACAAAGTATTGGAAAGTACTTTAGCCAATTTAAGATCTACCCAATCCCAATTGGTCCAGTCCGAAAAAATGGCCTCTCTAGGTGAACTGACAGCCGGCATTGCGCATGAAATACAAAACCCGTTAAACTTTGTCAATAATTTTTCCGAAGTGAATAGAGAAATGATTACCGAGATGAAAGAAGAAATTGCGAAAGGCAATTATGACGAAGTAAAAATTATTGCAGATGATATTGAGGCCAACCAGGAAAAAATAAATCAGCATGGAAAACGTGCCGATTCGATCGTAAAAGGAATGTTGCAGCATTCACGATCAAGTACAGGCGTAAAGGAACCAACAGATATAAATGCATTGGCGGATGAATATTTCCGGTTGGCTTATCATGGACTTCGTGCCAAAGACAAAAGCTTTAATGCAGAAATGAAAACCGATTTTGATGAGAGCATTGGTAAAATAAATATTGTTGGGCAGGATATAGGAAGAGTATTGTTGAATTTATACAACAACGCCTTTTACGCCTGTGCGGAACGCAGTCGAAATACAGTAAACCAACAAAAAAGTAAGAATTCTATTTTATACGAACCAACTGTTTGGGTGAGTACGAAAAAAGAAGGAGATCGTGTAACCATAACCGTTAAAGATAATGGTGAAGGTATTCCTGAAAAGATCAAAGAAAAAATATTTCAACCTTTCTTCACCACTAAGCCAACAGGAAGTGGAACAGGATTGGGATTAAGTTTGAGCTATGATATTGTAAAAGCGCATGGCGGAGAAATAAAAGTGGAATCGAAAGAAGGAGAGGGAAGTACATTTATTATTCAAATCCCAATCGAAACTAATTCATGATGAAAAGAACCATACAAACTGTTTTTTTGGTATTTGCGTTTATTACAAGTGTAGCACAAAGCAGGCAAATAATAGACAGTCTTCGTCATGAACTGACAGTTGCCAATCATGATACTAGTCGGGTTATGATTTTAAGTAAACTTTGCCTAAATACGGCTTTTGAACAACCGGATTCGGCACTGATGTATGGATACCAGGGGTTGGCCCTGGCAAGACAAATCAACTTTCCCAGAGGAGAGGTAAGGGTGTTGGATAGATTGATTTTGGCTTATGGTAATCTTGGAAATATCGCAAAAGGATTACAATTAAATCTAGAGGCTCTTAAAATTGCAAATGAATACAAGCTTATTGCCGATAAGGGAAATCTATTGATGCAATTGGGTGAAATTTATTTTGATTCAAAAGAATATGCGAAGGCATTGCCTTTGCTTAGAGAGTCAGTGGTTATCAGGGATTCATTAAATGATGTGGATTTTTCATTAGCAACGCAAAACATTATTGCAGAAATTTATTTGTCCATGAATCAACCGGATTCAGCTTTATTTTATTGTCAGGCTGCATATGATAAGTCGGTTGTGAGGAAGGTATGGTGGGTGACTTACAGGATATTATTTACCCTCGGGAAAATATACCAAATGAAAGGCAGCCATGAACTTGCGTTGAATTATTTCCGACAATCGCTTGCGATTAACTTTGACAGTACTGCAGTAGCTGATATCAATTACGCCATTGCAAAATTATATAAACAAATAGGGAAGCCTGATTCCTCTATTTATTATGCCAAAAAATCACTTCAGGCAGCCCGGGAAGGTGGATTCTATTTAAGGATTATCAAATCAAGCACCTTCTTATCTGAAATGTATGAACAACGGGATATTGCTGAAGCTTTCAAATATAATAAACTGGCGTTAACAACCAGGGATAGCTTATATCAAATGAATAGAGCTATTTCCTTTGAGAGTATCACCAACTTTGACGAACGGGAACGTCAATATGAAATCGATACCGCTAAAGCTTCTTATCGAAACCAGGTGAGGCAATATGTTTTGTTATCAGGCCTGGGAGTTATTCTTCTTATTGCCATAATACTTTACAGAAACTACCTGAAAGAAAAAAAATCAAAGCGAATTCTCAATGAAAAAAACAAGGAGATCGAGATCACACTTTCAAACTTAAAAGCCACCCAATCACAACTGATTCAATCTGAAAAAATGGCAAGTCTTGGCGAACTCACCGCAGGTATTGCTCACGAGATACAGAACCCGTTAAACTTCGTAAATAATTTTTCTGAAGTGAGCAATGAATTAATAGACGAAATGAAAGATGAATTCAAAAAAGGAGAGATTGAGGAGGGATTTGCTATTGCCGATGATATTAAACAAAACCTTGAAAAAATCAATCATCATGGTAAACGTGCCGATGGGATAGTAAAAAGCATGCTGGAACATTCGCGCACCAGTACGGGTGTAAAGGAACCAACAGACATCAACAAACTGGCAGATGAATATTTGAGATTGAGTTATCATGGACTTCGCGCTAAGGACAAAAATTTTAATGCAGAAATGAAAACCGATTTTGATGAGAGCATTGGTAAAATAAATATTGTTGGGCAGGATATAGGAAGAGTATTGTTGAATTTATACAACAACGCCTTTTACGCCTGTGCGGAACGCAGTCGAAATACAGTAAACCAACAAAAAAGTAAGAATTCTATTTTATACGAACCAACTGTTTGGGTGAGTACGAAAAAAGAAGGAGATCGTGTAACCATAACCGTTAAAGATAATGGTGAAGGTATTCCTGAAAAGATCAAAGAAAAAATATTTCAACCTTTCTTCACCACTAAGCCAACAGGAAGTGGAACAGGATTGGGATTAAGTTTGAGCTATGATATTGTAAAAGCGCATCGTGGGGAAATGAGAGTTGAAAGTAAGGAAAAAGAGGGGGCAGAGTTTATTATTAAATTACCGCTTACATAATAGAAGTATTATGAAATTATTTTTAAAGATTGGTTTCTTGCTATTGTTTCCAGTCCTTCTTATGGCACAACCACGTCCATTGAATTTGGACAGTTTGCATTTGGTACTTGATAGGGCACCGAGTGATACTTTCAGGATGAAAATATATGATCAACTTGGTTGGGCGTATGCTGAGATAAATCGCGATAGTGCACTTTTGTATTTTAAAAAGGAATTGCCCATTGCAAGAAAATTGAAGTTAAAGATATATGAAGCCGCCTCGCTGACGGGTATCGGATTTGCACTGGGACAACTGGGAAATTCTCCCGAAGCACTTGAATCACATTTGGAAGCTCAAAAAATTGCCAGCTCGCCGGCAGCCGAAAAGAATCCCTGGAATTTGACAAACAATACATGGAATACGGCCCACAGTTCGGATCCGAAAATTGCACGTCTTGACCTTTTAGGTTGGGTCTTTAGCAATATGGGTATTCTGTATGGGTTTACCGGTAATACGGATATGCAAATCTCGTATCTGTTTCGGGCAATAAACATTGGGGCATCTGTTCACGATACTACCTTGCTGGAAGCGGTAAATGGTTCCCTGGGCAGTGTTTATTTTACCATTAATAAATTGGACTCCGGGCTTCATTTTCTGCAAAGGGCTCTTTTTTTATATGAAAATTCAGATGTATTTAAAAAATATGAAGGCAATGTTTTAACGGACATTGGTAAAATTTATCAAAAAAAGGGAAATTTTGATTTGGCAAAAGATGCCCTGTTAAGATCAATAAAAAGCCATCAGGAACAGCATAATGTTTCCGGGCTGGGGGCGAGTTATCTTTCGTTGGCTGATTTATACCAGGCTGCAAAAAATACAGACTCAAGTATTTTCTATGCCCGAAAGGCATTGGAAACATATAACGAAGTGAGCATACCATCAGGCGTTTCAGGAGCATACAGCTTGCTTGCTTCTCTCTATGACAAACAGAATAAAACGGATAGTGCTTTTACTTATTTAAAATTAGCTTCAGTAATAAAGGATAGCCTGAATAATGCAGACAGAAAAAACCTCCTTGCATTTCAACACAAGGACTTTGACCAGGTAATGCAATTGAAAAAGCTGGAGGAAGAGAAGGTCCAGACAAGAGCCAGGATCAGGAATTTTGCATTACTCGCCGGCATTGGCATATTTATATTGATAACTTTTTTGCTTTATAGGAACAATAAACACAGGCAAAAAGCAAATGCATTGCTGCGAAAACAAAATGAAGAAATTGAACAGCAGAAAAGACATGTTGAAGGAACATTAGCAGAACTCAAATCCACTCAAACACAACTTATCCAAAGTGAAAAAATGGCTTCGCTCGGGGAACTTACTGCGGGCATTGCACATGAGATTCAGAATCCGTTGAATTTCGTGAATAATTTTTCTGAGGTAAGCAATGAATTGATAGACGAAATGAAAGATGAATTCAAAAAAGGAGAGATTGAGGAGGGATTTGCTATTGCCGATGATATTAAACAAAACCTTGAAAAAATAAATCATCATGGCAAGCGAGCCGATGCAATTGTAAAGAGTATGCTGGAGCATTCACGGGCCAGTACCGGCGTAAAAGAACCGACGGACATCAACAAAGTGGCAGATGAATATTTGAGATTGAGTTATCATGGACTTCGCGCTAAGGACAAAAATTTTAATGCAGAAATGAAAACCGATTTTGATGAGAGCATTGGTAAAATAAATATTGTTGGGCAGGATATAGGAAGAGTGCTTTTGAACCTTTACAATAATGCCTTTTACGCCTGTGCTGAGCGCAGCCGTAATACAGTAAACCAACAAAAAAGTAAGAATTCTATTTTATACGAACCAACTGTTTGGGTGAGTACGAAAAAAGAAGGAGATCGTGTAACCATAACCGTTAAAGATAATGGTGAAGGTATTCCTGAAAAGATCAAAGAAAAAATATTTCAACCTTTCTTCACCACTAAACCTACCGGAAGCGGAACCGGCTTGGGTTTGAGTTTGAGCTATGATATTGTAAAAGCGCATGGTGGAGAAATAAAAGTTGAAAGTAAAGAAGGTGAGGGAACGGAGTTTGTCATTAAATTACCAGGTATCTAAATAAATCTCATGAAACGTTGTATTAAAATAATTATGTTTTTACTGTTCCCGGTTTTTGTATCTGCACAGTCAGGGCTTTTTTCCATTTTATCTGACACTGCTTTATCGGGTACACAAAAGTTAGATCGCCTGCAGCTGGCATTAAGAAATGCATCCAATGACCCTCTTCGTATGGACGCGTATTATAACATGGCTCTTTATTATATGGAAACTAATCGTGATAGTGCTGTTTATTACGACAATAAGTGTATGGTACTGGCTAAGCAGTTAGGATTAAAACTGAATGAAGCACACGCTTTAAGCGACAAGGGCTACGCTCTTATAGCATTGGGTAAATACCCGTCAGCACTTGAATCATTGTCAGAAGCGATGAAAATTGCGGAGAACCCGGCAAGTGAAAAATCTGTCTTGCCCTTTCTAAGGGGGCACACCCCACATGCGAGAAGGCTTTATAATTTGGGTCTTATTGAGTTGCGTATGGGGAATTTGTACGGCGCTACCGGTAACAGGAATATGGAAAAATTGAAGTTCTTCAAGGCATTGGGCTATGCTAAATCTATTCCGGATACTTTTTTGCTTTCGCTGGCGTACATGTACCTAGGTGAGTCTTATACTTACCTTAACCAATTAGATTCAGCGCTTTTTTTCGAACAACAGGCATTGACGTTGCAGCCGCATTTAGATTTTTTCTTAAGAACTTGGGAAGGTCATGTTCTTTATTTCCTGGGAAATATTTACCTTAAAAAAGGGAATGTAACACAGGCCCGGAATGCCTACCTGGAGTCGGTAGCATCCTATACAGCCCATCATAATCTTCACTATCTTCCACAGGCCTACGATGCATTAAGTCAATTATACATAACGTTAAATAAACCTGACTCCAGCCTGTTTTATGCCAGGAAATTATTGGAAACTGCCCGGGTTTTGGGACAGCCACAACCGCTGGCCAGCTCTTACCAGGCGCTTTCAGATGTTTATAGCAATGTGAGTAACCGCGACAGTACTTTAAAATACCTGAAACTGTACACGGTATTAAACGACAGCCTCAATAATGCGGAAAGGAAAAACCTGCTTTCTTACCAGAATATCGGGTTTGATCAACAACTGCGCCTCAAAAGCTTACAGGAGGAAAAAAATCGAATACAGAACAGGACGAGGACCTATGCCTTGCTGGCAGGTTTAGGTGTATTACTGATTATTGGTTTGATACTGTATCGTAACAACAAGCAAAAACATAAAGCCAATAAAGTATTGCAGGATCAGAAACAAAAAGTTGAAGTAGCTTATGATCAACTAAAGTCTACCCAGGCACAACTCATCCAATCAGAAAAAATGGCTTCGTTGGGAGAACTTACAGCCGGAATTGCGCATGAAATTCAAAACCCGTTAAACTTTGTCAATAATTTTTCGGAGGTAAGTGATGAATTAATTGATGAAATGAATGACGAGTTGGACAAAGGAGATATTAAAGAAGCTAAAGCCATCTCATCTGATATTAAACAAAATCTTGAAAAGATCAATCATCACGGCAAACGAGCAGATGCGATAGTGAAAGGCATGTTGCAACACTCACGTACAAGCACAGGTGTAAAAGAGCCAACCGATATCAATGCTTTGTGCGATGAATATTTACGATTGAGTTATCATGGTTTACGGGCAAAGGATAAAGAATTCAATGCTATTATGAAAACTGATTTTGATGAAACAATTGGGAAAATAAATATCATACCACAGGATATAGGGAGAGTCTTGCTCAATTTATACAATAACGCTTTTTATGCAGTGAACGAACAAAAAAGCAGGAATCTTATTTCATACGAACCAACCGTATGGGTAACTACTAAAAAAGAAGGAGATCGTGTTACCATAACCGTTAAAGACAACGGCGGTGGCATTCCTGATAAAATAAAAGAAAAGATATTTCAGCCATTCTTCACTACCAAACCAACCGGTAGCGGAACAGGTTTAGGATTGAGTTTGAGCTATGATATAATAAAAGCGCATGGTGGGGAGATAAAAGTGGAAACGAAGGAAGGGGAGGGTACTGAATTCATAATTCAAATTCCCGTATAGACCTGATAATGAAAAGTAATTGCAATACTGTTTGTTCTTTTGGCAATCCAAAATATTGGCGTTGCTTAAACCGGCAAATTGGAAAAAAAGAATGATTATGAACACTATTATTAAACAAATTTCTTTCAAAACCTTCTATTGCTTTATATTATCCCTGTTGGCAATGAACTCCGGTCTTTCTGCACAGGACATCCAGTTTGATCACCTTAATAAGTCAGACGGGCTACCTTCCGACTGGATCTACAGCATCGTGCAGGATCAACAGGGTTTTCTCTGGGTAGGCGGTCTCGGTGGTCTCAACCGTTACGATGGATACAATATCAAGACTTACAGGCATGACCCGCTTGACAGCACATCCCTCTCAAACAACTATATCCGTGCACTGTATGAAGACCGTGAAGGAAAACTTTGGGTGGGTACCTGGGGTGGCGGGCTTAACCTGTACAATTCAGCAAAAGAGAAATTCATTTCTTTTAAACATGAGCCAGGTAATCCAGCTTCGTTGAGCTCGGATTCAGTGAATGTGATCCTGCAGACAAAAGATGGAACCATCTGGGTCGGCACACGAAACGGCCTCGACCGCCTTGATAAGGATAAAGGAACGTTTATCCGCTACACCCATGATGCGGATAACGAACACACACTTACCAGCAATGTTATAAGTGCCTTATACCAGGATCAGGATGGCAATTTGTGGGTAGGGACAGGCGATGCCGCAGATCCAAACGGATACCTGGGAGGATTAAATCGTTACGATTCAACGTCAGATAATTATATACGTGTTCTGCCAACCGCAAAGAAATCGTTTCGCGATAACCGGGTTACCGCCATCGGGGGAGCGTCAAACGGTGCTATTTATATTGGCACCTGCCAGTCAGGCTTTTATCGCTACGATCCAATGGGAGGTAAACTTGAAGCTCTCGGTGATGATCCCAATGATTTGAAGCATCTGCATGCCCCCCATGGTGTAAAAGCAAGTATCAAATCCGCTGCGGTCGATGTTATTCAGAGGGACAAGACGGGCATGCTCTGGGTGGCAACCTATTCCGGTGGAATCAATCGATACGATCCCACCACGCACACGCTGACACCCTTCAGGTACCAGACAGGCGATCCGAAAAGTTTGTCAAGCAACAATGTTTTATCCTTCTATGAAGACCGCCAGGGTATTCTTTGGGTTGGGACTGAAGGTGGCGGCCTCAATAAAATCGAGCCTTCCTTCAGCCGCTTTCGGTTATATGGAGCAAAAGAAATTAGTGCCAATAATGGCGTAAGATTACTTTACCAGGAAAGCAAAGATACGCTTTGGATTGGCACCTTTTCAGGCCAACTATTTCGAATGGACCCGGCTACAGGAAACATGGAACGATTCTCAGACACAAAACCGGCTCCGGACGGATTGTGGGGTAATCCTGTACAGAGTGTATTGAAAGACCAGGAAGGAATGCTATGGGTAGGACAGCAAAGTGGCCTTTATCGCATTGACCCGCTTCGAAAGAGCCATAGGAAGTTTACAGCCGTTGCTGCAACCCCCGACAGTTTAAGTAATTCCACGATAATGTTTATTAAGCAAACTGATGACCAACATTTGTGGATCGGCACCTGGGGTGGCGGCCTTACCCAGTACGATTTTAAAACCAAACGCTTTCGGCGTTTTCAACATGATCCATCTGATCCAAAGAGTCTAAGTGATAATAAGTTAATGCAAATGTACTCAGACCATCAGGGCACCCTTTGGATTGGCACTTTCGATGGTGGTATAAACCGGTTAGATGAAAAAACAGGAACCTTTACTACTTATCTCAATGGGGAAAGTATTTTCCAGATTTATGAAGACCCTTCAGATCGATTTTGGGTAACAACTGTGACTAACGGATTATTTCTGCTGGATAGAAACACTGGAAAAACTATTCAGTATACTACGGAGGATGGTTTACCAAATAACGCCGTGGAAGGCATCATGCAAGATAAACAAGGACGGTTTTGGCTGGCAACATCAGGTGGTGTGGCCCGGTTAAATCCTAAGACAAAGACCTTCATTACCTATAATGAGGAAGATGGCTTCGATAATCCTCCGGTTGATCGACATGCAGTAATTAAAGGTATAGACGGTAGAATGTTTATTGGAGGCCCGAAAGGAGTCACTGCCATCAACCCGCAGGATTTTAAGCCAAATCCAAATCCTCCGGTCACGGTAATTACAGGGCTGCATGTTTTTGAGGATGCCTTTCCACTACCGGCTAGCCCTGAAGAGCAGATAACTTTGAAGTACAATCAAAATGAGTTAACGTTTGACTATGTAGGGTTGCATTTTGCCAACCCTGCGCGAAATCGTTACACCTATCGCCTGGAGGGTTACGAAAAGAATTGGATTAATGCAGGTACTGCACGCAGCGCCAAATACACAAACCTGAGCCCGGGTACGTACACGTTCGAGGTAAAATCGTCAAATAGCGACGGCATCTGGGATGAAAAGGGCATATCTCTCGTCATAAAGATATTACCGCCGTGGTGGCGAACAACAGCAGCTTATATAATTTATGTTTTACTCGGGATAGCTCTCTTATTCGGCCTTGGCAGAATTCAACAACGCCGGTTGGTAGCGAAAGAGCGGGAGCGAACCCGGGAACTGGAGTTGGAACAGGCCCGCGAGGCTTTGCAACAGGCTTCCCTCGACCGCGTCCGCGCCGGTATCGCTTCCATGCGGACGGCAAAAGACCTCGAACGAATCACGCCGTTGATATGGCACGAACTCACCAATCTCGGCGTACCTTTTTTTCGTTGCGGCGTATTTATCATTGATGAAGCGACAGAAAACGTGCACCTTTATCTGTCCACACCATCCGGCCAGGCTATTGCTGCCCTGAATCTGAAATTTGGCAGCTCGGCTCTGGTGGAACAAACTGTTAAACACTGGATAGAGCAGAAAGTATATCGCGAAGAATGGGACCAGGCACAATTCATCACCTGGACACAATCTCTTATTGAGCAAAACCAGATCGAGAGCCCTAAGAAATTCCAGGACGCTGAACAAGCACCGGAAAGGCTGGTGCTGCAATTTATACCCTTCACGCAGGGGATGCTTTATGTAGGCAGCAACAATCCGCTTTCTGAATCGGAAATTGAAACGAGCCGGGAACTGGCGAAAGTGTTCGGTATTGCTTATGCCCGTTATGAAGACTTCCAAAAATTAGAAGCAGCGCTTGAAAATCTTAAGAATACCCAGAGCCAACTGATCCAGTCAGAAAAGATGGCTTCGATGGGTGAACTTACTGCAGGCATCGCACACGAGATACAAAACCCGTTGAATTTTGTAAACAATTTCAGTGAAGTGAACAGCGAGATGATTGAAGAGTTAAAAAATGAATTGGCAAGCGGCAATTTGCAATTGGCAAATGAAATCGCTGACGATATAGGAGCCAATGAAGCAAAAATAAACCACCACGGCAAACGTGCCGATGCGATAGTGAAAGGCATGTTGCAACACTCACGGTCAAGCACAGGTGTAAAAGAGTTAACCGATATTAATGCCTTAGCTGATGAATATTTACGGTTGGCATTTCATGGTTTACGAGCCAAAGACAAATCTTTTAATGCAATAATGAAAACCGATTATGATGAAAGTATAGACAAAATAAATATCATTCCACAGGATATCGGACGAGTGCTTCTTAACTTATATAACAACGCTTATTACGCAGTAAACGAAAAGCAAAAGATAGTAAACCAACAAAAAGTGGGGGATTTTATTTCGTACGAACCAACCGTCTTTGTGGGTACAAAGAAATCTGGAAATAGTGTGTTGCTTACCGTTAGTGATAACGGAAATGGCATTCCTCAAAAAATAGTTGATAAAATATTCCAGCCTTTCTTCACCACCAAGCCAACCGGAAGTGGAACAGGCTTAGGATTGAGTTTGAGCTATGATATAATAAAAGCGCATGGTGGGGAGATAAAAGTGGAAAGCAAAGAAGGAGAAGGAACTACATTTATTATTCAACTACCCTTAAGTTAAAATAGAATGCAATTAATAGAAATTCCAAAAATTAATAAAATGAAAATACGCTTACCATTTTTTCTTCAGTTTACTATCATTTTGTTGCTTTTCAATTTAAGTGGTTTTACTCAGGAAATAAATTTTGAAGTAGTAAAGCCGCCTAAAGATGTGCCTTGGCAATTAATTTCAGGTATGTCGCAGGCGCCGGATGGATTTCTATGGCTGGCAAATTATACAGGCGTTTATAAGTACGACGGGCAGCAATATACGCATTACCTGCACGATCCAAACAATCCCAATTCCATTGCAGACAACAGGATTGAATGCATCCTCGCTGCTAATGATGGCAACATCTGGATAGGAACTTATGTATCCGGACTTGATCATTTAGATCCCGCCACAGGCATTGTTACTCATTTTCGCCACCAGGCAAATGATCCCAACAGCCTTAGCAATGACACGGTAACAGCCCTGCTGCAGGATAAGCAGGGAACTTTGTGGGTGGGCAGTTATGGCGGCCTGGATCGCTTTAATCCTAAAACCGGCACATTTACCCACTTTCGCCACCGGGCAGATAATTCAACCAGCCTTAGTAATAACCTGGTGCGGGCCATTTATCAGGATCACGAAGGTGTGATATGGATCGGCACGGGTAGCCCCTTTTATGAAAATGCGCAGGGCGGCGCGGGCGGCTTAGATCGGTTTGATCGTAAAACAGGTACTTTTAAAAGCTACCTGCATGATCCAAATAACCCTAATAGTATTTCCGATAACCATGTACGCGCCATCTTTGAAGACAGCAAAGGCAATTTTTGGGTGGGTACTGCCGGGGACGGACTGCAAACACTCAACAGGGCTACGGGCGTGTTTACTCACTACTATTATGATCCTGCTCATCCGGAAAAACTAAGCAGGCCCCCTTTAGGGGAAACGCTTAATTATGTAGCAGACCATATCACTTCTATTACCGAAGATAATGCCGGCAGAATTTGGATAATAACCATGCAGGGAGGTATAAATGTATATGATCCTTCCACAAAAAAAGTAACGCATTACGGTGATGATAAAAACAGTAAAGAGAAATTGGCTACCAATTTATTTTGGTATGCCTATAAAACAAGAGACGGGATTATCTGGATATCTACCTGGGGCGCCCAGAACGGAAATTATAATTTATACAAAATAAACCCTTATCAAAACAAACTGCCTCATTATAACATTCAAAAATCGGTTACTGGTTTTACGGAAGACAGCCTGCATAATTTATGGCTGGCCTCAACTGAAGGATTGATACATATTGACAGCAATGGAAACAAGCACACGTATCTGACAGACAGGGCTCTTTCCCCTAAAAATAGCATCATCAATATTACGAAAGACAAGGAAAGCAACACATTCTGGCTGGCAACCCCGCGAGGCTTATATCACTTTGATCCCGTTACACAAACTTTTAAAGATTATCATCACATACAAGGCGATGCCAATAGCTTACTTTCTGATACGGTTATTCTGGCTAAGCCAGCTGCCGACGACGAACTTTGGGTTGCGACGTTCAGTGGCTTACAAAAAATGGATATAAAGTCAGGAAAACTTACAAAAATATTTCAGAAATCTGCACCTTTTCCGGCAGGCGGTGTCATCTTCGACATTTTAAAAGATAAAAATGAGTCGTGGATTGCTACTAATAGTGGGATAGTCAGACTTACTGAACAAAGCTCGAAAGTATATTTCCCCTGGATAGTAAGTGTCAAGCGTATTATAAAAGACAGCAATGGAAATTTATGGGCAGCAACAAGCCAGGGATTATATAAATACAACAAAGAAAAGGATCAGTTTTTGATTTTTAATGATCCGTCCGGTTTATTGCTCTACGGTACTTCCATAAGTTACATAATAGAGGATCATGATAAAAATTTATGGTTAAATACAGGCCTCGGTATTATAAAATTAAACCCGGAAAAAAATACGACGGTAATTTATGGGAAAGACCAGGGGGTGGATCCAGGTGACATGAATAATTCCGGCTATATCCGCAAAAACGGAGAAATTCTGTATGGTGACAGTACCGGCTATTTTGCCTTTCAGCCGAAACAGCTAACACAAAATATTCCGGCTCCGCAGGTAAATATCACCAACTTTCTTCTTTCCAGCAAAACAGTCAGAGCAGGCAAGGGTAGTGTTCTTCCATTGCCTTTACCAGAAACTAAAACCATTCGCTTAGAACACAGCCAAAATACTTTTTCTTTTGAATTTGCAAGTATTGATTACGCCAGTACAGAAACGGATAATCAACTGCAATACATGTTGGAAAACTACGATCACGACTGGCAAAAAGCGGGTGAAAACAAAGCAGCTTACTACTTTAATGTGGCGCCCGGAACTTATATTTTTAAAGTAAAAGCAGTAAATGAAATCGGCGTATGGGCAGAAAAAGACATAACCATCATTGTAGCTCCACCCTGGTGGAAAACGTGGTGGGCGTATACATTATATGCTGTTTGTTTTCTTGTTATCTTATTTTTTGCTAACCGCACAATAAGAAACAGGATCATTGAAAAAGAACGGATGAAAAGCAGGGAGAAAGAACTGGCCCAGGCAAAAGAAATTGAGAAAGCTTATAATGAACTAAAATCAACCCAATCCCAATTGATCCAATCCGAAAAAATGGCTTCTTTGGGCGAACTCACTGCAGGCATTGCTCACGAGATTCAAAACCCTTTAAACTTCGTCAATAATTTTTCTGAAGTGAATAAAGAGATGATCGCTGAAATGAAAGACGAACTTGAGAAGGGAAATTATGATGAAGTAAAAATTTTAGCTAATGACATTGAAGCCAACGAAGAAAAAATAAATCATCACGGCAAAAGAGCCGATGCTATTGTAAAGGGAATGCTGCAACATTCACGGTCGAGCACCGGTGTAAAAGAAGCAACTGATATTAATGCGTTGGCGGATGAATATTTGAGATTGAGTTATCATGGTTTAAGGGCAAAGGATAAATCGTTTAATTCCGGGATGAAAACGGATTTTGATGAAAGCATTGGAAAAATAAATATCATCCCACAGGATATTGGCAGAGTGTTGTTGAATTTATACAACAATGCTTTTTATGCTGTAAACGAAAAGCAAAACATAGTAAACGCACAAAAAAGTGAAAATTCTATTTCGTATGAACCGACCGTCTCAGTAACGACAAAGAAATTTGAAAATAGTGTGTTAATTACCGTTAGTGATAATGGAAAAGGCGTTCCACAAAAAATAGTTGATAAAATATTTCAACCCTTCTTTACTACAAAGCCAACAGGCAGTGGAACAGGACTAGGTTTGAGTTTGAGTTATGACATTGTGAAGGCGCATGGCGGGGAGATAAAAGTGGAGACAAAAAAGGGAGAGGGGACAGAATTTGTTATTCAATTACCAGCCTGAGCAAATATTGGGTGTGGTTGTGTCAGAAATGTTATGCGACATTATTTTCTGAAGAGTCTCTTCCGTAAAATAACTATTTTTACAATGGTCCATGTTTGTTACGATTGGGATTCCATCAAACGAATCATCTGCAAAAACTACAACACATAGCAGAGATAAAATAGTTAGGTTCAAAATAGTTTTATATAATTTTTAATTCCAAACTCAAGGCATGAAAAGTTTCGGCTTAATTGTGCTATGTTTCTTTGGCTTTAAATGTTGCCAGGCACAAGATTCTACTGTACATCTCTCCGCTTCTATGTTTGATATTAACCAGGCAATTGTATTGTTTCAAATGAATGGATGGCAATTTCATGAAGGGAATAATCCCGAATGGGCTGAACCTGGATTAAATACCGTCGGATGGAAAAAGATAAAGCCTGCCGACATTAGCAAGGATGTATCAAACAAGAACGGGAAAATCGAGGGCTGGTTGAGGCTAAAGATAAAGATTGACAGATCCTTTGGTGATATGCCACTATACTTCGTACCAAATTCATGGGCTGCTGCTGATATTTATGTCGACGGCTCTCTGTTTGAAGTTATTGGCAACACGGGCATAAATGGCAGACCTTTTGACGGAGATGTACCTTTGAAGCCGGAATCTCAGCGAATTATTCATTTGACCCCGGATCAGGAAACGCTGCTTGCGATTCATTTTGTAAATTATATTCCTTCCTTCCCCATACCTCTCCTGGCCCCTGAAGATTTAGCAGTTCAACCTTTATTGACAGGTCCCAAATTCATGCCGACCATTGCTAAATTTAACAACGAGCAAATGTTTTATCACGTTATTTGGGCAAGCGTCTGCATCTTGTTAGCATTGTCCTTTTCGTTGCTTGCTTTTCAAAATCCCCGTGAGAAGAATCTACGGCTGATTGCATTCTGTACTTCCTGTTTTGCCCTTTCCACATTCTTCAGTTTTATAGCAGACGACCCCAACTTCTTCAGAATCTCGTTGGCCAGCTATTTAAAACTAACACTAGCAGGAACATTCTTTACTAATTTAATGGCCCTGACTCCTGTTCTTATTCTTGCCAAAATTTTTACTAATAAAATATCGCGAAACCTGATCATACTTCTGAGCGTACTCATGATAGTTGGCTTTTTTGGCAAATTGTCAAATAAGCCAACTATCATACTCGCCATTGTTATGTCTATTATCATGATAATTTCTCTTTATTATGTAGTTTCGTCCTGGAAAAATCTGAGGGGTGCTCAATGGGCCCTGGTCGCAGGGGTTCTGAGCACTTTACTTTGGAGCTCATTTTGGGTTATTTTTTTCGTGCTGAATGTACAAGTTCCCCCTTCACATATCAACTATGCATTTATTATTTCAGCCACAGGTGCGTATCTTTCATTTCCCCTCTCATTAATGCTATATGTTTCGCTTCGGTTTCGTGAAATGATCAGGGAAGTGCGGAGCAACGCACAGAAGGTAGTTACCTTATCTGAAGAGAAAAGAGAACAGGCCCTCAATCAACAGGCGATACTTGAACAACAGGTAAAAGAAAGAACGGCTGAATTAAGTCAATCACTTGAAAATCTGAAAGCAACACAAAGTCAGTTAATTCAGTCAGAAAAAATGGCAAGCCTTGGAGAACTCACCGCGGGCATTGCCCATGAAATACAGAACCCGCTAAACTTTGTCAATAATTTTTCTGAGGTAAACAAAGAGATGCTTGAAGAGTTGAAAAACGAATTGGCAACAGGCAATTTGCAATTGGTAAGTGAAATCGCAGATGATATAACAAGTAACGAAGAAAAAATAAATCACCACGGCAAAAGGGCAGATGCGATTGTAAAAAACATGCTGGAACATTCGCGCATAAGCACGGGAGTAAAAGAACCCACTGATATCAACAAATTGGCAGATGAATATTTAAGATTGGCTTATCATGGACTTCGTGCAAAAGATAAAAATTTCAATGCTGATATAAAAACCGATTTTGATGAAAGCATTGGAAAAATAAATATAGTGTCACAGGACATGGGAAGAGTATTACTGAACTTACTCAACAATGCCTTTTACGCCTGCGCTGAGCGAAGACGAACTGCAGTAAAAGAACAAAAACTACAGAATTCTAATCCGTATCAATCAATTGTTTCTGTGAGCACAAAGAAATCAGGAAATAGTGTGTTGGTTACCGTTAGTGACAACGGAAATGGTATTCCCGGAAAAATTAAAGAAAAAATATTTCAACCTTTCTTTACTACCAAACCTACAGGACAGGGGACGGGATTGGGATTGAGTTTAAGCTATGATATCGTAAAAGCACATGGTGGAGATATAAAAGTGGAGAGTAAAGAGGGTGAAGGAACAGATTTTATAATTGTTTTACCCTACTAAATAAACTTGATCAAATTCTGGTAAACTTTTTTTGTTTCAATGCTGTCTGTAAGGAAGAGACAACTCGTAGAACAATGGTGCTCAAACTTATTAGGTAAAAGTTGGCAAGGCTATCTTGGTGGAGAAAACATAACGAAATTTTCCCTAAATTTACCTAATATTCCATCCTATCCCTGAATATCCGCAACTTCTGGAAACGCACTTCACCACAGCACGGGTAATAATTTATTATTTTAGATTTTTATATGTTAGATTGTTATTTAATTCAAAAAAACTGACTTATGCATAAGTTCTACGTTGTTTGTTGCAAATTTTTGACGATTTCTCTATTCTTACTCTTTTCTAATGCTGTTTCCAGTCAAAACTTAAAGATTAAGGATTTTGTAATATTCGCCGGACAAAAATCTACAACGCTAAATAATGTCGCCAACCCTGTGAGTCCCGGCTTTTCGGTAAATATAGGGTCGGCAGTAAACATAAACGGAGGCCGTATAGGCAGTTATAACCTGGTAAATTCGACCGGTAATTCAGAATTAAACTCTGATATCAACAGTGCCGGTTTGATTAACCTTGCTAACAGCACAACTGTCAATGGAAACATCACTGCCGAAAACCAGGATAATGCAACAGGTGTTGTGTTGTCGATGGGATCTAATGCTTACGTTCAGAAAAATATTACAGCCTCCGGCAATATCTCCATTGTCAACGGGACTGTTAGAGGAAGTGTTACGCATCCCCAGGGAACCACCTATTCTGGCCCTGTTCCCGGTGGTGGAGAACTTATTCAGATACCTTCTATTCCTCCACTTCCGGATTTTCCAGCGGTAACAAGCTTTAGTGCGACGGGGAAAGATATAACAAGAGGACAGGTTGTTGCTCCGGGAAATTATGGCAATCTTAAATTAAACGGAAATCAGACGATTACTTTCAGTGGTCCGGGAGATTATTATTTTAAATCGATCCATAATAAAAATTCCAATAACCTTGTATTTGATTTCAATAATACAGCATCCGGAAATATAAGAATTTTTGTAACAGGAGATGTGGATCTTGACAAAAATACTTCGGCGATCGTCAACGGTGGTTCTCCATCCAGAATATTAATGGAAGTGCATGGAAATGGCACAACGAGTTCCGTTAATACTTTTGCATTTACCATTTCAAACGGCGCTTCCAACAGTTCATCCTGGTTGGGTTGTGTGTGGGCTCCTTATGGGGGTATTAATTTTGGCTCCGGAACGGGTTCAAGTTCTATAACAGGTTCTCTTTTTAGCACAACACAGGTTAACATTCAATCAGGAGTAACGATCAATTTTTCACCTTTTGTGGGATGGCCCTCTGATAACCTGATTGTGCCCGGATATCAACCTCCGGTGGTTGGAAAATCCGCAGATCTCATTGGGCCTGAGCTGGCAGCACTTTGCCAGACCTATAGCAGTGGCATCACTCCCAACCCCGCTATTTATCAAATATCCAATGGAGCTGTTTTGGTACAGGTCCTTGTAAAGGATGGTTATTATAACACAGTCTTAAATACGCTGACTACCCAATATGGCATTACCGGCATTATTAATAATGGCCCTAACAGCCTGATCATAACCGGCAGCATACCTATTGATCAGCTTTGCCTTATAAACAGTGATGCCACTCTGGCTAATTATATTGTTTCTATTAGTCCCGTTTATCCGCCCGTTACAAATGCTGGTATTACAACAACGCAAGGCGATACAGCTATGCACTCCTATATTGCGCGTAATGCTTTTCATTTAACAGGGGAAGGCATCAAAGTAGGCGTATTGTCAGATGGATACAATACGATCCCCGGCAATCCTGCTGCTACGGATGTTTCTAATAGAGATCTGCCGGGTGCGGGCAATCCGGATGATCCACAACCTGTGCAGGTATTAGGGGAATATCCATACGGAAGAACTACGGATGAAGGAAGAGCTATGCTGCAGATCGTTCATGATATTGCGCCAAAGGCTTCACTGGCATTTAGAACAGGATTTATCAGTGAAGGCGATTTTGCACAGGGAATTACCGAATTACAGCAGGCAGGATGCAATGTTATAGCAGATGATGTTACCTATATAACCGCGCCATTCTTCCAGGATGGATTAGCAGCACAGGCGGTAGATAAAGCGAAAGCCTCAGGCGTGTCTTATTTCTCTGCTGCAGGCAACTTCGGATCTAAATCGTATGGAGCGGTTTTTAACCCTGCGCCTGCACCAACAGGTATCTTAGGACAGGCGCATAACTTTGGAGGAGGCGACATTTTTCAAAATGATTCTTTGAAAGCAGGAGTTTATACGATCGTGCTGCAATGGGACGATGCCTTTTATTCATTAGGACAAGGAGGTGCCAAAAATGATTTTGATATTTACCTTGTTGATGATAATGGTAATATTTTATTTGGTATGAACCGTTACAACCTTGGCGGCGATCCTGTTGAAGTGCTTTCTTTTATAGTTAAAGCAAATACCCGTACCAATATTATGATTGTTCGTGCAGCGGGTACAACACCCAATGTCAAATTAAAGTACATAGTTTATCGTGGTGACCTCACCTTTAATGAATATGCAACAGGTGGTTCCACAATTGTTGGCCAGGCAAACGCTGCCGGCGCGATGGCCGTAGCAGCTGCGCGATATACTCAAACACCTTATTATGGTGTAAATCCATCAAAAGTGGAATCGTTTTCATCAATCGGCGGCACACCTGTGGGTGGTGTATTGAGGAACAAACCTGATTTTACAGCCCCCGATGGAGTCAATACTACAGTTAACTTTAGTTCACTGGACATTGAACACGATGGGATTCCAAATTTCTTTGGCACATCAGCAGCGGCTCCTCATGCGGCGGGTGTAGCAGCATTAATTTTACAAGCAAAAAAATTATATTATAATAAAAATCTTGAGCCGGATTCAGTAAGGATCATTCTAAGCAATACTGCTGCCGATATGGGCACAGCAGGCTTTGATAACGCTACAGGTCATGGATTGATACAGGCGGACGCAGCCATAGAAAGCTTTGCAGCTCCAACACCGGAGTTGGATAGTGTTATTAGTCCTGCTAGCCTCGATTCATCATTGATAGGCAATACTACTTTCACTCTAACTGTAAAAGGAAAATACCTGCAGCCGGGCACAACGGTTACTTTGCGAGGAGTGCCTGTGTCCACCCAAATAATTAATTCGACAGAAGCAACAGCAACTATTACTCCCTTTGCCGGCAACCCGCAAATTCAATTATTTACAAAACCTCTTTCCCCAAGCGGGCTAGATGGAAATTATTCTAATTCACTTTATTTCTTCAGCGCCATCAAGAAGAAAGTTGTAATAATTGCTGATAATAAATCAAAAAAGTTTGGAGAGCAACTACCTGAATTTACTTCTACCATCACTGTCGATGGAGTTCCGATTGCAAATTCAGGCGTTTCGCTGGCTGAGTTACAATTGGATACTATTGCCTATTCAACAACGGCGACCAGTATGAGCAATACAGGTCTGTATAATATAAAACCATCGTTCAGGAATTTAACGGCTACTGATTCATTAGTGTTCGAACGCTATGACTTTACTTTCCAGGACGGCGTGTTATTTGTAAAGAAAATGCCATTGTTGGTTACACCAGACGACACAACTCTTACTTACGGAGATAAAATAGCCAATTTCCATTACACGTATACTTACGGTGATTCATTAATTGCACCAGCGGATCGAAGTGATTTTCTTGAAAATATTATCGCTACCCATGAATCAACAATTGACAACAATGTTGTGGCATTTGTGGATAGCAGAACCATTATCAATGGCAGAACATTAACCAATGCCGACCTGTTTAACATGGGTGTGTTGGCCAGCTCAAAATCGATTATAAATGCAAGAACCATTATCAATTCAAGAACCATTATAAACGGCGCTCTTGTTACAGATACAACTCGCGTAATAGACCTGGCTGCGCAATCCATCTTCAACTACCAGTTGGATTCGTCATCCTCCGATCTCGTGAACGCAAAAACCATTGTAAATGCCAGGACGATTGTAAATGCAAGATCGATTATTAACGGAACGGCGGAAGTAAGCTCTCGTACCATCATCAATGGCAGTACCGTCTTAAACAGTAATTCTGTTGGTGATACAAGTAACCAGAATGTGGTGGTGATTATTGACCAGGAGGATGTGCCCGCATCATCGAATGTACTTTCCGACTTTAAATCTGTAAATATGGTAACAGGTATGACATCGGGCGAATTCACGATAGTACCTGCTGCTATGATATCTGACAATTTTGAAATTACGTACGGACTTGGTAAAATAACTATTTTGCCCGCCAAATTATCTGTGGCAGCCAAAGATACTTTCATGTACCAGGGCGATTCGGTTCCGGTGTTCTCCGCAACTGTCGATGGGTTGAAAAACCAGGATACGGTAGTCGGTGGTCCAACCTTTACGCTTAGCCCGGACTTTTCCGGAGATGCAGGGACTTACAGTATCATACCAACAAACCTTGAATTAGATTGTCCGGAGTGCTACACAACGACGTTCTCTCCCGGCACTTTGTATGTTGATCCGAAAGGAAAATTTGCGAGGAATCTGAAGCCTTATCTGATATGTGTAGAAACGATAAAAAATGATCCTTCAGGGCTTTCGTATGTGGCTAACTTTGGTTGTAATAATCCAAACAGCACGGTAGTATATGTTCCTATCGGGGATAACAATTTCTTTGCAGGGGACGCAGCCGCAACAGCGGTGGGTACACAGCCGATATTATTCCAGCCGGGGGATGTTAACAACTTTCAGATCAAGTTCAATGGAGACAAACTTCAATGGACTGTTCAGAGTTACAACGTTGATCACAATACCTCGGTAGCGCAGGATGCCAGTTCAACTTCATCCAGATGTAAGAAAAATTCATCGCTAAGAACGTCAACGGAAGTCGTGTCATCCAGCGGCGTAAACATTGGTCCTTTAATTGTTGCCGGAGTAGCACCAAACCCATCTCATGGATCATTTTTAGTGACGACTGATAAAGGTTTTATTTCTGACAAAGATGTTTATGTTTCAGATGTTGCGGGCCGAAAATATTCAGTTAGCATTACGAGGTTATCCGATCGACAATTAAAAATTGAATTACCTGCGAGTTCTCCCGCCGGAATTTATATTCTGAGAGCAAAGGTTGGCAATGGCTTTACTATTTTTAAAATTGTTAAATTGTGACTTCTCAGTATTGCGAAGTGACTCAACCTTTTTTTTGTTTAAACAATGTGTCTTGAAAAAGATAGAAAGCAGGTATTTACACCATATTATTTCAACGCCCCTGAAAAAAAATCGGGCAACATTGCTTCGTGCCTCTATGCTGGTAGTTGCTTTGTTTTCTTATGCGGTTTTTATAGGACAGAGTCCTGAAACTGATAGCCTGCTCCGCGCAACCGGTGGCGGGAAAAATGATTCTCTAAAAGTAAACGCTCTTATCAATCTTGCTATAGAAAACTCCCAATCTGCACCTGATAAGTCTTTGGAATATGCTGAAAAAGCAAGAGACATTGCGTCTAAAATAAATTTTAAAAGTGGCGAAGCATATGCATATAAATGGTTGGGCATAGTAAGCAACTACAAAGGCAAATATTACGATGCGTTGTTAAATTCTAATAAATCCCTTGATATATTCGAGGCTATAGGCGATAAAGCCGGCACATCCAATCTGCTCAGTAATCTCGGATCGTTTTATGCTGATAATGGTGACGATTCAAAAGCGGTTGAATATTATTTACGATCGCTTGACCTTGCGAAGCAAATTGAAAATAAATTAAGAATCGAAACCGCCCTCGGCAACATCGGCGTTATTTATTCAAAAAATCCTGAAACGGATGATAAGGCGCTCGATTATTACTTCCAGGCATTGCCCTATGCTATTGAGATAGACGATACTGCATCAATCTGTATTTTATATACTAATATTGGTGAAGTGTATGTGGCGCAAGGATATCTCAATAAAGCAGAAAACTATTACGATACAGCCGTCAATATATGTAAAGGTACATCTGGAGTTGCCTATACGTATAATGACCTGGGAAAATTATTCCGGTTGAAAAAAGATTTTGCGGCTGCAAAAAATTATTTTGAAAAAGGATACGCCATTGCGAAGCAATTTAATTCATCGATAGATATTTTACAGTCACTGGTCGGTGAGGCTGAGGTGCAATTGGAAACAGGGAAAACATCAGGCGCAATAGCGTCTTTTAGGGAGGCACTTACTTTAGGCACTACACTTAATAGTGCGCCCGAGCTTAAAGATATCTATGCGGGCTTGGCTTCAGCTTATAAAAAATTAAACGATTATAAAAATGCGCTCTTTTTCCAGGGAAAGCTAAATGATCTGTATGAATCCGAAAATCAAAAAAAGATCAGCTTTAGTACGGCAACTCTTGAGTATGCACTCGAACTTCAAAAACAATCGGGTAAAATTGCCGTGTTGATGAAGGAAAATAAATTACAGGAACTGAGTCTTTCCAAAGAACGTTTCGCAAGAAATGTTTCAATAGCAGGCCTGGCTGCCCTCCTCGTCTTTGCAATAATATTACTCTTTATTATCCGGCAAAGAAAAAAATTAAACAAAATTCTTTCATCTCAAAAGACCGAGATCGAATCACAGAAAGCAAGTGTTGAAAAAGCGCTTACAGAACTTAAGTCTACCCAGGCACAATTGATACAGGCTGAAAAAATGGCTTCCCTGGGTGAACTTACGGCTGGCATTGCGCACGAAATTCAAAATCCATTGAACTTCGTCAATAATTTTTCTGAAGTGAACAAGGAAATGATTGCTGAATTAAAAGAGGAGGTTGAAAAACGCAATTATGATGAAGTGAAAATTCTTGCTGACGATATCGAAGTCAATGAAGAGAGAATTAATCATCATGGCAAGCGTGCCGGGGCTATTTTAAAAAGCATGTTGCAGCATTCACTGGTAAGTTCGGGACAAAAGGAAATGGCAAATATTAATGCTTTGTGCGACGAATATTTGCGATTGAGCTATAATGGCTTGCGGGTAAAAGATAAAAACTTTAATGCGGAAATGCATACTGTCTTTGACAACAGCATTAAGGCAATAAATATTGTTCCGCAGGATATTGGACGAGTGTTGTTAAATCTTTTTAATAATGCCTTTTATGCAGTAAACGAACAAAAAAGCAAAAATCCTGTTTCGTATCAGCCAACAGTTTGGCTAAGTACGAAGAAAACAGGAAATCGTATAACCATCACCGTTAGGGATAATGGCGGCGGTATCCCTGAAAAAATAAAAGACAAAATATTTCAACCTTTCTTTACTACCAAGCCAACCGGGCAGGGGACCGGACTGGGATTGAGCTTGAGTTATGATATTATAAAAGCCCATGGCGGGGAAATAAAAGTGGATAGTAAAGAGAATGAAGGAACAAGGTTTGTGATTGAATTACCAGCGGCATAAAGTGCGAACTATAGGATTCGTATGAATTAATGTAAAATTGGTTTTAATCCTATGCATCCTGACAATTCTAAAAGAATTCTGCTTCAGACAACGGGTTATATTGTTTGACCTAACAGAATAAGAATTCACTGAATTTCTTTGTTTGCTGCTATTTTCAAATACCTTCAGGATAATATTGATTAAGGAGTTGAATTGATAACGATTTTCAAATGGTTCATCATGAAAAAAAACGTCCTTCTTGTTTTTATTTTCAGCTTTTTTGCTATTTCAGGCAATGGGCAGACAAACAGTATTTCTTCATCAACGGGGAAACCCAAAAAAGGATTGTTTGCGTCGGATCAAATTCTGGATATTACCTTAAAAGGGGGCTTCCATCAAATAAATAATGATCGTGTGGGCAAACCAAAGTATTATCCTTTTGTCCTTTCCTATCGGGATGATGACAGTATTCAAATTTCGCTACCGATAGAAGTTAAAACCCGCGGGCATTTCCGCAGGCAACAGGGCAATTGTACCTATCCTCCTTTGTTGCTTAATTTTTCAGCAAAAAAGGTCAATTCTGCCTCTTGTTTCCCTTCCAATACTTCACTTAAACTGGTAATGCCGTGCCGGGGCGAAGAATTTATTGTGCACGAATGGCTGGTATATCAGCTTTACAATTTAATGACCCCAAAAAGTTTCAGGGCAAGGCTGGTAAGGGTTACATTGTTGGATCCCAAAAGAAAAAGAATGCCGGCTCCATTCTATGGAATCATCCTTGAGGATGTAACGGACATGGCTACCCGAAATGGTATGGTAGTTGTAAAGAAAAAGATGAGACCGCAACAAACCATGCAGCTACCATTTTTGAAAATGGCAGTTTTTGAATACCTTATTGGTAATACCGACTGGTCTGTAGAGTACCAACAAAACATAAAATTAATTGCTGCCGATTCTGCTGCCCAACCTATCGCCGTTCCATACGATTTCGATCTTTCCGGCATCGTAAATTCGCCGTACGCAAAGCCGGCGCCGGAATTGGATCTGAGTTCTGTTCGCGAAAGAAGGTATCGTGGTTATTGTATAAAAGATATGGCACCATTTGATAGTACTATCGCGTATTACAACAGGATAAAAAATAAAATTTACAGTCTTTATAGTGATTGTTCATTAATTGATGCGAAATATAAAATGGCAACTTTGCAATACCTGGATGATTTTTATTCGATAATTAATGATCAAAAAATGCGCGAAAACGCTCTGGCTTATCCCTGCAATCCGAATGGCACAGGAAACGTAATTATAAAAGGTTTAAAAGATTGATGATTATTGCCGGCTACATGCTCAGTAGGTTCGCGCATTATAGATAAAGGTGTTTTTCACCTGCGCCGGATCGCTAATCATTTTAAAAAAATTATCAAGGTACAGAAACAATTCGTTTTTATCGCCGGGCTTCAATAAAGTACAATTATCAATCAAAGAATAGATGTTGTTTTTTTGGTTTTTAAAAACAGCCAGGATGTCCTCTAATTCGTCTTCCGTCCGCGGAAATCCCCGGTATACTCTTTCGCGTACACTTTTAATATTAAGCCGCGGATCAGGGGTGGCATAATTGGTATTGATAAGTCCTGAGAAATCAAAATCGTATGGAACGGCATACAAATGTTGTCCTGATTCGGATGGTGAATATAAGAGCCGGATGTTATGTAATGCAAGTACACTCCAATCGGTGTTGCCAATCATATATTCAAAAATAGCAACGATGGTCATTTGTCTTCGATCGGTAGCCTGGTCACCAATTCCGGGTTTCTTCCATTCTTTACTATGGTTGCGTTTCGCAAGGTCTTTATCATCTTCCAGCAAAAAAGCATATTCGTGTATTGGTTTCTTTTTCCCGGCTTCATCCACAATATTTAAGTCTAACAACCGAACCCTGAAACTTAAATTGGTAATCAGGTTATATATCTTATAAATAAGAAATTCTTCGAGCAGGAAACTTCTGTTATAGGAAGATACTGAACATTGACTAACGAGTTTTAGCGATCCTAAGGAGCTTAAAGCAGGAGATTTGGCAGACTTAAAATGCACTTTTAAAGGTGGTATATAACAATAATCTTTTCTGAAGTGGCCCCTTGATTCAAGTGAGATGGGCTCATCAATCACGCTCCCGTCGTTAAGTGTGATTGCGAACCTGGCGGGATAGCGGGTGTCTTTTTTATTTTTACCATTGAAAAGATTTTTAATGTTGGTGGTGATGGTGGCCTGGATGATCGAGCTATCTTCAAAAAACTTTGTGGGATCGATAGGTTTGGTTTGACCATTTGCAAAACGGAATGACAGTAAAGCAATAAATAAGATCGAAAATGCAATTGATTTCATATCCCTTTTTTGAAATTAAAAATGATAATAAGCCAAGAAAACTGGTAATTTATTTTTTATGCTTTTTATGCTTGTGGTGCTCTTTATTTTTAGCTTTATCTTCGTCAAGTACCAGTTTTTCTACACCTGTGTCGCCAAAATTTTCAAGATCCTCAATCAGTCCCTGGTCAGAAAGATCAAGCGTGTGAGAATTTTTCCAGTCGTAGTGTGCAATTTTTTTCATCCTTTCAATAACGGGCGCGTCATGTACTTCTATCGCCAGTTCTCTTCGATGGTCGAAACTTCCGGGACTAAGATTGATAGACCCGATAATGGCGCGGCAACCATCTGCCAGCAACATTTTTCCATGGAGCTTTAAAAATTTGAGCTTGTGTATTTGTATTCCTACATCATCCATTACCCTTAAGCCCCCTACACCCTCTACCAGTTTTTCTTTTTTTAGGGTATGAGGCGGCCGTGCCATCACATGTACTTTTACGCCTCGCGCAGCAGCATGGACCAACCGTTCGATGATTACCAGATCCTGGAAGCGTTCGTTTTGTACAAACAATGTATGTTTAGCCTCATCAATAAATTTTGCGATCCTTGTTCTGCCGTTATTGCTACACCAGATCAGGTTCATATTTTCCCCGGGATCAAAATTTTCCCTGTACCAGTCGGCTTCAAAGCACATGGCGATCTCCTTTATCTCGTGCGGATGATAAGTGATGATGGCGTAATCTCTTGTTTCGATAAAATTTTTAGGCTCCCAGTTTAATGATTTAATAAAAGCAATTTTGTCGTCTATCACCATTGATTTTTCGTGTGTAACAGTAAACTCGGGATTACTGTCTCTTACTTCTATACCAGCTTCCCTGAGCTTTTCGCGGGTATCAATATTTTCTTCTTCACCATGGCGGGTTGGATTCAGCATTACCCTGACACTTACACCACGGTTTTTTGCATCAATCACGGCATTTAAAAGTGCAGGATCAGAAAATAAAAACATTTTAATCAGAATGGTATCCCGTGCGCTGTCAATCGCATCAATAATTTGTTGACCGGTATCATCTGGCAAAACGATTAAAGATCTGTGCGACATACATTTTTTATTAATGGTTTTAATAATTATTATTTAACAGGACTGCGAACTGGACTATCGTCCGCCAGTTGCATGTGATAGAGTTGTTCGTATATTTTTCCTTTGCTGATCAGTTCATCGTGTGTTCCTTCTTCTGCGACCATACCGTGAGTGAGCACAATGATCTTGTCAACATTGCGGATCGTATTCAGTCGGTGTGCTATGATAATCACAGTTCGTCCCTGCATTAATTTTTCCAATGCGTCCATCACCACTTTTTCAGATTCGGCATCAAGCGACGATGTGGGTTCATCAAGAATAAGAATGGGTGAATTGCGCACCACCGCTCTTGCGATGCCAATACGCTGGCGTTCTCCTCCTGAAAGCGTTACACCGTGTTCGCCCACAAGTGTATCCAGGCCGTGTGGAAGGGTTTCTATAAAATCGTAAATGTTGGCCAGCCTGGCCGCATTGATAATGTCGTCTTCAGTCGCATCGGGCCTGCCATAGGCAATATTTTCCCGCACCGATCCGTAGAACAAAACGGTATCCTGCAACACGAATGCAATTTGTTCGCGAAGCCCTTCCAGCGTAAATTTTGAAATATCTGTTCCATCCATAAAAATCCTGCCGCCGGTAGGATCGTAAAAACGGGCAATAAGGCTTACCACAGTGGATTTGCCTGATCCGGTAGGGCCGCAAATTCCAATCCGCTGGCCCGGGATAATCTCCAGATTAAAATCTTTTATTATCGGCGTTTCAGTATTGTAGGCAAAGCTTACATTCTCAAATACAATTTTGCCATTCAATTTTACCGGCTTTATCGCATTGGGAATTTCCTTTGTAATGGAATTGGTTTCGAGGATCGTTTGAATTCGTTCCAGCGCCACGGCCACTTGTGCTATCGAACTGGTCATTTTGGCAAGATCCTTTACAGGACTGAAAAACTTGCTCATATAAGAAAGAAATACCGTAAGCGTACCGATGGTCATCACGCCGGTCATCACAAGGTCTGCGCCGCGCCACAAAACAAAGGCGGTGCATGCAGCAACAGTAATGGCTACCACCGGGGAGAGTACCGATTTTACGCGCCTGGCTTTTAATGCTGCATTTACGGTTTCCATACTAATTTTCTTAAGCCTGTCTTCTTCATAATCCTGTCGTCCGAAAGCATTTACTGACCTGATAGATTCAAGCCCTTTTTGCAAAACCACAAACATATTGCTTTGGTCTTTTCTCACTTCGCGTGTAGCTTTCTTCATTGATTTTTTAAAACGGGCTACAAAAAAAAGCAGGAAAGGAGTGACCGCAAGGGCCACAAGCGTGAAATCAGAATCGAGATAAAACATGATACCAACCATGCCGATGATCGTGATGCAATCTACCAGGATATTCAAAAGGGTAGAGGAAGCGAAATCCTGTATGGTGGTAACATCCGCTGTTATGGTGGATATCAATTTACCTGTTTGATGCGAATCATAGTAGGAGAGCGATAAATGCTGCATATGATGATACATCTTTTTCCGCAGGTCGTCGGCTACATATTGGGCTACTTTTTCATTGTAATAACTATCAATAAATCCAGCCAAAGCGCCTATAGCGATAATTGCGACAAAAGTAAGCGCTGCAACTGCTGCCAGTTGAATGTAATTTTCATTACTAAAAAATGAATCCATCCATGAAAGAGCCGCCGGCAACGGATGGTGTTGAAGTACATTGTCTATAATTATTTTAAGAGGCCATGGTGTGGCAAGTCCTGTTATAGCCTCAACAAGCATGGCCAATAAAATTACCAATACATATTTTCTGTAGGGGCGACTTAAACTTACTGCCCAGGAGATGAGCCCCGTAACGGAAGCAGTGGTACTATCGCCTTTGGCTGTTGGTTTACTTTTTTTAGTGACGATTTTTTGCATGAGCTCCCTGTGTATGAAAAATATATCCTTACTGAAAAAGGTCTTTCGCTTTCCAGCAGATCAGCAATATGGCGCTCAGTAAAAATTGGATTTTAATTTTTTATTTGACCCGGTCCTGCTTAAACACTATAGGTATTCACACCAGCTTTGATTTTTCTTTTAAAGATAAGTGAAATTTAGTGAGCTGATTTTTTTAAGCTAAGAAATTTTTAATCATTAGCATGTATGAAGGGCGTTGGAATTAAGCTAATTAAAAAATCCGGTTATTTATTTGTTTACTGTAGTGGATCAATATTTTTAGAAAAGCGAAACAGGAAGGTGTCTTTTCGGCAGTGAATAGATTTTTTTGTGAAGAAGATATTATTTGGCGCCTGGTTTTCTTTGTTCGTGTATGCGTTCCCGTAAGTTATGAAAAAATAACTGCCGGTCTCGTTCACTAATCTCGCTTATCAGCATCGATTTTTTAAGTAATATTTTGAGAAACTCAAAGGTGTAGTTTATAAATTCCTGCTTATTGGTCATTATATAATTAATAACATTGTGATTCAGGAAAACCATTTTTTCGTTGTCCATCTCAACGATAATGGTATTGTCTCCTAAATTAAATTCATTAATATAAACACTATACTTTACTAGATTTTCCTGTTCCGGTTTTCCGGGCGGAAATTTATAACCATACTCTACCTGCTTCTCAATATGGTTTACCAGCTTTTCGAGGCAATCGTAAACATTTTCAATATCCTGCTGCGATTTAAAAATTCTCGTTTCCCGGTAATATTCAATTTGCCTGATAGTAGTGTTTATGCAATCGAGGTTCCATATTTCGACTGATGGAATTTGTAAATAAAGGTCAGAAATTTTTTTACCCGTGGTATTGAAAATGTCAATATAGTCTTCTATCAAAAACTGATCTTTATTGAACTTTACATAATCCAGGTCGTAACGTCCCCAGAAATAGCACTTAAATGCGGCGAGTTCCGGAAACATAAAATGATGAAAAATAGGAATGTCCTTGTTAAGGTAGAACATCTGTTTTTGTGTAAAAGGAATAAAATATTCCAATTGCCGGACGATTCCCTGTAAATATTTTTCAAAATCAAATGTGTGACGGTCGATATTTTTTCCCCAGAAGATCAATGAATCGCTTTCCAAATGGAGGAAACTATCCAGCGAAATCTTATAGTGTGAAGCGAGAACCTGTATTTCATCAAAAGTCAAATGCTTCTCTCCCCTTATTCGTCTGTAAGCACTGTCATTGCTTAAATTCAGTTGCTCTGCAATTGCGTCTACCAATGCCAGGTGATGTGGAAGTTGATTTTTTATCTGCTTTAAAAAAGCAGACTGGAGTTCTGCGGCATCCATGTTACATAATTATTATTTAAATATAAGCACGAAATCCCAGATATAATCCATAATAATTTCCTTCGATTAAAACCAGTTTTTGAACCATTTCCAATTGTTATGGCATTTTTCTTAAGGTAGCAAAGTGCTTTTTCAGTATCCAACAACTAATAAAGTAATCAAAGTTGCGCTGCTTAATAAACAGATGGGGCAGATTTTGCAGAAATTACGAATCCAATAAACCGAACCTTCTCTTCTTGCAGGAAATGCAAATCATTATTCCGCTTTTAGGTAACATCAATTATGATCCGGCTAATGGCCGATTGATCTTTACATAGTAAAACAAAGATTATGAAATTGAATATTTTTTTAAGAACCGGTTTATTGATGGCGGGACGTTCCGGGAAAAACAAACCTGCTATAAACAATCACCCTAAAATTTTATTTATCATGAAAAGTGTAATATACCTGTTGATGTTCCTTCTTTTTTCAGTGCTGGCTTCTGCCCAACCAAAAAAAGAAATTAGTGTTGCTTTTGTAAATACTGCAACCGCTTATCCATTTTCTCAATTCAGCAAACTTTTTTCCGGTATTGAACATCCCGGTGTGGAGTTAGGCTATGGCTTTACCAGGAAAACAAAAAACAAACACGACTGGTTCCAGGATTTTAAAGTTTCTTATTTCTATCACAGGTTTGTTCAGCACGGCATTCAATTGTACAGCGATATTGGGTACCGGTACAAATTTTCCAATTCATTTAGTGCACAGCTGGCTCTGGGGGCTGGCTACATGCAATCGATACCAGCTACAGCCAAATTAAAATTAGGCAGCAACGGAGTATATAAAAATGACAAAGGCATTGGCCGGTCGCAAGCCCTGGCTGTAGCCAATTTCGGTATTGGATATACTCTTCATCCTGCATCCAAAAAATCAGCAAAAATTTTTATAACCTATCAACAAATTTTACAAACACCTTTTGTAAAAGCTTATGTGCCGATACTTCCTTATAACAGTTTGTTGATTGGCTGCTCTATTCCTTTTCCATCACATAAAAAATAGGATCATGAAAAATTATATAATCTTCATCAGTATGTTGGGTATTTGCTTTTCATGTAAAAAAGCACAGGTACAACCCACACAACTTTCTTCCATTGAAACACCATGGCAGGATAGCAGTAATGCTCATCCAAAAAGTGCCGCTTTTACAGCACTTTTGAAAAAATATCACGATAAAGGTTTACCCGGCATTTCCCTGTTAGTGAAAGATACTAACGGTACATGGGTAGGCGCAATTGGCAAAGCGGATATTGAAAAAAATATCCCGTTTGAAGTGGGCCAGGTTTCTAAAGTGGCCAGCATCACCAAATTATTTATCGGAGCATTGGTATTTAAACTTATTGAAGATTCTGCAAACACAGGGCTCGGGTATAATGTATTAAATACAAAAATAAATACCTGGCTTCCTGCTTCAATTACCGATAAACTGCCCAACGGCAATAAAATAACTCTTGGTCAATGCATGAAGCATGAAACCGGTGTACCGGATGTGATAGACCAGGCCGCTTTTTACCTCGCTGTATTAAATGATCCTAACAAAATATGGGCGCCTGAAGAGTTGCTGGAATTTACTTATAACAAACCGCCCGTTTTTAATCCCGGAGATACCGCAATCTATTCCAACACCAATACTGTACTGGTTATTATGGCAATTGAGGCAGCCACTCATAAAGATCACAGCATGCTTTTGAAACAATATGTTCTAAATCCATTGAATCTTACTCACACGTTTTACCAGCCGCATGAAGTGCTGCCCAATACCGTTGCACAAGGATATTTTGATTTGTACAACAACAACACCATCGTGAATGTGTCAAACCTGGTTACAGGAAGCGGAAATGGTTATGGGGGTATTTACAGCAATATCTTTGACCTGCTCAAATTTGAGAACGCCTTATTTATAGATAAGACTTTCCTAACACCCAAATCATTGGCCGTAATGGAGACTTATGGCAAAAAAGATGGCACGAACTATTACGGATATGGACTGCAAAAATCATACATACAGGCTAATGGCGATTATGGAATAGGTCACAAAGGCCGCGACCTTGGCTACTCAGCTAATTTATTTTATTTCCCTAACAACGGGGTGACCCAAATATTCCTGATCAATTATGGCACAGACGCCAAAAGTAAGCTGCAACAGGTGTTCTATGATTTCCAGGACGAATTTTTAAAACTCGCTTTGCACTAATTTTTACAATCAATTTTTCAAAACTAAAAAAACAAAAAAACATGAAATCAATTTCGTTCTTAATGACGTTAATGATTCTCTTAACGGCATTTAGTTTATCAGCACAAACCTCCGTTGGCTTCAATGCCGGCGCTACTTTTTCAAATGTAACAATCAAATCGGGCTTCATTTCTGCGTCGCCAAAATCAAAAACCGGTATTACCGTTGGTATTGCGGCCGATGCTCCGTTAAGCGCAAATTTCAGCTTTCAACCTGTGTTGAATTTTGTTCAAAAAGGCTACATGATAAAAGATGAAACAGGAAAGGAAACTGTAAACTTTAATTATCTTGTAGTACCATTAAACTTCGTGTATTACACTGAAAAAAATGAGGGATTTTTTATAGGGGCAGGGCCTTCTCTTGCTTATGGGATTTCAGGTAAGGATAAATATACCGCTACAGGTATGCCCGACGATAATCAAAAAATAAAATTTGGATCAGCCGTTGATGAAGTTAAAGCTTTTGAGTTTGGAGTAAACGGTCTGGCAGGATACAGGCTGAAAGGAGGTTTTGTGATTTCAGGAAATTATAACCTCGGACTAAGCAAGCTTAATAACGATGATGGCAGCGGCGATGCAGGTACAATTAAAAATAAATATTTTTCTATAAAAATCGGCTACTTCTTAAACCGGCGCGGACATAAATAAACCCTACCGAAGGCGCTCACAAATAAGATTGCCGGCAAATTATGAGTCGGCAATCTTTTAATCTGATTCAATTTTTTCACTATAAATTTTAAATGATGAAAAAGAACATTTTAATCAATTTATTTTCACTGGTATTTTTCTGCTTCCCGATTACAAGGGGAAAATGTCAAGCAATAGAGGATTCTATGATGATTGCGAAAAGCGAAAAATGGAATGTTGTTTACAAAAAAGGAATATTCATGCTTTCGCAACCGGGGGTGAACGAAACGTTTTCCATGAATTTAATAAAGCTTGATTCAGGAAAAGTAAAACAGAAAGTGAAAGACAGCGCTGATATAGAATATTCCGATGAAGGAGGTTTGGATCTACGCAAGTATATGACGATTACTAAGAGCCGCGTTTATCAATTGCAAACAGGGACGGACGAAAATTCAACCAAAGCTTTATTTGCCGTTACTAATGAATCGAAGTTAAAACGACAAACAGTACTGGGAAAAATAATAGGTAAAAAAGATGCAGGCTACGATGAACCGTTAAGTTCCGTCAGTACGATTTTCGGAACGATAAAACGAAACAACGATCCAACGGTTTGGAATTTCAGCATAACCGGGCTTACTAAAATTGATATACCAAACGGTGCATTTCCTTCAAGTTTTTTACCTCTTCCGGAGGGATCTTTAACGTCTGAAAAAGATTCATTGTTTTTTGTGCGGCCAACCTTTAAGGGTGATGTGGTACTTGTGGATGCGCAGGGCGAACATTTGGCGGCGGTTAAGTATAGTAAAAAGCCACTGATAATTTGGGTTCGAAAAGATATTGATAATTCTTTGCAGGATGCCATTGGTGTTTTATTTGGAGTAATGATAAGCGCTGGCGCTCAACGAAGTTGGAGTGTAATAAACAATGAAAAAAGAAGTAACTAATTCATCTTACATCCACAGTTCGTTAATGCGAAGAAATCAGTTAACGTTCTATCACCAACAGTAAGGGCTCTTCAACACATTGTGGGTAACATTTTCAGCTTTCAGCTACCCGCTATTTTCACCCCGGTTCATTTTTAGGGTATTACAGCACAAATATTACCGAACAGTAAACAAACAAATTCCCTTGATTTTTGTTTTTCGCCCTCAACGGCAACAGTTATATCTGCAATCATTTTTACCGCTTAAAACAGATTAATAGTACGTTAGCCAGGTTCAGAAAAACAGGTTCTCCACGCCACAATCAAAGTGTATAATATTATAATGTTTGTTGTACCTTGCTGATCTGACTGATTTTTTATATCTAATTAAATATAACTGTGTACGGCCTGGTAAACAAAGCAATTAAAGAATTTGTAATTCTTCGCCATGGGAGTGATGTGTGGGACAAAACTTATAACGAACTGGGGCTATCTGAAACCCAGTTTCTTAGTATGGAAAGTAATCCGGACGAGATTACGTTCCAGATCATCGGCCATATATGCCAGGCATCAGGCTATTCCCAAATCGAATTATCTGAACAATTAGGCGAATTTTTTCTGGGCTTTGCTGCAAAAGAGGGTTTTGGAGATCTTATGGAATTATCGGGCGATACGCTGCCGGAACTTCTTCAAAATTTAAACAACCTGCATTTTCGTGTAAAGACATTAATGCCCAATCTTAATCCGCCAAGGTTTGAGGTAAGTGAACAAACAGAACATTCTTTAAAGCTCCATTATTTTTCATCCAGGGATGGCTTTAACCCGTTTTTGATTGGGATCCTCAAAGGCCTCGCCAAAAAGTTTTACCTGGAGGTAACTTTAACCGAATTGCCTCCTATAGAACCTGGTGAGAAATGTATAGTGGTTATTTCATGGAAGTGAGTTAAATATAGCTTATGGAATTTAACACGGACCAGCTAAATATTATTTTCCCTTTTTACGTCATAATTGATGAGTCATTAACTATTCAAAATTTTGGAAGTAGCTTAAAAAAGATATCACCTGCAATAGAAAAGGAAAAAGAACTGAGTGAATTTTTAATCCTGCAATCACCATTCATTCCTTTTACATACACAGATATTGAAAAAAAAGAAAAACAGCTTTTTTTATTTTCAATTAAGGAGAAAGATCTGCAGTTAAAAGGCCAGGTGCTTTGTCTCAATAATAAAATGCTATTCATTCTTTCACCGGTTATTTCAGATTTGGCCGTTCTTAAAAAAGCCGGGATAACACTCAAAGATTTTGCGATTTACGATAGCATGACTGATAATTTATTTTTATTGAATGCCCAAAAAATGGCATTAAATGAATCAAAGCAATTCTATTCACAATTACTTGAAACGAATAAAAAATTAGAAACCGTAAATAAAGAAATAGCGGAAATTAATACACACCTGGAGCAAAAAGTGATAGAGAGAACAAAAGAGATTCAAAAAACATTAAATGATTTAAAGGCTGCCCAGGCGCAACTTGTTCAATCAGAAAAGATGGCCTCGCTTGGTGAACTTACAGCAGGCATAGCCCATGAGATACAAAATCCGCTCAACTTTGTAAATAATTTTTCAGAGGTAAATAAAGAAATGCTCGAAGAGCTTAAAGCCGAACGCTTAAAGCCGAAGGCGGAAAGAGATGACGAAACACAAGATGAATTAATAAATGATGTGATAGCCAACGAAGAAAAAATCAATCATCACGGCAAACGCGCTGACGCAATTGTGAAAGGCATGCTACAACATTCAAGAGCCAGCAGCGGTCAAAAAGAGCCTGCTGATATCAATGCGTTGTGTGATGAGTATCTGCGTTTATCCTATCATGGATTAAGAGCAAGAGACAAGTCATTTAACGCAGAAATGACAACCGGTTTTGACGAAAATATCGGAAAAATAAGCATTGTTCCACAGGACATTGGACGAGTGCTGCTTAATTTATTCAATAATGCCTTTTATGCCTGTGCTGAAAAAAGCAGGGCCATAGTAAACCAACAAAAAGAGGGAAATTCTGTTTCATATCAGCCTGCCGTATGGGTAAGTACAAAGAAAGCAGAAAATCATGTAATCATCACCGTTACAGATAACGGCGGAGGTATTCCCGAAAAAATAAAAGATAAAATATTCCAACCTTTTTTTACCACTAAGCCCACGGGGCAGGGAACGGGGTTGGGATTGAGCTTAAGCTATGATATTGTAAAAGCGCATTGGGGTGAAATGAAAGTGGAAAGTGAAGAAGGTGAAGGGACAAAATTTATTATCGAACTTCCGCTTTAAAAAGTCAAAGTAATTCTGGTAATACTAATACTATTTAATTAATATTGTAGTTAAAACTATTTATATAAGACCCTGCCATGGTATTTCAAATCGTGCTCACCATAATTATTATCAGTTACCTCCGCAAGTCTCTGCAAATGCAGGTTACGTTACAAGACTGGAATAAGAAATTTTGGTGGATGGTCTACTCCGGTATCGCATTATTTGTGATCCATTACGCATACCGGGGGTCAGATGTAGTTACGCAATGGCTGGCACTTTTACTTTTATCGGGCCTGATGTATATTATTTACCGCCACAAAGAGTTTGAGCAATCCAGGTTTCTGCTTACTGCGATTGTTCCTTATTTAATAGTGGAGGCTGTTGTGTATTTAGTTAAGGCATTGGATGTCCGGGTATATGATGATTGGACATCATGGTTTGATGCTGCAGAATCATTTGCTGTTATTTGGGGGATTGGTACATGGTTCGTAACGCGCAAGCAACGGAAAGAACTTGCCAAAGCGCGCCAAAGAACTCTTGAGGAACAGGAAAACAACAAAGTGATCCAGGCGATGAAGGCTCAGTTGGAAGTGCAGGTGGCGGAAAGAACGATGGAATTAACCAAACAAAAAGAAGAACTGGAAGTAACGTTACATGAATTGAAAGCCACGCAATCACAATTGATACAATCCGAGAAAATGGCAAGTTTGGGTGAACTAACAGCAGGTATTGCTCATGAGATACAAAATCCGTTGAATTTCGTGAATAATTTTTCAGAAGTGAGTAACGAATTGATAGACGAAATGAAAGAGGAAATGGCAAATGGTAACCAGGAAGAAGCCATTGAGATTGCCGGCGACATAAAACAAAATCTTGAAAAAATTCTTCATCACGGTAAGCGTGCTGATGCGATTGTAAAAGGTATGTTGCAGCACAGCCGTAGCAGCAGCGGGCAAAAAGAACCAACAGACATTAATGACCTGGCCGATGAGTACCTGCGTCTTGCCTATCACGGACTTCGCGCAAAAGACAAGAACTTTAATGCGGACATGAAAACCGATTTTGATGAAAGTATCGGAGAAATAAATATCGTGCCGCAGGATATCGGGAGATTGATCCTGAATTTAATCACCAATGCTTTTTACGCAGTTGCTGATAAAAAGCGGCAGTCGGATGATTCCTATAATCCAACTGTTTCGGTAACGACCTCCAAAACTGAAAACAGTGTGTTCATCACCGTTAGTGACAATGGAAATGGCATTCCGGAAAAAGTATTGGACAAAATATTTCAGCCCTTTTTTACTACAAAGCCTACGGGCGAAGGAACAGGCTTAGGATTAAGCCTTAGCTATGATATTGCCAGGGCACATGGCGGAGAGATAAAAGTTAAAACGAAAGAGGGTGAAGGAAGTGAGTTCATTATTCAATTGCCCGTTGCTTAAATGGCACGACAGGGCAGATGAATGACAACAAAAGAATAAAAATATCAATTATTTATTGGTTTACTGGCCGCAGGTTTAAACAAACATGCTTTGGGGGTTAAAGGATAAATAAATCCCCCATTGGGACAGTTTTCGCATAGGTTCGTCCTTAACTGTCGCTATTTCAGTTTCTGATATTCTATTTTTATCCGGTTGCCTGTAATTGGAAAGAGCCTTATAAGAGATATTTATTTTTATTATCTTTAAATACTATAAAATAAACTGCTCACTCACATGTATATGACGAAACTTTTGTTACTAAGGCCAACTGTTATCCTGGTTTTTACGATACTTTTTTTTTCGTGTAAGAATAGACAGGATGCAATACCCTTTCCAGGTGATCTCGGAATATCCCAACCGTCGACAGTGCCGCTGAAATTTACGGAAGAAATAAAAATAAATTGGGATACGGCTAAGCGTGGTGGTATACAACCTGTTACTGAAAAACTGGATATCAATGCCCTGCCATCGGTTCCTTATGACGCTACAGGATTTAAACCTTTTGCACAGCCACCACAGACAGTGCATTTTGATTATAATAGCCTGGAGTCTAAACCTTTCAGCCTGGAAAAAATTCCATCAAAGCCCCTGGATTTAAAAATGTCTCTTCTTTCTCCCGCTGTTCCTGAAAGGGCCGGCAACTTTGAACCTGAAAAAACCAGGCCACTTTCAATCACGGAGCTTGGCATACCCCAGGGTTTTAATGTAAATTCGAATACCGCTATTTATACGGATAGTAAAGGTTTTATCTGGTTCGGCAATTTAAATGGATTAACACGTTACGATGGTACCAATACACAAAACTTTGTACCAACTAATAATTTAACACATCCTGTTATTGGTATCACAGAAGATCACCAGGGAAATATATGGTACATAAAGGGAAATGGTTATTTGGGAATGATAGACATTAAAAATGGTTTGCAGGGAAAGTCCCAAAAAATAGGGATGTTCATTAGAAATCCTGATAAATTGTTAACAGACAGTGATGGCAATATCTGGCTTTATAATTCGATAGATTCCGCTGTTAGTGTGGTAAATCCTTTAACAAGAACCTATAAGAATATTGACCGGTCTCATGGCCTTTCTGATTCAAAAGCCTTCCAGGTTTTCCAGGCGGCTGATAAAAAAATATGGATCACAACGTATGACCATGGAGTTGACATTATTGATCCTGCTTCAGGAAGCATCAAACATCTTGGAAAAAAAGATGGCCTGAGCAGCGAAACCCAGGGAGGAATAGCGCAGGATCGCAATGGTACAATATGGATCGGTTCTGCTGTTGGAGTTGATGCTATAGATGTAAGTAAAGGAACAATTACAAATTACAATCAGCAGCAGGGGATGATACCGGTTGGTAATGCAGATATTTTGGTTGATAGCAAAGGCCTGATCTGGCGCGCGACCTTTAATGGCATCAATGTTCTCGATCCGGTAAAAGGAACGAACAGGACAATTTCCGGCGATGATGGTTTGGGAAGTACAACAGTGATTGCAATGGCGGAAGACAGCCTTCATAGAATGTGGATCGCGAATATCACTAATATCAATGTTATTGATGAGCATGCGGCAACGGTACATCCATTCGGAACAACACAGATAATTAGTATGAGTGACGATGAGGCAGGTAACCTTTGGGTTGCTACCTTAAATGGATTGTATATTGTAAATCCTCAAAGAAATTCAGCCCACCTGCTTGATAAAGCACATGGCCTTACGGATAACTATGTGCAATCATTTTGGAAACGAAACGGGAAAATGGTGGTTTGTACAGACGGAGGTTATAATATTATTGACCCTCTTAAAAATACCATTACCAAAGCCGCAAAAAAGGAAGGATTGGTGAGCGATACTATATATACAGCCTTTAGTGATTCGTACGGAAATATGTGGGTTACCACGTCAAGTGCTGGTGTGGATCTTGTTGATTCGGCGCACCATCTAACATTACGTGCAGATGCTGACCGAGGGTTAAGCGATAATACCATTACTGATATTAAACAGGGAAAAGATGGGCTGATCTGGCTGGCAACCCAAAGGAACGGGGTAGATGTGGTAAATATAGCTAACGGCACCGTAAAGTACTTAAATGATCAACCGGGACTGAGCGGTAGCTTTCCAAGGATGATGCAGGAAGATGAATACGGGCGAATGTGGATTGGAACAAACCAGGGAATTTATGTTGCGGATGTAAAAAACGGTACCCTTACAAATATTAGTACAAAAGAAGGGTTGTCTAATACTGTAGTTACTTCAATTCTTGGATATAAAGGAAACATGGTGGTGACCACCGGTAATAGAGTAAACATTATTAACGTGCCCCCCCCGGGGGATACAAGCCAAAAATGGAATGTTTCATTATTAGCCAAATCTGAAAGGTTGCAAAGAACCAACATTAATTCCTGGTCGACTGATTATGTAACAAGTGAAGGGAAATTTTTATGGGGCGACAATGGTATCACCATCATAAATGATATTAAACCTGCAGTTGACTCTGTAGCTACTTATGTTACGGGTCTCAATGTAATGACAAACCCCGTTTATTTTATTGATAAAAGCAAACTGTCTTCGGTTGACACTTTGTGGACCAGCGACAGCACGTTTGAAAAGTCACAAAATGAACTGGTCGATAAAATGTTTTCAAACGAAAAACGGCTTAAGTGGGATAGTGTAAACGGGCCATACAATCTTCCCGTAAGTTTTTCATTGCCTTATGATGATAATTACCTGCAGTTTCATTTCGTGAGGCCAAGCCTTGGAATGGCAGATTCTATCTACTATACGTATGTGTTGGAAGGGATTGATAAAAACTGGAGTACACCCGGCAGTAACAGCTTTACAGAAAACTATCTCAACCTGCCGCCGGGCCCTTACACATTTAAAGTAAGCAGTAAAAATGTGAACGGGCGATGGAGTAAACCGGCTTCCTTTAGTTTTACTGTTGCACCGCCATGGTATCAAACATGGTGGGCTTATACCCTATATGTGTTACTGGGCATTGGTTTATTGAGACTGTATATTGTTTACCGGTCGCGTAAACTGAAAAAGGAAAATAAAATACTGGAAGAAAAAGTGAAACACCGCACAGAGCAGCTACAGAAATCCCTTGAAGATTTAAAGGCAACTCAATCCCAATTGATTCAATCAGAAAAGATGGCATCACTAGGAGAACTGACAGCGGGAATCGCCCACGAAATTCAGAACCCACTGAATTTTGTAAATAACTTTTCCGAAGTGAATATGGAATTAACGGACGAACTAAAAGAAGAATTAAATAAAACCAAACTTTCACCGGAAGAAAGATTACCCATTGAAGAAATTGCCAACGATATCAAAAACAACCAGGAGAAGATAAGTTTTCATGGTAAAAGAGCGGACTCTATTGTAAAAGGAATGTTGCAGCACAGCCGCAGCACGAACGGTCAAAAAGAGCCCACTAATGTAAATGCACTGGCTGATGAATATTTCCGGCTTGCTTATCATGGCTTGCGTGCAAAAGATAAAAGTTTCAACGCCACCATGGAAACCGATTTTGACGAAAATGTTGGAAAAATAAACGTGGTGGCCCAGGATATAGGTAGAGTAATTTTAAACCTGATTACCAACGCGTTTTACGCGGTGAAAGCAGCCAGGCTTAAAAAGGGAAGCGATTATGATCCCACCGTTTGGGTAAGTACTAAAAAAGAGAAAGGGGTGGTGCTTATCATCGTAAAAGATAATGGCACAGGCATTCCCGAAAATGTGAAGGATAAGATATTTCAACCGTTTTACACCACTAAACCGACAGGTGAAGGAACGGGGTTGGGATTGAGCCTGAGCTATGATATTATTCAAACCCATGGGGGAAAGATCTATGTGCAAAGCAAAGAAGGTGAGGGCACTGAATTTACGATTGAAATGCCTGCGGGTACTTAAAGGAGGCCGGCAGTAAACCCATAAATCTGGTTGATTTTTATTTTGGGTAATATATTAATTGCTGCTTCTTTTTTGAGTGCCGCAAAAGGATGCAAAGAAAATGTTCTTTTAAAATATTTTACAAATTTCTCATTATATTACAAACAATAAAAATAATATGAAAATTTTAGTAGTAGACGACGAAAAAGATATTAAAACACTTTTTGAGCAACGTTTTCGGAAAGAGATCAGGAGTAAACAGGTAGAATTTGATTTTGCATTTTCAGGTGAAGATGCTTTAAAATATCTCGATGTTCATGACCAGGAAGCGGTGTTGATCTTGTCTGATATTAATATGCCGGGTATGAGTGGGCTGGAGTTGCTGGCACGTATAAAAAAACGGCGTCACGATCCACCGCCTGTGGTAATGATGATAACTGCTTACGGAGATGCGGAGAATTTTAAAACTGCTAAGGAACTGGGTGCGGATGAGTTTTTAACCAAGCCCGTTGATTTTACTGTATTAAAGGAAAAACTAAACATACATAGCTGATGTCAAAAATATTGGTCGTAGATGATGAGTCTGATTTGGAAGTTCTTATTAAACAGAAATTTCGCCAGAAAATCCGTGAGCGTAAGTATGAATTTATTTTTGCCGATAACGGGAAAAATGCGCTGGAAAAGCTGGAGGAAGATGAGGGCATTGAAATAATGCTGAGTGATATCAATATGCCCATTATGGATGGTTTAACCCTGCTCAGCAAGCTTAATGAGCAACACAGCCTGGTTAAATCTGTTATTGTTTCTGCATATGGTGATATGGACAATATTCGCACTGCAATGAACCGGGGCGCTTTTGATTTTATTACCAAGCCCGTAAATTTTGAAGACCTGGAGCTCACGATGGAAAAAACCCTGAAACAGGTAAAGTTGATGAAAGAGACAATGAAGGCGATTAAAGAGAATAATATTCTCAAGATGTATGTAGATGAAACGGTACTCAATTTTATGGGTGGCCGCGAGTTTGAAAAAAGCCTGATGCAAAATGAGACCATTGAAGTTTCTGTCGCATTTATTGATATTTGTAGTTTTACTTCGATCAGCGAAAATGAAGCACCCGATACAGTGGTAAAATTATTGAACAGTTATTTTGATGTGATTGTAAAAGAGATCATCGCCCAGGGTGGTTATATCGACAAATTTATTGGCGATGCAGTGATGGCCGTTTTCAAGGGTGATTACCATCTTGACCGCGCAATAGATTCCTGTCTCGCAACAAGGCGGCAAATAGAAAAGGTGCCTAATGAATCAGGCCAAAAAACTTTTATGCCGAATGTTTCGATAGGTATCAACAGCGGCGAAGTGGTTAGCGGTAATATAGGTTCGGCTAACCTGAAACGGCTCGATTATACGGTGATTGGCGACGCGGTAAATATGGCGCAACGATTACAATCACTTGCGCAGCCCGGGCAAATCCTCATCTCTGAAGTATCTTATCAAAAGGTAAAAGAATCATTTCAATGCACAAAGGTAGGAGAGATGGTTATGAAAAATAAAGCTGCACCGGTAATGACATACGAGGTTATGAATTAGAACTAATTGAACAAAAAATAAAGATCATCGTAGTTCGGGAACACTCCGCTACCTTGGCAAGGCTGCGTTGATCAAAAAGATTCTCAATTATGAAGAGAGCTTAATAAGCCAACTGGGCATTACGTTGCTCGCGGTCCTGCAAAACCCTGATCGGAGCAGTAGATTTTGCAAAACAAAGAGAGCGATCGAAGCGTTGGCGGCCATTGTAAAATGACACCCTACAAACTTTAAAAAGACAAGGAAATGAAACCAACATTTTTTGCGAAACAATCCGATTTTAGAAAGTGGCTAGCAAAAAATCATAAAAAAGAAACTGAATTGTTGGTTGGTTTTTTTAAGGTTGACAGCGGAAAGCCGAGTATGACTTGGACACAATCAGTTGACGAAGCACTTTGTTTTGGCTGGATAGACGGTGTTCGAAAATCCATAGACAAAGACAGTTATCAAATTCGTTTTACACAACGAAAGCCGACAAGCATTTGGAGTGCGGTTAATATTCAAAAAATCGAAAAATTAACGAAACAAGAACTTATGCAACCTGCCGGACTTGCAAGTTTTGAAAATCGAAAAGAAAATAAATCTAAAATCTATTCATACGAAAATGAAGAATTGAAATTTTCACCGGAATTGGAAAAGCAATTTAAAACAAATAAAAGAGCTTGGGATTATTTTCAATCACTTGCTCCATCCTACAGAAAGCTTTCGACAAACTGGGTAATGAGCGCAAAGCAAGAGGCAACCAAACTAAAACGACTAAATGAACTTATTGCAGACAGTCAAGCAGGGAAAAACAAATGGAAGGATAATAAATACAACAAAAAATGATAGACAGAAAAGAACGACGAACGCTAACAAAAGTCGTGCTGCCAGTTGACCGGACATTATAAAATCAGTTATTTGCTATAATCAGCAGCAGTTCGGGCCCGACGAATGAAGCCAGGCAAAAGTTCTGAACCTGAACAATAAAACAAGGCCTGCCTGCAGTTCTGGGCTGACAGTTATAAAATATCCCACCTGCAGCAATACCTTGATGATCGACGTAATAAAAAAAGAATATAAGATTGAAGACAGATGAACCTCCGAAATTAATCCGGCAGCAAAAACAAATAAAACAGAAATGTGTTTTATTTGTTTGTTTGCTCAGGTAATAATTATTTACGGCCAAAATGAAGGCTTAACATTCGAACCTCTCAAAGTACAATCCACGCAGTTTGGATCATATGAATCATAAAATGAGTGGATTCCAAATTGATCTGCAGCATAAGGAATCGTTGGCGATCCGGCACCGTTTTTTTGAATTTCGCCAGGGTCATTGGCGACTATTATCGTGGCGCAGGCCATGCGGTAATTCCAACCGGGGAGCTCGCTATTTTTTATATATAACCTTTTGTCTTTTTCCTGGCTCACTTCAACATAACCTATTACTATCTCTGAGGGATCAGTTGTGCAGCGGATGTTACCGGTAAGCTCTGATGGTTGAGTGGAGAAAACAGATCCAATTTCTTCTGTATTTCTTTTCAGTTTTTGAAGGTAATCGTAAGCTTCCTTGCTCACGGAATATTGCCTCACATTGATACTATATAATACGCTTAATTTTTCAGATGCAGGTTCTATAAGCATAATTTGATGATAAATAAGGTTTCTGTTTAGTCTTTCCGAGGAGCCAACATTTATATTCGAAGAATTTACCGTTTTCCAGCATCTGTAAATGGATGTGTCGATTCTTTGATCCGGGTAAGTATATGCTACAGCAACCGGAATATGGTGGCTGTCATAAACCCACTTAAGCGAACTGATATATCTTGAATGAAATTCCCATGTTTCCTCATATTTCCAATAATAATAGCCGGGTTGAACATCGTCGTTGTGAGTGTTGATAAAAATTTTTACGCCAGCGCTACTACGCGTCCAACTCAGGCTGTCAATAGCAGGTGTAGTGCGATAGCCTGAAAAGTCAGAGACATATTCTTTGCCAAATTGTGTTTTTATCCTGAGCCGGTATTTTTCATTGCTGTCCAGTTGCAATGGTGCGGACATATAAACGCCGTCGCCGGTTTCATACAAAGGAAAAGTTTTATTACTGCTTCCTTCAATATTTACAATTGCACCATGTTCCTTGTTGTCTCTTGTGGTATCGTTATAAATTTTAAGTGTACGCGAAAGTGCAATTTTTGTGGAGCCGCTGTCGCTATTGATAAAACCTTCCACAACAAGGTATCCTGTCTTCGAAGATGGTACGTCGGGCCGGTATTCTATCTTGCACCCCGTGGTAATTAAAAATAAAAGGGTTAAAAATCGAAAGTACCTCATACAGTGGAAGAATTGGCAGTTTATATATCCTGCAGTGAAACGTTTCTGAAAGTTACAATCTTTTAGATTTCTAATTTCTGTTTTTCTTTTGGAAATCAGGGAACCAAAATGCCTTTTGGTTATTCTTTTACTGTGAGCCTGGGTTCGCTTTACGGCCAGAATGCAGGTTTTACATTTGATCCGCGCAGGGTACAGTCCTGGCAGTTTATGTCAGTGGTAGCGTAAAAAGAAATGATTCTTCCAGTATAGGTTACTTCAAAAGGAACAGTAGGGAACAGTCCACCAGCTTTTTCTTTTAGTTCGGCGGCATTATTTTGAAGAAGGTAATTAGCGCATCCATCATTATAATTCCATCCGGGCACTTCTTTGTTGTTAATGAATATGCTTTCTTGTTTTTCCTGGCTCACCTCCACGAAGCCTATAACCGTTTCGGAAGGATCGGTGGTGCAATGAATATTGCCGGTAAGTTGGGATGGCTGCGCGGCGAAAATAGAACCAATTTCCTCCGTATTCTTTTTCAATTTTTGAAGATACGAATACGCTTCGTTGCTGATAGCATATTGCCTCACTTTTATGAAATATAAAACACTAAGTTTTTCATCAGCAGAGGGTATCGTCATGATGGGGAAATAAATATGATTGCTACTCAGTCTTTCTGACGAACCAATATTGATGTTGGATGAATGGACGGTTTTCCAGCATTTTTTTAGAGAGGAGTCGATGCTCTTGTCGGCGTTCTTGAATTTAACACCTACAACCAATTTGGTATCGGGATCAATAATGAATTCCAGTTGGCTGTAATAGGCCGCATGATATTCCCAGGTTTCTTCGTATTTCCAATTATAATATCCGGTTTGGCTTTGGTCATCATGCGTATTGATATAAATTTTTACACCATCGCTATTTCGTGTCCAACTCAGGCTGTCGATATCAGGCGTTGTTCTGTAACTACTAAAATCCGATGCATATTCTTTGCCGTCCCGGGTTTTAATTTTCACCCTGTACTTCTCGCTACCGTTCAGTTGTAAGGCCGACGACGTGTAAACTCCATCGCCTGTTTCATAAAGAGGAAAACTTTCATTGCTTTCGCTTTCGATATTTACCATTGCATTATGTTCACGATTGTCGACTACGGAATCATCATTAATTTTGAGTGTGCGGCTAAGCGTAATTGCAGTAGGGCCGTTGCTATTGATAAAACCTTCCACCACAAGATACCCTGAAGCAGGTGACTGAAATGTTGGACGATATTCAATTTTGCAGCCGGTGGCAAAAAACAGAATCAGCAATAAGCAGGGTATAGATTTTTTCAATTTCATCAGTGAGAACGTAATTTAGGAAAGAAATGGCTTTTATCGCAATTCGTTTCAATTTTTTATTGAAAATCTTTGAGCAAAAATGATTTAGGGCAAAATGGAAATTCGGATTATTTGTTAATTTACTGGCAGTGCCGTATTTTTTTAGGGCCAAAAATCAGGCTTTATCGGCGAACCATATAACCTGCAATCCATGCAATTTATTTCTGGCGTTGCATAAAATGATTTTATAACGATAGGATCAGCCTCGTAGACGGTGGTCGGATACAGGTCAGAATTATCTCTCAGCGATGCAGCATCGTTACTAACTATTACTTTCGCACAGTGCATTTTATATCCCCAGCCGGGTAACTCATCGTTACTGATGAATAATCGTTCACTTTCTTTTTCCTGGCTTACCTCCACAAACCCAATTACCGTTTCAGACGGGGTGGTGATGCAATGAATATTTCCTGGCAGTTCGGAAGGCAACGGGCCTGTTATAGAACCAATTTGTTCTGAGTTTGTTTTTAAAATTTTAAAGTAATTGTAGTTTTCTTTGCTAATTGCATTTTGAAAAACCTTGATGCTATATAGCACACTTAATTTTCGAGATTCCGGCTCCATCAGCATTATTGGAAAATAGATGAGGTTATGAGTCAATTTTTCAGATGACCCGATGTTAACGTTTGAAGAAATTACATGTTGCCAGCATTTGTAAAGAGCTGTATCTGCAGACTGGTTCTGATTTCTGTATCCTACTCCGAAGGGTATAGGATTACCGGGATTATAAAGGTATTGTATGGTACTATAATAGGTAGAATGAATTTCCCATGTTTCTTCATATTTCCAGTTATAATACCCGGGCTGCACCTTGTCATCGTGGGTGTTGATGTAAATCTTTACGCCGTTGTTATCGCGCTTCCAGCTAAGGCTGTCGACACCAGGCGTTGGGCGATAATTTGAATAATCGGATTCATATTCTTTTCCAAATTGGGTTTTAATTTTTAGCCTGTACTTTTCGTTGCTGTCCAGTTGTAAAGGTAAAGAAGTGTACACTCCGTTTCCCGTTTCATACAAAGGGAAAGTTTCATTGTTGGTTCCTTCAATATTTACGATGGCATTATGTTCCCTGCTATCTCGTGTTGAGTCATCATAGATTTTTAGTGTGCGCGAAAGCGTGATCGTCGTCGGTCCGCCGTCGCTGTTAATAAAACCTTCCACTACAAGGTAGCCGGTTTTGGGCGATGCTACCTGGGGACGATATTCGATCTTACAGCCCGTCACTAAAACGATACTGCATATCAGGCCGGTAAAAGAAATTCTCCATCTCATACATAAGAAAGCTGGTAATGAATCTTTCGGAAAGGTAGCATCATTTATCTTAATCTGTCATAATTTTTCATGGAAAAACTATTCGTTGTAAGCCAAAGGTTAGTTTAATTGATAGCAGTAAAGAGACAACTAACGGAATTTTTTATTTTGCAAACTCATTGTGTCAAAAAAACACGGATTTTTTGTTTAAATTTTCCGCCCGCACATTATCTTTATCAGATGTATCTGAAAATCTTATTAGCCTTTTTATTTTCTGCGTTTGTGCTTGGCTGTTATAGCCAGCAAAAGAACATTTTTGATCCTGATTCTGTAAGAAAAGAAATTGAAGCGGTACCGATAACGTCCAATCTACATATTGATGGTTTATTGAATGAAGCCGAATGGAGTCTTGCCAAACCTTCACCAAAGTTTGTTGAAATAGAGCCGGCGCAGGGCAATCCCGCGACCGAAGCTACAGAGGTAAAGGTTTTATACAACCGCCAGTATTTGTACTTCGGAATTTTTGCGCACGATTCCCTGGGAACAAAAGCACTTCGCTCTACAGATTTTAAAAGAGATTTTGACGACAAGAGCCGTGATTTGGTAAGCATTGCATTTGATTGTTTTAACGATAAAAGAAACGCCATGTCGTTTGTTACCGATCCTTATGGCGTTCAGCGCGACCTGTTGTCGTTCGATGACCTGTATTATGATGTGGACTGGAACGGGCTTTGGCGCGTACGAACCAACCGTACCGATTCTGGCTGGTATGCAGAGATTGCAATTCCATGGGAAACACTGCGCTATCCCCAATAGCTGATTCTTTACAGAAATGGGGATTAAGTGTGTACCGCAACCGGAGGATAACCAATGAGATCACTTCATTTTCTCCTTACCCGCGCGTTTTTACATCGCTCCGCATGAGTTACGCCGGTCTGTTGACGAATTTGAAACCGCCGCCACCCACCACCAATATTCGTTTTGAGCCTTACGCACTTTCTTCTTATGATCATTACAGCGGGTTTGATTCTACGGTGAAAAAGAATGAAACGAATTATAAATTCGGCGGTGATCTTAAATGGGCCATTGATCCCAATTCGGTCCTGGATCTTACCGTAAACACCGATTTTGCACAAGCAGATGCAGACCAGCAGGTAAATAATGTCACACGGTTTTCTGTTTTTTTTCCGGAGAAAAGACAGTTTTTTTTAGAGAATGCTTCTCTTTTTGGTGTAGGAATTTCGCAATTTCCTAATGGTTCGGGAGGTCAAATGCGTGTGCAACCTTTTTTTAGCAGAAGCATAGGGCTTGACAGTTTAGGCACGCCGATACCGATAGAAGCCGGAGGAAGATTTGTGCATCGTTCTACAAAAGCAAATTTTGGTGCGATCCTGATGCGACAACGATCTTCAGATAACAGTCCTGCTACCAATTTTTTTGTTGGCCGTTACTCTGAAAATATTGGTGCCAACAGCCGTTTGGGTGGATTGGTAACCGTCAAGAACCAACCAGGTAATACTAATATCGTAAGTACCATTGATGGATTTTTCAGGCTTGGAGAATCGCATTCCCTGAATACATTGCTGATGCATTCGGCCAACACGCAAAAAGGTAAAAATGGTTTTTCAGGTTTTGCCCAATATATTTATTCAACCAACCACATGGAAATCTGGTTAACGCAGTCTGTGGTAACAAAAAATTTCGATCCGGAAATGGGATTTGTTTCACGTACGGATGTGATAGGAACAACTCCTGGAATGAACTGGTATTACCGCGGTAAAAGGCTGCCTTTTAAAAAAGTGCTTCGCGCTTTTGAGCCGGGTTTTCTCCCCGAGTTTTACTGGCAGGCATCTACCGGAAAATCAATAGAAAGGACTTTTTTATTTTTTCCGGTGTGGCTCAATTTTCAAAGTGGTGCCTTTTTTGGATATGCTTTCGATCCGCAATTTGAGAGACTAACGACACCTTTTGACCCGCTCGGAGTACACATCGCGGCTGGAGTTTATAATTATACAAACCAACAGATCTACTTTAGTTCTGATCCGTCGAGAATTATCAGTATTAATGGCATTTACATGTGGGGAAATTATTTTAATGGCAAACTTAATTCCGGCGATTGGAACTTGCAGTTTGCACCCATTCCGCAAATTTCTCTGATAGGAAAATTTAACCGGAATCATTTTATAAAAGTCGGAAACCCAGTAACTTCAACTACTATTGATTTGTATGGCCTCCAGGCCCGGTTCGCTTTAAACCCGCGTTTGCAACTCATCGGTTTTTACCAAAAAAATTCCAGCGATAATTCCGAGAATTACAACATCCGTTTGTCGTGGGAATATATGCCACTCTCTTACGTTTATCTTGTGCTGAATCACTACGGGTTTACGACACTACAGCAAAAAACACAAATGGAAGATCATGCAATTGCCAAGATCAGCTTTTTGAAACAGTTTTAGTAAACTTTTGTTGAGGAAAAACAGACCTTAGATAGTCTGATCATCGACTGTTGCCTCAAAAGCATTTGATTTTACAGACGCTATGCCATTGTCTCGTGAAGCTATACTTTCATACATCTGGCTTGAACCGATGACTTGGCCATTGGTAGATTTCAGATTGAAAAAGAATTTTCCATTGGAAGACGTTTTGCTATCGAATTTAGTGTCGTCCTGGGAATTCTTTCTTACTGATTCTATTCCGTTTTTACAATTTACTTTCGTTGAATAACCTTCACTCGAAAGGACTGTCTGGCCGTTCGAAGCATTTAAATTAAAGTGATACTCCCCGTTTGTACGTGTTTTAATTACAAATTTTCCCATAAGTAAATCTATTAAGTTTAAGAATTAAATTAGCGATCGATTGGTCATAAAAAACCAACGGAATCAATTAAATGTAAGAAAATGTTTGATCTTTAACAAAACAGATCCTATTCTTTCAAACCCTTTAAATACGCAATGCTTTCCGGCACCTGCTGCGTTGGATGATTACTTTCATCTTCAATAAAATAATGTTTAATGCCTGCTTTTTTTGCTTCTTTCAATATCGCAGGGATATCAATTTCCCCGGTGCCCAGGGCTACATCATTTTCCTGTGAAGTGCCGCCGCTCAGGTCCTTCTTAGTTCCCTTGCGCAGATCTTTTAAATGCATAAGCTTCCAGCGGTCGCCATATTTTTTTAGAAGTGCAACCGGATCGCCGCCACCAAAATGTATCCACAAAATATCCATTTCAAAAGAAACATATTTCGGGTTGGTATTCTTTATAAGATAATCGAGAAGCGTTCCATTTTGGTAGGGTTGAAATTCATAACCATGCGCATGATAACAAAAAGTGATGCCACTGTCTTTTAAAACTTTGCCGGCTTTGTTAAAAACTTCCACCGCGTTTTTTGCATTATCTAAAGTAAAGCCCGAATTTTTGTGAGGTATCCACGCGCACATTACATATTTGGCTCCAAGGCTCTTAGCTGTGTGTGCTACCTCTTCGGGAGATTTTACCAGTTCACCATAATCGGCACCGGTAGATATAATTTTAATACCTCTTTCATCACACAACTTCTTAAACGCTTCCGGTTCCATTCCGTAGCTGCCTCCTTCATACTCTGTAAATCCAAATTGTTGAATCGTGTCAAGCGTTTTCACAATATCTTTCGGAAAACTGTTGCGGAAGGTATATGATTCGATACCCAGCGGCGCAGTGTACAAAGACTTATTTTGTGCAATGGTTGAGGCGATGGTAGTGAATACAAAGAATGCTAATAACGTAAAATGTTTTTTCATATCACAATACTTAGGTTGCTGTGAATTGATGCATTGAAAACAACAATATCATGCAATTGTTTTAATTAATAATGAATGAAGTTATAAAAAAGGAAGGAGGAATAAGATAATTAAACGCAACAAATAATTTCAAAATAAATTTTTAATAAAAACGTTTTAAAAAAAATCAGAATTATCTGAAAAATATCTTTTTTTTGTGAAAAACTAATTGTTATGAGAAAATTCATTATTCCTTTCCTTTTATTTTTGGGTAACTCAGCATTCTCCCAGGATTCTTATTTCACTAATGATGGCCAGGCAGTAAATGGCCATGTGCTGAATTATAAAGAATGGTCAAAAAATCCAACTGCAGTAAAGTTTCAAAAAGCGGATGGTTCGGTGGTTACTTTAACTCCTGAAAATTGTGAAAGTTTTTTTGCGGGAACAGATAAGTACCTGGCCTATCACGGTACAAGGGTTGCCAACACGGATAACGTGCTTGTTTCACGCAATGATGATGGGGCTAAAATGATTAAAGATTCCGTCAATGCTTTTTTAAGAAACGTCTATCAGTTTGATGGATATACTTTATATGAGTTGTTCGATAATAAGAGAATCAATTTTTATGTGGCTAAAGACGGCGATATGAAAGAACTCGAATATTACGAAACGATAAAGGATGGTAATGTAAATCCTTATAATTTATACAAAGCGTATTTATACCAGCAATTTTCAGATAAAGGAGTTAAGGGGTTCCAGGATAAGATAAAAACATTGCGTTATAAAGAAAACGACCTGCAAAATTTTCTTGCTGCCGTTCTTGGCGATCAATCGCATAAGTCAGAAAAATCGAGAAATAAGTATCCTTCTGAAACATTAGTTGGAATAGGAGCAGACATGAATTCAGCAATGATCCACAGTTGGAGTTCTTATCCTACCTATCATCAGACTTCTTTTTCACCTTCGGTTGAATTTAGCCTGAGGCTGTATAGTCAACGGAATTTTGGTAAATTTTTCTTCCAGCCAACCCTGGGCGTAATGCCTCTTTCAAATACTTTTAAGGCATCTGCTATTCAAACGAAAATAGTTAAAGCAACCGTAGTAAATGTAGCCGCAGGGGCAGGTTATATGTTTTTAAAGAAACACGATATTGCTGTATATGCAGATGGCGCAGCCGCACTTTGCATATTAGCTAATTATGAAACAAAGGAAGGAGACAAAAAATATGTTGGCACTGATGGTTCTGATGCCCGAATCTCCGGGCAGGCTGAAGTGGGTGTTATTATTAAACGTCACTTAAATGTTTCGCTTCGAAACACTTTTCCTGTTCGCTTACTGTTTTCATCGAATACGAATTATACTTACAAATTAAGCCAGACATCTTTGGTAGTACGATATGCGTTTATCCATAACCGTAATAAATAAGCGGAACCGGTTTATCAAAACGGGGAGGAGGAAAACTTTAATGACATGATTTGTACTGAATAAAAATACCCCAGCTTTGAATCTATGCCTGCTTGTAATACGACCAGGATAATAAATGCGAAACTTTTTTTTCGAGGAATGATTTTATTAACATATCAGAGGATTAGCAGTAAATCAACAAATTAGCCTGGTTTTCATTTTGGCAACAGTCACTTGAGTGACTTGTTCGCTTTTTATCGCCCGGGTTTCATTTTCTCATTTTCACTTGTGGTGCTCCTGGTTTTTATTTTTTTATTTTCTTTTTTGGTAAGTTTACATAACAATCCAATCCTTATAAATCCTTTTTGCAGTCAACCTTCCTTTTAAAATAAGTCAGAATAACACCGGGCTCAAATTCAAAATCAAAGGCAAACATTGTAGGGTTGCCGGAAGAAAAACTTAATTAATAATTCATGATTCCCGTTTCTGTTGATGAATTAAAAAATGTTGTCGCATTAAGTGATCTCCCTGATGAACATCTTCAGTGGATACTGGATCATTCTGAATACCACGAATACGAGGATGGCGACTTCGTTGCCAAGTATGGAGACACAGCGGAGGTGATGTGGTTTTTACTGGAAGGGAAGATTTCTTTTTATATGAACATGAATGGCCGGCAGGTATACTATTATACTTTCGAAAACACTTCCGCTATTGGGGGCGTCGGAGGTCTTATGCCTTATTCGCGGATGAAAACGCACCCGGGATATTCCTATGCTAACGGTCATGTAAGATTGCTTCGGTTTCACAAAGATCATTTCCAGGAACTGGAACAGCTCAATCCTGAATTTATTCAAAAGCTAATCGGGTATATGACGGAAAGAGCAAGATCTTTTGCCACCACAAAATTGCAGCACGAAAAAGTAAATGCACTTGGTAGCCTTGCAGCTGGTATCGCTCATGAATTGAATAATCCCGCAGCTGCCATCAACAGCACTTCGCGTGAACTGGCGGGCAGGCTTGCCCGCAATTACGAACTTACTGAAAAATTGCTTCTGGCACATCTTGACCCGGCGCAATTGCAGGAAGTGAGGAACCTTGTGCAAAAAAAAGAAAGTGAGTGGCCACATTTACAGAAACGTACTGCACTACAACGCATGAGATCTGAGGATGAAATAATTGATTGGCTGGACCAACTGAATATAACCAGCAAAAACGGCGTGGCGGAAACATTTTCAGAATTTGGTTTTACAACGGAAGAACTTAAAGGCTCTCTCAGCCAGCATTGATAAAAACGCATTTGTCAGCGTTATTGAATGGCTTGATAATTTATTGAGTTCCCATAAGATCATCAAAGACATTGATGAAGCCTCCTCCCGCATTTCTAATTTGGTAGGCGCGATAAAAAGCCATGTTCATATGGACCAAACCAACGAGATGCAGCCAACTAACATAAACAGGGATATCGAAAATACAATAACGCTTCTGGGTTATAAACTGCGTGAAAAAAATATCGTGGTGAAAAAACTATTTTGCGATGATCTTCCCGACGTCCCTGTTTACATAGGCGAATTGAACCAGGTGTGGACCAATCTTATCGATAACGCAATTTTTGCTATGCCAAAGGGTGGTGAATTGGTGATTGACACAAGCTGTGATAATAAAAATGAGTATGTGAAAATAGTTGATAACGGGCCGGGGATTCCAAAAGAAATCCTCTCAAGGATTTTCGATCCCTTTTTTACCACAAAAAAAGTAGGTGAAGGCACCGGTATCGGTCTCGACCTGGTTAAAAGAATTATTGACCGTCACAAAGGGGAAATAAAAGTGAATTCAAATCCGGGGAGAACTGAATTTATGATCTGCCTTCCCCTGGTACACGAAAAAAATAATAACGAATGAAACTTCCGTTTATCATACTCGTGGATGACGATGAACAGGTGCTGCACGCCATTACCCGCGATGTAAAAATGTATTATAATTCCAAATACAAAATTCTGGGTACTTCTTCTGCGATGGAGGCCCTGGACGTAGTTAAGGAATTAAAAAATAACGGGGAAACCGTTGCCTTATTTCTTGTCGACCAGCGGATGCCGGAAATGGAAGGCGTGGACTTTTTACAGAAGGCGCTAAAAATTTATCCTGAGGCCAAGCGAATGCTATTGACCGCTTATTCAGATACGGTTGCCGCCATAAAAGCGATCAACGTAGTGCAACTGGATTATTATCTTACCAAACCATGGAGTCCTGCGGATGAAAAATTGTATCCTGTGGTGAGTGATTTGCTGGACGATTGGGAAGGACATTATACGCCGGGCTTCAGCGGCATTAAATTAGTTGGCTACCAGTTTTCTCCTAAGTCGCACGAGATTAAAGACTACCTGGCCGGAAACCTGGTTCCCTATTCGTGGTACGATATCGAAAATAATCCTGAAGCCAGAACGCTCCTTGAGGCTAATAATTTAACGCCGGAAGATTTGCCACTGATCATATTTGAAGACGGTGTTTGTTCTACAAAACCTTCCGTAAGGCAGATAGCCGAAAAAATAGGTTTGACAACAAAGGTTAAAAATGAAGTCTATGATGTGGTGATACTTGGTGCCGGCCCGGCAGGCCTTGCAGCGGCGGTGTATGGATCCTCAGAAGGATTAAAAACGTTGCTGATCGAGCGGCGCGCTCCCGGTGGGCAGGCGGGCACCAGCTCGCGGATTGAAAATTATCTTGGTTTTCCGTCCGGCTTGAGCGGCGCTGATCTTGCCCGTCGGGCAATAACGCAGGCATCGAGGCTTGGCGCGGAATTCTTTTCACCCCGAACCGTTTGCGGTATTAAGTTAAAAGATGGCTATAAAACGATTGTACTTGACGACGGCCAGGAAATTGTGAGCCGTGCCGTGGTGATCACAACAGGCGTTGATTATCGCAAACTGGAAGTAAAAGGAATAGAAAACTTTACCGGTGCAGGCGTTTATTACGGCGCTTCGATTACCGAAGCCAATGTATTTAAAGGAAAAGAAGTGTTCATCGTGGGAGGTGGAAATTCCGCAGGACAATCGGCGTTGTATTTATCAAAATTTGCAAAGAACGTTTACATTCTTATACGCCATGATCAGCTCACGGCTAAGATGTCCTACTATCTTGTTAACGAGATTGGTAATACAGCCAATATCAGCGTTTTGCCAAACAGTGAAATTGTAGAGGCCTGCGGCGACACTTATCTTAATACACTCGAAATTATCAACAACACAACCGGCGAAAAAACACGTTACCCTGCGGATGGTCTTTACGTTTTCATCGGTGCAAAACCTTACACGGATTGGGTTCATCCCGATATTATCAAAAACGAAAAAGGATTTATCGAGACAGGCCGTAACCTCGGTGCTTATGAAGCATTCCCAAAAACCTGGAAGCTTAACCGGGATCCGTTTTTACTTGAGACAAGCTGCCCCGGTATTTTTGCAGCCGGAGATGTGCGTGCGGGCGCTATGAATCGTGTGGCCTCCGCCGTAGGCGAAGGCTCAATGGCGATAAGCTTTGTACATAAATATTTGCAGGAAATATAAGCGAAAACAAAAATAAAGGCGACGCCTAAAGTCATCCTGTATCTCTGTAGCGACGAATATCACAGTAAAATAACAAATACCTCATATTTTTATCTTGATGAACCCCGGCGTGGCGCAAATAAAACCAGGGATTCCATCTTGTGGCGGATGGCATGTGTAGCATATAATATAAGTCTGCCCGATTCGTTATTATCTACATAACCAGTTCCTGATGAATAACATAACATTCCATTTCGACCAAAGACTGGACGTTGAATTTCTTCAAAGTATGTATGAAGGAGATATTGAGCACGCCATTACGGTGTTTAGCCTGTTTGTGGAGATGGCCCCGGATATTGTAAAGGATATCGATGAAAGTTTTGCCCTTGGATCTGTTGAACTCTTGCGTTCACACGTTCACAAATTAAAGCCTGCCTTTAGTTTTGTAGGCCTCACAAGCCTTACAAAAGACGCAGAAACGTTGGAAGAAAAATGTAAAGAGGCTTCAGGATCAGGTGATATAAAGAACTTGTATTTCCAATTAAAAGATAATTACGCCCACACTTTCCCAATTATTGAAATGGAACTGGAGCGTATGAAAAATCAAATCAACCAGTATGTATGAAATTTAAATGTATCATAGTAGATGATGAGCCAATGGCCAGGAGTTTCCTTGAGCGCTATTGTGAAAAGCATGGCAACCTGGAGATGACGGGATCATTTTCTGATGCTGAAACCGCCTTTGATTACCTTAAATTGAATGAAATAGATATCCTTTTTTTGGATGTAGAAATGCCTGGTGAAAACGGCTTTCGCTTGCTGGATAAGTTATTGTACATGCCCAAAGTAATTCTTACTACCGGCAGAACTGAATACGCTTTTGATGCATTTCAATATAATGTGTCAGACTATCTGAAAAAACCCATTTCATTTAATCGCTTTCAGGAAAGCATTAATAAAGTTACAGAAGCGAATACAAGGATAGCCGGAGAAGCTGCCAAAGAAGATATTTTCATCAAAACGGAAGGGAAATTTATAAGATTAAATTACCAGGACATTTTATACATCGAAAGCCTGGGCGATTATGTAAAATATTTCACAGACTCAAAGTTTTTCTTAACGCACAGTACTCTTAAAGCCGTTGAAGAAAAAATGAAAACGAAAAATTTCCTCAAAGTGCATCGTTCTTATATCGTTAACCTTAATAAAATTAAGGATATCCAGGATAATTCCATCGTAATTCAGGGCAAAGTGATCCCCATCAGCAAATCAATGAAACCTGAGGTGATGGGCAGGATCAACCTCGTATAATATATAATTTCATCCTTGCTTTTTGCAGGCTAAGCCTGTTTACTTTTTTTAAGTCTCTTTTGCCGGAGACTTTTTGTTTTTTATCTTCCTCACATACTTTGGTTATAATAATAGTACAATAGAATCACCAACGATCAATTCGATACATACCCTCTAATATTCCAAAATCAATTGCATTCTAAAGGTGCTACGGCAGCCGTAGTACTTTCGGCTGTAACAGTCGATTCTTGGAAAATGTGAAAACAGCCGGACGGCAAAAACGATCCATTCGTCGAAAAAATTCATCTCTTCACCGAAAAACTACCGTTACAGGTTGGGAAATTGCGCATTTTTACTCTCAGAAACGGTAAAATTACGGCGTGTAGGCAAGAGCAACACACACACATTTTACCCGAAAACCTCAAACCAAAGAAAATGAAAAGAAATCTACACATCAAACAATTAATAAACGGTCTTTTATTAATAGTAACCGTGCTGTTATCCAACTTTAATTTGCAAGCCCAAACCGGTGTAACAGTTGATACAAGATTAAATTTTAGCAACAATCCTGTTTTAATTTCAGGAACCAACAATAAAGCTGGTGCTAAATATAAATACGCAAATGTTGCCGCAGGTTTAGATGCAATCGTGTCTATTGACAGTATCGTGGGCGGAGCAACTATCAATACAATTGATGACAATACAGGAAAAAATGGAGGTTACGTTGAGGGCCTGCAACCGCAAATAACATCAGGGCCGGCCGTTGGCTATTCTTACGCGGTATTTACCATTAGTCTTAAGACTGCAGGCACAAACCTGGATCAGACTCTTGATAATGTTACCCTGACGGCACTTGATATTGATGGTACAAGCACCTTAAAAGAGTTTGATCAGATTTCATTGGGAACCGGGGCCACCGCATGGTATATGGGTTCAAATCCCACCATTGCTTTAACAGGCGTTGGGGGAGGAACTTTCATGGGTATTAATGCGGATGGTGTTACCAGGAACGGTGTTGATACTTCAGCCAAGTCAAATATGTTTACCATCACAAATACGAACATATCCTCATTTACGGCTAAGCTGGGGATTTTAAATGATCATTCTACAAAGACACTCAGACTTTTCAGTATTTATATGAAGGGATTCGATTACCCGGACATGTTAGTCATGCCGGTGACATTGCAATCCTTTACCACAACATTGAATAATAACAATGAAGTAAACGTAAAATGGACTACTGCCACTCAAAATAATGTTAGTCATTTTGTGGTTCAAAGAAGTGTTGATGGCAAAAATTTCAGCGAAGCAGGGCTTGTGTTTTCTGATGGAAATTCAAACAATGCTATAAATTATAGCTTGACTGATAAAGTAACCTCGTTAAAAGCAAATGTGATCTATTACAGGCTTTGTACCGTAGATCTTGATGGTAAATTACAATATTCTGATACCAGGATGGTAAGAATTTCAGGAACAAGCGCAGATCAAATCTCAGTTCTTACTTACCCTAACCCTGTTGCCAACGAATTGCGCGTAACCATTCCAACTTCATGGCAGGCTAAGAGAGTGTCATACGAACTGTACAACGTTAACGGGCAACTTTCAAAAAGAGTAGAGGAGGGAAGTAGCACTCAAACAGAAACGATTAATGTAAGTAAATTAACTACAGGCATGTACATTGTTAAAGTGATTTGTGAAGGACGGTCATCCATCCAAAAGATTGTCAAATACTAAAAATATTTTTGCGAAGTTATCCGGTGGTAACACCATTCAAATAACAACACCAACGGATATCCGACATCATTATAAATTCTTTTCTTTGGGGTTATTTTCTAAAATGTCTCTCTTCGGGGAGACGTTTTTTTTAACAGAAATTCAGGAAATATCTGCAGTAAACCCGGAAATTCCCCCGATTTTTCTTTTGCAGAATAACTGAGAATAATCCCCATTACATTTTTATTGGGTACTTTTCATCAATCCAAACACTAAAGTTTATTTTTGAAACACAAAATGCCTGATATGAAAAAAATACTCTTTTTCTTTTCCCTTATTATCGTCTGTATTAATTATGCGTATGCGCAACGCACTCATGAACCCTTTGATGCCTCCTGGAAATTTTATCGCGGGGATGTTGCCGAGGGGAAAAATGTAAATTATAATGATCAAAGCTGGCGCACGCTTGAACTGCCGCACGACTGGAGTATTGAAGATTTGCCGAACCAATCTGATTCGGTCATCGGTCCCTTCTCTGCAAAAAGTGTAGGTGCCACGGCTACCGGCTATACTGTGGGTGGAACAGGCTGGTATCGAAAACATTTTACACTCAATAATACGGATGGCAAAGAAGTAGTGATTTATTTTGATGGGGTCTATATGAACAGTGATGTTTACATTAACGGCCATTTTCTCGGCAATCACCCTTATGGATATACGCCGTTTAGTTACAACCTAACGCCTTATTTAAATAAGAACGGGGAAGAAAATGTTTTAGCCGTAAAAGTAAGTAACGAAGGAAAGAACAGCCGCTGGTATAGTGGCTCAGGAATTTATCGTCATGTATGGCTCACCGTTATACCGAAGTTGCATTTGACACAATGGGGCGTTTTCATAACAACCCCTGAAGTGAATGATGAAATGGCAACAATAAAAGTGAATTCAAAAGTGGTGAATGATAATTCCGCAGAAAAAAAAGCATTCCTGCGCACAAGTATTTTTGATGAAGACAATAAGAAAATTGGCGAAACGAAAAAAGAAGTTTTCGTTGCAGGAAATAATTCTTCAGACCCGGCAACGGATGATGAGGTGATGCAAACATTTCGGGTGAGTTCGCCACATCTTTGGTCGCCGGATGACCCTTATTTATACTATGCGGTTTCAGAATTGATTGTAGACAACAAAGTCGTCGACCGGGTGACCAATAATTTTGGTATTCGTTCGATAGATATTTCTGCTGAACATGGTTTTTTGTTGAACGGCAAACCGATTTTGCTTCGCGGCGGTTGCGTGCATCACGATAATGGTCCGTTAGGCGCTGCCACCATCGATGCGGCAGAAATAAGAAAGGTGCATTTGCTAAAGTCTTATGGTTTTAATGCAGTGCGTACCAGCCACAACCCGCCGTCGCAGCAGTTTTTGGATGCCTGCGATAGTATCGGCATCATTGTAATTGATGAAGCTTTTGACCAATGGGAGCGTGCAAAGAATCCACAGGATTATCATTTGTATTTTGATACCTGTTGGAAAAAAGATATTTCTTCTATGGTATTGCGCGATCGTAATCATCCGGCTGTTGTGTTTTGGAGCATCGGCAATGAGATCAACGAAAGAGCAGATTCTTCAGGCCTTGTGATTGCAAAAAAGCTGCGCGACGAAGTAAAATCTTTGGATGCTTCGCGCCCGATAACTGAGGCTATCTGCCATTTTTGGGATCATCCCGGGTACAAATGGGATACTACTGCCGCGGCCTACGCTTTGTTGGATGTGGGAGGATATAATTATTTATGGAAAGAGTATGCATCTGACCATGCAAAATATCCCGGGCGCATTATGATGGGAACCGAAAGCTTTCCGAAGGAGGCGTTCGAAAACTGGCAGCAGGTGAAACAATATCCTTACGTGATTGGTGATTTTGTGTGGACTGCAATGGATTATCTTGGCGAAACAGGGATAGGGCACACCGGGCTCGACAGTACACCGGGGTTTCAATTGCAAACATTTCCCTGGTTTAATTCGTGGTGTGGAGATATAGATTTAATTGGCGGCAAAAAGCCCCAGATGTATTACCGGGATGTAGTTTGGGGACAAAGTAAAATGGAAATGCTCGTCCATAAACCAATTCCTGGAGGTCATAAAGAAGCAGTGAGTGCATGGGGGTGGCCCGATGAACTTCATTCTTACACCTTCCCCGGTGACGAAGGCAAAGCGATGGAGGTACACGTTTACACTTCTTATCCTGAAGTGCGATTGGAATTAAATGGAAAAACGATTGGCGAACAAACTGTTTCTGAATCGACGAAACTTACTGCTACCTTCAATATCAATTATGAGCCGGGCACTCTTAAAGCTATTGCGTTAAAAAAAGGTGTTGCAGTGGATTCTGTTGTTTTGCAAACCGCAGAAAAACCTCTACAGGTAAGGCTTTCGGCAGATCGTTCTAAAATTAACGCTAATCGAAATGATCTTAGCTACGTTACTGCAGAAGTGATAGATGCTAACGGGCACCTCGTTCCTGATGCAACTATTCCTTTACAGTTTAGTGTAGAAGGCCCGGGCAAAATTATTGCCGTTGCCAATGCCAACCCATCTGGTATGGAAAGTTTTCAGCAGCCAAAACACAAAACCTTTCGTGGGAAATGTTTGATTATTGTGCAACCTACCGGCAAGTCAGGCAAGATACATTTAAAGGCAAATGCGACAGGCCTGCGGGGTGGGGAAGTAGTGATTGCCACAAAATAATTCAGGCAGGAGTGAACGAACAAATAAGGCGATTTTTTTATTTTGCCCGCCATAGGCATTCAGGCTGATGAATTTTAAAAAATCAACCTGGTAGTTATTTCCTTTTCACCACCAATACCTGGAAACTTCCGGGTATCATCGGAGGCCTTCTTTGCCCAGCCACCGGCGCTCCAAAATCGGCAGTAGGTAAATAAACGGTATTGGTTGCCGGATCAACTGCTAGCGTTCTTGCTCCTCTCTTTGTTGGAACATTTTCTATCACTTCAAATTTATCTTTTGAAACTTCTTTAATAACAGTAAGCGTTCCTTCTCCGTTAGATGAATATACATAATGTAGTTCAGGGTCGTAAGCAGTGCCATCACATCCATTTCCGATGGCAGGAGTGCTTACTACCTTTCCGCTTTCAGCATCTAATACGATCAACATCTTGTTATCGCATCCTGCGAATAAACGGTTGGTTTTGCGGTCCATCGAAAGACCGGAAGGTGATTCTCCCGGCGCAATTGACCATGTCTTTTCAACTTTTAAATTGGTAATATCTATTACACTTATCGAGCTTTTGTCTTCAATATTTACAAACACTTTTCCTGCACCATTACTTACCGCTGTTTCAGGTTTGCCACTCAATGGAATTGTTCCCACCACTTTATCAGTTGACGGATCAATAACCGAAAGGCTGTTACCTCTTCCGTTACAGGTAATAATTTTTTTTGAGAAATCATCATAAAAGATCGCGTCCGGATCTTTGCCTGTTGCTATCTCGCCTAATACTTTGTCATTTCTAAGGTCAAACACCGTTACATTATCCGCGCCTCCATTACTTGTATACCCTTTATTTAGGGCATCTACGAACGCTATGCCATGCACACCTTTTGTATTGGGAATAATGCCAAGCGAATCGCCTGAATTCTTATCGAGGATATTTACCTGCGTGCCGTGCGAAACATATAACTTGTTTTTATCAATCGCTATATAATCCCACCAGCCGTTACTTTTAATGTGAAAAATATCGGTTAAATGATATCTGGATTGTGCAAATAGATTTGACTTTGATAAAAACAGTGCAAAGCAGATGAGTATTATTTTTTTCATGACAGAGATTTTAAAGAGTACCAAATCTATTAATCAATTCTGAGCACAATTTGAAGAAGTACTTTTCTAACTTTTAATCCATTCAGTAAACAAACAAATTTTGCAGATTTTTGTTTAAAGGAATCAGCAAGAAAAAAACAAAATTATTGCGCTTGGGCAGAATAAAAAAAGCGGGGCCCTTTGGGTTGAACAAATGGCTTTTGTACGATTTCAGGGCATTCGGTCTTCAACTTATAATGGGTGTATACGGGAAAAATTTTGCCGAGAAAAGGCATCAGGTATCCTTTCTTACTGATTGTAAAATTTTTTTCCAGGGTTTTTGACACTTTTTGTCTTGAGTCCGCAAATTCTTCTTTCGGTGATTTTCTTAGGTAGAACGATAGAAAAAAATCCAGTAGGTTGCTTTCCATCGGTATGATGGTAATGAAAACGCCATCTTTTTTCAGGATTCTTTTTATTTCCGTAAGTGCTTTTTGTATGTCGGGTACAAATTCCAGGAGACTCAGCGCCACTACTGCGTCAAACGATTGATCAGGAAAATTAGTGTTGTCAATACTTTGCGTACTCAGATCAATATCTTTGACCCCACACTTGTTACACATGTCGGCGATGTTCTCAAAATTTTCATGAATGTCACATGCATAAAGATGCTCACAATGTTTGGATAACTCGGGAAGAAAAATGCCGCTGCCTGTTCCTGCTTCTAATATTGAATGGTATTTTTTATCGCCCAATAATTCTAAAATTTTATGGTAGCGATATTTCATCAGGTATTTCAGCGGGAACTTATAACTCCAGTGATAATAATCAAGGTCACTGGTTGTTTTTAATAGGTTTTTATCCGGCAGAAAAAGCTTAGCTCTTTTCATTTAATCAAATTCTGTTTAATAATTAGAAAAACAGGTTGCGTTTTCCAGCCAATGATGATTTTCATTTGCAGGCTTCAAGGGGTAATTTTTTACCTACATTTTTCATGCCATTTAAGCAATGCACCAATTGAAAAGATGCGTCACTTTCAAGTATCTTCTATATGCCGTGCTTCACCAGCATTTGGGACGTTTCGATCTTTGGCTATTTACATATGACAGAGATACTCTTACAAAAGGATTTTAAATATGATAAAAACGTCTTTGTGGAAATTATTGCAGGCAATGGTTTCAATAGCGATTATTATTTTACAAAATCAATAAATGAATGAAATACCCGGTCACCGCAAAAACATTCCATGATTAATCACAATCACTTAAATTTGATAATTGTTCCGTTTTGTTTAAGCCGCGCACGGAGGATAAAAACAGGTAGAATGCAATTATATATTTGTAACGAGAAATAACGTACGATGAAAAAGATTTTGTTCATTTTTATTCTGTTCAGTAATACTTGTTTCGCACAGGATTGGGTTGCTGAAGTAATGGTAGGCATATCAGGTTATAACGGCGATCTGACGCAACAGAGAGTAGCTTTTAATACAATGAGGCCTGCCGCGGCAGTTAATATAAAATACAACACGGGCAACTTTATTAATTTTCGTGCAGGCATCAGCTTTGGAACGGTTGCCGGCAATGATAAGTATAATACCGATTCGCTTTTAAAAGCGAGAAACCTGAATTTTAAGACTAATATATTTGAGGCCAACATCGGCGTTGAAATTCCACTGATGGATCCTTTGTCCTATTATGCCTATCCCTATTTGTTTGGGTGTGTAGGGGTTTTTCATTTTAACCCTTATTCCTACGACAACAACAATGTAAAAACTTATTTGCAACCTTTGAGCACAGAAGGAGAAGGGTTGACAAAATATCCAAGCAGAAAAAAATATTCGCTTACACAGGTTTGTTTCCCGGTAGGGTTGGGGTGGAAAATGGTGCTAAGTGATAAATGGGAGATTTGCTATGAGTTTGGCTACCGGTTTCTCTTAACAGATTACCTTGACGATGTTAGTAAATCTTACATCAACCTGGATATCTTAGAACAGGCGAAAGGCCCAAAGGCTGTGGAAATGGCCTACAGAAAAGATGTTCCTTTCAGAGAAGAAGGTTTGCCCAGGGGAGGCCCCACTGTAAATGATTCTTATTTTTTTACCGGAATAAAAATAGGTATGGCGCTGGGAAATGGGTTAAAATAATGCAGAAGCATTCTCCATCATGCCGGTATTCTCCTGGATACATAGCAGGCCAACAAATTCCTGTATTTTTTATGTTGCTAAAGCGCCAGCCTGTTGATCACTTTTTATTCTCCAGTTCCTTCCGGCGTTTTTGTATTGAATCTTTTGATCCTACGATAATTCCGTAATGTTTGTTGGGGTGCGGATCGGTATTAATTATAAACCCGATTTCTTCATGTGTACTATTGGTCTTATCGCTTCCGCTTACTTTTTTATAGGAAACATGATATTCGATTGCCTGTAATTTTCCTTCTTTATCAAACCTGAGGAGATCATAATTAAGTTTGATTTCCTGCTTTGCAAGAGTTGCCTGTATTCCTGCGAGATCACTTATATTTTGTTTATCAGAAAAATAAACTTCCACAAAACTATCATCAGTTGGTTTCATTCGAAACGAAGTATTGCTAAAAAATATAAAAGTGAAAGCAATACAATTTATAGCTTTTAAATATTTCATAATGTAGGTTTCTTTTATATTAATCGAAGGGGGGTATCTTAATCCCTAAGACTTGCATAAACCATATCCTGGAATTTCTGAGCGAGGTCGCTATGGCTGTTCGGAGTTTGCTGCGTCATTATAAGGCATACTAAATGGGCTTTCGGATCAGCCCAGTAAGTGGTGCCCCAATAACCGCCCCAAGCAAAAGTTCCTTTATTCCTTGGCCCTCTTGCGGCGCCCATTGCGGATACAACTTCGAAGCTAAGACCGAAATCATTAACGCCATTAAACTTAAAATCAAGCTGGTTGCTTATCATCATTTCCGCAGTTCGCGGAGCAAGTATTTCATGACCGTTATAAGTGCCGCCGTTCAAAAGCATTTGCAAAAACTGCGCGTAATCAAAAGCAGTAGACGTCAGGTCGGCGCCTCCCGAGAAGTAATTTTTCTGTACAAGAGGATAACCAGGATCGATGCCGCTTTTTTCATTATCCCACGGAATGATATGATGCAGTGAATCTTCTGTATATACCTGTGCCAGCCGGTTTGCTTTAGCAGCCGGTACATTAAAATAGGTGTCCGTCATTCCTAACGGTTCAAAAATATTTTTGGTAAGAAAATCATTCAGGTTCATTCCGCTCACTACTTCAATTACACAACCCAGTACATCAAAATTGAGCCCGTAGGTCCATTGTACACCGGGCTGATGCACGAGAGGTAATTTTGCCAGGATCTTTACCGCATCGAGCAAGGTTTGCCCTTTCTTCTCCATATTAAATCCCGGCTCCAGCCCGGCTTTTGCATAGATGGCTTTCATGTTATCACTTCCGATGCCTGCATAGTCAATGCCGGAAGTGTGAGTGAGAAGATCTCTGATCGTAATATTGCGTTTAGCCGGCACCGTTGTGTAGCTTGAATCTTTTGGGTCAAACTTATCAAGCACAACAGGATTTTTAAATTCGGGAATAAAATCGGCAACAGGTTCATCAAGAAAAAGCTTTCCGCGTTCGTATAAGATCATTATACCGGTAGCCGTAAGCGCTTTTGTTTGTGAAGCGATACGAAACAATTCATTCTTTTTCATTACTTCTTTTGTTGCAGCATCCGCGAAGCCGTATCCCTTGTTTTGCACTACCTGGTTGTCTTTTACCACAATCGTTACTACGCCTTTAACCCAATCGTTTTTTACGTAATCATTTATGAGGCCGTCAATCTTTGCCAGCCGTTCATAATTAACCGAATTGTTTTTGACATTTGTTTGAAGTACCTGGGCATGGAGGCCGAAAGGCAAAGCAAACAGCAATAATAAAACCGGGCCGCGAAGTTTAGTGAGGATTACATTCATAAGTTTTTTTTTATAAAAGATGAAAAGTTCAATTTTGGCGCCGGTTAGGATCACAATTTACATCACATGTTCATTGTTCTATCAAATATATAATTAAATTTAAGAACATGAAATTGCTGTTCATTAAACTTGTTTTGGGAAAGCAGGAAATGTGGAACCGGAAATCAGAGGGCAATGGCTATCCCTAAAAAAAAAGTGATATTTGGGGGCAGTGAAAGCAATGCCTTTTGGATTTCTATATAAACGTAGATCTATTTGATATGAAAAATATTAATACCATTAAAATTAATTTTAAAGGGGGTATTATCCCTCCGGCCGATCTTTACAATATTTTGCTTGCGGCCGGAAAGACCGGCCTGGGCTATGTCAGGTTTGGTTTACGCCAGCAACTTTTGCTTGACATTGAAATAGAAGACCTGGACTTTTTTACGACAGAACTAGGTATGTTGGGTATCGGGTATGAAATTAACAACGAAGAATTTCCAAACATCATCAGCTCTTTTCCTGCAGAGGAGGTTTTTATTTTGAACACCTGGGTAAAAGCCGAAGTGTATCATGAAATTTTTGAATTGTTTAATTATACACCGCGCTTAAAAATAAATATCTGTGATGCCAACCAGAGTTTCACGCCAATGCTAACGGGCAATATTAATTGGGTGGCTTCTCCCGGGGATACTAATTTCTGGTACCTTTTTATTCGTTTTCCAAAAACAAATGTTGTTTATGAGTGGAAAGAGTTATTTCATACCCGGGATTTAGCCGGTATGTCAATTGATATTGAAAAAATGATTTTGAATCATAAAGAAAAGTTTTATGATAATGATGAGGCAAGTGGAGATGAATTAAATGAGAAATTGGACACAGGTAAGTTCAGTACCAAACCTGTTGAAGTTCCGTTGACTTTGCCTCCTTTTAATCTTCCTTATTATGAAGGTTTCAATCGGTATAATGACAAATACTGGCTCGGCATTTACAGGCGCGACGAATTATTCAGAATTCAATTTTTAAAAGAGGTTTGCCTTCTTTGCCTTACAACACAAATCAGTCAATTATGTTCTACTCCCTGGAAATCTATTATTATAAAAAGAATCATCGGTGAAAACAGGAAAGACTGGAATTACCTGCTGGATAAATACCAAATCAATGTACGGCATGCTGCTAATGAACTTAACTTCCAGGTGGAAGATAACAGTATTAAAGCGTTGCAATTAAAACAACGGCTCGTAAAGTATTTAAACAATGATGATACGAGGACGTTTGGCGTTTGTATTGGCATTAAAACCCGGAAAAAAAGTGAGGTTTTTTGCAGCATACTTGTACGCCGCAGAGCATCATTCAACATTGGTAAAATGGGTTTTTTTTATACCTATGATATTTTATTTGCCAAAAATTATAATCCAAATGAGCGTACCGATTTTGTATTCAGCAGCGGAAACCCTAAAGTAGTGGTAGGTGAACAACTACGCCGTGCCATACTTTCCTATTATAATTTTATTCGGCCCGAAGAGATCCCTTATGACGGAGAACTGGTAGAAACAGAAACGGTTGAAGTGGTAAATGAACCAGGTGAAGAGGAGAATGAAAATATAGCAAACGATGATGATAAAAATTAAGAAAACCAGGAGAAAAAAAATGAGCTATAAATAATTCACCGGATCAGTAAACGCATAAATTATAAAGATTTTTATTTTATTAAGCTAATATCATTTGCAGCTCTAGGTTAAATAGTTTTCATCAGCGGAATTTTAATAAAATATCGATGTGGTTTTGCCGTTAATGAATTTGAATTATTTTTACGCGCAACAATCTAAAATTAACTGTAATGAGAAAATTACAACTTCTTCTATCCGCTGTATTTATTTTCATAAATGCTTTTTCACAAGATCCTAAAATAAAATGGGGCGACGAATTTAAGCTGCACAGAGGCAGCACAGATCTTTCTGTCATTTATTCTGACAACTCGGGAGTTTATCTTCAGGAAGGACACCTGGCACTCAAAGCTTATTTTGTAATCGCGGCTACAGCACGCAGTTCTGCAACATTGGTGAAGCTCGATAAAAATTTATCTGAAATTTACAGGAACTCTTTCGACAAAGAGCTTAAAGGGAAAGAGTTTGATCAGTTTTTTATGATAAAGGACAGGATGCTTATTTTGGCCGATGAATACAACAAGCGCGAACGTACGCTGACTCTTTACGCAGCCGAAATAGATAAAAACACAGGCAATCTTACCAGCGATTGGCGGAGGCTCACAGATTTTCAAAAAGATGAAAAAAAGGATGATATTAATTTCCGGGTGGCGCTCAATGCCGACAGCACTAAAATGGTTATTGTAAGCAGTGTGGAAGGAAGATCTAAAAATAGCTACAAGGTGCAGGAGTTTGATGACAATTATAAGCCATCAAAGCCGGTAATCATTTCGAATGAGTTTGATCCCCAAACATTTCAGCTTGAAGATGTCTTATATTCTGACCATAAAATTATTACGCTTGTTGGACGTGTGTATCAATTCGAGCCCGGCAAAAAGAAGAAAAGTAAATTCCTTGATTTTGAAAACTACAATATCAGGATGTATGATGGCAGCGGCAAGCAACTGGCAGAAATAAATACCGATATTAATGGCAAATGGCTTACCAGTACCAAATTGGTGCAAAAGAAAAACAATGACCTTGTACTTGCCGCTTTTTACAGCAATCATAAGAAAGGAAAAACAATAGACGGGATGCTGGTACAGCGTATAGATCCTGAAACAGGCAAAATACTTTCAACAAATCAAAAAGAAATCAATTCTTCATTGCTCACTACACTTTCTGATGAAGGCGTGTCGGATGATGCGGATGATAATGAAACCAGGGCCGAAAGAAAAGAAAGAGAAAGGCTGGATAAAATAAAAGATGAAGGAGAAGGCTTTTCAAGGTTCATGCAGTTTAGTGATATATATTATACGGCCGATCACGGACTGGTGATTCTTGCAGAAAAATACCACCATTATCTCTACACTACTCAAAGTTACATGCCTGGTTCAAACGGGATGCCAGGACACTGGACCACTAATACCTATTCGGTATATGAATGTGGTGATTTAATGATGTGTAAAATAAATAATGCAGGAAACATTAATTGGTTACAGATGTTGCCAAAGGCACAACGCGAAGTGATAACGGTGGGACGCAACAGCTACGGGCTTACGACTAACAACTTTTTTTATCCCGCCAATATGCCATTTTACGCGGGTTTTGGATCGATAGAAAAAAATAATTCGCTTTACATCTTCTTTAATGATAATCCAAAAAATGCAGGTATTACACAGCCCGGGCAAAAAGTGAAAACTACCAGCCGCTTCGGAAAATCCAATTGCTTTGTGTTATCAGTGGATGAAGCAACCGGGAAATATAAAAGAGATTTATTTTTTAGTAACAACGATGAGCCCACATCTATGCCAAGGTTGGGTTCTGTAACAGGCGACCAGATGTATATTGTGGGTAAAGAAGATCGTTTGATGGGTAAAACAAAAATTGCTGTGGCGCGAATCACACTGAATTGATACCGGAAATCATTGGTTTATTGCAGGCGTTTCAAACGCCTGTAGTAAACCAATAAATTAATGATATTTTTATTTTAGATGTATTGGTAGTAAACCTCTAAAGTTGGTGTATAAGCTGATCAACGAATTGCTCCGTCATTGAAGCAACGTTGCTGTCATAATCAGCAAGTTGTTCTGAAACCGCTGATTTCCATGATTGGAAAAACCGTAAGTTTTGGTTGTTTGCCTTGTTTTTTACAGTTATCAATCCTGTTTTAAGTGTGCTGTCATTTTTCGACAAGGTATAAGATACCTCCAGGTCTTTTGGTTGAGGATCTATATAAACTTTTTCCCAATGGATCGCATAGAGCAATAGCCAGATGGCATGTGTTTTATCAACAAGCGCAAAATTTGCAGGCGCTTGTTTTACAGTTAATTCCAACCTCTCTCCATTAAGTTTTTGGTTCAGTCCTTTGTTCGCCATTTTGTTGATCGTATTTTCAAAATCTGCTGTTGCAATCCCCGGGTTAAGAGAACAGGATTTTCTTTCCTCTATAACCCAATACACGATCAACGGTAATATTTTGGTATGCGATTCCGTAGTTGAAATTGCTGTTGGCGTGGAAGGAAGTGCCGATGAATAAACAATTTCAGCAGGCTGCCTTCGTTTGTTTACCCTTGGAATTTCATTATTGTATTGCTCTGAAATAAATGCGTCCATTTTTTTAGAAGTAAGACAGCTACTCAATAAGATCATTGAATAACACAGCAAGAAGGCGATTGTTAATTTTGGGCTGGTAGAAAAATTCATAAGTTGATTCTGATAGGTATTTGATAACAGGATTTAAATGTATTGTAAAAAGTTGATACAGCTAAACCTTTTATAAAAAAACAGTAAATGAATAAATTCCGGTGATTTTTATTTTGATGTGAACTGTTTTTAAAATCTATTTATCATTCGTAAAATGAAGTTTCATTTTCGTTATTTGGGCGATAGTTCCAAACATTATTATTTTCATTTGTGGTTCAATAATGGTTTCGGCAGGCGGGTTAATAATAAACTTTCCCTGTTCATTTTTTATACCTAAACAATTGACACCGGTCTTATGCATACTGATGATTTCATGAATAGATTTATCCTTTAAACTATCGGGTAAAACTTCATAAGCTACAGATTCTATATTAACCGACTCCGCTTCATCGCCCCAAAGATTGTTTATAAATTCAATAACATCTGGCTTGGAAATTAAAGTTGCCATGTGGGTGCCACCAAGCATTTCAGGCAGAATAACATGATCGGCACCAGCCGTTTTTAATTTTGTTACCGAACTTTTAAGTTGTGCTTTGCTGATGATTTTTAAATCTCGATTTAACGACCTGGCCGAAAGCACAATAAAAACATTGTCTGCATCGGCAGGAAGTGTAATTAATAAAGCATTTGCTTTTTCAATGCCCGCCTTTATCAATATATCATCATCAGTGGCATCGCCCTGGATATAAATCAGTGATTGGTTTTCATTCAGCCAGCTTTTTATATTGACTTCTGATGTATCAATAACCACAAAATCTATATTATTGGATTCTAAAATTTTTGCAGCCTGCTGCCCGTGCCGGCCAAATCCACATATGATTACATGGTTAGAAAATTGATCGATTGCCTTCATAAGATTTCGTTTTTTTAAATAAACAGCCATTTCACCGCTTACGATGTACCTGGTAAGCTTGCTGATGATAAAGGTAAAAGCAGCAAATGATGAAACAATATAAATGATGTTGAAAATCTTACCTGATTCAGTTAGCGGCCTTATTTCATGATAACCCACGGTGGATAAAGTGATCACGGTCATATAAAGCGCATCGAGAAAATTGTAGTGCTCAAACAACACAAAACCAACAATGCCGGTTAACATGATAACCACCAAAACACCCAGGCTAAACCAGATTGCAAAAGGGAATAATTTTTTCAAATTCCTGTTTTATAAAATAAAGTTATTGATTTTTAATCTCAGAAGAAGTGTAAAGAAATATCACATAGTTGTAGGCGATAGATTTCCAGAATACGAATAAATTCTCAGGATTTTTATTTTGCTGAAGAAAGAAGAAATTGGAACTTAATCATGGTAATCTTTTAATCCTATAAATCATGGTTTAGACATCCAACACTACACCTCCTGTCTCAATACTTCCAATGGCGGCCTATTTAAAATTCCAAAACTGTTTACCATCCCGGTTACCACCGTGAGTACGCAAACAGCAAGAGCCAATATCAAAACCGGGAACACATCAGGATGGAACGGCGAATCAAAAACATAGTGAGCAAGTGCCCAACTTCCGGTGAGGGCTAAAAGAAAGCCGGTGATGGCAGCCAGCAATCCGAGGAAAAAATATTCCAGCGCGGTAATAGACAATATTTGTTTGCGGCTCGCACCAAGTGTTCGCAACAATACACTTTCCTGCATCCGCTGATATTTGCTGATCAAAACCGAAGAGATCAAAACGACAAGCCCGGTAAGTATGCTGAAACCTGCCATGAAGCGGATTACAAAACCTATTTTTTCCATAATCGAATTCAAAACGCGCAACACCAACCCCAGATCAATAATAGAAACATTTGGATATTGTTGTACCATTTCTTGTTGAAATTTTGCAGAAACTTCCTGGGACGGCACTTTGGTAAGTATCACTTCAAATTGTGGCGCATCGTTGATGACGCCTTCGGGAAATACCACCAAAAAGTTGGTGCGTATGCGGCTCCAGTCCACTTCCCGGAAACTGCCTACAACCGTGGGGATCATTACGCCCTGTACATTAAAAGTAATAGTGTCACCGATGTTAATGTCATTTCTCTTTGCATAATTCTCTTCCATTGAAACCGGTGGAAGCCCTTTGGTTGGGGCATTTCCTATCCATTTTCCATCGGTGATTTTTTCTGTGCTTGTAAGTGAATCGCGGAATGTACAACGGTATTCTCTTGTAAAAAGATAGCGCCTGTATTTTAATAAAGAATCTTTTTTCAGATCAGCGGCAGTAATGCCGTTCACTTCATCGAGCCGCATATTCACGATTGGGATCATTTCTTTTACCGGCAGACCGTTGCTTTTTACCAGGTTAGCAACTCCATCTTTCTGGCTGCTTTGGATATCGAATAAAACCATGTTGGGTTGATCTTCACTCGTGGCAATTGTAACGCGGCCAAGCAAAATAGACTGCACAAAAAATAAGGTGCTGATCAACGCAGTTCCGAGTCCGATAGAAATAATGAGAATGGTTGTTTGGTTATTTGGCCGGTATAAATTGGCAAGTCCCTGCCGCCACAAATAATTCCACGATGAAGGAAAGAACCGCCGTACAAGCCACATCAACAACCGCGCAATAGCTGCCAGAACCAACAAAGCTGCGCCAATACTGAGTGTGAAGAAAAGCGCTTTTTTCCAGTTGCTCATTTCAAGCCATGAAAAACCGTAGACAAATAAAATGATGAGCGCGTAAATTGTCCATTTGATGGGATCTTGTTTTTTGCCCGCTGGTTCAAAAGAAGCACGCAATGCCTGCAATGGTGATACGTTACGAATAGAAACCAATGGCAGTAAAGCAAATAAAATCGAAATACCGGTTCCCAGAATAATTCCTTCAAAAACCGCTGTCCACGAAATGCTGGTTGTAATGGTTACAGGCAAAAAATCTTTTAGAATGAAAGGCAGAAATTGCTGGATGCCTACTCCCAAAGCGGCGCCTGCTACGGAGCCGATAAATCCAATGCAAATAATTTGCACCAGGAAAATTATAAATGCCTGTGACGCCTTTGCGCCAAGACAACGAAGGATGGCAATAGAATTGATCTTTTCTTTTACATATACATGAATAGCGCTTGCGACGCCGGTACAACCCAGCAACAACGCGATAAAACCAACCAGCGAAAGAAACCTCGTAAGATCTGCGAAGGAGCGGCCGGTATCTTCTTTCTGTGTTTCTATGGTGTCATAATTGTAATCGCTTTCCTGTAGTACAGGCTTTATTTGTTCGGTTAGTTTTTCTTCATTAACTGCATGATTAAATTTTATAAAATAATGATAACTGATGCGGCTGCCTTTTTGCATCAGCTGTGTTTCTTTGAGATAATGAAGGGGAATGTAAACAATAGGCGCGATGGAAGAAGTAAAGCCTGTTTGCCCGGGCGCATTTATTAATTTTCCGGCAATGGCGAAAGTAACTTCACCCACTTTTATTGAATCGCCAACGTGCGCGTTAAACTGCAACATCAGCGTTTCATCTACCAAAGCCTCACGTTTATTTCTGAACGAAGTGGCAGCGGAAGCAGGCTCTGTTTCAAGAGAACCGTAATAAGGAAATTGTCCACTTAATGCGCGCACCTGTATCAATCTTGTTCCGCCATTTTTAAGAAACAAAACCATGGAAGCAAAATTTCTTTGTTGCGATTGCTCCCCGCCGATAGAATCAAGAAGATTTTGAATTGATTGAGAAGGAGGTTGGTTACCCGATACCTCAAGATCAGCGCCGAGCAGTGAAGCCGCCTGGTTATTTACTTCGTCGCTTAAATTATTTCCAAGAGAATAAATGGCAACAAGCGCCGCAATGCCGAGGATTACGGAAGAAATGAAAAGGAAAAGCCGCGAACGATTTCTGCGGCTGTCGCGCCACGCCATTTGCAACAGCCATTTAAAATGAAGCGCATTAAAATTCTGATTATTTTGTTGGTTTGCTGGCCCGGTTTCGTTCATCTTATTTTTTTGTACGCATCAAATATTGTTGCTGTTAATTTGTGTGGGCGCGTCTGAAATAATTCTGCCACCTTTCAAATGAATAATACGCTGGGTGCGGGATGCCAATTCATCATCATGTGTGACCAAAACCAGAGTTGTTCCCGCTTCCTGGTTCAACCCGAAAATAAGGTCAACTATTTTTCCGCTGGTTTCTGCATCAAGATTTCCTGTTGGTTCATCAGCAAATAAAATTGCCGGTCGATTTGAAAAAGCGCGTGCTATAGAAACTCTTTGCTGCTCGCCACCACTCAATTGCGCGGGATAATGATGGCTTCTGTCCGCAAGACCCACTTTTTCCAAAAACTCCATGGCTCTTGGACGCACTTTCTTCTCACCGCGAAGTTCCAATGGAACCATTACGTTTTCAATCGCTGTAAGCGTTGGTAACAATTGAAAATTCTGAAAAATAAAACCTACATACCGGTTTCTTACAGCAGCAAGCTGGTCTTCATTTAATATCTCCAAATGATTTTGTTGCAATTCCACACTTCCGGATGAAGGTTGGTCGAGGCCGGCGCACAAACCAAGTAGCGTTGTTTTTCCACTTCCCGACGGCCCCACAATGGAGACTGCAGAGCCCGGCTGAACAGCAAAACTGACATTATCAAGAACTGTCAACGCACTGCCACCGCTCTTATAATTTTTGGTTACATTTTGTAGAGAAAGGATATGGTCCATTGAATTTTATTTTTTCAGGATACAATTAAAAAAAATCATCAGGGTATCTTTGTAAGAGTTGAATGATGAGAGTGAAGTATTTAATAAAAATAATTAATTCTGTTTTAATGGTTCCAACTTCCCGTTTTATCCGTCCTGTAATCAGGAAAACTTTGTATTTACTTTTCCTTGCAGTTGTAGTGTCCTGTAGCAGTAACAATAATAAAAAAGCAACCAATGAATCAAACCAGGTTTTAAAAGATACTTCCACTTCAACCGTTTCAAAAAAGAAAACCATTTTATTTTTTGGTAACAGTCTTACCGCCGGCTATGGCGTTGATCCTTCAGAAGCTTACCCCGCGTTGATACAAGACAAAATTGATTCTCTCGGTTTAAATTATAAAGTGGTTAATGCGGGAGTAAGTGGTGAAACTACAGCCGATGGTAGCAGCCGCATTGATTGGATTTTAAAACAGCCGATCGATATTTTTGTTTTGGAACTTGGTGGTAACGATGGTTTGCGCGGAATTCCTTTGTCAGGAACGGAAAAAAATCTTCAGTCAATTATTGATAAAGTAAAAGAGAAATATCACAACGCGAAGATCATTCTGGAAGGCATGCAAATACCGCCAAATATGGGGCCTGATTATACAACCAAATTCAGGGAGATATATCCCCGGCTGGCAAAAGAAAATCAAATCGACCTTGTTCCGTTTTTATTGAAAGGCGTTGGCGGCGATCCCAAACTCAACCAACGCGATGGCATTCATCCTACTGCTGATGGACACAAGATCGTGGCGCAAAATGTGTGGGAGATTTTGAAGAAAGATTTGTAGAGCCTAAAATTGAAAGATCATTTTCAATCAAGGAAAGTTGCCGACCGCCAAACAATAAAACATGCAATAAATTAAATTATCTTTCTAACTTTACTAAACCATCCTGATTAGTGTTTTATCCGTCCTAAAAAAAATTACCGGGTAGAGGCAACCTTTATCCATGATATTACGATTCTTAACCAGAAACTTTTACTATTGTTATCCGCAAAAGAATTGAACATCCATATCAGGGGTTGTGCCCGTAATCAAAGAGAGAGCCAAAAAAAAATCTACAACGCTTTCTACAGTTATGGTATGTCTGTTTGTTTGCGGTATACAAATCGCAAGGAAGATGCAGTTGAGATTTATAATGATAGTTTCCTGAAAATATTTAAAGAGATCTACCACTTCAAACCTTCGTACGCAAATGAATTAAATTCATTTAAAGGCTGGATAAGAAAGATTATCATTTATACTGCTATTGATCATTGCAGAAAAAATCATAAGCATTCTTTTACGGCTGATTTTGAAACATCAGTGATTTATCTTCCTCAAAACCAGGAAAATGCTTTAGACCGAATTTCCTATGAAGAGATCATCTCTGCAATACAACAACTTTCGCCTGCTTACAGAACAGTTCTTAACCTGTTTATTATTGACGGCTTTACACATGAAGAAATCGCGAAGCAACTTGAAATTTCAGTAGGAACTTCCAAATCGAATCTTTTTAAAGCGCGACAGCAATTGCAACAAATTTTAAAAAACGAAAATAAAATACAAATAGCCAAAAATGTGGGATGATGAAAACGATAAAAGAATAGGAGACGCTGCAGACCACTTTCAGCCTCCTCTCGACGAAACTGCATGGCAGAAGATGGAGCTATTGCTCGATGAAAACCTTCCGCAAAAGGAGGATAGGAAAAGGATTGTATTTTTCCTGCCGTTTGTTTTGATCCTTGCTGGTTTTGTTGTCTTTTTCTATTTGTACCACAACAACGATGGTGCTGTTCAACAGAAGTTTCACACAAACACTTCGGGAAATAGCAATGCCTCAACACAAAAACCGAACGATGAAAATATTACGGCATCCCTGGATCCTGAAAGCAATAACAAAAAAACAATTGCAACAACACGCAATGGCGTTAGGAACAAAAAGGCAAAGATTATTTATGAAAATGAAAATCCTTCAAATGATTTTCTAAAAACTAAAAATCAAAATAAAATTCCTGGTCAAATTTTTGTTGCGGATGAAGAACAAAAAGAGGTTTTGCACCAAGGAAATAATATTTCAATGAGTAAACCAACAAATTCCTCAAATTCTGATTTTGCAGATAAAAATAATGAAACAACAAATTCTACAAAAACTGAAGCAAAACAGCCAACGCCAGAAAAAAATATTCCTCAGGTAGCTGATGAAATGAACCGGCCAAAGGCCAACCAGAAAAGTGTAAAACATAAACTGAAAGACAATAGAAATTTCGATAATAATTTCAGTTTGAGTTTTTCTGCAGGTCCGGGAATGAGCGCAGTAGGCAACAAAGAAGGCAAACTGGCATTGGATTTCGGAGTAGGTGTCGGTTATAGTTTTTCAAAGCATTTCGGCGTTCGCACAGGAATATTTATTTCTAAGAAAATATATTCCGCGACTCCAGAACAATACTACCTACCGGGGGGAAATTATAATTATCTTGAAAAGATCAATGCCAACTGTAATGTAATTGATATCCCGTTGAATATTGATTATTACTTTAATCAAACACGAAAACATGTGTGGTTCGTTTCCGCCGGACTTTCATCCTACCTGATGAAAAAAGAAAGTTATGAGTACGTGTATAAAACTCCGGCAGGGCAGACATACACTAAAGACTGGGCAATTAAAAACCAAAACCAACATTTCTTATCTGTATTAAATTTTTCCGCGGGCTATCAATATTTTTTAAATCAGCGCTTTTCGCTGGCAGTCCAACCTTATATCGATTTGCCGCTTACAGGCATCGGTGCCGGAAAAGTGAAATTGAACAGTGCAGGAATTTTATTTACGATAAAAGCAAAGCCTTTTTTGAAGAAAAGCAAATAAGCAGTTCACAGAGTTTTATTTTACTTAAGTGTTCTTTTTTTTCAATTGAAAAACCCTGGAAATATTAAAACCGAACAATACATTTCCTTCTTCCCACCGGTTGGTTGTCTCTGAAATAAATGACTTTTCGGTCATGCCGATCGAATTGGTGAAATGCAATTGAAAAACGTGGCCTCCTGTCCCAAGATCAATTCCAAAAGACAAAACATTATGTGCTGCACTTCCTTTGTCGTTAACACGATAATAATATTCAACGTTCACATTTAATCTTTTAGAAATTCTACGTGTGGCTGCAAAACCAATCGCAGCAATATTTTGATCAACATGCGAAAAAGAAATTTTGTCTGCATGAATAAAAGAAGGCATCAATTGTAAAGAAAACTTTTCTGAAATTTTTTTTGCGATGAGTAATTGTAACACCCAGGAAACACGGTCGGTTATTAGCGTTTTATCTGAATTAGATTGTTTCAACGTATTAATTGCAACCGTTGGTACAAAAGACAAACTAATTGGCATATCTACATTTCCGGCCGATTGTCGCAGCAACTTTATTTTAAAAAAAGCATCATAGGTTTTTTGGTAAACACTGTGTCCCGCACCGATCATAATGTTGTTTGTAATGCCATAATCAAAACCTAATCTCATCACCGCGGCATCCAGTCCGAAAAAATTATATAGTCCACTATTAATCGGATCGAACCGATGTGAAATTCTTACATCCAATACGTGGGCCGGCAAATTTACAATTGAATGCCCATCAACGACACGGGTGTATTTAAAAGTATTTTCTGTGTAATTCGTTTTATTTAATTCCGATTCATGAATCAGTTCGCTGAGCAGTTCTGTAGAGTCCTGGGCAAGAACTGCGGAGGACAAAGTTGACAAGAAGATGACTGCCAATAAATGAGGTAATCGCATAAAGTGAAGAGTTTTATAAATGGAGAATTTATTTTTTTTGATAACTGCAGTTGACCTTAACCTGAACCTGCTCTGCAATTTTATTGGAGACAATTGTGGGAATCCTGATCCCGTAATCCTTTACCAAAACATTAAAAAAAGAATAGGCCGAAATTGTTTCTTTACTGATAATTATTGTGCCATTAGCAGTTATGTTTTTAGTAATTCCGTGAATAAAGAGGTCACCTTTTACCAGCACCGGGTAGTTACCATCTTTAGTGAAATCAACATTCTTGATGTTGGTAATTGTGCCTTTAAAAGAGGAGCGGGGATAGGTGTCACTTTCTAAATAATTCTCATTGAAGTCATCTTCCATCTTGGCTTTAGGAAAATGAAACGCATTGTTGAGCAAAGAAAATTCGAGTTTGCCATTCTGGATATTTAATACGCTTACTACCTGGTTATTGTCCGCTTCAATATCCTGCAAAGGGCTTTTTGAAAAAAAGGAAACACTTCCGTTTTTGGTGTAATAAAGCTGCGCGTTTGCATTTTGTAAAACGAATAAAAAGAGAATGACTAAAAAAAGGTTTCTTTTCATTTGAATGTTTTAAAATGTTGTGTAGCATCGTATCAAAAAGACATCCCCCGGCAATCCTATATCTTCATTGGCACCAATGTAGCCTATGCATAATCCTTTTATTACAATAGTGTCACCGGCTTTAATTTCCATCGCGTTTTCTTCCATTGTACAATTAATCGAAGCGTTGGGAACATTGGTTTGTAACAAGATCACCTGCCCTCCATCCCGGTTTTTCTGAATTTGTGATACTTCGCCGGTTACTGCCACTATTTTATTTAAAAAATTGGATTTCGTTTTCGTATTATCACGTGCAATTGTCCTGTAAAGATCAACCGCCCTGATTTCTAAGGCCGCACCATCCTTTATATTTCGATGAGGCTTGTTCCATATAACAAAGCCAATAAAAGCCAGTGTTGAGAATCCCATAATTGTGAACAGGATAATATTGATGGTCACTTTCTTTCGCATGGCGGGTTGTTTTATTTGAAAAAGCCGGGCTCCAAATGACACCCGGCAGTTTTCCAATTCATATGAGGAAGGGATACGTTGCTATTGACCAGGTATTTATATCTAAATTATTATTGTATAACAACCAGTGTAGCTTTCATATTTGCATGAAAATTACAATGATAAGCGAAGGACCCTACGGTATTTGCGGGGTATGAAAAGGATTTGCCGTAATCTATAGAGCCGCTGTTGAAACTTACTCCATCATCTGAAGTAACTGTGTGTGCAAAAGCATCATTATTTGTCCATGTCACGGTGCTTCCTACTTTCACGGTTGTTGTTGCCGGAAAGGCCATTCCAGAGATAGTGATGCTGTTGGAATTGTTGTTAGTACCGCCTCCGCCTGTTGTTGAAGTCTTGGATTTTGAACAGGAAAGGAAAGCGGATGATAAGGCAGTTGCAATAACGATTGCAAAATATTTTGTCTTCATGATTTAATTTTTATTTTACAAAAAAGGTTGAACAGGTGCAATAAAATTTTATCGTTTTCCATTTATCTTATCGAAAGCTTTAGAAGAATGGTTGCCTTAGTTAATAATAAAAAAGAAGAATAATTAGTTGAAGTATTTTCAAGTTGGATCAATTCTGTATTTTTAGAAAAAGATTTCTAATTTATTTTCTTATTCAGTTTTAAATTATATGGAAAGGCAAAAGACAAAAGAACGCATACTGGAAAAAGCCCGTAAACTCTTTTCAGATTTTGGAATTGCCAATACACGCTTACAACAAATTGCCGATGAAGCCGGCATCAGTGTAGGCAACCTGGCCTATCATTTCAGCAATAAAGAAGAAATTGTTGAAGCAATATATATGCAGTTATTGGAGGAACTTTCGAATATACTGGTGAAGAGTAAAATCTATCCCAGCCTCGAAAGTTTTGATAATAAATTTTCCAAACTTTTTGAATTCATCCGCAACAATGGTTTTTACTTTACCAATTTCTGGGAAATTAAAAGAAATTATCCCGCGGTGAATGAGAGGATCAGGCTAATCAATCACAACATACTTTCAAAACTTAAAAAACGGATCAATGGAAATGTAAAGCGGGGCGTCATCACCAAGCCATCTTATAAGGATGCCCATAATCTACTAGCCAAGACGCTGCTTTTTTCGATCAACAACTGGCTACCCCAGCAATTACTAAATGAGAGTCCCGTAAAAGAGATTACCTTCAAAAGATATCTTTGGAATCTTATCCATCCTCACCTTACAGCCAAAGGACGGAAAGAATTTTCCGCTCTTGGTTTTTTCAGGAAATAGTTGCAAAGTAATTTCTGGCATAGATATTATGATAATGTATAAATGAGAATTACGTTTCAAAGTTAAAAGTTTATTTTACAGAACTCATTCCATCATTCAACCATTCAACTTATACCCATTATATGGCCAGGAAAAAGAACAAAGAACCTGAGGAGCAAAAGCCCCAGAAAAGCCAGCAGCTTATCTTAAAACATACGGAAGAAGCCGCACTCACCGAGTTGAACCGGTCTCCTTTGGGGCTTATGTTGTCTGGCCTTTCCGGTGGTCTGGATATTGGTTTTTCTGTGTTGATGATGGCTGTTGTTTTAGCGCTCTTTCAAGGGGTTTTCCCGGATGCTGTAGTGCAGTTTTTGGTAGCGAATATGTATCCGCTGGGATTTATGTTTGTGGTTTTGGGGCGCTCAGAATTATTTACTGAACATACTACGCTGGCCGTTTTACCGGTGCTGCAGGGGTTTGCACCGATAAGAAAATTGTTACGGCTTTGGGGGATTGTTTATTTCAGCAATATTGCAGGTGGCTTGATCTTCGCGTTGATTTTGACCTATTTCGCAAATTCACTTCACTTTCTGCAAGGTTGGGCACTTACGAAAATAAGCACAGATCTTATTTCTCATTCGTGGATGACCTTGTTTTTAAGTGCAGCACTTGCGGGTTGGCTGATGGGCCTGCTTGCATGGCTGGTGGCTGCCGCAAGAGAAACCGTTAGCCAAATTTTGATTATCTGGATCATCACTTCTTCAATAGGTCTTGCAGGCCTCGCACACTCTATTGTAGGAAATATTGAAGTCGCAATAGGCTTATTTAACGGAGATATTTCATTTGTACAATACATCAATTTTTTGGTTCCTGTCACACTTGGAAACATTATCGGCGGCGTATTCTTCGTGGGCGTTTTGAAATACAGTCACACAACGTTAAGTGGAAAGGAGGAAGAAGTAAACCTCGAAGATCATAAAGAAAAGATGTGACAGTAAACGAACTTTTAAAGGATATTTTTATTTTACCCCTTTAAAATCAAATAGAGAAATGCCGCAATTGCTGCGCCAACGATTGGCCCTGAAATTGGTATCCAGGCATATTTCCAGTCATCTTTATTTTTATCTTTTACCGGGAGAATTGAATGCATAAGCCTGGGACCGAGATCTCTTGCCGGGTTGATCGCGTACCCGGTTGTGCCTCCCAATGATAAGCCAATGGCCCACACAATAAATGCAACAGGTATCGCACCGATGGAGCCTAACCCAATCGGAGTTTTTTCGGCTCCCAGCTCACCACTGGTGATATAAAAAACAGCAAGCAGCAGCACAAAAGTTCCTAAAAGTTCGCTGATGAAATTGAGCTTGAAATTTTTTATCGCCGGCGCTGTATAAAAGACAGCGCTTTTCAGGCCACCTTCTTTGGTGGCAAAAAAATGATCTTTATACATAATCCATACAAGAAAAGAACCCACCATTGCACCAAGCAATTGCGCAATGATAAACATTGGAACACGTGCCCATGCAAATTTTCCCGCGATTGCCAAACCCAGTGTTACCGCGGGGTTCAGGTGAGCGCCACTGTAAGGGCCCGCAATTACTACGCCTGTAAACACCGCCAATGCCCATCCTGTGGTTATCACCATCCAGCCACCGTTGTTTCCTTTGGTATCTTTTAAAACAACGTTGGCTACCACGCCATTCCCCAAAAGAATTAATATCATCGTTCCAATGAATTCTGCAATAATCGGGTTCATCAGTTTTGATTTTTTGTTTGAGTTAGAAATTATTTTTTGCCGGAGTCAGCCCAAAAAAGTGTTGCCTGCACTGCGCGGTGCCATTCCTTTACCCGCATTTCGGTATTTTCTCCGGATGGTTGATAGCTCCGGTTTATTTGCCACTGTTGCTGGAGTTGTTCTATATTTTGCCAAAAACCAACAGCAAGGCCTGCCAGGTAAGCGGCGCCGATAGCCGTTATTTCGGTCACTTCAGGGCGAACGACAGCGGTTTTAAGAATATCAGATTGAAATTGCAACAACAAATTATTTTGTGTAGCGCCGCCATCCACTCTCAATTCGGCGATGTCAATTCCTGAGTCAGACTCCATCGCTTTTAATACTTCCATCGTCTGGAAGGCGATGCTTTCCAAAGCTGCCCTTGCGATATGGCAACGATTGGTCCCCCGTGTTATTCCAAACATACTGCCGCGTGCATATTGATTCCAATACGGCGCTCCCATTCCGGCAAAAGCAGGAACAAGATAAACACCGCCGCTGTCTTCAACCTGCGAAGCCAGCTTTTCAATTTCCGGAGCGGAAGAAATAATTTTTAGTTCATCTCTTAGCCATTGTACTACCGCACCTGCAATAAAAATACTTCCTTCAAAAGCGTATTCCACTTTATCGCCGATCTTCCAGGCGATGGTTGTGATCAAATTATTTTTTGAAAGAATGGGTTTTTCGCCGATGTTCATCAGCATGAAGCATCCGGTCCCATAGGTATTTTTTACCATGCCGGGTTGATTACACATGTGGCCAAAAAGTGCCGCCTGCTGGTCTCCCGCAATTCCTGCAATCGGAACTTTAGTTCCTAATAATTGACCTGAACTTTCTCCATAAACTTCGCTTGAAGATCGCACTTCCGGAAGCATGCTTTGCGGAATTTGAAAAATATCCAGCAGCTCTTCATCCCACGAAAGGGTGTTGATATTATAAAGCATGGTGCGCGAGGCATTGCTTACATCGGTAATGTGCAAAGCGCCTTCAGTTAAGTTCCAGATAAGCCAGGAATCAACGGTTCCAAAGGCGAGTTTTCCCTGCTGTGCTTTTTCTCTTGCTCCTTCCACATTATCCAATATCCATTGAACTTTTGTGGCAGAAAAATAAGCATCCAATACCAAACCGGTTTTTTCCCTGATGATAGTGTCGAGGTTTTTTTCTTTTAGCAGGTCGCATTGTGCTGAAGTGCGCCGGTCCTGCCATACGATAGCATTGTATATAGGCTTTCCTGTTTCCTTATCCCAGACAATTGTCGTTTCTCTTTGATTGGTGATACCGATAGCAGCAATTTCTTCTGGCTTTATTTTTTCTTTCAATATGGCTTCTGTAATTACTGAAGCCTGCGACGACCAAATCTCCATAGGATCATGTTCCACCCAACCGGGTTGCGGATAAATTTGTTTAAATTCTTTTTGAGATAATGAAACGATCTTTCCGTTTTCATTAAAAAGAATAGCGCGGGAACTGGTAGTTCCCTGGTCAAGGGTTAGTATGTGCTTTTTCATTCCTGCAGTTGTAGTTATAAAATATTCCTCTGAATTATTGAAGATAAGTACCAGCAATACGATAGTGAAGCAACTTATTCTGTCAATTTCTTTTATGAAATAAAAGGAATAAAAATAAATAATTAAAAGGCAAATTAGTAATTTTCGCCGAAGTGCTTTTTTTTATTATTGCTGAAAAGAAAAATACCCTAAATGAATTTTTTCAATAGAGACCTTCTTGTCAAATCTTTAAATAAACCTGTGGAATGGGATATACTAATCATTGGCGGAGGTGCTACAGGCCTGGGCATTGCGGTGGATGCAGCTTCCAGGGGTTTTAAAACGCTGCTGGCAGAGCAGGAAGATTTTGCAAAGGGTACCTCGAGCAGAAGCACCAAGCTCGTGCATGGTGGAGTTCGATACCTCGCCCAGGGAAATATTGGCCTGGTGAAAGAAGCTTTAAGAGAAAGAAGTTTTTTGCTGAAAAATGCGCCGCACCTCAGCAGGAATGAAACTTTTGTGATTCCCTGCTTTTCATGGTTCAAAGGTTTTTTCTATGCCAGTGGCTTAAAAGTTTACGATTGGCTTTCGGGTGATAAAAGTCTCGGCAAGTCGCGGCTGATCGGTAGAAGCGAAGTTTTGAAACGATTGCCTACTATAAAACATGCCTCATTAAAGTGCGGCGTTTTGTATCACGATGGGATATTTGACGATGCACGCCTTGCATTAAACCTTGCCCAGACTTGCGTGGACAAAGGCGGTGTGGCGCTTAATTATTGCCGGGTTGTTTCAATTGTAAAAAATAAAGAGGGAAAAATAACCGGAGCCGTTATCCGTGATAAAGAATCAGATCAGCTTGTTGAAATAAAGGCAAAAGTGGTGGTGAACGCAACGGGGGTGTTTGCAGATGAGATTTTGAGAATGGATCAACCGGCATCGAAACCGCTGATCAGGCCCAGCCAGGGAATTCATTTGGTACTCGACAAGTTCTTTTTACAATCTGAAGATTCAATTATGATTCCACAAACCGATGACGGGCGCGTCCTGTTTGTGATTCCCTGGCACGATAAAGCGCTTGTCGGCACAACTGATACACCTTTGAAAACGCATTCCCTGGAGCCAACAGCCTTACAAAGTGAAATTGATTTTGTATTGAAGACAGCGGGCGAATTTTTATCCAAAAGCCCGGAGAGGTCAGACGTATTGAGTGTTTTCGCGGGGTTAAGACCGTTAGCTGCTAACGGTGATGAGACCGCGAAAACAAAAGAAGTCTCGCGGAGCCATAAAGTAATTGTTTCAGAAAGCGGTCTGGTGTCTGTCATTGGAGGTAAATGGACTACGTATCGAAAGATGGCTGAAGACGCCATGAATAAAATTATGAATTCAAATCTTCTTCCTGCAAAAAAAGGTTCAACTGAAAATGTAAAGATTTACGGTTATCTAAATGAAGAAAATAAACCACGCTCTTTGTCTTTTTACGGTTCAGATAAAATTGAAATTGAAAAGCTGGAAAAGGAAAATGAATATTTTGCACAGCCCTTGAGTAAAGAAACCAATATAACCGTGGCGCAGGTAATTTGGGCAGTGAGGAATGAAATGGCGAGAACTGTGGAAGATGTGCTGGCACGCAGAACACGCGTTTTATTTAGTGATTCAAAACTGGCTTTTGATCTTGCACCGAAGGTTGCAGATGTTATGATGAAAGAATTGGGCCGGGATGAAAATTGGAAAAAACGCCAGATCAATGACTTTTGGCAGTTGGCAAAAAATTATTCTTTGAAAGAGTTAACCGAAAAATAAATAACCGCAATTGGATAATTTCTTTCCTTTGTCCTGTCTTTATACACAATTTCAACAAAGATTTAATATCTAATAATTCGTCGAATGCAAGTTTCATCAAATAAATACTTTTTTACTGTAATCCTTATTTCCCTGGTTTCTTTTTCCTGCAAAACCACTCAAATTTCCAAAACGGTAGTTGTTAGCAAACGATACGAGCTATCACAGCAGTTATGATGATACGACATTGGCCGTTGATAACAGTTCGATACTGATGCCATACAATCGCTTTATTGATCCTGCAGGAACGGTAATTCGTTTTGGTAATATAGCGCGTGAAAATCATAGCCTTGATTGCGTTATGCTTCCCGGCGGAAAAGTATTGGCCGTAGAAGATCGTTATGGCGTGGCTTTCATTGATGTAACAGAAAATAAACTTTTATACCATCTTGACTACTCAGGTAATTACAGTGGATTAATGAGTACGTATTCAGGATTGAAATCATACCGCGATGAAACAGGAGAACACATCCTTTGGGGCGCTGCGAATCCTTATCAACCTGTTTCATTGATTCTTGATGCAGTTTGGGATGGGGAAAAAGCGGTGATCAAAGATTCCATTTCATTTAAAGCAGTGGAGCCGGCGCCATTGTCGTTGCCCAATGACATCGCCATCAACGAAGAAGACGGACAAAAATATTTGTACGTGGTTTTGAATGGAAATAATCAACTTCAGAAATTAAGATTAGCTGATAAAAAAATCATCTGGACAACCGCCACAGGAATGGCCCCTTTTGCAATTACCATCACCGGTAACAAAGCTTACGTAACCAATTGGGCTGGCCCGGTTCCAACAGATGCTTCCAAAGAAACGGCAGGTATTCCTTACGGCAAAGTGTATGTTGATCCAAAAACAGGAGCTACTTCGGAGGGAACTGTGAGTATTATTGATTTGAAAACCGGTAACGCTGAAAAAGAGGTGCAGGTTGGCTTACATCCCAATGCGATCATTAGCAGCAAGGATGGAAAGTTGGTGTATGTGTCAAACGGAAACAGCGATAATATTTCAGTGATCAATACACAAAGCAATACAGTAATTGATTCCATTTCTGTGAGATTGAATGCCGACGAAAATCATTATATCGGCGATTCACCCAATGCCCTTGCGCTTAGTGAAGATGGAAAAACCATGTACGTTTCCAACGGAATGGATAATGCTGTTTGTGTAATAAATATCGGTGATAATTCTTCGTTTACTGTAAAAGGATTTATTCCAACCGAAGCCTACCCGGCAGGTTTGGCATTGGATGACAATACGCTGTATGTGGCCAATCTTGAAGGTGAGGGCGCAAGAACTGAAATTAAAAACAGTTATAACGCGCATCACCAGGAAGCGACCATTTCTATAATTCCTTTGCCTTCCGAAAATGATCTGGCCGGCTATACCAAAAGAGTGATAGCGTCCAACCTTTTGTTTCGCACAAAAATTTCCGAACGGTTACCACGTGACGGAGTAGCTGCAAAGCCGGTTCCGGAAAGGATTGGCGAGCCTTCTGTTTTTAAGCATGTACTTTATATCATTAAAGAAAACCGTACTTACGACCAGGTGATGGGTGATATGAAAGAGGGTAACGGCGAACCATCTTTGTGTATTTATGGCAATAACGTTACCCCTAACCAGCACAAACTCGCCAAAGAATATTCGTTGCTTGATAATTATTACGCCGCCGGAAAATCTTCTGCAGAAGGCCATTCGTGGGCAGATGCGGCAATTGTTACAGACTACGTTGAAAAGAATGTACGCGCCTGGTTCAGAAGTTATCCTCATGTGTTGTACGATGCAATGGTTTATAATAAAAATGGTTTCATCTGGAATAATGCTTTGGATCATGGAAAAACCGTGAGAGTTTATGGGGAAGCGTGCGTGCCTGAATTTAACGGCAGTTTAAACTGGACAAGCATTTATCAATCATATCTCGATGGAAAGAAAACTGATTTTACGAATCTTACCACTATTTCAAGAGTGAGGCCGATCATGTCACAAACCTATCCTTGTTATGATGGCCACGATTTTAACGACCAGATGCGTGCAGATGCTTTTATAAAAGAGTTGCATGACTATGAAGGAAAGTCCGGCGATCAATTGCCGCAATTAATGGTAATGGCGCTTCCCAATGATCATACTGCTGGTATGGCGCCGGGATTTCCAACGCCAAGAGCGATGGTTGCAGATAACGATTTGGCATTGGGCCGCATTATTGAAGCGGTAACCAAAAGTCGTTTTTGGGGTTCAACCGTTGTATTTGTAACGGAAGACGACTCCCAGGATGGATGGGATCATGTGTCTGCTTATCGCACTACAGGATTTGTGATAAGCCCTTATTCACATTTGCAAAAAACGGTTCACAAAAATTATAACCAGGTTTCCATGGTTCGTACCATTGAACAAATATTGGGCCTGCCACCAATGAATATTATGGATGCCACTGCTTTGCCAATGTTTGATTGTTTTTCAAATGTTAGCAATAAAAAAGCTTTTTCTTTTGAAAAAAATAATGTGCCTTTAAATGAAATGAATAAAGGCACTGCGTCTTTGACAGGGAAAGCCAAAAAGTTTGCGCAACTTTCTATGCTTCCTGAATTTGCGCATATTGACGGCGGCAATGATGATCTTCTTAATCGTATACTTTGGTTTGCTTCAAAAGGAAATACGCCTTACCCGAAAGAAAATACGTTGCCAAAAACGGAAAGAAAAGATGATGATGAGTGACTATACCGGTCAACAGTAAACGAAGAAACAATAAGGATTTTTATTTTTGATTTCGGTCTTGTAGTATAGCAGAAAAGCGGTTAATTCAGCTTGCATCTGCCATAATAAAACGGTTAATGGCTTCTATATAATGACAACCTTTGTGATCGTTTTCTAACATCTTTACGGCTATGCCGTTAATTACATCCTGTATTCTTTTTTCAGAAGATTCTTTTTTAGATCGCATTTCATTTGGTCCGCTATTAAGAACTACAAACCGGTTGATCTCTTTCAATTTTGATTTAATAGATTTTAACACCGGTATTTGTTTACGCATTTCTAGCCATTGCATAAATTCTTTTATTTGACCAGCAATAATTTTTTTTGCTTTAGGTACTTCAGCAGCGCGCTTTTTAAGATTCTCATCTTTTAATTTGGAAATTTTATCTACATGTATCACCTTAATGTTTGGTAAGTCATTTACACTGGGTTCAACATTGCTTGGCATAGATAAATCTATGATGATTTTTTTGCCTTTGTTTACCAGGTTTGATTTTAATATAACAGGTTCTATAGAATTCGTCGCTACTATTATTATATCTGAGGCATCCAATTGTTTAGCAAGATGTTTACTGGCAGCGTAATTAATATTTAATTCCCTGGAAAGATTTATTGCTTTATCAATTGATCGGTTGATGACCGTTATATTTTCAGGTTCGAAATTGCCGAGCAGATTTTTACAGGTGTTTCTTCCAATTTTACCAGCTCCTAAAACCAGTATTTTGCTTGTGCAATTAAAGTTTGTTTTTTCTTTGATATACCGCGCTGCAGAAAATGATACGGATACGGAACCGCTACTTAATTCAGTATAAGTTTTTATTTTTTTGGATGACTGAAAAACACTGCTTATCAATCTTTCCGAAAATGTACCCATAAATTTATGATCACGTGAAAAGTTAACCGCTTGTTTTAACTGGCTTATAATTTCATAATCGCCCAGTATTTGAGAATCCAATCCACAACCTACATCATACAAGTGGCTTATGGCTTCCATACCATTTTTTATATAAGCCATTTGCAATAAAAGTTCTAAATCGCCGCTGGCCTGGCTGTACAACAATTCCATTAACACAGAAGCCTCTTTGGCAAATCCATACATCTCCGTCCTGTTGCATGTTGACAAAACAAACATTTCTTTTATTCCACAAGAAGGAGCCAATTTTAAAATTGATTCGTATTGTTTATAAGAGATGGAAAATTGTCCTCTTGTAGCAGCATCTGTATTTTTATAACTTATGCCTATTACAAAAAACTCTTCTGATGAATATGCTTTACTGGAGCTCATTCTTATTTTTTTAAAAATTATAGTGATGGAGAAAGTACTGTAGTGCTTTTCAAAAAAGGCCTTCCTCATAATTCCGGAAGGTCTTTTTCGAAAAACGGGAGATTGAATTTTAATTTTTTATTTCTGAACAACCTGGCTTCTTAATGATTCTACAATTTTGCCGACACTAATTAAAGCTGGAGTTGTGGAAGGAACGCCTGCTTTGGCAGCTCCTGTGAACAGGTCATTTTCAAATGCATCCATATCGCTGTTATCAGCTTTACCATTCATACGTGGGTTAGTGGCAGGGTCATGCGCGGCTACCATATCGAGCCCCGTATAGGTATAATCTTTGGCGCCTGTGCCTACAGCTACGAAGTCAGTAAGATTTTTGCTGAGCTCCTGGAAGCCGCTTAAGTTTCCGTTACCTACTTCTGATAACAAAACTGTAAAATGCCCGTTGATAGCGGTATCACCGGCAATAACAAAAATAGTGCTGTCGATAATGTTACGGATCAGCAGCCTTCCTTTTTCAATTTGTGCTCCCGAATTTGCCGGGTCTGCTACCATTACTGAACCGCCAAGCGAATCATATAAAGTAGGTTGTGTTGCCGGTGCAGGCGTATCGTCCTTCTTGCATGATTGAAAAATCACTGCCGAAAAACATAAAGTGATGATAGAGACGATGATTAAATTTTTCATTTTTTGTTGTTTTAGAAATTTTAAGATTAATGTTTGAGAACTGTGTTTATAGATTGTGTTTAATAAATGCTGAGATTTTTTGAGTAACACCCGGAGGCAATGCCGGGCAACCATTTGCTATTTCTTCTTTTGTAGGAACATATCTTTTTGCATCGTAGTTAAAGGAAGTTTGAAATTTATTTACGATCTCATCTCCTGAAGCTTTCGCCGGATAAAAAGTAAATATGGCAATTTGTGTTTTAGGATTTACCACAACGTGATCAACTCCTTTTTGTTGATAAAGCCATGTTTTTATTTTATTGGCATCGTCCTGGTTTAAAGAATTTTTAATATCAATTCGCGCCATCACAATGGTGTGAGGATCGGGAGCTTTGGGCCTCGTAACCCAATAAATATGGACGGCTAAAACAAGAGTGAGAATGCCAAACACCGTCATGATTCTTTTAAATAATTTTTTTCCTTTTTCGTTTTTCATATAACCGCTTTTTTTATTGAAATGATTATTTTTTCCGTTTCCTGTTAACAGTTACGAAAAATGATAAAGGATGGTTTTCCAATCGGGAAAAATTTTTAGAATTGTTTTTTGAGATGTGTGTTTTTGAAAACCGGAAATTAGAAGAATTGCAATTAAATTCACCTATGGGGTAAAGGATGCCGATCGTTATGAGGTATAACGGTCACCAGTAAACGAATAAATTGTAAGGATTTTTATTTTTACAGTAGCAAGATAAATAGCAGCAGACCAGCAACTAATTTACTACCATTCCCTCTCAATCTCTCCATTCAAAATTTGCATAATGAAGAGATGTTTGTTTTCATAATAATCCGGTTGTAAGTTATTGGCAAAATAAACCGGCTTGAAATTGTAATCATGAAAAGGAGCATACGTCGTGTCATTCACATTCTGCATAAAAAATCCCGGGTGATTTATTAAAATGGACGTAAAATTATAGGTAATACCAAAGCCTTTTTCTACCATATCACTTGGCTCTATATTATATAACTGAAAATATTTGTCAAATAAATATTTGCGGAAAGGATTGTCCTTTGAAATATAATGTGGTGTAGTATAACGGATCGGGAAATCCATATACGCATTTCTATACCAGCACGAAAAGCCATCCCAGTTTGGCATTCCGATCAATGCGATAGGATTGTTTTTTGATAACGGGTAACATGCATCTGCAAGTTTCTGCGAAAAAGTTTCGTTGAGGCTTGCGCCAATAATTACCACAGGTTTAGTAGTGTCGATCAAATATCGTAAGCCCGTTGGGGAAACCGAGCTGTCTAGCATTACCTCTTTGATATTTAAAAGCGCCTTGCCGTCAACAAAATTGATCTCTTTAAAATAATTGGAAATGCGGTTGTCATTTTTCTTATGAAAAAGGTAAATGTGATCCGAGCCATGCTTTTGCAGAATGTAACTGAAAATGCCTTCGCAATGCGCTTTTAAGGTTGAGTTGGCAATCAACAGGGCAGTGTCTTGCCTCACGCCGCCATCATTTGGATACGTAGCGGAAATGAATGGAATATTTTTTTGTTGTGCGAAACGAGCTACCAGGTAATATTCGGGTTGTTTCACAGAACCAATTATAAGATCCATATTATCCAGCTTGCCACTCTTTATCAAAGTAGTCACCGGTTGTGATACAGATTTTGAGTCATAAATAAACGCCTCCACATGCCTCCCGTGAAGATTGATCGTATCCAGCGCCAGTTCTGCGCCCTGAACAAAATCAGCGCCTCCGATCGTGTATTTCGGAATGGAGGTTTCTGATTTCAGATGATATCCTGCAAAAACAGAATCAAGGTAGAGTGGGGCAATGATCGCCACATGGTAGGTTTTATAAACCGGGCTGTACTTAATTTGCGCGAAAGATTTTTGAACGCCCGCAAAAGCGAAAAGAAAAATAAAAAATAGAAAATACTTCCTCATAATTATAAATTCATAACTACCTTCTGTACACCTCATTATTCCCATTCAATGGTAGCCGGGGGTTTGCTGCTGATATCATATACAACGCGATTGATTCCTTTTATGTTGTTAATGATCTCATTTGAAACATAAGCGAGAAAATCGTAGGGAAGATGTGCCCAATCGGCTGTCATGCCATCTACCGATGTAACAGCACGAAGCGCTACTGTAAATTCATACGTTCTTTCATCGCCCATAACACCAACACTTTTTACAGGCAATAAGATAGCGCCAGCCTGCCAAACAGTTGCATACAAATCAAATTTTTTCAAAGCGTTAATAAAAACAGCATCGGCGTTTTGTAGCAATTGCACTCTTTCTTCCGTCACTTCACCCAAGATTCTTATTGCCAGGCCGGGGCCGGGAAAAGGATGACGATTCAATAATTCCGGAGGCAATCCCAGTTCAGCGCCTACTTTTCTTACTTCATCCTTAAAGAGAGAACGGAGTGGTTCTATCAATTTCAGTTTCATTCGTTCAGGAAGGCCGCCAACATTGTGATGCGACTTAATAGTAACTGAGGGTCCGTGAACCGAAACTGATTCAATCACATCGGGATAAATGGTTCCCTGTCCAAGAAAATCAATATCGGTGAGTTGATGCGCTTCCTGGTCAAAAATTTCTATGAAACTGTTGCCTATGGCTTTTCTTTTTTCTTCGGGATCAATCTTGCCTGCAAGTTTTGCATAAAAATGATCCCTTGCGTCTACGCCTTTAATGTTGAGGCCGATACCTTTGCACGAGTCCAGCACTTGTTCAAATTCATCTTTTCTAAGCACACCATTGTCAACAAAAATTCCGAAAAGATTTTTCCCGATGGCTTTGTGAATTAACGTAGCGGCAACTGTAGAATCAACTCCGCCGCTTAACGCCATGATCACTTTTTTGTCGCCGATCTTTTGTTTGATCTCAGCAACTGTATCATTGATAAAATGCGCCGGAGTCCAGTCCTGACTGCATTTACAAACATTTACCAAAAAATTTTTTATGATCTTTTTGCCTTCGACAGAATGATAAACCTCAGGATGAAACTGTAAACCAAAAATGGGATTATTTGTTTGTTTACTGTAAAAAGCCGCCACAGGAATATTATGTGTGGAAGCGGAGATAGAAAAATCTTCCGGAAGTTTTTTGATTGTGTCACTGTGACTCATCCACACATCAGAATCATTCTTCACAGCTTTTAATAATTCATCTTCTTTTTCTACCTGGAGTTTTGAACGTCCATATTCTCGTTTATCACTTTTTTCTACAACACCTCCGTAAAGTTTTGCCATTAACTGGGCTCCATAGCAAATTCCCAGTACAGGCACTTTTTGGTTGATCGCTTTCACGTCTACTATCAACGCGTTCCCGTCATTCACCGAAAAAGGAGAGCCGGAAAGGATTACGCCTTTCAACTCATCGGTATATTCAATCTCTTTATTGAATGGAATAATTTCGCAGTAAACATTGGCTTCTCTTACAGACCTGGCGATCAACTGTGTGTATTGTGAACCAAAATCAAGGATCAGAATTTTTTCCGTCATGCGTGCGAAGGTAAATAGTTTATAGTTTTGTGAATACAAGCCAAATTTATTTTCAAAATTTTGTATATCTCAAAAATTGCTTTACAAATAAAATACAAAATTTTGGCACGCACTACCGCTGATACAAATTATTGGTACAGGAAAAATATATTGTGATAGTTTTATACCATAGTTAAATGGTATTCTAAATCTAAAATAACGTATTATGAAATATTTTGTTCTTCTTTTAGCGGTTTCCGTTTTGTTCATTTCCTGTGCAGCTGTTTCGGGAAACGGGCATGTTCGTGACGAAAAAAGGGAAATTTCAAATATTCGTGAAGTGAAAACTTCGGGTTCGATAGACGTGGAAATCCGCGGTGGCGATAATTATTCACTCACAGTTCAGGATGATGAAAATCTTCTTCCCTATGTAATTACAGACGTTAATAGCGGTGTTCTAAATATCCATTATAAAAATGGATACTCAATAATGCACGACCATGCCAAAGTGATCGTTTACGCTCCCTCTCTTGAAAAAATAACTTCTTCCGGTTCTGCTGATATTACGGGTACCGGAGTAATTAAAAGTTCCAGCCAAATAGCATTCAATACTTCAGGGTCAGGGGATATTCATGCTGAAGTTGACGCGCCTTCCATAAGCGTAAGTGGATCGGGGTCGGGGAATGTTATACTTTCCGGTCGCACAAAAGATTTTGATTGCAGGATAAACGGCAGCGGGGACGTTAAGTGCGCGAATCTGAAGTCGGAGAATGCGGTAATTCATGTTTCAGGAAGTTCGGATGTTCATGTGTTTGCCAGCGTGAGTCTAAAAGTGAGTGTTTCGGGCAGTGGCGATGTATATTACGCCGGCAATCCTGCTTCGCCAGAAATACATATTTCCGGCAGTGGAACTGTGCAGGCGGTGAAGTAGTGAATTACGAATCGGGAAATCAGATCTTGCTACTTAGCATTTACAACTCTCAAATATCTATATTATCTTCGCGGCGAAAATAAGTTCTTACAAAAATGCTAAGCAGAAGAAATATCCGGGTGAAAGTGATGCAAACGCTGTACAGCATTGAATCCATGAACAAGGAGACCCGGCCCGGGGAACCGTTACAAATTCTGAATAAAAATCTTGAAAACGCCCAACAGCTATTTACTTTCCTGGTTTATTACATTATTGAAGTAGCGCGCTTTTCTGAAAAAGACGCGTTGCAAAAATCACAGAAATACCTCCCTTCGGAAAATGACCTGAAAGTAAACACGAGAATTGCAGGTAATGAATTGCTGTGGACGATCATGGAAAATGTTTCTTTTAAACAATCGGTTGAAAAATTTAAGACCAGGTATCTTATCGATGAAGAACTGGTAAGAAGAAGTTATTTCAACCTTGTTAATTCGCCCAGGTATAAAGAATATATCAGTGAACCTTCGCGTGAAAAAAAATCGGAAAGAGAAATACTTGAGTTTATTTTCTCAGACCTGATGATTCCGGATGAATATTTTTTAAGCGATGTTGAAGAAAAATTTATTCATTGGGATGACGATGCCGAAATGATGATCCTGCTGATGGACAAATTTTTACATAAGCCTTCCTCTTTTAATTTCAACCAAATGGTGGGGCCTGAAAAAATGAAATTTGCTACCGATCTTTTGCAGTCGGTGATTGATAAGGACCAATTTTGCCTGGAAATGATCAAGCCGAAATTAAAAAACTGGGACTCAGAAAGAATTGCCCTGCTGGATATGATCTTGTTAAAAATGGGCGTGTGCGAATTGTTGTATTTTGAAACCATTCCAACGAAAGTCACAATTAATGAATATATTGACCTGGCAAAAGAATACAGCACTGAACAAAGCGGCCATTTCGTAAATGGTATCCTGGACAATATACACAAGGAATTGCTGTCGCAAAATAAAATCCACAAGACCAATTATAAAAACAGCACTTTATAATACCTTTGCACTTTGAAAAAATATGATATGAAAAGATTGCTGATCGCGCTTTTGCTTACCGGGGCCTTGTATTCCTGCGATATCAGGCAGATCAGAAATAAACCAACCGGTCTCGCAAGCATGGACTCTCATTTTTTTAACGATTCCACCACCGTACATATGTTGGATTCTACCTACGATTTCGGAAAAGTAACCGAAGGGAAAAAAGTGGTTTTTGATTACCATTTCAGGAATACCGGCCGAAAGCCATTGATTGTCGCTTCTGCAAGGGCAAGCTGCGGGTGTACCGTTCCTGAAAAACCGGAAGAGCCCATCCAACCCGGTCAAACCGGAAGTATAAAAGTGGTTTTTAACAGTGCCGACAGGCCCGGACCCACTCATAAGACCATCACGGTGGTTTCTAACGCTTATCCTGCGTTTCCGGTATTGCAGTTAACAGGTGAAGTGGAAGCAAAAAAATAATTTTTTT
>CAWAMQ010000012.1:0-34016 GCA_963783125.1 uncultured Chitinophagaceae bacterium
CATCGCCCATGAAATACAAAACCCGATGAACTTTGTAAATAATTTTTCTGATCTCAATGCAGAACTTATTGCAGAATTACAGGAAGAATATAAAAACGGAAACAGCGAAGCGGTCGAAAGTATTGCAAAGGACATTTTAGACAATTCGGGTAAAATAAGCTTCCATGGCAAACGGGTGGAAGGCATTGTAAAAAGTATGCTGGAACACAGCAGAACCGGCACTCCGGAAAAAAGAATGACAGATATTAATTTATTGACAGATGAATATTTCAGATTAGCTTATGCAGGGCTAAAAGCTAAAGACAAAGATTTTTATGCCAGGATGGAAAGAGATTTTGATTCTCATGCCGGAGAGATAAACATTGTTCCGCAGGAAATCGGACGTGTCATATTCAATCTCGCGATAAATGCCTTTCATTCAGTCACGGAAAAAAGACCCGTGGCAACCGAAGATTATGATCCGACGGTTATTGTCAGTACAAAAAAAGAGAAAGACCGGTTATTGATTTCTATAAAGGATAATGGAATTGGCATCGCAAACAAATTGCAGGAAAAGATTTTCCAACCTTTTTTTACTACGAAAGCTGCAGGGTTTGGTGTTGGCCTCGGACTGTCAATAAGCTATGATATCGTAAAGGCTCACGGTGGTGAAATAACGGTGAAAAGTGAGGAAGGAAAAGGAAGCGAATTTCTGGTGATGCTTCCTTTGGATACTGATGTTTAATTTTTTAAAATCAAAGTAGGAGAAGCAATAAGAATCTGTAGAATTCTCTACCAAAGTAAAACGATTCGTCCTTAACTTTTTAAATCGTTACGACCTCACAATGATCGCAACATAATTATATTTGTATTACTATTAACCTAAAATAAACCTTTCAAACCATGCCATACATTCCGCTGAGCGAAAAACTTCCCGGTATCACCGGCTTACTCGATTATCGAAAAGACACCGCACTTCCAATAAGAGAATTGACCCAGATATTATTGAGAGGCGAATCTACTTTAACAGAAGGCGAAAGGGAACTTATTGCAACAGTCGTATCTTATGGTAATAAATGTGCTTTTTGCACTGCCGCCCACACAGCAGCAGCCGACGTTTTGCTTGATGACACCAATGTTGCAGAAAAGGTAAAAAATGACCTTGAGCACGCGCCGGTTTCCGATAAAATGAAAGCGCTGCTGAAGATTGCAAAAGCAACAGGAAAGAACGGCAAATTGGTAACACCGGAAATGGTAGCCGAAGCAAGAACACACGGCGCTACGGACCGGGAGCTTCACGATACGGTTTTGATTGCTGCCTTATTTAGTTTGTACAATCGTTACGTCGATGGACTTGCCAGTGTCACCCCGGCCGATCCGGATTTTTACAACAGGTTGGGAAATATTCTTAAAGACAAAGGTTATCTCCCTTCTGAAAACAGGTATGCAGAACTGTAACAGTTAATCTCCCACAAAAAGAATAGGAATAGAAATCTTTAATAAAAGTTTGTTTACTGTAAGATAAAATCCTTGAGAGGACCGAAGCTATTTTCTTGTAAATAAAAGACCTCGAAACATACAATTTTTCTTTCCACTCCCTTTGGCGTTTTATTTGCTTTTAATAGAAGAAACTATTTGAAGAACAGTGACAATAAATGAAAACGAAACCAGTAGCCTCGCGTTCTACGGCCATAACAAGCAAATACCTCAAGAGATAAAAAAGCCCGCGCTAAAGGCGTTGTCGTTTTATCCTCAACTAACAGATTCGGCCATCAGGTTTAATTTTAGAAAAAACATCAGGACTTCTGTAATGCAGGCGCAGCCTGTGTTTTCTACTTTGCTGAGCACAAGAGAAAACAGGCGTTATCGAATTAATATCAGCCGACATTTCAAACTTATCAGTTGCGATTTACCTATCACCGAAATTCCGGAAGAGGTGATGATTGGATGGATTGCTCACGAGCTCGGACACATTGTCGATTATGAACATCGCACCAATGCCGGGATTGCCATCTTCGGTTTGCGCTATGTAACGTCACCCTCCTACGTGCAGGAGGCAGAACGCGCGGCCGATACCTATGCTGTGGAACGTGGATTGGGTAAATATATCATCGCCACAAAAAGATTTATTCTGGATCATGCCGACATTCCGCAGCTATATAAAGATAAAATTTCGCGTCTATATCTATCTCCTGACATCATTGTCGAAATGGTAAAAAAAGTCGAACAAAAAAAAGAAAAAGCGCATCTGCAGGTTTAACAGAATACGGAAAATTATCTACAACTTGATGAACCCGCGGAGAATCTTTCCAGGTCAACGCGCTATCAATCACCCTTTCACGTATTCCAGGAACTCGTTAAAGGCGTCTTCTTTCATCACTCTCGGAATCTTCGCCTGTCCACCCATTTTTTTAAATTCTTCACTCCACTTGTAAAACTTTTCCAGCGGAACCACTTCCACTTCGAGGCCCTTCAGAGCTTTGGTGCGCGCAACTTTGTAATTCTTGTTGTTGCTGGAAAGTTCATCATCTACCAGTTTTGCCGCTTTTTCAGCATCGATTTCTTTATCCGTTCCAATCACAAACTTCAAAATATATTCTTCATTCTGAAAAATCGTAGCTGCTGTAAATTCTTTTATTTCGATATCAAAAACCTTCTCAAGCTTTTGGATCGCCATATTCATTTTTTGAATAGAAAGCTGTTCACCAACCACATTTAGATAATGTTTTGTGCGACCACTAATTTTTATTTCTGATCTTTTTTTGTCGGTAATAACAACAGTATCTCCAATCATATATCTCCACGCACCCGACACGGTGGAAATAAGCAAAACATAATCCTTGCCTTCTTCCGCCTGCTCCAACGTGAGAACCGGCGCCTCCTGCTTGACGCGTCCTTCTTCATCAAGATTTTTTTCCTCAAAAGGTACAAACTCAAAAAAAACGCCATTGTCAATAATCAGCGCCATGGCATCTGTTTCCGGCCTTTTTTGCGTCGCCAGGTAGCCTTCCGAAGCGAGATAAGTATCGATGTAAATGAGTGGATGAGCAAGCAACTTTTCAAGGCTGTTTCGATACGGCTCAAAGGCCACACCGCCGGAAGTATAAACTTTCAGATTCGGCCAAATATCATGAATGTTGTTCAGCTTATGATAACTGATGATCTCTTTAAGCATCAGCTCTACCCACGAAGGAATGCCGGATATGCTGCCGACGTCCCATTTTGGTGCTTCTTCTGCAATGCGCTTTACTTTTTCGTCCCAATCAGCAATGGCAGCAATTTCTTCCCCGGGTTTATAAAACCGGCCGAACCAACCGGGAATATTCGCCGCACTTATCCCGCTGATCTCGCCTTCCTCATGGTCTTCCGCTTTAATAAGTGAAGTGCTGCTGCCGAGCATCAAAATATCCTTTTCAAAAAAGTCACCGGGCAAATCAAAGTTGGTAAGACTCGCCACCTGTTGCATGCCCGCTTTTTTAATTGCCTTAATCATATCGGGCGTTACCGGGATATATTTTTTATTACTCGTTGTGCCGCTGCTCAATGCAAAATAATCCTGCCCTCCCGGCCACGTAACATTCTGATGACCCTCGAGGAGATAATGCCACCATTCTGCATTTATCCCGTCGTAATCATATATCGGAACATTTTTCTGAAAAGCACTTATCGGATCTGCGCTGTTTAGTATTTCACTGAACTTATATTTCAAGCCAAAAGCGGTATGTCTTGCGTTTTTGATTAAATGCAAAAGCTCGTCCTTTTGTGCTTCCACGGGATCAGGATCACTGCTTATGAACCCAGTAATGTCAATTGCTTTTTTAATTACTTCTCCAAGTATCGCCATATCTTTTTTTGAATTTTTTTATTCAAAAGCAATATCCATACCTGAAAGCGGAGGAAGCATGATGATTGAAGCAGGATGTAAGATGAAAGAAGCAAGAGTCAGGATCTGGAATTAATTTCCCTTGTCAACCTTGACTTGCCGAATGCGCAGACCTAGCCTCTATTCTTTGTTAATCGATCGTAGAGCAAATTAATCTTACTATCCCGTAAATTATTTTCCTCTTTTAACTCACCCATATACAACGTGTTTTTATTGAGATCGATAAAGCGCTGATCAATCTTTTTGGAATCGGCCAGCAATTGCTTTAATTGTTGTACAACCGTCGGAAGCTGAGCCTTTGTAAATGAGGGCGTGTTCACCTGTTTCTCAATTTTTTGATAACTAAGATAGAGCATTCTTATGTCGGCCATTAACCGGTAGTGCGCAAATTCTTCCTGATTTTTTGTGGGATGTAACTCGTACAAAGTTTTCACTGCGGTTGCCTGGCTGTCAGCCACCTGCTTCACTGTCATTGGTGACGGAGCGATCACTTCTCCCTGCTTCACCTCGTAAGGCGCAATGGTAAGGGCTTTCCAAAAAGCATCAGCCTGTTCTTTATCAAATCCGTATTGGGTCTTACTATAAGTCCTGATAAAGCCAGGAATGTCCAAAGGCTTGTCTGTGCTAAGACTTTGCGTGTATGCTTTAAGCAGCATGTTGAAACCAGTTATCGGGTACACATGCCTGATGGCGTACAAGTCGATGATATCATCAGATGTTTCAAACACAGGAGAATATTGCCCGGAAGTGGACCACGATGTCATGATCATTCCTTGATATCCCAGCTTTCTGCATTCGGGAACAAAATCGCGGATGTTTTTAAAATGCTTTTCCCATTCAGTAAGGAAATAATTATCAGGATGGCTGCGAAGCGCCGGTGCACCCCACACTTCATAGCCTGCTTGCACCAGTTTTTCATGATCGCCAAAGTTGTTCATATCCCAGCCATAATTCCAATCTACAAAAACGGTTTGAGGCGGAAGCTCCTTTATGGCGTCCGGGTATTTTAATGCAATATCGGCCCACAAAACAGGAATTTTGCCAAGGCTGATCACGATATCACACAACATTTTTATATGGTCGACGTAGAGTTTTGAAATGCCTTCTTCAGCAGCCTTTTTCCGGCATTTTTCACAATGCCCCAATAAGTACGTTTCGTCTCCCCCAATGTGAAAATACTTTGAAGGGTGCAAAGCCGCCATTTCTGTAAAAAGATCGGTAAACAATTTCTTATCGCCTTCTTCTTCGGAGGGGCAGACTTGCGAATAATCTTTCTGATCTTCCCGCAGATTTTTGTAGCGCTCGTGCCGAAGAATGTATTCCACGTGCCCGAAGCTTTGCTGCAACGGGATTACATCGATGCCAAGTATTCTGCAATAGTTGATGAAGGATTTGATCTCATCTTTCGTATACGCATACCTATTAGGATATTAAGCGGATGTTTCTCAAAAGGAAAAGTGCCCTCCCACTCCATTACCAAAGTATTAATTCCATCCTCGCTCAGGGTCTTTGCAAATTTTTTCAAAGCATCCATCTTCATCACCTGTATTCTTAAGTCGAGGTGAAAACCTTTGATGGCAAAGTCTTTTGCTTGTGCACTTGCAGTTTGAAGAAACCAAAAGGAAAAAAGAAAAAAAGGAAGCAGGAAAAGTCGTCTCATGTTGATATGATTGTGGTTACGGGTTTTTAGACTATCTAAGATAAGTGTTATCAGCAAGAAATTTTATTAAACAAAAAAAAGAGGTAAAAATTGAATAGAAATGCAATTAGGCCTGCCTGAGGCAAAATAAAAATCTCCGGAATTTATTTGTTTACTGTCAGGAACAATCGCAATCTATCCAAACTTCCAATGCTTTTTCCGCTGCATCTTCAGCATTTGTGTTTCCACCAACAAAAAAGCATCCTTTGGGGGATGCTTTAGAATTCAATGGGGGTTTCAGAGTTAAGTAAGCATAAAACGTAAACCAGGTTTATTTATTGTAAAAAAGTTCGTTACCCTTTCATCGGTTGCCCGTGAGATGCGAAGGCTTGTCTCTAACGGTCATGGTAAACGAAGAAATTATAAGATTTTTCATTTCGATTGAACAATCTAACGGTTAACACACACACTTGGAAGAAAGTTGAATGAAACTCTGAAGGTAATTACTGCTGATTCCAATAATTTTTGCAATCTATAATTTATGTATTTTAATAAATAATGCGAGCCACGAGCGGGTTAGGCAAAAAACACTACTTCGGCTTGATATGTTTATTCAGATCATTTGCATAATTTTCAAAAGATTTCGCGCCTTATCAGTACAAAAAAATACCAAGCCAAGCTGCGCTGGCAATTTAACAGATACTCATCGTCTTGAAAAATTATCAAACCATGAAGAAAAAACAAACAAAAAAGATACTCAGAATAGTATTCATTATTGCAAGCGTAGCCTCCTTGTTTTTCGTACCATGGATGATAGTAAGAGCCTGGTTAGCGCCTGTGCCGGATACAATCCAGGAGCAGGTCAAAAAAGCGCTGGATTACAACCTGGACGGCATTGTAGTTTATGTAGATCAAAAAGGAAAGCCACCTGCGTTTTACGCGGCCGGCTGGAAAAACAAAGAAAATAAAATACCGGCCGATCCTCATGCATTATTCAAGATTGCCAGCATCAGCAAGTTGTATATCGCTGTCGCCACGGTTAAATTGGTCAGCGAAAAACGTTTGTCACTGGATAAAACTCTTGCCGGCTATTTGCCTTCACTTGCAGGAAGAATTGAGAATGCAAACCAAATCACGCTAAGAATGATGCTGCAACACCGTAGCGGAATTCCTGATTTTATTTTCGATCCTAAAATGCCGTGGACTAATTTGCCTGTAAACACCGATGAGTTTCTGAAGCTGGCATTTGATAAGCCTGCGGATTTTAAGCCCGGCACACGTTATCATTATTCCAATACCAACTACCTTTTGATCGGAAATATTCTCGACAAAACCCTTGGTTATAGCCACCGGGACTATATTAAAAAAATAATCCTCGATCCACTTGGCTTGACACACACTTATGGTTTGCTCAGTGACGCGGATGCGGCAAACGTGATAAGCGGTTATGAAATTGGATATGACGGAGATTTAAAAACACAGAATTATGTATGTCCGGGTGGGTCGATGGTGGCTACGGCGCAGGACGTGGGAACTTTTTTGAGAGCATTGAATGATGGTTCCCTTTTAAATAAAAGTGAGCAGGCAATTTATTCTTCAGTTTACAAATACGGACATACAGGGCTGTTGCCGGGATACGAAAGTATTGCGCGGTATCATCCGGATATTGATGCGGTGGTAGTCCAATTTATAAATACAAGTGGCGGATACACGTGGACGATATCTGAAATTGTGTATAACAATATTATGAAGATTCTGAGAAGATCCTAAATTCCTGCAAAGGGGTAAAGAAAGCAAAGTAAAATAGTTGCTTTTCTTTGTGTAACGGTTACCAGTAAACGAAGAAATTATTAAGATTAATATTTCGATTGAACCATCTAACGGTGAACCACAAACGCCTTTAGATGAATCTTCACTGATCCGAAACGAAACTAAAGATTCGATACGATCTCCAATGATTTTTTCACATGTTCATCGGGGGATATATGATCTGTTTTTGAAGAAAAGACAGCAACGATCTTGTCATTTTTATCAATAACGAAGGTTGTGCGCGGAATGAAGCCATGGGTAACCTGCTTGCCGGTTACGTCTTTAACACCGGGTTGGGGTGGAGTCAATTCGAGCCCATACTTTGCTGCAATTTTACCCCCGGGATCTGAAGCCACAGGAAATTTTCCGGCGCAGTAATCGGGATTGGATGAGAACGATTTCAAACGCTGAATATCATCTGCTGAAACGCCGATAATGGTAGCTCCGGCTTCAGTAAACTTATCCTTGTCTTCCGCGAAAGTGTGTGCTTCCAGATCACAGCCGCCCGTATATGCGGCAGGATAAAAGTATAAAACCACCGGCCCTTTCGCGAGTGCTTTTTTTAATGAAAATTCAAACTCGTTTCCCGCCTGGCTGGCCTTGCTGGTGAACAGCGGCGCTGTCGAACCTTTTGATAATGTGGTTGATTGGGCAAAGCTACTCACGCTAATAAGGAGCAACAACCCGGAAACTAAAAACAGGGTGAGATAATTTTTCTTTGACATGACGGATATGTTTGAAATAAATCGTGAATGGTTCACAAACTTACAAAGAATTGAGTAGATGTATTAGTCTATCGTTAGATGATCTTTTGCGTTCTATCAAGTCATCGGGGAAGAAACACACACTTAATGAGAAGAAAAGCAAATCCCATTTTAAACAATTAAAGCTATTTTTACCTCTTATGAGAAACGTCGAAAATAGGGCCGGCAATTTGGTTACAAGACCTCATTTTCAGATATTGGATGGACTAAGGGGAATAGCTGCTTTGGGAATTGTGATCTTTCATTTTATGGAGTGGATCTTTGAACCGGCTTCCAACTTTATCGGGCACGGGTTTTTAGCTGTTGATTTCTTTTTTTGTCTTTCAGGCTTTGTAATTGGCTATGCTTATGACACCCGCATAAAAATAATCGGCATCAAAGAATTTTTTAAATCCAGGCTCATCAGGCTTCAACCGATGGTAATTCTCGGAAGCATCCTGGGCTTAATCGCCTTCTTGTTAGATCCTTTCGCTACCTACCAATTGTTATATTCAAGTGGAAGGATCATTGTCATTTTCCTGTGTTCTCTCTTTGTAATTCCTTTTCCTGTTATGCCCGAAAGGTCTTTCAACCTCTTCGGCCTTAATGCGCCTGCATGGTCTTTGTTTTGGGAGTATGTCGCCAACATTTTTTACGCATTCATTTTTTGCAGAATAAACCGGAAATTATTGTGGCTATTACTCATTCCGGCTGCCATACTGCTTGTACATATTTCTCAAAAAGAGGGCAATCTCCTCGGTGGCTGGAACGGAGCTACTTTTTGGGATGGAGGCGCGCGGATAGCCTATTCGTTTACGGCCGGCCTGCTTATTTATCGTTATAACCTGATCATCAAAAATAAAATTGGGTTTATTGGCCTTGCCGCTCTGTTGGTTTTGGCGCTGCTGATGCCTCACTTTTCTTTTAATGGAATAGCAGAAGCAATGGTGGTGATTATTTATTTTCCATTTTTGGTATCGCTTGGTGCGGGCGCTACTGCGTCAACGCAGATGGTACCTGTATGTAAATTAGCAGGAGAGATTTCTTACCCTTTGTACATGACTCATTATGCCTTCATTTGGATGTTTGGCAATTATTTTACAAACTATCATCCTTCACACAAAACTTTATCCTTCATTGTTGTTACAGGTGTAATTCTGCTGGTTTTATTTGCGTGGCTTGTAATGAAATATATCGATATACCCGTCAGGAAATACCTTACGAGAAACCGATTGCGTAACCTGGAGAAATAGTCAAGGTTTGTATGCAAGGCCATTTTTAATGGAGTGTTCGCGTGAAGACAAAAACCGTGAATAGGTTTAATAATACGGACGTTGAAGATATGCTTCTCGCAATGAGGGATTACCAAAACGTTCATCGTGAATTATCACTTTCTGCTGTTTGCTTTGCCTTCACAAACCTGATCAACGCACTGCTTTCTTCCGTGCTTGCCAGTCGCGCTTCATATCGGTGTCCATCTATCATAGCAATCATCAGAGACGTATTTGGAGGAATGGAGCCAAGATTCTCGGCCACCATCACCAGGTCATTTGTTTGTTGCAGATCTGCGACAGGTAGTTTTATAATAAATGCAGTTTCTGAAAGACGAATATGCTGGGCCAGCATTTTATCATTGAGAAAAACAGCGATGGAATCACCGTCAATTTCAGCATTATCATAAAACTTCAGTTCCACGGAATCGCCGGTCACCGGTATTTCCTCCACGAGATGACGTGTGCGTGTTTTTAATTTTTGTTCATTCGTTAGCGGCACCTTAACCACCGGTTCGATTACTGGCGCAGTTGTTTCTTTAATGGCAGGTTTACTTGCCGGGAGCGGAATAGCGACTTGCTTTTTAGGGTGAATCGCCACCTCTTCATCATACTGCTTCGGCTGCGGCTTTTCTGCGACTGGTGCCACAGGAACCGGCCTGTTAAAAGCCATTCTTCCGATACTGTCAATCAGGTCAGGATCGTTGGCACCGACTGTATAGTTGTTAATAACGTAATCCCACTCATCGGTGAAGACAGAAGTCATAAATTTTTGCAGATCAACTTCACCGTTTTGCTGATTAGGTTTTTCCTTTGACGCCGCTTTTCCGGTAAGATACATTTTCGTTCCTCCGGGACAATTAAAATCGGCGTTCGAGATAAAAGGTGTGGCCGCTCTTTTAGGCAAAAAACTGTTGCCACTTTTTTCTTCGATCAGTTGATCATCCCACCAGGTAACGCTGTTATCATTGGTATCAAAATATCCTTTGATGCTATACCGCCGGAAATTATTGGGCGAGGTATAATAGTAACTGGTTCCGGTAAGGCTGTCCCCATTCTTCACTATTTTAAGTTCCACATTTTTGTGATCAATCTTCCCTTTCCAAACACCGGTAATGGGTTGCGTAGTTCCTACGGAACAGGAAAGAATACAGGCGGATAAGAGTAAAAAGAAAAGATATGTTTTCATGAGGATATGAGTACTGACTTTTTAGTAAGTAGCTGGTTTCAAAAATAACGATTTAAACAGATAAGAAATTGCAGTTGGTGGCCGATCAGTGGTTTATGAAATGTTAATATAATTATTCATCCCCCTTCAATTGAGCGCTTTTTGAATAAACTGGCTCACCAATACCAAAACCATTATAACGGTAAGCAGTAAACGAAGAAATTTTGAAGATTTTTATTTTCATTCTGATACAACAGTTAAAAGAAATAAGGTTGACGAAAGTAACAGAATACTTCCGTTATAACGGTAATAAGTAAACGAAGAAATTTAAGTGAATACTTTTTTAACTGCGTCAAGGATAGAATAACTATTGCTCACTTTAAAAGAATATAATCACTTGCTAAAATCAAGAACTCAATTTATGGCCTGATTTCTAACCGCAATCACGTTATAAAGTTTTTAACATCCAAAGTAACCAGTCCTGCACACAAACCTTCTGAATACAACAACCTCAGGAATGTGGCATGATTCTTTATATAAAATTATCATAACACTTAAACTTAAAATTATGAACGTAGTAAAAGCATTTTTAGCAGGACTTACATTAGGAGTATTGTTTGCGCCACAAAGTGGAGAAAAAACAAGAAGTCGCTTAGGCAAACTCTTTAAAGAGTATAAAGACGACGCAAAGGATTATGTTGCCGGCGTAGCGGATTCAGCAGAATCCAAAATGCACAAAATGAAAAAGTCAGTAGAGAACCTTTAATGAAAAGTAACAGGTTTCTCCTCACGCCCCGTTGATCTCTCTCGCAACGGGAATATAGCATATTACCGGGTTGCCAACCTTCAGAACGTTGGCAACCTTAATTTTGCCTCTCGCCGCGGTTCGGTCTTCACCAAACAGAATCTCAAACCGTTCACACAGAATTCATCGACGGAATTGAATCATTATTTAATATCCAGGAAACACCAATTGCTATAAATTGTTCTTCTTGCATTAAAGCCTACTCCTTGTTTTGCTACCGGAAATACAAGTGTTGAAGAAGAAATCGGCATAACGTTTCTCAAATAATAGGTATAGGCTCCTTTTACATTTTGCCCAAGTTGTTTGCGGTATTGAAGTTTTTTGTCTTTGTCAATTAACGCTTCAGCCAACACCATACTTTTTGTTGTACTTGATTCAACAACCTTATCATCAGCATCCTTCGCTAAATTGTCTTCATTGTCATTGTACAAGATGATAATTTCATTGCCAGATCCTATCCCAATAAAACCGGTAGACGAACCGCCAACAAATGGTGTCTGTACAATTTGAATCACACCCGAACCGCTTTCTGCGCCCCTGGTTAATGAGCTCCTCCGTGGCACCATCGTATACTCAAATGTTTTTCCATTCTTATTCGGGAAAAAGGCCAATATCGGACCGGTATTCAGCGTAGCAATGCTTTCTGTTTTCGTTTTGTTGCCATTATCCATACCAAGCGCTGACTTTTTAACCGTCCTCACTGACAACTCCTGCGGACTTCCTAAAATGGCCACGTCGCCATTGCCCAGCTCAATCAAACTCGGCAGAAAATCATACATGTGAAAATCCTTCTTGTGTTTACCTCCTCCCCCTTTCTTGCTTACTTCTTCAATTAACCCGGGGGAAAATGTATAAACCCTTGGCTTCGCCATCTGCATAGTGCTGCAGTTAAGTTGGGTAAGAAAAAAGCCAGTGCAACCTTCGGCATTCTCTTCTCCTGGTTTATCGGAAGAATAGATGTAAATGGATTTGCCATCTACTGATTCAGTAAGATTTACCTGGGAAGCGCGTTCGCCGCCGGGAAGCGATATTTTAATTTCTGTCTTTTTTCCCTGCGGACTCATGCAGACTAATTTTGTATCCTCTGCAGATTGTAATACAAGGCATTCCAGGTTGTCTTTGGTTAGTACAACTTTTGAAATTTCAAAATCTGTAGTATTGGTTCTCACGACTGATTTTTTAATCACGTTCAGTTGATCATCTACTACAAAAGTTGAAATCATATTTTCACCCGTCTTGCAGGCCACCAAAGTTTTGCTGTTATCCGGTGAATTAGTAAAAAACGCCAGGCCGCCCTTCACCACTGCTTCCAATTTGAAGATGCCCACGTTTTCCTGCTGAAGAGTACAAATTTTCTTAGCTTCTTTCAATTGAAGCGTTTGATCATCCACTAATGCCAAATACAAATTGAATGAGTTCTTATTATCGCTTTGAAAATAGGCAAGACAAAGCTTGTTATTTATCAGCAGCAGTTTCGGTTGAAGCGGCCCAAATACCTTGTTGCCATTCTCCAGTTTGTTCTCACCGATCTTTTGCATGTTCTTGTCAAAGCTGGTAATGGTTATCGCATATTTCAGGTCGTACAGTTTGGTAAACAGCCATTTACTATTACCTCCAAGGCCCGAGTTTGTGGCGCTATAAAATGAATTATTATGAAAAACTGCATTGGCTACCGTCTGGTCTTTATAGTCGTCGTTTTCCGATATTTTAAAATCATCTGAAACATTAAGATGGGTATGCTGGCAAAACGAGTTGGCAGAAAGAAGGCTTATGATGCCCAAAAATAACAATCTTCTCATGAGGTCAATTTTAATGGATGCTGATGCAGGAAAACGAATTTATGCCGGACTTATTTCATTTCGTTAGAAATCTGAGGTTAGCTTTCTTGACTAGGTCTTCTCTTCACGAAACAGAATATAAAGACTTCGGCGTTACCAACCTTCCGAAGGTTAGCCGCCTATGCTCCGCTTTACCGATTCGGTCTGATGAAAAAGAATTATTGAATTGAATAATAAAGGCGGGCAATCCGGTTGTTTCGGATCTAACAATGGTGACATAACATAAAAAACCTTCCCCTCAAAGGAGGAAGGTCTATAAGTACACCCAATCATTCACCCTATTTTGCACTTAAATCGGGCCTGTAAAACAGTAGCTCAGACCATACATGATCAGTCGCTTCAGCAATTTTTGATAAAGAAGTTTCAGTCGTACCCTCGCCATTGGCGGCTTCATATCTTTCTTTAAACGGCTTACGGTAACCTTCCTCCAGCTCTTTCAATCCGTCTTTATACCGGGCAACGAGCGTATATTGAAATGGGCCTGACACAACAGACTTATACACTGCGATCGTTTGCGAGCCCGATTCCCACGCCTTTTTCAGTTTCTTTATTACGTCTTCCACCATTGGTGAAAGGCCGGGTTTAGGAAACACATGTGTAATAGCAATTTTGTCGGTAAAACTAGCTAATGGTACAGTACTCAGATCTTCCGAATATTCAGAATAGATTGACGAATATTTATCGGTCATATAAGGAGCCACATTCTTATTCCAGTCTTTTATGTGCTCATCGCCAAGGTTGCCACGCTTGTCAAATTCATCCCAGCTTTTCGGACCTTCTACTACCATGTAGCCGCCGGCATCCTCGCCCGTTTGTATTTCATATACCCGCCATTTCCATTCTCCGTTGTGGAATTTGGCAATATGTGCAGCAAGCCCTTTTTCAAATTCAGCTACTTTGTCTGTTTTGGGAAAATACCGGCTGCTGCTGACAACTGTTTGCTTCTGACTGAATCCGACGAATGGTAAAACCATTAAAAGGAATAACAATTTTTTCATGTTTTTAGTTTTTTGATGATTAAAATAATAGTAGGCGAAAAAAGCTTTGAACCAGGACGCCTACCAGCCAACAAGATAATTTTTTGAAGCGCTACACCGGACTGCAAAAGGACGAAATCGTATTAAAACTGTCCGAATAGCCGGAATTTTTTTTCAAATCGATTTAATTACATGCACGACTATGACATCCAAATAAGTAAGATTAGCTGGCGCGACCCAACGGTTGTGAGAGATTTTAAAAAAATTTAGAAATAGGCATCTATATTTTTTTATGATATAAAGCGTTAGACCAGAGCTTTTCTGTCTTCTTAAACATTTTAAAATCAGCAGGTCAAAAAGAATAAAAAATGGCAAAACTATCCATTCCCTTATTGGTAATCTTCTGCAGTGTCTTCATTTTTTCCTGCAAGAAAACGACCACTTTACCGCCCGTTGTGGCTTCTGACACACTTTATTTTCCCCCTGTCGGCGGTAATGCACGCAGTATGGCAAGGTTTGGATTGCTGATGCTTAACAAAGGCAAGTGGGATAACACGGCTATTTTGAGCGACACCAATTATTTCAATGCACAGGTAAATACTTCACAGAATTTAAACCTGAGTTATGGATATTTAACCTGGCTCAATGGTAAAACCAGTTTTATGGTACCTACCCTTCAGAATGTATTTCCGGGCCCGCTTATTCCTAGCGCGCCTCCCGACATGTATGCTGCGCTCGGTAAAAATGACCAGAAAATCTATGTAGTTCCTTCTGAAAAATTAGTGGTAATACGACTGGGCAATTCTGCGGGTGGTTTTCAACTTTCAGTATCTGATTTTGATAACCGGCTTTGGGGCAAATTAAAAACCATTATTAAGTAAACCGATCGGCCAAAATAAAAATATCTGATAAAACTTCGTTTACTATTCACTGCAAATCGAAGCAGCTTTGTTTTCAGATAAGTTTCCTTTTGCGTCGCACCAGTAAAATCTGTAATACCAACAGCTACATTAAAAGGCCTTTCAAGCACTTCTTCACAACCACCGGCATCTTCTCCAATGCAAAGAGCTGAAGTTTCTTATAATTTTATGCTGCTCCTCTTTACTTAAGTTTTCACTCAGTCAATCCCTAAAACAAGTTGTTATGAAAAGTATTATAATTTGTGGTTTGTTACTCATTTTTTCAACGATCTCTTTTAGTCAGCAAACAAAACCTGCTGAAGCTACGACCAAACAGCATTTCCTTCGAAAAAGTAAACAGCAAAGGACCACGGGTTGGATATTGGCAGGCGGAGGTGTTGTTTTGGAAGTTGCGGGTGCCATAGCCTATCAATACGGGAATGCTAGTCTTATTTTGTTCGGCGCCGGCTTGTTGGCACAAATAGTGAGCATTCCCTTTTTTATTACAGCCGCCATCAATGATCACAAAGCAAAGAAAGCTTCTTTATCTTTCAAATTAGAAAAGACTCCGCGCATGCAACCTGCTGTTGTTGGCTCTCGTCCCAATCTTCAGCTCGCACTAAAAATACCTTTATGAATGGACCGATTCGTGTGAGGGTGATTTTATTTGTTGGTGCAAGATACTATCAAGCCTAACGGTTACCAGTAAACGAAGGAATTACAAAGATTTTTATCCTGATTGTAGAAAGTTTTCTTCCTATCGCAAGATTCGTCCGAGACAGAAAAAAAAGCTACTTTTTAAAAAACATATACATCGACGTTGCAGCCGTTTCCCACTACATTCCCATCAACGACAATAGAGGGAGTGAAAACAAAAACACCTGTTTCTACCGGCGTTCCCCTGCCTGTTAGCCGAACCCGCTGCGGGCCTGTTGTGCTAAATTTCCCTGATTGTGAAAATGTCATACCGTTCAAGGTATTTGTGCTGATAGCGAAATTCCCCGGAGCATTTACGTTTACCGTCACAATGATGGCGTTTTGGCTGGTCAACGCTGTTCCATGATAGATCGAACTTGTCGTTTGGTAACTGCTGCAGGTTCCATCGCTGTTAGCAGGAAACTCACAGATAGCGGGTGGCTGTATGTTTGTGACAGTGACGGGGAAAGAACAAGACGAAGAGGCTGAACTTGGTTTAAAAGTAAATATCCCGGTCTTTTCAGGCACTCCCGTTGCCGGCAAAATAAGTTCCTGGCTCCCGGTAGATGTAAACGTTCCTGATTTGGAAAAACTGATTCCATCAACCGTATTAGTTCTTATTAAATAAGAACCGACAGACGTCACATTTACCCACACCGTTACGTTATTATCAATGGTCATCGCGTGGTCGGAATTGTAATTCCCATTCAACCTATAATCAAAACACGCATTTGGCGCTCCTTCCAAAATATAACTCGCCTCCTGCATGCCGGCAGTGGCAATACTACCCTCGAAGCTATATTCCTTTTGACAGGAAATGCCTGAAAAAACAGTAATGAAAGAAATTATAATAAATATTTTGAAAGATGGCATTTGGATAATTGTTTCCCGGTATAAACCTTAATGTAAAATTAAGATGATTATTTATGTATTGGACAAGTCTTCCGTAAACTGAAAATAAAATTGTCTTACTCCGCACAAAGTAAGTTTGATTCGTCTTCAGAAAGATGTAAAAAAAAATTGGCATTATAAAAAATCTTCCTAACTTTATCATCGTTCCCCCATCCCATGGATAACATACTTTTCTAGCCTGGTTAAATAATCCTGATTATTATAGTTCGAGAGCACACACTAATGTTCATCTATAATAAATAATCATGGACTTCCACAATCTAAAATCAGAAACAAGCCCACTTGTATTTGAAAGAAACTTTTCATTTTACAACTGGTTCTACACTTATCTCGTGCTGCCTTTTAACATGGAGCTTCAGACCCAGTCCAACTGGTGTTGGGCGGCAACCTCCAAAAGTGTATCACGATTTTATTCGATATTCAGTCCCTGGACCCAATGTAAAGTAGCTAGTGACGAATTGGGAAACACCTGTTGCAATTCGCCGGTTCCCGGCGCCTGTAATGTCGCCTGGTATCTAAATAACGCTTTGACGAGAACCGATAATTTCGTCAGCTATCAAAATGGAAGCATTTCATGGACCGAGGTGAAGCAACAACTGGAAGCAGGCCTTGTCGTATGTGCCCGAATTGGCTGGAGCGGCGGTGGCGGCCATTTTATGACAATTCATGGAGTATCCAGCCTTCTTTTTACCAGGTACCTGCATATTGACGACCCTATCTACGGGAAAAGCGTTTTGACATACGATCAGTTTGCTACGAATTACCAGGGCAGCGGAACATGGACTCATACTTATTTCACTAAAAAACATTTCTATTTTATGTGGTTCAAGGATTTGCTATTCAATAAGGAATTACTAAAACCTATTCCCGAGATAAGGCCTTTGATCAATGTTTACGATAAAACTGTTGAAGAAAATAATCCGGACGAATACGCTATACCCCACTATGCCTACATCATAGGCCTCAATGAAATTAATAAGGAATTTAGTTTGCCCTCCAGGCCAAGTACGTTGAGATTGATTGAGATGAAAAAGGATGCGCCGGTTGCTTTGTACGAGGTGAGCCTGAATGAATCCCAACCGGAAGTCATTCAAATGAATGTGAGCGGAACGTATTTTAAACAATTGGATAACACGCTTGGCAGATTGAGAAGATTTTCTGAAGAAAATAAAGAACATGGCGAGCTTCGTTTCATAAAGATACCCGCTCTAAATCTTGAAGCATTCTGGCTTCATTACGACAACAACGAAAATGATATTATTACCCCCATCAAAAGATTTGAAAATGACTCCTCAGTAGATTGGAATAAGAAGTATAACCCAAGAGAGTTTTCTGCACTAATACAGGAACTCGCCGGTAAAATTAATAGTGAGGATGATCTGTTAGGCGCATGATGAGCAGCGGGGATGATTTAAACCCAATTTTTTCAACAAATTAAAACACATTTATGCCAGGCCCATCGACTCATATTCTCATTGCTGAAGAGATCGCAAAAAAATTGGAAGGAATGGAAAATTGGCCATTTAAACTTCATGGCCTCAGCGATAATAGCAACAGCCCTGCCGAATTACACAGAATACTAAATGAAAACTCACATTACGCAGCGCTCGGCGCCATTGGCCCGGACCTTTTTTATTTTATGGGCGATTTTAGAAAATATTCCAAGGAATTAACGGAGCTCATTAATTTTTTGGATGAAGCGTATGCCAAATTAGATGATTGGTTTCTATCGAAATGGGAAAAATACATGGGACCTGTGAGTGAAGATTTTGAAGAATTGATCAGCAGGCTCACAGGTGATCTTTCTTCGGTCGTTGGCGATATTATTGGCTCCATCGGTTCAATTTTTAGCCAGCTACTCATCAACTACATTGTGTATGCCGAAGATTGGTGGAAGTTTACATCATTAGGGCATAACGCAGGTATAGATAACAAGGATTTTTTCTGGGCCGACATGCTTCATTACCGCAAAACGGTAACCTATGCGCATGTGCTATGGCAGAAGGCCGAAGAAGAAACTGATCCTGTGTGGAAGGACAGACTGAAAGCTTACGCCCTCGGTTACATGACACATGTGGGCACAGACACAACCGGGCATGCTTTCATAAACGCCAAAGCCGGCGGCCCTTTCAGACTTCATTGGCAGCGGCACCATTTGGTAGAATCACACGTGGATACGCGCACTTACTTTGTAAAACATGGCGGCGATTCGCTCTATAACGATTTTACGAAATCTGCGTTTCACTATCGTTTCGCTTTTAAGGATGATGGCAGCCCTGCGAGGGATAGACCAAACTATGATCCGGGCGATGATACCCTTCGGGGAAGGTATAAAAGAAGAAGGCAGTTAGACCTCGATTCGGATATGCCGGAAGAAGTGATCAATTTGTTGCTTGAGGCATTTAAGGATGTTTTTAAAACGCAAAACCCGACGGATAAAAACGGGAATCCTACAGACAGGCATGGTATCTTTGGAACTTCTCCCGATATATTGAGCACGGCCGATGGCCGGCCTGAAGTAGCAGATGTGCAATCTGCTTTTCATATTTTATTTCGCTATTATAAACATGCCTCCCTGGATGGATTCGCACACGAAAAACCGTCTCCTCCTGACGTGTTTCCCAATTTGGATTTTCCATCCATGTCAGATCCTCTGCATGATGTAGCACCGGATGAAGACTCTGACACCAACTGGCTGGATATAGTATTATCTATCCTTGCCCTTTTGGAGTGGCTGGCAGAAGTGGCGGTTTGGTTGGCCACTGTACTGCCGGGTGCCATTTTAGATTTAGCGACTTACGGGCCACGCCTGCTGGCTTACTATTTATTCGAGTTGCCATTATATTATATGGTAAAGGCCTTCAGACAAGTGTGTATAGAGGCCGGCTACTTTCGCCCGATGAATGATGAAATAGACGACAGTATGATCAAAATCGGGGTGGAACATACCCATTACTTATCTGTTTTGCTCACCAACATGGACGACATCCTGGTAGATCCGATTGATTTGGTCTATGATCTTGTGTCAGAATCAGCAGCCGACAATTATGAAGTTCCGGATAAGAAATTTCCGCGATCATCGCCTTACGATCCAAAGGCAAATGAATTTGTAGAATATCAACATCCCTACCGGTATCCTTTAAGCCCGTCTGAAAATTGCGTTACATATCCGGGACCATTTGTAAGAGGGACCGATGCTGAATATTTAGTAACGGATGCGATAGCTTCCAACCTGGGCATCATCAACCGTTTGTCAGCATGCGCAACACCTGACGACACCGTGCAGTTCTGCTACGAAAACGTAGATGCAGCGAACAACATGGGCGATCCGATAAATTTTTCCACTTTCCTTTTTTGGCAATTGGCAAGAACAGAAGATGAAGAAAATATAACTGAATGGAACATGGATTCAGACAGGGGATATGGTTTTAAAAGCTGGGACTGGTACCGGAACCAGGAGAATATTGATTTGGATTATGAGAACCATGCATTTTGTGTTCCCTGTAGCCCTTTGCCTCAAAAATTCAAAAGTGGTGATCTTCTTGGGGAACCGCCAAATCCGGTTTATTTCAATGGAATGCCGCCGTTAAAGCTGGTGTACCTGGATAGCACCATGGAAAACGAGATAGGAAATTGTGATATTGATATTAAAATGCTATGATCCCAATGGCAACATTATCATCCTTTAAAAAAATTTAAAATGTCTGACCATTTACACGATAGAAAAAAATGTGGTTGTGAGAAAGATTGCAAATGCACATGCCACGATAAAGATCAAAACGTTCAGGATTGCTGTGCCGAACTAATTGAATGTCTTAAGGAGCCGAAGGATTATTGCTGTGGAGACCCTATACCCCCCAACAGGCCGAAACAACCAGAACCTCCCAAAACAAATACAACTGATCCCTGGGTATCGCCGGTGCAACCCGGCCGCTCTACCGACGATACCAGGACGGCCTTTGTAGATGCAGTTTTCGGAATTATAAAGGATTCCGGGAGACCCGGCGGAGTAAAAATGCCGCCAAGGAAGGATTCATATTTGCCCTTCCTGGTTATCAGGGCCGCTCCCGGAGATCATGGTAACAGGCCTTTCTCGGGCGTTTTTTGGGAAAGCCCCGATATTTTTGTTGCCCCAAATATGGAGGCATCCACTGCACCTCCAAAACCGCCTACGTTGGGTGGCATAGCTGTGGCAGGAAAACCGAATACGCTATGGGCAAGGGTATGGAATCTTGGACTGGCGCCAGGTGTGAACGTAAGGGTTGAATTTTATTGGTGCAACCCAAGCCTCGGCATTAATTCTGTAAATGCGCAATTCATTGGCGCGGCTTATGTTGATCTTGGCAATCGCTTCTCAACAACTGCCTGCCAGATTGTAAAATGCCCGGAAACATGGGTACCCACTTTTGAAAATAACGGACACGAATGCCTCGTAGTGAGGGTTTTTGAACCTTTACTAGATCCGGTGTCCAACAGCGTTTGGGAAGTAACAAAAGACAGGCATACAGGCCAGAGAAATATCGCGGTCGTACAGGCACAATCACCTGCTCATTTGGAATTAAAGATAAAGACCGGCTGCACAGCTCCACAAGGCAAGGCGCAAATTTCCATTGAACGCGTACCCGTGGCATCGGCCTATTGGCTTGCTATTTTAGCAGGAAAGAAAGATCACGGTTATAAACAGGCGCCAATGCAAAATAGTGTAATGGGAGTAATGACACCGGCTGGCATTTCCAAACAAAACATTTCTTTCCAAGGCGTTTCTCCGGAAGCTTTAAAACCGTTGCTGCATCAAGCTTTAGAATATGAAAGAGGATGCGATGAAAAAGAGACCTTTTTATACATGCATATTGAGGATTTAAAGCCCGGCGAGTGCGAGGTTTTTCGGGTGATACAACGGGTGAATGGAAAAATTTCAGGCGGATATACGGTGATCGCCAAAAAGGATTGATTCATTGCGGCTGCAGCATTAGGGACGGCGAATCTTTTCATCATTGCGTGGCAGTAAACAAGTAAATAAAATAGATTTTTATTTTGGTCTTTCTCCGGTCACGCCTTCGCAAAATGCATCGTTGGAAACTTATCCGGGTTGCCAACCTTTCGAAGGTTGGCAACCCTACTCCCACCCCGGGTCGTATCTTCACGAGAAGCAACTACTGAATCAAAACCACAATCTCCTTGCTACGCATTTGCGAGGAGCCGCGTAAAATGCTTTCGGTTAAATAAAACGCCGGTAAGATTGGTGCGAAACAAATAAATAGTCAACCCTCAAAAACTCTATAATGCTTGTTGATACAGATTGTTATAGAAATTAATGCAATAAAGTCTGCAAGTTATTTGTAAAATCGCCAAAAAGCCTGCAAATTTATGTATGCTTTCTACCCAAAAACAAACGTCCCAGATTGGATTATTTTCCAGCCTGTCGGATATTCTTGATCAGAAACATCCCATGTATCAATTAGCAGGTAAAATAAATTGGCCGCTTTTTGATGATGCTTTCAAGAAGCATTACAGTGAAAAAATGGGAGCGCCATCGAAGCCGATCCGACTGATGGTATCACTGCTGATTTTAAAATATGTTCGCAATCTAAGTGATGAAAATCTGGTAGAACAATGGAGCGAAAACAACTATTTTCAGTACTTCAGTGGCGAACAATTTTTTCAGCCAAAAATACCGTGTGTTCCGACAGAACTTATTGCCTTTCGAAACCGGATAGGAGAACCGGGTTTAGAATTAATTTTGCAGGAAAGCATCCGCGTAAACGATCCTCCGAAAGACAATAACGAAGGAATTGTGGTAAGCGTTGATACAACGGTTCAGGAGAAAAATATTACCTATCCAACAGATGATAAGCTGTACAAAAAGATCATCAAAAAATGTTGGAAAATAGCTGATAAAGAATCCATAGATCTTCGTCAGTCCTACACGAAAACTTTTAAAAAGCTCAGCAATCAACAACGCTTTAAAGGAACCAGGTATGGCGCAAAAGCAGCGAGGAAAGCTAATAAAAAAATAAAAATCATAGCCGGCAGATTGGTGCGGGAACTTGCACGAAAGCTTCCACTGGACAGGCTTGGTGTTTATCTACCGAGACTTAAGTTGTATCAGAGAGTGCTCTCACAGAAGCGTGGTGACAGTAATAAAATTTATAGTCTTCATGAGCCGGATGTAAAATGTTATTCCAAAGGAAAGGAGCATAAGAAATTTGAATTTGGCAGCAAAGCTTCTATTGTTGTTGATCAGGCAACAGGCATCATAATGGGGGCACTAAATTTTACAGAAACACTGCATGATTCCAAAACCCTTCCTGAAGTATTAGAGCAATATGAAAGGCTTAATGGACATGAAGCAAAAGAAGTAATTGTAGACAGAGGATACAAAGGAATAAAAAATTATAAGGCTTCAAAAATTTATGTACCAAAACCCGATAAAAATATAAGCAAAAAGCAGCGCAAAAAACATAGTAAAAGAGCAGCCATAGAACCGGTAATCGGGCATTTAAAACAAGACTACCGGCTATGCAGAAATTATCTTAAAGGAATCAATGGCGATAACATGAATGTGATTTTGGCTGCTGCGGCAATGAACTTTAAACGAGTCATGAACCTCTGGCGTACAGAGGCAATCAAATGTTGGTTACTTATTTACAACTTTGTTGTAAGTGCTTATTGGAATTTTATTGCTCGAAATTCAAAATTGACTTTTTGAGGGTCGACTAAATAGTAGAAAAAGAGAATTTTGTGCAATAACGCCTCTCTGCAAAGGGAGGCGGTTTTTTAATAGATAGACCGCTCTATTTTTTAGTCTTTCTGCTTTTATATAAATTTGCATCTCAATGAAACGGCTAGTTTCCATATTGATGATCATTGTGCTGCTGGTGCTCCATCTGACACCTTGTACTGATGCTTTTGCCGGAACTCCTGATTTTCAACAGCAGGACACAATCTGTGAAGTGACTTCTCATGGCATTCAGCACAAGGGACATGAATGCAGTCCATTTTGCAGCTGCGACTGCTGTGCTGTTCATACTGTCGTTAACTTTCATAATAATTATTTGCTTTCTCCAATTGAGTTTCTTTCCCATCAAATAATTGATCGCGCGGAGAAATCTAAAAAGATCGCTCTTCCCATCTGGCAACCGCCGCAATTAGTATAACCTTTTATTGACCTTTCTCAGCACCAATCATTCATTGATTGTTTGTGCTATTTATTCATTCTTAGCAAGGTTATCTAATGATCAATAAGATTATCAATTTTTCTATTAAAAATAAGTTTGCAATTAGCTTATTTACCATCGCGCTGATCGTGTATGGTTCTTATTCTTTAACTCAATTGCCCATCGATGCGGTTCCTGATATTACTAACAACCAGGTACAGATCATCACAGTTTCTCCTTCCCTGGCGGCGCAGGAGGTTGAACAATTTATTACAACCCCTGTTGAAATGGCTTGTGCCACAACACCGGACGTGATGGAGCAACGGTCCATATCACGATTTGGTTTAAGCGTGGTTACAGTAGTTTTTAAAGACGGAGTTGACATTTATAAAGCCCGGCAGATGATCACTGAACGGTTAAAGGAAGCCGAAGAAAATATTCCCGCCGGCATGGGAACACCGCAATTGGCGCCGGTAACAACCGGCCTTGGTGAAATCTATCAATATACCATTCAACCTGAAAAAGGTTATGAAGACAAATATTCTAAAACGGAATTGCGGACCATCCAGGACTGGATCGTGCGCAGGCAATTGCTTGGAACGCCCGGTGTAGCTGATGTAAGCAGTTTTGGTGGTTATGTGAAACAATATGAAGTGGCAGTAAATCCTGAAAAACTGCACAGTATGAACATTACGATTCCTGAAATTTTTACCGCGCTTGAAGAGAACAATCAAAACACGGGCGGCGCTTATATTGACAAGCGGCCAAATGCCTATTTTATTCGCAGCGTGGGAATGGTTTACACGCTTGACGATATCAGGAAAATCCCGATAAAAATACTTACCAATGGAACACCCATTTTAATCGGGGATATTGCTACCGTTCAGTTCGGCCATGCGGTCCGGTATGGAGCAATGACGCACAATGACGACGGGGAAGCGGTGGGTGCGATTGTTATGATGTTGAAAGGTGCTAATAGTGCCAAAGTGATTGGCGACGTGAAAGAGCGGATAAAGATGATCCAGAAATCGTTGCCGGTAGGCTTGAAAATTGTTCCTTTCCTTGACCGAACCAAATTGGTCAATAACGCCATTGGAACTGTGGAGAAAAATCTTCTTGAAGGGGCATTGATCGTGGTTTTCGTGCTCGTGGTCTTTCTTGGCAACTTTAGGGCAGGGTTAATTACAGCTTCCGTAATTCCGCTTGCCATGCTTTTTGCGGTGGTGATGATGAACCTTTTTGGTGTAAGCGGAAACCTTATGTCCCTTGGGGCCATTGATTTTGGGTTGATTGTGGATGGCGCTGTCATCATTATTGAAGCGATTATGCACCGTATTCATCAAACCCATTATCACCGGAAACACGTCAGTCAACTAACGAAAGCTGAGATGGATCATGAAGTAAGGGAGGCATCAGGTGCCGTCGCTAATTCTTCTACTTTCGGACAAATTATTATCCTCATTGTTTACATTCCTATTCTCACATTGGTAGGCATTGAAGGGAAAATGTTTAAGCCGATGGCAATGACGGTTTCATTTGCCATTCTCGGTGCACTGATGCTTTCGCTCACTTACATTCCGATGATGAGCAGTTTGTTTTTATCCAGGAAGATCTCTCACAAAAAAAATATCAGCGATCGCATCATGCGTTTTTTTGAGCGGATATATGAACCGGTAATCGGCTTTGCAATTCGAAGAAAATTTATAGTGATCGGGACAGCATTGATTTTACTCATTGCAAGCATTTTTATTTTCAATTCATTGGGAGGCGAGTTTATCCCCACACTCGAAGAAGGCGACTTTGCCGTGGAAACAAGATTGCCACAAGGCTCATCACTTTCACAAACCATAGAAGTAATGGAAAAAGCCGGTGGAATTTTAAAAAAGGAATTTCCGGAAGTAACAGAAGTAGTCGGAAAGATCGGATCATCTGAAGTACCGACGGATCCTATGCCGATCGAAAGTGGTGACTTGATGATCATTCTGAAAGATAAAAAGGAATGGAAAAGAGCCAGGAACAGTACAGAGCTGGCGGATACCATGCAAAAAGTTTTATCACAAATCCCAGGGGTTAGTTTTGATTTTCAGCAACCTATTCAAATGCGTTTCAATGAATTGATGACAGGTGTGCGGCAGGATATTGCTATAAAAATTTTCGGAGAAAATCTTGATTCACTTGCGATTTATGCAAACAAAGTTGCGGCGGTAGTAAGAACCGTTGCAGGAACTACCCCACCCTATGTTGAAAAAGTTACGGGCCTTCCCCAAATAACTATTCAATACAACCGCACAAAAATGGCGCAGTACGGTTTGAATATTTCCGATGTGAACAAGATCATTCAAACCGCATTTGCCGGAGAAGCTACCGGCGTTGTGTTTGAAAATGAAAGGCGCTTTGATATGGTGGTTCGATTAGAAGCTGCCAACCGGCAAAACATAGATGATGTGAGCAATTTGTATGTTCCGCTTCCGGCTGGAGGACAAATACCATTGCAACAGGTAGCCTCAATTAATTTCGTTGTTGGACCTTCACAAATTTCACGCGAAGATGCGAAAAGACGCATAGTAATTGGCATGAATGCCAACGGCAGGGACGTGCAAAGTATTGTAACAGAAGTTCAACAAAAATTAGACAAACAGATTAAACTGCCGCCCGGATATTATTTCACTTATGGCGGACAATTTGAAAACCTGAAGCAAGCCATTGGGCGCTTGCAAATCGCCGTTCCTGTTGCGCTCTTATTGATATTTCTTCTTCTATACAGCGCCTTCAGTTCGGTGAAGCAGGCGTTGCTCGTTTTTACCGCTATCCCCTTTTCAGCCATTGGAGGAATAACGGCTTTATGGCTGCGTGGGATGAGTTTCAGCATCAGTGCCGGCGTTGGTTTTATTGCTTTGTTTGGAGTCTCGGTGTTGTTTGGTATTGTGCTGGTAAATTATTTCAATAAGCTTGAAAAGGACGGTGTCAAAAATGTGAATCTCAGGGTAATAAACGGCACCAAAGCTATTTTGCGGCCTGTACTGATGGCTTCCTTCCTGGCTGCCTTGGGATTTTTGCCAATGGCCTTGTCCACCTCACAGGGCGCAGAAGTGCAACAACCATTAGCGACCGTTGTTATCGGCGGAATTGCTACAGCCACATTGCTCACACTTATCGTGTTGCCGGTGCTTTACATTTTATTTTCAGGCAAAAAAAAGAAGGTAACTGAAGAGCCAGCTTCTTCGCATTCATAACCAATTCTTCAATTCATCATAACAGATAATTATTTTAAAATGAAACAAATAAAATTAATAATTCAGATCGTTATCGTGGCTGCGGTTTCGCTGTGTATGGCTTCTTGCGGAAATAATTCCGGGGAATTATCCACTCAATCTAATTCCAAATCGGTGGAGACGGATTTGGCCAACGGCAACAATAACGGGAATGGTTATACGAAAAATGAAGTTCGCATTTCCCAAAAGCAATACAATGCTATCAATATTGAGCTTAGCAATCTTGAACAAAAAAACCTATCAGACGTATTGAAAGCTACCGGGTTTTTAAAAGTGCCGCCACAAAACAAAGCCAGCGTTACTTCCTTACTCGGAGGAACGGTAAGATCAGTTGTAGTGCAGGAAGGAAATTATGTCCGCAATGGGCAAACGCTCCTTACAGTCATCAATCCACAGTTTGTAGAAATGCAGCACGATTACCTTGATGCACAGGCAAAGCTGAATACAGCACAGGCGAATTACACGCGGCAGCAGGCACTTTCAAAGGAAAATGTAAATTCCAAAAGAACACTGCAGGAAGCTGAATCGACTTATAAATCTCTGCAGGCAAAAGTAAATGCGTTACAAACACAGTTTTCTTTACTCGCAATAAATCCTTCGCACATTGCCGCCGGAAATATTTTATCTTCCTTCGCTGTCAGAAGCCCAATAAACGGAACTGTTGCCAAAGTTAATATCAACCTGGGTTCCACCGTTGACCCTTCAATAAACCTGGTGGAAGTAGTCGATAATTCAAGACTGCATCTTGACCTCTTTGTTTACGAACAGGATTTGCCAAAAGTAAAAACCGGTCAAAATATTGACTTCTCTCTCACCAACCTGCCCGGAAAAAACTACACGGCAACAATTTATTCTATTGGCAGTTCATTTGAAAATGACACGAAAACCATCGCCGTTCATGCAGAGATAAAAGGAAACAAAGAAGGCCTGATCGATGGCATGAATGTAACCGGGTTAATCAATATTGGTTCCAACAATTCCACCGCTATCCTTTCAAACGGCCTCTCCAGTTATGGCGGTGTCGATTATTTATTTTTCCAAAAGCAGGATTCTGCTTCCTCCAACAATGATTTTGTTTTTGAAAGAGTCCGTGTGAAGAAAGGAATTACCAGCGGCGGATACACAGAAGTGACAGCCATTTGAACCTTTGCCGGAAAACGCAAAAATTGTAACAAACGGCGCCTTTTATTTAATGGCCATCCTCACCAATGGAGGTGAAGAAGAGTAACCCTATTGTTCAAACAAAATAATTACGATGAAGATTTTTTTAAAAATAATTGCATTTACGATATTGACATTCTCTTGTATGCCGGTCTTTGCTCAGGAACCATTTTCGGCGCAAAATGCAATTGAGACAGCACTTACCAATAATCCTTCGATACAATCCTCCTCATTGCAAATCCAGCAACAGCGGATATTGGCATCAGGTTATCGGAATTTTGGTAAAACCACTTTCGGTTTTCAATACGGGCAGGACAATGGTGTAAAGTGGGATAACACATTTTCCATCGAGCAACCGATTCCTAACCCTGCATTATTCAAAAATCAAAAAGCCTACGCAGAAGCGAATACAAAAAGCAGCGAACTGAATCTTGCCGTAACGACAAATGAATTGGAGTACCAGGTGAAGACAGCTTATTACCAGTTGTCTTATTATGAGGCGTTGAGAAAATTATTACAAAGACAGGATACATTATACAGCGGTTTTTTGAAAGCCGCTGACCTGCGTTATCAAACGGGTGAAACCAATTTGCTCGAGAAAGCCACAGCAGAAACTCAATTAAATGAGATCCGTAACCGCCTTCAACAAAACGAGGCCGACATCGAGATAGTAAACAAACAATTAGAAGGATTTTTAAATTCGACCTTGCCCGAAAATGCAGCCATCGATACGCTCCAAAAGATCAGTGATCTTCCAAAAATTATCGACAGCGTTCAGTCGTCAAATCCGCGTGCAATGTACGTGCAGCAGCAAGTAGATATTGCCGACAAAGCGATTGGTTTGGAAAAGGCAAAACGCAAACCTGATTTTTCCGTTGGATATTACAATCATTCTATCATTGGCACACAGGAAGTAAACGGACAGGAAAAAGCTTTCGGTGCGGGGTATCGCTTCCACGGGTTTTCTGTCGGATTGTCAATTCCGATTTTAGGTAAATCTTATTCGAGCCAGGTTAAGGCGGCAGTTACTGAAAAGCAAATTGCGCAAAGCCAATATGACCTGTTCAAATTAAACCTGCAATCGCAATATCAACAGGCCATCCAAGAATATTTGAAAAATCAAAAGAGCATTCAATATTTTGAAACCAGTGCGCTTGCCAACGCCAATCTTATTGTAAGACAGGCACAATTGGCTTTTCAAAATGGGGACATCGGTTACGTGGAATACCTCCAGGCTTTGCGCACCCACACTGGCATACATGTTGAATACCTTGATGCAATCAATCAACTGAACCAATCCATTTTGAGGATTGAATATTTGTCCGGAATGTAAATAATAAAACACTGATCCATGTTTGGACAGAGAACTTTGCCGCCAAGCAGAGCCAGCAAGTTTGGAAACTTTTTCCGCTAATACCAGTGATGAAGATGCAGCCTGTTTTTTCCGGCTGGTGGCCCCGAATTTCGAAAAGCTTCCATTAACGCCCGAATGAAGGCTATTGTGAATCATTTAAAACGTTACAGATACCTAACCCACCCGTTTTTGTGAGCTGATTTATATCTGCCATACCATACACATGGTTTGTACAAGATTGCCACCACTGAAATCCAAATTACATAAATCGCCCACAAGGGAAGCCCACTTTCAACATCTTTCGGACGGCCGAAATTTCCGGAAGCAAAATCCAATTGTGCCCAATGAAATCCCTGCAAAAGCATTACCGCGAGCAGGATAATATGAATAAGAAAAAAATGAACAAGAAAATAAAACAAAGGCACTTTTCCATAAACAGAAGTGATGTTTATGAATCTATTTTTTACACCGTCAGTAAATGCAAGCATTAAAAACATAATGCCTAACGTAATTAAACAAAACAGCAGTGAAGGCGGATACTTGGTAATGTTCATAAATGAGAGGAAGGTGAAAATATTATTTTTTTGTACAGCCCATTTTACCGGGTCTCCATACACATTAATAAACCGGATAACCACGAACAACACTAACGCACTTAATCCAATATTTATAAACATTTTTTTTCTTTTCGATGGCTCCCATTCAAATAATTTTCCTGTCGCAAAACCAGCCAGCATAATGCCCAACCACGGAATCGGCGGATAAGCCATTATAAATACTTTATTAGTAAATACAGGAATTACGGCGAGAGTCAACAGCGGCGATAAAATATTTTTCAGGACAGAAGCTTGTTCGAAAGGAATAAGAGAAAACAGGTTGTGACCAAAAATTATGGCAAGGCTAATTATAGCAAGGGTTTTCGAAGAAACTTTTAATAAAAATGATAGTACGATAAATCCAAAGCCGATGGTAGCAATCACTTCAAAAATCAGGGTATGATAACCAAGGTCGAAATACATCAAAAAATTCACCACTACAAATTCCAGTATCACCAGGTAAACACCACGCTTCAGTAGAAAATTACGGCTCTGAAGAAAATTATTTTTGTTTTTGAAAGAGATAAAAGCAGAAGTACCGGCAAGAAAAACAAAGGTGGGAGCACATAAATAAGTTATCCATCGCGTGAAAAAAAGTATAGGTGTTGTGGTTGCTAAATTAGTAGGGCTTTGCGTTATAGAGTTTACATGAATTAAGTCCCTCACATGGTCCAAAGCCATTATGATCATTACGATTCCTCTTGTAGCATCAATGCTGCTGATTCTTTTCATATTTTAGCTTAGGGCTCAATGTCCTTACCGCCTTACCGTTCAACTGAAAGATTGCCAGGGCGCAGAGCATTATTAATATAAGTTTGACAAACACTAAGTGAACCGTTGCATGGAATGAGAATGGCGATCCCTCTCAATCCTCAGACTTTATGCTTCCCACACCGGTTGTTTTAACTTGCCGGCTTTGCGGATTACCACGGTAATACACGCTTCCGGTGCCACTAACTGTCGCATCAAGGCGAACACTGGCAAACACATGGGCATCGCCAACACCTGAAACATTTACTTTTGTATTTTCGCTTTCCAGGTTATCGCAGTATGCGTGACCAACCCCGGTTATCTCACAATCAAAATCTCTCGTACGACCGCGGAGCTTTACCGTGCCTGTGCCTGATTGGCTAACGGAAATAGCAGGTGCGTCCACTTCACCTTCAATATTTCCGGTGCCGCTTGTATGAAATGATATTTTATCACTGTTCCTCAAAAGATCGGAAATCATTATGTTGGAAGTGCCGGATGTAGCCACGGCAGACAATGTAGGAGCCGTAACATAAATTTTTGCATGGTCATTGGTTACCGAGATCCCATCCCTGTAGTGAATTTGTAATGTTCCGTTTTTGACAACTGTTTCCATGTACGGTAACAAGTTTTCATCGTCTTCTACCGTTACACTGCAATCACTTCCGCTCCTCACCACCACATCTGCTGAACCTGAAGACTCTATTTCCGTAAATGTCCCCGGATTGCGTGTTTCCCTTTTCACGTTCCCGTTTCCGGAGATCATCCGGCATGAACTTAAAGCAGCAATAAATATGACTGCGAGCAACGCTGTTTTCATAATTTTTTTATTTGAATACAATAATAAGAAAAAAGTACTGCCTAATCTTCTCATATTGACCAGCGGTAAACCGACAAATAAGAACGATTTTTATTTTGCCCTACACCCGGTTTACACTCTTAACAAACCTCCAAATGTGGTTCGTGAAACACCTGCCAAAGGCAAAGTATCATTCCCAAAATTGCTTTAGCTGGATGAAAACGAAGTATAAAACTGAAATCCAAATTAGTACAATAACGATAGCAAATAAATAATTGTTCTTCTTGTATCGCTTGGGATTGTTCTTTAGTTGTTCCCGCGCATCTTCTAAAACTGCACCAGGTATTAATTTAATAGAAAGGGCAATCAATGCAGGTACAATGATTAAATCGTCTAATAGTCCTAATACCGGAATAAAGTCGGGTATCAAATCAATGGGGCTGAGCAGATAACCTACCGTGATGCCTATCAGTATTTTTGCAGAAGCCGGTGTTCGTTTGTCTTTGTAGGCAATCATCAAAACCTGTGCTTCAGACTTCAACTTCTTTGCTCTGCTTTTCAAATTTGTGAGTAAAGCCATTGCTCGTATTCCTTCAAAATTATAGGAAAAACCAGTAAACGAAGTTTTGAGGAAGATTTTTATTTCACATATGCGGCACATTCACCCGTGCAAATACAACCAGCCGCCGCCGGAAACAATAGTATTTTTTTATTTACCTTCTAAATCTTCCAGCTTCTTCCTCGTGCCGGGAAATTCTCGTAATGTTTTTTGATCTTTTGAACGGTGGAGGCATCCATGTTTATAAAATCGTCAAACGAGAGCTTGAGCGGATAATAATTGAAAATAAAATGAAGCCCATCATATTCTGCGATCAATGGAACTGCCCCATGGTTATCGTCTTTATAATATTTACTGTCGTAGGCTAATCCGTTTTTGTTGATGTAGCCAACAACAGCGGTTGCGACTTTCATTATTCCCGCAATCCGAACGAATAATAAAATGCAGCAAACAAAATGGGTATTACAGATTCTCATTTTAGGCTTGTTCTCCTCTGTCAGAATTAGACAAGGTGGTTTTCAACGGCAAGCCTTATTAGTGCGGCTGTGTTATTTACCTTGAATTTTGTGAGCAAATTCTTACGGTGGCTGTCTACCGTCAACGGGCTGATAAAAAGCTTTTCTGCAATTTGATTATTGGTTAATCCTTCCGCTATTAGCGACAGCACTTCTTTTTCCCGCTTCGTTATGGCCGGCAAATCGCCCGGTGAGGTAGTGTTGAGAGGCCTCATGAAATGTTCCATAGAAACACTGAGATACATTTTGCCATTCATAACTGTTTGTATCGCTTCCGCTATCTCCTCTTTTGATACACTCTTAAGCAGGTAACCCGAAGCGCCGTTTTCTATCATGCGGGAAATATAACTGCGCTCACTGAAGGTGCTCATTCCTAAAATTTTTATCGCCGGAAATTCCTTACGGATTTTTTTGCACAAGTCGATGCCGTTTATATCAGGCAGATTAATATCAAGCAATATTACATCTACCTCATTTTCTTTTAAAAAAGGAATGGCTTCAAAGGCGTTCGAGACTGCTCCTGCAACTGCAATGCCTTTAAGGTCACGCAGCAGCGTTTGCAAACCTGCTACCACCATTGGGTGATCGTCAACAATAAAAATGCGTGTCGTCATTTGAAATATAAATTATGCGGTATCCGTTACCGTGCTTCCTTCTACATGAACAGAAGTGCCTTCTCCTTCAGTTGAAACGATGTCCACTGTACCATTCAGGTAAGCCGCCCGGGCCCTGATATTGGCAAGGCCTGCTCCATGCGCAACTTTATTTATGTCAAAGCCTTTGCCGTCATCTTCCACGGTTATATTAAAGCGCTCCCCTTCGCGTACCAATTGTATCAGCACATTTTTCGCTTCAGCATGTTTTATAACATTGTTTAACAGTTCCTGTATGATACGGTAAATCACTATTTCAACACTTTGTTCCATGCGGCTTTCCATACCATATGCCTGCAGGCGAACCTGTATGCGCCCCGAATGATTAAGGCTTTCACAATAATTTTCAAGCGCTTCTTTCAGGCCAAATTTTATCAGTGCCTCCGGCATCATATTGTGCGACACCCTTCGCAACTCCGCTATCGATACATCTAACTGGTCAATAACATTTGAAAACGACTTTGCGTTTTCTTCGGAGAGAAATACGTTTCCTTTCATAGTTGACATAGATAATTTTAAACCTGATAATAAACCGCCAATGCCATCGTGAAGATCGCGGGCAAGCCGGCTTCGCTCTTCCT